>NZ_JAIHLP010000002.1:1326447-2652894 GCF_020009625.1 Leifsonia poae
ATCCGCCTCCACTCGGTCGCGCCCGCAGATAGCGACGTCGGCGACGTCGGCCAGTGCCTCCCGCGCCTGGGGCCGTGACCGCTCCGTGGTGAGAATGATCGGACGATTGGGTGCGTCTGCGAAGATCGGGCTCGCCGGGTCGAGGTCGAGGCCGGCCGAGACGATCGCGAACACCGGATGCGGGCTCATCCCGTTCTCAGTGCGCCACCGCTCCGAGGCGGCGTCGACCCGCATCGCGCTATACCCTTCGGCGCGCACCGTTCCGGCGCCCACCACCACTACGTCGCAGAGTCGACGCAAGATCGCGAAGACGCGTTTGTCGGCGTCATCGGAGAGCCCGCCCGAGAGGCCCTGGTGGGTGGCGGCGCCGTCGACGCTCGTCACGAAGTTCACGCGCAGCCACGGGCGGCGTTCGGCCCCGGCCGTGTAGAGCTCGGCGATCTGCGCATCGCCGAGGCCGTCGACCGCCGGCAGTGGGAAAAGTCGGGTGATGCCCGGCTCAGACATTCACGTCTCCCATGTTGTGCTTGAGAAAGGCGGGTTCCCGCAGTCCGAGCAGTGCCTCTGTCATGCGGGTGGCGGCCACGGAGGCGGCGACATCGTGCATCCGGATGATGCGGGCTCCGTTCACGATCGACACCACGGCCGCCGCGATCGACCCTTCGAGCCGGTGGGAGCGGTCGGCGTTCAGGGTCTCGCCGATGAAGTCCTTGTTCGAGACGGCCGCGAGCGTCGGATAGCCGAGGTCGGCGATCTCGCTCAGCCGCCGTGTCAGTTCGAGCGTCTGCAGAGTGTTCTTGTTGAGGTCGTGCCCGGGGTCGACGACGATGCGCTCCTCGGGCACTCCGGCGGACAGGGCGCGTTCGACACGCTCCGCCAGGAAGGCGGCGATCTCTCCTGCAACGTCGTCGAAGTGCGGCCTCGGATAGAACGTGCGCGGTGTCGCCAAGCTGTGGGTGATCACCAGCGTGGCCTCGCTGTCGGCGACCACCGGCAGCAGCCCCGGGTCGCTGAGGCCGGTCGTATCGTTGATGACAGTGGCTCCGGCTTCGATGGCGCGGCGAGCGACCGCGGCGTGGAACGTGTCAACCGAGATCACCACATCCGAGCCGGCGCGCAACTCGGCGATCACCGGGACGACGCGCTCAGCCTCCTCCTCCACGGGGATCGGCTCGCCGGGCGCGAACGGCGCACCGCCGATGTCGACCCAATCCGCGCCGGCTGCGACCGCCTCGAACGAGGCGGCGACCGCGCGGTCGAGCGCGAAGGTGCGCCCCTGGTCGAAGAACGAATCTGGCGTTCGGTTGACGACAGCCATCACCGCGACTCGGCGGGAGAAGTCGAATGTGCGGGCGCCGATGGTGCGCACCGGGATGCGCAGGGGCGGCAGATACATTCCCGCCGCGTGCATTCCGGTCTCACCAGTTCCGGTCTCGCGCATTCCGGTCTCGCGCATTCCGGTCTCGCGCATTCCTCTCTCGTCAGAGGGCAGCAAGGTCGACGCTCTCGTCGCTCAATCGGTCGCGGTCCACTCGCACACCTTCCCGGATCAGGCGCTGCACGCCCTCGTTCACATCCCACACGTTCACGTTCATGCCCGCCACCACGCGGTCGTGCCGCAGCCAGAAGGCGATGAACTCACCCGCATCCCTGTCGCCGCGGTAGACGATCTCGGCGTCGGCCGCGAGCGGCGCATAGCCTGAATACTCCATGCCCAGATCGTATTGGTCGGAGTAGAAGTACGGGATCGCATCGTAGCTCGCGCGTTCGCCCAGGATAGCGGCGGCCGCCACCTCGCCGCCGACGATCGCGTTCGCCCAATGCTCGTTGCGCAGGTGGCGGCCAAGGGCGGGCAGGTAGGGGTCGGCCACGTCGCCGACGGCGTAGACGTCTTCGGCGCTCGCCCGCATCCCGTGATCGACGAGGATGCCGTCGCCGAGCGTCAGCCCGCTGCGTTCGCCGACCTCCACAGCCGGCACTGCGCCTACGCCGACCACCACGATGTCGGCCGGCAGCCGTTCCCCCGAGCCGGTGACGACCTCGCGCGGCCCGTCGTCGCCTCCACCGATCGCCACGACAGTCTCCGATACGCGGAAGGCGACCCCGTTGGCCACGTGCAACCGCTCGAACATCCCGCCGAGTTCGGCGCCGATCGCCGACGTAAGGGGAACCGCCGACCGGCTGATCACGGTGACATCGTTGCCGTAGCCGCGCGCGGCGGCGGCGGCCTCCAGACCGATCCACCCCGAGCCGACGACGACGACCCGGCGCCCACCGACCGCGAGGGCCGCCCGCAGCCATTCGCTCTCCTCCAGGGTGCGCAAGGTGAAGACGGCGCCGTGGCCTGCGCCCGGAACGTCGAGCCGGCGCGCCCGGGCGCCCGTGGCGAGCACGAGGGCGTCGAAGGTGAGTCGCCCGCCCCCGGTGAGGAACAGTTCGTGCGCGGAGGCGTCGAAGGAGCCCGCTTCGGTCTCGGGCAGCAGCTCGACGGCGTTCTGCGCGTACCAATCGTCGGGATGCACGAGTGTCGCCGAGCGGTCGGCCTCGCCTTTCAGGAGCTCCTTCGAGAGCGGCGGCCGAATGTAGGGCGCGTGGGCCTCGGCGCCGAGCAACAGGATGCGCCCGTCGAAGCCGCGCGTGCGGAGCTCGGTGGCGGTCGTGGCACCGGCGAGTCCGGCTCCGGCGATGACGACGGTGGGCTGGGTCATGGCGTCCTCCTGTGTGAGCGGTGAGCGGTGAGCCGCGCGCAGTGCGCGGCGCATCCACTGATCTCAGCATCCACTCATCTCACGGGGCCCGCCAGACCCCCACACCATCTGCACACCGACGTCTCACAGGCAGGAATCAGCTAACGCGCAGATAATGGGATCATGAACGCCGGACCTCGCATTCTCATCGTCGACGACGAGCCCAACATCCGCGACCTCCTCACCACCAGCCTGCGCTTCGCCGGGTTCGCCGTGCGCGCTGTCGGCAATGGTGCCCAGGCCATCTCCGCGGTCCTCGAAGAGGAGCCAGACCTCATCATCCTCGACGTGATGCTGCCCGACATGAACGGGTTCGGCGTCACGAAGCGCCTCCGTGGCGCGGGTTACACCGCGCCCATCCTGTTCCTCACCGCCAAAGACGACACCGAAGACAAGATCACCGGTCTCACCGTCGGCGGCGACGACTACGTCACCAAACCGTTCAGCCTCGACGAGATCGTCGCCCGCATCAAAGCCATCCTTCGCCGCACGATGCAGGCCGACGAAGACGCGGTCATCCGCGCCGGCGAGCTGACCATGGACCAAGACACCCACGAGGTGTTCGTCGGCGACACCGCCATCGAGCTCTCCCCCACCGAGTTCAAGCTGCTGCGGTACCTGATGCTGAACCCCAACCGGGTGCTGTCGAAGGCGCAGATCCTCGACCATGTGTGGGAGTACGACTTCAACGGCGACGCCGGCATCGTCGAGTCCTACATCTCCTACCTGCGCCGCAAGGTGGATACGCACTCCAGCGAGCCGCTCATCCAGACCAAGCGCGGCTTCGGGTACATGCTCAAGGCGGCCAAGGCGTAAGCCCAGGTATCGTCCGTAAACTGGCGGCCTGATGCACGCACGCCTCCTCGACCGCTGGAACGCGATCTCCCTGCGCACGAAGATCACCGGGGTGACCGTGCTGATGCTGACGCTCGGGCTGCTGGTCACCGGTATCGGCACGATGACCATGCTGAAGCCGGTGCTGCTCTACCAGCTCGACGCGCAGCTGGTGGCCGCCTCGCAGCCGAACAACCTCAACGCCAACCTGTTCTCGTCGAGCTCGGGCGACGACAAGATCGCTTCCGACGGCAGCGCCTCCAGCTTCTTCACCGCGCTCTACGACTCCGACGGCAAACTCATCCGGTCGAACTGGGGAAACATGCCGGAGGCCAGACGGCCCGACATCCCCAAGACCCTCAGCCTGATCAAGGGCAAAGAACTCAGCCAGGCGGCCTACAATCTGCCGAGCGTCGACGGCCACACTCTTTACCGCGCCCTCGCCCAGACGGTCACCCTCACCACCTCGCCGGGAGCACTGGGCACTGCGGTCGTGGCCACGTCCACTGGGCAGATCGACACCGTGATGGCGAGCTTCCTCGCGATCTTCCTCGGATTCGGCGTGATCGTGGTGATCGTCGGCGCGGGACTCACCCGCATGCTCGTGACGACGACGTTCGCCCCACTGCGCGGCGTCGAGGAGACCGCTGCGGCCATCGCCGACGGCGACTTCAGCCAGCGTCTCGGCGGCGCCACACCCAACACCGAGGTCGGCCGGCTCAACCGCTCCCTCAACACGATGCTCAATCGAATCGACCGCGCCTTCAACGACCGAGCGAAGACCATCGAGCAGATGCGCCGCTTCGTCGGCGACGCCAGCCACGAACTGCGCACACCGCTCGTCTCAGTGCGCGGCTACGCCGAGCTGTACCGGATGGGCGCCCTGCAGACCCCGGAAGACGTGGCGCAGGCCATGGACCGCATCGAGAAGGAGGCCATCCGCATGGGCGGCCTCGTCGAAGACCTCCTCGAACTGGCCCGGCTCGACGAGACGAAACCGCTCGACCTCCGGCCCGTCGACCTCGTGCCGATCGCGCGCGACGCGGCGATGGATGCGATGGCCGGCTCCCCCGGACGCGTCGTGACGGTGCTCACCCCCGACCCCATCCTCGGCCCCCTCCGCCCCAGGGTCGACCCCGGGGAGCCCGGCGTCGACACCGTGCCGTTGCTGATCCCGGACACACCGGGCAAGGTCTCCAATGCCACCGGTCCGATCGCGTTCGCCGGGGCGACCCTGGCCCGGCTTCGCCGGCGGCCCCGTCGTGTCGGCGGCCCCCTGCCAGCGATCGAGTCGACCGAGCAGGTGATCCTGCCGCCGCATCCCATCGCCGAGCCGGCGATCGTGCTCGCGGAGGAGAACAAGATCCGCCAGGTGGTCACCAACCTGATGGGCAATGCGCTGCGCTTCACGGCGAACGACAGCCCGCTCGAGATCATGGTGCAGGTGAACCATCAGACCGATCGGGCCGTGCTCGAAGTGCGCGACCACGGCGAGGGCATCCCGCCGCAGATCCGCGAGAAGATCTTCCAGCGGTTCTGGCGCGCCGACACGTCGCGCGCCCGCGAGACCGGCGGCAGCGGGCTCGGCCTCGCGATCGTCTCCTCGATCGTCGCCGCCCACAACGGCACCGTCGAGGTCGTCGAAACCGAGGGCGGCGGGGCGACCTTCCGTGTCTCGCTGCCGCTGGCGCCGACCAGCGCGCACGACACGGGCCCCACCATCGTGCCGTCCCTCACCCGCTGACGCGCATCCGCTCGGCCGCCTCGTCTCGTCTCGCCTCGTCTCGTCTCGTCGAGGTGTCACGAATCGCCGCGTGACCATCCGGTCGCACGGCGATTCGTGACACCTCGTCACGGGCGGCGACGGCAACGGAAGAGGGCGCCTCCCTTGCGGGAGACGCCCTCGTGTCGAACGGGTCGGACTTAGAAGTCCATGCCACCGGTCGGGTCGCCGGCCGGGGCCGGGTTCTTCTCCGGCTTGTCGGCGACGACGGCCTCGGTGGTGAGGAACAGGCCCGCGATCGACGCAGCATTCAGCAGCGCGGAGCGGGTGACCTTCACCGGGTCGTTGATGCCCGAGGCGAGCATGTCGACGTACTCACCGGTCGCGGCGTTGAGGCCGTGACCGACGGGGAGGTTGCGCACCTTGTCGACGACGACGCCCGGCTCGAGACCGGCATTGAGGGCGATCTGCTTGAGCGGAGCCTCGATGGCGACCTTGACGATGTTCGCACCGGTCGCCTCGTCACCGACGAGCTCGAGCTTCTCGAACGCGGTCTTGCCCGCCTGGATGAGGGCCACGCCGCCACCGGCGACGATTCCCTCTTCGACGGCGGCCTTTGCGTTGCGGACCGCGTCTTCGATGCGGTGCTTGCGCTCCTTGAGCTCGACCTCGGTGGCGGCGCCGGCCTTGATGACCGCGACACCGCCGGCGAGCTTCGCCAGACGCTCCTGCAGCTTCTCACGGTCGTAGTCGCTGTCGGTGTTGTCGATCTCGTTGCGGATCTGGGCGACGCGACCCGCGATCTGCTCGGGGTCACCGCTGCCCTCGACGATGGTGGTCTCGTCCTTGGTGATGACGACCTTGCGGGCGGTGCCCAGCAGGTCGAGAGTCACGTTCTCGAGCTTGAGGCCGACCTCTTCGGAGATGACCTGGCCACCGGTGAGGATGGCGATGTCCTGCAGCTGCGCCTTGCGGCGGTCGCCGAAGCCGGGGGCCTTGACGGCGACCGACTTGAAGATGCCGCGGATCTTGTTGACGATCAGCGTGGCCAGGGCCTCGCCGTCGACATCCTCGGCGATGATCAGGAGCTGCTTGTTGGCCTGGATCACCTTGTCGACGATCGGCAGCAGATCCTTGATGTTCGAGATCTTCTGGTTCGCGATGAGCACGTAGGGGTCTTCGAAGACCGCTTCCTGGCGCTCGGGGTCGGTCACGAAGTACTGCGACAGGTAGCCCTTGTCGAAGCGCATGCCCTCGGTGAGCTCGAGCTCGGTGCCGAAGGTGTTCGACTCCTCGACGGTGACGACGCCCTCTTTGCCGACCTTGTCGATGGCTTCGGCGATGATGGCGCCGATCTCGGTGTCACCGGCGGAGATCGAGGCGGTCGCCGCGATCTCTTCCTTGGTCTCGACCTCTTTGGAGTTCTCGATCAGCTCGGCGATGACGGCGGCCGTCGCCTTCTCGATGCCACGCTTGAGCGTGATGGGGTCGGCACCGGCTGCGACGTTGCGGAGACCCTCCTTGACGAGGGCCTGGGCCAGAACGGTGGCGGTGGTGGTTCCGTCGCCGGCGACGTCGTCGGTCTTCTTGGCGACCTCCTTGACGAGTTCGGCGCCGATCTTCTCGTACGGGTCGTCGAGCTCGATCTCCTTGGCGATGGACACGCCGTCGTTGGTGATCGTGGGGGCGCCCCACTTCTTCTCGAGGACGACGTTGCGGCCGCGCGGGCCAAGCGTCACCTTGACGGTGTCGGCCAGGATGTTCAGGCCACGCTCGAGGCCGCGGCGCGCGTCCTCATTGAAAGCAATGATCTTTGCCATGGTTGTTTCTCGTCCCTCCCGGACGTCTGCGAAAGATGCGAATCGTTAGCACTCGATCAGATGGAGTGCTAAAGCGATTCTGGCACTCGGGGCTGCCGAGTGCAAGACGAGCGCCGCCGGTTCGCTCACAACAGAAGGAGCGCCGCCCCTCGGGGAGGGGCGGCGCTCGATTCTGGTTGGTTGCTGCGTGCTACGCCGGTCGCACCGACTCGGCTTGCGGGCCTTTCTGCCCGGTGCCGACTTCGAAGACGACCGCCTGGCCCTCCTCGAGGACCTTGTAGCCGCTCATGTCGATCGCGGAGTAGTGGACGAAGACGTCCTGTCCCCCTTCATCGACGGTGATGAAGCCGTAGCCCTTCTCAGCGTTGAACCACTTCACGGTTCCGTTCGCCATGCATTACTCCCATTGCTGTGTTTCCTCGCTCCGGCCCATCACCAGCGCGTTGAAACCAGATACTAATGCTTTCAATCCAAGTAATCACTAGTGATTTTCGCAATGGGACGCTGAACGACCCGAAAACAACGCAAGTTAAACAAGTACGAAACAAAACGGCCGACCCGCCGCGGTTTCCTGACGCCGGTCAGCCTGTGAAGTCGCTGCCGACCACGACCGTGAGATCGGCTCCGGTCGCCGCGTAATCCTGCGTCAACGCCACGGTCGCGCCCGGCAGCGACTGGGCGACGCCCAATGCCGCCGCCTGGTTCTTCGCATCCGAGTAGTAGACGATCGTCTGAGTGAGGTTGGTCGCGTCGGCGTTGGCACGGGCGCCCACCTTCCAGCCGGCGGCAGTGAGGATGTCACCCACCTTGCCCGCGAGGTTCGCAGTGCTTGTGCCGTTCAGCACGTTCACGGTGAGCGCCGGGTTGACGGTCGGAACGATCGTCGGCGTCGGGGTGGACGACACGCTCGGCGACACTGAGGCGCCGCCGATTCCGCCCTTGAACGAGATGCTCCCGTTCACCAGGGAGAGCGTGAAGACACCGAGACCGATCAGGACGACGGTCGCCAGGGCGGCCCAGCCGAACCCGATCCATCCGCGACCCTTCGCGCGGGGAGCGCGGTGCGCGCCGACGCGGCGGAGGTCGTCGGGAATCGAGTCGAACCGGTCCTTGGGGTACTTCTCTGCCATCGTGTGCGTGGTCCTCAGTCGTCGGACGCGAGGGTCCGGGTGCTCCGGGCGGCCATCCGCGCTTCGCGCAGACGCTGCAACCGCTTGACGAGCATGGGGTCGTGCTGCAGGGCGGCAGGGGAATCGATCAAGGCGCCGAGCAGCTGATAGTACCGCGCCGCCGACAGGCCGAACTCCTCACGGATCGCCTGCTCCTTGGCACCGGCGTGCCGCCACCACTGCCGTTCGAAAGCGAGGATCGCGGCGTCGCGCTCGGCCAGCACCGAACCGGTCGCGGAGGGGCGCGCCTGGTCGTCTGCCGCCGTAGCCATCCCGCCACCTCTCCTGCCGTCGCCGTGCGGGCGCGCCCGCTGTTCGCGGTTCATCCTATTTGCGCGATTCTGTGTGTTCCCCCAAGTGCTCGGCACGTCGTGCGGAAACCGGGAACAGTCCGGGGGCCGCATCCGTTTAGTCTGGAGTCTGACGAAAGGACCCGCCATGGACGAGACCGTCACCAAGAGCAATGAAGAGTGGCGCGAGGAGCTCAGCCCCGAGCAATACGCGGTCCTGCGCGAAGCCGCGACCGAACGCCCCTGGACGGGTGAGCTGCTCGACGAGAGCCGCGCCGGCCTCTACACCTGTGCGGCGTGCGGCGCCGAACTGTTCAAGTCGGGAACGAAGTTCGACTCCGGATGCGGCTGGCCGAGCTTCTACGAGTCGGTGCGCCCCGAGGCGGTCACGCTGCTCGAAGACGACAGCCTCGGCGTCATCCGCACCGAGGTGCGCTGCGCCGCCTGCGATTCGCACCTCGGCCACGTCTTCGACGACGGCTTCGGAACGCCGACCGGCGACCGGTACTGCATGAACTCGATCGCGCTCAACTTCACCGCCGGCGAGTGACCGTGAGCGCTCTGGCGGACGCGGTCGCCGCGCGCCGTTCGTACTCCCGCGTCACCGAGGCTGCGCCCAGCCACGACGAATTGCTTCCGCTGATCGCCGCGGCCGGCCGGGTTGCCGACCACAGCTCGCTGCACCCCTGGCGGGTGATCGAGTTGCGCGGATCGGCGCGGCGGCGTCTCGGTGCGGCCTTCGTGAAGGATGCTCGCGCCAGCGGCTCCGAGGCGGAAAAGCTGGCGGCCAAGCCGCTGCGCTCCTCTCTTCTGCTGGCGATCGTCGCAGTGCGAACCGCGAGCGACAAGGTTCCCGGTTGGGAGCAGGACACGGTGGCGTCCGGCGTCGCGCATCTGCTGAGCCTGCTGCTGCACGACGCCGGCTGGGGCGTGATCTGGCGCACCGGTCACCAGACCCGCTCGAAGGCGGTGCACACGATGCACGGCCTGAAGAAGAACGAGCGGCTGCTGGGCTGGCTCTACGTCGGCGGCATCCCCGACGGGTCCAAAGAGGGCCACCGCAAGGCGATCGACCCGGAACGGTACCTGACCGCGCTGGACTGACCAGCGGTCAGCGCCGCACACGGGGCGGGATGCGCAGGCTCGCCACACAGACGGCGACCAGCGCGAGCACGGTGCCCGCGACGGTCGTCCAGGCGATGGTGTGCGCGCCCGAGATGAACACATCGAGCAGGAGTGCGGTCACGAGCTGACCGGCGACCGTCGCCAGACCGAGCACCAGCACACCGGTCACGCGGACGAGCAGGGCGGCCCCGGCGATGAAGACGCAACCGATGGCACCGCCCACATAGAGCCACGGCTCCGCCGGAAGCGGCCGCGGCAGCCCGGCGACGGCCGTGTGCGCAAGGAACAGCACCAGCAGAACAGTCGTTCCCACGAGGAAGTTGATGAATGTCGCTGTCAGCGCGCTCTCGGCCACGACCCGGACCTGCCCGTTGACCGCCTGCTGCCACCCCATGCCGAGGCCGGCGAGCAGCGGGAGCAGCAGCATCCAGAACGGAACGCCGCCCGACAGCTGCGCGGACACCGCCCAGACCACCGCGATGAGCGCGAGCGAGGCGCCGAGCACCCGCGCGCCGGTCAGGGGACGCTTGCCTCCCGGCCCGACCCCGATGAGGTCGAGCACGAGGCCGCTCACGGTCTGCCCGGCGACGATCGCCACGGTGAACAGGGCGACCCCGAGCGCAGCGGCGGTGAGCCCTTGCGACAGCACGAGGAAGGCGCCGGCGGCGCCGCCGCAGACGAACCACCAGCGCAGCTCCCCGGAGCGCAGAGCACCCCGCACCCGCACGAGTCCGCGGCGCCCGGCCGGCGCCACCGCCAGCGCGACAGTGAGGATGACGAGCCCGGAACCGAACGAGATGAGGGCCGCGGCGAAACCGTCGTCGAGGCGATGGCCGAGCTCTCCGTTGATGCGCGACTGCGCAGCGACACCGGCGCCACAGATCATGGCGAGCACGATCGCCAACCACACGGGCACATGCAGCTGGGATCGTCGGTTCACTGAATCAGCCTAGGGCGTGGCGTGCACATCGCCTCTTCATGGGCGTCGTTCAGGGCGCCGGGGCTTCGCCGTCGGTCGGGGTCGGCTGGGGCAGCCACGGGATGTTCTCTTCGGGCGCCACCAGCTTCTCTTCGCTCAGGTCATAGTCGTCGTCGTGCTTCTTGTCGTTCATGTTCGTCACAGTACGCTCACGCCGGCCGAACGTCGCCGGCCGCCTTCGGCACGGGAAGCGCGCGACGATAGTGTCGGCAACGGTGGCGCGAGAGGCGCGACGCCGGAGGGAGCGCGTGTCCACGATCGCCGTCAATCTGGAGTGGCTGTTCACCGAGGCCGGAGAGGGGACGGCCGCGCGCATCCGTGCCGCCGCCGCCCACGGTGTCGGCGGCGTCGCGACCGCGGCGTCATTGGCGCAGGTGGAGCGGCTGGCCGCCGAGGCCCCGGTCGGTCGGTAGGCGCAGAGGGTTCCCCGAACCGGCGATGGCACCCTTTCGTTACGTCAGGTTGCGCAACGGATGCGTCGCGACCAGCCCGTCGCGCATCCTGGAGGGATGACCCGACAGATCCGCTTCAACGCCTTCGACATGAACTGTGTCGCCCACCAGTCCTCCGGGATGTGGCGGCACCCCGACGATCAGGCGTGGCGGTACAAGGACCTCACCTACTGGACCGAGCTGGCCAAGCTGCTGGAACGCGGAGCGTTCGACGGCATCTTCATCGCCGATGTGCTCGGCACCTACGACGTGTACGGCGGGTCGAACGAGGCCGCCATCCGTCATGGTGCGCAGGTTCCGGTGAACGACCCGGTGCTGCTCATCTCGGCGATGGCCCTCGTGACCGAGCACCTCGGCTTCGGGGTCACCGCGGGCACCGCTTACGAGCATCCCTACCCCTTCGCGCGGCGCATGTCGACGCTCGACCACCTGACGAACGGCCGCGTCGGCTGGAACGTCGTCACCGGCTATCTGCCGTCGGCGGCCCGCAATATGGGCCACGAGGATCAGCTCGAGCACGACGACCGCTACGACCAGGCCGACGAATACCTCGAGGTGCTCTACAAGCTGTGGGAGGGCTCGTGGGAAGACGACGCCGTCATCCGCGACCGTGAATCGGGCGTGTTCACCGACCCGGCCAAGGTGCACGAGATCGGCCACCGGGGCAAGCACTACACGGTGCCCGGCATCCACCTCTCCGAGCCGAGCACGCAGCGCACACCCGTGATCTACCAGGCGGGCGCCTCCAGCCGCGGCATCGCGTTCGCGGCGGAGAACGCCGAGGCGATCTTCGTCGCCGCATCCACCAAAGACGGGCTCACGGCCACGGTCGCGAAGATCCGCGACGGTCTCGAGGCGGCCGGCCGCGACCGGTACGCCGCTCGCATCTACACACTTCTCACCATCATCACCGATGAGACCAGCGAGAAAGCCCAGGCCAAGTACGAGAACTATCTGCAGTACGCCAGCCCCGAGGGCGCTCTCGTGTTCATGTCGGGCTGGATGGGCGTCGACCTCTCGCAGTACGACCTCGACGAACCGATCGGCAATGTGAAGAGCAACGCGATCCAGTCGGTGGTCGCCAACTACCAGCGCGCCAATGAGGATGGCAGCGAATGGACCGTGCGCGACATCGGCCGGCTCGGCGCCATCGGCGGGCTCGGCCCGTTCATCATCGGCTCGGGTGCTGAAATCGCCGACCAGTTGCAGGAGTGGGTCGAGGAGACCGACGTCGACGGCTTCAACCTCGCCTACGCCATCACCCCCGGCACATTCGAGGACGTGGTCGAGTTCGTCATCCCCGAGCTGCGCAAGCGCGGTGCATACCCAGACGAGTATGTCCCGGGCAGCCTGCGTCACAAGCTGCACGGCGCGGGCGACCGGCTGCCGCAGAACCACCGGGGCGCCCGCTACCGGGTGGGCGCCGCTCAGAGCACCGCGGACTGAGCGCGGAGCAAGCCGGGCCGCCGCCGCTGAACCAGGTAGGCGGTGTAGAGCACTGCGATGCTCATGCCCACGAGCAGGTTCTGTTCTATGCCGGGCAGCACACCGAGCGGTAGTGCATCCGTCAGCCCGTGCCAGCAGGCGGTGAGGATGGCCCCGCTCGCCAGCCCGAGCACGTCGAGGCGCAACACCACTACGAGCACGGCGCCGGCGGCGAGCGGTAAGAGAAGGAACAGCGCAGACAGCCACAGCGGGAGCGTGCGCGGCAGCTGGTCGACACCGATGAACGCGCTCGTCGCGACGAGCGCCACCAGGATCGACCACCAGTAGTGTCCGCGCCCCAGCGGGCTTCGACGCGGGAGCCGGAGCGCGACGACCACGGCGACCGCCGCTGCGGCGATCACGGCGGCCGCGACCGCGAGCGCCCACTGCCGGGGCGCGGCGGCGAACCCGGGCTCGCTCACCGAGACGACCAGGAGGGCCGCACCGCCCAGGAGGGCCGCGGCGCCCGCGATCACGGTCCCCGGCATCGCGAGCCAGGGTGCCTGCCGCTGCGGCGCGACCGGGATGCGGCCGGCAACCGGGCCGGGGAACAGCGCTTCGACGACGGCGATGGGCGCGCTCACGCCCCAGATCACATGCCGACCGAGGGCTCCGATCGTCCCGATGGCCCCGAGCTCGCCGATTCCGCTGCCGAGCATCCCCTGCTCGATCACGCCGAACGCGACGGCCAGCAGCAGGATCGTCGGCCATCCGCGGCCGGTGCGGCGGGCGACATCGCGGATAAGCACGGCGGCAGCGCCCGAGAAGGCGCCGTACAGCACAAGCGCTGCCAACTGCTCCCCGATCGGCGCGGCTCCGGCGAGCCGGTGGTCGCCGAGCAGGAATTCTGCCGTCACGGCCGAGAGCAGAGCAAGGGTGAGGGCGCGTCCGAACGGTCTCATACATTCCATGCTGTCGGGCGGTTCCCGCCGGCCCCTGGGGCGCCCGTCACGGATGCGGTGTGACATTCGTCATGGCGCATCCGGGTCTCATCGTGATCTATCTTGCATGCAATCTTGCGTGCAAGGTGTATCCTGGAGCCATGACCGACCCCATCCCCGCCGCCGAACTCGCCTACAGCCACACCAAGAACCTCATCCTCACCGGCGGCGCCCCCGGCGGGCAGCTGCTCAGCGAAGCACAGGTGGGAGACGAGATCGGGGTGAGCCGCACCCCGATGCACGAAGCCTTCCTCCGACTGGCGGCGGAAGGACTGCTCACCCTCTCTTCACGCAAGGGAGCCGTCGTCACACCGATGTCCCCACGCGAGGCGCAGAACGTGCTCGACCTGCGCGAGGCGATCGAGGCGGGCGCGGCCAGGCGCATCCAGGAAGCCGGTGGAGCGGACGCCGACCTCGTCGCTGCCCTGGAAGCGGCGCTGAGCACGCAGCGGGCGGCCGTCGGGTCAGGCGACGTCGAGGGCTTCGTCGAAGCCGATCAGGCGTTCCACGCCGCCATCGTCGACGCGTCGGGCAATGAGCTCGCCGGCCAGTTCTTCCGAACGCTGCGTGACCGGCAGCAACGCCTGCGCCACCAACTGTTCCGCGTGCGACCGGACACCCTGGCCGACTCGCTCGCCGACCATGAGACGCTTCTCGCGACCCTGCAGCGCGACTCGGGATACGACACCCTGCTGCATGCGCACATCGCGCGGCATCAGGGCGCACTGTGAGCGGCGACAGAGTCGGCGACTCCCACAGCCACCGCACCGGCCAGCCTCCGTGGCGGATCGTCTTCGCCGTCATGTTCTTCTGCTCCTGGTGCGGCAATCAGTTCAGTCCGCTGCTCCTGATGTACAAGGATGTGCAGCACTACTCCGAGCTGACCGTGAACATGTTCCTCGGCGTCTATGTGCTCGGACTCGCCCCGGCCCTGCTCGTGTCGGGTGCGCTCTCCGATCGGCACGGACGACGGCCGGTGATGTTCACCGGAGTCCTCACCGCCATGGCCGCCAGCGGAAGTCTCGCTCTCGGCGCGCTCGGACCGGCGCCGATCTATCTCGGCCGCCTGCTCTCCGGCGTGACGGTCGGCATCGCGATGGCCGTCGGAACGAGTTGGCTCAAAGAGCTCTCCTCACCGCGCTTCGACCCGGCCGCCGATGCCGCCGCCGGAGCGCGCCGCGCCTCACTCGCATTCACGCTCGGCTCGGCCGCCGGCGCCCTGGTCGCCGGTGGCATCGCCCAGTTCACGGCGCTCGGTGAAGAGCTACCGTTCATCGTGCACATCCTGGTGACGCTCCCCTTCGCCTGGGTGGTGCTGCGTGCGCCGGAAACGGTGACGGTAGGCGGCGAGCGCGGTCCGCTGCTGGCGCAGTTGCGCATCCCGGCTGCCGGGCACAAGCGGTTCCGACGGGTGGTGCTCGTCGCCGCCCCGTGGATCTTCGCCGCCGCGGCCCTCGCCTACGGCTATCTGCCGGTGCTGCTCGCCGACCGGACCGGCGACTGGGGCCTGGCCTACGCGACGATGCTCACCGTCATCGCGCTCGGCGTCGCCTCGCTGGTTCAGCCGATCGCCAAGCGACTCGACACCGCCTCCAGCGCCCGCGGATTGATGGCGGCACTCATCGGGATCGCCGCGGGTCTCGCGGTGCTCACCGCGGCGGTCGCCCTCTCTTCTCTCGTGCTCGGGGTTGTCGCGAGCGCCGTATTGGGGGCCGGCATGGGAGTCGCCCTCGTCTCCGGGCTCCTCGAAGTGCAGCGCATCGCGACACCCCGTGATCTGGCCGGGCTCACCGGGATGTTCTACGCGGTCGCCTACGCAGGTTTCCTCGTGCCGACCCTGCTCTCGGCCCTGACTCCGCCGCTGTCGACGATCGGCCTGTTCATCGCTCTGATCGCGTTGGCGGCCTTCTCGGGCCTCCTCCTGCTGGCCTTCTCGACGAAGCATCTGCCCCGCACAGCCGAAGCCTGACGCCCTCGATAAGCATCAGGACGCCGTCCGTCAGGACGTCGAGAGGGCGGCCCCGGCGGCGAGGCGGTTCCGCGCATCGTGACGGGATCCGGCACGTTCGCCCGCCTCGTCGGGTCGGCTGATCTCAGCCCACACGGCGTCGAGGGAGAGGCCGACGACATCCGCGATCACCGCGATGGTCGGGAAGGCGGGGGTGGCGACCCGCCCGGATTCGATCTTGCGAAGGGTCTCCGGCGAGACCCCGGCGGCCAGTGCGATGTCGAGCATCGAGCGCTCACCCCGGGCCCGGCGGAGCAGGGCACCGAGGCGCCGCCCGCGTTCGACTTCGGCAGGGGTGAGCGGCAATCTGACCATGCGTCCGATTATAGTACCGGTATGATATTACCGGTATTGTTATTGCGCCACCGAGGAGGACGCCGCATGATCGAGATTCTGACCCCCGCCGAACAGGAACGAGCACGAGCGACCGGCGCCCTCGTCGCCGACATCCTCCAGGCGTTGAAGGGTCGCAGCGCGGCCGGCACCACCCTCCTGGACATCGACCTCTGGGCACGCGAGCTGATCGCCGAAGCCGGAGCGCAGTCCTGCTACGTCGACTACGCGCCCTCCTTCGGGAGGGGGCCGTTCGGCCACTCGATCTGCACGGCCGTCAACGACGCCGTGCTCCACGGGCTGCCGAACACGCGGGCGCTCGCCGATGGCGACCTGCTGACACTCGACCTGGCCGTCTCCCTCGACGGGATCGCCGCCGACTCGGCGATCAGCTTCCTCGTGGGCGACTCGCGACCGCCCGAGAGCGTGGCGATGATCGACGCGACCGAACGCGCACTGAGCGCCGGGATCGCCGCGGCCCGGCCCGGCGCCCGCATCGGCGACATCTCCCACGCCATCGGCACCGTGCTCAGCGAGGCCGGCTATCCGATCAACACCGAGTTCGGCGGCCACGGAATCGGGTCGACGATGCACCAGGATCCGCACGTCGCCAACACGGGGCGACCCGGGCGCGGCTACCTGCTGCGCCCCGGGCTGCTCCTCGCGTTGGAGCCCTGGGTGATGGCCGACACCGCCGACCTCGTGACGGATGCGGACGGGTGGACCCTGCGCAGCGCGACCGGCTGCCGCACGGCGCACAGCGAGCACACCATCGCCATCACCGAAGACGGCGCCGACATCCTCACCCTGCCGACTTCGACGCGCGAGGGGTAGCCGCCGGAGGGGTAGCCTCGGGAGGGGTAGCCGCGGGAGGAGTAGCCGCGGGAGGTTATCCACACCCCATCGCACGACGACGTTCCGAGGGGTCGCAGAACGTCGCGATCACCGCGGTTTTCTGCGTCAGAACGACACTTTGCGCCCGCTCGGCGGCGGTGGTCGCTGCGGCGGCTAGACGCGAGCGGCCAGGAGGCGGTGCACGGCGGCGAGTGGGATGGGCACCCACGCCGGACGATGCCGCGACTCATAGGTGACCTCGTAGACGGCCTTGTCGAGCTCGAACGCGTCGAGCAGGGCCGCAGCATCGTCGGCGGATGCCCGGCCCGCTCCGTCTCCGAGCTCGTCGCCGTGCACGCTGTCGCCGGAGGCATACCCCTGCAGGAACGACTGGCGGGCGCGCGCGGCCCAGGCCACCGCATCCACCGGCGGCTCCCGGCGTGCGAGCGAACCGGCGACATAGTCGAACGACCGGAGCATGCCGGCCACGTCCCGCACCGGCAGGTCGGGCCGCGATCGCTCGGCCAGGGGTCGCAGTGGCTCCCCCTCGAAGTCGATGAACTGCCATCCGCGGCCGGGCGAGAGCAGCACCTGCCCCAGATGCAGGTCGCCGTGGATGCGCTGCAGCCGCGGCCTCGACGCCTCCGCGGCGTGCGTATAGACGGCGACGATGTCGGCGCGCGATCCGGCGATCTCTGGCACCTCGGCGCTGGCGATCGTCAGCCGCTGCAGCATCCCGTCGAGCGCCCGGGCGACGTCATCCCGGTCGGCCTCCCGCGTCGGGAGCAGCCGGCCCAGCTGGGCGTGCAGCTCCGCGGTGCCGACGCCGAGGTCGAACGCCAAGGCGCCGAAGTCGTCCCCGGTCTCGGCCGCGCGCACCGCGAGCTCCCACCCGTCCTCGGCGCCGGTGAGGAACGTCTGCACGAGCGCGAGGTCACCGGATGCGGGAGCATCGCCCGCCGAATCCGGCCAGCTCCCCGACACCCAGCCGAGCAACGACGGAGTGTGCCGGAAGGCTCCCGCGGTGAGGGCCGCGAGGGTGGAGACATCGGGGTTGGCGCCATCGTGCACGACCCGGAACACCTTGACGAGTGCGAGGTCACCGCCGTCGAGTTCGGCGACGACAGCCGAGTTCGACTGTTCACCGGTCAGGCGGCGTGACGAGCGCAGACGAACCGGGTCGCCGATGCGATGACCGCGAGCCGACGCGTCGCCGCCCCGGGTCGGCGCTCCCCCGGCGATGAGCTCCAGCAGCGACGAGACGTAGGCCTCGTCGGCCGGACCGTCGTAGAGCGAACGACCGCCGGCCTCGCCGATGAGCGCGGTCGGATCGCCGTCGCGGTGCACCCGGGCCACCACCGGTACCTGGTAGACGCGGGGCAGGCGGGGTCCGTCGTCGGCGAAGAAATGCGTGATGACCCTGGCCTGATCGCTCGCCGGCTCCGCCTCGAACGAACCGAGCAGGCGCAGACGCGGTTCGACGTTCTTCGTCGAGTACCAGCGCTGGCGTCGCATCCATGACCCGACGAGCTCGGTGAGTTCGGTCATGCCAGAACCGTACGCCTCCTTGCCGGGAACAATCAGGATGCGCCCGGGAAGACCGTCACCCGAGCTCCGGGCGCGCGTGCGGTCAGGGTTGACCGAGGCGCACGCCGCGAGCCGCCATGAACGGCAGAGGATCGATCTGCAGACCGCCCACCCGCACCTCGAAATGCAGGTGGCACCCGGTCGAGGCTCCGGTGCTGCCGATCCGGGCGATGGGCTGCCCGGCCGCGACCACCTGCCCCACGGTGACGCCGATTCCGCCGTCCATGATGTGCCCGTACGCCGTCTCCACCCCGCCCCCGTGGTCGATCAGCACGAAATTGCCGTACGAGCCGTTCCAGCCGGCCTGCAGCACGGTTCCCGCGCTCGCGGCCACGATGGTGGTGCCGCAACTCGCGCCGATGTCGTCGCCCGGGTGGAACAGGGCGGTTCCGGCCGGGCGCGATGGACGCGGGCCGAACAGATCGGTGAGCTCTCCGTGCACCGGGAGCACCCAGCCGGTCGCCGACGCCGGACCGTCCTGCAGCACGCTCCAACCCGCATCCGCCGCCTGCAACGACGGTACTGCCGCCAGAGCGCCGGCCGCGGCATCGACGTGGGCTCGTGCCTCCACGACGGCCTGGTCGCTGGCATCGACGTCGATCGCGGCGGCGGCGCCGGCAGCGTTGCTGGACTGATCGTGCAGCCGGAGGGCGCGCTCGGCGTCGGCGGATGCCTGCGCCATGGCGGCCTTCTGCGAGGCGGTCGCCCGGGAGAACCGGTCGACGGCGGTGAGCTTCTGCAACAGATTGCCGGGCGTGGAGAGCGCAGCCGCCAGAGGATCCTCGATGAGCGCCCGCGCGCCCTGCGAGCGCACGAGGGCGGTGGCGAACGCGGCCGAGGCCGCCGCCTGCTCCCGGGCGGCCGAGGCCTGCGCCGCGAGCAGCTTCGCCGCTGCGGTCGCCTGCGTCTTCTCACGCTGCACACCGCGGGCAGCGTCGGTCGCGGCGGTCAGGGTCTGCTGGGCCGCGGCGAGCCGGCTGGCGAGCTCCGTCGCCTGCGCGACCTCGGCCGCGGCCAGCGTCGAACCGTCGGAGAGAACCGGGTCGGGGGCGAGGGTCACTTCGTCGGTCGGCACGGGGTGGTGGGGTGCGGTGCGAGTCGGGGTGGGGGTCGGAGTGGGCGTCGGGGTCGGAGTGGGCGTCGGGGTCGGAGTGGGCGTCGGGGTCGGGGTAGGAGTGGGCGTCGGGGTCGGGGTAGGAGTGGGCGTCACGGTCGGCGTGGGCGTCACGGTCGAAGTGGGCGTCTCAGTGGGTGTGGGCGTCACGCATCCCGTCGCCGCGTCGCCGCAATCGTCGGCGACCGCGGCCTGCTGCGAGCCGAGGCACAACCCCGCCACCAGCAGCACGACGGCACAGACTCGCCCTCCGCGGCGCGGTCGTCCGCGTCGTGACATCGGTGCGCTGCGTGCGAACGCTGTCAACATGGTCACTCGAACCCCGGCGGATGCCGCGGGCCTGTGAACCGATGCTCTCACCGGCCGCCCCACGAAACAAGGGAATGACGCGAACCTCCTCCGCCAGTCTGATGCGGCTCCCAGCCTTCAGCCGGTACCGTGAATCCCTGTGACCGAGTCCTCCACCGCCGCGCGACCGCGCCGAGCCGCGAAGAAGTCCACGTGGAAGACGCTTCTCCGGGACATTCTGGTGATCTTCGTCGTGGCGGTCCTCGTCTCGTTTCTGATCAAGACCTTCGTGGTCCGCTCCTTCTACATCCCATCGGGTTCGATGGAGAACACCCTGCAGGTGAACGACCGCATCATCGTGAACGAGCTCGAGCCGAAGCTGTTCCCCCTGCAGCGCGGCGACGTCATCGTGTTCAAAGACCCGGGCGGCTGGCTGCCGCCGCTCGCCCCGAAGCCGACCAATCCGATCTCCTCGGCCGTGAATGCCACGCTCGACTTCGTTGGCCTCAGCGCCTCCGACAGCGACCAGCACCTCGTGAAGCGGCTCATCGGCCTGCCGGGCGACAAGGTGAGCTGCTGCAACGCCCTCGGCCAGATGAGCGTGAACGGCGTGCCACTGAAAGAGCCTTACGTTCTGCTGCCGGCCGGGGTCGAGGCCGTCTCGCACGACGACTTCTCGGTCACCGTGCCGGCCGGCGCGGTGTGGGTGATGGGCGACAACCGATACAACTCGGCCGATTCCCGCTACCACATGGACGATCCAGGAAAAGGCTTCGTGCCTCTCAACGACGTGGTCGGCCGCGCCTTCGTGCTCAGCTGGCCGGTCGACCACTGGACGCTGCTGAGCGACTACCCCGAGGTCTTCGCCGGCGTTGACGCGGCGAAGGCCGGGCACTAGCGCAAGCGCCTGTTCTCCCCGCTCCCTGCGGCGGGTCAGAGGCCGGATTTACCGAGACGCCAGTAGCCCATGAACGCCACCCGGCCACGGTCGACACCATTGCGGCCGACGAGCAGCCGCCGGATCGTCTTCACGGTGCCGGACTCGCCGGCGATCCACGCGTAGAAGCCGCTCTGCGTGTGCTCGGGCAGCTCCCACAGCACGTCAGCGTCGATGTCGACCTCGTCGAGCTGCTGCACGCGCCCCGCGGCGGCAGCGGCGATGGTGTCGGGATGCTCGGCGACCCAGTGCTCCACGGCCGGGATCAGCGCGCATCCACTGGGCCCGCCGGCCCGGTCGAGCCAGTCGACCGCGAACCCGGAAGGGAGGTCGACGTGCAGGCGGTCCCCCTCATCCGGGACCTCGATGAACGCGTGCACCCGGCGGTCCGGCGGGAGCGTCTCGAGGATGGCGGCGATGGCGGGCGCGGCCGTCTCATCGCCCACGAGCAGCAGATCGGTGGCCGAGCCCGGCCGCCAGTCGATGCCGACGGTGGAGTGCACGCTGCGCGCATCCGGGCCGACGATGATCAGCTCGTCTCCCTCGGTCGCTTTTGCCAGCCAGCGGGAGGCCGGGCCGCCGTTGGCACTCCCGTCGCCGTGCGCGACGAAGTCGACGTCGAGCAGCCGCCGCGCCGGGTCGATGCTGCGAACGGTGTAGGTGCGAATGGGGTTGCGACGCTCATCGGGCAGCGCGCGCCACCGGTCGTACCAATCCGTCTCGGCGGGGGCCGCCTCGTCGTAGCGCGCTTCGTCGTCGACGCCGAGATCGGAGAGCAGCCCGTTCTCGAGCGGGAACACGAGCTTGATGCGCTGGTCGAGCCCATCCGTGCCGAAGACGTCGAAGTCGGGCGACCGGAATGTGACCCGCACGAAGTGGGGGCTCAGGCGCCGCAGCCGGGCGACCCTCGCCCGATACGGTCGGTAAGACGGGCGATCGGTCTTGACGACGGGAGACGCGAGCAGGCTCACAGCGAGACTTTCCGAACAGGAACGGCGGACTTAGGTAAGGCTACACTAACCCGATTGAGCCGGGCTGGGATGCCGCTGGGGATGTGGCCGGGCCGATCCTCAACCTTCGGGCCCTCTACGCTGGTGCCGTGACGACACAGAATCCCGACCGGCGCCCGGCGTGCGCGAGGTGGCCGCTCTGGCGGGCGTCTCGCGACAGACCGTCTCGCGTGTCGTCAACGGGCATCCGAGCATTCGGGAGAGCACGCGGCAGCGGGTGCTGACCGCGATGGACGAGCTGCAGTTCCGGCCCAATCGGGCGGCCAGGATGCTCTCGACCGCGCGGTCGAACACGATCGGCATCCTGGCGTCGTCGTCTTCGTCACTGTTCGGTCCGGCGAGCAGCATCGATGCCGTCGAGAGCGCGGCGCGCGAAGCCGGCTCGTTCGTGGCGATAGCCCACCTGGCATCGGTCGAGACCGACGAGATCGAGGCCGCCCTCGACCACCTGATGGCGCAGGCCGTCGAAGGCATCGTCGTCGTCGCCCCACAACGCCGGGTGCTGGATGCCATGCACAGCGTGTCGATCGCGGTGCCGTCGGTGACGATGCACAGCGCCGAGGCGGCCGGCGACGAGGCCTTCGCCGACCAGATCGAGGGGGCGCGGATGGCCGCGCGGCACCTCGCCGAGCTCGGCCACACGACCGTCGCCCACCTGGCCGGGCCGTCCGATTGGGCCGAGGCGAACGCACGCCGCGACGGCTTTCTGGCAGAGGCGAGAACGCTCGGGATGCGCGTGACCGTCACGGCACCCGGCGACTGGACCAGCGCATCCGGCGCCCGCATCGGAGCAGACCTGCTTCGGGACCGCACGGTCACCGCTGTTTTCTCTTCCAACGACCAGATGGCCCTCGGGGTGCTGCATGCCCTGCGTCGTGACGGTCGCAGCGCACCGCAGGATGTGAGCGTCATCGGATTCGACGACATCCCCGAGGCCGCTTACTTCGCGCCGCCGCTGACGACGATCCGCCCAGACTTCACCGGGCTCGGGCGCACCTGCGTCGCCCGCCTGCTGGCGGCGATCGACCGGCTGCCGACCCCCGGCGCCGGGAGCGCCGTGGTGACACCCCGGCTCATCGTGCGGGAGTCGACCGGCCCCGCGCCCACACGCTGACCCCACGCTGACCCCACGATACGTACCCGTCGAGCCCACGAATTATCCGCGTACTCGGCGGTTTTCGGGAGATTTCGCGCGTACTCGGGGGCGGCGGGGGTGGGGTGGGGCGGTGGGGTGGGGCGGGGCGGGGCGGGGCGCAGGCGGGGGCGGGGGCTCGGGCGGAATTGACAGGGGCGGAGGGGGCGGGGATACTGAGGTCACGAAATGTGACCGGTCACAACTCGATGAGGAGCGCAACGATGGCGGCAGACGAGAACGCGACGCGACACCGCGAGGCCATCGGTGCCGGGCGCACCTCCCTCGGCATCGAATTCGGGTCGACGCGCATCAAGGCGTGCCTCGTCGACCTGGACGACCCCTCGTCGGTGATCGCCGTCGGCGGCCACGAATGGGAGAACGAGTTCATCGACGGCATGTGGACGTATTCGCTCGATGCCGTCTGGACCGGTCTCCGAAGCGCATACGGCGACCTGGCCGACGACGTCGAGCGTCGCCTCGGCGTGCGACCGCAGACGTTCGGCGCCATCGGCGTCTCGGCCATGATGCACGGCTACCTGCCGTTCGACGCCGACGGCGAGCTGCTCGTTCCGTTCCGCACGTGGCGCAACACGACGACCGGTCCGGCCGCCGGGCAGCTCTCTCAGCTCTTCGGCGTCAACATCCCCCTGCGCTGGTCGATCGCCCACCTGCACCAAGCGGTGCTCGACGGCGAACCGCACATCGACCGTCTGGACTTCCTCACCACGCTCGCCGGGTACGTGCATTGGCAGCTGACCGGCAGCAAGGTGCTGGGCATCGGCGACGCGTCCGGGATGTTCCCGATCGACGCCGCGGCGGGCGACTACGCGGCGGATCTGACCTCACGCTACGAGCAGCTGGCGGCCGAGAGCGTGGCGGGGCTGTCGCTGACCGCTGCGCTGCCGAAAGTGCTGAGGGCCGGACGCCCGGCCGGTGTGCTCACCACCGAGGGCGCCGCGCGCATCGATCCGACCGGGACGCTGCGAGCGGGCATCCCGTTCTGTCCTCCGGAAGGCGACGCCGGAACCGGGATGGTCGCGACCGACTCCGTCACGCCGCGCACCGGCAACGTCAGCGCCGGGACCAGCATCTTCGCAATGGTCGTCCTCGAGCGTCCACTCGCTGGCCGGCACCACGAACTCGACATCGTGACGACGCCGAGCGGCGACCCGGTGGCGATGGTCCACTGCAACAACGGCGCGAGCGAGCTCGCGGCGTGGGCGGGCGTCTTCGCCCGGTTCTCCGCCGCGAGCGGCGCGCCGATCGACCACGACGCGGTCTACGACACCCTGTTCCGCGAGGCGCTCGACGGCGAGGGCGACGCCGGCGGAGTTCTGGCATACAACACCGTCGCCGGCGAGCCGATCGCCGGGCTGACGGAGGGCCGTCCCCTTCTCGTCCGCTCGCCCGGGAGCCGTCTCACGCTCGCCAATCTGTTCCGCGCACACCTCTACGGCGCCTTCGGCACCCTGGCGCTCGGGATGCGCGTGCTCGCCGAGGAGGGCGTGACCCTCGACCGGATGTTCGCCCACGGCGGCATGTTCCGCACCGCGGGTGTCGCACAGCGGTTCCTCGCGGGTGCCCTCGACGCACCGGTCTCGGTCGCCGCGAACGCGTCGGAGGGCGGTGCCTGGGGCATCGCCGTTCTCGCGGCCTACCTTCGCTCCGCTGAGGACGGTGTCGACCTCAGCGGCTTTCTGCGCACCCGGGTGTTCGGGGGGTTCACGGTCGAGACGGTGGAACCGCATCCAGACGATGTGCGCGGGTTCGCCGCCTACCTCGAACGCTACCGGGCAGGACTGGCAGTCGAGCACGCCGCTGTTGAGGCGCTGCCGCTCGACGACCGGGCGACCGGGCTTGCATCCTCTGCCCCGGCGCCCGTCGCCGCACTCCCGGCCGTGGCCGAGTCTCCGGCGGTCCGCGCCACCCGCGAGCACGTCGCCGCGCTGCACGCCGAACTGACCCGCAACGCACTCGTGGTGTGGACCGGGGGAAACGTGTCCGGTCGCGTGCCCGGCGAGGATCTGTTCGTGATCAAGCCGAGCGGCGTCGACTACGACGACCTCGCCCCCGAAAACATGATCCTCTGCACACTCGACGGGGCGGTCGTGCCGGGCTCGCCCGGCAGCGAACGGTCGCCGTCGAGCGACACGGCAGCCCACGCGTACGTGTACCGCGCCATGCCCGAGGTGGGCGGCGTGGTGCACACCCACTCCACCTACGCGACGGCCTGGGCGGCCCGCGCCGAGCCCATCCCCTGCGTCATCACGGCGATGGCCGACGAATTCGGCGGCGAGATCCCGGTC
This sequence comes from Leifsonia poae, assembly GCF_020009625.1. NCBI lineage: Bacteria > Bacillati > Actinomycetota > Actinomycetes > Micrococcales > Microbacteriaceae > Leifsonia > Leifsonia poae. The sequence goes on from NZ_JAIHLP010000002.1 coordinate 1,351,565, forward strand.
GGGCCGTTCGCGATCATCGGGGACGACTCGATCGGCCGCGGCATCGTCGCCACGCTCTCCGGGCACCGCTCCCGCGCCGTGCTGATGCAGAACCACGGAGTGTTCACCATCGGCCGCGACGCCCGCGACGCGGTCAAGGCCGCCGTCATGGCCGAAGATGTGGCGCGCACAGTTCACATCGCCCGCCAGGGCGGCCCGCTCGTCGCCATTCCGCCGACGGCGATCGACAGCCTCTTCGATCGCTACCAGAACGTCTACGGGCAGAGCCCGGAAGGAGCAGGCCACTGATGCCAGCACTCAGCACCACTCTCGACCACTTCGAGGTCTGGTTCCTCACCGGCAGCCAGCACCTCTACGGTCCCGAGACGCTCGCGCAGGTCGCCGACCAGTCCCGCGCGATCGCCGAGCAGCTCGGCGCCTCCCCCGACGCCCCGGTGCGCGTCGTGTGGAAGCCCGTGCTGACCGATGCCGACGCCATCCGTCGCACCGCGCTCGAGGCGAACGCCGACGACTCGGTCATCGGGCTCGTCGCGTGGATGCACACCTTCAGCCCCGCGAAGATGTGGATCGGCGGGCTCCAGGCTCTGCAGAAGCCGCTGCTGCACTTCCACACCCAGGCGAACGTCGAACTCCCCTGGGCCGAGATCGACTTCGACTTCATGAACCTCAACCAGGCCGCGCACGGCGACCGGGAGTTCGGCTACATCCAGTCCCGTCTCGGTGTGCCCCGCACCACCGTCGTCGGCCATGTGAGCGACCCCCGCGTCACCGCCCGCATCGGCACCTGGATGCGCGCCGCGGCCGGCTGGGCCGCCGTGCGCACCCTCAAACTCGCCCGGTTCGGCGACAACATGCGCTTCGTCGCGGTGACCGAGGGCGACAAGACCGAGGCCGAGGCCCGGTTCGGCGTGCAGGTGAACACCTGGAGCGTCAACGAGCTCGCGGATGCTGTGGCCGCCGCATCCGACTCCGATATCGACGCCCTCGTGGCCGAATTCGAAGACCTGTACGACGTCGTGCCCGAGCTGCGCAGGGGCGGCGAGCGCCACCGCTCGCTGCGCGACGGCGCCGCCATCGAACTCGGTCTGCGTTCGTTCCTGGAGTCCGGCGGCTTCGGCGCCTTCACCACCAGCTTCGAAGACCTGGGCGCCCTCAAACAACTCCCCGGGCTCGCCGTGCAGAGGCTGATGGCCGAGGGTTACGGGTTCGGCGCCGAAGGCGATTGGAAGACCGCCGTGCTGGTGCGCGCCGCGAACGTGATGGGGGCCGGCCTTCCGGGCGGCGCCTCTCTCATGGAGGACTACACGTACGACCTCACGCCCGGCGAGGAGGTCATCCTCGGCGCCCACATGCTGGAGGTCAGCCCGAGCCTGACCACGGCGAGAGCGACGCTGGAGGTGCATCCGCTCGGCATCGGTGGCAAAGACGATCCCGTGCGGCTCGTCTTCACGGCCGACCCGGGCCCGGCCGTCGTCGTGGCTCTGTCGGATATGCGTGACCGCTTCCGTCTCGTGGCGAACGTGGTCGAAGTGGTGCCGCCCACCGCCGCGCTGCCGAAGCTTCCGGTCGGCCGCGCGGTCTGGAAGCCGACCCCCGACTTCACCACTTCGGCGACCGCGTGGCTGGAGGCCGGCGGCGCCCACCACACGGTGATGTCGACCGCTGTGGGCGTCGAGGCGTTCGAGGATTTCGCCCGCATGGCCGAGACCGAGCTGCTCATCATCGACGACACCACGACGCTCCGTGAGTTCGCCAAAGAGCTGCACTGGAACGCCGCCTACCACCGTCTGGCCCGCGGCCTCTGAACTACCCGGCTGCCGGCCACGTCATCGGCGCGGGCAGCCGGGTCTGCACCCCGCGGCGCGGTCGAACGTGCACGGCGCGGTCGAACGTGCTCAGCGCGGTCGAACCTGCTCAGCGCGGTCGAACGTGCTCAGCGCGGTAGCGCGAGGGTGACGACGGCCCAGGAGACGGGTGGAAGCGACACGGAGACGGCTCCGTCGACCATGGCCGCATCGAGAGGCCGCAGCGCGACGTGGTCCGGCTTCTCCTCCGTGTTCGCCGAGAACCGATCGCCGTCCGCCGGCGCAGAGAGGATCTCAGCCGACACGAGCGTCGCGCCGTCCGGAACGTCGACCGTCACCTGCGCCTGCGCATCCACCGACTGATTCGCGACGAACAACGCGAGCGCGCCCGTCTCCGGATCGACCGTCGCTGCGGCATCCACGAGCGGCGCACCACCGTCGGCGCCCGCGTCGACGCGCACGTCGACGACCTGCCCGACTGCGAGGGCGGCGATCCGCGCGAACGGGTAGAACGTGGTCTGACGCCAGGCCCGGCCCCCCTCCTCGCTTCGGATCGGCGCGATCACGTTCACCAGCTGGGCCTGGTTGGCGATCTTGACCCGGTCGGCGTGCCGCAGCAGCGAGTGCAGCAGAGTGCCGACCACGACAGCATCCGTGACCGAGTATTCGTCTTCGATCAGGCGTGGATGCTCGGCCCACTCGGACTCCGCGAGCGCAGCCTGGTACGCGGGATCGTTCCACCGCGTCTGGTACCAGACGTTCCACTCGTCGAGGGCCAGGTCGATGCGCTTGGCATGGCCGCCCTCCTCGCGCACCTCGTCGACGATGCGCACGACCTCCTCGATGAACGCATCGAGGCGAGTGGCGGAGGTGAGGAACTCCTGGGGGCGGCCGTCGTGCTCCTGGTAGTACGCGTGCAGCGAGAGGTAGTCGACGTGCTGGTAGGTGTGCCGGAGCACCGTGCGCTCCCACTCGCCGAAGGTTGGCATGTCCATGCCGGAGCTGCCGGCCACGACGAGTTCCAGCCGCGGGTCGACCATGCGCATGGCTTTGGCCGTCTCGGCGGCGAGCCGGCCGTACTCCTCCGCGGTCTTGTGACCGATCTGCCACGGCCCGTCCATCTCATTCCCCAGGCACCAGAGACGGATGTCGAACGGTTCCTCCGCCCCGTTCGCGCGACGCAGGTCGGAGAGCTGGGTGCCGCCCGGATGGTTCGCGTACTCCACCAGGCGGCGCGCCGCGTCGATGCCCCGGGTGCCGAGGTTGACCGCCTGCATGACCTCGACCCCGGCCCTGCGCGACCAGTCGACGAACTCGTGCAGCCCGAAGGTGTTGGGCTCGATCTCGTGCCAGGCCGCTTCGAGGCGGCGGGGCCGGTCTTCGACCGGGCCGACGGTGTCTTCCCAGTCGTAGCCGGAGACGAAGTTGCCTCCCGGGTAACGCACCACCGTCGGCCCGAGCTCACGGGTGAGGTCGAGCACGTCGCCGCGGATGCCGTCCGCATCCGCGCTCTCATGCCCCGGCTCGACGATGCCGGTGTAGACGCACCGGCCCATGTGCTCGACGAACGAGCCGAACAGGCGCCGGGGAACGTCGGAGACGACGCGGGCCGGATCGACGAGGAGACGGGCGGGGAACGGGGAGGTCATTCGAGGCCTTTCCTTCGGTGGTGCGGTCAGAAGTCGGTGTGCCCGAGATCGAGAGCGGCCACGAAGCGGATCGCGGTGGAGGCGCCCGCATCGAGTTCGAGCACGATCACCTCGTTCTCGCCCGGCGTGAGCACAGCGCCCGGCACGTACATCGTGCGTTGCGGGCCCCTGGTCCAGTATCGGCCGAGAGCGAACCCGTTCACCCACACGACGCCTTTGCCCCAGTGCGCGGTGTCGAGGAAGAGGTCGGCCGGCTCGTCGAGATGGAAGGTCCCCCGGGCGAACGCGGGACCGGCCAGCGCGGACGCGGTGAGCGCGGTCAGTGTCTCGCGCACCGGGTCGAGCGAGGTCAGGTCGATCGGCAGCACGCCCCAGCGGTTCAGCTCGGCGGCGTCGAGCCGCGCCGGGCCGATCAGACCCTTCGGCTCGCCGATGCGCGGGCCGTAGTCGACCCGACCCTGGTCTTCGACGAGCAGGGTGAGGGTTCCGCGGCTGGGTGCGAGCGTGATCGCGCGGTCGTGGTGGTCGCGATCGAGGGTTCCGATGCGTGCCCGGTTCACGAAGACGTGGGCGCGATCGCGCACCTCGGCCAGCTCGAGCACGGCCGGCTCCGGCACGTCGATCTCGGTCTGGTACAGCGCGAACCCGGTGTAGTGCCCGAGCGAGTCCATCGTGGGAAGTTCGTCGGTCCACACCCACTCGCCCAGACGATCGGCCACCGACAGCAGCGGCACGGATGCGGTGAGCGCCGCCTCGAAGACCGGTGCAGGCCCCGATACGACGGGCACCTCATCCGGAAGGTCGGTGTACCGGCCGAGCACTTCGCGGAACGCCCAGAACTTCGCCGTGGGGTTGCCGGCCTCGTCGAGCGGGGCGTCGTAGTCGTAGCTGGTGACGAGCGGCTGGTAGACGCCCTTGTCGTTGGCTCCGTTGGTGAAGCCGAAGTTGGTGCCGCCGTGGAACATGTAGAGGTTGACCGAGGCGCCGGCCGCGAGCAGCGCGTCCAGATCGGCGGCGGTCTGATCGAAGGGGGTGGTGTGGTGGTGGGCGCCCCAGTGGTCGAACCAGCCGTCCCAGAACTCCGAGCACATCAGCGGACCGGTCGGCTGGTGCTCGCGCAGGGTGGCGAGGCGTTCGCGCGATCGCGACCCGAACGAGGCGGTTTTGTGCAGCTCGGGCAGGGAGCCGTTCTCGAGCATCGCCGGTTCCGGCTGATCGACCGTGGTGAGCGGCACGACGATGCCGGACGCCCGGGTGAGGTCGGTGAGGATGCGCAGATACCCCTTGTCGTCGCCGTAGGCGCCGTACTCGTTCTCGATCTGCACGAGGATCACCGGACCGCCCTCGGTGATCTGCCGCGGGGCGACGACAGCGAGCACACGCTCGAGATAGCGGCTCACAGCGGCGACGAACTTCGGCTCGCTGCGGCGGATGCCGACCTCCGGGTCGGTGAAGAGCCAGGCAGGAAGGCCGCCATTGTCCCATTCGGCGCAGATGTAGGGCCCCGGGCGCACGATGGCGTACATGCCCTCGTCGGCGATCGTCTGCAGGAACCGGCCGAGGTCGAGGCCGCCCGACTGCTCCCACTCCCCCGCGCGCGGCTCGTGGGCGTTCCACGGGACGTAGGTCTCGATGGTATTGAGCCCCATCAGCCGCGCCTTGCGGATGCGGTCGGCCCAGTCGTCGGGATGCACCCGGAAGTAGTGGATCGCCCCCGACAGGATGCGGAACGGGCGGCCATCGAGAGCGAAGTCGTCTCCGACGATCTCGAACGTGCTCATGCGGGGAACTCCTCAAGGTGTGGTGCGGGCGCGGTGGAGCGTGGCCGGCCGGTTCGTGCCGGCCGGCCACGCTCACGCGGGTGCTACTTGCCGGTGACGGTGAACCCTTGCTGGTTCCCGTAATCGACCAGCGACTTCTGCCAGGCTTGGAGGCCGGTGTTCAGGTCGCTGCCGGCGGCGTACGACTGCCCGACCGAGTCGGCGAAGATGCTGTTCGCGTACACCTGGAACGGCAGGTACTGCCAGCCGCTCGAGACGTTCTTGGCACCGTCGACGAGCACCTCGTTGATCTTCTGCCCACCGAAGTACTCGGGGGCGGAGGCCAGGAAGTCGCTCGAGTTGAGGTCGGCCGTCGTGGAGGGGAATCCGCCGGACTCGAGGAAGACCTTGACGCTCGCCTTGCTGTTGTTCAGCCACTTCACGAAGCCGGCCGCCAGTGCCGGGTTCTTGCTCTGCTTCAGCACGACCTGGGCGCCACCACCGTTCTCGGCGTTGGCTGCGGTGCCGTCGTAGGTCGGCATCGGCGCGACGCGCCAGTCGCCGGAGGCGTCTTTCACCGAGGACTCCAGAACGCCGGGCATCCAGGCGCCCGTCACCAGGCTGGCGATCGTGCCGTTGCCGAGCGCCTTGAACCAGTCGTCGCTCCAGCCGGGGATGCTCGAGAGCAGCTTGCCCTCGACCAGCTGGTTCCAGCTGGCGGTCCACTTCTTGGTGCCCTGGTCCTGCAGGTCGATCGAGACCTTCGAACCGCTGGCCGAGAACGGGCGTCCGCCGGCCTGCCAGATCATGCTGGTGGCGAAGCCGGGGTCACCGGTGTCGCTGGTGATGTACTTGGTGGGGTCGGCCGCGTGCAGCTTCTTCGCGTCGGCGATGTACTCGTCCCAGGTGGTCGGCACGGTGAGCCCGTACTGGTCGAACACCTTCTTGTTGTAGAACAGGGCCATGGGGCCGGAGTCCTGGGGCAGACCGTAGAGCCCGCCATCGACGTTGACCGAGCCCCACGGTCCGGCGCTGTAGTCGGATTTGAGGGAGTCGAAGCCGTACGCCTTCAGATCGACGAGGGCCTTGCCGAGCGCGAACTGCGGGATGGCGTAGTACTCGACCTGGGCGACGTCCGGTGCGCCCGAGCCGGCCTTGATCGAGTTCTGCAGTTTGGTGTACTCGGTGGTGTTGGTGCCGGCGTTCACCAGGTTCACCTTCACCTTCGGGTACTCCTTTTCGAAGGCGGCGACCTGGGCCTCGGCCGACGGGGTCCACGACCAGTAGGTGATCGTTCCGCCCTTTTTGAGCGCCTCGTCGATATCGGAGGCGCTGCCTGATGCGCTGCCGCCGCCGCTGGAGCAGGCGACGAGCGAGGCGCCGAGCACCGCGGTCGCGGCGATCGTCGTGGCGATCCGCCGCAACGCGCCCCTGGATGTGCTGTTCATGGTGTTCCTTTCACTTCTTCGGGATGAGGATGGGCAGGACGCCCGGGTGGAAAGCTTCGGTCACTGCTTGACGCTTCCGGCGCTCAGGCCGGACTGCCAGTAGCGCTGCAGGAAGAGGAAGGCGATGACGATCGGAACGATCGTCAGGAGGGAGCCGGTGATCACGAGGTTGTAGATCGGCTGGGCGCCGACGCCGATGGCCTGCGCGCTCCACTGGCCGAGGCCGACGGTGAGCGGGTACCACTGCGGGTCGCTCAGCATGATCAGCGGGAGGAAGTAGTTGTTCCAGGTGGCGACGATCGCGAAGAGCAGCACAGTGACGATGCCGGGGGTGAGGAGCCGCAGCGAGATCGTGAAGAACGTGCGGAACTCGCTGGCGCCGTCCATCCGCGCCGCTTCGAGCAGTTCGGTCGGAACGGCGTCGACCGTATACGTCCAGATCAGGTACAGGCCGAACGGGCTGATGAGCGAGGGCAGGATCACCGCCCAGGGCGTGTTGGTGAGCCCCACCTGGCTGAAGAGCAGAAAGGTGGGAACGGCGAGGGCCGTTCCCGGAACGGCGACGGCGCCGAGGATGACCGCGAAGACCGCGCGCTTGCCCGGGAACTTGTATTTCGCCAGCCCGTAGCCCGCGATGGTGGCGAGCAGGGTGGCCCCGCCCGCGCCGACCACCACATAGAGCAGCGTGTTGCCGAACCACTGGACGAAGATGCCGTTGCGGTAGGTGAGCGTGTCGCCGATGTTCTTGAAGAGCGAGAACCCGTCGCCGAACCAGAGCCCGAACGACGAGAACAGGCTCGGCTGGTCTTTGGTGGCGTTGATGATCAGCCAGGCGAGCGGGATCAGCGAGTACACCACGAAGATGATCATCACGATGGTGAGCACGACCGACTTGCGCTTGCGGGGGTCGTGCCCGGCGCGGCGGATGGCCGGACGGCTCGTCGATCGGCGCTTTTCGGCCGTGGGGGCGATGGTCGCCATCAGCGGTTCTCCTGTCTGGTGCCGCGCAGCTGCACGATGTAGGCGATGACCGCGGTGATCACACCCATCACGATCGCCACGGTGGCCGCGTAGTTGAACTGCTGGCCGGCGAACGAGAGGTTGTAGGCGTACATGTTGGGGGTGAAGAAGCTGCTGATCGCGTTGGGTGCGAGCGGCTTGAGCAGATTGGGTTCGTTAAAGAGCTGGAAGCTGCCGATGATCGAGAAGATCGTGGCGATCACGATGGCGCCGCGCAGGGCCGGGATCTTGATGCTGAACACCGTGCGGAAAGCGCCGGCGCCGTCGATCTCGGCCGCCTCGTAGAGCTCACCGGGGATCGTGCGGAGCGCGGCGTAGAAGATGAGCATGTTGTAGCCCATGAACTCCCAGGTGACGATGTTGCCGATCGAGCTGAGGATCCAGTCCGGGCTGAACGGCGCGAGGTGGGTGCCCAACAGGCTGTTGACGCTCGCGGTGAGGCCGAATTGGTCGCCGTAGATGAACCCCCAGATCAGGGCGGCCACCACTCCGGGAACCGCGTACGGCAGGAAGATCGCGATGCGGAAGAACGCCGCACCGTGCAGCCGTGCGCTGTCGAGGGCGAGCGCCGCGACCAGTGAGAGGACGAGCATGATCGGAACCTGCACCACGAGGAACACCGTCACTCGGAGGAAGCCGTTCCAGAACTTCGGGTCGGTGAGCACCTGCACGTAGTTCTGCAGCCCGGCGAACACCGTGCCGCCGATGAGCTGCTCGCGGAAGAAGCTGAGGTAGAGGGCGTAGCCGACCGGAACGATGATCATGGCCACGAAGACGATCATGAACGGGGCGACGAACGCCCATCCCCGCCAGTCGCGCCGCGTTCGCCGGCGCCGGGCACCCGGGAGCGCCGCTTGTCGAACAGACGTCGTTGTCATTGCTTCTTCCTTGTCGAACCGACAGATGTTCACGTCAACATCGTTTCGGGTACCATAGCATGTTGACGTCAACATGACGCAAGTCGGGCTGACGATCTGCCACAGTGGAGAGCAGACGCACCCCAAGAAGTCGAGCCGACTCGACGGAGAGAGAACCAACGGATGACCGAGCGGACGACCGAGCAGACGCCGGTCCGCGTCGCGCGCCGAAGGCGGGGTCCGTCGCTGGGCGATGTCGCACAGCACGCCGGTGTCTCCACCCAGACCGTCTCCCGGGTCGCCAACGGCCTCACGAACGTGGAGGCGGCGACCCGCGATCGCGTCCTCGCGTCGATGCAGGCGCTCGGCTACCGCCCGAACAAGGCGGCTCGGGCCCTGCGCCTGGGCCGGTTCCGCAGCATCGGCGTGATGATGTTCACCCTCTCCTCCTACGGCAATATGCGCACACTCGACGCCATCGCGGCGGCGGCGGCCGGCGCCGGATACTCGATCACCCTGGTGCCGGTGGAGCACAACACCCAGCAGGACGTGAATGAAGCATTCACCCGGCTCCTCGACCAGGCCGTCGACGGGATCGTCATCCTCATCGAGGCGCACATCGTGGAGGAGGCGGATGTGGAACTGCCGCCCGGGCTCCCGGTGGTCGTCATCGACTCCACGCCTCGCAGCGACTATCCGCTGTTCGACACCGACCAGGGGCAGGGCGCTCGCCTCGCCACCCGCCACCTGCTCGAACTCGGGCACGAGACGGTCTGGCATCTCGCAGGGCCCGTGGCCTCGTTCTCGGCGAACCGACGCGAGGAGTCGTGGCGGAACACCCTCGACGAGGCCGGCCGCGTCGTGCCGCCGGTGCTGCGGGGCGACTGGTCCACCGCATCCGGGTACGAGCTCGGGCGCGAGATCGCCGCCCGAGACGACATCACGGCCGTGTTCGCGAGCAACGACCAGATGGCGCTCGGCGTTCTGCGGGCGCTGCACGAGGCCGGCCGGGAGATCCCCCGCGACGTCAGCGTCGTCGGCTTCGACGACATGGCCGAGTCCGACTCGTTCTGGCCGCCGCTGACCACGGTGCACCAGGACTTCGACGTCGTCGGCCGTCTCAGTCTCGAGACGCTCATCCGCGAGATCGAGTCGGGCTCGGGCGAGCCGACGATGACAGTCGTGCCGACACGCCTCGTGACCCGCAGCAGCACCGGACCCGCACCCCGCTGAGAAGGGCCGCCACTTCGCGGCGACGGCCCTCCCGACAGTCGGCAGAGGCTACTGGATGCCCTCCTTCTTCAGCTGCCACTGCTGGTTCGCGCCCCCGGCCGCGGTGCGCTGCTGAGCGGCGGCGCCGTCGGCGGTCGACGATCCGACGATCTCGAGAACCTTGCCGCTGTTCGCGTTCGTGAGCGTCCAGTATCCGCCGCTGGTCGTGGCCACCCAGTTCTGGGTGGCGTTGCCCGTCGGGCCCCACTGACCGGCCTGAACGCCGTCCGCCGTCTGCGCCCCGGGGATCTCGAGCAGCTTCCCGCTGTTGTCGTTCAGCAATTGCACACCCCCGGTGATCGGATGCACGTTCCAGATCTGCGTCGCATTGCCGGTGTCTCCCCACTGACCGGCCAGGGCACCGTCGGTGAGGGCGGCAGAGGCGATCTCCAGGTATTTCCCGCTCGCGCGGTTCACGATCCGGAACTGCGGATCGAGCGGGGTGGCCGCCTGAAACACCTGCAGCTGATCGAGTTCCGCGTAGGACGTGCCCTTCGTGAACGCGATCGTGTTGGCCCCGGCCGCGAGGGTCACGGTCTTCTGCGCCCACCCGAAGCGGCCCCAGTTCACCGTGGCCGGATAGCCGATCGTCGAAGCCGTGCCGCCGTTGACGGACACGTTGTGCGTGCTCGTCCCGCCCGTTCCGTTGTCGTAGCGCACGTTGAGCGTGTACGAACCAGCGCTGGGAACGCGAACCGTGAAGGTGACGGAGCTGGTGGCGTTGTTGATGTTGCCGACCTTGCTGCCGTTGGCCGCATTGACGTCCGTCACCAGCGACGTGTCCGAGGTGCGCGCAGCCTTCTCGGCCTCGTACTGCTGAGCGTCGAGCGGGATCGAGCCGACCCTGACGTCATTGTAGGTGGTGGTGAGGTTCTCGACGTTCGTCGCCTGGTAGAGCGTGCGGCCGTCGACGCTGGTGTCGAAGCTCTGCGCGAAGCCGGAGAAGGTTCCACCCTCGCTGTCCGTGGAGTCGTAGGTCACCGCCATCGGCAGGCGCTCCCACGGACCGGCGCCGAGGTTGTAGTTGACGTAGTAGTCCTGTCCTCCGCTGATGTTCCCGGCGGCGTCGAGACCCCACTTGGATGCGACGACGACCATGCCTTTCGGACCGCCGGTCGGAACCCACTTCACGAACGGCGACGAACCGATCCCCCGCCCGTTCGCGAGGGTGATGGGCGTGCCGATGCTGCTCGCCGGCGACCAGTCGAGGCCGTCGGGCGAGATCTTGAAGTAGACGGGGGCCGTGTTCGTGGTCTGGCTCGGCCGGTTGACCACCTCGAAGGTGGCGAGGTAGCGGCCGTCGGGCAGTTTCGTGACCGTGATCATCCCTGGCCGGTCGCTGCTGTTCGTGGGCGCCGAGACGTTGACCTCAGCGCCCCAGGTCAGACCGCCATCGGTCGAGCGGCGGTACGACACGGCCTGCAGCACGCCGGCGGCCTTCTGCCGCTCGTCGGAGAAGTAGGCAGCCAGTCCCCCGTTCCCGTCGACGGCGAGCGAGGGCTCCCACACGGTGGTCGTCGTCGAGGTGGGCGTCGGGTCGTAGGTGGCGGGCCCGCCGGTGTCGATCGTGCTGAGATACGACCAGGTGGCGCCGTGATCGGCGCTCTTGTACACCACGAGCCGGCTGCTCGAGCGGTCGGCGGGCATGATCATGCCGGAGAGGAGGATCGTGCCCGCGGGGAGATTCCCCACCTGCTGCGGCAGCTCGTAGAGGAACGGCTGCGCCGTTCGTGTCAGCGTCGGGAAGTCGGTGCTCGGAACGATGTCGGTCAGATGCGTCCAGCTGGTTCCGTCGTCGGTGCTGCGGTAGATCGGGTACACCTGTTTGCCGCCCACCAGCACCAATTGGTCGTAAGTGACGAGCTGGGTGCCGTTGGCGGAGCCGCTGGCTTTCAGCACGATGTTCTTCGCGTACGTCGTCCCCGCCGCGCGGCCGCCTTCCGGGTTGAAGGACGTTCCCGCCGCCGGCGAGTACACGAGCGAACCGTTCCCTGTCGTCACGGCCTCAGCGCCGGAGGCGACGATCGCCTGCGAGACGAACGCGACGGCCACAGCCGTCACGATGGTGGCGGCGACTCTTCGCCGACGCAAGGAACGCCGGTCCCCCGCGGTCCTCGTTGATCCGAACATGGATGTCCTCCGATCTTTCGATGGACGCCGCGGGGTTCCGCGCCGTCACGCTGTGGGGGTGAGCAGCACCTCCGACCACGAGACCGCCGGCAGCTGGATGCGCAGCGTGCCACCCTCTCGGGTCACCGTCGTGTTCTCCTGCAGGCCGACCCGCTCCGGATCGGACAGGGTGTTCGCCGCGTGGATGTCGGGGTCGCTCAGGGTGCGAGCCGTCACCGTGTACTCCCGGCCCGAAGCGACGACACCACCGATGTCGACGGTCAGCTCCGCCGTCTCTCCGATCGACCGGTTGACGGCGAACAGGGCGATCGCGCCCGTCAGCTCATCGTGGCTGGCCACGGCGTCGACCAGCGGGACGTCGCCGAACGCGTCGGTCGGGTACGTGCCGCTGGTCACGGCCACGTCGAGGGCGACCCCGGTCGCGTGCCGGGCCGTCTCCGCGAACGGGAAGAATGTCGTCTGGCGCCAGGCCGCACCGCCCGGCTCGGTCATGATCGGCGCGATCACATTGACCAGCTGAGCGAGGGAGGCGCTGGTCACCCGGTCGGCGTGCTTCAGCAGCGTGATGAGCAGGCTGCCGAACACCACCGCATCCGCGACGGAGTACTGGTCTTCGAGCAGCCGCGGCGCCACCGGCCAGTTGTCGACGCCCTCGATCTTGTCGACGTTCTCGAACCGCGTGTTGTACCAGATGTTCCACTCGTCGAACGAGATCTCGATGGTCTTGTCGCTGCCCCGCACGGCCTTCACATGGTCGGCGGTGGCGACGACGCTGCGGATGAAACGGTCCATGTCGATCCCGGAGGCGAGGAAGGCTCCCAGATCGCCCTTGTCTTCGTAGTACGCGTGGCAGGAGATGTAGTCCACCGCGTCGTACGCGTGGGTGAGCACGACGCGCTCCCACTCGGCGAACGTCGGCATCGACGAACTGGACGATCCGCAGACCACCAGCTCGAGGTCGGGGTCGAAGGCTTTCATCGCCCGCGCGGTCTGCGCAGCCAGTTTGCCGTAGTCGTCGGCCGACCGGTGACCGAGCTGCCACGGCCCGTCCATCTCGTTGCCGAGACACCAGATGCGCACGTCGAACGGCTCACTGCGCCCATTCGCGGCGCGACGGTCCGAGAGGGTCGTCCCGCCGGCCAGGTTGGCGTACTCGAGGAGGTCCAGGGCCTCGGGAGTCCCGCGCGTGCCGAGGTTGACCGCGAGCATCAATTCGCTGTCCACCGCGTCGAGCCAGTTCTGGAACTCGTGCAGACCGATCTCGTTCGTCTCGGTCGAATGCCAGGCCAGATCGAGGCGGCGGGGGCGCTCCGAGCGCGGGCCGACGCTGTCTTCCCACTTGAACCCGGAGACGAAGTTGCCGCCAGGGTAGCGAATGGCCGTGACGCCGAGCTCCTTCACGAGCTCGATCACGTCGGTGCGGAACCCGTCGGCGTTCGCGAGCGGATGCCCGGGTTCGTAAATGCCGTCGTAGACGGCCCGGCCCAGGTGTTCGATGAACGACCCGAACAGGCGCGGGTTGATCGCGCCGATCGTGGCGGCCGGGTTGACGGTGAGATGTGCGGTGTTCATACGTTTTTCCGTTGGTTGGCGGCGGACGGTCGGCGGGAAGACAGGGCGTGCTCCCGGTAGCGGGCGGCGACCGGGTTCTCGACCCGGAGCAGGCCGTTGTCGCTCTCCACCAGGTCGTAGAGGCCCATGGTGAGGAGGTGGTCGTGACGCGGGTTGTCGGTGTGACGCCAGGTCCACTCGTACATGTCGAACAGCGGCCACCAGGTGTAACCGACGATGGGGACGCCGTCGGCGCGCATCCGCTCGATGAGCACGACGGAGGCGTCGAGCCAGTCGATGCGCTCGGCGGCGGAGCCGGTCACACAGGTTTCGGTGAGCATGACCGGTGCGCCGTAACGGTCGGCGTAGGTCTGCAGGGCGTCGCGCAGCCCCTCGGCGCCGCGGTCGACGGACGGGCGAGGGTCGGCGAACCCGCCCGAATGGTGAACCCCGGCCTCGAAGAGCTCGGTCGAGTGGCGCGGGTAGTAGTTGACGCCCATCACATCCGGCTGCACGGCGTTCCGGCGGAACCACTCCAGGTCGTCGTCCCCCACCCCGGTGCGTCGCAGCGAGGCGACGAGCGGGTGCCCGTCGCCGACCCGGCCGGTGACCAGGTCTTCGACGAGGTGCACCTGATGGGTCAGCCGCTCTGCCTCGGCGGCGTGCTCGGGCGCGTCGACGGCGCCGACGAACTTCATCGCAGCGTCGACATGCACGAACGAGGCCTGCGGCAGCAGTGCGGCGATGGCGCGTTGCGAGCGCACGAACCCCTTCGCCAGGTTCGTCGCGATGGTCGTGAACCCCTGCGCTCCCGTCAGGTAGGGCGGCCAGTAGCCGTACTCGCCCGAGAAGAGCGCGTGGATCACGGGCTCGTTCACCGGTGTGTAGTCGGTCGCGACCTCGCCGAACCGTTCGGCGAAGCGGGCCGCGTACTCCTCGACATGCTGCGGATAGTCGGGATGCGCGAACTGCCCGTCGAGCCAGGTGGGCGTTCCGTAGTGCAGGAGGTCGACGATCGGCTTCAGCCCAGCATCGTGCATGCTCGCAACCGCCCGATCCACCCACGACCAGTCCCAGTGGCCGCGCTCGGGCGTCACCCGGTACCAGGGCACACCCCAGCGGAGCAGGTCGGCGCCGACGGAGGCCCCGAGACGGAAATCGGCGTCGAACTGCTCGTAGTGGTCGGTGAGCTCGTACTCGTCGATCGGGCGCTCGCCCTCGCGAGCCTGGGGCACGAAAGTGTCTTCGATACCCAGCGCGAAGTGCAGACGGCCATCTTCGAACCAGCGGGCGGGGGTCTCGGTCATCGTCGTCATTTCAGTCCGGTGGTGGCGACGCTCTCGATGAAGCGGCGCTGCATGATGAGGAACATGATCGCCAGCGGCAGCACGGCGATCAGCGAGCCGGCCATCATGGTGCCGTAGGGGATGATCCCGCTCGGCCCGGTGAGCAGCGTGAGCCCCGAGGTGATCGTGCCCATATCGGGGCTCGTCGTGAACACGAGGGGCCACAGCAGGTCGTTCCAGTTGTTCACGAAGGTGAAGATCGCCAGAGTGAGGAGCGCGGGCAGGGCGTTCGGCAGAACGACACTGCGGAAGACCCGGAATTCGCTCGCGCCGTCGATGCGGGCCGCATTGTCGAGGTCACGGGGCAGCGCCACGAAGAACTGGCGCAGGAAGAAGATCCCGAAGGCGTCCGCCGCGCGCGGGATGATCAGCCCGGCGAATGTGTTCACCCACCCGAGGTTCCCCACGAGCTGGTAGATCGGGATCAGAGTGGCCTGGAACGGGATCATCAGGCTGGCGACGATCACGATGAGCAGCACCTTGTTACCGCGGAAGTCGAGCCGCGCCAGCGCGTAGGCCGCGAGCGAGTCGAAGACCAGCGCACAGATCGTGACACCGCCGGCGAAGAGGAAGCTGTTGAGGAACAGCCGCGCGAACGGCAGATCGTTGAAGATCTTGACGAAGTTGTCGAGCGTCCAGGCGCCGGGCGCCAGCGTCGGCGGGTAGGCATTGATCTCGGCGGCGGGTTTGAACGCGGTGAACACGATCACGATCACCGGCAGCAGCACGATCAGGGCGAGCACCAGCACCGCGGCGAACAGCAGCCAGCGGGAGGCTCGGCTGCCGAGCTGCGGGCGGCGGCGGCCTGCCGTGGCGACCGGGGCGGAGGGAACGGTGGTGGTCATCAGCTCAGGTCTTTCTCACGACGGCCGAAGAAGCGGAATTGGACGAGGCTGAGGATGAGCGTCGCCAGCAGCAGCACATAGGAGAGGGCCGAGGCGAGACCGAGGTCGAGCTTCTTGAAGCCCTCCTGGTAGATCTCCATCACGACGGTCTGCGTCGAGCGGTACGGCCCACCGCCGGTCATCACGTAAATCTGATCGAACGCCTGCAGCGCTGCGATCATCGCGAAGATCACGACGAACGCCAGGGTGTTGCTCAGCTGTGGCAGTGTCACGTGCAGGAAGCGCTTCCAGGCTCCCGCCCCGTCGAGCCGCGCCGCCTCGTAGAGGCTGACCGGGATCTCCTGCAGTCCGGCAATGAAGATCACCATGTAGAAGCCGAAGCTCTTCCAGACGGCGACGAGCACGACCGTCGGCATCGCGAGCACCGGATCCTGCAGCACATTGCCGAGCTGGATGCCGACCGAGCGCAGCCAGTAGTTGAGCAGTCCCACCTGCGGGTCGAGAAGATACGACCAGGCGAAAGCGGCGACCGCGAGCGAGACGATGAACGGGATGAACAGGGCCGTGCGGAAGAATCCCCGGGCGGCCAAGCGCGGATTATTGAGCAGCAGAGCGAGCGCCAGGGCACCCACCAAGGCCGTCGGGGTGAACAGCACCGCGTAGAGCGCGGTCGTGCCCAGCGTGCCGAGGATGCGCGGGTCGGTGAAGATCTGCACGTAGTTGTCGAGACCCACCCACTCTTCCGGGCCGAAGCCGCTGCTGTTCGTGAACGACAGCCGCAGCGCCGAGAGCATCGGCCAGGCCACGAACGCGGTGAGGATCACCAGCGCCGGGAGCAGGAAGAACAGGGCGATCCTCGCCGAGCCTCGGCGGGTGCGGATCGGTCCGCGCCCGCCGAGCGGGGCGGGTGGCCGATAGGCCTTCCGCGGGGGTCTCAGAGCAGTCGTCATCGCATGTCTTTCGGGGGTGTGGTGGCCGCCCTCGGTGAGGGGGCGGCCACCGGTTCGGTTCGGTGTTACTTGCCGTCCAGCGCCTGCTGGACCTGGCCTGAGGCGGTCTTCAGCAACGCGGACGCGTCGCCTCCGGCCAGCGATTTCTGCGTCGCCTCATCGACGGCCGACAGCACGTCGACGCTGTTCGCGACGCCGGGGAGCAGCGGCCGAGCCGTGCCGGAGATCGCGGTGAGCGCGGCGACGACCGGGTTCTCCGCGACGGCGGACGCCGGGATGTCGGTGCGCAGGGGCGGCCAGCCGGAGCCGAGCGACCACTTCGTGGCGACCTCTTTGGTGAAGAAGTACGTGAAGAACTTCTCCGCCGCGGCCTTCTTGGCCGAGTCGGCCTGGGCGGTGACCGCGGCACTGATTCCGATGGCCGAGGCGGCCTGGCCCTTCGGGCCGGCGGGGATGCCGGCGATGCCGTAGTCGATCTTGTTCTCGGTCGCGACGCCGGCCATCCAGGGCCCACCGATCTCCATCGCTGCCTTACCCGAGCTGAACAGTTTGTCGGAGCCGACGCCGTCGAGCCCGGTGGGCGAAATGTGGCCGTTGATGACCGCATCCGACCAGAACTTCAGGGTCTGCGCGTTCTCGGTCGAGTCGAGCGCCGACGTGCCGTTTTTCACCAGCTCGCCGCCATTGCCGTAGAACAGGCTGGCCCAGACACCGTTGCCGACCGTGGCGTGGTCTGGCAGGGCGAGACCGTACTGCTCGGGCGTGCCGTCGCCGTTCTCGTCGATCGTCAGCTTCTTCGCGTCGGCGACCCACTCGTCCCAGGTCTTCGGGAACTCGGTGATCCCGGCCTTGGCGAACAGGCCCTTGTTGTAGATCACCGAGAGGGGGACGAAGCCGGTCGGGACACCGTAGTAGGAGCCGTCGACCTTCTCCATCTCGACCGCGCGCGGATTCAGCGAGGCCTGTTTCGTGGCGTCGCTCGCGTAGAAGTCGTCCAGCTTGGCGAATGCGCCCTTGGCGGCGTAGACGGGGAGGTTCTCGGCCGGGAGAGCGACGATGTCGGGCCCCTTCTTGGCGGAGAGGGCCGGGAGCAGTGTGTCGCCGATGACCGCCCAGGTCTTGGTGGTGGTCTTGATCGTGATCTGCTTCTGCGACTTGTTGAAGTCGTCGACGATCGTGTCGAGCACCTTGCCGTCGGCCTCGGTGTAGCCGTGCCAGAACGTGAGATCGATGTGGTCGGAGGAGGAGCTGCCTCCTGAGGCCGAGCAGCCGGTCAATGCGGCGGCCGCGCCGGCGACGACCGCGAGGGTCGCTATGAGCTTCTTCATTGAATGCCTCTCTGGGGGATCGACGCCGACGTCGATCTATACGGGTTTCCAACGTTGTAATTCCAACGTTGTACATGATTATAAGAACAAGCCGATCCCACTGTCAACGACCGTTACGGACGTGTGATCAACGCGGGCGCCGGCGTGGATTCGCGCGCGATCAGGGTGAACGGCACATCCAGGCTGCGTGGCGGCCCGACCGTGTGGTCGCGGTCGCCGATCCGCTCGATCAGGGCGGTCAGGGCCTTCTCGGCGATGTCGGCGCGACCCGGATCGATCGTGCTCAGGCTCGGCATCGCGAATTGACTCTCGACGAGATTGTCGAAGCCCATGACCGCGACATCTTCGGGGATGCGCACATTCTCCTGATTGAGCACGCGCAACGCTCCCAGAGCGAGCTCGTCGTTCAGGGCGAAGATCGCGTCGAAGCGCACGCCGCGCTCCCGCAGCTCGAGCGTCGCCGCCGCTCCGTCGGTGCGGTGCCAGCCCTGCCGGAAAACGACGAGCTCGGGCGAAAACGGGATGCCGTTCTGCTCGAGTGCATTGCGATACCCGGCCAGCCGAAGCGCGGCCGACCCGACGGACTCGTTCTCGTGCGCTCCGAGTACGGCGATCGACCGCCGACCCGAACGGATCAGGTACTCGGTGGCCGCGAAGGCACCGTTGACGTTCTGCATGGCGACGTGATCGGTCGGCCCGTCGAAGACCCGCTCGCCGAGCAGGACCAGCGGATAGTTCACGTCGAGGAAGTGCGCGTCGTCCGTCGACATGCCGAGCGGCGAGAACAGCAGCCCATCGAGCATGGACAACCGCGGCCCCCGCAACAGTTCGAGCTCGGCCTCGCGGTCGCCGCCGGTCTGCTCGATGAGCACCACGTAATCGCGGCGGCGGGCCGCCTCGAGCACCGCATCCGCGAGCTCGGCGAAATAGCTGAAGCTGAGCTCAGGAACGGCCAGCCCGATGACCCCGGTACGGCCGGCGCGCAGATTGCGGGCGGCGAGATTCGGCTGATATCCCAGCTCTTCGATCGCAGCGAGTACCCGGGCGCGGGTCGAATCCTTGACGAACTCGTAGCCGTTGACGACGTTGGAAACCGTCTTGACCGAGACGCCCGACAACTCGGCAACGTCGCGCAGAGTCGCCGACATCGGGATCTCCCTTCCGTTGCAGTCATCCTAGGGTGTGATCCAACTCGCCGCCCTGCGTGCACCGTGCATTCAGATTGTGCTGGTGGGATGGCCAGTATGAGCACGCAGGCGCAGGCTACGCGAATCGCGGAGTACCCCCGGCCCAGCCATTTCCTCGTCCACCTGAGCGACACCCACCTCATCACCGGCGACGGCCTGCTCTACGATGCCGTCGACGCCGAGGCGCACCTGCGCGAGATCTTCGCCGAGTTCGAGGCGGCCGGCGCACGACCGGAGGCGATCGTGCTGACGGGCGACCTGGCCGACAAAGGCGACCCGGAGGCGTACGCGAAGCTGCGCGCGATCGTCGAGCCGGCCGCGGCCCGGATGGGCGCCCGAGTGATCTGGGTCATGGGCAACCACGACGACCGGGCGGCTTTCCGCACCGAGCTCCTCGGCCTCGCCCCATCGGAGGAACCCATCGACCAGGTGCACGACATCAATGGTCTGCGCATCATCGCCCTCGATTCGACGGTTCCGGGGGCACATCACGGCGTCGTCACCGACGCCCAACTCGACTGGCTCGCCGAAGAGCTCTCCACTCCGGCACCGCACGGCACGATCCTCGCCATGCACCACCCGCCGGTACCGAGCGTGCTCGACCTCGCCGTGTCGGTGGAGTTGCGAGACCAATGGGCGCTCAGCGAAGTGCTCGAAGGGTCGGATGTGCGCAGCATCATCGCGGGACACCTGCACTATTCGACCAATGCGACTTTCGCCGGCATTCCGGTCTCGGTCGCCTCGGCCACCTGCTACACACAAGACCTCAACGTGCCGGTCGGCGGCACGCGCGGCCGCGACGGGGCGCAGGCGTTCAACCTCGTGCACGTCTACGGCTCGACAGTGCTGCACTCGGTCGTCCCCATCGGGCAGTACCCGACGGTGAGCTACGTGACCGGTGAGCAGTCCGCCGCCCTGCTGAACGAGGCGGGCATCGTCATCCCGCCCGCCGACGTCCGTGCGACGCCGGCGGAGGAACCGCTCACCGTTCCGTCGTTGACGCCCGCAGGCTGACCCGAGCGGGCATCCCGACTCGACGCCCGACGGCCATGCGCGGTCAGCGCTCCCAGGGGGCGCGGATCGGGAAGTAGCGCTCCAAGAAGTCGACGACGATCGACGCCCGCTCCTCGGCGGACACTTCCGGGAAGCTGCCGTCGTTCAGGCAGAACAAGTCGTGCTCCCGGTCTTTGAGCATCCCGGGGAGCGATGCGAGGGCGGAGCGGGCGGTCGTATCGACGTACCGCACATCCGCGTTGAACTGCTGCACGGCCCGACCGGTCATCAACGCGTAGTAGTGGTACAGCGAGTTGGTGACAGAGATGTCGGTGCTCGACCGGAACTGGCTGCGCTGGGTACGTGCGAAATCGTCCGGGAACTCGCGCTCAAGCTCCAACAGCACGCTCTTGCGAAGCGGTGCGGCGGCGTGCTCCAGATGCCGGGTGATGACGCGGTCGAAACGCTCCCAGAGCAGCCGCCGGTTGACGCGGGCAGAGTTCTCGAAGCCACTGCGGTCGGGGTTGCTCTCGCCCAGACCGATGCGGGTCTGCGCCTCGATGAACTTGGTGACCCCGCCCGGCGAGAAGAACATGCCCGGCTGCACCGGACGGCCGAAGAACATGTCGTCGTTGGAATACAGGAAGTGCTCGCTGAGCCCGTCGATGTGCTGAAGCTGGCTCTCCACGGCCTGGGAATTGTGTGTGGGCAGCGCCTCGGGATCGGTGAAGAACTCGTCGCTGCGCACGACCTGCACCGACGGGTGCTCGGCGAGCCAGGCCGGGCGCGGCGAGTCGGTGACGATGAAGATCTTGCGCACCCACGGCGCGAACAGGTAGACGGAGCGGAGCGCGTACTTGAGCTCGTCGATCTGGCGGAACCGGGCCTCGGAGTCGTCACCCTCGCCGACCACGTAGCTGCGCATCCGTTTGGCCCGCGCCCGCTGGAACTCGACGTCGGAGCCGTCGACCCACGAGAAGACGATGTCGATGTCGAACAGCACATCGGAGGCGTGGGCGTCGAACATGCCGCGCAGGGTGTTCCAGGTGCGGCCGTAGAGGTCGACCGTGCTTCGCACATCTTCGCTGCGCGGCAGCAGCCGCCGGGTGAGCGAGTTCTCCACCGGGCAGTCGATGAACTCGTCGCCGAACCGCCACAGCTGCAGCTCGACCCCCGTGGAGGCGCCGTAGCTGAGGCCGCCGACCGGTTCGATGCGCGGGCGGTAGAGGCGGAAGATGCGCGCCTTGCGCTTGGTGGAGAGCATCCCCGCGTTGACGAGAACAGGGCGGCCCTTGCCGTCGATCGTGCGCGAGTAGAGCGGCTCGTCTTCGCAGGCGTTCGCCAGCGCATCCGTGAGCCGGTGCTTCAGGCTCTGATCCACCGCGATCACCGGACGTTCGTCGTTGCCGCGCACCAGCAGGAACTCGATGCCCGCGGCCGTCAGCACATCGCCCACGAACAGCAGATCCTCGACGAGCGCCTGGTGCGGGGTGAGGGTGGTGTTGACGAGACGGGCAACGCCCTTGCGAACGACGACATCGGGTCGACGGTGCGTGTTCGGCCACGATCGGGGAACAGCGCCTTCGCCGTGCGCGGGCCCGAACTCCCCATCGGGTTCGGTGGCGGGCTCGAGCGAGATGTTGTGCGTTGCGGCGCTGCCTGTCGTCATGGTCCCCTGTCGTCGTGCGCTGAAGGCGACCACGAGGGGCCACCCCAAGAAGAGTACGTCAGCGGGCTGCGGAAACGCCCCGGTTCCGGCCGGATCGGCCCGGGCTCCTCAGCGCGCGCCGAAGGTGTCGTCGAGAGCCGCGGCCAGATCGTCGATCAGGTCGCGAGCGTCCTCCAGCCCCACCGAGAAGCGCAGATGCCCGAATGTGCGGAACTCCTCCGGATAGAACGCCACCCGCGGTCCCGACGAGTCGACGTGCACGATGAGCGACTCGTCGTGCCCGAGCGAGACGGCGCTGGTGATCACCCGCAGCCGGGAGACGAACCGGTTCTGCGCATCTTTGTCGCCCGCGACGGCGAACGCCATCATGCCGCCGAACCCGCCGTCGAGCAATCGCACAGCCAGCTCATGCTGCGGATGCGAGACGAGTCCCGGATACGCGACGAACGCCACCCGCGGGTCCCGTTCCAGGAACTCCGCGACAGCCAGCGCAGACTCGCTGTGCTGCCGGATGCGCAACGGCAGCGTGACCGACCCCCGCATCACCAGCCAGGCGTTGAACGGGCTGATCACGCCGCCCGCATCGACCATCGCGTCGAGTTTGAGCCGACGGATGAGGGCGGCCGAGCCGATGACGGCGCCACTGATCGCATCTCCGTGGCCGTTGATGTACTTCGTCAGCGAATGCACGACGAGGTCGGCGCCGTGCTCGAGCGGACGGAACAGGGGCGGCGGGGTGAACGTGTTGTCGATCGAGACGAGGGCGCCCGCCTCGTGGGCGATCGCGGCGACGGCATCGACATCGGTGACGCGCGTGGTGGGGTTGGCCACGGTCTCGATGTGCACGAGCCGGGTCTCCGGCCGCACTGCCCTCCGCACCGCGGCGAGATCGGAGGTGTCGACGAACGTCGCGGTGATTCCGAACTTCTCGGGCAGCAGCTCGCTGAACAGCCGGAAGGTCGCCTCGTAAGCGATGTCGGCGACCACGACGTGGTCCCCCGGGTTCAGCAGAGTGAAGAACACGGCGTGCAGGGCGGCGACACCGGAGGCGAGGGCGACCGCGTCCTCGCCCCGCTCCAGCACCGCCAGCTTGCGTTCGAGCCCGTGCTGGTTGACCCCGCCGTTCCGGGTGTAGAGCGGCACATCGGTGCCCGACCAGCTCAAGGTGGACGGGTCGTCGGGGAGCGCATACGAGTTCGCCATGACGATCGGCGTGCGCAATGCGCGAGTTCCGGGGTCGACGGCGTTGCCCGCGTGCACCGCTTGACTCGCGAAACCGAGCTCGGCCGGCGCGTGCTTGTCGGGACGGGGGCGGGATGCGGTGGCCATGGGGCCACCATACGACCGCGGATGGTCGGTCGTCCCCCGTGTTACGCGCCGGTCGAACCGTTGCTCCGAGGCGCGCTCAGGGCAGCTGGGCGAGCCACCAATCCGCGTGCTCCTCCAGCATCGCCCGCGTCGGCGGGCTTCCCACGGCCGCGGCCGGGGCGAGCACGCTCGTGAGCATGCGGAAGCCGTGCACCGTCACCTCGACGTCGAGATCGGCCGAGAGAAGGAGGCGACCTGCCCCCTCGTCCCGCTCCGACGCCGGGAGGGCTGCATAGGCGTTCAGGAACGACCGGACGACGAGGAAAGGCGACGTCGCCTTCTCGTCGCCGAACAGTCCGGGGGACGCGCAGGCGCGCGGCCGGGGCTGCGCGCTGCTTGTGTTGCTGGTGTTGCTGGGGCGGGTGGTCGTGTGCGGCCGGGTGTCCGCGAGCGTGCGAGAGTTCAAGATGTCGTTCCTTCGGGTGGGCGACTGTGCCGGGTAAGCGAAGTCTCTTTCACTCGAGAGACTGGTCGCCGGCCGGACTATGACGCGGCTCTCCGACTCATTTCCGTCGACTTCTCCCTCCAGTTCGGGGGTCTGGGACCGGCGGGGCCGGATTGTTTCACTTTTCGACGCCCCGGTTCGCCCCAGCGCCGCCGGGGGAGGAAAGTTGTCGCATGAGTGGCATCCAAGCGCGACCTCTCGCCGACCTGCGCGAACGCAGGACCAGCATCAAATGGCACCGGTTCCCCGCCGATGTGCTGCCGATGTCGGTGGCCGAGATGGACTTCGAGATCGCGCCCGCCATCGCCCAGACGGCCATCGACCACCTGCTTCGCTCCGACACCGGCTACCTGGACTCCCCCGGGCCGCTCGCCGCCGCCTTCGCCGACTTCGCCGGGCACGCCTGGGGCTGGGCGGTCGACGAATCCCGTGTGCACCTCGCCACGGATGTGACGGTCGGTGTCCTCGAGACGCTGCGGCTGGCCCTCCCCCGCGACGGTGGACGCGTGGTGCTCACCCCGCCGGTCTACGCACCCTTCTACGAGATGGTCGGCGAAGCCCACGCCGAGACGGTGGAGGTTCCCCTCCGCGAAGAGACCGGCTGGTCGCTCGACCTGCCCGCGCTCGAGACGGCGTTCGCCTCGGGCGTCGACGCCATCCTGCTCTGCAACCCCCACAATCCGACGGGTCGCTCGCACAGCCTGGCCAGCCTGCGCGAGCTCGCGCGGCTCGCCGCCCGCTACGACGTGCTCGTGGTGAGCGACGAAGTGCACGCCCCGCTCGCGCATCCCGGTTCCCCGTTCACCCCCTTCGCCGTCGCGTGTACCGGGGCGGGGGTCAGATCGGTCACCGTGACCTCCGCCAGCAAAGGCTGGAACCTCGCCGCCCTCAAATGCGCGGTCGCCGTCGCCAACGATGCAGACAGCGCCGC
The DNA here is from genome assembly GCF_020009625.1 of Leifsonia poae. Classification (NCBI taxonomy): domain Bacteria; kingdom Bacillati; phylum Actinomycetota; class Actinomycetes; order Micrococcales; family Microbacteriaceae; genus Leifsonia; species Leifsonia poae. Next base: position 1,376,119 of record NZ_JAIHLP010000002.1, read on the forward strand.
ACTGCTGACCCGCTTTCCCGAGGAGCTCGCGGCACGCACCAGCATCATCGGCCTGCACGCCAACATCGCTGCGTTCTCGTCGCAGGCGTGGCTGGCCGAGACCATCGACCGGATCACGGCGAACTACCGTCTGCTGGCCGACGAGCTCGCCACCCACCTTCCCGAAGTGCGTGCCGTGCAACCGGATGCGGGCTACCTGGTCTGGCTCGACCTCCGTGCCCTGGAGCTGGGCGACGACCCGGCGGCCGAACTGCTCGACCGGGCGAGGGTCGCCCTCAACTCCGGCCCGACATTCGGGCCGGGCGGCCGCGGATTCGCACGAATGAACATCGCCTGCGACCCCGCCACCATCAGCGAAGCCGTGCGCCGCATCGCAGCCGCAGCGCGACGCCCTGCGGCCGCCACGCGCATCGCCACCCCCGCCTGACACCCACCCCACACCCACCCCACCCGGCGAACATTTGCGCCACATGCCGCCTCTGAGCGTGCCACTGTTCGCATCTGCGCCACATGTTTGGCGAAGGGTTGGGGAGGTGGCGGTCAGGTGGCGGTCAGGCGGCGGCGGCGAGGCCGCGAGTGAGGTCGGCGATGAGGTCGCGTGCGCTTTCCAGACCGATGGAGAGCCGGATGAGGCCGGGGGTGATGCCCGCCTCGAGGCGCTCCTCCTCGCTGAGCTTCGCGTGGATGGTGCTTCCGAGGTGGATCGCGAGGGTGCGCACATCCCCGATATGCGTCATCGGGCTCACCAGCTCGAGCGCGTCGATGAACCGACGCGCGGCATCCCGCCCTCCGGCGAGATCGATCGTGACCACTGCGCCGGCCCCCTGCGGCAGGTAGCGTCGTGCCCTCTCGTGGTACGGGTCGGAGGCGAGGCCCGGGTAGGCCACCGCGGCGACCTGCGGTTGCTCGGCCAGCCATTCGGCGATCCGCTGCGAGTTCGCCACGTGCCTCTCCATCCGCAGCGACAGGGTCTCGATCCCGTGCAGCAGCAGGAAGGTGCTGGTCGGTGGAACGGTGGGACCGTATTCGAGAACCGTGACCGTGCGCAGGTAGGCGAGATAGGCCCCCTCGCCGAACCTGTCGACGAAGGAGGGGACACCGGGGCGCGGCGACTCCACCAGGTGAGGGAAGCGCTCCGCCTGCGCGGCCCAGTCGAACCGGCCGCCGTCGATCACCGCGCCACCGATCACGGATCCGTGCCCGGCGAGCCACTTCGAGGTCGAGTGGATGACGATGTCGGCGCCCCACTCGATCGGCCGGCAGAGGTACGGAGTGGCCACGGTGCTGTCGACGACGAGCGGGACCCCGGCCGCATGCGCGATCCGGGCGAGCCGTTCCAGGTCGACGACCTGGTTCAGCGGGTTCGGGATGGTCTCGGTGTAGATCGCGCGCGTACGCTCGGTGATCCGGGCGGCCCAGTGCGCGTCGTCCGCCTCATCCGGAACGTATTCGACCTCCAACCCTTGCCGGCGCAGCGCCCCGCGGAACATCTCACGGGTGCCCTCGTAGAGCGACGAGGTGGCGAGGATGTGGTCGCCCGCCCGGGCGAGAGCGAACAGTGCGGCGGCGATCGCGGCCTGCCCGCTCGCCACCACGATGCCGTCCACGCCGCCCTCGAGGTCGGCCAGGCGCCGCCCGGCGACCGCGTTCGTGGGGTTGTCGTTGCGGGAGTACGCGCGGCCGGAGGTGCGGCCGGCGAACCGGTCCTCGCCGTCGTCGAAGCCGTCGAAGACATAGCCTGCGGTCTGGTAGACGGGGGTGATCCGCGCCCGGGTCTGGGTGTCGATCACTGCGCCGGCGTGGATCTGCCGCGTCTCGAAATCCCGGCCACCGGTCTCGCTGTCACTCATGACCCAACAGTACAAACCCCACCCCTCACGCCCACATCCCTTCGCAACACTTCGACGCACACACCCCGTCCCCCGCCTGGCGCCGTGGATGGGTACGCTCGCCGTATGCGTATCGCCATTCTGGGCACGGGGCCATGACCTCGGCACTGGGGTCACGACTGGTGCGGGCCGGCCACGAGGTCGTCATCGGGTCCCGGGACCCCGACCGCGCGCAGCGACGGAGCGAGACCATCGGCGCATCCGGGGCGACCGACTACCGCAGCGCCGCCGGGGCGGAGGCGGTCATCCTCGCCCTGCACGACACGTCCGCACTGGAGATCGTCGCGTCCCTCGCGGATGCGCTGGCCGGCTCGATCCTGATCGACATCACCAATCCGCTCGACGCCCCGGGATTCGAGAGCCGGTACGCCGGCGGCGCCTCCCTCGCGGAGCGGATCGCGGCGGTGGTACCCACGGCGACCGTGGTGAAGGCGTTCAACTCCGTCTACGCCGAATGGCTCGCCGAAGATCGGGTCGATCCGGTTCAGGTGTTGATCGCCTCCGATGACGCCCCGGCCAAGGCGGTCGTCGCGGCGCTCATCGAACAGATCGGCTGCGAGCCGGTCGATGTCGGTCCATTGCGCGTGGCACGCCACCTCGAGAACCTGGCCGGCTTCGAGGTGGACCTCGTCGACCGCGGTTTCGCCCCCTTCGTCGCATTCCGCCTCCAAACGCCCTGACCCCGTGCGCCCCGACCTCCGTTGACGGACGGAGGCGGGCGGCGGCGGGCGCGGGTAGGGGTCAGGAGGAGCGGAGGGAGAGTTCCGGGGGCGGGGTGACGGCCGGGTCTTCGTCGAGCCAACAGGAGACCAGGCGGCCCGGCTCGTGACCGGCGGCGGTCGGCGGGAGCAGGCTCGGCGATTCGACGCGGCACCGGTCCATCGCATACGGACAGCGCGGGTGGTACGCACATCCCGTCGGCAGGTTGACGAGATCGGGGGGCGACCCCGGGATGCCGGTCATCTCGCGCCGGGGCCCGTGCAGGGGCGGGAACGAATTCAGCAGCCCCCGCGTATACGGATGCCGCGGCTCGCGGTAGAGCTGGGCCGCCGGCCCCTGCTCCACGATGTCCCCCGCGTACATGATCGCGATGCGGTCGGCGATCTCGATCAGCAGCGACACATCGTGCGTGATGAAGATCACCGAGAACCCGAGTCGCTCCCGCAGTTCGACGATCTGCTCCACGATCTGGCGCTGCATGACGACGTCGAGCGCGGTCGTCGGCTCGTCCATGATGAGCACTCGCGGCTCGAGCGCGAGCGCCATGGCGATCATTACGCGCTGGCGCATCCCCCCGGAAAGTTGGTGCGGGTAGGAGCGGAGCCGGTCTGAGGCGATCCCGACCATCGAGAGCAGTTCGCGCGCCCGGTCGTCCCGTTCCCGCTTCGTCGACTCCGGCCGGTGCGCCGCGATCGCGTCCGTGATCTGCCTGCCGATGCGGTACACCGGGTTGAGCGAGTTCATCGCGCCCTGGAACACGATGGCCGTGTCCTGCCAGCGGCTTGCGCGCAGATCCTCTTCTTCTTGTCGGAGGATGTCGACGGCGGTGCCCGACTCGTCGTAGTAGAGCACCTCGCCGCTGCTGATGAGGCCGGGCGGCGGCAGCAGCCTCGTCGCCCCGTAGACGAGCGTCGACTTGCCGCAGCCCGACTCGCCGGCGAGCCCGAGCACCTCCCCTTCGCGCAGCGTGAGGCTCACGTTGCGGAGCGCGTGCACCCGCTGATCGCCGTATCCGTAGTCCACGGAGAGGTTGCGGATCTCGAGGATGGGTTTCGCCCCGTCGTCCGTCGTGGAAGCCGGGATGCGGCTCTGCTCTGCTGACAGCGTCATCTCGTTGCCTCCTGGTTGGGCTGTGCTGCGCCGATGGGCCCGCTCGGTGCGTCGCGGGTCATGGCGGTGAATCCGATGCGGGGCACGATGCCCTTCTTGCGCATCGCGCGCGCGCTGAGACCGGCGAGCCGCAACCGCGGGTTGACGAACTCGTCGATGCCGAAGTTGATCAGGGTGAGCGCCATCCCGAGAAGGGCGATGAGCAGGCCGGCCGGAACGAACCACCACCAGGCGCCCCGGGCGAGCGCCTGGTTCGACTGTGCCCAGTAGAGCACCGTGCCCCAGCTCCAGTCGCTCAGCGAGGTGACACCGATGAAGGCGAGCGTCGTCTGGGTCAGCACCGCGAACGTGACCGTGCTGATGAAGCTCGACGCGATGATCGCGGTGAGGTTCGGCATCGTCTCGAACCACACGATCCGCCAGGTCGACTCGCCGTTCGCGCGCGCCGCCTCCACGAAGTCCCGGCCGCGCAGCGAGAGTGTCTGGGCACGCAGGATGCGCGCACCCCAGGCCCAGCCGGTGAAGGCCAGGACCGCCGCGACCAGCAGGGCGCCCGCATCCGGCACGGCACCGGTGACGATGATGATCAGGGGCAGCGCCGGGATGACGAGGAAGATGTTCGCGATCGCGGAGAGGATCTCATCGGCGACGCCGCCGAGGAACCCGGAGCTGACCCCCACCAGCACCGCGAGCACCGTGGCGAGGATGCCGGCGAGCACGCCGACGACCATCACATTCCGGGTGCCCACCAGCAGCTGGGACAGGATGTCGCGGCCGAGTTGGTCGGTCCCCATCCAGTGCGCCGCGGTGGGCGGTTGAAGCAGCGCCGTCGTGATCTTGTTCGGATCGTACGGCGCCACCAGCGGGCCGATGATGGCGAACAGCACGAAGATGGCGATGATGATCAGCCCGGTCAGCGCCTTGCCGTTGCTGATCGGTTTCAGTCGCCGGCGCAGTTTCGTGCCCGAGCCGGGGGCGATGTGCGCCGTGGGGTCGACACTCGTGTCGGCCGCGGTGACAGGGACGTTCGACATCTCAGGACTCCTGTCGGGTTCGGGGGTCGAGGAACACATAGACGGCATCGGCCAGGATGTTGGCTACGAGCACCGAGATCGTGATGACGAGGAAGATCCCCTGCATGAGCGGGTAGTCCTTCGCGCCGATGGCCTGGAACAGGGAGTATCCGATGCCGGGGTAGGAGAACACGAGCTCCATGACCAGGGTGCCGGAGACGACGAACCCGAGCGAGAGGGCGAAGCCAGAGACCTGAGGGAGCACCGCGTTGCGGGCGGCGTAGCCGAACATCACCGTTCGCTCTTTGAGGCCTTTCGCCTGCGCCACGGTCACGTAGTCCTCGCTCGTCACCGTCACCATCATGTTGCGCATCCCGAGGATCCAGCCGGCGACCGACGAGAGCACGATCGTGATCGCCGGCAGCGCGGCGTGCTGGATCACGGAGCCGATGAATTCGAAGTCCCAGCCGGGAACGAGCCCGCCATCGTATCCGCCGCCGGCCGGGAAGATCTGCCAGGTGACCGCGAACAGCGCGATGGCCATCAGCCCGAGCCAGAAGTAGGGGACCGACGAGAAGAAGGTCGTGACCGGCAGCACGCCGTCGAGCCAGGTGCCGCGCCGCCAGCCGATGTAGGTGCCGATCAGGGTGCCGAGCAGCACTGAGAGGATCGTCGAGATCCCGACGAGCCCGATGGTCCACGGCAGGGCCTGGCCGATCACGTCGGCGACGGGGGTCGGGAAGTAGGCGAACGACAGCCCCAGATTGCCGTGCAGGATCTCGCCCCAGTACTGCCAGTACTGGTCCCACAGCGAGGTCTTGTGGTCGAGACCGAAGAGCACATAGAGGGAGTGGATCGCGTTCGTGCTGAGCTGGCCCTGGAACTTGTTGATCAGCGCCTGCACCGGGTCGCCGGGGATCACGCGCGGGATCAGGAAGTTGAGCGTCACCGCGGCCCAGGCCGTGATGAGGTAGAAGATGATGCGGCGGATGAAGAACCTCACAGCGCGGCCTCCTTCACGGGCTCGACGGGGGCGGCGGCCGTGCCGAGGTCGGGCAGCGGTGTGCCGGCCGGGACCGTGTCCATCCCACCGGGGACGGCGGCGGCGTACCCCCAGCACGCCACCTCGCGGCCGGGCGCGATCGTCAGCAGCGGCGGTTGCGTGCGGCACAGCTCGGTGGCGAAGGGGCAGCGCGGACTGAACCGGCAGCCTTCGGGCGGGCGGAGCATGCTCGGCGGCTCGCCGGCCGCCTGTCCGCGGTCGAGCTGAGCCAGGTTGTCCGGGTCTGGCGCCGACCGAACGAGGAGCTGCGAGTACGGATGCGCCGGCCGCTGGGTCACCGACTCGCTGTCGCCGGATTCGACGATGCGGCCGGCATACATGACGAAGGTGCGATCGGCGAAGTAGCGGGCCGAGGCGATGTCGTGGGTGATGTACAGGATGGCGATCCCGAAGTTGTCGCGCAGATCTTTCAGCAGGTTCAGCACGCCGACCCGGATGGACACGTCGAGCATCGAGATCGGCTCATCCGCGAGGAGCACTTCAGGTTCCGCCGCCAACGCCCGGGCGATGACGACCCGCTGACGCTGGCCGCCGGAGAGTTCGTGCGGGTACTTGTCGAGGTACCGCTCGGGGTTCAGCTGCACCCGTTCCAGCAGGGTTCGCAGGCGCTGTTCGAGCGCATCCCCGCGCAGAGCACCGTGATGGATGCGCACGGCCCGGGTGAGCACATACCGGATGGTGTGCACCGGGTTGAGCGACGCGAACGGGTCTTGGAAGATCATCTGCGCGCGTCGGGCGTAGGCGCGGAAGGCGCGCCCCCGCTTGGCGGTCACCACACGGCCGTGCAGGCGGATCTCGCCCGCGGTCTGCGTGTACAGCCGGGCGAACAGCCGCGCGACGGTCGACTTTCCCGAGCCGGATTCGCCCACGAGGGCGACGACCTGCCCCGACCGGAGCGGGATGCTCACGTCGTCGACGGCGTGCACGACGCCGGACCGGCCGATCCCGCGCACCGGGAAGTGTTTGGTGAGGTTCACCGCCTCGAGCACGGTCTCGCCGGGCGTGCTTTCGTTGCTCATCGAATACCTGCTTCATCGACGGGATGCGCGGCGGCGTCCCGGTTGTCGTGTGTGAGTGGGAGCATCCCGGTTCCCCGGCGGATGAACCGACGGGGAACCGGGAGCGCGGATCGATCCCTATTTGGTCGCTTTGAGGCGGGACAGGATGAGCGCCACATTGGCGACGGTCGGCTGCGGGTTCGCGTACGCATCCCCGTCAGACGGCCAGCCGCTGTAGTACTTCGTCGAGTACTCGGCGCCGGCCGGTCGGGCGTCGAGCGCGAGCGCCGGCACATCGGACACGAACATCGTCTGGATCTTGTCGAGCGCGGTCGCACGGCCGGCGTCGTCCGTGGCGTCGGTGTACGCCTTGAACGCCGCGGCGGCGGCCGGGTCGTCATAGCGTCCGTAGTTCCACACGGCGGTTTGACCGATCGGCACGTTGTAGGCCGGGTCGAACATGTTGGAGTACGTCTCCCACGGCGTGAATCCCGCGTTCGTCCAGTGCAACGCGGCCTGGAAGTCGCCGGTGTTCACGTTCGCAGTCCACGCATCCGCCGTCGGCGTCTCCACCTTGGCGTCGATGCCGATCGACTTCGCAGCGTCGGCGATGAGCTGCTGACCCGTGTTGTAGTCGCTCCACCCCGAGGGGTCCTGAACGGTGAACGAGACCTGCTTGCCGTCTTTGCCGATCAGGTTGGCGCCCTGATAGGTGTAGCCGGCGTCGGTCAGTGTCTTCTTGGCGGCGGTGACGTCGACGGTGAAGTTCTGGCCCTTCAGGTCGGCGGCGATGAACGACTCACCGGCGGGGGTGGGGATGCCCGAGACATTCTTGAGCTCGGGGAAGATCCCGGACTCGGCCACGGCGCTCTCCTTGGCACGGTCGACGACGAGGTTCAGCGCCTTGCGAACGGCCACGTCGTTGAACGGCGCCGTCTTCGTGTTCACGAACAGGGCGTCGATGCCGAGACCCGCGGGGAAGAACACGTGGTTGTGGGTCGTGTCCTTGCTCAGGTAGACGTTCTTGTAGTCGGCGATGAACGTCCAGCCCCACTGGGCCGCACCCGTCGCCAGCGCGGTGGTCAGCGTGTCGTTGCCACTGTACGAGGTGTACCGCAGCTCGGGCACGGCCAGCTTGCCGCCCCAGTAGTCGGGGTTCGCATCGAGCGTCACGGCCTGGTTGGTCCAGGTCTTGAGCACGTACGGTCCGGTGCCGACCGGCTTCTGGTTGAGGTCCTTCGTCGGGTCTTTGATGTCTTTCCAGATGTGCTCCGGAACGATGAAGAGCTGGAGCACCTTGATCTGGTTGACGAACTGGCCGGTCGTGAAGTCGACGGTCACGGTGTCACCGCTCGTGCTGATGTCGCCGTACGGCAGGCCTTCGGCGTTGAGCGCGGCATTGGTCTTCCGCAGATTGAGCGAGTATGCAATGTCCGCGGCCGTGAAGTCTTTGCCGTCCGACCATTTGACGCCGCTGCGCGCGGTGATCGTGAGCTTGGTGAAGTCCGCGTTCCACGTCCACGACTTGGCGAGCCACGGGATCGCCTTGTTGGCCGGGCGGGTGTCGTTCACCTGCGCCAGCGGTTCGTAGATCGCGAATGCATAGCCGAGCGACCGGGAAGCCGAGGTGTTGAGGAACGGGTTCGAGTTGTTCGACTGCGGACCGTTTGGCATGCCGATGGTGAGCGGATGCGACCCGCCGGAGCTGCTCCCCGAGTTGCTGCAGCCGGAGAGCGTGAGCCCCACGGCGACGACCGCGGCAGCGACCGCGATCAGTCCTTTTCTCTTTCGCATTGTTCTATGCCTCCTTGCATGGATGGTGATGAGGATGTGTGGTGCTCAGTCGTCGTCGGCGGTCGGACCGCCGATGATGACGCGTGTGGCGAGTCGGTGATCACGACTCGATCGGGCGGCGTGGAGCCGGTACCCGGTGCTGGGCGTCGTCCAGTGGTGACGGTCGACGTTCCAGGTCTGGAAAGCGCGCTCGGGGAGCACGATCTCGACCGTCGCGCTCGCGCCCGCCGGCACGTCGACGGTGGCGAAACCGGCCAGCCAGCGCAGCGGACGCTCCGCATCCGGTCGTTCGGGCTCGAGGTAGAGCTGCACGACCTCGCGGGCGTCACGGTCGGCTTCATTCGCGACGGTGACGCGCACCGTGACGGTGCCGTCCTCATCCGGCTCGTCCGCTTCGACGGTGTCGTAACGCCAGCGGCCGTAACCGAGGCCGTAGCCGAACTCGCGGGCAGGCGTGCGCCCGAGGCGATCCCAGGCGCGGTGGCCGACGTCGACACCTTCTGCGTAGTCGATGTACCCGTCGATCGGGATGCCGTTCGGCACGGGAACGTCAGCCTCGGCGGCCGGAAGCGTCCAGGGCAGGCGCCCCGCCGGCTCCGTCGTGCCGAGGAGCACATCGGCGAGCGAGGTGCCGGCTTCCTGCCCCGGCAGCCACCACCAGAGGACGGCAGGCACCTCGTCGAGCCACGGCAGCAGCACGGGGGCTCCCGCATTGACGACGACGACGGTGCGCGGGTTGGCTTCGGCCACGCGTCTCACCAGCTCGTTCTGCCGGCCGGGGAGGGCGAGCGTCGGCCGGTCCCAACCCTCCGACTCCGTCTCGGGGTTCGTGCCGACGACGACGACCGCGACGTCGGCCGCGCGCGCGGCTTCGACGGCCTCGGCGATCTCGGCGTCGGTGCCCGCCTCCGGGGCGAGGTGACGCAGATGGATCCGGGCGAACCGCCCGAACGCGGCCGCGTCGACGACCTGCGCCGTGGCATCGATCTCGGCCGAGCGGCGGGAGCCGCCGGGAACGCGCACCGCGACCGCCGGCGGATTCGCGTACGAAGAGTCGAGCACGACTTCCGCGCCCACCTTCGCGGCCGAGGTGGATACCACCGTGCCGTCGACCGCGACCGTGTGCGCGCCGACAGGGGCGATCTCGAGCAGGTGCTCACCGGATCGGCGCAGCGCGACGCGGGTGCGGAACCGCACGGTCGTCGCGGCGGCGGGCAGCCCGGTCGTCCACAGCGAGCCGGAGGCCGAGGGAAGCAGCCGGGACTCCAGCACTGCACCGGAGGCATCGAGGATGTCCGCTACGACACCACGCTCCCCCGACGGCGCGCTGAGGTCGTCGTCGTCGACCACCGGCGCGTTGACCAGTGTCGACCCACCGCGGTGCAGGGTGATCAGGGCATTCGGCAGCGCCTCGCACAGCGCCTCGAACGGGTCGGCGAGCAGGGGCGCGTCGACGTGGGCGCTGCCCCCGCCCTGCACGAAGGGGTGCACGGCATTGGCGCCGATGAGGGCGACGCTCCCCAGCGCATCCCCGTCGAGCGGGAGGATCGCCTCGTTGCGCAGCACGACCGTCGACCGAGCGGCCGCCTCGCGCAGCAGCGCGCGCACCGGCGCCGAGTCGGGGGAAGCGACCTCAGCGGCCGCGCGGCGGAACTCGGATTCGCCGGGGAGCGGCGTGAAAGCCTCGCCGAGCGCGCCGACCCGGCTCGCCAGCAGCAGCAGCCGCGCGACCTTGTCGTCGATCACTCCGACGGGCACCTCGCCCCGCCGCACGGCGTCGTCGAGGTGCTGTTCCCACGGCCCGCCGGGACCCGGCATCACCAAGTCGAGACCGGCGACGGCCGACTCCACCGTGCTCGTGGTCGCGAGCCAGTCGCTGACGACGACGCCGTCGTAGCGCCATTCGTCTTTGAGGATGTCGGTGAGCAGCGCCGTGTTCGCCGTGGCCGACGACTCCTCGCCGAGGGCGCTGAGGCCGTTGTACGCCGCCATGATCGACCAGACCCCGGTCTCACGGACGACCGCCTCGAACGGCGCGAGGTAGACCTCGCGCAGCGTGCGCTCGTCGATCCGGGAGAGGTAGTCGGTGCGGTCGGTCTCGGTCTCATTTCCGACGAAGTGCTTCACGCAGGCACCGATGCCCTCGGCCTGGATGGCGGCGACGAACGGAACGGCCATCCGCGCCGTGAGCCACGGATCCTCGGACAGGCACTCGAAATGCCTGCCACCGACCGGGCTGCGCTGCAGGTTGACGACCGGGGCGAGGATCACATCGACTCCGCGACGGCGCGCCTCGTCGGCCATGAGCGTTCCGAGGCGGCCGAGCAGATCGGCGTCCCAGCTCGCCGCGGTCGCACTCGGCGCGGGGAGCTGGGCGGAGGGGGTGGGATCGTCGTCCATGCCGCGCACGCCGATCGGTCCGTCGGAGACCGTCACCGTCCGCAGCCCGATGCGCGGAAGGGCGCGCAAGGTCCAGGTGCCGGCGCCGGTGAGCAGCCCGATCTTCTCGGTCAGGCTCAGCTCGGCAACGCGGGAAATCGGCCCGTTCACGTCGTCATCGGTGCGGATCGCCGGGTTGAGGCTCACGTCGCGGTTCTCCGTTCGGGCTCGTCTTCGAGTGGTCGGGAGTTATCGTTGCACACTTACTAACAAGTCAGCAAGTAAATAGAATGCCGATGTCCCTCGCCGCGCCGCGGCGACCATCCCCGAGGAGCCCCGTGTCGAAAGCACCCGAGAAGACGACCGGGCGAACGACCCCCGCCCCGCAGCGGAGCGCTGCCGCCGACCGCGTCGCCAAGCCGCAAGCGCGCACCCTCGAACGCCGGAAAGCCGTGCTCGAGGCGGCGCTTGCGGTCTTCGGCGCCCACGGCTACAACAAGGGCGCCCTCGCTGAGATCGCCGACCAAGCGGGAATGACCCATGCCGGCGTGCTGCACCACTTCGGCACCAAAGAGGGCCTCCTGGTCGCCGTGCTCCGCCACCGCGACGGCGAAGCGGTCGCCGGCGTCGCCGGGCGTGCGCAAATCGAGGGCCCGGCATTCCTCGGCCACCTCGTCGACACCGCCGAGGAGAACCTGAAGCATCGCGGCGTCGTGCAGACCTACGCCGTGCTCTCGGCCGAGTCGGTGACCGAAGGGCATCCCGCCCAGGAGTACTTCCGCGGGCGCCTGGCCGGCCTCCGCCTGAAAGTGGAGGGCGTCATGCGCGACGTCGTCGGCCCCGACGCCGATCCGAAGGCCGTCCGCGATGGCGCCAACGCGGTCATCGCCGTCATGGACGGCCTGCAGGTGCAGTGGCTGCTCGACCCGAATGCCGTCGACATGCCCGCAACCGTGCAGACGGTGCTCGACGAGATCATCGACCGACTCAGCACCGGCACGCCCGCCCCGAGCGCGCGTCGACGCGCGGACCGGATGCGCAGACCGGTTCCCGCCGACGGAAAGGAATAACCTATAATCATTTGCAGGATTAGGACAGGAGTCTCATGACGGGAAACGACCAGCCGACCACGCTCCCCGAGCAGCGATTCGTGAGCGAAGACGAGACACCGGTGACGAGCCGGCACACGATCTCGTTCGGCGCAGGATCCGTCGACTACACGGCCAGCGCCGGTCAGGTCGTCGTACGAGCCGACGACGACCGACCGCTGACCACGATGTTCTACGTGGCCTACATCGCCGACCGGTCCGACAACGCCCCCCGCCGCCCGCTGACCTTCCTGTTCAACGGGGGCCCCGGTTCGGCGAGTCTCTGGCTCAACATCGGCGGGTTCGGGCCAAAACGCGCTCCCACAGCGACACCGTCCGCCACGCCGCCCGCACCATACGCGGTCGGCGACAATCCGCACTCCTTGCTGGAGCACAGCGACCTCGTCTTCCTCGACGCGCCGGGAACCGGATACTCCCGGCTCTTCCCCGGGGTCGACCCCGGGCTCGTCTGGGGCGTCGATCAGGACATCGATGCCTTCGCCGGGGAATCACGCGCTACCTGACGCTGACGAACAACTGGAACGCGCCGCGGTTCCTGTTCGGCGAGTCGTACGGCACGACCCGCGCGGCCGGCCTCGTGCACGCACTGCAGAATCGCGGCATCGACTTCAACGGCGTCGTGATGCTCTCCACCGTGCTCAACTGGGCCGAGAACAACCTCGGCCTCGATCAGGGTTACATCAACATGCTCCCGTCATTCGCGGCGACGGCGCACTACCACGGTCGCGGGCGCACCGGCGCGGACACCCTCGCCGAGGTCATCGCCCAGGCGAAAGACTTCGCGGGCGGCGACTACGCGCACGCGCTGCAGCGCGGCGACCTCATCGACGCCGCGGCCGAGCGCACCGTCGCCGAACGGCTCTCCACCCTCATCGGTCTCGACACCGCGCTCCTGCTGAAGAACAAGCTGCGGATCGACATGGAGCAGTACCGTTACGCCCTCCTCGCCGAAGAGGGACGGGTCGTCGGCCGGTTCGACACCCGGTTCCTGGCGGAGCACCAATTCGTGATCGGAACCGGATCGCACGACCCCGCGACCGATGACGCGGCGACCGCCGGCGTGAACAGCGCCCACCTCTCCACGTTCCGCGAACACGTCGCGGGCGACCTGGGCTACGAAAGCGGGTTGCACTACCGGCACCTCCACAACATGGAGATCTCCCGGGCCTGGGACTGGCACCACAAGGCCCCGGGAATCGACGCCCCGCTTCCGGCGCCCAACGTCGCGCTCGACCTCTCGGCGGCCGTGCGGCGCAACCCCCACCTGAAGGTGGCGTTCCTCGGCGGGGTGTACGACCTGGCCACGCCGTTCGCCTCGGCAGAGCACGACGTCTCGCACCTGTACCTCGCACCTGCCCTGCGCGAGAACATCCGGTTCCGGTTCTACGAGTCCGGCCATATGACGTTCGTCGACGAAGAGATCGTGAAGCGGATGAAGATCGATCTCGCCGCCTTCTACGCGGACTCGACCCACTCCTGACGCCGGAGCGTCTCCCGGGCGAGTTCGGCGAGCGCGAGGGCCTGGTCTGCCAGCACCGCGTCGTCGAACACCGCCCGGGAATGGTGGTTCGGCGCCACCGCGTCCGGATCGAGATGCGGCGGCGTCGCCCGGAGGAAGACGAACGCCCCCGGCACACGCTCCAGCACGAAGGCGAAATCCTCCGACCCCATCACCGGGGCCGCCGAACGACGAACCCGCTCGGGCCCGAACATCCGTTCCAGCACATCCAGCGCGAGCAGGGCGGCCGCGTCGTCGTTCACGGTCGGCGGGCACAGCGTGTCGACGGTCACCGCCGCGCGGCATCCGTGGGCCTCGGCGATCGCGCTGAGCAGAACCGGGAGGCGCCGGGCGACCCTCTCCTGGTTCGCCCGGGAGAGCACCCGGATCGACGCGCCGAGCCGAGCCTCGTCCGGGATGATATTGCGAGCCTGGCCGCCGGCGTGCACCTGGGTCACGCTCACAACCACCGGGTCGAACACGTCGAACTCACGCGTCGCGAATGTCTGCAGAGCAGCGATCATCTCAGCGACGACAGGAACCGGATCGGTGGCCAGATGCGGCGCCGATGCGTGTCCGCCGGACCCGGTCACGGTGACGCTCGCCTCCAGCGCGCCCGCCATGAGGGTGCCCGGACGGGTCGAGAAGACGCCGTACTCCCCCGGCACGACGTGGATGCCGTACGCAGCGATCGGGGGACGGCCGAGGATGTCGAGCAGGCCCTCCTCGATCATCGTCTTGGCACCGTCTCCCACTTCCTCAGCAGGCTGGAACATGAACACGACATCGCCAGCGAGCGAGTCCCGCCCGGCACTCAGGAGTGTCGCCGCGCCGACGAGGGCGGCGACGTGCAGATCATGGCCGCAGGCGTGCATCCGATCGCCCTGTGCCGCGTAGTCGAGACCCGTCTCCTCGACCAGCGGGAGCGCATCCATGTCGGCGCGAAGGAGCACGGCCGGCCCGGGGCGGCCCCCGCGGAGCACCGCGACGATCGAGCTGAGACCGCGGCCGAGCGTGATCTCCAGGCCGAGCGGCCGAAGGGCGGTGAGGATGCGCGCCTGCGTCCGGGGCAGCTGGGAACCCGTCTCGGGGTCGGCATGGATCTCGCGCCGCAGCGCCACGAGCCCGGGCAGGATCGTCTCGGCTGTCACGGTGTCGGTCCGGCCGCTCATCGGCGCACCACCCCCTCGGCGAGGCCCGAAAGAAGGCGGTCGGTTCCGGCGTTCTCGATGCGCGGGATCGCATCCACGAGGGTGCGGGTGTACGGATGCGACGGGTTGCGCACGATCTCGTCCGACTCGCCGATCTCGACGATCTTGCCACGACTCATCACCGCCGTGGTGTCGGCGATGTAGCGCACCGCGGCAAGGTTGTGGGTGATGAAGAGCATCGAAAGTTCCAGTTCGCGCTGCAGGTCGCGAATGAGGTTGAGCACCGCGCCCTGCACGCTGGCATCGAGCGCCGAGGTGATCTCGTCCGCCACGATGAGCCGCGGACGCACGGCGAGACAGCGCGCGATCGCGACGCGCTGGCGCATCCCGCCGGAGAGCTGAGCCGGGTACTGGTCGATGGTCGACGCTTTCAGCCGCACGAGCTCGAGGAGTTCGCGCACCGACGCCTGCCGTTCGCGCCGATCCAGCGCCCGATGGGTGAGCAGCGCCTCCTCCACCGTCTCGCCGACGGTCATCCGCGGGTTGAGCGACGAGTACGGGTCCTGGAAGATCATCTGCACTTGCCCGGCCCGCCTGCGTCGGTCGCGGGCCCGCTGCTGCAGCACGTCGGTGCCGTCGAGGCGGATCGAGCCGGAGTCGACCGGCTGCAGACCCGCGATCGCGCGCGCGACCGTCGACTTGCCGGAGCCCGACTCGCCGACCAGCCCGAGCGTCGTACCGTCCGGGACGGAGAACGAGACGCCGTCGACGGCGTTGAACGCCGCCTGCCCCCGGCCGAATGTGACCACCAGGTCGTCGACGTGGAGATGTGCCATCAGCCTCTCGTCCCTTCCAGCAGTTCCGCCTCGGCGAACACCTCGTCCTGGGGATGCCAGCAGGCGAGCCGGCCGCCGTTGCCGTGTTCGATCAGCGGCGGCGTCTGAGTACGGCAGAGGTCGGTGGCGAAGGAGCACCGGGCGGCGAAACCGCAGCCGATGACCGGGGCGGAGAGGTCCGGCGGCTCCCCCGGGATCGTCGCGAGCGGGGCCGTGCGGTCGGTCTGCAGATCCGGCAGCGAGGCCGCCAGTGCGCGGGTGTACGGATGGGCGAGACGCTCCGGCTCCGCGAGCATCCGCACGTCGAGATCTTCCACGATGCGTCCCGCGTACATGACGAGGATGCGCTGACAGAGTTCGGCGAGAACCGCGATGTCGTGCGAGACCACGATCGCCGCGGCCCCGGTCTGCTCGCACTCCCGGCGAAGCAGGGCGAGCACGCGCTTCTGCACGGTGACGTCGAGCGCGGTCGTCGGTTCGTCGGCGATGATCAGCGCCGGCTTGCCGATCTGGGACATCGCGATCAGCGCGCGTTGACGCATCCCTCCCGAGTACTCGTGCGGGAACTGCTGTGCGCGCCGTTCCGGGTCGGGGATGCTGACATCGGCTAGCGCCTGTACGGCGCGCTCCCCCGCCTCGGCACGGCGCAGCTTCTCGTGCACGCGGGGGCCTTCCGCAACCTGCGCCCCGACGCGCATCGCCGGGTTGAGGGCGGTCAGCGAGTCCTGGAAGACGACGCCGATGGAGCGCGCCAGCTTCTGCCGTGCGGCACCCGCACTGAGTGAGCTCAGCTCGACGCCGTCCAGGCGCAGCGCCCGGGAGCGCACGACGGCGCCGGGCGCCGAGAGCTGGGCGACGGCCATCATGGTGACGCTCTTGCCGCTTCCGGATTCACCGACGACCCCGACGATCTCGCCCGACCGCACGCTGAAGGTGACGTCCTGCACGGGACGGATCCAACCGTTCTCGCCCGGGAACGAGACCGTCAGCCCGTCGACCTGGAGCACGACCTCCGACTCGGGTGCGGGAGCGGTCCCCTCGACCTGCGGGGCCTCGCCGAGTGCGCGGACCGAGACGGTGCGCGACCCGTGGTTGCGCAGGTGGGCAGCGAGAGCCTCGCCGAGCATCCCGAATGTGACACCGGCGAGCACCACCGCGACGGCCGGACCGACGACGGCGATCGGTGAGCTGTAGACCTGCTCGAAGGCTTCGCTGAGCATCCGACCCCAGTCGTATTGCGGCGGCTGGACGCCGACGCCGAGGAAGCTGAGGCTCGAGAGGGCGAGGAGGCCGCCGCCGATCGAGAGCGTCACGTTCACGATCACGGGTTCCGCGATGTTGGGCAGGATGTAGCGGCGGAACTGCCGCCCGCGGGAGACGCCGAGCAGGCGCGCAGCCGCCAAGTACTCCGAGCCGCCGACCCGCGACGACAGGGTCTGCGCGAGCCGCGCGAACGACGGTGTCATGGTCAGCGCCAGCGCGACGACAGCCGTCGTCGACCCTGCGCCGAGCAGGATGACCGTGAGCATGGCGACGAGCAGCACCGGGAAGGCGAGCCAGGTGTTGATGACGCTGCCGAACCAGCGCTGCGTTCGCGGGCCGAACACCGCCGGCAATGCGCCGAGCGTGAGCCCGGCAGCGGCGCCGAGCGCCGTGGCGAGGAGCGCCATCCCGAGCGACAGCCGCGTGGCGACGAGGGTGCGCAGCAGAACGTCGCGGCCGAGACTGTCGGTCCCGAGCGGATGCGCGGCGCTCGAACCCTGCAGAATGCCGCCGGGGTCGGGCGTCGACGCCGCGTCCCCCCACAGGATCGGCGCGACGATCGCGAGCAGCACGAGCACAGCCAGCAGAACGAGGGAGATGATCGCCATCGGCGACCGGAAGAACGTGCGTGAGCGTTTCATGCGGTGTCCAGGAGGGTTGTCCGGCGGTCGAGGAAGGAGAGCACGACGTCCACGATCAGGTTGATGACGAGGATCACGGCCGCGTAGACCAGAGCGAGACCCTGAACGATGCCATAGTCCTTCGAGACGATCGCCTGCACGAAGGCCGTCCCGAGGCCCGGCCAGTTGAAGACCTGCTCCACGAGAACACTGCTGGCGACCATCGTCGCCAGCAGTGTTCCGCCGAGCGTGAGGGTCGCCGTCAACATGTTCGGGAGGGCGTGCCGCATATTGACCATCCAATTCGGGATCCGCTTCGACCGAGCGGTGCGGATGTAGTCCTCTTTCAGCACGCCGAGCGCCTCCACCCGGGCGATGCGCGAGAGCGAGGCCGCGGAGACGAGCGAGAGTGCGAGGACGGGCAGCACATAGGATGCCGGGGTGCTGCGGCCGGCGACGGGGAAGAGCTGCGCGGTGATGGCGAATACGACGACGAGCGCGACGGCGAGCACGTACTCGGGGATCGCCGCGATCAGGCCGGTGATACCGGTGAAGGCCACCTCTGCACCCCGTCGGCGACCGCCCCGCGTCAGCAGCGCGATGCCGAGTCCGACCGGGACGGCGATCACCAGCACTACCACGAAGGAAAGCCCGGCGAGTTCGAGCGTCGCCGGCAGGCGGTTCTGCACGAGCTCCGTGACCGAACGTCCGGTGATCAGCGAGACGCCGAGATCGCCGTGGAAGATCCCCGTGAGGTAGTTCCAGAACTGCACGATCAGCGGGTCGTTGAGGCCCAACTGTTCGCGCCGCGCCTGCACGACGCTCTCGGCAGCTGTGGCGCCGAGAGCGCTCCGCACCGGATCGCCGCCGGAGAGCCGGAGCACGAGGAAGGCCGCCGTGACGATGACGAACATCGCGACGACCATCCGCCAGGCCCGCCGGAGGAAGAAGACGATCCACCGGTTGCCCCGGCGGCTCCGCGTGGGAGCCGCCGGGCCGGAGTCCGTCGGGACTGTGGTCGTGACCGTCATTCCACTACTTTGTCAGGCGCAGCGTGGTCGGAGCGATCACGGTCTTCGACAGGCCGAAGGTGAGGCCCTTGCCGTAGAGCGTGGTCGTCGACGACGAGATCGGCAGCACTTCGAGGTTGCTGAACAGCGAGTTCTGCGCCTGCTCCCACGTGCCGCAGCTCGCGTCGCCCGCGATGGTCTGCGCCTTCGCCGCGAGGTCGAAGTACTGCTGGTTCGTGTTGTACGTCCAGTTGCCGCCGTTCGGGGGGAACTCGCCCGACAGGATCCCCTGCCAGTCGCTCGGCAGGCTCGTGTAGATCGGAGCCCACACGAGGTCCCAGTCTCCGCCCTGGAAGATCACATCGGTGTAGCTGCCCGACGGCGCCGGCTGGGCATCGATGCCCGCCTTGGCGAGCTCCTGCTGCAGGAGTTCGATGGCGGCGGTCGTCGACTGGCCTTCCTTTGCCGGATAAAGGATCTTCAGCGAGAGCTTCTTGCCGTCCTTCTCGCGGATCCCGTCCGATCCGGCCTTCCAGCCCGCGGCATCGAGCGCGGTGGCCGCCGCCTTCAGGTCGAATCCGGGGATGGAGGCGCTGCTGTCCATCGCGGTGCAGGCCGACCCGAAGTCGGAGATCAGGGTGTTCAGCACCTTGCCGCGCCCAGCCGAAGACACTTCGCCCACCGATTTGCGGTCGATCGCCTGGGCGATGGCCTCTCGCACTGCGAGGTCGTGTCCGGGGCGGCCCTCCGCCTGATTGAAGAAGAGCAGACCGGGGCGCAGCGGCACATCGAGCGTCGTGTAGTCGCCCGCCTTGAGCCGGTCGCGCTCGGTGCCGGCGACGGCGCCGTACTGGAGCTCGCCTGACTGCAGCATGTTCGCCTGGGTCGACGCACTCGTGACCACCTGCATGTCGACCGTCTGGGGCAGACCCTTCGTCGTGCTGGTCACACCGCCCGGGCCCCAGGTGTAATCCTTGCGCAGGGTGAACGAGTAGGTCTGGCCCGGCGAGGAGGAGTCGAGAACGTACGGCCCGGTGCCGAATGCCTTGGTGTCGAGCGACGACGGATCGGCCAGCCCGGAGGCGCAGACGATCGGCAGCGCCCCGATAGTGCTCACCAGGAAGCTCTGGGGCTTGTCGGTTGTGAAGGTGACCGTGCGGGCGGCATCGTCAGCGGCGACGGTCATGCCGGATGCCGGGAAGTAGACGCCCTTGTACGGCGAGCCCGTCTTCTCGTCGGCGGCGTAGGCGAACGTCGCCTTGACATCGTCGGCCGTGAGCGGTTTGCCGTCTGAGCACAGCACGCCCTGTTTGAGCGTGAACGTCACGCTGGTCGGCGTCTCGGTCCACTTCTCGGCGATGAGACCCTCGGCGTCTTTGCCCGGAGGGAAGCTCACCAGCGACTCGTAGGTGAATGCCGCCACCTCTTCGCCGGCTTGGGTCGCGTTCGTGATCGGGTTGATCTTGCCCGGATCCGCGCTGATGGCGTAGGACAGCGTCCCCCCGGTGCTGCCACCTCCGCCCGTTCCCGAACAGCCGACTAGCGTGAGAGCGATGGCTGCCGCCCCCGCAACGACAGCGCCAATGCTCCGTTTCATGGTGTTCCTCTCTTGGTGCTCTTTCGGGTTCCGCACAACAATGGTGTTAATTGATTATTATGAATACGTGTTATAAGGCAATGACTGTTGTGTAACAACTGTGTTTCGAGTCAGGCGAGCGAGGCCGCGCCCATCACCGACTTCGTCTCGAAGAACTCGGCGAGTCCCGCTGCCCCGCACTCGCGGCCGACACCGGACTGCTTATAGCCGCCGAAAGGCGCGCCGACATCGAGGCCGGCTCCATTGATCCCGACCGTACCGGTGCGCAACCGCAGCGCCACGTCGAGCGCGCGCCGTGCATCCGCCGACCAGACGCCACCGGAGAGCCCGTAGTCACTGTCGTTCGCCAGCGCGACGGCCTCGTCGAGCGAGTCGTACGCGGTCACCGCCAGCACCGGCCCGAACACTTCCTCACGGAACAGCCTCATCGACGGCGTGACGCCGCCGAAGATCGTCGGCCTCACGTACGCGCCACCGGCGAGCCCCGAAGGGGCGTCCAGACCGCCGGCCAACAGCTCTGCGCCGTCATCGATCGCCGCGGCGATGTGGTCGCGCACCCGCTGCAGCTGGGTCTGCGAGGCCAGAGGCCCGATCGCCGTCCCCTCCACCCCAGGGTCCCCCGGCTGCCAGTCCGCGCTGGCGGCGACGGCCGCCCGCGTCCACTCGTCGAGCATCGACGCCGGCACGAGCACCCGCGTCAGCGCCGCGCACGTCTGGCCGGAATTGGCGAAGCACGATCGCAGCACACCGGCCACCGAATCCGCGACGGAGGCATCGTCGAGCACGATCGCCGCCGACTTCCCGCCGAGCTCCAGGGCGACCCGCGTGATGTTCGCCGCAGCGACCACGGCGATCCGTTCCCCGACGGCCCGCGACCCGGTGAACGTCACGAGGTCGACACCGGGATGCGCGGCGAGCGGCTCCCCCACTCCGGCCCCGTCGCCGAACACGACGTTCACGACTCCGGGGGGAGCTCCCGCGTCGTGCAGGATCCGGGCGAGGGCGGCCGCGTTGAGCGGCGCGATCTCGCTCGGCTTGAGCACGACGGTGCAGCCGGCGAGCAACGCGCCGCCGACCTTGAGGACGATCTGGTGCAGAGGGAAGTTCCAGGGCGTGATCGCGACCACGACACCGGCCGGCTCGGAGACGACGAGCGAGTTCGACACGGCGGTCGCATGCTCATGATCGCGCGCGGCGGCGGCGAGAGCGGCCAGGTCGGCGAGCGCGACGCCGACCTGGGCGGCCCGCGCGAATCCGATCGGCGCCCCCATCTCGGCGGAGAGGAGACCGGCGAGGCGGTCCCGTTCCCGTTCGATGCCGGCAGCCATCCTTTCGATCAGGGCGATCCGTTCGGCCAGGGGCGTCGCCGCCCATCCGGGGAACGCCCGCCGCGCGGCCTCGACGGCTCGGTCCGCATCGCGGGCGTCGCCGGCGACGACAGCGCCCACCAGGGAACCGTCGGCGGGATTGTCCACCTCGATCAGCGGGCGACCGAGTGCACTCTCCCAGACCCCGTCGATGTAGTGCGCCGTCGGCTTCGTCACGATCGGCTGCCCTCCGCGACCAGGTGGGCGTCGGGCGCGAGCGGCTGGGGGCGCGGGATCCCCTCGTGGATCAGGTGCCACGGCGAGGGGAACTCGCCCACCGGCACCTCGATGAGGATCGGCTCGTTCGCCGCGACCGCATCCGAGACGACGCCGGCCAGCTGTGCCGGATCGAAGGCTCGGGCGGAGGCGATGCCGAACGCCGACGCCAATTGGCCATAGTCGGGGTTCGTGAGATCGCTGGCGAAGTACCGTGCGTCATAGCGGTTCTTCTGAATCCGCCGCACATTGCCGAAGAATCCATCGTGGAAGACGATCGTCACAAGCCCCAGGCCGTAACGCTTGGCCGTCGAGAGCTCTTGCATGGTCCAGGAGAACCCGCCGTCGCCCGACACCGACACGACCGCCCGATCGGGATCCGCCGCCTTCACCCCGAGCGCTGTAGCGAAGCCGTAGCCGAGGGTGCCCTGGTAGCCGGGGCCGACGTAGGTGCGCGGCTGGTACGCCGGATAGCACGCGCTGGCGGCGTACCCGACCTGGGTGAACTCGCTGACGAAGACGCCGTTGTCCGGCAGCGCACCGCGGATGGCGGCGAGGTACTCCCGCTGCGGGGCGATGTCTTGGAACTGCGCCTCGAGCCAGGCCCGTACGCCTGCGAATTCCGCCTCGCGCGACGACCGCGACGGTCGCCCGAGCTGGGCCGCGATCGCGGCGAGCCCGGCGGCGGAGTCGGCATGGATGCGCAGTTCGGCCGGTCGCGGATCTCCGAGGTCGGCCTCCTCGGCGTTCAGCAGGATGACGCGTGCGTTCCCGGTGTTCATCGCCGTGCCGACCGTCGACACGAATCGGGTCCCGACGGCGAGAACGAGGTCGGCCTGCTCCCGGAACGCCCGGAGGGCGAGGCCGTCGAAGGCGAGGCGGTGGCGGGCATCGAGGGCACCCCGACCGTTCTCGCTCATGAGCACGGGAGCCTCCAGCGCTTCGGCGAGTTCGCGCAGGGCCGCCGTGGCGTTCCCGGCGATCGCGCCGCCGCCGACGTAGATCATCGGTCGCTTCGCCGCGGCGAGCAGCGCCACTGCGGCATCCACATCCGATGCGGCCGGCAGGATGGGGGACGGGAGCACCCGGTCGGCGACGACGGCATTCGTCGGCGCCGCGAGCACATCGGGCGGAACCTCCAGCGCCACTGGCCGGGGGCGACCGCTGCGGAGCTGCACGAACGCTTCGCGCACCAGACCGGGGATCTCGTCGGCCGAGCGGGCGATCCCGTTCCACTTGGTGAGCCGCTCCAGGTGCCCGCTCTGATCGGGGATCTCGTGCAGGGCGCCGAGCCCGCGGCCGATGGCCGCCGAGTCGATCTGGCCGGCGAGCAGCAGCACCGGGGAGTTGGCCGAGTACGCGGTGGCGAGTCCGGAGAGAGCGTTGAGCACTCCCGGGCCGGGTACGACCATCGCCACCCCGACGTCGCCGGTGCTCCGGGCGTACCCATCGGCCATGTAGGTCGTCGCCTGCTCGTTGCGGGCGCAGGTGAACGCGAGACGGTCGGAGCGCGCGTAGAGCGCATCCGCTGCCGCGTCGAGCTGGACGCCCGGGATACCGAAGATCTGCGTGACCCCCTGGCTGGCAAGGGACTCCGCGAGGATGTCTCCGCCGGTCGGCTGTGTCATGGGATTCCTCTCCTGAGCTCCGTCGCTCGATTCACTGTATTGGTTACAATGAATTATGGCAAATCTCGCCCCGCCGTCAATTCGGCGGTCGAATCGGGGGTCGGGCTCCCTAGGATGTGAAGGCGTGGCGCAGACCAACCGCCCAGACATATCGGAGAACGCATGACATTCGCAGAGGGCTCGAAGACGCGGACGACCCCGTCGTTCGGGCGGGTGCGCGGCGCGAACTCGGTGGCCGACACCGTCGTCGACGAGATCGAAGCGATCATCCTGCGCGACAAACTCCCCGCAGGACACCGGATCGGCACCAAACAGGAACTGGCCGAACAGTTCGGCATCGCGCCGGCCACCCTGGGCGAGGCTCTTCGCGTGCTGCGCGGTCGCGGCGTGATCGAAGCCCGACCCGGTCCGGGCGGCGGGGTCTTCGTCGCCAACCAGTCCCCGCTCATCCGTCTGGCGCACAGCGTGCTCCAGCTTCGCGAACGCGGCGCGACCGTCAACGAGGTCGTCGCGGTGCTCGACGCCCTCGATGAGGCCGTCGTGCGCGATGCGGCCCTGCACCGCACCGACCAGGACCTCCGCGACCTCGACGCGCTGATGGAAGAGCTCTCCGCCGTCTGGCACGACCCGGTCGAGGGCCTGCACTGCAATTGGAAGCTCCACCGCCGGATCGCAGAGATCTCCCCCAACGCCGTTCTGCGCACGTTCTACCTCAACCTGGTCGACTACATCGAAGGGGATGCCGAGGAGCGCGACTCCGGCACCCTCGCCGTGCCGGGGTTCCAGCCGGACTCCGACGAACGGTTGCGCATCCACCACGACCTCGTCGAAGCGATTCGCTCTCGCGACCCCGAGTTGCAGCGCATGGCGATCGTGCGCCACCGCACCCTCGGCCGCTAGCCGAACCGCCGCCGCTCAGAGGTGGTCCAGTGCCAGAGCGGCGAGAGCGGCGGCATGATCGGCGAGGATGCCGTCATCGAACACTGCGCGCGGGGAATGGTTCATCTCGGCGTCGGCCGGAGCGATCTGCGCGGGCGTCGCCCCAAGGAAGACGAAGGCCCCGGGAACCTCACGCAACACGAACGAGAAGTCCTCCGACGCCATCATGGGCGACGCCGCCGGCTCGACACGCTCCACCCCGAACTGGCGGCGCAGCACGGCGAGCGAGCGATCGGCCGACGCGGCATCATTCACCGTGACCGGGTAGACCGCCTCGAAATCGACGCGGGCCGCGCATCCGTGTGCCGCGGCGATGCGCCCGGCCAGCACCGGGAGCTCCGACTGGAGCACCTCGACTGAGCGGTCGGAGAGAGTGCGTACGGTCGCCGCCAGCCGTGCCGACTCCGGGATCACGTTCAACACCTCGCTCGCGGCCAGCTTCGTGACCGTCAGCACCACCGGGTCGAAAACGTCGAAGCGACGAGTGACGAAGGCCTGCAAAGCCAGCACGATCTCCGCGAGCACCGGAACAGGGTCGAGCGCGTCGTGCGGCTTCGACCCGTGCCCACCCCGGCCGATCACCTCGATTCTCAGCACGTTCGCACCCGCCATGAGCGCACCGGGCCGGGTCGAGAACACGCCGGGCGCACCCGGCATCACATGGATGCCGTAGGCGGCCGAAACCGGGACACCGGCCGCCTCGAGAACGCCCTCCGCGAGCATCGACAGAGCGCCACCGCCGGACTCCTCCCCCGGCTGGAACATGAAGACCACCGAACCCGCGATCGTCTCGCGCCGCGCGGCGAGAAGCCGGGCGGCCCCGAGGAGTCCCGCGACGTGGAGGTCGTGACCGCAGGCGTGCATCGCCCCGTTCGTCGACGCGTACGGCAGTCTCGTCGCCTCGGTGAGGGGAAGAGCATCCATATCGGCTCGCAGGAGCACCGCCGGGCCGGGGTGGGCGCCGTGCAGCACGGCGACGACCGAACTCGACGCGCGCCCGAGGATGATCTCGAGGCCGAGACCGTCGAGCTCCTTCAGGATCGCCGCCTGGGTGCGCGGAAGGTCGAGCCCGACCTCGGGCTCCGCATGCAGGGCCCGCCGCACTCGCACGAGGTCCGCCAGCAGAAGCGCCGCATCCTCCTTCAGCGTCATCGGGTCTCCGTTCCGGCCGTCGGCCACCGGGATGCGAGACGATGGCCGCCCCCGGTCCATTCGGCGACGACTCTCCCGTCGATGTACACCAGTTCTGCGCGAGACGAGATCTCGAACGGGTCGCCCGACCAGAGCACGAGGTCGGCGTCGAGGCCCGCTGCGATGGCGCCGATCCGGCCGTCGAGACCGATGATCCGGGCCGCCTGCGAAGTGACCGCGGCGAGCGCCGTCGACCAGGGAAGGCCGGACCGAACGGCAGTCGCGGCCTGGAGCCGCAGCTGCCCGATGGGGAACACCGGATGGTCGGTGGTGAGGGCGACCCGCACGCCGGCACGATCCAGTGCCACGACCGTGGCCGGGCCCGCGTTCCGGACCTCCACTTTCGAGCGCGTCGTCAGCATCGGCCCGAAGATCACGGGGATGTCCCGTTCGGCGAGCAGGGGCGCCACCCGGTCGGCCTCGGTACCGTGGTTGATCACCAGCCGCAGCCCGAACTCGTCGGCGAGCCGGATGGCCGTCGCGATATCGTCGTGCCGGTGGGCGTGCTGATCCCAGAGCAGTTCTCCCCTGAGCGCGGCACCGAGCGCCTCCAGGGTGAGGTCGATCCGCTTCTCCGGCTCGGTCGAGCCGGCATAGTGCCGGGCGTCGAGGAGCGCCTGGCGGATGACGAACGCGACGCCCATCCGGGTGCTCGGCAACTGCTTCCGCTCCCCGTAGACCTGTTTCGGGTTCTCGCCGAGCGCCGACTTCACCCCGACCGCCGGTGAGATCACCTGCTGGTCGACGGTCGATCCTCCCCAGGTCTTCAGCGCTGCGCTCACGCCGCCGATCGGATTTCCCGACCCCGGTTTGACGACTGTCGCCGTCACGCCGCCTGTGACCGCATCCTCGAAGCCGATGTCATCGATGGTGATCGCATCGAGCGCCCGGATGCCTGCCATGTTCGGTCCGGAGAGCTCGCTGCCGTCCGCCCCCGCCCAGCCGTTCGCCTCTTCGTGCACGCCGACGTGGCTGTGCGCGTCGATGAGACCCGGTGTCACCCAGCAGCCGCCGGCGTCGACGATCGTCGCCCCAGCGGGCGGCTCGATCCTGTCCCCGACCGCGAGGATGCGTGGGCCGTCGAGCAGTACCGTCCCGCCGTCGAACGTGGCGCCGAGACCGGTGAACACCCGCCCTCCCCTCACTGCGACGATCGTCATGTCGAGCTTCCTTCCCGGTCGGTGGTCTTGGTCGCTTCTCTCATTCGTTCCCCAGTCCTGTCATTCAGATGTCGAGGACGAGCCGCGACTCGATGGAGCGGGAGACGCAGATCATCATCGTCTCGTTCTCCTCCCGCTCCTCCGGGCTCAGGATGGAGTCGCGATGGTCCGCCGCGCCGTCAACGATCGTCGTCTCGCAGGTGCCGCAGACGCCCTCCCGGCACGAGTTCGGCACGCTGATGCCGGCGCGTTCGAGCGTGTCGAGGATGCTGCATCCCGGTTCCACGGTGACGGTGAGGCCGGAGCGGCGCGCATCCACCTCGAACGCATCCGTCGATACGGGTGCGGCGAGCGGTTTTGCGTGGAACCGCTCGACCCGGAGTGTGCGTGCCGGCCAGTCTGTGGCCACATCCTCCATCGCGTCGAGCAGCCGCGCCGGCCCGCAGGCGAAGACGGCGGTGCCCGGTGCGAGCGTGCCGAGCTCAGTGCGCAGATCGGCTCGCCGCCCTTCGTCGGCCGCGAACACATCGACCCGGGGATGCGCGAGAAGGGGGTCGTTCACGTACGCCATCGTCTCGCGCGACCGCCCGAGGTAGAGCAGCCGCCACGGTAGGCCGCTCGCCCGCACGGCCCGCACCATCGGCAGGATCGGGGTGATCCCGACGCCTCCGGCGACGAAGACGGTCTCCTGCCCGGGCTGGAACGAGAACGTGTCGATCGGGTCGGACACCTCGACGAGGTCGCCGGGACGGACGGTGCCATGCACCTCGCGAGAGCCGCCGCGACCGTTGTCCTCCCGAAGTACGGCGATGCGCCATCCGACGCGATCGGCCGGGTCTGAGCACAACGAGTATTGGCGTTCGATTCCGCTGGGCAATCGCAGGTCGATATGGGATCCGGGCGCCCACGCCGGGAGGGTCGCGCCGGCCGGGTCGGTCAGTCTCAGCGACAGGATCCCCTCCGCCTCGCGGCGCAGTTCTTCGACGCGGAGGTGGCGCCGCCCGCCGTTGGTCGGACGCGTCATCGCCATCCTCTCTCGAATCCCGACACCACTGTCGATCAATTCGCAACAATGGTTATAATCATTTATAGATTTTAGAAGCGGTGATCTGACACTGTCAAACGCCGCAAGACGAAAGGACTCCCGATGACGATCCGCCTGCGCAACCTCTCCGCGACCCCCGCCTACAAGCCGGGCAAAGCCGCCCCCACCGACGCACCGGATGCGCACACGGTCTTCAAGCTCTCCTCCAACGAGAACCCCTACCCGCCGCTGCCCTCGGTGGTGCGCGCACTCGAAGAACAGCTCGACTCGGTCAACCGGTACCCGGAGACCGCGGCGAGCGCCCTCACCCGGCTTCTCTGCGAAAGGTTCGACGTGGAGCCTGAGAACGTCGTCTTCGGCAGCGGCTCCGTGGAGATCATCTCCCAACTCATGCGCGCGACCGCAGGTGCGGGAGACGAGATCGTCTTCGCCTGGCGATCCTTCGAGGCCTATCCGATGCTGGCGGTCGCCGCCGGCGCCACACCGGTGGCGGTGCCGCTGACACCGACGCACGAGCACGACTTCGCCGCGATGCTGGCGGCGATCACCCCGCGCACACGACTGATCCTGGTGTGCAACCCCAACAACCCCACCGGCACGACGATCTCGGCCGACGCACTGGAAGACTTCCTCGCGAAGGTCCCGGCCGAGATCGTCGTCGTCGTCGACGAGGCCTACCTGCAGTTCAACCGCCGACCCGACACTGCGATCGGCGTCGACGCGATGCGCCGGCACGACAACGTCGTCGTCGCACACACCTTCTCGAAGGCCTACGGTCTTGCCGGACTCCGTGTCGGCTACGCGCTCGCCCCCGAAACGGTGGCGACAGCGCTGCGTCAGGTCGCCCTCCCCTTCGGCGTGACCTCGCTGGCGCAGGCCGCCGCCGTCGCATCCCTACACGCGGAAACCGAGCTCGACATCCGTGTCGACGAGCTCGTCGCCGAGCGCGATCGAGTCGGCGCCGCTCTGGCCGAGCAGGGCTGGGAGCTCCCCGCCTCCGGCGGCAACTTCCTCTGGTTCCCCCTCGGCGACGACACGACGACCGCGGCGGACGTCTTCGAAGAGCACGGCCTGCTGGTGCGACCGTTCGCCGGCGACGGCCTGCGTGTCACGATCGCGGAACGCGAGGCCAACGATCGGATCATCGCGGCCGGTGCCGCCCTGCGGAGCAGCCTTCTGCAGCAGACCGCCGTCGCCGAGCTCGAACTCTCCTGACGGACGGCGGGCCCTCCGCACCTCCCTCGGTTGTCAACCGCGTCCGAACCCGGCGTCCGACTATGCTTCACGCAGACGAAGAACACGATGCGGATGGCGACCTTCGAGGCGGGCGGGAGCCCCGGTGCCATCGAGGGGGAATCATGGGTCATTGGGGAGACGTGAGGCGAGCCGGCACATCGGCCGGCGCCCCGAGCAAGCGCCGGATCCTGCCGGCCGCCGTCCTCACCGTCGCAGTCGCTGCAGCCCTGGCCGGGTGCTCACTGTTCGCCGGAAGCACCGACCCGACGCCCACCCCGAAGCACACCGAACACGCCACCTCGACCCCCTCATCGACACCGCTCGCCGGGAGCACCGGCGACGTCGTCGCCTCCGCGAGCCCGACGCCGCCGCCCGTTCCCCCGACGCTGACGGCGGTGCCGAAGGGAACCGTCGTCGCCCAGGGAGACGTCGCCTCACCCAAGGGCAGCATCCACTTCCACTACCGGATGGTCGCGAATGGGGACAATACGTACTCGGCCGAGTACTCGTCGTTCACATCGACGGTCCCGGTGCCGATCTCCGTCACCCTCATCGACATCCCGCCGAGCGTGGGCGACGGGCTGACCTACCACGGCGTCGGCGACCACCTGCTCGGCGGCCCGACCACCCGGACCGCACCGGCGACATCCGCGCTCCTCTCCGTCGGCCAGCCCTCGTATCTGGGCACGCTCGTGACCTACTCGTCGGTGGCCTCCGCCGACGGCGTCCCGGTCGAACTCGGACCGAACAAGGTGCTCGCCGTGACCACGGTGCGGTGGTCCGTGCCGGTGCGCCAATCGAATGTTCACCCGGTCGACGGCGGCACACGCACCTACGCCGCGGGCACGGTCACGGCCACCACGGCAAGCGGAGCACCCAAACGCTACCTCGTCGCCTCCGGGACACCACGGCCATCGTCGCCGAACGGTTCGGAATCTCCGTTCCCGACCTGCTCTGGCTGAACTCCGATCTGCAGGTCGTCGACGCCGACCAAGCGCTGTACGCGTCGACAACGCTGAACCTCGACCCCGACAGCCTCTGAGAGGTCACGCCGACCGGAGCTTCCCGCGAGGAGGCTTCACCAGGCGACGGTCCGGCCGAGGTAGTCGAGGAACTGGAGTCCGCCCCGGTCACGCTGCGCCTCCACGGTTCCAACGAGCCTCGGGATGCTCTCGTCGATGGTGAGCGCCCCGTTCGGGCCGCCGACCCCGGTGCCTTTGACCCACCCCGGGGCGAGCAGCAGCAGCGTACGCGGGTCGTCGCGATGACGGGCCGCATAGCTGCGCATCAGCTGATTGAGTGCGGATTTGCTGGCCCGGTAGAGCTCGAAGCCTCCGCGCTCGTTGTTGCTGATGCTGCCCTGACCGGAGGACATGATCGCGATCGTCCCGGTGGGAGGCACCAGCCCCGCGAGCTCCTCGACGACACGCATCGGACTGAGCGCATTCGTCACCAGGAGGCGGATGAACTCGTCAGTGCTGACGGTCGCGACCGTCTCCTCCTCGGCATTGGTCACGCCGGCATTGACGAACAGCAGGTCGAACCATCGGCTCGCGAGCCTGTCACGAAGGCCGGCGACCTCATCCGGAATCGTGATGTCCACCGATTCGATCTCGAGCCGGTCGGGGAAGGCGTCCCTCAGTTCGTGCAACGCGGTGCGGCCGGCCCCGCGCACGGTGGCGACGACCGTCGCTCCGCGGGCGAGATACTCCTCGGCGATCGCCAGCCCGAGACCGCGGGAGGCACCGATCAGCAGGACGGACCCGGTGGGGGTGGTGCGCGAGGTGTCGGTCACGACCTCAGCGTACGACTCCGCCCAGCGCGTTGCACGGCGGGATGCACGGCGATCAGAGCCGCCCGCCCGACCCGCGATCGCCTGACCGTTCGGCGGAAGCCCCGTTCGAACCCTAGAGTGAACGGATGATCAGCAGACGCGATGCGGCCCAGCGCCTGGACATCAGCCTCGAAATGGCGACGAGGCACGGCATCCCCTCCCGGCTCAGCGATCAGGAGTTCGACGAGCTGGCCGCGAACCCGCCGGCCTGGCTCGCTCAGTCTCGGGCGAACCGCACCGGCAAGCGGCCGGTCTGGGTGCAGCTGACCTGCGACATCTGCGGTTTCACCGAATCCGCGCGCCCCAAGAAGTGGTGGCCCGACTTCACCTACCTCAGCTGCGACGACCACCCCCAGGGCCGGCTGCCCGAACCGTTGCCCGGGCTGGCCCGCCGCGAGGTCTACGGTGTCGGCAGCCGCTTCATCGGCATCGTGGACGAGAGCCCCTCGGCCGCGGACGACACCGTCTGACGTTCGCCGACCTCGCCGAGGGTGCGCTGCATCGGGTTGTCCGACAATTGCGTGTGCACCTGGAACGCGATGGTCCCGGAGACATAGCGATCGTCGGAGTACTCGATCGGACGCTGCCGGGAGTCGTAGCTCTCCCGTCTCAGCCGCAGGAGCGGACTCGACCGGCGGATGCCGAGCGCCTGGGCGTCCTCGCCGGTCGCGGCGACGGCATCCAGCGTGTTGTCGGCGTAGCTGGTCAGCACGCCGAAGCGTTCGAAGAGCGTCTGCACGACCGACGGCTCGCGCGGCGACAACGTCTGGATGATCGGGATCATCCAGGTGGCGTATGTCGTCCGTTCGAGCATCACGCGCCGGTCGTTCAGGGTGCGCACGCGGACGACGCGCAGCACCGGGTCGCCGTCGTCCAGTTCCAGTCGGCGCCGGTCGGCGACCGTCGCCGGCGACGTCGCGCTCGAGAGCACCTGCCCACCGGGTGTCATCCCGCGGTTCCGGGCCCACTGTGCGAACGAGCGCAGCTGCTCGAAGTCCTGCCCTTGCCGTGACGCCTGCACGACCCAGGATGCCCCCTGGCGTGAAGCCACAGCGCCCCGGGTGCGGAGCAGGGCGAGGGCCCGCCTGACAGTTCCCCGGGCAACGCCGTACGTTTCGGCGAGCAGGTTCTCTGAGGGCAGCGAACTGCCGGCCCGGAATTCGCCCTGGAGGATGCGGGCGCCCAGATCTTCGGCGATCTCGCGATAGTACGACGGCATTCGGTCATCCAGGGGTCGGGTGCCGCACCCGGCACAGTGCACAAAGGCGGGAGTGGTGTTCGGTGCGATTCTTTCACCGATCTGCCACTCTGCGGGGTGAACCGGGGTCACCAGGTCGTTGCGCGCCACCGTGCCCGGGCACGCATGTGCATCCACTTGTACACGTGCGGTGCGCGGAAAGCGCCAGGCCGGGCGCGAACGCGGCCGGGCCGCCGTGCTCGCTGCGCCAAGCGGACCGTTCCGCTTCGGACAGCGTTCACCGACGATTCCGGCCGGCGCAGGGAACGGGATGCGTGCGACCGCTTGGGTTGTGAACCGTGACCACAGTGCGCAGAATGACGATGCTGGCGACCGCGGCGGCTGTTGCCGGGCTCGTCGGGATGCTTCTCACCGGACCCGCCGCGACGGCGGCGACGCCGAGCGGGACATTGACGTTGACCACGGTGAACCCCGCACCGGGCGCCGCACTGACCTTCTCGTACGCGACCGATCGACCCAACACGAAGAATTGGGTGGCGATCTACAACGACCCCGCCACCGGGCCGACCGACGAGAAGACGCACGGCGCCTCGACCGATTGGGCTTACGTCGACGCGACGACGGCGAGCGGATCCGGGACGGTCACGATCCCCAGCACCGCACTGACCCCCGGCCACGACCTGGTCGCCTACTTCCTCTACTCCGATGGCTACACCTGGCTGGCGCAACCGGTGACCTTCCGGGTCGGCTATGCCACGACCGGAAGCCTGCAGCTGACGACCGCCGCTCCACGTGTCGGCGGTGACCTGACCTTCACCTACGCGACCGGGAAGGCCAACCCGGCCGGAAAAGACTGGATCGCCCTCTACGACGACACCAAGAATGCCCCCGTCAACCAGACCTACCCGGGCCGGGCATCGACGGCGTGGTCGTATGTCACCGGCACCTCCGGGTCGGTCACCATTCCGGCCGGCACCCTCACCGCCGGTCACGACGTCATCGCGTTCCTGCTCGACAACGACGGCTACGCCTGGCTGGCCGAGCCCCTCACATTCCGGCTGGCGACGGCGAGCACCGGTCCGACGGCGGACGGGACGCTGAAACTCCTCACCACGGATCCCGTCGCCGGGCAGCCTCTTCAGTTCTCGTTCACGACGAGCACCCCGAATGCGAAGAACTGGATCGGGATCTACGACGACCCGTCCACCATCCCGACGGGCGGTCAATCGCACGGCGGCTCCACCACCTGGGCCTACGTGCCGAACGCCACCTCCGGCACCGTGACCATTCCGGCCGGAGGTCTGACCGGCGGTCACACCGTGGGCGCCGTCCTCCTCTACAACGACGGCTACGTGAACCTCGCGCCGTCCCTCACCTTCGCGCTCACGGCGCAGCCCCCGCTCACCGGCTCCCCGAACCCGACGACCGACCACTTCGTCACCGACGACGTCGTCGAACCGGCGACCCGACCCGCCGCGGCCGTCGCCCTCTCGGTCGGCGGCCTCTGGTTCGGCGTCGCCGGGGCCGACGCCGCAGCCGCAACCTTCGCGAAACAGAGCGGACCGGACTGGATCTCGGTCTCCGCGTCCGGCGCGATCACCGGAACGGCGCCGTCGAGCATCCCGGCGCATCCCCCGCTCGTGACCATCACGGCGACCGAGGCCACCGGGGTCACCGGTACGCTCACGGTCGAACTGCCGGTCGCCGAACCCGGCGCGCCGCCGGTCGTGCACGCAGCGACCCTCGACCTCTGGGATGGCGGAACCCACGTCGACGATTCGCTGGAGAAGACCGTGCGCTCCATCCTCACCAACCGATTCGACCTCCTCGGCCTGCAGCACACGGGTGGCGCCCGGGCCGCGGCCGTCGCCCAGCGGCTGGGCTGGAACGCGGTCGAGTCCGCGACCGGACTCGCCATCGTCGCGCCGTTCCGGTTGACCCCGCTCGCCGACCCCGCTGGTGCCCCGATGACCGCCGCGACGGCGAACGTGGGCGGAACGGAGGTGACCGTCTGGAACACGGCACTCGATGCGGGTGGCCCCGACCCGGCGGCCGTCTGCACGGCCGGCGCATCCGCCGCCGTCGACGCAGAGAAGAGCACGCAACGCTACGCCGAGGCCCGCGCGATCGCGGATGCGGCCCGAGCTCTCCGCTCCGCCTCGCCGAAGGCTCGGCTGCTGCTCATCGGCGCCCTGAACTCGCCCTCCGTCCTCGACTGGACGGGCGCGGGCGGAAACACCGACTGCGGCGCCGGCCGGGTCGACTGGCCGGTGACTGCGGCGATCCGGGATGCGGGACTCAGTGACGCGTACCGGGCCGCCCGTCCCGACATCCAGAAGAACCCGGGGGCGACGGCGGGCATCCTCACCCCGGCGGTGCCGGCGCCGGCGGTCAGCGCCGCGGTCGCGCATCCCGCCATCCTGGATCGGCTCGACTACATCCACTTCGCCGGGCCGCTCACCGTACAGAACGCGAACACGGTCGTCGACGGCTTTCCGGCGGCCGCGCCCGCCTCCGCCGCCAATCGCTGGCCGTCGGACCGCGCGGCCGTCGAAGCGACACTCCTGCTCGCCGCTCCCCCCAGTGGCGGTAGCGGCGGCAACGGCGGCAACGGAGCGAACCCCGGACCCTCCGACCCCCACAACGGCGGAGCGGCCTCCGGCCCCGAGGCGCTCGCCTGGACCGGCAGCGCCCTCTGGCTGACCGCCGGAGCGTTCGCCCTCGCCGCCCTGATCGTCGGCACCCTCCTTCTCATCTCCCGTCGTCGGAGGATCGCCGCCGTCACCCCCATCGCCGCACTCGCAGAGGAAGCAGACGAATGAGCACATCCAAGCCGGAGCACCACGCACCCGAGGTGACCCTCGACGCGGCACCGCCACTCGACCAGGGCGCCGGATATCGCAGCTCGATCCCCCGCGGCGTCAGCCGCCGCACCCTCCTGCTGGGCGGGGCCGCGGCGATCATGGCCGGTGTTGCCGTCGGCACGGCCGGCCGCGGGGCACTCCCGGCCGTCGCCGCCGCGAAAGCCTCGGGGACGTACAAGGACGTCAAACACGTCGTCGTCCTGATGCAGGAGAACCGTTCGTTCGACCACTACTACGGCACGCTCCCTGGGGTGCGCGGCTTCGCCGACCGGCAGATCCTGGAGTATCCGGGCGGCGGCGACATCTTCCACCAGCCCGACCCCTCCCGCGCAGACGGCCACGCGATGCTGCCGTTCCGTCTGGACTCGACCAAATACAACTCGCAGAACGCCGGCGGGCTCGACCACAGCTGGGGCGGCGGCCACACGGCGTGGAACAACGGCGCGTGGAACCGGTGGGTCAACGCCAAAGGGCAGCAGACGATGGGCTACTTCACCCGCGACGACATCCCCTACCAGCACGCCCTGGCGAGCGCGTTCACCGTCTGCGACGACTATCACTGCTCGCTGAACGGCCCGACGACCCCGAACCGCCTCTATCAGTGGTCGGGCATGGTCAACCCGGCCGGGGGTCTCGGCGGCCCCGCCATCGACAACCCCGCCGACTACAACCCGGTCTATCGCTGGGGAACGTATGGCGAGCGCCTCCAAGGGGCCGGGGTGACCTGGAAGACCTACGCGAACGACGAGGTCGGCGACAGCGGAAGCCATCCGTATGTGGGCGATTACGGCGACAACCCCCTCTGGCTGTTCCAGCAGTACCACGACGCACTCACCTCGGCCGACCCCGCCCAGCGATCCCTCGCGGCCAACGGCGGCCTGCACGACGGGTGGAAGCCGGACTCCGGCCTCGGGCTGGATGTGACCCACCTGTTATCGCAGTTCGGCCAGGATTGCGCGACGAACTCCCTCCCCACCGTCTCCTACGTCGTCGCGCCCTACGGGTGGAGCGAGCACCCGTCGGCGAGCCCCGACTACGGCGCCCACTACACGAACGCCGTCGTGCAGGCCCTGTTCAGCAATCCCGACACCTGGGCGTCGACCGTCCTGCTCCTCAACTACGACGAGAACGACGGATACTTCGACCACGTGCTCCCGCCGTTCCCCGAGGCGGGGACCGCCGACGAGTACGTGAACGGGCTCCCGATCGGGTTCGGATCCCGGGTGCCGCTCACGGTCGTCTCGCCCTGGTCGCGCGGCGGCTGGGTCAACTCCCAGACCTCCGACCACACCTCGATCATCCGGTTCCTGGAGGTGATCACCGGCGTCACCGAGCCCAATATCTCGGATTGGCGGCGCACCGTCTCCGGCGACCTGGTCAGCTGCTTCGACTTCGCGAACCCCGACTTCAGCATCCCGGGCAGCGATATCGTCCCCGGGCTCCCCCAGACGCAGCAACTCGTCGCCGCGGCGGACGCCGATCGCAGCAAGCCTCCGGTCGCAGTGCCGGCCGTCGGGGCCCAGACGATGCCGGGCCAGGATGCCGGCACGATGCGACACCGCCCACTGCCCTACCGGCAGAGCGCCGATGTGACCGTCGACGACACGACGGGGCGCCTCACCCTCACCATGCGCAACCAGGGAAAGGTCGGCGTCAGCCATCAGGTGTTCCCGAACATCGTGCTGCCGTTCGTTGCGACCCCGCACACGATCGCCGCGAACGCGTCGGCCACCTGGGTGTGGGACGCCGCCCAGACGGACGGTCTCTACGATTTCAGCGTCTACGGTCCGGACCGCTTCCTGCGCCGCTTCGCCGGCACCGTGGTCCGCGGCGGCCGCGCCGACATCGCCCTCCCCCGGGTGACGGCCGAGGTCGGCGCGATCGGCTCCGCCCTGCTGCGGCTGACCCTCACCAACGACGGCGGCGCCGAAGTGCG
The DNA here is from genome assembly GCF_020009625.1 of Leifsonia poae. Classification (NCBI taxonomy): domain Bacteria; kingdom Bacillati; phylum Actinomycetota; class Actinomycetes; order Micrococcales; family Microbacteriaceae; genus Leifsonia; species Leifsonia poae. Next base: position 1,412,783 of record NZ_JAIHLP010000002.1, read on the forward strand.
CTTCCAGCTCAGCGGGAACGACTTCACCGACCACGCCGAGCAGGTGTACGTTCCGGCCGGCGCGACCCGCACGACGGATTGGCCGCTGAACGCCTCCGGCTACTACGACGTCGTCGTCACTGCGAACACCGGAACCGGCTTCCGTTACCGCTTCGCCGGGCGCGTCTAAGCCGACAGCCGCATGGTCGCCCCGGCGCGCGCGGCGAAGTCGGTCGCGCTCGTCGCGACCGTGCGCCGCATCACGTCGACGGCCGCGGTCGGTGCGACATCGGCGGGGCGGGCGAGGCTGATCGTCCGTTCGAGTGCCGGCCCGGCGAGCCTCACCGAGCGCAGCCCGGGGCGGTCGATGAGCACCATGGCGGGGACGATGGCGACGCCGAGCCCACGCTCCACGAACCGCAGCACCGCATCCATCTCCGCCCCCTCGAGCGCGACGTCGGGTCTGAGCCCCGCCGAGCGGAAGGCGGCATCGGTCGCGCTGCGCAGATCGTAACTCGAGCTGAACACGATCTGCGGCAGCCGGGCCACCTCCTCCAGCGTGATGGTCGCGCCGGCGGTCACCGGATGCGCGCCGGCGGACGAGATGACGACGAGCTCTTCGACGAGCAGCGGTGTGACGATGAACCGCTCGGCGGAGGTGGCGTCGGAGGTGGTGATCAGAGCGAGGTCGAGCTCGCCTCCGGCGAGTTCGTCGAGCAGCCGGCGCGACCCCTGCTCCGACAGGTGAAGTTCGATGCCCGGATGCGCGGCACGGAAGGCACTGAGCACCTCGGCGACGAGGCTGATGCAAAGCGTTGGGGTGGCCCCGAGTCGCACCCGTCCGCGTCGGAGTCCGGCGAGTTCGGCCAGCTCGCGTCGAACCGACTCCGCGTCGGCGAGCATCCGCCTGGCCAGGGGAAGCAGGGACTCCCCCGCCGTCGTCAGGGTGCTCCCCCCGCGGGCACGCTGGAACAGCTCGGCGCCGAGATCCTGCTCGAGGGCAGCGATCTGGCGGCTCAGCGACGGCTGGGCGAGGTGCAGCTTCTCGGATGCACGGGTGAAGTTCCCGAGGCGGGCCACCTCGACGAAGCTGCGCAGCTGATCGAGATTCATATCCATAGCCTACGGGCATCGTGACAACCAGAAATATGCATTGGAGTAATCGGTTGCACGAGCCTAGCGTCGAATCATGAGCACCTCAGAACGTCAGATCTCCACCACGGTCCTCGTGATCGGCACCGGCGGATCGGGCCTGCGCGCCGCCATCGAACTCGCCGAGGCGGGTGTCGATGTTCTCGCGTTGGGCAAACGCCCCAAGTCCGACGCCCACACGTCTCTCGCGGCGGGCGGCATCAACGCAGCCCTCGCGACCATGGATGCGGAGGACAGCTGGCAGCAGCATGCCGCCGACACCCTCAAAGAGAGCTACCTCCTCGCCAACCCGCACACCGTCGAGATCGTCACCTCGGGCGCCGCCCGCGGCATCGAAGACCTGGAACGCTACGGCATGCCGTTCGCCCGCGAGGAGGACGGGCGCATCTCGCAGCGCTTCTTCGGCGCCCACACCTACCGGCGCACCGCGTTCGCCGGCGATTACACGGGGCTCGAGATCCAGCGCACCCTGGTCAACCGCGCCGCCCAGCTCGACGTGCCGATCCTCGACACGGTCTACGTCACGCGCATCCTGGTCAATGACGACGGCGCGGTGTTCGGCGCCTACGGTTTCGACATCGAAGACGGCACGCGCTACCTCATCCACGCCGACGCGGTCATCCTCGCCGCCGGCGGCCACAACCGCATCTGGCGGCGCACCTCATCGCGGCGGGACGAGAACACGGGCGACTCGTTCCGACTCGCGGTCGAGGCGGGCGGGCGACTGCGCGACCCCGAACTCGTGCAGTTCCATCCCTCGGGCATCATCGAGCCCGAGAACGCGGCCGGCACGCTGATCAGCGAGGCGGCGCGCGGCGAGGGCGGCATCCTCACCAACGCCCTCGGCGAGCGCTTCATGGCACGCTACGACCCCGAACGGCTCGAACTCTCCACCCGTGACCGGGTCGCCCTCGCCTGCTACACCGAGATCAAGGAGGGCCGCGGAACCCCGAACGGCGGGGTCTGGCTCGACGTCTCCCACCTGCCGCGGCAGACGATCATGAGCCGCCTCCCCCGCGTCTACCAGACCATGCTCGAGCTGCAGATGCTCGATATCACCACCTCGCCGATCGAGATCGCGCCGACCGCCCACTACTCGATGGGCGGCGTCTGGGTGCGCCCGGACGACCACGGCACCGACGTGCCCGGCCTCTACGCCATCGGCGAGGCATCGTCCGGGCTGCACGGCGCCAACCGCCTGGGCGGAAACTCGCTCATCGAGCTGCTCGTCTTCGGGCGCATCGTCGGCCAGGCCGCGGCCGCATACTCCTCGTCTCTACTGGCGCAGAAGCGCTCGGCCGCCGCCGTCAAGACCGCCCGCGAAGAGATCGCCGATCTGCTCGCCTCCGACGGAGACGAGAACGTCCGAGCTTTGCAGCGCGCCATCCGTGACACCATGACCGAGCACGCCGGAGTGGTGCGCGACGAGGCGGGCCTCCTAGCCGGCCTCGCCGAGCTCGACACCATCGAGAAGAGGATGCACGACATCGGCATTCACCCCGACATCGCCGGCTACCAAGACCTGGCCCACGCTTTCGATCTCAGATCGGCCGCCCTCGCTGCTCGCGCCACCCTGGAGGCGGCCCTCGAGCGGCGCGAGACCCGCGGGTGCCACAACCGCAGCGACTACCCGAACCTCGACGAGTCGCTGCAGGTGAATCTGGTCTGGTCGCCGACCAGCGGGATCACCCGCGAACAACTCCCGCCGATCCCGGCCGAGATCGCCGCCCTGATGCGCGACGTCTCGGTCGCCGGCAAACTCGTCGAATAGCCGCCCTCCCCGTGCGGAGGGTATGAAGAGCCGGCCACGGGACTCGAACCCGTAACCCCCGCTTTACAAGAGCGGTGCGCTACCAATTGCGCCAGGCCGGCCAAGACGGCTGGCCGTCTCGCCTGACCATCTTAGGGGATCGCGTCAGCCCGCGGAGGGAGACGGCGACGGCGTCGAGGTCGAGGAGTACGAGTCGCCCTGCGCCTGCAGCACGAATGCTTTGAAGTCGGAGGCGCTGCGCAGCGAACCCGTGTACGACTTGCCGTTCACAAGCACCAGCGGCGCGATCGTGAGCTTCTTCACGTTGGAGTCGGGGATGGGCCCGGTGAGCGCGAGATCGCTGGCCCGGGTGACCCAGCTCTTGTACGTGCCGTCGTCGATGCACGAGCCGATGGAGGAGGTGTGGCCGGCGCCGGCGCTCGCCGCGCGAGACTTGAGCTGGGCATCGGTGAGACCGGGGCCGCCCTCCTCCGGCTGCTTGGCGAAAAGCGAGTTGTTGAACTTCCAGAAACTGTTCGGAGCGTAGTTGGCCACACAGGCGGCCGCGTTCGCCGCGCGCAGGGAGTAACGCGTTCCCGCCGAATGGCTCGTCAGCACCGCGATCGGGTGTACCTCGACCGTCACGGCGCCATCCTTGATCAGGGGCTCGAGCTGGTCCGCATTGGTGCGCTGGAAGTCACCGCACAGCGAGCACAGATAGTCGACGTAGACCCGGATCGTGACGACGCTGCCGCTCGGGTCCGGTGTCGACGGGATCGGCGACGCATCCGCCGCGAGGGGTTTCGTCTCGTGCGCCTTGAGCCCGGTGCCGATCACGATGCCGTCGCTGGCCATATTGGCCGGACCGGGCACGGAGGGCCGGATGGCGGTGACGATGATGACCGCGACAACAGCGACGATCGCGAGAACGCCGACGACGATGCCGCCCTGCAGGAAGGCTCGGTTGCGCCGGTCTTTGCGCTGCTGGGTCGTGCGCAGCTGCCTGGCCTTCTCCCGCGCCGCCGCACGTCGCTCGTTGGCGGGTCGGCTGTCTTCGGGACCGTCGGTCATGGATGTCACTTTCGGGGTATCACTCGGTTGTTCTTCGGGCGAGCGGCTCGGATCGGATGCGCGAACGCACCGCAACAGCCTATTTCGCGTTTCTGGGAATCAACCAGACGAAGCCTGAACGAGACCGGGGGGAGCGGTGGGAACCGTGGTCATGACCTCGTCGCCGATGCCATACTATGGGGTCGTGGTCGCCGTCGCCCCAGGACGACAGCACCGCTTCATCCATCACAACGGATCGTCCGGCACGTACCTGCCGGTGAAGGAGTAAGAAAGAAATGGCGTCAGTCACGTTTGACAAGGCAACCCGTCTGTACCCGGGTTCCACCCGCCCCGCGGTCGATGAGCTCAGCATCGACATCGCCGATGGCGAATTCCTCGTTCTGGTCGGCCCTTCCGGCTGCGGAAAGTCCACCTCGCTGCGTATGCTCGCCGGCCTCGAAGAGGTCAACGACGGCAACATCTTCATCGGCGAGCGCAACGTCACCGACGTTCCGCCGAAGGACCGCGACATCGCGATGGTCTTCCAGAACTACGCGCTGTACCCGCACATGACCGTCGCCGAGAACATGGGCTTCGCGCTCAAGATCGCCGGCGTCAACAAAGACGAGCGCGCCTCCCGCGTTCTCGAGGCCGCCAAGCTGCTCGACCTGGAGCCGTACCTCGGCCGCAAGCCGAAGGCCCTCTCGGGTGGTCAGCGTCAGCGCGTCGCCATGGGCCGCGCCATCGTCCGTAGCCCTCAGGTGTTCCTCATGGACGAGCCGCTGTCGAACCTCGACGCCAAGCTCCGCGTGCAGACCCGCACCCAGATCGCCTCGCTCACCCGCCGCCTCGGCGTCACCACGGTCTACGTCACCCACGACCAGACCGAGGCCCTCACCATGGGCGACCGCATCGCGGTCCTCAAAGACGGCGTGCTCCAGCAGGTCGGCACCCCGCGCGACCTCTACGCTCAGCCCAACAACGTGTTCGTCGCCGGCTTCATCGGCAGCCCGGCCATGAACCTGTTCTCGGCCGACGTCGTCGATGGCGGCGTGCAGTTCGGCACCACGGTCGTCCCGATCGAGCGCGACGTGATCGCGAACGCCGGCCCCTCGGTCACCATCGGTGTGCGTCCGGAGGACGTCGTCGTCTCCACCACCGAGGGCGCGGGCCTCAAGGTCACCGTCGACCTCGTCGAGGAGCTCGGCGCCGACGGCTACCTGTACGGCCACTCCGAGATCAACGGCAAGCGCACCGACATCGTCGGCCGCGTCGACGGTCGTATGCACCCCAACGCGGGCGACACGGTCTTCATCACCCCGAAGCCGGGCCACGTTCACGCGTTCCACGCCGAGAACGGCGAGCGCCTCGGCGGCGCGGTCGTCGACTAAGCAGTCGAGCACCCGTTCCACACAGTGCCGCAGTCCGTCACCGGACTGCGGCACTGTGCATTTACGCAGATCCGATAGGTTTTCTTCATGGCCGGCTCCCTCAACATCACCGCGGCGACCGTCGATCCCGCCCTCCTCGACCTCCCGTGGAACATCCCTCTCGACGAGTGGTCGAACGAGCACATCGCGATCCTGCCGAAGGGGATCTCGCGCCACCTCGTGCGGTTCGCGAACCTCTCCGGCTATGTCATCGCCATCAAAGAGACCACGGCCGAGATGGCCAAGCGCGAATACGACATGCTGCGCACCCTGCAGCGCCTCGACATCCCCTGCGTCGACCCGGTCGCCGTCGTCAACAACCGCACCGATGAGGATGGGACGCCGTTGAAGGCCGCCCTCGTCACCCGACACCTCAAGTTCTCCCTCCCCTACCGCGCGCTGTTCTCCCAGACGTTGCGGCCCGACACCGCGACCCGCCTCGTGGACGCGCTCGCGGTGCTACTGGTGCGCCTGCACATCGTCGGATTCTTCTGGGGCGACGTCTCGCTCTCGAACACGCTCTTCCGCCGCGACGCGGGCGCTTTCGCCGCCTACCTCGTGGATGCGGAGACCGGCCAGCTCTACGACGGCGGCCTCTCCAATGGTCAGCGCGAGAACGACCTCGAGATCGCGCGGGTGAACATCGCCGGCGAGTTGATGGACCTGGAGGCCGGCGGCCGGGTCGATGAGGAGCTCGACCCGATCAAGGTCTCCAACGGAATCGTCGCGGCCTACCGGTCACTCTGGAAGGAACTCACCAGCAGCGAGGTGTTCTCGTCGTCGGAGCGTTGGCGCATCAGCCGTCGGGTCGACCGCCTGAACGAGCTCGGTTTCGACATCGAGGAGCTCGCGATCAAGACGTCCGACGAGGGCACGACCGTGCGCATCCAGCCGAAGGTGGTGGATGCGGGCCACCACCAGCGCCGCTTGTTGCGCCTCACTGGGCTCGATACCGGCGAGAACCAGGCCCGCCGACTGTTGAACGACCTCGACTCCTACTCGGCCACCCTCGGCAAGCGCGGGCTGGACGAGGAGGCGGCCGCCCACGAGTGGCTGCTGCGGGTGTTCGAGCCGGTGGTCCGCGCGATCCCGGCCGAGCTCAAAGGCAAGCTGGAGCCTGCCGAAGTGTTCCATCAGCTTCTCGAGCACCGCTGGTTCATGTCGCAGAACGAAGACCGGGATGTTCCGCTCGCCGAGGCCCTCACCTCGTACATCAACGACATCCTGCGGCATCGCCGCGACGAGGCCACCGTGATCGAGCCACTCACCGAGACCATCGGCATCCCGATCATCACGCCCTCGACGGCCGACGACGACGACACCGACTGGCGCGCTAAAGTCTGAGCACGCGAAAGTCTGAGCACGCGAAACCGGCCGGATGCGCCCCATTCCGCGAGGATGGGGCGCATCCGGCCGGTTTCGTGGGGCTACTTCTCGGCGCGCAGTTTGGAGATCTCGTAGAGCGCGACGCTGGTGGCGATTCCCGCGTTGAGCGACTCGGTCGTCGCGGTGATCGGGATCGAGATCACCGCGTCGCAGGTGTCGGTGACGAGCCGTGAGAGGCCCTTGCCTTCGCTGCCCACGACGAGGATGACCGGACGGTCGGCGAACGACAGACCGGGAAGCGAGACGTCGCCGCCGCCGTCGAGACCGAGCACGAACACCCCGGCCTCCTTGAAGGCCTTCAGCGTCTGCGTGAGGTTGGCCGCCATCGCGACGGGGGTGCGGGCCGCGGCGCCGGCGGACGTCTTCCATGCGGAGGCCGTCATGCCGACCGAGCGACGCTGCGGGATGATCACACCCTGCCCGCCGAATGCGGCGGTCGAGCGGATGATCGCCCCGAGGTTGCGCGGGTCGGTGATGCCGTCGAGCGCGACGAACAGCGGGGTCTGACCCTTGGAGATCGTGGTCTCGAGCAGGTCGATCGGATGCGCGTACTCGTACGGCGGCACCTTGAGCGCGATCCCCTGGTGCACGGAATCCCGTCCGGCCAGGCGGTCCAGCTCCGGGCGCATCACTTCGAGGATGGGAAGGCCACGACCGGTCGCGAGCGACAGGATCTCTTTGACCCGGTCGTCCATCTCCACGCGGGCGGCGATGTAGAGCGTGCTCGCAGGGATCTTCGCCCGCAGCGCCTCCACGACCGAGTTGCGGCCGGTCACGATCTCCGCTTCGTCACCGCTCTTCGGTCGGCGCGAGGCACCGGAGCCACCGCGTCCGGCGTCGCCGCCGGCACGGTTGCGGCCGACGTACCCGTCACGCGACTGACCCTGCTTGCCTTTGCCACCGGCGGCCACGTAACGCTCGCGCGCCGCCTTGGCCTTGCCCGCGGGGTGATACGGCCGGTCTTCGGCCTTCGGGGTCGGCTTCTTGCCTTCCAGGGCCTGACGGCCCTGCCCACCCGACCCGACCTGCGGACCCTTACGACTCTTGCGCACCGCGCCGGCGCGGGGCTTTCCACCCGTGTTCTTCACTGTTCAATACTCCAATGCGACCCCGTCTGGGAGTCTTCGATGGTGATCCCCGCGCTGGTCAGTTCGTCGCGGATGCGGTCGGCGGCGCCGAAATCGCGGGCGGCCCGTGCGGCTTGCCGGTCGGCGAGGAGCCGTTCGACGAGCTTTCCGAGCGCAGTGTCGGATGCGGAGGAGCCGGATGCGCTCCACTGCGGGGAGAGCGGGTTGATGCCGAGGACTTCGGTCATCGCGAGCGCGTTCCCGCGCGCGACAGCCGCAGCCTCCAAGTCTTCCGCATCGAGTGCGGCGTTTCCTGTGCGTACGGTGTCGTGCAGCACGGCGAGCGCCTGCGGGACGGCGAGATCGTCGTCCATGGCCGCCGCGAACGCGTCGGGCACGACTTCCACGCCGCTCCCGGCGAAACGGGTGGCCGACAGCCGTCGGTCGACCCGTTCGAAGAATCCGGCGATGCGGTCGAGGGCGGCGTCGGCTTCGGTAAGCGAGCCGTCGTGGAAGTCGATCGTCGAGCGGTAGTGCGCCGACCCCAGGTAGTAGCGCACGACGAGCGGCCTCGCCGCTCCGAGGAGGTCGGCCGCGTACACCGAGTTGCCGAGCGACTTGCTCATCTTCTGACCGTTGACGTTCACCAACCCGTTGTGCACCCAATAGGTGGCGAACGGATCCCCCGCCGCGGTGGACTGGGCGAGCTCGTTCTCGTGATGGGGGAAGCGCAGGTCGAGTCCGCCGCCGTGGATGTCGAACCCGTCGCCGAGGTAGCGGCGCGCCATGGCGGAGCATTCGATGTGCCAGCCCGGTCGACCATCGCCCCAGGGCGACGGGAAGGCGGCCGATTCGGGCTCATCGCTCTTGCGCCCTTTCCAGAGGGCGAAGTCGCGCGGGTCGCGTTTGGCGCGCGGGTCTGCGTCGGCCGCGGCCTCCATATTGTCGATGCTCTGGCGGGTGAGCTCTCCGTAGGCGGGCCAGCTCTTCACATCGAAGTACACATCGCCCGTGCCATCGGCGGCCGCATAGGCATGCCCTCGCTCGATCAGCCGGGCGATCAGCTCCTGCATCTGCGGGATGCTCGCGGTGGCGCGCGGCTCGTAGGTGGGCGGTTGCACGCCCAGCGCTGTGTATGCCGCGGTGAACTCGAGTTCGAACCGGTAGGCGAGAGCCCACCACTGCTCCGAGCTCCCCTCTGCCTGGGCAGCAGCGGCGTTCACGAGGATCTTGTCGTCGATGTCTGTGACGTTGCGCACCAGCGTGACGTTGTTGCCGCGGTAGCTCAGCCAGCGTCGCAGCTGATCGTAGACGAGGGCCGAGCGCAGGTGGCCGATGTGCGGCGACGACTGCACCGTCGGTCCGCAGACGTACATTCCCACTTCGCCGTCGCGCAGCGGGATGAAGTCGCGAAGGGCACCGGCCTTCGAGTCGTAGAGTCGCACAGTCACGCTGCCTAGCCTACGGTCCGCGACTGCTGCACGACGATCGCCGTGGCGATGGCCGCGATGCCTTCGCCCCGCCCGGTGAACCCGAGCCCGTCCGTCGTCGTCGCGCTGATGGCGACCGGTGCGCCCAGGAGCCGCGTGAGCCGCGTCTCGGCCTCACCCCGCCGCGGGGCGAATGTGGGTCGGTTCCCGACGATCTGCACCGACACGTTCCCGATGCGGAACCCGGCCGCCTCCACGAGCCGGCGGGTCTCCGCGAGGAACACCTCGCCGTGGGCGCCGTCGAAGCGGGGGTCACTGGTGCCGAACACGCCACCGATGTCGCCGAGCCCGCAGGCCGAGAGCAGGGCGTCTGTGATCGCGTGCGCGACCGCATCGCCGTCGCTGTGCCCGGCGAGGCCGGACTCGCCCGGCCAGTGGAGGCCGGCGAGCCAGAGCTCGGCCGCAGGGTCGAAGCCGTGCGTGTCGGTGCCGACGCCGATCCGCGGGAGTGGGGTGGCGGATGCTCCGAGCGCGTCTTCGGCGCGGCGCAGGTCGGCGGGGGTGGTCACTTTGAACGCCAGTTCGTTGCCGGCCACGACGGAGACGGGGAGGCCGAGCGCGGTCACGAGACCGGCATCGTCGGTCTCGTCGGAGGAGGCGGCGGCGTAGGCGGCGACCAGATCCGTTCGCGGGAAGCCTTGCGGGGTCTGCACCGCGGCGAGCACCGAACGGTCGACGGTCTCGTGGATGTCACCGGCTTCGCCGACGCGTTTGATGGTGTCGCTCACCGGGAGGCCGGGAATCACACCGTGGCCCCGCGCATCCACTTCGCGCACGACGGAGTCGAAGAGCGTGCTCGGTGTCAGAGCACGGGCAGCGTCGTGCACCAGCACGACCTCCGCAGAGGCGGCCAGCTCGGCCAGGCCGTTCGCGACCGAACGCTGCCGGGAGGACCCGCCTGCGACGACGGAGACGGGAGCGCCGAACGCCGACTCCGCGAGAGCGCGGGCATCGTCGACCAGCCCTGCCGGAGCGACGACGATCAGCTGCACGGCCTCGCTCATACCGGCGACGGCATGCACAGAGCGCTCCACGAGGGTGGAGCCGCCGAGGCGCGCGAAAGCCTTCGGCACATCGGCGCCCAATCGCGTTCCGCTACCCGCGGCGACGACGATCACCGACACTCGTGGCACACCGTTTTGCGTCATGCCACGAGGGTACGGGATCAGGAGGCGAGCACCTCGTCGAGCAGGCTCGAAGCCTTCTCGTCGTCGGTCTTCTCTGCCAGGGCCAGCTCCGAGATGAGGATCTGGCGTGCCTTCGCAAGCATGCGCTTCTCACCGGCGGAGAGTCCGCGGTCTTGGTCTCGACGCCACAGGTCGCGCACGACCTCAGACACCTTGATCACATCGCCGGAGGCGAGTTTCTCGAGGTTCGCCTTGTATCGGCGGGACCAGTTGGTGGGCTCCTCGGTGAAGGGGGCGCGCAGCACCTCGAAGACGCGATCGAGACCCTCCTTGCCGATCACGTCACGAACGCCGACCAGGTCGACGTTCTCGGCGGGAACCTCGATGGTGAGATCGCCCTGAGTCACGTTGAGCTTGAGGTACAGCTTCTCTTCACCCTTGATGATTCTCTTTTTGACTTCGGTGATCGTTGCGGCCCCGTGATGTGGGTAAACGACGGTTTCGCCAACCTCGAAAAGCATAGATTGATGTCCCTTCAGCAACCTCTAGGATACCACAGCCAGATGGTGCTAAGGTTCGCTCTCACGCGCGGGGACCCTCACGCGAATACGCTAAACTCGAAGCGCATTCCGCTTCTTCTCACGGCCGGATCCGGCCGAGCGGAACGATCTGGAGGGTCATTCAGTGAAAGCTCGTGTCGTGGGGTCCGTCGTCCTTGCCCTGGCGGTCGCGTTCGGAACCGCCGGCTGCGGTTTCATCGCCCCACAGGCCACCACGAAGCACTACGACGCGAGTGACGGCGTGAGCGGCAACGTCGGCCAGATCGACGTCCGCAACGCGATGATCATCACGAATGCCAAGAACGGAACCGTCGGCAACCTCGTCGTCACTCTGGTCAACAACGACTCGAAGAGCCACCGACTGGGTATCGAGGCCGGTGGCGACCCGACCAGCACGCAGTACGTCACCGTGAAGCCCGGTCAGGTGCTCCAGCTGGGTGAGCACCCCAAATCCACCGAGAACACCGTGCTTCTCCCGAACTTCAGCGCCCTTCCCGGAAGCCTGTTCTCGGTCTACTTCCAGTACGCCGACTACACCGGGGTCAACCTGAGCGTTCCCGTGCTCGACGGTCAGCTGGCCGAGTACAAGAATCTTGTCCCGCCGGAGATCCTCCCGGCCGCCAAGTAGCCGAAAGACCCGGCTCGACGCGAAGAGGGGCGGCTCCGATCGGAGCCGCCCCTCTTCGCGTCCGCAGGCCACGATCCGGTCAGGCGTTGAACCGGTATCCGAGACCGCGCACGGTGACGAGCATCGTCGGATCGGAGGGGCTCTCCTCGATCCGTGACCGGATGCGCTTGATGTGCACATCCAGTGTCTTCGTGTCGCCGAAGTAATCGCTGCCCCACACCCGGTCGATCAGCTGACCGCGGGTGAGCACTCGTCCGGCATTGCGCAGCAGCAGTTCGAGCAGCTCGAATTCCTTCAAGGGCATGGAGATCTCGCCGCCGTTGACCGCGACCGTGTGCCGGTCGACGTCCATCCGCACCGTGCCCGCCTCCAGGATGCCGTCATCCTCGGTGTCGTCTGCCTCCACGCGGCGGCGCATCACGGCCCGGATGCGCGCCAGCAGCTCCCGCGACGAGTACGGCTTGGTCACATAGTCGTCAGCGCCGAGCTCCAACCCGACCACGATGTCCACCTCGGAATCCTTGGCGGTGAGCATGATGATCGGAATGGACGAGCGTGTGCGGATCTCCCGGCACACCTCGGTTCCGGGGACGCCGGGCAGCATCAGGTCGAGCAGCACGAGGTCGACACCGCCCTTGTCGAACTCGGCGAGCGCGGTCGGACCGTCCTCGGCAACGGTCACTTCGTAGCCTTCGCGTTTCAGCAGGTAGGCAAGCGGCTCGCTGAGGGCGGCCTCATCCTCGACGAGCAGGATGGATGTCACGTGGTTTCTCCTAACAGGGGGCGGGCGACGGTCGCGGCTTCAGGAAGCCGGATGGTGAAAGTGGAGCCGCGGCCCGGCTGAGACCAGACGCGCACCTCACCGCCGTGATTCTGCACGGCGTGCTTGACGATCGAGAGGCCGAGACCAGTGCCTCCGGTGTGGCGGGAACGGGCCTGGTCCACCCGGAAGAACCGTTCGAAGACCCGGTCGAGGTCGTCTTCGGGGATCCCCTCCCCCTGATCGGTGATCGCGATCTCGACGACACCGTCGATCAACCGCACCCCGATGCCCACGCGCGAGTCATCGGGCGAGTATTGGATGGCGTTGGAGACGAGGTTGTGCACCGCGGTGACGAGCAGCGATTCGTCGCCGATGACTTCTGCGGATTTGTCACCGCGCATCGCGAGCTCGATGTGACGGGACTCGGCAGCGACCCGGTTCTGGTCGAGGGCGGCCGTGACCACCTTGTTCGCCGAGATGCGTTCGGGGTGGCTGAGCGCATCCGCCGCCTGCAGCCGGCTGAGCTCGATGATGTCTTGCGTGATGCGGGCGAGGCGCTGCGCCTCCTCGGTGAGGCGATGAGCGAACCGCCGCACCTGATCCGGGTCGTCGGAGGCGCCGTCGAGCGCCTCGGCGAGCAGCCCGACCGCACCGATCGGCGTCTTCAGCTCGTGACTGATGTTGGCCACGAAATCCCGCCGCACGGTCTCCAGCCGGAACGACTCCGTGCGGTCCTCCGCCAGCAGCAGGATGTAGCGCGACCCGAGACGGGCGACGCGCACACTGAGGTAGATGCTCGCGTCGCCGAACGGCCCGCGGGCGAGTTCGCAGTCTTCGGTGACCGGATCTCCCGTGCGGCGCACCCGATCCACCAGCTCGACGAGGTGGGGATGCACGAGGGCGCCGTTCCAGACGAGGCCGATCGCGTGCGCCCCGGGCGAGGCCTTGATCACATTGTTCGACGGATCGATGACGACGCCGGCCGACTCCAGCGCATCCAGCACCTGATCGACACCGTCGGGCACGGTGGGGCTCACGACCTGCACGGCGTGATCGCCCCGGCGCGCGGCGATGTGCAGCAGCCAGACGAACCCGGCGCCGACCAAGAGGCCCAGTGCCAGCGACAGCAGCACCAACCAGGTGGAGTCCATGATTCCAAGAGTACGCATGGTGAACAGCCGGAATCGACGCGCGCTGCGCAGAGCCGCGCGGTTTCGCGGGTACTTTAGACAGTGTTCAGGCTGCGGGCACCAACCGTTAACCTGGCGAAGGGAACATGCTGAGCGAGGCCAAGAGGCCTCGCATCCCGCGTGCGTGCGCACGCCAGGAAGGACCAAACCCCATGCGCGAAGTATTCCAGCAGGAGCTGCGTGAAGTTCAGGATCGACTCGTCGAGATCGCCGAACTCGTCGTCATCTCCATCCAGAATGCGACGCAGGCGTTCACCAAATCCGATGTCAGCCTCGCCGAAGAGGTCATCGCCAACGACAACAAGATCGACGAGCTCACCGTGCTGCTCGACGAGTTGTCGATCCAGATCCTCGCCCGCCAGCAGCCGGTCGCCCGCGACCTGCGCATCGTGGTGAGCGCGCTGCGCATCAGCGCCTCGCTCGAGCGGATGGGTGACATGGCCGAGCACATCGCCCAGCTCGCCCGCTACCGCTTCCCCGACAAGGTCGTTCCGAAGAGCCTTCGCTCGACCTTCGCCGAGATGGGGCGCCTCGACGTGCTGATCGCCACCAAGCTGGCCGAGCTGTTGCGCACGGAGGACCTCAACCTCGCCGAAGAGATCCGCAACGAAGACGACGAAATCGACAAGCTGCACGTGAGCGTCTTCGACAAAGTGCTCGGCGAGACCTGGAAGGGCGAGGCCGTCGACACCGTCGACGCGACCCTCGCCTCGCGCTACCACGAGCGTTTCGCCGACCACGCCGTCTCCATCGCCAAAAAGGTCCAGTACCTCGGCACCGGAGACTGGGCCCCCGAACCCCTAGCTTCCTAACCCCCTCCTCCCCCTCCACAAAACAGTCGAGTCCACGGATTATCCGTGGACTCGACTGTTTTGAGCGGACTTCGTGCGCACTCGGCGGGGGTCGGGTGAGGGGTGAGGGGTGGGGGCTCGGTGGGGTGGGGTGGGGGCGGGGGCTATTTCTTGCCCTGGGCGGCGACGGCGGCGGCGCCGGCGGCTGCGGCCTCCGGGTCGAGGTAGGCCGCCGGGTCGAGCGGCTTGAAGTTCTCGTCAAGTCGGTAGACCAGCGGGATACCGGTGGGGATGTTCAGTTCGGCGATGTCGTCATCCGAGATGCCGTCGAGGTGCTTGACCAGAGCGCGCAGCGAGTTGCCGTGCGCGGTGACCAGCACGGTCTTGCCGGCCGCGAGGTCACCGGTGATGTCGGACTCCCAGAAGGGCAGCATCCGGTCGATCACGTCTTTGAGGCACTCCGTGCGCGGCAGGTCGGCGCCGAGGCCGGCGTAGCGCGGGTCGTGCGCCTGCGACCACTCGCTGTCGTCGTCGAGCACCGGCGGCGGAACGTCGAACGAGCGACGCCACAGCTGGAACTGCTCCGGGCCGTACTTCTCCAGCGTCTCGGCCTTGTCGAGCCCCTGCAGCGCGCCGTAGTGCCGCTCATTGAGCCGCCACGAACGCTTGACGTCGATCCAGAGCCGGTCGGCCACTTCGAGGGCGAGGTTCGCAGTCTGGATGGCACGGGTGAGCACCGAGGTGTACAGCACATCGGGGTGCAGGCCGGAGTCGGCGAGCAGTTCACCCGCCCGTTTCGCTTCGGCGACGCCCTGCTCGCTGAGTCGGACATCGACCCAGCCGGTGAACAGGTTCTGCTGGTTCCACACACTGTTGCCGTGGCGGAGGAGGATCAGAGTGTAAGGCGCGGACATGCTCCTAATCTATCGGGGCTCGGGCCGGGCAGGGAATTTGGCAGAATTGCCGAATGGCTTCGCGAGGCATCATCGGCTCCGTCACCCGGGGGACGACGAACACCAATCGGCTGCGCCGCGTCGACCGCTGGATCGCGACCCTGCCGGAGCTGCGCCGAACCGACGATCCGCTCGTCGTCGACCTGGGGTACGGCGCCAGCGGCGTCACCGCGTTCGAGCTGCACCGCCGCTTGGCGAAGGCACGACCGGATGCGGAGGTGCTCGGCCTCGAGATCGAGCCAGGCCGGGTGCGCACCGCGCTCGACCAGCTCGCATCCGTGCGCGCCGGCGGCACCGCGTTCGCCGCCGACGCCCGCATCGGCTTCGCGCTCGGCGGGTTCGAGGTGCCGTTGCCGAGCGGGCGCCTCGCCGCGGTCATCCGGGCGCTCAATGTGCTGCGGCAGTACGACGAGGCGCAGGTCGTTCCGTCGTGGCGGCGTCTGGTCGCCCGTCTGCAGCCCGGGGGTGTGCTGGTGGAGGGCACGTGCGACGAGATCGGCCGCGTCTCCAGCTGGGTCGATGTGGTGGCCGACGGCCCTCGCAGCCTCACGGTCTCACTGCGCCTCAGCGAGCTCGAATCCCCCTCGATCGTGGCCGAGCGGCTGCCGAAGGTTCTCATCCACCGCAATGTGCCGGGCGAGCCCGTGCACGAGCTGATGCTGGAGCTCGATCGGTTGTGGCGCATCCACGCCCCTCTTGCCGCCTACGGCCCTTCACAGCGGTGGATCGCTGTGGCTCAGGGCCTCCGCGACGCCGGCTGGCCGGTGCGCGGCGGGCGCTCGCGCTGGCGGCTCGGCGAGCTCTCCGTCGCCTGGCCGGCCGTCGCCCCCACCGACTTCAGCTGGTAGCCCCGCGAGGTCTCAGCGGCGCACGGCGCCGAGGCGCGGCAGGCGCGGCACATTGGCCTCGGCGCCGGCCTCCGGTGGAACGACGATCTCCTGAGCGGCCGACACCGCAGTGCCGTCGGCGTCGACGGAGAGGATCGCCGCCGGGTCGGTGGAGCGCTTCACGACCGCGAGCGCGATCGGACCGAGTTCGTAGTGCAATGCGCTCGAGGTGACGAGGCCGACCTCGCGGCCCTCGAGCGAGACGACGGCGCCACGCACGGGATGCGCGCCCTCCGACCCGTCCAGGTGGAGCATCACGAGGCGGCGCGGCGGATGCCCCAGGTTGTGCACCTTCGCCACGGTCTCCTGCCCGCGATAGCACCCTTTGCTGAGGTGCACGGCGGTGCGGAGCCAGTCGAGCTCGTGCGGGATCGTCTTCTCGTCCACCTCGGTGGCGAATCGGGGCCGCCAGGCCGCGATGCGGAGCGCTTCGACGGCGAGCACTCCCGCAACGGGGAACTCGCCTGCGGTGACGCGGCCGACGAGCGAAGGCAGCGCTTCCCTCGGCACGAGTCGTTCACTCCACGACCACTCCGCGCCCGGATGCTCCCCCTGCGCATATTGGTGGCCGCCCGGGGAGACCGCGTGCCAAGGGTCGTGCCAGATGAGGGGCACGCCGGCGGGCGCGGCGATCGGCAGCGCCGGGTCGCCGAGCGTTCCGATGGTGGCGAGGTCGGCGGTGCGGTCGGCGAGTTCGACCCGCAGCATGAAGCGCATCCGTTCGAGCCAGGCGAGCAGGCCGGGCGCTTCGTCCCGTTCGAGCAGGAGCCAGACCGTCTCGCCGTCGTCCACAACGCGGGCCGCGTACTCGAGACGACCGGTCACGTCGAGCAGCAGGGTCTCGGTGGACTCCCCCGGCCGCAGCCCGGTCAGACTCTGGCTGGTGAGGGAGTTGAGCCAGCTGAGCCTGTCCGGCCCGGTGACGCTGAGCACCGACCGGTCGGAGAGGTCGACGATCGCCCGCCCTTCGGCGAGCGCGCGCTGTTCCCCCAGCGGATTGCCGTAATGGGCCGGAACGTCATGGTCAGCGGATGCGAGAGCGCCGGCGAGCGCCTCGGCGCCGACGGCACCGGGCAGGGTCAGGAACGGGGAGGTCATCAATCGGCTTTCGCGAGGCGGGCGGAGGCGTGCGTGCGAAGCTCCTGGCCGAGAGCCGCGATGTCCCAGGCCCAGAGCAGGTGGTTCTCAACGAGGCCGTACAGGCGGGTGGCGGCGGTGTACTCTTTTGCTCCCGCGGTGCGGACCACCGCATCCGTCGCCAGATCGATGCGCGGGCCCGCCACCTGCCCGAGGTAGAGCTCGCTCACGCCGTCGGGGTGCACGATCGAGACGTCGAGGTCGAACGCACCGTGCGAGTTGCGCAGGGCCTCGACCGATTGGGCCGTCGTGAACGGCTGGGCGCCTGCGCCCGGCAGCATCCCAGGGCCGGTGTCGCCCTCGATCAGTTTGCGACTGAGCCGCCAGTAGCCGGTCTCGGCGGCGAGCGGCGTCTGCTTCTCGTCGAGCAGCCAGGTGAACGAGGTGTAGTTGAGGTAGGGCAGTCCGTCGTGGCTGAAGCTCACGCGCTGCCCGAACTCCTGCTGGGTGTGGTCGTCACCGACGGCGTAGTCGATCACGCCTGTGCCCTCCCAGACCCCGAGGAGCCAGGAGAGCGGCACGAGTTCGGCCGGAAGGTCGGTGGGGATCTCGATCACGGCGCTTCCGTTCTCTTGAGGAGTGCCCGCGCGAACGGCACTCGCGCTTAGCGCTGCCCTCGGAAGAGGTTGTAGACGACGACCACGGAGACCCCGGCGATGGCGAGGGAGGCCAGACCGAGGAGTCCGACGAAGAAGAGTTCGAGGGCAACCAGCATGAGTCGAGTCTAACTACTCCGTAGGCCTCAGCGCGCTGCCGCGACGAGGGCGAGGATGCCGGCGGTGACCCCCAGGATCACGAACGCACCCGAGACGCTCGCCGCCAGCCGGTTGACGAAGCCCTCTTTGCGCTGGGTGGCCAGTTGTGCGATCAGCCCGACGATGACGCAAGCGGCGAGGGCCAGCGAAATCCATGAGGCGTCTTGCGCCCGCTCCGACACTGCCGCGATCACGATCGCGAGCACCAGCGCGAGCACCCAAATGGCAGCGACACTGCCGTAGCGGGCCGCGCGGGAGAGCCCGGGACGTCGTCCGGGGCGGGTGTCGTGTCGCTCACCCCTCCATTGTGCCTCGACCGACCGGGGAATGGCGACGAATGCATTTCCGGTAGCATTGCCGAACAGCACGTTCAGGAGGCTTGAGTGGCGCAGTTGTTGATTCTCACCTCTGCGCCAGACGCGGAGGTGCTGCCGGCCCTGGCCTTGCTCAGCCATCGAACGCGTCAGATCCCCGCCGAGCCGGCCGCGCTCGTCAACGCGCCGAGCTGCGATCTGATCTTCGTGGATGCGCGTCGCGACCTGGCCAGCGCCAAATCGCTGTGCAAGATCCTCACCACCACCGGTGTCACCGTTCCTCTTCTGCTCGTCCTCACCGAGGGCGGGCTCACGGCGGTCAGCGCCGATTGGGGCGTGAACGATGTCCTGCTCGAAACGGCCGGCCCTGCCGAGGTGGATGCCCGTATCCGGCTCGCCATCGGCCGGCAGGCGCAGGAGCACTCGCAGACGAAGATCCAGGCGTCGGGGGTGACCATCGACGAGGCGAGCTACTCGGCGAAGGCCCACGGGCGACAGCTCGACCTCACGTTCAAGGAGTTCGAACTGCTGCGCTTCTTCGCCACGCATCCGTCCCGGGTGTTCACCCGCGAGCAACTGCTCAGCGAGGTCTGGGGCTACGACTACTTCGGCGGCACGCGCACCGTCGACGTGCACGTTCGCCGTCTGCGGGCCAAATTGGGCGACCTGGAGTCGCTGATCGGCACCGTCCGCAACGTCGGCTACCGCTTCAACGTGTACGAAGAGGACAATGAGCGACTCCCTGCGCCTCTCCGTCCCTGATTTCGACGATCCGTGGCAGCGTGAGGCGTTCTTCGATGTCGCCGCCGCTGCGATCGACGTGGACGGGCACGACCCTTTCAACGAACAGGCCCGTCTCGATGTGGAGTCCGGTCGTCGCTCGCCGATCATCGTCACACTCTGGCCCGGTGAATCGGCGGCGGCGCTCGTGCGCCCGGTCGGCGCGGCCATCCTGGGGCGCGGCGAACTGGACTTCGTGATCGACCCCCTGTTCCGGGGCAAAGGCTATGGCGAGCTCGCCGCCCGCGGTCTGCTCGCCACCGCCCGGGGCACCCTGACCGCGTGGTCGAACGGCGACCATCCGGCGGCGAAACTGCTCGCCGAGCGGCACGGGTTCACCCCCGTGCGCGCCCTCATCCACCTGGCGGCGACACTCGACGAGGGCATGACCCGCCCCGGCACGGATACCCTCCCCGACGGTTTCTCCCTCGGGCCGATGCGGCCCGGCGACGAGCAGGAGTGGGTCGACCTCAATGCCCGCATCTTCGACACGCATCCGGAGCAGGGTCGTCTCACCGTCGACGATCTGCACGCCCGGCAGGCCGAACCGTGGTTCGACGCCGGGGATGCGCTGCTGCTTCGCGACGCATCCGGTCGCCTCGTCGGGTACGGCTGGGTGAAGATCGAGCCGGGGGCGACCGAGGGCGCGCTCTACGTGCTCGGCGTCGACGCCGCCCTCACCGACCGTGGGCTGGGCCGGCAACTGCTGCGGGCGGCTCTCGCACGATTGGTGGAGCGAGGCTGCACCGTCGCCGGACTGTCGGTGGAAGCCGACAATGAGCCGGCCGTGCACCTGTTCCGAGCACTCGGCTTCCAGGAACAGACGATCGATGTGCAGTACCGGCGCGCGAGCGATCCGGGCGATCCGTTTATCCACAGTTAACCCGCGGCGGTACAGAGCCCGGGTCGCGGGTGCGATGATGTTGGGATGGACGGCGAGAACATCCTTTTGGACAACGGGCTGGGCGGCAGCTTCGGCGGCGACTTCGACGACGACTTCGCGCCGTTCGTCTACGAGCCCGACCCGACCCTGCCGGACGATCGGTACCTCGACCGCGAGCTCAGCTGGCTGGCGTTCAACCAGCGGGTGCTCGAACTCGCCGAAGACCCCGATCTTCCGGTGCTGGAGCGAGCCAACTTCCTCGCGATCTTCGCCACCAACCTCGACGAGTTCTTCATGGTGCGGGTCGCCGGTCTCAAACGCCGCATCCTGACCGGCCTCGCGGTGCCCACCAACGTGGGCCGGGCGCCGGTGGATGTGCTCGCCGACATCTCGGCGAAGGCCCTCGAACTGCAGACCCGCCACGCCGCCGTCTACCGCGACCAGGTGCTCCCCGCGCTCGAGGCCGCCGGAATCACGGTGGCGAGCTGGAACGAGCTCGACGAGGCCGACCGGGCGCAGATGCGCGAAGTCTTCTCGCTGCAGATCTTCCCCGTGCTCATGCCGCTCGCCGTCGACCCGGCGCATCCGTTCCCCTACATCTCGGGCCTGTCGCTCAACCTGTCGGTGCGGGTGCGCAACTCGCGCACCGGCAAAGAGCAGTTCGCCCGCCTCAAAGTGCCGCAGATGCTGCCGCGTTTCGTGCGGGTCGATCAGCGCGAGACGGTCGACCAGATGCGGTTCATTCCGTTGGAAGACCTCATCGCGAACCACCTCGGTGATCTCTTCCCCGGCATGGAGATCCTCGACCACCACGTGTTCCGAGTGACGCGCAATGAAGACGTCGAGGTCGACGAAGACGAGACAGAGAACCTCATCCAGGCCCTCGAACGAGAGCTGCTGCGGCGCCGGTTCGGCCCGCCCATCCGGCTCGAGGTCACCGACGACATGGACGATGTGACCCTCGGGCTGCTGGTGCGCGAGCTGGATGTGACCCAACAGGAGGTCTACCGGCTTCCCTCGCCGCTCGACCTCGGTGGGCTGTTCGACATCGCCAAGATCGACCGACCCGATCTGCACTACCCCAACCACGTGCCGACCACGGCGGCGCAGCTCATGCCGAGCGAACCGAACGCGAAGCCCGACATCTTCGCCGCCGTCGCTCGGCAGGACATCCTGCTGCACCACCCGTACGAGTCCTTCGCGACGAGTGTGCAGGCGTTCCTGGAGCAGGCCGCAGCCGACCCGCATGTGCTCGCCATCAAGCAGACCCTCTACCGCACCTCCGGCGACAGTCCGATCGTCGAAGCCCTGATCGACGCCGCCGAGTCGGGCAAACAGGTGCTCGCCCTGGTCGAGATCAAGGCCCGCTTCGACGAGCAGAACAATATCTCCTGGGCCCGCAAGCTCGAGAAGGCGGGCGTGCACGTCGTCTACGGGCTCGTCGGGCTCAAGACCCACTGCAAGCTCGCGCTCGTGGTGCGTCAGGAGAAGGGCGTGCTCAAGCATTACAGCCACATCGGCACAGGCAACTACAACCCCAAGACATCGCGCATCTACGAAGATCTCGGGCTGCTCACCGCCGACGACCAGGTCGGCAAAGACCTGACCCGCCTGTTCAACGAGCTCTCCGGCTACGCCATCGAGAAGAAGTTCAAGCGACTGCTCGTCGCCCCGTTGCACCTGCGCAAAGGGCTGCTCAAACGCATCCAGACCGAGACCGCTAACGCCGCGGCCGGCAAGCCGTCCGGCATCCGGATCAAACTGAACTCGATCGTCGACGAGGCGATCATCGACGCGCTCTACCGTGCCAGCGAGGCCGGCGTGCCCGTCGACCTCTGGGTGCGCGGCATCTGCGGGCTGCGGCCAGGGGAGCCGGGCCTGTCATCGAACATCCGGGTGCGGTCCATCCTCGGCCGGTACCTCGAGCACTCGCGAGTGTTCTCGTTCGTGAACGACGGCGACCCGCAGGTCTACATCGGCAGCGCTGACATGATGCACCGCAACCTCGACCGCCGCGTCGAGGCGCTGGTGCGGCTGACCGACCCCGACCACCTCACCGAGCTCGATGCGCTCTTCGATCGCGCCTTCGACGACGGCACGTCGGCCTGGATCCTCGACGAGACCGGCGAGTGGCGGCGCCACCACCTCGACGAGAACGGTCACCCCCTCGACGACCTGCAGAATAGGCTCATGCAGCAGATCAGCCACCGGCCGCGCTCGACCCGCACGGGTTCGAGGCGGTGAACTCAGCCATTTACGCCGCAGGTGCCGTCTGCTGGCGCGTCGTGGACGAGAAGATCGTCATCCTTGTGGTGCACCGCGCCAAGTACGGCGATGTCACCATTCCCAAAGGCAAGGTCGATCCGGGCGAGACGCTGCCGCAGACCGCGGTGCGCGAGATCCAGGAGGAGACCGGGCTCAGCGTCGCACTGGGGGTTCCGCTCGGTGTCTCCACCTACCCGCTCGCGAGCGGGCGCGACAAAATAGTCCACTATTGGTCCGCCGAGGTGAGCGACCGCGCGATCGCCCAATCCACATTCGTGCCGAACGGCGAGATCGCCGCCATCGAATGGGTGACGGTGAAGAAGGCCCGCGGATACCTCACCTACGAACGCGACGTCGAGATCCTGGAGACGTTCGCGAAGCTCGTCGACGAGGGTGTCACCTCCACGTTCGCCCTCATCGCCCTGCGCCACGGCAAGGCCGCGCCCCGCGGCGACTGGAACGGCAACGACGCGAGCCGCCCGCTCACCGACCGCGGCGTGAGACAGGCGACGACGGATGCGCCCACGATCGAGGCATGGAGCCCCCGCCGCATCGTCACCAGCGACGCGGTGCGCTGCGTTGCCACCGTCGCCCCGCTGGCCGCGGCGACCGGCATCAAGCCCAAACGGGAGCCCGGCATCAGCCAAGACGCCTACGAGGAGGGCCGCGCACTGGTGCGTGACATCGTCGGCAAACGGGTGCGTTCGCGCAAGACGGCCGTGCTCTGCAGCCACGGGCCGGTGCTCCCCGAGATCCTGCGCGAGATCGCGCTGGCCACCGGTACGATGCCCGGAGCCTACTTGAGCGACGCCGCCGATCTCGACACCGGCGGTTTCTCGGTCGTGCACCTCTCGACGAGCAACCCGAGTTCGGGCATCATCGCCATCGAAACGTACGAACCCGTCGCCTGAGCCCGGCGACCTCGCCGAACGGCTGCAGCCGGTCGGCGCGACCTCAGCCGTCGGCGCGGAGCACCGTGCGCAGTTCCCGGCGCGAGGTGAGACCCAGTTTGGCGAGCACGTTGCGGATGTGGAAGTTCACGGTCGGCACAGAGAGGTAGAGGGTCCGGGCGATCTCGGCGTTCGTCATGCCGCTCTCGGCGAGTCGAGCGACCTCGCGTTCACGGGCGCTCAACGATTCGAGACGTTCGAAGTGTGCCGACGACGAGTCCTGGCCGTCGAGCAGTGCGATCGTGCGACGCAGCGCCGGACCGGCCCCGAGCCGGCGGTATGCGGCCGCGGCCGATCGCAGCATCCGCTCGGCCGTCCGCCGGTCGCCGGTGGCCAGCAGCAGCCGACCGGCGTCGAACTCGGCCTGCGCCCGGGGCGCGGGAAGAGTCGATGATGCGGCAGCGGCACGGTATGAACGCAGGGCACGCTCGGTGAGACCGTACGCTTCGGCGACGCGGCCTTCGAGCCAGTCGAGGGAACCGTAGATGGGCGTCCATCCGGCACCGGCGAGCCCCCGGAGCCGGGTGAGCTCGCGATCGGCTTCCTCTGCGCGCCCCAATGCCGCGAGCGCATCCACCCGGAAGCTGAAGATGCTCGCCCCGGCCAGCCAGCGCCCGCCGATCCGTTCGTCCGAGAGCGCGTCAAGCACTCCCTCCGGCCGGTCGGCGGCCCGGGCGTTCTCGACGGCGGCGAGCAGTTCGAGTTCGACCCCGAAAGTGTCGTAGTCGGTCACCGTTACCTCGACGGCTGTGCGGAGGTCGGCTGCGTGCGTCTGCTCGTCTCCGGCCACCGCGGCGAGCACGGCGCGAAGCAGGTAGATCAGCGGACGCGACGAGACGTCGATGCTGTCGAGAGCGACGAGGGTCGCTGTCTCGAGCAGGGAAGCAGCGTCGATCGGGCACCCGAGAATCCAGTAGCAGTAGGCAAGCAGCACCCGGGCGTGGCCGAGACTCCAGCCCGCGACACCGGAGGCGGCGATGGCCAGCCCGCGCTCCAGGTCGGCGGCTGCGGCCTCCACGACGCCGACGCCGGCGAGCACCCCGGCTCGGCAGGTGAGGGCGTCGACGAGCGCCGGGGAGTCGGCGGCGGTCGAGATCGCCGCCGACAGAGCGCCGATCTCGGCCCCGACCCGCTCGGCGTCACCGAGTCGGGCCGCGGCGACGATCGTGAGCCCGATGCAGCGCAGCTCGACGTCTTCGGGCGTCAGCAATGGTGCCAGCCGCGGGTCGCTCACCGTGCGGGGACCCTCGGCCAGCTCGACCGCGAAGGAGCGCGTGCGATCGAGCATCCCGAGGAGCGGACGGTAGTCGTCGGTGGTCAACTGGACCATCACGGCCATCATCGAGGCGTGGGTCTGCAGCAGGAGAGCGTCCGGATGCTCGATCGGCGCCGAGAGCAGTTCGGCGGCGAAGCCGGCCGCCCACGCGGTGTCACCGGTGATCTGCCGTGTCTGCAGCAACGCCAGGTCACGCACCGGGTCGCTCGGCATCCGCTCGAGGTCGGGGATGAGGTCGATGACCGTCGGACTCACCAGGGTCGCCGCGGCGAGCAGGCAGGATTCGACGACGAGCTCTGCGCGCAACCCGACGTCGGCGAGCTCAGCGGCCTTCCGGAGGTAGCCGATCGCCCGATCGGGGTGACCGCCCGCCGCTGCATCGCCGATCAGGCGCCGGAGTTCGGTGAGAAGGGTGGTATCGATCGTGCGGGCCGCGTTCAGTCGGCAGAGGAAGGCCCGATGCGAGTTCGGGAGCACATCCGCGGCCGCGCCCAGGATGACACGACGCCGCTCCTCCGGCAGACGTGCGAGCACGTCTGCACAGTAGAGATCGTGGAACGGCGCGACAGCACCTGCGCCGGCCGGGATCAGCAGGCCCGCGGCCAGGGCGTCGTCGATCCCGGCCTCCTCGCCGAGCGCAGACGCCACCGCCACGAGCTCGGAGCGGGCGACCGCATCCCGAAGCACGGCCGCGATCTCGACCGCGACGACCACGTTCGCCGGCTGTCCGGCATCCACACGCTGGAACGGGTTCTGCGGCGGGGCGGCAAGGGTGACGTCTTCGTCCCAGTGCGCTCGCGCCGCATCCGCCGGTCGTTCCATGGAGGAGACGACGACATCGATGAGCACGGGCAGACCGCCCGAGCGTTCACGGATGCGCTGGGCAAGTCGCAGCGATACCTCGATGTCGTGCACTCTCGACACGTAGTCGCGCACATGCGCGGCATCGAGCGGTTCGAGACGCACCGCCCGAACGGTGCTCCAGGCTGCTTCGTCGGCCGAAACGATCTGGGCGCCGATCTCCGCCGTGCGCGGGTCGTGGCCGCTGAGCACCAGGCAGACACCGCCGTGCGCCACGCGACTGAGCACGAAACGGAGCACCGCGAGGGAAGCGTCGTCGATCCACTGCGCATTGTCGATGACCACGATCAGCCGACGGGCGGGCGAAGTGTCGCGGGCGAGCGCGGGCAGGAGCACCCGGGCGACCGCGAGTGGGTCGGGCGACCCTGATTCGCCGAGGATGCCGAGCCGCAGGCCCGCTGCGTGAGCGAGCTTGTCGACGAGCCCGAACGGAAAATCCTTCTCGAAGGCGTCTGCCCCGACTGCGACGACGCGGTGTCGCGAGGCGGCCGCCGCGAACTGTCGGGTCCAGGTGCTCTTCCCCACACCGGTCAGCCCGGTGACGCTGACGAGCGTTCCGCCCGAGCGGCGGGCCTCATCGAAGACCGCCGCCGGGCGGTCGGCTTCGGCCAGGGCGGGGTGCGGCACAGCCGCGGGGGACACAGGCATCGGTGCACCCTTCCTTCGGTGAGCGCGGTGGCGAGCGAATCGGACTCGGCGGCGCAGCTGGGGACATCGTAACCGTTCGCGGGATCACCACCTGTTCACAGTGAATAGGTATCGGCATCGCGGCGTCAAATATCGGATTCCCGGTCCTACGGTTGGCCCGTCTCGCCGATCGAAGGATGTTCAGAATCATGGTCTCGCCCTCCTCGCGCGCCCGGCGCGCGTTCCCCCTCCTGTCTGGCGCCGCGGCCGCGGCACTCCTGCTGAGCGCGGTGGCTGCCGCCGCGCCGGCGACCGCGGCCACCGTGGTCGCCCCGGCGTACGTCGGCAGCACCAGCGGTGTGCCGTGGATGGTGCCGGCCGGTGTGCACACGATCCAGGTCGAGGTCGCCGGGAGCGCGGGCGGCGGCGGCGGACCGGTGAACTTCCCCGGCACGAGCTGGGCCCTGACCACCGACGGGAACGGCGGAGCGGGCGGCCTGCTCATCGAGACGATCCCCGTCACGCCCGGTCAGACCCTGGTGTTCTACACGAGCACCCACGGCGGACCGGTGGGATCGGCCCACGACGAGGGCGGCGGCGGCGCGGGATGGCTGCCGGGCGGCTCCGGCAACACCGGCTCCCTCCAGGGGCACTCCGGGGGCGGAGGCGGCGGCGCGAGCGCGGTTCTGCTGCGAACCGACACCGGCGACCAGCCTGTGGTCGTCGCCGCCGGCGGTGGCGGAGGTGGAGGTGCCGGTGGCGCGTTCGTCGGCTACGAGGGCGGCACCGGGGGCGCCGCCGGGGAGCCCGGAGGCGACGGCACGGGGGCGGGTCACGGCAACGGCCACGGTTTCGCCGGGAACGGCGGCGGCGGAACAAGCGGCGGAAACGCCGGAAGCAGCAGCAGCGCCGGCGGGGGCGGCGGAGGCGGCGGCGGCATTAATGCCGGATTCGGGGGCGGCGGAGGCGGCGGGGGCGGCGGAGGCGGCGCCGGCGGGTCGGGCGGGCAGAACTGGATCGCGCCGGATGCAGGCATCACCCAGTCCGCATCCACGTATTGGAACGGCGACGGTTACATCAGGCTGAGCTACACCGTCGCGCAGGCGACCTCCATCACGGTCGCGTCGACGACGAACCCCTCGGTCTTCGGCGCCCCGGCGGATCTGACGGCGACCGTCACGAACGGCGACGGCGCGACGATCCCCACGGGAACCGTCAGCGCGGTCGAGGCCGGCCAGGTGCTCGCCACCGCTCCGCTCGACGAGACCGGCGTCGCGCGGTTCCCTGGCCTGGTCACGACGGTCGGCGACCATCCCCTGACCTTCGGCTACGACCCGGGCACAGACCCGTTCGCGGCCGCGACGACCACGGCCGACCAGGTGGTCGACCCCGCGCCGACGCACTTCGCATCCCTCGGCACGAGCGGTGGGGGCATCGTCGGCGAGGCCGTGACCATCACGGGAACCATCGCGGTCGGAGCGGCGCCCGGAGCATCCGGCCCCGACACCTCCGGCCCCGTAGCGCCTGCGGCCGCCACGGCTGCGGCGCCGGTCGCCGCACCGACCACAGTGCTCCCCACCGGTTCGGTCGTCATCTCGAAGGCCGGTGGCGTGCTCGCAACCGTGCCGCTGAACCCCGACGGAACGTTCACGTTCAGCCCGGCCTGGGCGGTCGGAACCCTCGCGCTCACCTTCGACTACTCCGGAGACGCCAACTACCTGGCAGCCTCACCCGACTCGCTGGATGTGGCGATGGCACCGGGGGCGACTCGCACCGCCCTCTCGCTCGGCGTCGGCGCGCTGCAGCCCGGACAGTCGACGACGGCCACGATCACGATGGCGCCCCAGAAACCCGCGGCGATCGCGCCGACCGGAACACTGCAGCTGCTCGTCGATGGGCTCCCGTTCGGCATCCCGAGCACGGTGGATGCGACAGGGACGGTCACTGTTCCGCTCGCCGGTCTGTCCGCCGGCAAGCACACGGTGCGCGCGGCCTACCTCGGTGACCCGGCCTTCACCGCCTCGCAGAGCGACCCCATCGTCCTCACCGTGAGCAACCCCGGGATGCTGCTCGCCCAAACCGGCTCCGACCTGAACCCGGTCGCCGCCGTGCTCTATGCGGTGCTGCTGGCCACGGCCGGAGGAGCCCTGTGGCTCTCCGGAACGCGGCGATCGCGACGGAACGACACCGTCGGCCGCTGACAGACGCACCACGAGCCGACCGAGGGGGTCGTCGAAGCCGAACGGCTCCGACGGCCCCCTCCCTCGTTGTGGGGCGGTGCCCCCATCCCCAAGAACACACCCCTCGTTAACCTTCCGTTTACCGCTGCGGGGGACTCTGGTCAGACACCGGGAATAGCGTCACACGCGGGTCGCACCGACCCCGTCCTGTTGTTACTGATCCCCGGAAGGGACAACTGTGAAACTCAAGCGTTATGGCGCTCCTCTGGCCATCCTGGCCGCCGCCGCCATCTCCCTCACGGCCTGTGCGTCGAACGAGGGCAGCACCCCGTCGACCACCACCGCCGCGCCGTCGAGTCTGTCCGGCACGCTGAACGGCATCGGTTCGTCGGCACAGGGAACCGCGCAGACCACCTGGATCGCCGGATTCCAGCAGGCGAACCCGAAGGTCACCGTCAACTACGACCCGCAGGGCTCCGGCGCCGGACGCACCTCGTTCATCTCGGGTGCCGCCGACTTCGCCGGCTCCGACGCCGCGCTGAAAGACACCGAGCTCTCCGGCACGTTCGCCGCGTGCGCCGCCGGCACCAAGGGCATCGACCTGCCCGTCTACATCTCCCCGATCGCGATCGCGTACAACGTCGACGGCCTGAAAGACCTGAAGCTCGACGCTGCGACCATCGCCGGCATCTTCAGCGGCGCCATCAAGACCTGGAACGACCCGAAGATCGCCGCCCTGAACTCGGGTGCGACCCTCCCGTCTGCGGCCATCACGGTTGTGCACCGCTCCGACGACTCGGGCACCACCCAGAACTTCACCGACTACCTGGCGGCGAACGCTCCGGATGTGTGGACCAAGCCGGCCGCGCAGACCTTCCCGTACACCGTCGGTGACGCCGCCAAGGGCACCTCGGGTGTCGCGGACGCCACGAAGAACGCCAAGAACTCGATCACCTACATCGACGAGTCGGGCTCCGCGGGCCTCAGCATCGCGCAGCTCAAGGTCGGCGACAACTTCGAGAAGATCAGCGCCGAGGGTGCCGCCGCCGTCGTGGCCGCCTCCCCGATCGCCTCGGGTCGCGAGACCAACGACCTGGCCATCGCCATCAACCGCAAGGACACCACCAAGGGCGCCTGGCCGCTCGTCCTCGTCAGCTACGTGATCGCCTGCCAGGAGTACAAGGACTCCGCCAAGGCCGACCTCGTGAAGGGCTACGCCAACTACATCGTCAGCGACGCCGCCCAGAAGGCCGCCGCCGAGCAGGCCGGTTCGGCCCCGCTGTCGAGCGACCTCGCGTCGAAGGTCACCAAGGCCATCGCCAGCATCAAGTAACACCCACCGCTCGGCCTGGGTCGCGCAAGCGCCCAGGCCGAGCGGCGAACCCGCCCCGCGGGATCGAAACGCAAGACCCCCTCATACCCGATGAGAGATAGGCAGGAATGACCGCCGGAACCGCAGGTGCCATCAGACCGAAGGCGAAGATCCGCCTCGGCGACCGCGTCTTCTCGACCAGCACCATCGTCGCTGGATCCCTCATCCTCGCCGTGCTCGCCGCGGTCGCGATCTTCCTCGTCGTGCAGAGCCTTCCGGCCATCTTCGCCAAATCGGGAACTCTCCCGGGCGGCGCCACAAACTTCTGGACCTATGTCTGGCCGCTCGTGTTCGGAACGGTCTGGGCGGCATTCCTCGCACTCCTCATCGCGACCCCGCTCTCGATCGGCATCGCGCTCTTCATCTCGCACTACGCGCCGCGCCGCGTCGCACAGACCCTCGGCTACGTCATCGACCTGCTGGCCGCCGTGCCGTCGGTCGTCTTCGGCCTCTGGGGCATCGCGACGCTCGCCACGTTCGTTCAGCCGTTCTATGTCTGGCTCGGCGCCAACGTCGGCTGGTTCCCGCTCTTCGCCCCGCCGATCTCCGGCACCGGGCGCACCATCCTCACCGCGGCAATCGTGCTCGCCGTGATGGTGATCCCGATCATGACCGCCATCTGCCGGGAGATCTTCCTGCAGACCCCGCGGCTCCACGAGGAGGCCGCGCTGGCGCTCGGCGCCACCCGGTGGGAGATGGTGCGCATGGCCGTGCTGCCGTTCGCCCGCTCCGGCATCATCTCGGCGATCATGCTCGGCCTCGGCCGCGCCCTCGGCGAGACGCTCGCCATCGCTATGGTGCTCTCCCCCGCGCTCGTCGTGAAGTTCGCCGTGCTGCAGGCGCAAAGCCCCAACACCATCGCCGCGAACATCGCCCTGCAGTTCCCCGAGGCGACGGGCGTCTCGACGAACGCGCTCATCGCATCCGGTCTCGTGCTGTTCGTCGTGACGCTGCTCATCAACATGCTCGCCCGCTACATCGTCAACCGCCGCAAGGCCTTCTCGGGAGCCAACTGATGACCACCGCGACGCTGAACCGGCCGATGGCCAACTCGCTCACCGCCGGCAAACTCCCCCGCGGTTCGGCCTGGATGATGCTCGTCGGCTCCTGGGTGGTCTTCGGCGCCGTCTTCGGCATCCTCGCGGCCAGCGGTGCCACCAAAGACTTCAACATCGTCGGTGCGGTCTTCTTCGGAACCGTGCTGTTCGACATCGTCATCTTCTGCACCTCACTGCTGGTCGAAGGCTCCCGCAAGGCGAAGGACCGCCTGGTCACCTCGCTGGTGGCCACGGCGTTCATCATCGCGCTGCTGCCGCTGATCTCGCTGATGTGGACCGTCATCACCAGCGGCCTCGCCCGGTTCGACCTCACCTTCTTCACCGAGTCGATGCGCAACGTGATCGGCGACGGCGGCGGCGCGCTGCACGCGATCGTCGGCACCCTGCTGATCACCCTGGCCGCGGCGGTCATCTCGGTGCCGATCGGCCTACTCACCTCGATCTACCTCGTGGAGTACGGGCGCGGCGTTCTCGCCCGCGGCATCACATTCTTCGTCGACGTGATGACGGGCATCCCGTCGATCGTCGCCGGCCTGTTCGCCTACGCTCTGTTCGCGCTGTTCTTCGGCCCGGGCATCCGCAGCGGGTTCATGGGCGCAGTCGCCCTCTCGGTGCTGATGATTCCGGTCGTCGTGCGCTCCAGCGAGGAGATCCTCCGGCTGGTGCCGAACGAGCTGCGGGAGGCCTCGTACGCCCTCGGTGTGCCCAAATGGCTCACCGTGCTGAAGATCGTGCTCCCGACTTCGCTCGCCGGCCTCACCACCGGCATCATGCTCTCGATCGCCCGCGTCATCGGCGAGACGGCGCCGTTGCTGATCGTGGCCGGCTTCACCACCAGCATGAACTACGACCTCTTCTCAGACCGGATGATGACCCTGCCGGTCTTCGTGTACACCCAGTACACGCAGGCGGCGGGCCTGCACGCCCAGGCCTCCATCGACCGTGCCTGGACCGGCGCGCTCGCCCTCATCATCATCGTGATGCTGCTCAACCTCGTGGCCCGCATCATCGCCAAGATCTTCGCCCCCAAGTACGGCCGCTGAACCGCCCCCGTTCTGACAACCCAAGGAACCCACGTGTCCAAGCGCATCGAAGTAACCGACCTCAACGTCTACTACAGCAGCTTCCTGGCGGTCGAGGGTGTCTCGCTCACCATCGAGCCCCGCACCGTCACCGCCTTCATCGGGCCGTCCGGATGCGGCAAGTCGACGTTCCTACGCACCCTGAACCGCATGCACGAGGTGATCCCGGGCGCCCGCGTCGAGGGCGACGTCTCCATCGACGGCAACAACCTCTACGGTCCCGGCGTCGACCCGGTGCTCGTGCGTCGCCAGGTCGGCATGGTGTTCCAGCGCCCCAACCCGTTCCCGACCATGTCGATCCGCGACAATGTGCTCGCGGGGGTGAAGCTCAACAATCGCCGCATGAGCAAATCCGAGGCCGACGAGCTCGTCGAGACTTCGCTGAAGGGCGCCAACCTCTGGAACGAGGTGAAGGACAGGCTCGCCCTCCCCGGCTCCGGGCTCTCCGGCGGCCAGCAGCAGCGCCTCTGCATCGCCCGCGCCATCGCCGTCTCCCCCGATGTGCTCCTGATGGACGAGCCGTGCTCGGCCCTCGACCCGATCTCGACGCTCGCGATCGAGGACCTCATCGAGGAACTCAAGAACGACTACACGATCGTCATCGTCACCCACAACATGCAGCAGGCGTCGCGCGTCTCCGACCGCACCGCGTTCTTCAACATCGCCGGAACCGGCAAGCCGGGCAAGCTCATCGAGTACAACGACACCAACCTGATCTTCTCCAATCCCTCGGTGCAGGCCACCGAAGACTACGTCTCCGGCCGCTTCGGCTGATCCGCCGGCCGCCGGCTGCCGCTCGCCGATCCGCCGCCCGCCGGCTGCCGCCCCAGCCCCGCGAACCCGCACAAAGAAGCGCCCGAGTCCACGAATTGTTCGTGGACTCGGGCGCTTTTTCACGATTTCGTGCGTACTCGCGGGGCGGGGGCGGGGCGGGCGGGGCTAGGACGGGATGGCGACGATGGGGGCGGTGGTCGGCTGGGTGGAGCCGCCGTGCGGCTCCACGGTGACGCCGACCGTGTCGCCGGGGGCCATGGTGCCGGTGAGAACGCGCCAGGTGGTCGTCTCGCCGGTGGGGCTCATGGTCCCGGCCGCGGTGGCTTTGCCGTCGCGGATGTACCAGAGCTCGTAGGTCTTGTCGTTCGGCAGGCTGGGCAGACCGTTGGCGATGAGCGCCGAAGTGCCGAGTTCACCCGACCAGACGAGCGTCGCACTCCCACCGCCGGTGACATCGGCGGTCGCGCGCTGGGCGTCGGGCGCCGAGTTGATGGCGGCGAGCGCGCTGGCCTGCTGCTGCTCGAACGAGTTGCCGCCGGCGAGGGCGCTGCCGAGGAAAGTCCCCCCGACGAAGAGCACGATCGCGGCGGCGGCCGCAGAGACGATGGCGACCGGGCGCGAGAACCAGCGTGCACGAGCCTTGGTCTCGGCCGGGGATGCGGTGGGCGCGAACTCGGTGGCCCCCGCGGACGTGGTGGCGTGCGCGGGCACGGTGGCCTGCGCGAACTCGGTGGGCGCGAACTCGGTGGGCGCGAACTCGGTGGGCGCGAACTCGGTGGCCCCCGCGGACGTGGTGGCCTGCGCGGGCACGGTGGCCGGCTCGGCCACGGTGGCCGGCTCGGCCACCACATCCGGGGCCGCCGAGAGCTGCGGCGTGCTCGCCAGCTTCGCGAACAGCTGCGACTTCAGCGCGGGCGACGGGGTCACCGGTTCGGCCGCCAAACCCAGTTCGGCGGCTACGTCTTCGAAGGAGCGCGCCTCATCGGCGGTGTCGGCGCCGAGCTCATAGCCCAGGCGCGCCGGGGTGCGCGGATCCGCATCCGTCATGGTGTCACCCCCAGCTCCTGTCTTAGCCGTATCATCGCATCGCGCAACCGAGTTTTCGCTGTGCCCAAAGGGATGCCGAGACGCTCGGCCACCTCACTCTGGCTGAGGCCGCCGTAGTACGCGAGCGAGACGGCCTGGCGTTGGGCTTCCGACAGTTTGGCCATCGCCACCTCCACCCTTTCGTGCTCGACTCGCACCTCGACCGTTTCGGCGACCTGGTCGTATTCGGTCGGGAGGTCGCGGATCCCGATGCTGGTGTCCCTGTCCCGCGAGGCCTGGGCCGAGCGGATTCGGTCGATCGCGCGTCGGTGGGCCATGGTCATGATCCACGTCATCGCTCGACCCTTATTCGGATCGAACCGCGAAGCGGATTGCCAAACCTCCAGGAAGACCTCCTGCGTCACTTCCTCGGACTGCGCGTGGTCGACGAGCACGCGACGCACAAGACCGAGAACACGGGATGCGGTGGAGTCGTACAGCACCGAGAACGCGCCCTGGTCGCCGGTGGCGGTCTGCGCGAGGAGGTCGTCGAGGGAGACGACGGCCGCGTCATCCACATGGTCTCCGCTCTCGCTCGGCATGACTCCAGCATTGCAGATCCGGGGGTTTCCGTCTCGAACACACCCGAGACGATGAGAGGCCGGGCCGCAGAACGCCTCTCGGCGCGAGGCCGCTCGGAGCGGCTAATTTTGGAGCCCGGGGTTACTGCGGCCCGGCCTCCACCAAGTTTACCCGAGCCGCTCCCCCGTCCCGCGCGGGTGCGGCGAAATGCGTCCCATCCGCTTCGTTTGGGACACACTTCCCAGCTTTCGCGGCAGGTCAGTCGAGTGAGTCGGTGCGCCAGAGGCGCGCGCAGGAGGTCAGTTCTTCGGCGGTGCGCGAGAACCGGAGGGCACGCGTGGTCAGTTCGCTCGCCCGCTCGGGCGCGCTTGCATCCTGGTCGTCAGCGACCGAAGTGCATCCCGCCGCCGTCACCCGGCAGAACGCCGCGGCCCGGTCGAGCGCGACAGCGAAGTCACCCTCGAACAGCCCGCGCAGGATGCGGTCGGCGAGTTCCGTGATCTCGGCCGGCCCGGTAGGGGTCGATGCACCGGCCACCACGGGGTCGATCGTGGCAACCACCTCGCTGCCGCGCTGGAACAGCAGGGCGGTCCCCGCCGCATCCTGACGGATCAGCAACCGCAGAAGGTAGATGCGCCACAGAGCACCCGGCAGGCTCTTCGCATTCGAGCGCGACCACAACTCGGCGATCGCGTCGATTCCGTGCGAATCGGTGAACGCGACAAGGCGGTCCACGACATCCGTGTCCGGCTCGGCGCGGACCCGCGCCAACAGCGCATGCGCCGTCTCATGCGCGACACGGCTGATCTGGGCCGGATCTTCCCCACCCAGGAACGCCTCGAACATCCCGCTCGGAAACGTCGTCGGCTTGTGGAAACGGTCGGTCATGGCCTCCATTCTGCGCCCGTGACGAAGCACCCCGAAATCCACGATAGATTAGACACGTATGGGCCTGTAGCTCAGTTGGCAGAGCATCGGACTTTTAATCCGCGGGTCGTGGGTTCGAGCCCCACCGGGCCCACCCTTACTATCACTGGGGTCCCAGCCCATCGCTGGCTTTCAAGGCCGTGTGTTATGTCGCCGCGCGTCGGTAAGGAACCTGCCTCAATAGATCGGTGACACTTCGGGCTTTCTTGGTGGTGATACTTCTCCTCGATGTTTGAGGGATGAGTCGTGTTGAGCCTGTTGATCCTCGTGTCCGTCTCGCGATCGCCCAGTGGCCGCCGGATGCGCCGCGGGGAGCGGTGACGACGTTCTGTCTGGAGCACGGGATCGCAGCCTGAGTGCCCTGACGCCCCTCGCAAGCTGGAGAAGTGGTACGATATCTTGTACCACTAGGAGGACTCATGGCCATCACAGCAAGCGAGGCTCGCAGCGATCTGTTCGGCCTCATCGAACGTGTCAATCTCGACCAGACCGAAGTCGAAATCACGTCCAAGCGGGGTTCGGCCGTGCTCATGTCGAAGGACGAGTATGACTCGCTGCTGGAGACGACCTATCTACTTCGCTCCCCCAAGAACGCACGACGCCTCATGGACGCCATTGAGAGCGCCCGGGCGCGAGACTTCACCGAGCACGACCTGGCCAGTGAGTGACCGCAAGCTCGCCTGGACAGTGGGCGGCTGGGAGGACTACATCCACTGGCAGGGCCAGGACCGGCGAACGCTCAAGCGAATCAACCTCCTGATCGAAGACATCCTGCGTGACGACCCGTTCGAGGGCGTCGGCAAACCGGAACCGTTGAAACACGCACTGGCTGGCGCGTGGTCCCGACGCATCGATGAGGCCAACCGTCTCGTGTACCTGGTGGATGACGCCTACGTGGTTATTCTTCAGACTCGTTATCACTACTGACCTGAAGACGCCCCCAGGGCGTTCGAGATCGGTGGCTGCCCGAGCGGGTTCACTGTCGCAGACGAGGCTGCGCCGGTGACACTCTGCAACGGCGGCACGGTGTTCGCCAGCGAATTCCGCACATCACCCGCTCTCGCCCCCGGCACGGGAGGTCGCTACGACGGCGCCGAATGCGTCTCCGCCGCGTCGGCGCCTGTCGGCGGCGCATCCGTCGGCGGCGCGTCCATCGGCGGCGGTTTCCAGGCGGGCGGCGGGTCGGAGGGATGGGGCCGACTGCGGTTCGATCGGCCGCGCAGAGGGCACAGTCTGCTGAACCGCTCCCGCCCTGCATGAGATTGCGGGCGCGGTTGGCGCGCAACTGACAGTGATTCGTCCCGGGTTCTGTCCGTGGGGTTTCATCGGCCTGTGCCGGAGCCCACAGAACTGCGCCCGGAGGCCGTCGCGGGCGCTCTCCCGTGTCTCCGGTGCCCGCTAGCCTCGGAGGGATGACTTCGTCTATGACCCTCCCGCCCCGCTTCAAGAAGACCGACCGCCGCGCGCTGAGCGACGTCTCCGGCGCCGAACTGCGGGAGGAGGACACCCGCACCGCTGAACGGTTCGACGGGGACGATCTCACCGGCCGCGACCTGAGCGATGCTACCTTCGACCGCTGCGAGCTCATCGGGGTGGGCCTGCACGAGGCCGACCTGAGCGGGGCGAGCATCCTGGACACCCGGCTCGTGCGGGTGAACGCGCCGATCCTACGGGCCTCACGTTCTGTGTGGCACGACAGCATCGTCGAAGATTCGCGTATCGGCTCTGCCGAGCTGTACGACAGCACGTGGCGCGGCATCCGGTTCGAGAACTGCAAGCTCGGCTACCTGAACCTGCGCGGTTCGCAACTGCGGGACGTGCGGTTCGCGAACTGCCTGATCGACGAGCTGGACCTCGGTGATGCCACCGCGACGCGGGTCGCCTTCGTCGACACCACGATCCGCAAACTGGACCTGACCCACGCAACACTGAGCAGCGTGGACTTCCGTCAGGCCGACCTGCGGCAGATCGCCTCGGTGGAGAGCCTGCGCGGCGCGACCCTCAACGGCATCCAACTGGCCGACCTCGCCCCGGCGTTCGCGGCCAGGTTCGGCATTGTGGTCGAAGACTGAGTGGTAGAAGACCGAGTGGTCGAAGACTGAGCGGTAGAAGACCGAGTGGTCGAAGACTGAGCTGCCGGGCTCAGTCCACGCCGGTGACCCGGGCGCGCTCCAGGACGTAGCCGACCGCCACGGCTCCGGCCACACAGAGCATCACCGGTGCGAGCATTGCGGCGCCCTGGTTGGTGAACTCCATCACCAGCAGCAGGGCCGTCAGGGGCGCCCGCATGGTGACGGCCAGGAACGCGGCGGCGCCGATGAGTGCGAAGACGCCGACGGGGGCGCCCGGCCAGACGAGGTTCCAGAGGGCACCGACGGCGAGACCGAATGCGGCGCCGATCGCGAGCGACGGCGTGAGCGTTCCGCCGGCCGCACCCACGCCGATGGTGCCGACCGTTGCCACGACTTTGAACACCAGCAGGGCCACGATGAGGAGCACCGGCAGGCTCGCGGTGAACGCGATCTGGCCGAGCGAGCGGCCGTTGCCGAGGATGGCGGGGAACCAGATCGAGAGCACGCCGACACCCGCGAACACCAGCGGCATGGCGACGAGGATGCCCCACGATCGCGGCCGATGGTTCTGCGCGACCTTCACCAGACGCACGAAGCCGACCGCCGCGAAACCGACGATCGGCCCGGCCAGGATCGACCAGACCACCACCGACGGCGACAGCGGGAACTGCGGGATGGGGTAGAGCGGCGTCGACGGCACGACGAGCCGGGCGACGAGGGCGGCGATCGCCGAGGTCACCAGGGCCGGAATGAGGGTGGCGAAGCTCATCTCGGCGAGCAGGATCTCCACCGCGAAGACCGCGCCGCCGAGTGGCACGTTATAGACGGCCGCGAGTCCGGCACCGGCTCCGCAGGCGACGAGGACGCGCCGTTCCCGCGCACTCACGCCGGCCTTGTCGCTCAACCAGGAGGCGACGAGCGCGCCGACCTCGCGCGGTGCGACCTCACGCCCGATGGAGGCGCCCAGGCCGACGATGATCACCTGCAGGGCCGCGTTGGCCAGGGTGGTGAACCACGGCATCCGTTTGCCTTCGACGGCTGCCTCGACCGAGACGACGGCCACCTCCGGCCGGCGCCGACCCCAACGCCGCAGAGCCCACCAGCCGACGGCGCCGAGCACGCCCGCGATGGTGAGCGACACGACACGGTTGACCGGGGAGGACAGTAGCAGGCCGTCGATGAAGCTGCCCTCGGTGTAGCCGAATGCGAGGTGCTGGATGCCGTGCAGTGCCAGGTAGACGAGCGCGCCGCCGATGCCGGAGCCCACCCCGACGAGTGCGGTCACGACGACCAGGCGGAGCAGCCATTTCGGCGTGCTGGGGAGAGCGGGGCGCACTCGCTCAAGACTAGTCGGGGCGAGGGAAAAGTTCGCGTGTCGGCGGCAGACCCTTCAGGCGGCGTTCGCGTGCGAGCCGCTGTCGCGGATGCTCTCGATCAGCGCCCGGTATCGCCCCGGTTCGAGCCCGAAAGTGCGGCGGATCGCCTCCTCTTTGGCGGCGAGGGCATCGGCCGTGGCCGGGTCAGGGTGCTCGGCTTCGAAGAGCAGCAGGAGTCTCTCTCGGGGCGTCGGCATGCCGCCATCCTCCCCGCAGCCTCCGACATTCGAGGCGGCGCTGTTCAGATGTCGGCGTTTCAGGGCGATATGCCGCGGAGAGTTCCGTGGCGACGGAACTCTCCGCGGATGTGGGCGAAAACTCCTGCGACCGCGAGCGCCCGCGAGCGCGAGCGCGAGAGAGCGCTGCAGGCGGGGCGACGGGGGTGGGCGGTCAGGATG
This sequence comes from Leifsonia poae, assembly GCF_020009625.1. NCBI lineage: Bacteria > Bacillati > Actinomycetota > Actinomycetes > Micrococcales > Microbacteriaceae > Leifsonia > Leifsonia poae. The sequence continues at coordinate 1,451,681 of NZ_JAIHLP010000002.1, forward strand.
CGGCGAGCGCTCCCACGGTCAGCAATGAGATCGAGGTCGAGGTGCACGCGGTCACATCCGCATCCTTCACGAACAGCGACTCCGTCGACCCGGGCGGGTACACGCGGAAACCGTCGGCCTGCTGAGGCTTGCAGTCGTCGGTCGAATAGTTGAGCGCCTGGGTGATGCGCAGCGGCGCCTGCACCGAACCGCCGGGGCTGAGCGTCACCGTCGCGTGCGGAGTCGAGCGGTCGAACTCGGCGGCCTTGCCCAGCTGTGTGCCGTTCCCGTCGCCGACGAAGGAGACGCCCGGCCAGCCCTGCAGGGAGCATTGAGCGCTGCCGTTGTTGGTCAGCACGATGGTCACCTCCACGCTGCCGGCGGCCCCTCCGCCGCCTTTGCCGATCGTTCCGGTGAGGTCGGCGGTCGCGCACTGCCCGTCGATCGGGATCGGCGAACTGGATCCGGTCGGGCGCGGCGACGTCGTCTCCGTCGGAGATGACGAAGACGACGGCGATCCGGACGGAGTGCCGGAGGTGGTCGCGCATCCGGTGAGGACGACCGCGACGGCGGCGATGAGCAGGGACATCCTGACGGTGTGGGAGGTTGCCATGTACCCATCAGACCACTATCCGAAGGTGAACGAGTAGGCCTGGATCGAATTCGGCACCGAAACCGTGATCGTCCCCGACCTCGAATCGGCCGTTTTCACGAGTTCGTACGAGTTCGGTGTGCCGCTCACGGTGAGACTCTTCTTGACACCGTCGACCGTGTAGTCGACCGTGCCGCTGCCCGCAAGGACCATGCGCACTTCGTTGCCGGTGTACGAGAGGCGGATGCGCGCATCCGGCCCCGTGGGCTGCACGTACTGCGTCTCGAGGCTCCACGATCCGTCGAGTGCGAAATGGTTGGCCGCGAGTTCGGCGGGGAAGGCGAACTGTTTCGTGAGCGCGGAGTACTTCTCGCTTCCGCCGAAGTTGACCTGTTTCGTCGTGCCCAGATAGCTCTCGGGGGTGGTGCTGCCCGACTTCGGCGTGGTGTCGGCGACCTCGGTGGCGGCCGGCAGTCGAACGCCCGGGTTCGCGGCGGTGAGGAGCTGTCGGATCAGCTGCTCGGTCTGGGCGTAGTTGCCCTCCCCGAACTGCACATTGCGCACGACGCCCTTCGCGTCGATGAGGTAGTGGGCGGGCCAGTACCGGTTGCGGTAGTTGGTCCACGTGCTCAGATCGTTGTCGATGGCCACCGGGTAGGTGATACCGAAGCCTTTGGCTCCGGCCTCGACGTTGGCCGGCACCTTCTCGAACGCGTACTCGGGCGAGTGGATGCCGATCACATCGAGTCCGGCCGCCTTGTACGCCTTGTTCCAGGCGACGACATGCGGGATGGAGCGCTGGCAGTTGATGCAGGAGTACGCCCAGAAGTCGACGAGCACGACTTTGCCTTTCAGCTGCGAAAGAGCGATCGGCTTGTTTCCCGGGGTGTTGAACCACTGCTGGATGCCGGTGATGTCGGGCGCGGTGCCGCAACTCTCCAGGCTGCTCGCATCGTTCGTGCACTTGGAGAGGTCTTTGTTCTGGGCGTTGACGATGCCGCCGAGGTTGAGGGCCTTGCTCACCTGGTCGGAGTTCGAGAATTGGTCTTGCAGGGCGCTCGTGTAGTCGGGAACGAGCCGCTGCAATGCCTGCGGCAGGTTGAACACGAGACCGACCGCGAGGGCGATCATCAGCGCGCCGCCGGTGATGCGGATGCCCTTCTGGTGCTTGCGGAACGTCTTCACCCGTTCGGCGACCCGGCGACCCGCGAGAGCGAAGATGAGCAACGGAATGGCCGCGCCGAGCGCGAACGTCACTGTGAGCACGATGGTCTCCGGCCCGATCCGACCGGTGGATCCCGCGACGGTGATGGCCGCGAGCACCGGTCCGGCGCAGGGCACGTAGACGGCGCCGAGCGCGATTCCGAGCACGAACCCGCCGCGCTCGGTTCCCACATTCTTCTGCGGGATCCACGAGAACGGCTTCTCGAGGTACTCCTCGATCTTGGGGACGATCAGGCCGACACCGATCAGGACGAGCACGACGATGCCGGCGTAGCGGAGCACATCCTGAGGCAGATGGAGCAGGGCGAGGAGCAGTGAGCCGATGAGGGTGAACACGCTGAAGCTGACCACCAGGCCGAGGATCACCAGGTAGGGGCGCCAGCGCGAGACGGGCGGCATCTCCGTCGAACCACGGGCGCCCTGCACACCGCCCGAGAAGAAGATGACCGGCAGAACCGGCAGGATGCACGGCGAGATGCCGGTGATCAGGCCGCCGAGAAAGCCGATGAGGGCGAGGGTGAGATACACGGGCAGGCCTTCCGATAGGGATGCCAGGGGTTCGGAACGACACCGGATGCCGGATTGATTTCGTTTCTCTCCAATCCGTTCCCGCCGCAGCCTCCGAATGCCCCGATGTAGGCCGCCCCCAGCAGCGGTCGATCACACACAAAGGAGTAGTTCCCATGCGAGTTCAGAAGCGTCACATCATCGCCGTTCTGGCACTCGCCGCAGCGGCCACCCTCGGTCTCTCGGCGTGTTCGTCCGGCAGCAGCGGCTCGGGCTCGTCGAGCAGCTCATCCAAGGAAGCGAGTTCCTCCCCGAGCGCCTCCGCGATGGATCCGGCTGCCGATCTCGTCGGCAGTGGTTGCGCAGCCTACGCCAAGGCCGTTCCGACCGGCGCGGGCTCGGTCACCGGCATGGCACAGGACCCGGTGGCGGTCGCCGCCTCCAACAACCCCCTGCTCACCACCCTCGTCGCGGCCGTGTCGGGCAAGCTCAACCCCGATGTCAACCTCGTCAACACCCTGAACGGCAGCGAGTTCACCGTCTTCGCTCCGGTCGACACGGCCTTCGCGAAGATCGCCCCGGCCACCATCGACACTCTGAAGACTGCGGCCGGCGCGGACACGCTGAAGAGCATCCTCACCTACCACGTCGTCGCCGGGCAGATCGCTCCCGACCAGATCGACGGCACCCACAAGACCGTCGAGGGCGGCACCGTGACGGTCACCGGCAGCGGCGACAACATCATGGTGAACGACGCCAAGGTCATCTGCGGCGGCGTGCACACCGCGAATGCCACGGTGTACCTCATCGACACCGTGCTGATGCCGCCGGCCAACTGATCCCCTCCGTCTGGCCACGGCATCGACGTTCGGCCCGTCCCTTCGGGGGCGGGCCGTTCGTTGTGCGGGCGCGGAACGTCCGTGCAGACTCGCCCACGGATGGGATGATAGGCGGATGAACTCCATCGTCACCTGGGCCACCCGCTTCTGGCCGATCGTCGTGCCGATCGTCGGTGTGGTGTTGCTGGTGGCGGTGTGGACCGTTTCGCTCGGTCCGGTGCTCGTGGTGATCGTCGCCATCGTGCTCGCGGGCACCGTGCTCGCGGCCGTGCAGCACGCGGAGGTGGTGGCCCACAAGGTGGGCGAACCGTTCGGCTCCCTGGTTCTGGCGGTGGCGGTCACCGTGATCGAGGTCGCGCTCATCGTGACCTTGATGTCGAGCGGCAAAGACTCGTCCACCCTGGCGCGCGACACGGTCTTCTCGGCCGTCATGATCACCATGAACGGTATCGTCGGCCTGTCGCTGCTGATCGGGGCGCCCCGGCGCGGCACGACGCATTTCAATCCTGAAGGCACGGGTGCGGCCCTGGCGACGGTGACCGCGCTCGCCGCACTGACAATGGTGCTTCCGACGTTCACCGAGACGCCCGGGCCGCAGTTCTCGACCAGTCAGCTCGTGTTCGCGGCTGTCGCATCCGTTGCGCTGTACGCGATGTTCGTGATCACGCAGACGGTGGCCCACCGCGGCTTCTTCCTTCCCACCAAGGCCAACGGCAAACCGCTCGACGATGACGAGCATGCTGCGGTGCCGTCGACCCGCACCGCGCTGACCAGCCTCGGCCTCCTCATCGTGGCGTTGGTCGCGGTGGTGGGTCTGGCGAAGCTGGAGTCGCCCTCGATCGAGAGCGCCGTCGCGGCGGTGGGCTTCCCGCAGTCGTTCGTCGGCGTCGTGATCGCCCTGCTGGTGCTGCTCCCGGAGGGCATCGCCGCCGCGAAGGCGGCCTCGCGCAACCGGATGCAGACGAGCATGAATCTGGCACTGGGGTCGGCGATGGCGAGCATCGGCCTCACCATCCCGTCGATCGCGATCGCGTCGATCTGGCTGACCGGGCCGCTGCTGCTGGGGCTCGGCGCCAGTCAGATCGTGCTGCTCACCCTCACCGTCGTGGTGAGCGCGCTCACCGTCGTGCCGGGGCGGGCGACCCGCCTGCAGGGCGGTGTGCACCTGGTGCTGTTCGCGGCGTTCCTGTTCCTGTCGATCGTCCCCTGACGGGCTGACCGGGCGGGCCGCCAGCGTCGACCGGCCGTTACGGCCTCGGTGAACCCTGTCGCACGGCCGCGTCGAACAGCGTCTCGGCGGCAAGCTTCGCCGCGAGCGGGGTTCCCCCGCAGAGTGCTGCGCTGGCCGAGGCCCCGTCGAACAGCAGCGTCAGCTGCACGCCGAGCACGTGCGGCGCGGCCGCACCGGCGGCCAACGCCTGCCGTTCGAAGAAGTCGGTGAGCTGCAGTTTGAAGCCCTGGGCGACGACGGCCGCGGGATGGTCGCGGTCGCGCAGCTCGGTGGCCACGTTCACGAAGGGGCAGCCGTAGAAGTCGCTCGCCTCGGCTGCGGCGTGCAACGCATCGTAGACGTGAAGCACGCGCTCCCGTGGGCTGAGAGTGTCGTCGGTGTCGAAGTAGGAGGCGACCACTCGTGGGCCGTACTCGCTGAGCATCTCGGCGACGATCGCATCTTTGCCGTCGAAGTGCTGGTAGATCGAGCGTTTGGAGACCTCGGCTTCGATCGCGAGCTTGTCGACGCCGACCGCGTGGATGCCGTCGCGCAGGAAGAGTCGTGCCGCCGCGGCCAGCACGCGCTCGCGCGGCCGGGGTCTTGTCGTCGGCTCGATCACGGTCATGCGTTCGATTCTACGGACGCGGTTGCCAAAAGTAAACCGATCTGTGTACAGTACACAGATCGGTTTACATCTCGAAAGGACCCTCATGACCCGCATCACCGGACAGATCGCGCTCGTCACCGGCGCCAACCGAGGGCTCGGCGCGGCCTTCGTCGCCGAACTCCTCGAACGCGGTGTCGCCAAGGTCTACGCAGCCGCCCGCGCCCCCGAGAGTGTGGCTGTCACCGATCCGCGCATCGTCCCGATCGCGCTCGATGTGACCGACGAGGCGAGCATCGCCGCCGCGGCCGTCGCCACCGCCGACGTGACGCTCCTGATCAACAACGCCGGCATCGCCGTCAACCAATCGCTCGTCTCCGGCGACCTCACCGAGATCCGCCGTGAATTCGACACCAACTTCTGGGGTCCGGTGCTCGTGACACGCGAGTTCGCGCCGATCATCGCCGGCAATGGCGGCGGGGCCATCGTGAACATGCACTCCGCGCTCAGCTGGCTGGCGGTCGGCTCGTACAGCGCCACAAAGGCCGCGCTCTGGTCGGCCAGCAACTCCGCGCGGGTCGAGCTCGCGCCGCACGACATCCAGGTCGTCGGCGTGCACGTCGGCTGGGTCGACACCGAGATGGCCGCGAACGCCGACGGCGTCAAGGTTCCCCCGGCGCAGGTCGTGACGGAGGCGCTCGACACCGTCGAGGCCGGCGGAGCGGAAGCGATCGTCGGTGACGTCGCCCGCCACGTCAAATCGAAGCTCCACGAAGATGTGCGGGTGCTGTACCCGCAGCTCACCGCGAGCTGAGCCTCCCGCTACCCTCTGCCGCCCTCGGCATCGGTCGGAGTCAGCCGGTGAATCCTTCGGCACGGATCCCCCACGAGACCGTCCAGGTCTCACCGGGGGCGAGCCAGCGTACGCCACGACCGGTGTTGAACGCGTTGGCCGGCGCCGTCATCGGCTCGATCGCGATGGCGACGTCGGAGGCGGTGTCCGTTGCGAAGGTGCGCGAGGTGTACACCTGCACGTAGCGGAACGCCTCGTCTCCCCACACGACGACCCGGCGGCCGTCCGGGGCGGCGAGGATGTGCGATGCGCGGCCGGCGGTGACCGCCACATCCGCGAAGCCGTCGTCGAGCCGGAGGCCGCCGACCGCGCGACCGGAACGCAGGTCGAACTCCGTGCCGTCGACGGCGGACTCCCCCACGACATTGAGACGCTCGTCCACCTCGAAGTGCGTCGCGGCGGCGACGGTCACGGTCAGCTCGCCGGTGGGCACATCCCCGATCTTCGGGTACGGATGCGCGCCGAGCGCGACCGGCGCCGGCGCCTCCCCCGCATTCGTCACCGTGTGCGTGACAGCGAGGCCGTTCGCCTCGAGCTCGTGTCGCACCGTCGTGTCGAGCAGGAACGGATAGCCGGGCTCGGGAACGATCACGGCGGCCTGCGTCACTGACGACGCGGTGCGTTCCACGAGCTCGTAGGGCCGATAGCGCAGCAGACCGTGGATCGCGTTCCCCTTCGCCGGCTCGGTGAGCGCGAGCTGCCGCAGCACGCCGTCGTGCGTCCACGCGCCGTCTTTCACCCGATTGGGCCAGGGCGCCAGCACGATCCCGCAGCCCGACGGCGGCGTCGCCGACTCGGGAAACGGCTCGGTCAGGTCGACGTCACCCAGGCGCAGGCGGCGGAGACCGGCGCCCACCTGCGTGACGGTCGCGCTGAGGGTGCCGAAGGTGAGCTCGTGCTGGTTTCCGGTGGGGGCTCGCATGGATCAAGCGTAGGCCGCGGAGAACCCGCCCGAACGATTCCGGTCGGCCTCAGCCGGCGACGGTCACGGCGAGCCCGGCCGCGCGCAGCTCCGACACGGCGTTCGGTGCCGCCGACGATCCGGTGATCAGCTCGTCCACCTCGTCGAGCGTGGCGATCCGCCCCAGATGGGTGCGCCCCAGCTTCGACCCGTCGGCCACGACGACGGCACGGGTGGCCGCGCCGACCATCACCCGCTTGAGGTCGGCTTCGGGAAGGTTCACATTGGTGATGCCGCCGCGGGGATGCACGCCGGTGCAGCCGACGAAGGCCAGGTCGGCGTGCATCCGGTCGAGCAGCACGGAGGCGAGCGGCTCGACGAGGGAGTGCTGCAGGGGTCGGAGGGTGCCGCCGGTGACGACCACCTGGAAACGTGGGATCGCATGTTCCAGCTCGAGCGCGATCGTGAGCCCATTGGTGATCACGGTCACTCCGTCGAGGTCGGCGCGTTCGACGAGGGCGCGGGCGATGGCGGTGGTCGTGGTCCCCACATCGAGGATGAGGCTGGTGCCCGATTCGACGACAGCGGCTGCGGCCTGGGCGATGCGGCGCTTCTCGTCGGCGGAGGATTCGAGGGATTCCTCGAAGCTCGGCTCCCGGATTCCCACACCGCGCAACACCGCGCCGCCGTGCACCCGGCGGATCGACTGCTGCTGGTCGAGTTGGTCGAGGTCGCTGCGAACGGTGACGTCCGAGACCTGGAACGCCTCGCTGAGGTCACCCACGCGCACGAAGCCGTGTCGGCCGATCAGGTCGAGCATCCGCTCGCGGCGGAGCGCGGCGGGCAACGTTTCGGTCATATGGCAATGCTCGGCCGCTTCCGTATACTTGTCAATACGAAAGCCATTGACGACAAATACTTTCGAAACCGAAAGGGGTGGAGATGCCTCCCATCACGAAGCGTGAGCACCGGCTGTCCGACGGCCGCGACCTCATCTACTACGACGACGCCGACACCTCCCTCGCACCCGAACGCGCCGACGACCTGCGCGAACCGTCCGCCCGCCCCGCTACGGCCACCATGCGCCAAGATCCGCTCACCGGCGAATGGGTGTCGATCGCGGCGGCCCGCCAGAACCGGGTCTTCCTCCCCCCGGCGGAGTTCGACCCGCTCGCCCCGGCCACACCCGCCAACCCCTCGGAGGTGCCCAGCCGGTACGACGTCGCGGTGTTCGAGAACAAGTCGCCATCGTTCGGGCCGCTGCTCCTCGACGAGAACGCCCCGACAGGGCTCGACGATCTCGCGACGATCGGGCTCGGCCGCACCCGCACTTCGGTCGGACGCTGCGAGGTCGTCTGTTTCAGCCCCGAGACCAGCGGATCCTTCGGCAGCCTCACCCCGTCGCGCGCGCGCACCGTGATCGAAGCCTGGGCCGACCGCACGGCCACGCTCTCAGCCATGCCCGGCGTGCGCCAGGTCTTCCCCTTCGAGAACCGCGGCGAAGCGATCGGCGTCACCCTGCACCACCCGCATGGGCAGATCTACGCCTACCCGTACGTGACGCCGCGAACGGCCGCGCTCATCCGTTCTCTCGACAACTACGGGCCCACCCTGTTCGCCGACATCCTCGAACGCGAGCGCAGCTCCGAGCGCGTCGTGCTCACCGGCGAGCACTGGACAGCCTTCGTACCGTTCGCCGCGCGCTGGCCGATCGAGGTGCACATCCTCCCCCACCGGCACGTGGCCGACTTCACCGAGACGAACGCGGCGGAACGTGACGAACTCGCCACGCTCTATCTACGGGTTCTTCGTGGCGTCGACGCTCTCTACGACAGCCCCACCCCCTACATCGCGGCCTGGCATCAAGCGCCCGTCGGTGTGCGCCGCGACGAGATCCGCCTCATGCTGCAGCTCACCTCGCCCCGGCGCGCCGCCGACAAGCTCAAATTCCTGGCCGGCTCGGAGGCCGCCATGGGCGCTTGGATCGGCGATGTGCCCCCCGAGAAGGCCGCGGACCAGCTGCGTGAGGCCATCGCCCGCGCCGATCGGGACAACCCGGTCGGAACGCTCCCGGCACCCGTGACAGGATTGATCACCGCCGGCGGAGCACCGGGAATGCCCACCCCCGCAGGCCACGTTCCTCTCGACGAGCCCACCACCGCATCCCCCCGAAAGGCCCCCCGATGACCGACCTGCGTCAGGACACCCTCGACAGCTTCGCCGAGATCTTCGGACGCCCGGCCGATGGCCTCTGGTCGGCCCCGGGCCGCGTGAACCTCATCGGCGAGCACACCGACTACAACGAGGGCTTCGTCTTCCCGTTCGCCATCAACCGGCGCACCATCGCCGCCCTCGGCCTGCGCGACGACCGTATCGTGCGCGTCGGCAGTTCCTTCGCCGATGAGCTCGTCGAGATCGACCTCTCCGACCTGCGCCCCGAGGCGCTCAGCGGCTGGTCGTCGTATCCGCTCGGCCTCGCCTGGGCGCTCGGCGAGTTCGGGGCCGACCTGGATGCGGTGCCGGGCTTCGACCTGCTCCTCGACTCGAACGTGCCCGTCGGCGCCGGTCTGTCGTCATCCGCCGCGATCGAGAGCGCGGTGGGTTTCGCCCTGAACGACGTCTGGCAGCTCGGTCTCGACCGCCGCACCCTCGCACGCGCCGGACAGCGCGCCGAGAACGTGGCCATCGGCGCACCCACCGGCATCATGGACCAGTCGGCTTCTCTGCTGGGCGAGCGCGACGCCGCCGTCTTCCTCGACTGCCGTTCCCTGCACGCCGAGATCGTGCCGCTCGGGCTCGAGGCGGCTGGGCTCGAGATCGTGATCATCGACACCCGGGTGAGCCACGCGCACGCCACCGGCGGCTACGCCGAACGCCGGGCATCCTGCGAGGCAGGCGCCCGCGCGCTCGGCGTCGAGTCGCTGCGCGATGTGGGCGTCGACGACCTCGACCGGGCCCGCGAGATCCTCGATGAGGTGACGTTCCGCCGCGTGCGCCACGTCGTCACCGAGAACCAGCGCGTGCTCGACACCGTGCGCACGCTCCGCGAGCAGGGTCCGACCGCGATCGGCGACCTGCTCGACGCCTCGCACCGGTCGATGCGCGACGACTTCGAGATCTCGGTGCCCGAGCTCGACCTCGCCGTGGAGACCGCCCAGGCGAACGGTGCGATCGGCGCCCGGATGACCGGCGGTGGCTTCGGCGGTTCGGCCATCGCCCTCGTGCCCACCGACGCGCTCTCCCGGGTGTACGTCGCGCTCGACGGCGCCTTCGCCGAGCATGGCTTCGGTCAGCCCGATCTGTTCACCGTCACCGCATCAGAGGGCGCAAAGCGCGAGAATTGACGGTATGACCGCTGCCGAAGTCACCTGGTTGAACGACGACACCGTACAGCTCCGCCAACCGAAGACCTCGCATTGGGAGGCGCCGTTCCTGTTCCTGCTGTTCGGACGCAACCGGGCAATCCTCCTCGACTCCGGCGCCACCGCCGACGAGGCGGTCTTCCCGCTGCGGAGCACGGTCGAGAAGCTGATCCAAACCTGGCTGCGACGGAATCCCGCCCGGTTCATCCGGCCGTATCCTCTCGTGGTCGCGCACACGCACGCCCACGGCGACCACATCGCGGGCGATCCGCTGCTCGCCGACCGGCCCGGCACCACCCTCGTCGGTGTGACCCCCGCCGAAGTCATCTCGTTCTTCGGCTTCCCCACCTGGCCGGATGCGGTGGTCGAGTTCGACCTCGGCGACCGTGTGCTCGATGTGATCGGCGCCCCCGGCCACGAGTCGTCGGCCGTCGTCTTCTTCGACCGCGCCACCGGCATCCTGTTCACCGGTGACACCGTCTGCCCCGGCAACCTGTACGTGCGCGACCGGTCCCCGTTCGTGGCCACGATCGACCGACTCATCCGGTTTCGGGATGCGCCTCCCGCCCCCGTGCGCACTGTTCTCGGCGCACACATCGAGATGTCCACCGAACCGGGCGTCGATTACCCATCTGGAACGGTCGACCAACCGAACGAGGCACCACTGGCCCTCCCGCCGAGCATCCTCGACGACATCCGCAAAGCGCTCCGTAAGCCGGGCAAGCGCGTCGTGCGCGACCGATTCATCGTGGTGGACGAGGCCCGGGCCGAAGCGTCATGATCGCGCCCGCGTGATCGCGCGAACCCACTCGTAACCGAGGAGCAGCGGTTTCACCGGCCAATTCTCCCCCGCACGATAGTCGTCGGCTCTGCTCAGCCGGGCCGCGAGCTCGGGGGACTGTTCCATCAGGTATCGCCGCGCCCGCAAAGCGTGGAACGTATTCGACGCGATCGTGATCGACGGCGCCGACTCCAGAAGCGGGATCGAGAAGAGAATGTTCTCCCAGGTCGAACGCGCCCGCTCCTCCAACACGATTCGCTCCCTCGGAACGCCGAGCTCGACGGCGTACTGTGCCATCACCGCGGCCTCGGACCGGCCGCCGCGGGTCGCCGCGCCGCTGAAAACGAATCGGGCGGTTTCAGGGTCTGCCGACCGCACCGCGATACGGGTGCGCCATCGCTGCATCGCGTTCGAGCGACCGGTCGCCGCAGAACGGTACCCGAGCACGAGCACCACCTCACCGGGCTCCCGGCGGCCGGGGTCGAGGCGTCCGACCGGCAACGCCCGACTCGACGCACGCCAGGTGCACACCTCTGCACCCGCGACGATGGTGAATGCGACTGCCACACCGACCATCACGAGAACGCGCCCGATCGACCGTCCGGTGCCCTTGTCCGCTCGCCTCGCCATCCCCCATTCCAACACGCTCCGCCCCTTCCCCACGCAATCCCGACGGACGACCCGCTCACCCACGCCGGAAGGTCGGTCGCTACGGATTCCTCAGCGGCGTGTCGCAGGGAACGTCCTGCGGGTGCCTAGGCTGGCGGGATGAGCATCCTGAGCCTCGCCGACGGCAGCACCCCCAGCCTCTCCGAAACCGCCTGGGTCGCCCCAGGCGCCATCCTGGTCGGCCGCGTGCGGCTGCTCGACCACGCGAGCGTCTGGTACAACGCTGTGCTGCGCGCCGAGGCGGAGGAGATCGTGATCGGCGAGCGCAGCAACATCCAAGACAATGTCTCCTGTCATGTCGACAGCGGGTTCCCGCTCACCCTCGGCGCTGATGTCTCTGTCGGCCACAACGCGGTGTTGCACGGCTGCACCATCGAAGACGGAGTGCTCGTCGGCATGAACGCCACCGTGCTGAACGGCGCGGTCATCGGCGCCGGCTCGCTGCTCGCCGCCGGCACCGTCGTTCTGGAGGGCGCGATCGTGCCGCCGGGCTCCCTCGTCGCCGGCGTGCCCGGCAAGGTGCGCCGCGAGCTCACCGAGGAGGAGCGCGCCGGAATCATCGCCAATGCCGCCGCCTACCTGACCCACACCGCCGAGCACCGCGCCTGATCGGCGAGCCCGTCAGCGGCCACCTCGGCCACCTCGGCCACCTCGGCCACCTCGGCCACCTCGGCCACCTCGGCCACCTCGGCCACCCTGTTCTCAGGTGTTCGCCGCCGGCAGCTGCCGCAGCCACCTGAATACAGGACGGGTCGGCCGGTCGGAGTCGCGAACGCCTGAAAACAGGACGGGTCGGCCGGTCGGAGTCGCGAACGCCTGAAAACAGGACGGACCGGCCGGTCGGAGACGCGAACGCCTGAAAACAGGACGGACCGGCCGGTCGGAGACGCGAACGCCTGAAAACAGGACGGGCCGGCCGGTCGGAGACGCGAACGCCTGAAAACAGGACGGGCCGGCCGGTCGGAGACGCGAACGCCTGAAAACAGGACCGCGCAGGCCGATGTGGGGAACGCTAGTCGGCCAAGGCCCGTTCTGCGGACTCGACCACGTTCTGCAGCAGAAGCGCCCTGGTCATCGGTCCGACACCGCCGGGGTTCGGCGAGATCCAGGATGCGACCTCGGCCACATCCTCGGCCACATCGCCCGCGACCCGGCTCTTGCCGGTGACGGGGTCTTCGATGCGGCTCACGCCGACGTCGAGCACGACCGCGCCTGGTTTCACGTTCGCCGCCGTCACCAGACCGGCAACGCCGGCGGCGGCCACGATCACATCGGCGCGGCGCAGGTGCGCATCCAGGTCGACGGTTCCCGTGTGGGTGAGCGTGACCGTCGCGTTGATCTCGCGGCGGGTCAGCAGCGAGCCGATCGCCCTGCCCACGGTGACCCCGCGACCGATCACGACCACGTCCTTGCCCGACAGCTCGATGCCGTGCCGCAGCATCAGGTCGATCACGCCACGCGGGGTGCACGGCAGCGGGGTGGTGATCGGACGGTTGACGTTCAGCACCAGCCGGCCGAGGTTCGTCGGATGCAGGCCGTCCGCATCCTTGCCCGGGTCGACGAGCTCCAGGATGGCGTCGGTGTCGATGTGGGGCGGCAGCGGCAGCTGCACGATGAAGCCGGTGCAGTCAGGGTCGCCGTTCAGCTCTTCGACGACAGCTTCCAGTTCTGCCTGCGAGGTGTCTGACGGCAGGTCGCGCCGGATGGAGGAGATCCCCACCTCGGCGCAGTCGCGGTGCTTGCCGGCGACATACCATTGCGATCCAGGGTCGTCCCCGACCAGGATCGTTCCCAGTCCCGGGACCACGCCACGCTCCCGCAGCGCACTCACGCGCTCCGTGAGCTCGGCCTTGATCTCGGCCGCGGTCTTCTTCCCATCCAGAATCTGTGCGTTCATCACACTCTCCAAAGGTCAAGCGATCGAGTCCAGGGTTCCGCGCGGAAAACCGTCGCGGATCCGCGCGAAACTCTGGACTCGATGACGGATCGGATCAGATCGAGGAGGGCAGCTCGACCGGGAAGGCGTCCTGACCGGACGGGGTCAGGCCAGGGTAGAGCGGGAAGGCGGCCGTCAGCGCACCGACTCGGGCTCGCAGCGCCGGCAGATCGGCGCCCGGCTTCAGCGCCGCCGCGATGACCTCGGCGACCTCGGTGAACTCCACGTCGCCGAAGCCACGGGTGGCCAGCGCCGGCGTTCCGATGCGCAGACCGGAGGTGACCATCGGCGGACGCGGGTCGAACGGCACGGCGTTGCGATTGACGGTGATACCGACCTCGTGCAGCGCATCCTCGGCCTGCTGGCCGTCGAGCGGCGAGTTGCGCAGGTCGGCGAGCACCAGGTGCACATCGGTGCCCCCGGTGAGCACATCGACGCCGCCGGCCTTCGAGTCTTCGGCGGTGAGGCGGGCCGCCAGGATCTGCGCACCGCGGATGGTTCGCTCCTGCCGGTCACGGAACTCATCGGTCGCGGCCAGTTTGAACGCCGTCGCCTTCGCGGCGATCACGTGCATCAGCGGGCCGCCCTGCTGGCCCGGGAACACGTTCGAGTTGAGCTTCTTCGCCAGCTCCATGTCGCGCGCGACGATGAACCCCGAGCGGGGCCCGCCGATCGTCTTGTGCACGGTCGAGCTCACGACATCGGCGAAGGGGACGGGAGAGGGATGCAGTCCCGCCGCCACGAGACCGGCGAAGTGCGCCATGTCCACCCAGAGCTTCGCGCCGACCTCGTCGGCGATGGCGCGGAACGCGGCGAAGTCGAGGTGCCGCGGGTAGGCCGACCAGCCCGCGATGATGACCTGCGGCTTGTGTTCGAGGGCTTTGTCGCGCACCACGTTCATGTCGACGAGGAAGGTCTCCGGGTCGACACCATACGAAACAGCGTTGTAGAGCTTGCCCGAAAAGTTCAGCTTCATGCCGTGGGTGAGGTGGCCGCCGTGAGCGAGTTCCAGTCCCAGGATGGTGTCGCCCGGCGTCGCGATCGCCGACAGAACGGCAGCGTTCGCGCTGGCGCCCGAGTGCGGCTGCACATTGGCGTACTCGGCGCCGAACAGGCTCTTCGCCCGGTCGATCGCGAGCTGCTCGGCGATGTCGACATACTCGCAGCCGCCGTAGTACCGACGGCCGGGGTAGCCCTCGGCGTACTTGTTGGTGAGCACCGAGCCCACGGATTCGAGCACCGCGCGCGGCACGAAGTTCTCGGAGGCGATCATCTCGAGGTAGTCGCGCTGGCGGCCGAGTTCGAGTTGGAGGACCTCGGCGATCTCCGGGTCGACCTCGGAGAGGGGCGCGGTGAAGCTGGAGGGAAGTGCGTCAGTCAAAACTGGCTCCTTAGGACAGGGAGGGGGACAGAAATCCGTATCGACCCAGGCGCGCGGCCGATTCCGCCCCCGCTGATCAAAGGCATGTGTCGCTTCCCAATGGTGACCATTTGAGCGCCAGTCGCGACGCCGCCAAGCATAGCAAAACCCGCTCGGAGGTCGAGACCTTGCCGATTCGTTAGGACCCCTGCAATACTCGCTGGTGGCCGTCCCGCGGGCGGGCAGCGTCGGCCGCCACCCCCAAAGCTCTTACCCAGCAGAAGGAGAACGCGTGTCCGCGAACCAGCGAGTGTCCGTGATTCCGCAGCCGGTGTCGGCCGAAACGCGTGACGGCGCCCCGTTCACACTGGCGCCGACCGCCCGCATCAGCGTCGCCGGTCCGGGCGCCGCCGAGGTCGCCGGCCTGCTCATGGCCGAGCTCGCCTCGGACTGCCGCCGCGACCTCACGGTCGTGCACGAGCCGCCGGTCTACGGCGACATCGCGATCGTCATCGCCGAAGACGAGGTCGCCGAGGAGCACCGTGCCGAGGGGTACAGTCTCACCGTCACGGCCGAGGGTGTCCGCATCGGCGCCGCCACCGCGGCCGGGGCGTTCTGGGGCGTGCAGACCCTGCGGCAGCTCGTGCCGGTGGAGTGCGCGACGGATCCGCTGACGATCGCGCCGCTGAGCATCCGCGACCACCCCCGTTTCGGCTACCGCGGGGCGATGCTCGATGTCGCCCGCCACTTCTTCGGCCCGGATGCGGTCAAACGGTTCATCGACGCCATCGTGCTGGTCAAGGTCAATCACCTGCACCTGCACCTCACAGACGACCAGGGCTGGCGTATCGAGATCGAGAGCTGGCCGAACCTGACCGCGCACGGCGGGTCGACCGGCAGCGACGGCAGTCCCGGCGGGTTCTTCACCCAGAGCGAGTTCCGCGACCTGGTCGCGTATGCCGCCGAGCGGCATGTGACGATCGTTCCCGAGCTCGATATGCCGGGCCACACCAATGCCGCGCTCGCCTCCTACCCGGAATTGAATCCGTCGGGTGTCGCTCCGGAGCTGTACACGGGTTCGAAGGTCGGCTTCAGCACTCTGCAGACCGGTGACCCGACCACCGACCGTTTCCTCGCCGATGTGATCGGTGAGGTGGCAGCCCTCACTCCCGGTCCCTACCTGCACATCGGCGGCGACGAATGCCTGAGCACCTCCTCCGAGGATTTCCTCGGCTTCATCGCCCACGCTTCCGCCCTGGTGGCCTCTCAGGGCAAGACGGCCGTCGGGTGGCATGAAATGGGTAAGAGTGAGAACCTGCCGAGCGGTACCGTCGGCCAGTACTGGGACTTCCTGACCCCGCGCGGCTCGTCCGGCGATGAGACGCTCTCCTTCGTGAGGCAGGGCGGCGCCGTGATCATGTCCCCGGCCGATGTGTCGTATCTCGACATCGTCTACGAAGACGGGGACCGTCTCGGCCAGGATTGGGCTGACGGCCCGACCGAGCTCCGTTCGGCCTTCGTATGGGATCCGGCGCGCATCGTTGCCGGTCTGGGCGACTCCCACCTCCTCGGTGTCGAGGCGCCGCTGTGGACCGAGACGATGGCGACGGTCGAGGATGTCGAAGAGATGGTCTTCCCCCGTCTCGCCGCGGTCGCCGAGGTCGCGTGGTCAGTGGCGCCGGCCGACACCGAGGCGGTCGAATCCGCCCGTGATTTCGCCGATTTCGCCGACCGTCTCGCTGCGCTCGGCGAGCATTGGGCCGCCGCGGGCATCGCGTTCCGCCGGGTGCCCGGGGTGCCGTGGCGAGACACGGTCTCGGCCTGACGGGCCCGCTCCCGCAGGCTCAGGGGTAGCCGAGGTACCAGAGCAGCACCAATGCCACCGGCTGCAGGGCGATGCCGACGATGAGCACGATCATCCGCGCACGCCGATTGTGGGTGAGCGCGGGGGCGCCGGCGAGCGGCGCCAGAGGCATCAGCAGTCGGAAGAGGCTCTGCTGCGGGAGGAACACGGCGAACAGGTAGAGGCCGTAGCTCGCCGAGAAGGCCACCACTTCGAGCCCGAGCACCCGGACCGATGGGCGGCTGAGCAACCAGCTGAAACCGAAGATGGCGGCGACGACCAGCAGCACACCGAGCACGTTCGCGTACTTCCAGGTGAAGAGGAACCACGGCGTCAACGGGATGAAGGACACCCGGCCGATGAAGCCCGTCCACCACGAGAGCTCCGTCTGCAGATACGCGTCGGGGAAGCCGGTGACGGCGGAGGCGATCAGCGGCCAGACCAGTCCGGCCGCAGCGGTCACCGCCCCGGTCACGACGATCGCGACCTTCTGGCGCAGCGGGAACGGTTCGACCGCTGCCACGGCATCCGGCCCCGCCTGCGCCGCGCGCCGCTGCTGCACGATCCGCACGAGGAAGATGACACCCAGTGCCAGCGGCAGCGCGAGCTCCCCCGGTTTGGTGAATGCGGCAGCGACCCCGAGTGGCAGCGCCCACCAGTAGCTGCGCGCCATGATGGCCCAGAGTGCGGCGAACATCAGGAAGAAGAACAGACTCTCGGCATATGCGATCTGCAACACGAATGAGAGAGGGCCGAAGCTGAAGAGCACGGCCGCCCACAGTCCGCTCGTGGCGCCGACCCGCGAGGCGACGAGCCGGTAGAGCACGAGCGTGGCAGCGGCGCCGAACAGGGTCGCCACGATGACCCCGGCCGGGTAGAACCCGAGCCCGCTGACAGCCATCACTCCGCGCGCGATCCACGGGAAAAGTGGGAGGAACGCCCAGGCGTTCTGCACGACGTTGCCGGCGTCGTCGGTGGGGATGGTGGTCGGGTACCCCTGCTCGGCGATCCGCCGGTAGTACGACGCATCCCACGATCCGGAGAACGTGAAGAAGGTGGGGTCGGCGCGTGAACTCGCGAACGGCCAGTGCTCGGCGGTCGCGACGAGGAACAGGGTGAGCATCAGCGCGGTGGTCAGCACCCGCGACGACGCATAGACGACGAGGACGACGACCCACCATCGGGCGTCCCGTCCGGCCACCCGGATGCGCAACGGCGACGACGCCCCGCCGGCAAGTTCGCCGAGTCGTTCCCTCACACTCATGATCCTCAGTCTGCCCACTCCGGTCTGCGTGTACGTCGGAAGCCCGGAACCGATGGTACGCCGAGTCGGCAGCCGTCGCGCACGAGCCACGGCACCGCGGAGACCTGGGCTCGCTACGGCTCGCAGGCGACCGCATCGCGCCACACGCGCGGTCGCCTGCGAACCGGTCCTATTTGACGCTGCCCTGCGTGAGACCGCCCACGAGACGCTTCTCGATGAGCATGAACAGCACCACGACGGGGATGATCGCCACGATCGACACCGCGAACACGTACTGCCAGGCCGCGTCGTATTGCCCCACGAACTTCGTGAGGGCCACCGAGAGCGGCTGGTTCGCGTCCGTCGACAGGATCACCAGGCTCGCCGCGAACTCGTTCCACGACGCCACGAAGGTGTAGATGATCGCGGTGACGATTCCCGGCCACACCAGGGGCAGCTGCACGCGGAACAGCACCGACCATTTGCCTGCACCGTCGAGCTGGGCTGCCTCGTCGACCTCCTTCGGCACGCCGGCGAAGAAGTTGTGCATGATCCAGATCGCGAACGCGAGGTTGAACGCCGCATTGATGAGGATCATCGCCAGCCAGGTGTCATTCAGGCCGAGCGCCACCATCTCTTTGAAGAGGCCCGTGGCGAGCACGGTCGGCTGCAGCATCTGCGTGACGATCACGAGGAAGAGGAACACCCCGCGCCCCGGAAACCGGAACCGGGCCGTGTAGTAGGCGGCCGGAACGCAGACGACGAGCACAAGGGCCGTCGCGAACACCGAGATCACGATCGTGGAGATGAGGTTCTCAGGCAGCGGCGTCTCCGGCGTCGACCACATCGTGATGTAGTTCTCCGGATGCCAACTGGTCGGCAGATAGGTGGGCGGCACGGCGAGGATGTTGTTGCGGCTCTTCAGCGAGCCGACCAGCATGATCAGGTACGGCGCCACGAAGATGAGCGCGATCACCAGACCGGCGACCATCCGCCCGACGATTCGACCCGAGAAGCGGTTGCCGGCCGATCTGCGGGGGCGCGGCGGCCGCACGGGTGCGGCGAGGGTGGTGGCCGGCGCGGTCACGAGACCTCCTTCATCGGCTTGACGATCCAGAGGTAGAGCGCGACGACCACCAGCACGATCAGGAAGTTGATCACGCTGAGGGCGCTGGAGAGGTCGATGCGCTGCTCCCCCTGCAAGAGTTTGAACACGTAGGTGGTGGTCGTGTCCGCCTTGTAGCCGGGGATCGAGCCGGTCATCAATTTGAGGATCGGCAACGAGTTGAACACATTGATGATGTTGATCAGGCTGGCCAGTGCGACCGCGTTCCGCAGGTTGGGGAGGGTGACACCGAAGTAGGTGCGCACCGATCCAGCCCCGTCCATCTTCGCCGCCTCGAGCATGTCACCCGGGATGCCGGCGAGCCCGGCGAGTAGCGTATAGGTGGTGAAAGGCAGCGACACGAACACGGCGATCGCGATCGAGGAGAGGAAGGCGGGGAGCGGCTCCTTGGTGAACCCGAACGGTTCCGCGAGGATGTGCACATCCACCAGGAACTTGTTGATGATGCCGTAGAACGGGTCGAGGCCGTAGACGAACACGGTCGTCGTCATCACCACACTGGCCGCCCACGGGATGAGGATCGCCATGCGCACCCACTGCCGGCCGGGGAAGTTCTTGTTGAGGAACTGTGCAAGCGCCAGCGAGATCACGACCGTCAGAATCACGACCGCGACCACCCAGGCCAGCGTGTTCAGCAGGATGCCCGGCAGCTCCGGCCGGGAGAGCACGGTGATGTAGTTGTCCAGGCCGGCCGGCCCCTGGTCCACACCCACCTGCGAGATGTGCCGCGTGGAGTTGAAGATCATGTAGCCGGCGGGGAACAGCACGACGCCGAAGATCAGGATGAGGGCGGGCAGCGTCCACGGAACGGCACGCCAGAGGTCGCCGGCCCCCGAACTCGATCGCCGGGGTGGCGCCCCGCGACGGGGGCGGCCGCTGGCCGCCCCCGTCCGGGTGTTTTCGATGGTCTGACTCATGCCGGCGCGGCTACTTGCCGTCGGCTTTCGCCTGGATCGCCTTCAGCAGGGCGGACGGGTCTGCGCCCTGGCCCAGCTGACCGATCTGGCTCTGGATGGCACCCTGCGCCGCCGCCCAGTTCGGGTTCGTCGACGGGTAGAACTTCGCGTTCGGCAGCAGGTCGAGGAACGGTTTGATCGTCGCATCCGTTCCCATCTCCTCAGCGCCCGACTTGGTAGTGGGCAGGAAGCCTTCGGCTCCGACCCACTTGGTGTAGACCGCGGGAGTGTAGAAGTAGTCGAGGAACTTCTTGATCGAGTCGGTCTTGTCGGTCTTGTTCTTGAACGCCATCAGGTGGTCGGCGACACCCAGGGTGAACGCCGAACCGTCTTTGGTGGGGATCGGCGCGATGCCGTAGTTGAGGTTCGGGTTGCTCTTCTTGATCTGGCCGACGATCGGCGGCAGGCCGATCTGCATGCCGACCTGCCCCTGGATGAAGACGTTCATCAGCGGAGTGCGGTTCGTCGAGCCCGGGTTCTGCTCCGTGACGCCCGCCTTGATCAGCTTCTGCATCTCGGTGGCGCCGGTCACGTTCTCGGGGCTGTCGATGGTGAGGGTCTTCGCGTCGCCGTATCCCCCGCCGGCGCCGTAGAACCAGATCGCGGTCTCGGCCTGCGCCTCTTCGGCACCGAGCGGCATGCCGTAGCCGACGGTTCCGGAGTTCTTCAGCTTGGTAGCGTCGGCTTCCAGCTCGTCCCAGGTCTTGGGCGGTTCGCTGATTCCCGCCTTGGCGAAGAGGTCTTTGTTGTAGAACAGTGCACGGGCCGAGGCGATGAACGGCAGACCGTACTGGGTTCCGTCGATACTGGCGTTCTTGGCGAACGCAGGCTGGAAGTCGGCGAGGGTCTTCGCGTCGACGATGTCTTTGGCCGGGTAGAGCAGGTTGTCCGCCTCGAATCCGGCGAAGGCGTCGATGTTGAGGATGTCCGGCTGCTTGTTCGCCTGGATCTTCGTCTTGATGACGTTGTTGATGTCGGTCCACGCTTCGACATCGAGGTTCACCTTGATGTCGGTGTTCTTCGCCTCGAAGTCCTTGATGATCTGCTGCCACTCCGCCTTGGTGTTGTCGGAGTAGCTCGCCACCATCAGGTTGAGCGTCTTCGCGTCGCCGGACGAGCTGTTGGAGCCGCCCCCGAATCCACAGGACGCGAGTGTCATGGTGGCGGCCGACGCGATCGCGATCGCCGCCCCCCATCGCAGAGACTTCTTCATTGACTTCCTCACTCTCGATTGGAACGGACCGTCGCCGATAGAGGAGCATTCTGCGCGACAGTGCGTCTTGAATGATGCTTTGTGACTTATTAGTTGCAATAGCCGTCACTTGCATTCATCTGATGCTCGAATCATTGCGCGATCCCTCGCCTCGGTCAAGCAGGGAGGCCAACATCGTTACATGGCGTTTACACAGGCCGCTCAGAGAACCCGGCAATCCGAATTGAGCGATTGAAGATGATCACTAGACAGCACTATCGCTCATAAGTGATCATTGAAGTACCACCCTTAGAAACAGGAGACGAATCAGTGACGGAACGATCCACGCTGGGCGCACACATGGAAGCCGAGCTGAGCTCGCAGCCCGAGACCTGGGCTCGCGCCGCCGAACTGCGCGACGAGCAGAAACTGCTCCCCTCCGCCGGCGAGCGCGTCGCCATCGTCGGCTGCGGAACCTCGTGGTTCATGGCGCAGTCCTACGCCGCGCTCCGCGAGAGCGCCGGACTCGGCGTCACCGACGCGTTCGCCGCCTCGGAGGCGCCGACGGGATCGTCGATCTTCGCCGGGCGCGAGTACGACGCCGTCGTCGCCATCACCCGCTCGGGCACCACGACCGAGGTCCTCGAACTGCTCGACCTGGTGCGCGCATCCGGTGCCAAGACCCGCACGATCGGCATCGTCGGCGACCCGCAGACACCCCTCGTCGACCTCGTCGACGAGGTGGTGAAGCTGCCCTTCGCCGATGAGCAGTCGGTGGTTCAGACCCGTTTCGCCACCACCGCGCTCGCCTTCCTCCGCGCCTCCCTCGGCGAGAACCTCGATGCCGCCATCGCCGACGCAGCGGCCGCTGTCTCCGAGGAGCTCGACGACGCCCTACTCGGCGCCGACCAGTACACGTTCCTCGGCGCCAACTGGACTGTCGGACTGGCCCACGAGGCCGCGCTCAAGATGCGCGAGGCCTCCCAGTCGTGGACCGAGTCCTACCCGGCCAAGGAGTACCGCCACGGCCCCATCGCGATCGCCGCCCCTGGGCGCGTGACCTGGATGTTCGGGCACGCTCCGCAGGGGCTGGCCGACGATGTCGCCGCGACCGGCGCTCACTTCGAGAACAGCCAGCTGGACGGACTCGCCGATCTCATCCGGGCGCAGCGGGTGTCGCTCGCACGGGCCCGCCGCTTCGAACTCGACCCGGACAGCCCCCGCAACCTCACGCGATCTGTCATTCTGGCCTCGTGAAACCTCTGTCGTCCTCTTCTGCCGGCGCCGATCTCGGCGCCGGCGGCGCTGTACTCGCCTTCGATGTGGGCGGCACCGATATGAAAGCCGCTCTGGTAGACGGCGCCGGTGCGATCCGTGCGCTCGAGCGTCGGCACACGCCGCACGACGGCGAACACACCGCCGAAGCCGTGGTGGCCGCGGTCGCCGAGCTGTCCGCCAGGTTCCGTGCCGAGCATCCTGAGATCGAACCGCGCGCGCTCGGTCTGCTCGTCCCTGGCCACGTGGACGACGTCGCCGGTGTCGGGATCTTCTCCGAGAATCTCGATTGGCACGACTTCCCTTTCCGCGATCGCGTGGAGGAGGCCGTCGGTCTGCCGGTCTCGTTCAGCCACGACGTGCGCGGCGCGGGCGAGGCCGAACACCGGCTCGGCGCGGCCGCACCGTACGACGACGTCGTGGTCATGGCCATCGGCACGGGAATCGCCGGCGCGATCTTCGTCGACGGAAAGCTGTATGCCGGCGGCGGTATGGCCGGCGAGATGGGCCATTCGCGGGTGGCCGACGGCCCCGACTGCGCCTGCGGCGGCCGTGGCTGCCTCGAGGCGGTCGCCTCGGCCGCCGCCATCGCCCGCCGCTATACGGCCGCCTCTGGCCGGGCCGCCTCCGGCGCTAAAGAGGTGCTCGAACGAGCGCGAGCCGGCGACCAGGATGCGATCGAGGTCTGGGAGAGCGCACTCGACGCGCTCGCCCTCGGGCTCTCGCACACTGTCGCCCTGCTCGCCCCCCAGGCGATCGTGCTCGGCGGCGGCCTGGCGCAGGCCGGCCCCGCCCTGTTCGAGCCCCTGACCGCGCGACTCGACGCGCTCCTCACCTTCCACCGCCGTCCTCAGCTCCTCCCGGCCAGCATCGGCGAAGACGCGGGCGTGATCGGTGCCGCCTTGCGTGCGCGTGACCTTCTCGCCACCCGCACGCCCCTGGAGGCCGGCGCGTGATCCTCACCGTCACCCCCAACCCGGCGATCGACGTCACCTACCGGGTGTCCGCCCTCGACATCGGCGAATCCCACCGGGTCTCTCCGGCCACGCGCGCCGGGGGCAAGGGGATCAATGTCGCCCGCGTCATCGCCCAGACCGGCGGGCATGCGTTCGCGCTGACCACCGCCGGGGGCGCTGCGGGTCTCCGACTCGCCGACGACCTGCAGGCGAGCGGGCTTCCGCATGAGCTGATCCCGGTCGCGGCGCCGACCCGCAGCAGCGTCGCGATCGTCGACGGCGCGAGCGGGCTCACCACGATCTTCAACGAGACCGGCGACCCCCTGAGCGAGAAAGAGTGGACGGCGTTCGACGACGCCGTTGACAGGCTCGCCGTCGCCGCCACCTGTCTCGTCGGCTCGGGAAGCCTCCCGCCCGGTGCGCCCATCGACTTCTACGCGCGGCTCGTGCGCGTCGCCTCCACCTGCGGCATCCCGAGCATCGTGGATGCCACCGGCCCGGGTCTGCTGCTCGCGGCCGAAGCGGGCGCCGACGTTCTCAAGCCGAACCGCAGGGAGCTGGCCGAAAGCACCGGCGAAGACGACCCGATCGTCGGCGCGGCCCGCCTGCTCGAGCGGGGCGCCGGGCTCGTCCTCGTCTCCCTGGGCGAACAGGGGATGCTCGCTGTTCCAGCCTCGAACCCGTCTCGAGCTCTGCGCGCCGCGCTCCCCCAGCCGCTGCACGGCAACGCCACAGGCGCCGGAGACGCCGGTGTCGCCGCCGTCGCCGCTTGTCTGGCAGCCGGCATCACCGACCCCGCGACGCTTCTCAGCCGTGCCACCGCCTGGTCGGCGGCGGCCGTTCTCGCGCCACTCGCCGGCGAACTCGACCCGTCGTATGCCGACCTCGAAACCCGACTCGAACTCACCCCATACCCCCAGAAAGCCGACTGATGCCGCTCGTCTCCACCGCCGACCTCCTGCACGCCGCCGCCGCCCGACGCACGGGGATCGGCGCGTTCAACGTCATCCACCTCGAAACGGCCGAAGCACTCGTGGCCGCAGCGGAGGATGCCAGGCTGCCGGTCATCCTGCAGATCTCGCAGAACTGCGTCTCGTACCACGGCGGCCTGGAGCCGATCGCCCGCGCCACGCTCGCCGTGGCGGCCGGATCGCAGGCGAACGTCGCGGTGCACCTCGACCACGCCGAAGACGAGCAGCTCACCCGACAGGCCATCGACCTCGGTTTCGGCTCGGTGATGTACGACGGCGCCAAGCTCGACTATGAGCGGAACGTGGAGGCGACCATCCGCGTGGTGGAGTACGCCCACGCGAACGACGTCCTCGTGGAAGCCGAGCTCGGCGAGATCGGCGGAAAGGACGGCGCTCACGCCCCCGGCGTGCGCACCGACCCCGGCGAAGCACGCCGCTTCGTCGACGAGACCGGCGTCGACGCCCTCGCTGTCGCCGTCGGCAGCTCCCACGCGATGACGGAGCGCACCGCCACGCTCGACCTGGACCTCATCGAGCGTCTGCACGCGGCTGTTCCCGTTCCCCTCGTGTTGCACGGCTCATCCGGGGCCTCAGATGAGACGATCGTCTCGGCGATCCGTTCCGGCATCACCAAGGTCAACGTCTCCACCCACCTGAATGGCTTCTTCACCGACGCCGTCCGCCGCTTTCTGAGCGCGAACCCCGAGGTGGTCGACTCGCGCAAATATCTGCGCGAAGGGCGTTCCGCGGTGGCAGCCGAAGCGGCCCGTCTCCTCACGCTGTTCGCTGTGACGGAATCGGCCACACCCGGGAGGGCACACACGTGATCGAAGCATCAGCGTTGACGACGCGGCTGCGAGCCCGTCGATGAACAGGGCCGAGCGGTTGAACGCGGTGCTCGACCTCCTCGCCGAGTCGGGTCAGGTCGAGGTGGAGGACATCGTCGTCAAGCTCGACGTCTCGGCCGCCACCGCCCGCCGCGACCTCGACGCCCTCGCCTCCCAGCAGCTGCTCACCCGCACTCGCGGCGGCGCGGTCGGCCAGTCGGTGGCCTACGACCTCCCCATCCGCTATAAGCGCGAGCAGCACGCCCCCGAGAAGCTGCGCATCGCCCAGGCGGCCAGCGCGCTCGTTCCGCGCGGCTCCGTCGTCGGCCTGTGCGGTGGCACCACGAGCACCGCCGTCGCGACGGTGCTCGGGTCGCGACCCGATCTGATGGAGCCGTCGCCGCATCCGAATCTCACCGTCGTCACCAATGCGATCAACATCGCGGCCCAGCTGGTGATGCGACCGCAGATCAAGACGGTCGTCACCGGCGGAGTGGTCCACGCCCGCTCCTACGAGCTCGTCGGCCCCTACAGCGATGTCGTGCTGGAGAAGATCACGATGGATATCGCCTTCATCGGCGTCAACGGCATCGACGCCGTCGTCGGCGCCACGGTGCACGACGAGGGCGAGGCGAGCGTCAACTCGCTCATGGCGCGGCGGGCCACCCGGGCGATCGTCGTCGCCGACTCCAGCAAGATCGGCCGCAAGGCCTTCGCCACCCTCGGCGGGCCCAAGATCCTCACCACCCTGATCACCGACAGCGGTATCACCGCCGAGCAGCGGGCCGAGTTCGCCGATCACGGCATCGAGGTGATCGTCGCATGACGGGCGCCACCATCGTGCACTCCGCCCGGTTGGTCGCCGACGGGCGCCTCCACCCCGATGGCTGGCTGCGGTTCCAGGCCGGCACGACCACCGACGTCGGTTCCGGCGGCGGCTGGCGCTCCGCCATCGCCGACGACCCCTCCGTGTCGGTCGTCGACGCCAACGGCGCCTGGCTCACCCCCGGGTTCATCGACATCCACGTGCACGGCGGAGGCGGGGCGGCCTTCGATGACGGCGCCGACAGCATCCGGACGGCCCTCGACCTCCACCAGCAGCACGGCACGACCCGGGTCGTCGTCTCGCTCGTCACCGCGCCGGTGGATGCGCTCGCCGAGCGTGTCTCGGCCGTCGCGTCGCTGACAGCGACAGACCCGCGCGTTCTGGGCTCGCACTTGGAGGGCCCCTTCCTCGACATCGCCCACAAGGGCGCCCACGACCCGGCCCTGCTCCACTCCGCCTCCACCGCCGACATCGAGCGTCTGCTCGAAGCCGCCCACGGCACTCTGCGCCAGATCACGCTCGCCCCCGAACTCCCCGGGGGGCTGGATGCGGTCCGCGCGTTCAGTTCCGCCGGCGTCGCGGTCGCGGTCGGGCACACCGGCGCGGACTACCGCCAGACGCGGGACGCCTTCGAGGCGGGCGCGAGCATCCTGACGCATGCCTTCAACGGTATGGACGGCATCCACCACCGCGCGCCCGGCCCCGTGGCCGCCGCTACGCGCACGCCGGGGGTGACCATCGAGATCATCAACGACGGTGTCCACGTGCACCCCGAGGTGGTGCGGATGACGTTCGCCTCCGCCCCGGGACGCGTCGCTCTGATCACCGACGCGATGGCCGCCGCCGGCGCCCGCGACGGCGACTACATCCTCGGCTCGCTCGCCGTCGCCGTGCGCGACGGTGTCGCACGCCTCGTCGAGGGCGGATCGATCGCCGGCTCGACGCTCACCCTCGACAGTGCCCTGCGACGCGCCGTGACCGAGGTGGGCATCCCTGTGGAGGATGCGGTGCGAGCCCTCAGCGAAACCCCTGCGCGGGCGATCGGGCGCGGGCACGACCTCGGGCGGCTCGCCCCCGGATACGCCGCCGATGTGCTCTTGCTCGACGACGACTTCCACGTCATCCGCTCCTGGACGGACGGCGTTCCCCTGCCCGCGCCCCTGCCCCGCTAGCAGCCACCCGGACCCCTCCTGTTTTCAGGATGCAGCGGCGAGCGACGACCGCTCAGCCCTGAATTCAGGCTTGCTTGGTCACCGTCGCGGCGATTCACCTGAAAACAGGGGTGCCTCGGTTGAAAACAGGGGTGCCTCGGTTTCGCCCTGCTGCGCGGCGTGGACGAACTCCCTGACCAAGGTCACGGATTTCACCCCCGGCGAGCTCTCGACCCCGCTCGACACGTCGACGCCCCAGGGCCGCAGGGTTCGGATGCGCTCGGCGACATTCCCCGGCGTCAGTCCGCCCGCCAGCACCCAGTCCCGGCTCGGCGGCCGCTCGACGAGCCCGCCGCCGTCGAAAAGCCGCCCCGCGCCCGGTTCGGGGGCGTCGAGCAGCAGGTGGTCCGCCGGGTGGGGAGCCACCTCGCGCTCCGGCGCATAGTCGCGAGCCGCCATCGCCCGGATGGTCGGCCACCCCCGCTCACGGAGCTCCCGATGATCGGCGGCCGGCTCGGCGCCGTGAAGCTGCACCACGGCGACGCCGGACAGCTCGGCGAGCGCGACGACCTCCGCCAGCGGCTGGTTGCGGAAGACGCCGACCGTGAGCACGCCGCGCTCCCGGGCGTGCGCGACGAGAGGCGCCGCGTCGACCGCGGGAACGGTGCGCACGCTGCCCGGCGCGAAGACGAAACCGACCGCATCCGCACCCGCGCCGACGGCGGCGTCGACCGTCTCCCGATCGCGCAGACCGCACACCTTCACCCACATGTCTCCAGGCTAGTGGGGCCCCGCTACGCTGACCGCATGGCATCCGTGGGCTTCGTTCGAGACCTCATCCGACCCGACACCGGGCACGGGGCGCACCGGGTCACCTACGTCGAACTCTTCTTCGATCTCGTGTTCGTCTTCGCGATCACGCAGCTCTCGCACATCCTGCTGCACCAGCAGACCGGCCTCGACCTCCTGCACACTGTCATGCTCGCCGCGGCCGTCTGGTGGGTGTGGGTGTTCACCACATGGGCGGCCAACTGGCTCAACCCCGAGACCGGGTGGGTGCGCGGGCTGCTCATCGTGCTGATGCTGCTCGGGATGTTGCTCTCCAGCGCCATCCCCGAAGCGTTCGGCGACAAGGCCGCGCTGTTCGCCTTCTCTCTGGTGCTCATGCAGCTGACCCGGAGCGTCTTCACCTTCCTCGCCTTCGCGCGCGACCACCCCGAGCACGCGGTCAATTTCATCCGCATCACCGTGTGGCACGTGCTGCCGGGTGTGTTCTGGATCGCCGGCGCCCTCGCACCGGAACAGGCCAGGCTCTGGCTCTGGCTGGTGGCGCTGCTGATCGACTATCTCGGTCCGCGCATCCGGTTCTGGACGCCCGGGCTCGGACCCTCGCCGCTGAGCACCTGGAACGTCTCAGGCGAGCACATGGCCGAGCGGGTCAGTCTCTTCCTCATCATCGTGCTCGGCGAATCCATCATCGTCACGGGCACGGCGTTCGCCGAACATCCCCTCGACGGGGAGCATGTGCTCGCCTTCCTCGCGGCGTTCGCCGGAACAGTGCTGCTCTGGCTGCTCTACTTCAACCACGGCGAGCGCGGCGGCAGCGAGTTCATCTCGAACGCGCCGGAGCGGGGGATGATCGCCCAGACGGCGTACACATACATCCCCTTGCTGATGATCCTCGGCGTCGTGCTGGCGGCGGTGGCCGACGGGCTGATCCTCGAGCATCCGTCGGGCGCGGCCGGTCTCTGGCTCGCCTGGCTCGCCTGCGCAGCTTCGGCCGTGTACCTGCTCGGCAATCTGCTGTTCCGGCGCGCGGTCGGCGGCCGCTGGCTGTACGGCAACCTGGCCGGCATCGTCGTTCTGGTCGGACTCGCAGTGGCGGGGCCGCTGCTGTCGGCGCTGGCCCTGAGCTGGCTCGTGAACGTCGTCCTGTTCGGTGTGGTCGTCGCCGAGGAAGTCGTGTGGCGCAGGGAGGCGGGCCGGGCTGCGTAGCCCGGCCCACCTGTCTCCGCTCCGTCCCCCGCGGATCCCCCACCGGAGCTGACCAGGGTTCGGGTCGATGATCAGCTCACCCCACGGACGGGCCGTCGCCCGGGGGTCGGAACCGGTTCGAAGAACACGGTCACATGGGAAGAGACGCAGGAATCACCGGATCATGACGCGACTTCTCGAAGTTTTTTCCACCGGGGATAACGTGCGAAATATCAGACGTTTTTCAGCAAATCTCGGGCAGAATGGGGCGGTGGTGCGGCCACTCCCGAAGGCTGCCGACTCGCGCTGAAAGGGCTCGTGTGAATCACAATTCCGGGCCCGCTGATCCCGAGCGGTCCGACGCCGAACTCGTCGAGCTCACCCGCGCCGGCGACCGCGAGGCGTTCGCCGAACTCTGGCGACGGCACGCCCGCGCCGGGCTCACGGTCGCGCGTTCCTTCACGAGCACGTTCGACGCCGACGACCTCATCTCCGAGGCGTACGCCAAGATCTACCAGGCGATCGCCGCCGGCAAAGGACCGACGACCGCGTTCCGCGCCTACCTCTTCACCACGATCCGCAACATCGCCTCCTCCTGGGGCCGCGCCCGCCACGAGACCCCGATCGACGACGCGGAGACGATCGAGGATCCGGCGTTCAGCGAGGCGAGCACCATAGCCGCGCTCGACCGTTCCCTCACCGCGACCGCGTTCCGCAGCCTGCCGACCCGCTGGCAGGAGGTGCTCTGGTACTGCGAGGTCGAGGCGATGTCCCCCCAGGATGTCGCCCCGCTGCTCGGGATGAAGGCGAACGCCGTCGCCGCCCTCGCCTACCGGGCGCGCGAAGGACTGCGCCAGGCCTGGATCCAAGCCCACATCGCCGCCACCCCGGCCGACTCCGACTGCCGCTGGACCACCGAACGGTTGGGCGCCTACGCCCGCAAGAGTCTCGGCAAGCGCGACACCGCCAAACTCGAAGACCATCTCGCCTCCTGCGCCAAATGCACGATCGTGGCCGCGGAAGCGCACGAAGTCGGTTCCCGCCTCGCCCTCGTGCTGCTGCCGCTCACAGTCGGCGTCGGCGGGGCTGCCGCCTACGCGGCCTGGACGCAGACGGGCGCGAACTCCGTGAGCTACGCGCTCGGCGCATCCGGGGCCGTCATGCCGGCGAGTGCCACCGGTCACACGGTCGTCGCGACCGGCGCAGCGAGCACGGGCACGGGCACGACCGGAGTGGGATCGGCGACCTCGGCGTCTCACGGCGCGACCGGTTCGGGAAGCGGTTCCTCGACCGCCGGGCTGACCATCACGGGCCTTCTCGTCGCCGCCGCCATCGTCGGCGGCGTCGTCTTCGGCCCTCAGCTGTACCGGCAATTCTTCGAGCCGACCTCCGATGTCGCGACGGCCAGCGGCGACAACGTTCCGGCACCCGAGACACCGCAACAGCCGAAAGCGTCACCCGCCCCGACAGCGACCCCACCGTCGGCGCCACCGGTCCCGACCCTCCCCGTGGTCCCGGTCGTGGCCCCGACCGCGCCGCGAAGCGCACCCACGCCCGCGACCATCCCACCGGTGGCCGCGCCACCCACGACCGCACCGCCCACCACGCCACCGATCGTGCCGCCGGTGACCCCTCCCGCGGCCCCCGCAGTCACATCCCCGGCCGCCGACGCGAACATCACAACGGCCGCCCATTCGCTCGACGCGTCCGGCACCGCCGTCCCAGACGCCACGATCACCGTCACCGCCGTCTCCGGTCGTACCCGCTCCGCACCGATCACGGTCGGCATCACAAAGGCGGATGCGGCCGGGCGCTGGGGGCTCACCCTCGACCTTTCGGCGCTCACCGACGGGCCCTGGACCGTGAGCTTCGTCCAGACGACGGCCGACGGCGCCTCCGCGGCGCAGACGCGCAACCTGACCATCGACCGCTCTGTCGGAGCCCCGGTCATCAGCGCCGTCGACACCGGCTCCGACGCCTCCGCCGACCTGCTGGCGCCGATCGTCAGCGGAACCGCCGCACCCGGCGCCACCGTGCGCATCCTCGACAATGGAACGCTGCAGACCACGGTGACGGCCGACGGCAGCGGGGCGTGGATCACGCCCGAACTGACCGGCGTCTCCCCCGACTACGCCCTCACGGCCGAGCAGACGGATGGGCTCGGCAACGTCTCGCCCGCCAGCGCCGCGACCACCGGCCACATCCAGACCGCAACACTGACCGCCGACGGCGCCACCGGAAAGATCGCGCTCACGGTGCAGGGCCAGCAGAACGCCACCGTGCGGATCTTCGCTGACGGGAACGCCTCCAGCTACACTCTGCCCCTCGGCGCCGATGGCATCGCCAGCAATGTGTACGACTCCGTCATCACCGGCCCCCGGATGATCGGCGTCGCCTACATCGACGGCGCGCGCCGCGGCCTTCTCGTCCAGGTGCCGATCGTCGTAGCCTGAGGCCCGCCTCTCCGGGCGCTACCCCTCGACGGACGCAGGGGACTTCGTCATCCGCCCGATGACGAGCACGAGTACGAGCGCCGCGACAAGCAGCGCGATGTAGAGCATCGGCAGGGCCAGCAGCCCACCGGCCCCGAAGACGAGGGAGCCGACCAGGGCGCCACCGCCGATCCCGACGTTGAACGAGGTCGTGTAGAGCGCACTCGCCGTGTCGCGGAAGGCGGGGGATGCGGTGTGCAGCAGACGGGTCTGCAGCAGGGGCGGCAGGGCGCCGAAGGCGAGCCCCCAGACGATGAAGGCGCCGATCGCGAGTACCGGGATGGCCGCGAACACAGCGAGGGCGGCGACGGAGGCACCGGTGACCACGAGGGCGAGGATCAGCCCCAGCTGCGGCCTCAGACCGAATACCGACCCGGCGATCACCAGCCCGACGGCGCCGGCCACCCCGTAGAGGAAGAGCAGCCCGCTCACATTCGCAGACGGGATACCCATCTCATCGGTGAGGAACGGCACGACGAACGTGTAGAACGTGTAATGGCCGATCATGGTGACCGCGGCCACCAGGCACACCATCACCACGGCGACGACCGTCGCGTCTTTGGGGCGGGCCTCGCCGCGTCGGCGGCGGGGAAGCGCATCCGTCTCGCGTTCCACCGCGGGCAGCACCTTCCACACCACGACCGCGCCGATGAGCATCAGCACAGCGAGGATACCGAAGGCCGCACGCCACCCGAACACATGCCCGGCGAAAGTGCCGAGCGGCACCCCGAAGATGAAGGCGAGCGTTCCGCCGCCGACGGTGATCGAGACGGCACGGCCGATCTGCTCCTTCGGCACGAGGTGGCCAGCGTAGGCACCGACGATCGACCAGAACATGCCGTGCGCGATGCCGCCCAGCACGCGGGAGACCACCACGAAACCGTAGCTGGGGGCGAGGGCCGTGAGCAGGGTGCTGACGGCCAGCACGACGAGGATGCCCACCAGCATCCCGTGCCGGGGCCAATGCTTCGTCCACGCGGTGAGCGGTGTGCTGGTGACCACGACGGTGAAGGCGAACACGGTGACCAGCAGACCGATCTGCGCTTCGCTCACCCCGAGCGACCGGCTCATATCGGGCAGCAGCCCGGTGGGCATCGTCTCGCCGGTGATCGACAGGAACACGGCGGCGGCGAGCGCGAGGAGTCCCGCCCACGGGAAGGGAGGGGTGGAGAGATTTGGCGACGTTGAAGTGGCAGACATGGCGAACTGTCCAACGAACGGCGTTCCCCGGCTGGTCCGATCGTGACCGGAACGGCGGGTCGACTACGCGCCCATGTGCGCGCCCAGGGCCGTGCGGTCACCGCCGGCCGCCAACGAGTTTAGCGGAAGACACGGGCCGGATGCCCGACCGCTCGTCATCCGCGCTCCTCCTGCCGCCGGATGGACGCCCGCCCGAACAGCACTGTTCCCAGGTATCCGATGACGAGCGCGACGAGGACCCCGAGGTTGGCGTACGCCCAGTCGCCCGACCTCCCGCCGAGACCGAACGGCGCGAGCAGGTAGCCCTGCCAGGCCAACCAGCCGGCCGAGGTATTGGTCACGAGACCCCAGCCCAGCGCGGTACCGAGCGCGATGAGGGAGATGGGCAGCCGACGCACGCTGCCGTACCGGCCGCGCCGGTCGTAGAGCTCCTTCTCGGCGTAGTCGCGCCTGCGCAGGCTGATGTCTGCGACGAAGATCCCGCACCAGGCGGCGATCGGAACCCCGAGAGTGATGAGGAACCCTTGGAACGGGCCGAGGAAGTCGCTCGCGAAGAACACGACGAAGATGGCTCCGGCCGTCATGATGACCCCGTCGATCCCGGCCGCGACGTACCGCGGGGCGCGCAGCCCGGCGCTCAGCAGAGCGAGCCCGGAGGAGTAGATGTCGAGCACGGCGCCGCCGACCAGCCCGAGTACAGCGACGATCACGAACGGCACGAGGAACCAGGTGGGCAGCAGCGAGGCGAGCGCACCGATCGGATCGGCGGCGATCGCGGTGCTCAGCTTCGTCGATGAACCGGCCAGCAGCACGCCGAAGACGAAAAGGATGACCGGGGCCAGCGACGAGCCGAACGTGGTCCAGCCGACGACGCCCCGGCTTCGTGTCGAGCGGGGGAGGTAGCGGGAGTAGTCGGCCGCCGCGTTCACCCAGCCGAGACCGAACCCAGTGAGCATGAACACGAATCCGCCGATCACGTGCGGAAGATCGCCAGCCGGAAGGGCGGCGACCGCACCGAGGTCGATGTGACCGAGCACAAGCACGATGTAGACCACGGTGAGCACGCCGGTGACGACGGTGATCACCTTCTGCATCCGCATGATCAGGGTGAAGCCGACGACCCCGCCCGCGATGATCAGCGCGGCCACCACGATGAGGGCGACGATCTTTGTGAGCACACCGCCCTCCCAGCCGAGCCGGGTGAACACGGTGGCGGTCGCCAGCACGGCCAGGGCCGTGAGCACCGTCTCCCAGCCCACCGTGAGCAGCCACGAGAGCACGGATGGAACCCGGTTGCCCTCGACGCCGAACACCGCGCGGCTGAGCACCATCGTCGGCGCCGACCCGCGTTTGCCCGCCAGAGCGATGAAGCCGCAGAGCAGGAACGAGATGACGATGCCGACGACGCCCACGATCGTCGCCTGCCAGAACGAGATGCCGAACCCGAGCAGGAACGAACCATAGCTCAGGCCGAACACCGACACATTCGCCCCGAACCACGGCCAGAAGAGGTCACGGGCACGCCCCGTCCGCTCGCTCTCGTGGATGGTGTTCAGACCGTTCAGCTCCACACCCAACCCGGCGGCCGGCGCGCTGGCACGGTCGGGGCTGTCTTCGTCGACGCTCGTCATGCACCGATCCAACTTCACTGCGCGTCGCGCGTCAATCGGGGCGACGCCGTTCGCCGGCCGCGGGGTGCAACTCCCGCTACCCTGAACGAGTGAACGTCTCCCCCAGCTCGCCCACCGAACCCCAGCCCAACCATTGGGTGCTCACCTTCAGCTGCGCCGACAAACCCGGCATCGTGCACGCCGTGAGCGGCGCGATCGTCTCCGCCCGCGGCAACATCACCGAGAGCCAGCAATTCGCCAGCACCGACACCGGCCGGTTCTTCATGCGGCTGCAGGTGGAGTCCGAGGCGACGCGCGACGAGTTCGAGAGCGCGCTCGCGCCCGTGGTCGAGCAGTTCGGCATGGTGCACAACGTCGACAATGTGGGGCGTCCCCTGCGCACGCTGGTGCTCGCATCCACCGCCGCGCACTGCTTGAACGACCTGCTGTTCCGTCAGCGCGCAGGCCAGCTTCCCATCGAGATTCCGCTGGTGCTCTCCAACCACGGCTCCCTCCGCGACCTCGCCGGGTTCTACGGGGTGCCATTCGAGGCGCTCCCGGTGTCGGATGCGGCCGGCAAGGCGGCATTCGAGGCCCGCGTCCTGGAGGCGGTCGAGCAGTACGACATCGAACTCGTGGTGCTCGCCCGGTACATGCAGATCATCTCCCCGGAGCTCTGCGAGCGCCTCGCCGGCCGGGCCATCAACATCCATCACTCGTTCTTGCCCGGTTTCAAGGGCGCCAACCCGTACCGCCAGGCCCATGCGCGCGGCGTGAAACTGATCGGCGCCACCGCCCACTTCGTCACGAGCGACCTCGACGAGGGCCCGATCATCGAGCAGAACGTGGTGCGGGTCGACCACTCGCGCAGCGTCGCCGAGCTGGTGGCGATCGGTCAGGACGAGGAGAGCCGCACGCTGACGCAGGCGGTCAAATGGTTCGCGGAGGACAGGGTCCTGTTGGACGGGGCGCGAACGATCATCTTCCGGTGACGCCGGGCCTGCGTCGGCCGGTCGCCTTTAGACTGGTTTCGTGACCTCCACCCCGCAACCCCAGAGCGACATCACGATCGGCCCCAACGGCATCCTCCGGTTCCTGCTGGAGCTGTTCGCTATCGTCTCTCTCGGTTTTTGGGGGTTCGTCGCCTGGCCGCTGCCGTGGAACATCGTCATCGGCATCGGTGCCCCGGTGATCGCCATCGTGCTGTGGGGGCTGTTCCGCTCCCCCAAGGCCGTCTTCCGCATCGACCCGTTCGGCCGGGCGCTCGTCGAGGTCGTCGTGATGGCCGCCGCCGCCTTCGCTTGGTGGGATCTCGGCCAGCCGGTCGTCGCGATCGTCTTCGCCGCGGTCGCCACCGTGAGCGGTGTGATCAACGCCCGCTCGGAGTTCCGATGAGCCGGAGGGCAGCATGACCGGTCTCGTCGTCCACAGCGCCCGCAAAGTGGATGCGGACGGGCTCGTCGATGACTTCTGGTTCGTCGCAGACGGCGGCGTCATCATCGCCACCGGGAGCGGAACCGGCTGGCATGCAGCGGCTCACGGGTCTGGCCGCGAGATCGTGGACGCGGGCGGACACTGGCTCACTCCCGGATTCATCGACCTGCACTGTCACGGCGGTGGCGGGCATCCATTCGACGACGGCCCCGAGCAGATGCTCGAGGGTCTCGCCACCCACCGCGCCCACGGAACGACGCGCTCGCTGGTGAGCCATGTCGCCAACCCGCTCGCCGCACTGCGCGAGAGCCTCTCGATCGTCGCCGACCTCGCCGAGACCGATCCGCTCGTGCTCGGTTCGCACCTCGAAGGCCCGTTCCTCGCCCCGGCCCGTCGCGGCGCCCACGATGAGGCCTTCCTGCGCGAGCCGGGCCCGGAGATGGTGGAGGAGCTGATCGGCGCCGCCCGAGGCTCGCTGCGCCTGGCCACGATCGCCCCCGAGCTGCCCAACGCCTTGGAGAGCATCGGCGTGCTCATCGAGGCCGACGTCGTGGTCGGGATCGGCCACACCGAGGCCGACTTCGAACAGGCGACGCGCGCGTTCGAGGTGGGTGCCCGTGTGCTCACCCATGCGTTCAACGCGATGAACGGCATCCACCATCGGGCTCCCGGCCCTGTCGTGGCCGCGTTCGAGAACCCCGAGGTGACCCTCGAGCTGATCCTCGACGGCCTGCACGTGCATCCGATGGTCGCCAAGCTGGCGTTCACGGCCGCGCCGGGGCGGGTCGCCCTGGTGACGGATGCGATGGCCGCCGCGGGCGCCAGCGACGGCGATTACCGCCTCGGCTCCCTCAACGTGACCGTGCGCGATGGCCTCGCGGTGCTCTCGGGAACGTCCACGATCGCCGGTTCCACGCTCACGCAGGATGTGGCCCTGCGCAATGCGGTCACTCTCGTCGGGCTCGACCCGCAGCGCGCGGTCGAGGCGCTCACGCTGACGCCGGCCCGCGTGCTCGGCGAAGACCATCGGCTGGGCCGGCTCCACGCCGGCTACGCGGCGGATGCGGTGCTGCTCGACCACGAGTGGACCGTGCAGCACGTCTTCGCCGACGGCGTCGCCCTGCGCTGACCCGCCCGCAGCCCTCCGCCCCGGCTGCCGCCCCCGCCCGTCCGCCCACCGCCCGTCCGCCCACCGCCCGTCCGCTCACCACCCGTCCGCTCACCACCCCACCCTCCTGTTTTCAGGACATCCCCGCCTGCGACGACCGGTGGCACCTGAATTCAGGAGCCGGCAGCCCTCAGCCGCGCGCCTCTCCTGAGAACAGGTCGGTGCCGGAGACTGACGGAGACCGACGGAGACCGACGGAGACCGACGGAGACCGACCGAGACCACCGGGCCGAGCCTGCGCGCGGGGATCAACTTGCGTCGCCCGGCGCCAGCACGGTGACGAGCACGTCCACCAGCCGGCGCACATCCGCCTCCATGTCGATCGTCGGGTCGAGCAACCACTGCACCTGCAGCCCGTCGAGGGTGGCCGCCACGATCCTCGCCACCCAGGGAGCATCCGACTCGGTGAGACGCGGCTCGTCCGCGATGAGGGTCTCAGCGAGCCGCGCGTAGCGTTCGGCGAAGTATGCGTGGGCGGGATGCGCGGGATCGGAGGAGGCCGCAGCCAGGTCTGTGAACAGCTTGACCAGTCCCGGGGTCTCGGTGTTCTCGCGCACGATGGCGGTGAGTCGTTCGACACCCGAACCGGTGTGACGTTCGTCGCTGCTGCGGTCGCGTTCGGCGAGCACTCCGACCAGCAGGGCGTCTTTCGAACCGAAGTGGTGCAGCAGTGCCGCCTCGGTGAGGCCGACCCGTCCGGCGATCTCGCGCAGGGTCACACCCGAGGCGCCCGCGCCCGCGTAGGCGTCGAGTGCGGCCTCGAGGATCTCCTGTTTGCGGCGCGCGGTCTTGGCGTAGGGTCCGCGGGGGGCTCGGGCGGTCATCGCACCAGCGTAGCGGCGTTCACGCTCAAACCTTTATCGAGTTCAGTTTTAACGCTACGGTGGCGACAGCCGGCGACGACCGGTCAGACCCGTGCGAAGGAGCATCCGATGACCCAGCCCGCGTTCCACCTGCCCGACGGCTTCCTGTTCGGCGCCTCCACGGCGGCCCATCAGACCGAGGGCAACAACATCGCCAGCGATTGGTGGGGGTTCGAGCACAGCGGGCATCCGGTCATCCGGCAGCCGAGCGGTGACGCCGTC
This sequence comes from Leifsonia poae, assembly GCF_020009625.1. Taxonomy (NCBI): domain Bacteria; kingdom Bacillati; phylum Actinomycetota; class Actinomycetes; order Micrococcales; family Microbacteriaceae; genus Leifsonia; species Leifsonia poae. The sequence goes on from NZ_JAIHLP010000002.1 coordinate 1,489,830, forward strand.
GACAGCCTGCACCGCTGGCCTGAAGACATGGATCTGCTCGCCGGGCTGGGTTTCAACGCCTACCGGTTCAGCATCGAGTGGGCCCGCATCGAACCCGAGCAGGGGGAGTTCTCCCGCGCAGCTGTCGACCACTACCGCCGCATGGTCGACGGCGCCATCGACCGCGGACTGAACCCGGTCGTGACGCTGCACCACTTCACCTCGCCGCGCTGGTTCACCGATGGCGGCGGCTGGAGCCGAGCGGATGCGGTCGACCGCTTCCAGCGCTACCTCGAGCACGCCACTCCGATCGTCGCCTCCGGGGTGTCGCATGTCGTCACGATCAACGAGCCGAACATTCTGGCGATCATGTTCGCCGTGCTGAACGGCGGTCTGCCGCCCACGGACGAAGCGGGCGCGATGCTCGGCCTGCCCGAACCCGACGCCGGCGTGCGCGATGGCCTGATCGCCGGCCACCGCGCGGCCCGCGCCTACCTCGCCGATGCCGTCCCCGGTCTGCAAACCGGCTGGAGTGTCGCCAATCAGGCATATCAGGCCGAACCGGGGTTCGAGGCCGAGACCCGCGCATACTCGCAGAGCAGAGAGGGTGTCTTCCTCGAGGTCAGCCGAGACGACGATTTCGTCGGCGTGCAGTCGTACACCCGCACCAGGATCGGCGCGGGCGGGCCGCTGCCCGTTCCGGACGGGGTCGAGCGCACCCTCATGGGCTGGGAGTTCTACCCGGCCGCCCTCGGCGAGGCGGTGCGGGCCACAGCGGCTGCCGTTCCGGGCGTGCCGATCCTCGTCACCGAGAACGGGATCGCCACCGACGACGACGAGACGCGCATCCGGTACACCTCGGGCGCACTGGCAGGCCTGGCGGCGGCGATGCGCGACGGGATCGATGTGCGCGGTTACCTGCACTGGAGCGCCATCGACAACTACGAGTGGGGAAGCTTCGAGCCGACTTTCGGCCTCATCCACGCCGATCGGGAGACGTTCGCGCGCACGGCGCGGCCGTCGGCCCACTGGCTGGGCGCCCTCGCCCGCGAGGGGGTGCTCCCGGCGGAGTGACGGCGCCGGCCGCGCCGAACGACCTCTTGACCTCGGACCGGCTCGGAGCTACGCTATGGATGTTTAATCGATTAACACGAGAGTCCGTTTCACTGCTTAATCGATTAAACAGATCGTGATCGACACGGGCAACGCCGACCGAGAGAGACGCCATGACGAAGACCGACCCCAGCCGCGCATCCGTCACGCTGAAAGACGTCGCCGCGCTCGTCGGCGTCACCAGCGCCGCAGCATCGATGGCACTCGCCGGCAGCTCTCGGATCAGTCAGAAGACGAGGGAGGCGGTCAAGAAGGCGGCGGACGACCTCGGCTATGTGCCGAGCGCGGCAGGCCGAGCACTGCGAAACCAGCGCGCCGGCGCGATCGCCCTCATCGTTCCGAACACGTCGAAACACGTGTTCGGGCACAGCTACTTCATGCACGTCCTCACGGGCATGTCGACGGAGGCAAACATCCGCGACCTGCAGGTCGTGCTCTCCACCACCACCGAGCAGGCCGGAGATGTCGCGGCATACGACCGCGTCGTGCGTTCCCGCAGCGCCGACGGCGCGATCGTGACCAGTGCGGCGGTGACGGACTCCAACCTCGAAGACCTCGTCGCCAGCGGTCTGCCCGTCGTCCTCATCGGCAACTTCCCTTACCTTCCTCGTGCCGTGACCGTCGGCATCGACGACGTCGCCGCCGGTCGCGAGATCACCGAGCACCTGCTCGCACAGCACGGATGCACGCGGCTCGTCCATGTCACCGGGCCGCTCGACCACCAGACCGGCATCGACCGGCGCGACGGCTTCCTCGCCGCGATGGACGAAGCCGGCCTCGGTGATCAGGCCGTCATCGTCGAAGGCGACTTCAGCGAAGAGGCGGGTCGCGCCGCCGTCGAGACCCTCCTGGACGAAGGCGCAGTTTTCGACGGGATCGTCTTCGCGAATGACGATATGGCCTTCGGCGGCCTCGAGGCGCTGACGGCGAGAGACATCCCGGTGCCCGGAGGGGTGCCGATCGTCGGCTTCGACGATTTTGGGCTCTCCCGGGTGACCACCCCCGGGATCACGACGATGCACACCCCCGCCGAAGAGATGGCCGCCCTGGCCTCCCAACGGCTCTTCGACCTCATCGAGGGGGTCGAAAACGTGCCGGCCCGCAGCGAGCTCCCGGTGCGCCTGGTCGCACGTGCCTCCTGCGGCTGTCTGCCCGGCTGAACCCCGCCCGACCATCCCCACCACCCACCACCCACCACGAAACCAGCAATCCGCAGCACCCGAACACCACAACCCCTGCCCCACCACTCGAAGGAGAGTCCCATGAGAACAACGAAGGCCCTGATCGCGCTCGGAGTCGCGTCATCGCTGCTCGCGCTGACCGCGTGCTCCGGCACGACATCCAGCTCGTCCGGCGGCAAAGTCGACCTGACCGTCTGGACCGGTTTCACCGGCGGAGACCGCCCCGGCTATGAACAGATCGTCAAAGACTTCAACGCCTCGCATCCGAACATCACGGTGACGATGACCGTGCAGCCGTGGGACACGATCCAGCAGAAGCTCCCGTCGGCCTGGCTCACCGGTCAGGGGCCCGACATCGCGGCCCCGAGCAGCGACCCGAACGCCATCGCGCAGTACGTGAAGACGAACTCCGTGCTCCCGCTCACCGCCACCGGTGACGGCGACGACAAGATCAACGTCTCCAAGCTCGCCCCCGGCACGGTGAAGGAGTTCACCTACAACGACAAGCTGTATGCGATCCCCGCCAACTTCGCCACGCTGAGCCTCTACTACAACAAGAAGGCCTTCGCGGCGGCCGGCATCGCCGCGGCGCCGACCACGCTGGCGGAGTTCCAGGACGACGCCAAGAAGCTCACGCTCGAGCAGGGCCAGAAACAGTATGGTCTGGTGCTGGCCGACAATCAGACGATCCAGATGTGGCCCGTGCTGCAGTGGCTCGCCGGCGGCGACATCGTGAACGACAAGAACTGCAGCGTCGTGCAGACCACGGCCGGCCAGAACAGCCTGAAGCAGTGGAGCGACCTCGTCGTGAACGACAAGATCTCCCCGGTCGGGCTCACCGGCGCCCAAGCCGACTCGGTGTTCTCCGCAGGCAAGGCCGCGATGGAGATCAACGGCCCGTGGGCCGCGGCCGGCTACAAGGCCGCCGGCATCGACCTCGGCATCGCGACCATCCCGGTCGGCGTGAGCGGAAAGGTCACGCTCGGCTCCACGGCGCCCCTGGCGGTCTCGGCCAAGACAAAGCACCCGCAGGAGGCCCAGGAGTTCCTCGCCTACTGGACGAGCAAATCCGTGCAGCAGAAGTTCTCGCTGCTCACCGGCTTCCCGCCCCTGCGCACCGACCTCAGCGACGACGCCAAACTGAAAGCCGACCCGACCGTTTCCGTCTTCGCCAGTCAGGTTCCTGATGCACGTCTCTACCTGCCGCACGTGCCGAACGCCACGCAGGTCGACGCCAACGGCTACGTGCCCCTGATCGGCCAGATCACCCGCGGGCAGTCCGTCGACTCGGCGACACAGTCGGCGGCGAAGACCATCGACGGCCTGACGGGGTGCAGCGGCCAGTGACCACCCACACCACCGACCGGGCCCGGTCCAGTTCCCCGCTGGACAGGGCCCGGCCCTCCCGGCGGGCGCCCGCCGGCCCCGCTGGGCGCCGCCGGCGGCGTCGATTCCAACCCGCTTGGCTGTTCATGGCGCCGAGCATGCTCATCCTCGGCGTGTTTGTGCTGTTCCCCATCCTGCAATCGCTCTACTACAGCTTCTTCAACTGGACCGTCGGGGCGACCACCCAGGAATGGGTCGGCTTCGGCAACTACATCAAGCTGTTCCAGGACCCCCAGTTCTGGAACGCTCTCGGTGTCACGCTGATCTTCACCGTCGTGTCGGTCGTCCTGCTCGTGGTCCTCGGCTTCGGCACCGCACTGGCGCTCCTCCGCGAGAACCTCGCCAGCCGGATCGTGCGCTCGGTCTTCTTCTTCCCGACCATCGTCTCGCTCGTCACGATCGGACTGGTCTGGAAATTCCTCCTCGACCCGGACATCGGTCTCGTCGGCGGCATCACTCACCTGCTCGGCCTGCCGCCGGTCGCCTGGCTGCAGTCGACGACGCTCGCACTGCCGACGGTCATCTTCGTCGACGTCTGGAAGAGCGTCGGGTTCGCCATGATCCTGTTCGTCGCCGGGCTCAAAGGCGTTCCGGCCGAGCGCTACGAAGCCGCCCGGCTCGACGGGGCCGGCAACGGCCAGATCATCCGGTACATCACCCTTCCGAGCATCCGGCCCACGCTGCTGTTCACCACCCTGATCCTGACGATCCAGTCGCTGCAGGTCTTCGACCTCGTCTATGTCATGACCGACGGTGGGCCGGTGTTCCACACCGACACCCTGGTGAATCTGATCTACCGCGACGGCTTCGTGAACTTCCAGACCGGGTATGCATCCGCGATCTCGTGGGTGCTGTTCGCGATCATCATGCTCATCTCCCTCCTCCAACTCCGATTGTTCAGGTACAACGATGTCGACTGAAGCCCGCCTCACCAGTCGTCGCCGGGTGAGCGCTCCCCGAGCGTTCGGCGCCTCCCTCAAATGGGTCTTCCTCGGCATCGGTGTCGTCGTCGCGATCGTGCCGTTCATCTGGATGGTCTCGGGGTCGTTCCGCAGCGAGTCGGATCTCTTCGGCAACCCGGCGAGCCTGTTCCCGACGACCTTCACCCTGCACGGCTACATCGCCGTCTGGGAGCAGCTCCCGTTCCTCCGACTGCTGGCCAACTCGTTCATCTTCGCCGGCGTCACGACCGCGCTCTGCCTGCTCTTCGACTCGCTGTGCGCGTATGCGCTGGCGCGGTTGCACTTCCGCGGCCGCAACGTGGCGTTCGTGCTCGTGATCGCGACGCTGATGGTGCCGTTCCAGGTCACCCTCATCCCCGTTTTCATCGAGCTCTTCCACTTCGGGTGGCTGAACACCTACCAGGGGCTGATCATCCCCCGGGCGACCAGTGCGTTCGGCATCTTCCTGCTCCGGCAGTTCTTCATCAGCATCCCGACCGAGCTCGACGAGGCGGCGAGGATCGACGGTGCCGGACATCTGCGCATCTACTGGAAGATCATCATGCCGCTCGCGAAGCCGGCGCTGGCCACCGTCGCCATCCTGAACTTCATGGCGTTGTGGAACGACCTGCTCTGGCCGCTCGTCGTCACCAGTTCCCCCGACATGCTGACGCTGCCGGCCGGGCTCACCCTTTTCGGCGGCCAACATGTCACCGATCACGCGGTGCTACTCGCCGGCGCCACCATCTCCCTCCTGCCCATCGCCCTCGGCTTCTTCTTCGCTCAGAAGTACTTCGTCGCCGGCGTGGCCACCACCGGACTGAAATGAGCTCATGAACGACAGATTCGACAGCGACCGCTTCGTCTGGCTGGCCGGCATCGAAGACACCTGCGTCTATCCGCCCGGGGAGTTCGAGATGCGCCCCCTCGACGAGTACGACCTCACCGAGCACACCCTGCACTGGCGGGAAGACCTCGACGCGGTGCGGAGCCTCGGCGCCTCCGCTGTAAGGTACGGCGTCAACTGGCCGCTCGTGCATCCGGCGGAGGGTGAGTTCGACTGGACCATGCTCGACGAACGCCTCGACTACGCGACCCGGGAGCTCGGTCTCACCGTGGTGGCGGATCTCGTGCACTACGGCACACCCACCTGGCTCACCGCGTCGTTCGCCGACGCGCGCTACCCCGCGGCGGTCGCCGACTTCGCCGGTCGTTTCGCCGCCCGATACCGCGGCGTCGTCGACCACATCACCCCGCTCAACGAGCCGCTGACCACGGCATCGTTCTGCGGATTGCGAGGAATCTGGCCGCCGGCCCTCACCGGCTGGGACGGCTGGACGCGGGTCACCCTGGGAATCGTGCACGGGATGGCCGCCACGATCGATGCGGTCCGGGCCGCCAACCCGGAGGCCGTCATCGTTCATGTCGAGGCGTCCTCGCTCTACCGTTCGGACGACCCCGGGCTGCAGGCGCATGCGAACCTCCTGGAGAGCGTCGGCCTGCTCCCCACGGATCTCCTGCTCGGGCTGGTCGGTCCCGACCACGACCGTCACGACTGGCTGCTCGCTCACGGCGCGCATGCCGACGAGCTGGCCCGTCTCACCGAGAACCCGCCCACGATCGACATCATGGGTGTCAACTACTACCCCGACCTCTCGCCGCGGACTCTGACCGGGCCGGCCTCCGAGGTGGTGCAGCACGCGACGAACCGTTGGACCGACGGGCTGGCGCAGAGCCTGCGCCGTTACGAGGCGCGCTACGGTCTCCCGCTCCTCATCACCGAGACGAGCATCGAAGGCGACGACGAGACGCGGACCAGCTGGTTCGATGCCTCGACACGGCTCGTCGACGAACTCCGAGAGGATGGCATGGACATCCGCGGCTACACCTGGTGGCCGCTGCTCGACTTCGTCGACTGGTCGTATGCGACCGGAGGTCGCAACGTCGAGGAGTTCGCCCTCCCCGACGAGCTCGTTCAGGCCCGCCGATCGTCCACCGATGTGCTCGCTGCGCCCGACGGGACCGCGGACACCGTCGTCGCGAAGACGCCGTTCCTGCGCCGGATGGGGCTGCTGCGTCTCGACGAGACCCCCGATGGCAGCCTCGACCGCGTCTGGACGGATGCCGCCCACCGGTACCAGCAACGGGCCGCAGAGAGCCTCGCCGCCTCCGACGCGGACGAGTCGCATGCTTGAGCCGGTTTACGACGGCTATTTCGCCGACCCGTTCCTGGCCCGCTTCGGCGACGAGTATTTCGTCTACGGCACCGCCGATCCCGCCCGTGACGACGGCACGACGTTCGAGGTGCTCCGCTCCCCCGATCTGCGCCACTGGCGATCGGCCGGCTCCTGCCTGGTGCCGGTGGCGCTCGAGCTCGGTGCCGACTACTGGGCGCCCGAGGTCGCCTTCGCCGACGGATCGTATTGGCTGTACTACTCGGTCGGGCACGGCATCGACGGCCACCACATCCGGGTCGCACGCTCGTCGTCCCCGATCGGGCCGTTCGACGACCTCGGGCTGAACCTCACACCCGACGAGTCGTTCGCGATCGACGCGCATCCCTTCCTCGACGACGATGGATCGTGGTATCTGTACTTCGCCGCCGATGTGCTCGACGGCGAACGTCCGGGAACGCACCTCGCCGTCGCGCCCCTGCACGGGATGACCCGGCTCGGCCCGACGACCGCCGTGCTTGCCCCGGATGCCGACTGGCAGCTCTATGAGCGCGACCGGCTGCTCTACGGTCGACGCCGCGATTGGTACACCCTCGAGGGCCCGACGGTCGTCAAGCGGGAGGGCGGCTATCGGCTGCTCTTCTCGGGGGGTTCGTGGGAGGGCGCCGGCTACGGCGTCTCGGCGGCCACCGCTTCGTCGCCGCTCGGGCCCTGGCTGCACACGTCTCGAACGGCCGAGGTGCTGAACTCCGCCGACACCGGGCTGATCGGACCGGGGCACTGCTCCGTGCTCCACACCCCCGACGGCCGTGACCTGCTCGCGTTCCACGCCTGGAATCCCGACCGCACCAAGCGCCAGTTCTACCTCACCGACCTCCCCCGCTGAGCGCCGCTCCCCCGCCCGGCGCACGAGCGGGTCGCGTCAGAGCGTCTGCCAGGCGGGCTTGTTCGCGTAGGCGTACCGGTAGTAGGCGAGGTTCTGCAGCCGAGAGGCGGCGGCCTCGTCCACGATCACCGTCGCGTGCGGGTGCAGCTGGATGGCGGAGCCGGGGTTGCTGGCCGAGACCGGCCCCTCGACGGCGCCGGCGACCGCATCCGCTTTGCCTTCGCCGAAGGCGAGGAGCAGCAAGTGCCGGGCGCGCAGGATGGTGCCGAGCCCCTGAGTGATGCAGTGCATGGGAACGTCGGCCTCGCTGGCGAAGAAGCGGGCGTTGTCGCGGCGGGTCTGCTCGGTGAGCGTCTTGACCCGCGTGGCCGAGGCGAACGAGGAGCCGGGCTCGTTGAACCCGATGTGCCCGTCGGTGCCGATGCCGAGCACCTGCACGTCGACGCCGCCGGCGGCGGTGAGAGCCTCCTCGTAGTCCGGTCCGGCGTGCTCGATGCCGTCGAGGGAGCCGTTGGGAACGTGGATGAGGGCCGGTGTCAGACCGAGCGGCTCCACCACCTCGCGGGTGATGACCGAGCGGTAGCTCTCCGGGTGCCCCTCCGGCAGCCCGACGTACTCGTCGAGCGCGAACCCGCGCACCCGCGAGACATCGAGCCCGATGTCGGCGACCCGGGCGGCGAGCGCCCGGTAGAGCGCGAGCGGCGTCGATCCGGTGGCCAGGCCGAGCACGGCATCCGGGGTGCGCTCGATGAGGTCGACCATGATCTGCGCGGAGAGTTCCCCCGCGGACTGCTGGTCGGAAACGACGACGATCTCTGCCACTTAGTTCTCTCCTACGAGTGCCGCGCCGATGGCCGCGGCTAGTGATCCTTCTGGGACGAGCCGCACGCGATCGGGGAGCGCGAGCGAAGCCAGGAACGGCGACGCCTGCGCCCACGAAGCGAGCACCTCGTGGACATCGCACAGCAGGCGGTCCCCGAGGTGGCTGAGGCCACCACCGATGACGACGGTCTCGACGTCGACGGTCAGCACGAGGACACGCACCGCGGAGGCGATGCCCGCAGCCAGCCTAGCCTTGATCGCGCGCGCCTCCTCGTCGCCGTCGGCGGCCGCGGCGAACAGTGCGCGAACAGGGAGTGGATCGTCGGTGCGCCACTGCCGGGCGATGCCCGAACCGCTGGCCACCGTCTCCAGACAGCCCCGCTGCCCGCAGGCGCAGAGCGCGCCGTTCGGGTCGACCGGGATGTGCCCGATCTCGCCGGCGATGCCCCGTGATCCGCGCCAGACCCGGCCGTCGACGACGAGACCGGCCGCGAGTCCGGTGCCCAGGTTGAGGTAGGCCAGGGTGCCGGTCAGGCCCATCAGATGCCAGGCGCCGAGCGCCGCCGCCTTCACGTCGTTCTCGATGCGCACACCGACGCCGAGACGTCCGGCGAGTTCGCCGCCGAGTTCCAGCCGGTCGAGCCCCAGGTTCACCGCGTGGGCCACGTGGCCGGATGTGCTGTCGACGAGGCCCGGGATGCCGATGCCGATCGATTCGAAGCCGCTGGCGGCGAGCCCGGTGAGCTCGCCCAGCCGGGAGACGGCCGAGACAGCGGTCTCCACGACGGCCGCCGAACCGAACCCGGTGGCGAGCCGGATGCGCTGGGCCAGGCGACCGGTCTCGTCGAGTGCCACGGCATCCGTCTTGGTGCCGCCGATGTCGATGCCGAGTCTCACGAGCCGGTGTCCAGCAGGGTCAGCAGGGCGCGGCCGATCAGTCGGGACGCCCCGAAGGTCGCGAGGTCGGCGTATGCCCGGTCGTCGCTCGGCCAGCCCATATCGACGACGAGCACCGCGTCGCGTTGCGCGCGCAACCGGTCGATGGCCTCGCGGGCGAACGCGTGACGGTGGTTGTCCTTGCCGATGACGAGCACGGGTGACCGGGCGGCGAGAACGAGCTCGGGGTTGTCGTCTTCGGTGATGACGACGGCGGGGTTGGCGGTGAAGGCGCGGGCGAGCGGCGCATCCGGTTCGGCCTGCGCTTCGGCGAACGGCCCCCAGGGTGCGACACCGACGGCGATGTTCGCAACCGTGTCGATGCGCACCACCGAGTATCGAGCAGCATCGGCCCGGATCCACTCGGCGGCGGCGGGGCTCACGTCGAACGTCTCGATCGCCACGGCCACGTCGGCGGGGTCGATGGCGCCACGGGCATCGTCCGGCGGCACCGGGATGCTCTGCCGCTGCGCATGCAGGTCGGCGGCGAGGGCGAGCACACGGCCGGCGGCTTCGGCGACCCGTGCGCCCGTCAGGCGGCCGGCGTCGATCGCCTCGGCAACGGCCCGCTCGATGCTGTCGAGTTGTTCGTCGGTGTTCTCCGTGCCGATGCAGAGCAGATCGCATCCCGCGGCGAGCGCGAGCACGGCGGCCTCCGGAATGCCTTTCTCCCCGCTGGCGCCTTTCATGTCGAGGGCGTCGCTCACCACGACGCCGTCGAACCCGAGCTCGTCGCGCAGCAGGCCTTGCACGATCGTCGGGCTGAAGGTCGCCGGCCGCTCCGCGTCGAGCTGCGGCAGCAGGATGTGCGACGTCATGATGGTGCGCGCGCCGGCTTCGATCACCGCACGGAACGGTCGCAGCTCGCGCTCGCGCAGGTCTTCGTGCGCGAGGTCGACGACGGGGAGGACGAGATGCGAGTCCTGGGCGGTGTCGCCGTGACCCGGGAAGTGTTTCGCGCAGACCGCAACGCCGGCCGACTGGAGTCCCCGCGTCCAGGCGGCGCTCTGCTCGGCGACGACCTGCGGGGTGGAGCCGAAGCTGCGCACCCCGATCACGGGGTTGTCCGGGTTCGAATTGATGTCCACATCCGGGGCGAAGTCGAGGTTGCAGCCGACGCGGCGCAGCTCCCAGCCGACCCGGCGGGCGATCGACTCCGTGTATGACACGTCGCCGCGGCGACCGAGCACCGCGTTGCCGGGGTAGGGCGATCCCGCCTCATGGTGGAGGCGAGTGACGTCACCGCCTTCTTCGTCGATCGCGACGATGGCGTCGGGGTTGGCCGCGTAGATCGCGTCGGTCAATCGTCGCAGTTGCTCGGCCGAGGTGATGTTCTGCCCGAATACGCACACGCCGCCGAGACCGTCGCGCAGACGTTCGGCCAGCCAGTCGGGCAGCGTGGTTCCGACGAATCCGGGCAGCAACGTGGCCGCGATGTCGGCGCGTCGCCGGGTTCGGATATCGGGATGCTCGGCTGTCGCGGCCGTCGGTCCGCCGCTCTGCGGGGTCTCGCTTTCAGGCATGTTTGTTAGTAAAGCTTACGAACATCTTCCTCGCAAGCCGCGGAAACCAAATTGCTCTGAACACCGAACAAACCAGGAGCGTTATCAATTCTTTACGCCGTCCGACTTGACAAACCGTTTGTAAGGGAGGTGTACTAACAAAACCACCGGGGCATCGGCCCCGTCGCGATGAAGCAACGAGGAGGAGGTGCCGCAATGCTGAACAGCCAGACGCCGCAGCGCGACCAGGCCCCGGCCTTCCCGACAGCCGCGTCCCCGCTCGGACGCCGCTCCCTCCGCGTGACCTCGAAGGCCCTCCCGGAGCACAACCGGCGGCACAACCGGTCCCTCATCCTCCAGACCCTCTTCCACGGCGGCTCGATGAGCCGGGCCGACCTCGCCCGCGAATCGGGTCTCACCCGGGTGACCGTCTCAGACCTGGTCAGCGAACTCGCCTCCGAAGGCATCATCCAGGAGCTCGGCCCGCGCACCGGGGCCCGCGTCGGCAAACCGGCCCGGATGATCGGGATCGACGAGAACGCGTACACCGTGATCGCCCTCGACCTCTCCGCCGACGACCGATTCGTGGGAACGATCGTGACCCTGCGCGGTGCCATGGTCCACCGTCTCGAGGTGCCGATCGCCGAGACCACCGGCGGCGGCGCCGTCGAACTCGCGCTCGCGCTCGCCCGCGACCTGCTGAAACGCGCGACTGTGCGCATCCTCGGCATCGGGATCGGAACGCCCGGAATCGTCGGGCACGACGGCGTGGTGCGCGAGGCTCCGAACCTCGGCTGGGTGGATGTCGACCTCGCCGGGCGCTTCCGCGCCGAGTTCGGCGTGCCGATCCACGTCGGGAACGACGCGAACGCCGCCGCCCTGGCCATCCACACGTTCCGGGAGAGCTCGGCCGAGAGTCTCATGGTCGTCACCATCGAGCACGGCGTCGGAGCGGGGCTGATCATCGGAGGCGCGCTCGTCGAAGGCGAACAGTTCACGGCCGGCGAGATCGGGCACGTCGTCGTCGACGAAACCGGCGACGCCTGCGCCTGCGGTCGCATCGGCTGCCTCGAACTCGCCATCGCCGTGCCCCGACTCAAGCGCCGGCTCGCCGACGCGCCCGCATCAGACCGGGACAGCGTGCTGGCCGATGCCGGCCGCGCGCTCGGCGTCGCAATCGCCCCGGTGATCAGCGCCCTCAACCTGAACGAGGTCGTCCTCTCCGGGCCCGCCGACCTCGTCGAGGGAGCATTCCTCGACTCCGCCCGCGACACCATCCGCGCCCGCACGCTCTCCGCCGTCAGCAACGGGCTCGATATGAGCCTGGCCCAGCGCAGCGACGAACTCGTGCTCCTCGGCGCGACGGTGCTCGTGCTCTCCGCAGAACTCGGTGTGTCATGACCCCGGTCGAACACACCCCCACGATGTCTGGGTCGCGTGCCCAGTCGTCGGGAGAGGCTCGCCTCCCCCGACACCCAGCGTGTTCGCCTCATCCGCGCGCACGGACCTTTCACCAAGACGCGGAGCAACCGCGCTCAACAACTAGGAGATAAATTGCGCAAGTCACGCATCACGGTGGTCGGCGCCATCGGCATCGCCGCCGCGCTGGCCCTGAGCGCCTGCTCCGGCGGCGGATCGGGGAGCTCCGGCTCCTCCGACGGCACGATCGGCAAGGTCGACGGCAAGGGCAAGACCATCACGGTCTGGGTCATGACCGGCGACCTCACGCCGAAAACACTCGACGCCATCAACACCGAGTTCACCAAAGAGACCGGGGCGAAGGTCAAGGTCGAGACCCAGCAGTGGACGAACATCGCCACGAAGATCACCACGGCACTCGCGACGAGCACGCCGCCCGATGTCCTCGACATCGGCAACACCCAGGTCGCGACCTTCGCCTCCAGCGGGGGCCTGCTCGACCTCACCAAGTACAAGAGCGACCTGGAGCAGGGCCAGACCTGGCTGGGCGGCCTCGTCGAGCCCGCAACGGTGAATGGCAAGCTCTACGGCGTTCCGTCGTTCGGCGCCGCGCGTGCGGTCGTCTACAACAAGGACATCTGGTCGAAGGCCGGCATCACAGCGGCGCCGACGACCTATGACCAGCTCAAGGCCGACCTCGACAAGGTGAAGGCCGCGGGCACCGCCAGTGACTTCTCCTCGTTCTACCTCCCCGGTCAGTACTGGTACGCGGGCCTGCAGTGGATGTGGGACGCCGGCGGCGACATCGCCACCCTCAGCGATGGCAAATGGAAGGCCGGATTCTCCAGTTCCGACTCGCAGAAGGGCCTGACCGAGTACAAGGCGTTCCAGAACGCCTACTCGTCGACCGCGAGCCAGTCGCTCAACACCGACAAACCCGACCAGGACCAGCTCTTCGCCGACGGCAAAGCCGGCGCCATCCTGGCCAACAACTGGGAGCTCGCCGCCATCACCAAGGACAACCCGTCGCTGACCAACGACAAGCTCGGCTCGTTCCCGCTGCCGGGTGCCTCCGGCAAGAACCAGCCGGCGCTGCTGGCCGGCTCCGACTGGGGCATCGCCCAGAAGAGCAAGAACCAGGATCTCGCTCTCGTGTGGTCGAAGATCGCCGCCAGCCCGAAGATCCAGAACGACTACGTCTTCGGCAACGACAAGTGGATCCCGAACAGCGTCGAAGGCTCGAAGAGCGCCGTCTCGAGTGGCAAGCTCGACGACAACCAGACAGCGTTCTTCACCGCCGCCCAGAACTCGAAGGCCACCCCGGCCTCCGGCAACTGGGCTCAGCTCGAAGACCCCGGCATGAAGCAGTTCTTCCAGTCGATCGCAACCGGAAGCAAGTCGGTCGCCGATGCCACGAAGGCCTGGGATGACACGGTCAACTCCACGCTGAACGGCTAGACCAGAACCCAACAGAAAGCAATCATGAGTTCCTCTACTGCGACATCCATCGCAGGCGAGGGCGTGGCTGCCGCCCCCCGTGGGCGGCGGCCTCGCGCCCCTCGCCGCTACTCCAAACAGTCGCGCACTGCTCCCTCTGGCTCTTGAGCCCGGCCGGGATCGTCATGCTCGCGCTGATCGCGGTGCCGATCATCTTCCTGGTCTTCACCTCGTTCACCGACTACGACCAGCGCTCCCTGTTCACCGGTGAGTTCAGCGGCGTCGGATTCGCGCAGTACGCAAAGATCTTCATCGACCCGAACTTCTGGTGGTCGCTCGTCCTCACGGTGTTCTTCACCGCGGCACTCGTGATCGGCAGCCTGGTGATCGGCGTCGGGGTCGCGCAGATCCTCACCCGCCTCGGCACCGGGATGCGCTACGTCGTGACCATCGTGCTCATCTTCGCCTGGGGCATGCCCAACGTCGCCTCCTCGCAGGTCTGGAACTGGCTGTTCCAACCGGGCTACGGCGTCGTCAACTGGCTGCTCACCCAGACGCACCTCTTCGGCGACCTCACCAACCTCGCCTGGTCGAACAACACCTGGCTCGCCCTCACCTGCATCTGGATGCTCGTCGTGTGGCAGGCCGTGCCGTTCATCGCCCTCACCACGTATGCTGCGCAGACCCAGATCGACCCCGCCTACCTCGAGGCGGCCCGCCTCGACGGCGCGAGCGAATGGCGCTCCTACTTCTCGATCGTGCTCAACTTCCTCAAGCCGACGCTGCTGCTCATCACTGTGCTGTCGATCATCTGGGACTTCAACGTCTTCAACCAGATCTGGCTCGTCACGCAGGGCGGACCTGACAACACGACGGCGACCCTCGGCGTGTGGACCTACCTGACCGCCTTCACCAACTTCAAGATCGGCACGGGCGCGGCCATCTCGGTCGTCACCACGATCATGCTGCTGATCTTCACCGCGTTCTACATCCGCAATCTGCTCCGTTCGGGGAAGACCTGTGAGCTCCATGACCGTCACCTCGCCCGACCTCATCGACGTCGAGTCCGGCGCCCGCGTCGCGGTGAACCCGCGCCGACGCCGCCGCAAACGGCGGGTCGGCACCAACGTCCTCGCGATCGTGTTCAGTCTGATCTGGATCTTCCCGGTCTACTGGATGATCAACACCGCTCTGAAGCCGCGCCCGGAGGTGATGACGCCGACGCCGCTGTTCCTCCCCGTGCATCCGACCCTCGACAACTTCATCGCCGCCGTCACGCAGACGAACTTCTTCGAAGCGCTGCGCAACAGCGTGATCGTCGTCTTCGGCGCGCTCATCGTCGCGGTCGCCCTGTCACTGTTCGCCTCCGCGGCGCTCAGCCGGTTCCGGTTCCGCGGCCGCAAGACGATCATGGTCATCATCCTGGCCATCCAGATGCTCCCGGGAACGGCGCTCCTCATCCCCCAGTTCCTGATCTTCAACGATCTGAACCTCGTCGGAACGTTCGCCGGTCTGATGCTTGCCTACGTGGCCACCGTGCTGCCGTTCTCGATCTGGGTCATGCGCGGGTTCTTCGTCGCGATCCCTGTGGAGATCGAGGAAGCGGCGATGATGGACGGTGCGAGCACCTGGCGCACGCTCTGGAGCGTGCTGTTCCCCCTGGTCGCTCCCGGTGTCATCTCGGCCAGCGTGTTCGGGTTCATCACCGCGTGGAACGACTACCTCGTGGCGTACACCTTCATGAAGGAACCGTCGCAGTACACGCTCCCTATCTGGCTCTCCTCGTTCTCCACACCGACGACCGGAACGGACTACGGCGGGCAGATGGCCGCCTCGGTGCTGTTCGCGCTGCCCGTCGTCATCTTCTTCATGATCATCCAGCGCAACCTCGTCACGGGGATGTCTGCGGGTGCGGTGAAGGGCTGAGTACCCGATCTCAGCGAAAGGCCCGGTGGATGCGTCCACCGGGCCTTTTTCACTGCGTTCGACGTCGTGCCACTACTTGCATTCGTCGGTGACGCTCGTGACGCCGGACTGGAACGCCTTGAGCTTGTCCTGAAGCGCGCTGGGGTCGATCGACGTCGGATCGGCCACGCCTTTCTTGATGAACTCGGTGTAGTCGTCCACCGCGCCGGCCGCCTCCGAGGTGGCCTTCTTGACGTCGGCGTTGGTGATCTTCGCATCGATCGCCTGGAACTTCGAGTCCAACTTCTCCATCAGCGCGGACGCTTTGGAGGGGTCGCTCATCGCCGACCCCAGTTCGCTCTGAATGCTGACGAATTCCTCGAAACCGCGCTTGACGATGTCGCACGCCTCGGAGTGCGACTGCGCGGGCTTGTCCCCGCCGGCCTTCGCGCCGCCGGAGCCGCCGGAGCCGCCGGCCGAACAGCCGGTCAGGGCGAAGACGGTGGCGAGTACAGCCGTGGCCGCGATCGTGTGTCGGTGTGCGTTCTTGTTCATGTCATCCCCTCGAGTCGCGGCTGGTCGGCCGCGCCAAGCACCCCCCAAAATGGTCTGGTGCGCAGATACGAACATAGCGAATTCATAGGATGCTGTCATATCGCCTCGTGAACAGCTCAGGGGCGCACGGAAAAGGGCCCGGTGGATGCATCCACCGGGCCCTGAACACCTGTCTGACGACTAGCCGAGTCGCGCTTTCAGGTTGTCGCCGATGGCCGCGAGGAACTCCTCGGTCGTCTGGTACGGCTGGTCCGGGCCGACCAGGAGCGCGAGGTCCTTGGTCATCTTGCCGGACTCGACCGTCTTGATGACCACGTCTTCGAGCGTGTGCGTGAAGTCGATCAGGTCCTGGTTGCCGTCGAGCTTGCCGCGGTGCGCAAGGCCGCGCGTCCAGGCGTAGATCGAGGCGATCGGGTTGGTCGACGTCGGCTTGCCCTGCTGGTGCTGGCGGTAGTGACGGGTGACCGTCCCGTGCGCGGCCTCCGCCTCGACGACCTTGCCGTCCGGCGTGGTGAGCACGCTGGTCATCAGGCCGAGCGAGCCGAAGCCCTGAGCCACGGTGTCGGACTGCACGTCACCGTCGTAGTTCTTGCAGGCCCAGACGTATCCGCCCTCCCACTTGAGGCTGGAGGCGACCATGTCGTCGATCAGGCGGTGCTCGTAGGTGAGGCCGGCGGCGTCGAACCTCTCTTTGTACTCGGCGTCGAACACTTCCTGGAAGAGATCCTTGAAGCGGCCGTCGTACGCCTTGAGGATGGTGTTCTTCGTCGACAGGTAGACCGGGTACTGACGGTCGAGACCGTAGTTGAAGGAGGCGCGGGCGAAGTCGCGGATCGACGCATCCTGGTTGTACATCGCGAGCGCGACACCGGCTCCCGGCGCCTGGTAGACCTCGAACGATCGGGCCTCGCCGCCGTCGGAGGGGGTGAAGCTCAGGGTGAGCGTGCCCGGGCCATCGAAGGTGAAATCGGTGGCGCGGTACTGGTCGCCGAACGCATGACGACCGATGACGATCGGCTTGTTCCAGCCGGGGACCAGCCGCGGGATGTTCGAGATGATGATCGGCTCACGGAACACGACGCCGCCGAGGATGTTGCGGATCGTCCCGTTCGGGCTGCGCCACATCTTCTTCAGGCCGAACTCCTCAACGCGCGCCTCATCGGGCGTGATGGTGGCGCACTTCACGCCGACACCGTGCTTCAGGATGGCGTTGGCCGCATCCACGGTGATCTGGTCGTCGGTCTCGTCGCGCTTCTGGATGCCGAGGTCGTAGTACTCGAGGTTCACGTCGAGGTACGGGTGGATGAGCGAATCTTTGATGGCCTGCCAGATGATGCGCGTCATCTCGTCGCCGTCGAGCTCGACGACGGTGCCTTCAACCTTGATCTTTTCCAATGGATCTCCTCAAGTCTGTGCCATGTTTTGGCCGAGAACAGCTTACCCGAGTCGAGCAACTATCTTGACATCGAGATAGTTTTCTGTGCATTCTCCCTGCGAGCCACAGGAGTGCGCTGTCAGCGAAACCGACGACTATGCCCGCGTCACCCGCGCGGGTTACCCTTTCGTCATGGCTGAGTTGAGACTGGAAGAGTTGAGCGCGTCGAACGTCGTGGCGGCGAACGCCCTCACGATGAAGCCGGGGCAGGAGCAGTTCGTCGCTCCGGTCTCGTACTCGGCGGCAGCCGCCGTGACCAACCCGGTGACCTCGTGGCAGCGCGTCGTTCGCGACGGCGACGAAGTCGTCGCGTTCATCATGGGCAACTTCGACCCGAACGCCGAGAGCGAAGAGTTCCGCTCGATCCTCTGGCGCATCAACGTCGACGCCGAAGACCAGGGGCGCGGCGTCGGAACGTTCGCTGTACAGGCGCTGGCCGACGAAGCGCGAGCCCGCGGGCTCGACCGCATCTACGTGATCTGGGAGCCTGGAGAGCTCGGCCCGGAACAGTTCTTCCTGCGCAGCGGGTTCCTGCCCATCGGCGAGACCCAGTACGGCGAGACGATCGGTGCCCTCGACCTCTGATCCGCGCGCGCTCGAGGAGGAGCCCTTCGTCGACCGCGTGCTCGCCGTCGTCGAGTCCATCCCGCCCGGCCGAGTGATGACCTACGGCGATGTCGCGGCGACTCTCGGTTCACGGGCAGCGCGGATGGTCGGACAGATCATGGCGTACTACGGCTCGGATGTGCCCTGGTGGCGGGTCGTGCGCGCCAGCGGGCATCCCCCGGCGAACCACGAGCACATCGCGCTGCCCTTGTACCGCGCCGAGTCGACCCCACTGCTGGGCGTCGGCGGCGCCGCCTACCGCGTCGATGTGAAGCGGGCCAGGTATACGCCCTGAGGCGAAGATCATCCGTAAGACCGATGAATCACACAGAATCATCCGCTTGAGTGGAACTCCACAGCTTGCATTCTCGGGAGATCACGTGCGCCATATCCGACTCGCCGGTCTTCTCGTGGCCACCTCGGCGACGGCGATCGCCCTCAGCGGATGCTCCGTCATCGCCGCTTTCACGCCCCACGTCGACTCCGACATCTTCGACACGGCGAAAGAGCTCACCCCGAGCGTCACCGCCGCGTTCGGCTCGCCCGCCTTCATTCCCGCCGACGCCACGATCATCCGGGTCGATTACGACACCGAAGGAACGGGCGCCATCCTCACGTACACCTCGAAGACGCATTTCGCCGCCGGAACCTGCACCAAGACCACGTCGATCCCCAAACCGAGCGTGCAAGACAGCTGGTGGCCGGTCGATGGGATGCCCAAGGAGGCCCAGAGCTGCCCGGGCGGGTGGGCCGCCTTCGCCATCGGCGACCAGGTGTACGCCAGCGTCGCCAAGAACTGACCCGGTGCCCCGCCGCGCGTCGGCGGCACGCGACTAGGTGTAGTGCCCAGGGACGTTGTTTGATTTGGCATCCGTGACATGGCGAGAACCTCCGGGCCAGAGTGGGAGTTGCTTAGACACTCACTCGAAACCTGGAGGTTCTCGTGTCTCACGGTAATGCGGCTTTGACGCCGCGGCAAAGGTTGCGTGTTGCGCGACTGATCATCGACGAGGGCTGGACCGTCGCTGCGGCGGCTGACTACTTCCGTGTTTCGTGGCCGACCGCCGCGAAATGGGCACGCCGCTACGTCGAACTCGGCCCGGAGGGGATGACAGATCGGTCCTCCCGCCCGCACGCGCATCCGAATCGGACCCCGCAGCTGCTGGTGAAGAAGATCGTGCATCTGCGGATCAAGAAACGCCTTGGTCCGGTGCAAATCGCTGGCCGGCTGGGGATGCCGGCGTCGACCGTTCACGCGGTTCTGGTGCGTTGCCGTCTCAACCGGCTCACCCATGTCGATGTGAAGACCGGGGAACCGGCCCGACGTTACGAACACGACTACCCCGGATCGCTGATCCATGTCGATGTGAAGAAGCTCGGCAACATCCCCGACGGCGGCGGGTGGCGGTTCGTCGGCCGAGCCCAGGGCGACAGGAATCGGGCGAAGACGCCGCGCAAAGACCGCAACCAGTACTACAACCCGAAGATGCGACACGCGTTCGTGCACACCGTGATCGATGACCATTCCCGCGTCGCCTACGCCGAGATCCACGACGACGAACGCGCTGAGACTGCGATCGGAGTCCTCCAACGGGCGACGTCCTGGTTCGCCGATCGTGGAGTCCGCGTCGAACGCGTCCTCTCCGACAACGGCTCCGCCTACCGCTCCCACGCCTGGCGACACGCCTGCACGGACCTCGGCATCCGCCCGAAGTTCACCCGCCCCTACCGGCCGCAAACGAACGGCAAAATCGAACGCTTCCACCGCACGATGAGCGACGGATGGGCATTCGCCCGCCACTACAACTCCGAGTCAGCCCGCCGCGCAGCCCTCCCCGCCTGGCTCCATCACTACAATCAACACCGACCCCACACCGCCACCGGAAAGCTCCCGCCCATCACCCGGCTATCGAGCAACCTACCTGGGCACTACAACTAGGTCAGAGGGATCGTCAGCTCGACGATGGTACCGAGGCCGGCCACGGACTGCACCTCGGCGTGACCGTCGACCGCCTCGACCCGGTCGCGCACACCTTCGAGTCCGCCACCGGGTTCCACCCGCGCGCCGCCCTGTCCGTCATCCTTGACGACGACGGAGACCGTGTGGTCGCTGCGGGTCACGGTGACGGCGCAATTGCGGGCGCCGGAGTGCTTCGCCGCGTTGGCCAGGCACTCGGCCACGCAGTAGTAGATCGTCTCTTCCACCACTTCGCTGAGCCGGTCCGGGATCTCCACCCGCACCTCCACCGGCAGGTGGCTGCGCTGTGCCAGTTCGTCGATGGCCGAGCGAAGGTCGCCGTCCGTGAGCACGGTCGGGTGGATTCCGCGGGCCAGCTCTCGCAGCTCGCGCAGCGCATCCGCCAGCTGCGCCGACGCGCGTTCGAGGTCGGCGACGAGCTCCCCGTGACCGGCCGACTGCGCTTTCGATGTCGCGATGCGCAGGCCGATCGCCAGAGACACGAGCTGCTGCTGGGAGCCGTCGTGCAGGTCGCGCTCCAGCCGGCGACGAGCCAGGTACCCCTCCTCCACGATGCGCAGGCGGGAGTCGCGCACCTCCTGCAGCGTGCGCTCCAACCGGTGACGCAGTCGGTCATTGTCCACCGAGAGCAGCAGAGCGGAGGAGACGGCGTCGAGCAGACGGTCATCCTGGCTGAGAGCCACGTCGTGCTCGATCAGGGCGATCGGGCCCTGATCGGAGTCGATGTCGAGCGTCGAGCGTCCCGGACGGTCGACGACGCTGCCGTTGGGCCGGCGCTCTCCGCCGGAGGTCTCGTAGCCGTTGAGCTGTTCATCCCACCAGTAGACCCGCAGGGAGTTGTCGTGCAGTGTGCGTGCGAGGCTCGACTCCCAGAGCGAGCGGTCGACCTTGTCGCGGGCGACGATCACGAGGTCGGCGACCCGGGAGCGCAGCCCGCGCGCGTAGAACACCCCGGCCACGAACGACGGCGGGATGAGCGCGATCGCGAACGGTGGGATGAACTGCAGCCAACCGCTGTCCCAGTCGAGCGCGAAACTGAGCGAGTCCTGCACGGTGCCGTAGCACCAGAGCAGCAGCGCCAGGGGCATCACGAACGCCACCCGCCGCGCGGGAAGGGTGCTCGACACCCACCGCATCGTCAGCCGCACCGCCACCGTGAGCATCAGGGCGAGCCCGACGACGCGCCAGGCGACTCCCAACCAGAAGTCGGCGTCTTCGCTGGGCAGCACGGCGTAGACGTTCGTCACACAGCCGCAGTCGGCGGGAGCGGGCGACGAGAACAACAGGATTCCCACGAATCGCACGAGGAAGGCCGCCATCACGACGAGCACCACGATGCGGTCGAACCGGGCGAGGATGCGACCGCCCGGGTAGCAGAGCACGAGGATGCCGACGAGCACCGCCCACAGATCGGTGACGCCCTCCAGCACCGGCCACACCCAGCCGTTCGAGCGGGTGATCGGATACCAGGCGCCCGCCGCCCAGAACAGCGAGGCACCGACCATCACCCAACCCGCGATCGGGCTGCGCACGATCTTCCAGGCGATGATCGCGCAGACCGCGTAATCGACACCCACGAGCACGAAGACGATTGCCCATCCGAGACCCTGCGGCCGAGGGCCGTAGTCGCCGGTGACCGCGCTCACCACCTGGGCGAGCACGTTCGAGCCGATGGCCAGCACCACGGCGAGCGCGCGGAGCCAGATGCGCGCGGCCCTCATCTCAGCTGTCCCGGCCGAGGAAGCGCAGCACGGCGAGCACGCGCCGGTGACCCTCGGCGGAGTCTTCCACATCGAGTTTGGCCATGATGTGACCGATGTGCGACTCCACGGTGCGCAGGCTC
Source organism: Leifsonia poae (assembly GCF_020009625.1). Classification (NCBI taxonomy): domain Bacteria; kingdom Bacillati; phylum Actinomycetota; class Actinomycetes; order Micrococcales; family Microbacteriaceae; genus Leifsonia; species Leifsonia poae. Next base: position 1,511,928 of record NZ_JAIHLP010000002.1, read on the forward strand.
AGATGCAGCTCGGCCGCGATGCCCGCGTTCGACTTGCCTTCCGCCATCAGCCGGATGACGTCGCGTTCGCGCGCCGACAGCGTATCGAGCGACGCTTCGGCGGTGTGTCCGCTGACCAGCAGCGAGACGACCTCCGGGTCGACGACGGAGCCGCCGGCAGCGACCGAGCGCACCGCATTGACGAGGGTGTCCGCGTCCGCCACGCGGTCTTTGAGCAGATAGCCGGTGCCGCTGCCCGCGCTCATCGCCCGGATCGCGTACGCGGCCGTGGTGTACATCGAGAGCAGCAGAACGCCGACGGTGGAGCCGGAGGCGCGGAGCTGTTCGAGCGCCCGGAGACCCTCATCGGTGTGCGTCGGGGGCATCTTGATGTCGAGCACGACGGCGTCGATGCCGGAGTCGGCGGAGACGACGGCGAGAAGCTCCTCGGCCGTGTCGACCGACGAAACGACCTCGACCCCGCTGGCGCGAAGGATCTGGCCGATCCCCTCTCTCAGGAGGACGGCGTCATCGGCGACAGCGACCCGAAGCGCGCGAGATTCTCTATTGACACCCGCAAACACGCCGCTTACCTTAGCAGGCTGCGGATCGCCTCGCCGGTCAGTTCCGCTTTGCTGATGAAGCCTTCCGCCCCACTCTCTTCGACCCGGTGGCCGTAGTCACGCGAAGCCCGGCTCGATGTGAGCACGACGGCCGCACCAGTGGCATGCATGGCGGGAACCAGATCGAAGCCGCTGGCATCGGGCAGGCCGACATCGAGCAGGACGAGATCGGGAGCGAGTCGACGGCTCACCTCGATGCCACCGCGACCGGTGTCGGCGTCGCCGACGACAGCGAAGCGTTCGAGCCGGAGCAATTCGGTGGCCTGTGCGCGGAATCGTGCGTGGTCGTCGACGATCACAACACGGAGGCACATGTCCACCATCATCGCGTGTGGAGGGCCTGAGGCGCATCCGTGCTACCACCGAGCCGAAACAGGGGGCCCCCCGGATGCGGGGTTTCTGGGCGAAGGCCACCATGACTACTACGCCGACCAGAACCCGAGGGATGCCGGCTGGCCCGACAGGCGGCATCCCCTGGTCTCAGCGCGACAGCGAGGAGAAAGGCACATGTTCACCGCAACCCGCCCCGCCCGGCCCGGCCGCTCGACACCCGACGATGCGCCGCCGACGGGGTCGGTGGACCACAGCCCCTCGCGCTTCGACGGCGCCGGCGAACCCGACTTCGCCGGCCTCGTCGAGCGTCACGGCGTTCCGCTCGTCGTGCTCGACATCGGCCGGGCCGCGCGTCAGTACCGCGCGGTGTGCGCGGCTTTCCCTCTCGTGGAGGTGCACTACGACGTGAGCGCATTGGCGCATCCCGCCCTCATCGAAGCGATCGCGAGCAACAGCGGATACTTCGAGGCCGCCCACGATGGCGCCCTCGCAGCGCTCACCTCCGGCGACGTCGACCTCTCGCGGGTGCTTCATGCCACTGCGACGGCGAATCCGCAGGCGCTCGTCGCGGCCTACAACGCCGGCGTCCGCCGGTTCGTCGTCGACAGCCCCGCGGAGATCGAGCGGTTCGTCGGATTCCCGAGCGATCTGAGCCTCATCGCGCGGCTGCGTCCCGAGCACAGCCCCCGCGCCGCTCACGCACTCCCGCGTGGCATCCGCGCGGGCGACGCCTCGCACCTCGTACGCTTCGCCTCGACCCTCGGCATTCGCGTGGCCGGGTTCTCGCTCGGCGTCTCCGCTGAGGCCGGCGCAGGCGAGTACATCGCCGGAATCGCCCGAACGGTCGCCCTCATGGCGGACATCGAGTCGGCGACGGGGTGCAGATTCGACACTCTCGACCTCGGTGAGGGGTTCCCGGGCACGGCCGGACACCGCGCCGCGGATGCTGCCGAACTCGCCCGCGGCATCCGCGCCATCGTCTCCCCCGCGACCTCGCACGTGGAGATCACGGCCTCGGCCGACCGCGCCGTCACGGGCGGCTGCATCACCGTGATCGGTGGCACCGTCGAACGTGATGTCGATCCGCTGGTCGCAAGCGACTGCATCGACCGCGGCGCCGAAGTGGCGATCGTCGGCGGCCGACGGCCGGCCGCTCTGCTCCCCTTTTTCCGCGCGGTCACGCAGAGTGGTCATCGCATCCTGCGCGGAACCCGAACCTGGTCTTCGGCGGGCTGAACCTCAACCCCTCGCCCGTCGGAGACTCAGGACCACTCGCCCGTGCGGGACGTGCGGCTCGAACGAACGAACCGCACGTCTCGCGCGAGTCGAGGGATCAGACCAGCGAATCCCGCCAGGCCGCGTGCAATTGCGCGAACCGGCCGGTGCCGGAGATGAGGTCGGCCGGGGTGCCGTCCTCGACGATCTTGCCGTGCTCCATGACCAGAACGCGGTCGGCGATCGCCACCGTCGACAACCGGTGCGCGATGATCACCGCGGTGCGGTCGGCGAGCAGCGTTTGCAGCGCCTCCTGCACCAGGCGCTCACTCGGGATGTCGAGCGAGCTCGTCGCCTCATCCAGGATGAGCACCGCCGGGTTCGCCAGGAACGCCCGGGCGAACGAGATCAGCTGACGCTGCCCCGCGGAGACCCGGCCACCACGTTTGTTCACGTCGGTGTCGTAGCCGTTCGGCAGACCCCGGATGAACTCGTCGGCTCCCACCGCCTCGGCGGCCCGGACGATCTCTTCGCGTGTCGCATCCGGTTTGCCCAATGCGATGTTGTCAGAGACCGATCCGCTGAACAGGTAGGCCTCCTGCGTCACCATGACGATCGCGCGGCGGAGGTCCTTCGGGTGCAGATCTCGAAGATCCACGTCATCAAGCTGCACCACGCCGGCGGTCGGGTCATAGAACCGGGAGATCAGCTTGGCGAGGGTCGACTTCCCGGCACCGGTGGATCCGACGAGAGCGATGGTCTGCCCCGAAGGGATGTCCAGGGTGAAGTTGGGCAGGATGACGCGGTCTTTCTTGTAGGCGAACGTCACCCCGTCGAACCGCACGTGGCCGGTCGACTCCCACAGGTCCTTCGGCTTCACCGGGTCGGGAACCGTCGGCTCCTCCTCCAGCACACCCGAGATCTTCTCGAGCGCTGCCGCGGCCGATTGGTAGGAGTTGTAGAACATCGCCATCTCCTCCATCGGGTCGAAGAACCGACGCGTGTAGAGGAGCACCGCCAGCAGCACGCCGATGGCGAGCTGCCCGTCGGCCACCCGGAAACCACCGATCAGGAGCACGACACCCACCGTGACGTTGCCGATCATCACGAGCCCCGGGTCGAAGATCCCGAACAGCTGGATGACCCGCGCGTTCACGTCGCGGTAGTCCTCGACGAGGTCGCCGAACTCCTTCTCGTTGCGCTTCTCCTTGCGGAACGCCTTCACGGCGCGGATACCCGTCATCGTCTCCACGAACTGCACGATCAGCTTCGCCGACGCCACCCGCGAGATGCGGAACAGCGCCTGCGACCGCTTCTGGAACCAGCGCGTGAGGATGTACAGCGGCACCAGCGAACAGAACAGCACGACACCGCTCTGCCAGTCCATCGTGAACAGCATGATCGCGATGAACAGCATGTACAAGAAGCCCTGCACGAGCTGGTTGATGCCCGAGTCCAGAAGCTCGCGGATCGAATCGAGGTCGCTCGTCTGCCGCGAGATGATGCGGCCGGACGTGTACGACTCGTGGAACTCGAGCGAGAGCTTCTGGGTGTGCAGGAACACCCGCTTGCGCAGGTCGAACAGGATGGCCTGGCTGATCCGCGCGCTGAGCACCGTGTACCAAGCGATCAGCACGGCGCCGATGATTCCGGTGAACAGGTAGGCGATGCCGGCCGCGGCCAGCGGGAACCAGTCCTGTTTCAACAGGGCGGGAAGCCCGTTGTCGATGCCGAACGCGATGATGGCCGGTCCGGCCACCTGTCCGGCCGTGCTGACGACGACGACGATCGCCGTCAGCAGAAGCCGCGTCCTCAGCGGGCGCAACAGCGAGCCGAGCAGACGCAGCGAACGCTGGCGGATCTGCTTGCTCTCCACCTTGGTGAAGTCGTTGCGCTCTTCGCCCTCGACTCCGGTCACGGTTGCGGTGCTCATAGGTTCACCTCCTGAAGGATCTCTTCGTTCTCTTCGTCCTCGAGACTCGAGATGACGAAACGGTAGTGCTCGCTCGAGGCGAGCAGGTCGTGGTGGGTGCCGACCGCGGTGATGCGGCCCGCCTCCAACAACGCGACCCGGTCGGCGAGCATCACCGTCGAGGGACGGTGCGCGACGACCAGCGCGGTGGTGGAGGCGAGCACCCGGCGCAGTGCCGCCTCGACGAGCGCCTCGGTGTCGACGTCGAGCGCGGAGAGTGGGTCGTCGAGCACGAGGACCGTCGGATTCGCGGCGACGGCCCGCGCGAGCGCGAGCCGCTGACGCTGCCCGCCCGAGAGGCTGAGACCCTCCTCGCCGACCTTCGTCTCGACGCCCTCCGGCAGGTCGTAGACGAAGCCGGCCTGGGCGATCTCCAGCGCCTCGGTGAGCACGCGTTCCGCCTCCGTCGAGTGCACGTCGATATCGTCGCGGCCGAGCAGCACGTTCTCCCGCACCGATGCCGAGAACAGCGTGGCGTCTTCGAACGCCATCGCCAGGTTCTTGCGCAGGTCGTAGCGAGTGAGGTCGCGCACATCCACGCCGTCGATCCGGATGGATCCGCCGGTGACGTCGTACAGCCTCGTGGTGAGGGCCGTGAGCGTCGACTTCCCGCATCCGGTCAGGCCCACGAGGGCCATCGTCTCGCCCGGCTCCACCCGCAGATCGACGCCGTCGAGCAGGTCGGGGTAGCGCTCGGGCGAGTCCTGGTAGCGGAAATGCACGGCGTCGAACACCAGCTCTCCACGCGGGTCGACGATGTGCTTCGGATTCTCCGGGTCTTTGATGGTGTTGACCTCGTCCATCACGTCGAAGAACCGGTCGGCCGCGGTGCGCGTGTCGAACGTCATCGACAGCAGGAAGCCGATCGACTCGACCGGGAACCGCAGCACGGTAGCCGTGGCGAAGAACGCGACGAGATCGCCGACGCTGAGGTGACCCTGCGACGACAACCAGACACCGACCACCAGGCAGATGCCGAACGCCACGTCCGGCACCAGCAGCAGCCAGAGCCAGATACCGGCGATCGCCTTGGCCTTCTCGATCTCGGTGCCGCGCAGCTCCTCCGCCTGCGAGGCGAAGTTCTTGAGCGCGTATTTGCCGCGACCGAACGCCTTGAGCACCCGGATGCCGTGCACCGACTCCTCGACGGCCGTCGCCAGGTCGCCGGCCTGATCCTGGCTGCGGCGGGCGATCACCGAGTACTTGCCCTCGAAAATGAACCCGTAGATCCAGATCGGGATGGAGCACACCAGGAAGATCAGGCCGAGCAGCCAGTTCCAGCTGATCAGGATGGCGAAGCCGACGACGATCGTGACCACGTTCACCACGAGCAGCACGACGCCGAACGAGATCCAGCGGCGGATGAGGTTGAGGTCGCTCACGGCGCGCGACAGCAGCTGGCCACTCGGCCAGCGGTCGTGGAACGCCACGGGGAGGTCTTGCAGCTTGGCGTAGAGCCCGTTCCGCATCCTCGCTTCGACGTGGGTTCCAGGCGTGAGCACGAACCACCGCCGTAGCGAGATGAAGACCGCTTCGGCCGCGCCCAGCCCGACGACGAGCAGCGCCGCCGGCCAGACCTGGTTCGAGTCGCCCGAGTGGAGCGGGCCGTCGACGAGCCAGCCGAGCACCTGCGGGATGCTCAGCGCGACCAGGCTCGCCAGCAACGCTGCGACCATGCCGAGCAGGATGCGGGGCGCAGCCGACTTGGCGAACGGCAGGATGCGCATCAGGGTGCGCACGGTTCCCGCCCTCTCCTTCGTTTCTCTTTGAGGTGGATGCTGATGTTCAGCGACAGACATTGTTGATCCGATTTCTTTTGTCGAGAGTGAGTTCTTCTTCGCTCGGCGGCGTTCGGCGGTGCGGAAAGCCGAGGGTCGCCGATGGCGTCGTCCGAGACGCGCCGAGAGGTCGCCGGATTCCCGCCTTTTCGGGAGGTGTGAACAGCCGACCCGGTGGGCCGCGTGTTCGCCGGCGACGTTCGGCCGGAATCGCTTTACAGCCTGGGACCTACCAGGCCGGGGCGAGATCCGGGGACGCAGCGCCAACGGCGGCGGCGACGGGTTCGAACACGGTCACTGTTCGTGCGATACCTGTCGTTGTCATGGCGTCCTCCTCAGCCCAAGTGCGTTCAGTAGAGCCGCGCCGACAGATTTCTGACGCACGGCAGCCCTACAGCCTATGACTGTGTCTCGGGCCGGCGCAAGGGTGATGCGAAGAAAGTTCTCAGCGGATGCGGATCGACAGGCAGGTCACGCAGCCCTCGAGCTTCTCGAACTCCGAGATGTCGACCTGCACGACCCGGTAGCCGAGGTCTTCGACGAGCGCGACCGACTTCGGCGCGGACGACGACATCAGCACGGTGTCGTCCGAGAGCACGACGACCGCAGTGCCGTGGGCCTCCGGAACCGGCAGGAAGCGTTCGAACACCGACACGGAGTCGACGAGGGGCTCATAGCCGATGACCGTGCCGTCGGGCAGGGCGGTCACAGCGGTCTTCAGGTGCAGCGCCTTGGTCACGGGGACGGCGACGACGGTGTAACCGAGCGGGGCGACGAGCGCGCGCAGCTGACGGATCCCCTCGGCGTTGGTGCGGCCGCCGCGGCCGACGTATACGGTCTCGCCGACCTTCAGGACGTCGCCGCCGTCGAGCGTTCCCGGCGCCTCGATGCGCTCCAAGCGCAGACCCTGGGCACGCAGTGCCGCCTCGGTCCCCGGCGCCTCCGGCCGACGCTCCTCAGCGCCGGACAGCGCGATCACGGCCGTGTCACCGAAGACGATGGCGGTGTCCTCCACGAACACCGAGTCGGCCAGGCGATCGGCGCTGGTGACCTCGACGGTCTGCCAACCGGCCTCCGAGAGTGCTGCGACATACGCATCCCACTGCTTGTCGGCCAGCTCGGCGTCGATGGCCTCGCGCTCGATGTGGGTGACGACGCCCTCGGCGAGGTTCGTCGCCGGGATGCGCACCAGGGCGATCTTGCGGTCGGGCTCGAACCGGCTGCGCATGGACTCGACGATGCGGAAGAGCCAGCGGCCGAACGTGGCCGTGAGCGTGGCGACCACCACGGCGTAGAGCAGGTTGCCGCCGAGCAGCGTGCCGAACACGGCGCCGATCAGTCCACCGCTGAACGGCGAACCGCCGGAAGTGGCGGTCACCAGCGTGCCGACCACCGGGGCCAGCACGGCGGCCACGACGCCCGCGATGAGTGCCGTCCACCAGCGGTCGAACGCACCGATGATGGCCGCGATGAACAGCACGGCGAAAGCGAACACGCTCGTCAGCGAGTAGTAGTTGCTGACCGCGACGATGAGAGTCCCTGACGGGGCCGTCGACGTTCCCAGCGAGCCGATGAAGTAGGTGACGATCATCGCGGCGTGCGCGATGATCGCCACCACGAAGGCGACGACGAAGGATGCGATGAGCCGGCGGCCCCACGAGATGGTCATGGGAACCAACCCTAGCGGAGCGTTTCTATGCGTTCGCTGGTTCGCGCAGCCGCGCCAGGGCGATCTCCTCGGCCGCCTCCAGCGTCGTGATCCTCCGACCCTCGGCGACGGTGAAGATCTCGGTCACGGTGTCGCCGATCGCCTCGACCCGCTGCTGTGTCGCCTCCGCCGACGGCAGCACATCGCTCATCATCGACAGGAAGATCACCCCGCCCGCGTTCACGACGAAGTCCGGGGCCCACAGGATTCCGCGATCGGCCAGTCGCTGCGCCCCCGACCGGTGGGCGAGCTGGTTGTTCGCCGGTCCGACGACGGCCTTCACCCGCAGTTCGTCGATCACCCGGTCGGTGAGCACACCGCCCACACCGGCCGGCACGAACAGATCGCCCTCCACTGTGTGTGCGAGCTGCGGGTCGACCCAGGTCGCACCGAGGGCGTCGGCCAGCGCCCGCTTCGCCGGGTTCACATCCGTCACCGTCAGCTCGGCGCCTTCGCCGGCGAGTCGCATCGCGATGATCGAGCCCACGTGACCCAGGCCGAGCACCGTGACCCGGCGACCGGCGACCGAACGCGTCCCCACCGCCTTCTCGAGGGTGGAGAGCAGGCCGGCATAGACTCCCGCGGCCGTCGCGTCGCTCGGCTCGCCGACGCCGCCCTGCGACGACGGCAGCCCGCAGACGTGCGCGGTGCGGGTCGCCACGACGGCCATGTCTTCCGCGGACGTCCCCACGTCCTCGGCGGTCATGTACGCGCCGCCCAGGCTCTCGACGGCGTCACCCAGGTCGAGCATCGCGTCGTGACGCTCCTGAGCGGTGAGAACGACGCCCTTCGGCACGTAGACCACGGTCTTGCCTCCGCCACGGTTCAGCCCCGCGGCGGCATTCTTGAGGGTCATCCCCTCGGCGAGGCGCAACGAATCGTTGACCGCTTCAGCCCAGCTGTCGTAATTCCACACCCGGCAGCCGCCGAGCGCGGGGCCGAGCACGGTGGAATGCACCGCGACGCTGATAGTGAGACCGCTCCGCCTCCCCTTGACGACGTGCAGCGTTGCGTGCGGCAGGTTCACTCCGGTCGTTTCGACCAGGTCGATGGGCAGGACAGACATCGGTGTCTCCTCGTGGGATCGTGACGGTGGTTGCGGCCTTCTGGGCCGCCGACCATTTTGCCACGCCGCGCATCGCTGCGCATCCCCGAACCCGACGCGGGATCAGTGGAAGAAGTGGCGCTCCCCGGTGAAGTACATGGTCACGCCGGCCGCCTTGGCCGCGGCGATCACATCTTCATCGCGGATGGAACCACCGGGCTGCACGATGGCCCGTACACCCGCCGCGATGAGGATCTCGGGGCCGTCCGCGAACGGGAAGAACGCATCCGACGCCGCGACCGAACCGACCGCGCGCTCGCCCGCGCGCGTCACCGCGAGGTTGCAGGAGTCCACCCGGTTCACCTGGCCCATGCCGACTCCGACGGATGCCCCGTCGTTCGCGAGGAGGATGGCGTTCGACTTCACGGCGCGGCAGGCCTTCCACGCGAACTCGAGGTCGGCGCGAGTCGCCGCATCGGCCTCCTCGCCCGAGACGAGGGTCCACCCCTCGGAACTGAACTCGGTGAAGCGATCGGCGTCTTGCACCAGGACACCACCGGAGATCTGCTTGAACTCGGACGGCGTGCGGGCGTAACCCGCGGGAAGCTGCAAAATGCGCAGATTCTTCTTCGTCTGCAGCAGTTCCAGCGCTTCCGGCTCGAACGCCGGGGCGATGAGCACCTCCGTGAAGATGCCCTTCACCGTCTCGGCCATCGCGAGGGTGACGGTGCCGTTCGCCGCGATCACGCCGCCGTAGGCGGAGACGGGGTCGCAGGCATGGGCCCTCTGATGGGCGACGGCGATGTCATCGTCGACCGCGATGCCGCACGGGTTCGCGTGCTTGACGATCGCGACGGCGGGCGAATCGAAGTCGTAGGCGCTGCGGAGGGCCGCATCCGCATCGACGAAGTTGTTGTACGACATCTCTTTGCCGCCGAGCTGCGTGGCCTGGGCGATGCCGTGACCGGCCGGGTCGACGTAGAGCGCGGCCGCCTGGTGCGAGTTCTCCCCGTAGCGCAGCGTCTGCTTGAGCTCGGCCTGCACGGCGAACTGCGCCGGGAACTCGGCGGCGGAAGGCGCATCGCCGGCGAACCACGCGGCGACGGCGCCGTCGTACGCCGCCGTGTGGGCGAACGCCTCGGCGGCCAGGGTGCGCCGCTGCTCGAACGAGGTTCCGCCGGCGGCGATCGCCTCGACGATGCGGCCATAGTTCGACGGCGAGACCACGATGGCGACGTTGGCATGGTTCTTCGCCGACGCGCGAACCATCGCCGGGCCGCCGATGTCGATCTGCTCCACCACATCGTTGCCGACGGCGCCGCCGGCGACGGTCTCGATGAACGGGTACAGGTTCACGACGACGAGCTCGAACGGCTTGATCTCGAGATCTTTCAGCTGGGCCTCGTGCGACTCCAGTCGCAGATCGGCGAGCAGTCCGGAGTGGATGGCCGGGTGCAGCGTCTTCACGCGCCCGTCGAGCGACTCGGGGAACCCGGTGACGCTCGCCACATCGGTGACCGCGTGGCCGGCGCCGCGGATCGTCGCGGCGGTGGTTCCGGTGGAGACGATCTCCACCCCGGCGTCGACGAGCGCCTGCGCCAAGTCGAGCAGGCCGGTCTTGTCGCTGACCGAGATCAGTGCACGGCGGATCGGGACGATGTCCCGTTCACGGTAGAGGCTGGCGTCGTGGCGGGGTCCACTCATACTCTGGCGAGCTCCTTGAGGTCGATGTGTCCGTTGGCGATGTCGAGGACGGCGTCGATGAGCAGCCGCCGCTCCACAGGTTTGATGCGCTCGTGCAGCGCCGCCTCGGTGTCTCCGGGCAGCACGGGCACGCGCTCCTGACTGATGATCGGGCCGGCGTCGACGCCGTCGTCGACCACGATGAGGCTCGCGCCGGTCTGCGCGGCACCGGCGGCGAGCGCATCCCGCACGCCATGCGCCCCGGGGAACTCGGGCAGATAGGCGGGATGCGTGTTGATCAGGTTCGGCGTGAACGCGGCGACGATGCGCGGCGGAACCAACCGCATGAACCCCGAGAGGATGACGAGATCGGGCTGCCACTGCTCGATCTGCTCGAGCAACGCATCGCCCCACGCCTCGCGGTCGTCGAACGACGAGAACGGCACGGTGAACGAGGGGATGCCGAATGCTTCGGCGTGCGCGAGACCGTCTGCATCGCGATCGGCGCCCACCGCCACCACCCGGGCCGGGAACTCGGCGTCTTCAGACGCTTCGAGCAGGGCACGCAGGTTCGACCCGCCACCGGAGATCAGCACGACAATCGAGAGCACGCCCCCAGCCTACCCATTCCGCCCGACCACACCGTTCTCGATCGCGGGCCAGCGGCGCGCTTCAGCGGCGCGGGCGGGAGCGTGTGAGCGCGCGGGTCGCGAGGGCGATGAGCGCGGCCACGGCGACCTCGGCTGCGGCGATCGAGCCGACCAGCCAGGGATCGGGGCCGACGGTGTGCAGGCGGCCCGGGCCGAGCGCACCCGACGACCACCAGGCGAGCAGCCCGAGCTCGCTGCCCGCGACGACACCGATGCCGAGCGCGGTGAAGACGAGCCACCCGAGGCCGTGCGCGGCGCGCGCCTCGACGATCCGGGAACGCAGCAGCACCGCGGCGAGGAAGCCCGCGATCAGCGGGACCAGCACGCCGACGAGGCCGAACGCGAAGCCGCCGGGCGGGATCACCCCGAAGAGGGGAAGACCGGGGATCGGCCCGAGGTCGGTGCCGATCGGGCTCACCGAAGAGCCGGTGCCGATCGCGAAACCGGGGCCGACCAGCCATGACGCCAACCAGATCACGAGGTTGGGCAGCACGGCGAGCTGGCCGATGGTGAGCGCGGCGCCGCCCAGTGCCCCGGTCTGCAATTGCTCATAGAGGCCGATGATCGAACCGAAGTTGCCGATGATCAGCACCGCGAGGATGATCGCGGCACCGGCGATCACGAGTGCGGCGGCTGCGGTGCCCGCACGCAGGGCGGCGGAGGCGCCGGAGAGCACACCGTCGGGAACCGCCTCAAGCCAGCGGCGCACCACGACCGTGACCATCCCGGCGGAGCGACCGCGGTCTGCGGTGGCCCCGATCGCATCCGCTCCGGCGCGGGTCGAGCCGGCACCCGCCGGCCGGCCGCTCGCCGCCGACGAGCCGGCCGGTGCCGGAGCTCCTGTCGCTCCCGCCACCGCTGAGCTTCCGGAGTTCGAGACTCCGCCGGCCGAGACGCCCGCCGGGGTTGCCGATGCGCCGCCCGCTCGTGCTCGCAACGCTGCGAACCCGATGCCGCACACCACGCCCAGCGCATACACGAACGGGGGAAGCAGGATGCCCTGCCAAACCGAGGGCCGAACGGGTGCGCTTCCGGCGGTGAGCGTGACGATCGTTGCGAGTGCGGCGAACGTGACCACGGCGCTGACGGCACCGGTCACGCGATAGGGCGTCTCCGCCGCCCGGAGCCCCGTGCGCACACCGAAGCCGGCAGTCAGTGCCGCGAATCCGAGGGCGGCCATCGTGATCTGGAACGGCACCGTCGCCCCCGGGAGGCCGAGGCTCGCGCCGAGCTGCGCATCCAGGACCACCGTGAGGTTCACTCCGTGGCCGACCAGCCAGATGTCGGCGGAGGCGCGCCAGAAAGCGAACCAGTCACCCGCGAGATGGTACTGGGCGGCCCAGAGGGCGGTCAGCGGGACCAGGCAGAGACCGATGCCGACGGCGACGACGATCACCGCTTCCAGCGCGGCGAGAAGGGCGACGGTTGTGCGATTCATGACCGACAGGAGCCTACCCGTCAACGCCCGCCTGACCGCCTCGACACTTCGTGTGCTCAGGGGACGGTGAGGACCGGCGTCTCGTCGTCGACATTCTCGGGCACCGTGATCACGGGACGCTGCACCAGCTCCAGCACCGCGATCACCAGGGCGGCGAGCACCAAGGTCCAGATGATGAGCCCGGGCGTGAGGGGGCGCACGAGCAGTACGATCGCCGATGCGATCACGGCGACGGCCGCGCGCAGCAGAGCACGCTGGGCGTAGATCCACTCCCCGGTGCGGCCGGTGCTGATGCCGTGCCGTTCGGCCGCCTGGCGCACCCAGGAGATGCCGGACCCGAAGAACCCGCGCAGCTTGCGGGGAACCGCGAACGGCCCGGAGTACCAGGCGACAACGGCGACGAGCACGGCGAGCACCAGCACAGACACACCGGTGTCGTTCATCGAGGTGGTCACTGTTGCGAAGAGCGTTCGCGCCACGGGCGCGGGGATGAGCGACGGCGACACCGAACCAACGAAGACGAGCCGGCCGATCGCGAGACCGGCCACGATCACCACCATGCCGAGGGCGAGAGCCACCGCCGACCAGACCAGAGCGAGGGCACGACGGCGGGCGACGACCACGCCGGCCGCAAGGAAGAGCAGCGAGATCCACGGCAGCCAGGCGCCGGCGGCGACCGCGAGACCGTAGAACAGCTGGAGGGTCGGGAGCGACGAACTCTGCGCGATCGTGATCGTGCGATCGACGGTGGGGATCTGCGCGGCGAAGGTCAGCCCCTGCTGCACCAACAACTGTTTGACCCGGTCGATGATGGGCCCGAGCTGCACCCCGACCGAGCCGTCGGAGCCGACGGCGACCGCCGCCTTCGGGTCGCCCTGCATGGTGGCGACGAGCTGGCTGTGACTCACGCGCAGGGCGTCTTGCCAGACCTGGGCGAACGCATCGGACTCGACGAACGTGGTGATGGTGGACCGGACGAGAGACAGGATGCCCTGCGCGGCCGGGCCTTTCAGCGCGTCCAGAGCCTTCGTGGCGACCGGCCCGGTGCCGAGCGAGGTGATGCCGTCGATGACCTGCGAGGTGAACGCCGGGATGTCGACATTCTGCTGGATCACGTCGAGCGTCTGATCGGTCACGAACGACTGCACGCCGGGATCATGGGCGAGCGGCGCGTAGGTGGCGACGAACGAGTCGGTGTTCGTCAGCTCGACCTTGGCCCAGGATGCGACGACCGCCACCGGGGCCAGCACGGCGCCGATCACGATGAGGGCCGTGGCGAGAACAGTCCACCCCCAGCCGCGGCGGTGTGGGCCGGCCTGGACCTTCGCGGCGACCGACCCGTCGAGCGGAGGAAGAGGTAGCGTCGGATCGTTCTCGAGTGCGCCGCGCAACGAGGCATTCTCGCTTTCGAGCTGTGCGATCTTCGCGAGAAGCTCTGCGTTGGTCACGCGTGCCATACCTACCCCGATCCCCTGGTTTCTGCTCACTTTAGCGCCGCATCCGCGCGCTGCGAGCACAAAAGAGGGCCTCGTGGAAAAGTCCACGAGACCCTCACTTGTGGAGGAGCCGACTAGAGAGCCGCCAGAACCTCGCGCAGCAGCGTGGCGGTCTCTGACGGGGTCTTGCCGACCTTCACGCCAGCCGCTTCGAGGGCCTCCTTCTTGGCCTGCGCGGTGCCCGCGGAGCCGGAGACGATGGCGCCGGCGTGGCCCATCGTCTTGCCCTCGGGAGCCGTGAACCCGGCCACGTAGCCGACGACCGGCTTGGTGACGTTGGCCTTGATGAAGTCGGCCGCACGCTCCTCGGCGTCGCCGCCGATCTCGCCGATCATCACGATCGCCTTGGTCTCGGGGTCGGCTTCGAATGCGGCGAGAGCATCGATGTGCGTGGTGCCGATGATCGGGTCGCCGCCGATGCCGATGGCGGTCGAGAAGCCGAGATCGCGCAACTCGTACATCATCTGGTAGGTGAGCGTTCCCGACTTGGAGACGAGACCGACCGGCCCCTTGCCGGTGATGTTCGCCGGCGTGATGCCCACGAGCGACTCACCGGGGGTGATGATGCCAGGGCAGTTCGGCCCGATGATGCGGGTCTTGTTGCCCTTCTCCTGGGCGTAGGCCCAGAACTCGGCGGAATCTTGCACGGGAACGCCCTCGGTGATGATGACGAGCAGGGGGATCTCGGCATCGATGGCCTCGATCACCGCATCCTTCGTGAAGGCCGGCGGGACGAATGCGATCGACACATCCGCTCCGGTCTTCTCGATGGCTTCGGCGACCGTGCCGAACACGGGGAGCTCGACCTCGCCGTGCGTGACGGTGGTGCCCGCCTTGCGCGCGTTGACACCGCCGACGACCTGGGTGCCGGCTTTCAGCATGAGGGCGGTGTGCTTGGTGCCCTCACCGCCGGTGATGCCCTGCACGATGACCTTGGAATCCTTGTTGAGGAAGATAGACATGTTCTTCTCGCGCCCTTACTTCGCAGCCAGTTCGGCGGCCTTGTCGGCGCCTTCGTCCATGGTGAGCGCCAGCGTCACCAGCGGGTGAGCGGCCTCGGTGAGGATGCGGCGACCTTCGTCGACGTTGTTGCCGTCGAGACGCACCACGAGCGGCTTGTTCGCCTCGTCGCCCAGGATCTCGAGCGCCTTGACGATACCGTTCGCCACTGCGTCACAGGCCGTGATGCCGCCGAAGACGTTCACGAAGACGCTCTTGACCTGCGGGTCGTTCAGAATGACGTCGAGTCCGGCTGCCATGACGGCGGCGGATGCGCCACCTCCGATGTCGAGGAAGTTGGCCGGCTTGACACCCTTGTGCTTCTCGCCGGCGTAGGCGACGACGTCGAGGGTGCTCATCACGAGCCCCGCGCCGTTGCCGATGATGCCGACCTCGCCGTCGAGCTTCACATAGTTGAGGTCGCTGGCCTTGGCCTTCGCCTCCAGCGGATCCGCGGCGGCCTTGTCTTCCAGCGCCTCGTGGTTCGGGTGGCGGAAGCCGGCGTTCTCGTCGAGCGTCACCTTTCCGTCGAGGGCGATGATGTCGCCCTCCTCGGTCAGCACGAGCGGGTTGACCTCGACCAGCGTCGCATCCTCGCCCTTGTACACGTCGTACAGCGTGACGAACACAGCCGCGACCTTCGCGACGAGCTCCTCCGGGAACCCGGCGGCCTTCGCGATCTCGATGGCCGTGGCCTCGTCGACGCCCGTGATCGGGTCGACCGCGATGCGCGCGAGCGCCTCGGGCTTCTCAACCGCGAGCTGCTCGATCTCCATACCGCCCTCGACGCTGGTCAGCGACAGGTAGGAGCGGTTGGCCCGGTCGAGCAGAACGGAGAAGTAGAACTCCTTCGCGATACGCGCCCCACCGGCCACCATCACGCGGCGCACGACGTGGCCCTTGATGTCGAGGCCGAGGATGGCCTTTGCCGCCTCTTCCGCCTCATCGGGGTTCTTGGCGACCTTGACGCCGCCGGCCTTCCCACGACCACCGACCTTGACCTGTGCCTTCACCACGACAACACCGCCGAGCTTCTCGGCGGCCGCGCGCACCTCCTCGGGGGTGTCCGCGATGATGCCGGGAAGAACCGGCACCCCGTACTGCTCAAACAGGTCTCTGGCCTGATACTCGTATAGATCCACGGTTATCCAATCCGCTGGTGCCGGGCGCGCTTCTGGCGCTGCCTTGTGCTTTTCCTTCGGCGTTTCCGACGCAAAGTAGCTCGACGCCGAGACAAATTCGCCAGTGAGAACTCTAGCGCGTCCGGCTGAACGCCCGCGCAACGGCCGGGGACGGACGAGCAATTCCTCCACAGTCGAGAACCATGCCCATTTCTCCACCGTTCCCATCCGGCGCATCCCACCGCCACCTGGTCCGGGCGAGCGTGGATCCCATGACTCATCGCATCACGACATTCGTCACCGCCTTCGCCATCACCGCCTTCCTCCTCTTCGTCACGGTCGTCGCCTCGGCCTCGGGTGCGCGGGCGCTCACCTCGAACGGACACGGCGCCGGCTACCTCTCGAACACCGGATGGTGGCTCGGCTCCTACTCCCTCGACGACGGCTCACGCGGCTTCTGCCTCCAGGCCGGCCGCCCCAGTCCCATCGGCCACCTCTCCGACTATGTCGACGGCGACACGCTCGGCTGGTTCACGCCCGATCAGGCCGCGAAACTGGCATACATCTCCCGTTCCTGGGCGGCCACCACAGATCGGACCACGGCCGCAGCCGGGCAGATCGCCACCTGGATGATCTCCGGGCTGAACGGCAAGACACCGGAGGCGTACGCCGAACGAGCCGGCGCGGATGCCGCCGTCGTACTCGCCCGAGCCCGCGCCATGCTCGATCAGGCCGAGCGCGAAGCCAGCCGGGGTGTCACCGCGACGACGACGATCGAGCTGTCCGAGACGGGCGCCGGCCGGATGCGGGTCGACCTCGCCGTCGGTCGGCTCTCCGGTGAGGCTCTGGCCACCCCCGGCGCGCAGAGCGGCCGCGTCGAGCTGACGGGTGCGAGGTTCGCCGATGGAACAGACACGGCCGAGGTGCAGAACGGAGTCGATCTTCCGATCGTCCCGACCGGAACCGCATCGACGGTGACCGTGTCTGCGCGGGCGACCTTCGCCTCGCTCCCCTACGGCAGCCAGCTCCGGGTCGCCGTCCCCCGCAACGATGCGCAGGCTGTCCTCGTCGCCATCCCTGCCAGCGCCGGGGCCACGGCCTCCGCCGATCACACCGGAGCCTCACCGTTGCCGTTTCAACCGCGGGTGTCAACAGTGACCAGCGCCGCCACGGCGACCCCCGGTTCGACCGTCACCGACCATCTCACTGTCGATGTCGAGCTCCAAGACGACCTCCTACCCACCTGGGCGGTGTACGAGACCGCCGACGGCTTCGAGCCGGTTACTGCCGTCATCGAGAGCCGGCTCCTCGGGCCGATCGCCGGCGGTATCCGGCCGGCACCGACTGTTCCAGTCGACGCACCGGTCGTCTGCACGGTGGAGGTCGTCGTCACCGGCCCCGGCGAATATGAGACACCGCCGTGCACACTCACCGTCCCCGGTGACTACGTCTGGGTGGAGATCATCGATCCCGCACGAACGCCGGCCGACCAGGGCGGAACCCGGATGCGCCCCTGGAAGTCGTCGTTCGGCGTCGCTTCGGAGATCACACGCGTGCCGGCGCCGCCGACAACGGCCGCGGCGACCGAGCTGGCCGACACCGGATCTGCGCCCGCGGGCGGCGTGTGGGCGGGCGTCGCCGCCGTCGTGGGCGGGTCCGCCGTCGCGGCACTCGCCGCCGTCCGCAACCGGCGCACGAGCCACGCATCGAAGCGGGTGCGGTCATGATCGCGCTCCGGCGCACGCCCCTCCGTTCCGACTCTTCGCAGACTTCCCGTGCAGGATGTGGGCGTGAACACTCCGCTCGCGGGCTCCCTCACGGCCACAGACGTCGCCGGCGAGGCGCTCTACCTGGCCGGGGGCGGCCGAGCCCTCCTACTGCAGATCGCGCATCCGGCGATCGGCCGCGGGGTGGTGGAGCACAGCGACTTCGCCCATCGCCTGATGGAGAGACTGCACGCAACGATGACTTTCGTCTACGCCTCGGTGTATGCCACCCCCGAGGAGTTCGCGGCCGTGCGCCGCTCGGTGAACCGCGCCCACGCGCCGGTGCACGCGGAGGCCGACGGCGAGCGACCCTCCTACAACGCCTACGATCCCGAACTTCAGCTGTGGGTGGCCGCGACGCTGTACGAGACGATGATGACACTGTACGAGCGGTTCTTCTCCCCCCTCCCGGCCGCCGACGCCGACCGCATCTATCGGGAATTCACGTCACTCGGCTCGGCGCTGCAAGTTCCACAGCAGAACTGGCCGGCCGATCGCGCGGCCTTCGCCGACTACTGGCAGGAGACGCTGCGAACGCTGCGGCCGACCCCCGACACACGGAAGGTCGCCCGTCAGATCCTCTATCCCCGAGGGGTGCCGCTGTGGCTCCGAGGGCTCTTCCCCCAAGCCCGCCTGGTGACGGCCGGGCTCCTTCCGGAGCGGTTGCGCGACGACTTCGGCCTCCCCTGGAACGACCGCACCGCCCGCCGCTTCGAACGATGGATGCGCGTGGCCGAGGCGGTCTATCCGCGGCTCCCCACATCCCTGCGCCACCGGCCGAAAGAGCTGTACCTGAGGCGCTTGCGTCGCACTCTCCGAGACGAGAAGGCCACACGAGCCCGCTGACGGCGACGCGAACGATCCGAAAGCCACACGTTCAGCTCTCACCCCTGCGACCGCCGCAACCTCCCCTCCCGCTCGAACCAGCTCGCCCCGAGCACGAGAAGCATGCCGACAGCGGCACCGAGAGCGGTCTCCAACACCCGGTCGACAGCCAGCACGCCGAGTGGCACCGGGCTCACCAGATGCGAGACCGACAGGGCCATCGGCGTGACGAACACCAGAGCGGCGCCGTAGTGCCGGCCGACGAGGATCTCGGCGAACAGCTGGCAAACGACGATGATGACGATGATCACGATCGGGGAAGGAGACCAGAACAGCAGCACGACGGTCGCCACCACCCCCGCGACCGTCCCGACGACCCGATGCACCGCGCGGGAGATCGAATGCGCGGCCCGCGCGGGCGGGATCACCGCGACGAGACTCACGACCGCCCAATAGGCATGGCCGAGGCCGAACAGCAGAGCGACCCCTCCGGCGATCACGACGCCGACGACGTTCTGCGCGATCGCCAGCCAGACCCGCCCATCCCGAACAGCCCCACGATCCACGACCGGGCGCCGAGTGAGGTCTTTGAAGAGCTGAGCCCCCACCGTGCCGTTCGGCGAATCGCTCGGCGCCGAATCGCTCGGCGCCGACTCGCGCGACACGTGCGAGGCCCGCCGCGCATCAGCCCGAGCACGCAGGTGCCGAACGCCCCAACCAGACATCGTCAACAGCCACGAGAAGGCGGCGGCGGCCGCGGCGAGGCCGAGACGCAGGCCCACCTCCGAACCGGGGGTCGGGATCGCGCCGCACACCAGCAGCGCGAAGACGAAGAACAGCGGTTGGGCGGGCAACAACTGGAAGGTCGCGGCGAGCAGGATGCCGGCCGCCACGACGACGAGGAGCGCCGGGATGAGCAACCACAGCGGCTCGCCCGCCAGGGCGACCAGAACGCCCAACGCGATAGCGACGAGAAGAGCCACCCCGGCAACGGAAACACTGCGGATGCGCAACCGGTACGGCTCGTTGCGTCCGTACAGGGCGGTGAACGCGCCGAACGTGGCATACGCTGCCAAATCGAGACGGTCAACCGCGAGCAGGATGAGCAGCGGCACGGCCACGGCGAGAGCAGCGCGCGCCCCCACCTCGATGCTGACAGGAGCAGGCGAGGCCGATACGCCCGCGGTCGGCATCAGAGCTTTTCGATCGGAGCGATCTTGATGAGGAGCTTCTTCGCGCCCACCTTCTCGAACTGCACATGAGCCACCCGTTTGGCGCCCTCACCGGTCACATTCGTCACACGGCCGTCACCGAAATCCGTGTGGCGGATGCGGTCGCCCGAGACGAGCTCGAGGTCACCGTTGTCGCGCACCTGACCCGTCACCCGGTTGGGCCACTCGGCTTTCGGGCGGGAGGCGGCACCCGACGAGAACCCGCTCGACGTCAGGCTGTCGTTCCACCGCGAACCGGTGCCGCCGGCCAGACCAGGCTTGCGTGCGTTGAGCGCACGCGACTGCGTTCCACCGCGGCCATTGGCCATGCCGGGCGACTGCTTCCACTCGATGAGATCGGCCGGGATCTCCTGAAGATACCGGCTGGGCATGGCGACCGCGGTCTCACCGAACTGGGCCCGGGTCATCGCCAACGACAAGAACAGCCGCTTCTTGGCCCGAGTGATGCCCACATAGAACAACCGGCGCTCCTCGGCCGGGCCGCCCGGCTCGTTGGCAGACATGCGGTGGGGAAGAAGATCCTCCTCGATGCCGGTGAGGAAGACCGCGTCATATTCGAGGCCTTTCGCCGTGTGCAAGGTCATCAGCGAGACCGTGCCACTGGAGTCGTCGATCTCATCGGCGGCCGCCACCAGCGAGACCTCGGTGAGGAAGTCAACCAGACCGCCGTCCGGGTTATTGCGCGCGAACTCGCGGGTCACGGCCACGAGCTCGTCCACGTTCTCGGCGCGGGCCTCGTCTTGCGGGTCGCGGCTGTTGCGCAGCACATCGAGGTAGCCGCTCCTGTCGAGCAGGAAAGAGAGGATGTCGGCGACGGCGGAGACACCCGCCGGATTCGCCGGGTCGATCATGGCGGCGGCCTCGTCGAGCAGCGCGGACAACTGCAGGATCGCCGCCGTGACTTTGGGACCGAGACCGAGCGACCCGGCGTCGCGCATCGCCTGCCGGAACGTGACCCCGTTGTCGTCCGCATAGCTGCCGAGCTGGGTCTCGGTGGCCGGACCGATACCGCGTTTCGGCGTGTTCAGAATGCGCCGCAGAGCGAGCATGTCGTCGGGGTTGGCCACCGTGATCAGGTAGGCCATCGCATCCTTGATCTCGGCACGCTCGTAGAACTTCGTTCCACCCATGATGCGGTACGGCAGCGCGGACCGGATGAAGATCTCTTCGAGCGCACGGGTCTGGGCGTTGGTGCGGTAGAAGACGGCGATGTCTTTGTACGCCATGCCCCCACCGTGCAGCTTCTCGATCTCATCGGCGACGAACTGGGCCTCGTCGTGCCCGGAATACCCCGTGAAGCCGACGATCTTCTCACCGTCGCCCACCGCAGTCCACAGCTTCTTGTCTTTGCGGTCGAAATTGTTGGCGATCACCGAGTTGGCGGCGCTCAGGATGTTCTGGGTCGAGCGGTAGTTCTGCTCCAGCAGCACGACCTTGGCGCCCGGGAAGTCCCGCTCGAACTCCACGATGTTGCGGATGTCGGCACCGCGGAAGGCGTAGATGGACTGGTCGGAGTCGCCGACGACGGTCAGCGAGGCGCCGGGGATGACACCCACCGCATCGCGCATGGACTCGACGTGGTGGCCCTGCGCCTCCAACTCGTCGGCGATGGCGGGCGCGATGGGCATGGTCAGCTCGCGGATGAGGGAGTACTGCGCGTGGTTCGTGTCCTGGTACTCGTCGACCAGGATGTGCCGGAACCGACGCTGGTAAAGCGCGGCGGTCTTCGGAAACGCCCGGAACAGGAAGACGGTCTCGGCGATGAGGTCGTCGAAGTCGAACGCGTTGGCGGAGCGCAGCTGGCGGGTGTACTGCCGGAAGATCTCGAGGAACATAACCTCCTGCGGGTCGCTCAGGTTGGCCGTGCGGGCATACGTCTCGATGTCGGTCAACTCGTTCTTGAGCTTCGAGATGCGGTTGGCGGCCCCAGCGACAGTGAAACCGAGGGTGTCGGCGTCGAGCCCCTTGATGATGCGCTTGAGCAGGGCGCGGCTGTCGCCCGAATCGTAGATGGTGAAACTGTTCGTCTTGCCGATCGTCTCGGCCTCGCGGCGGAGGATGCGAACGCACGCCGAGTGGAACGTCGAGATCCACATCCCCTGGGCCGCGCCACCGAGGAGGGCCTCGACGCGTTCGCGCATCTCGGCCGCAGCCTTGTTGGTGAACGTGATCGCCAGCACTTGGCTCGGCCACGCCTCGCGGCTCTCGATCAACCCGGCGATGCGTCGGGTGAGCACACTCGTCTTGCCCGAGCCGGCGCCGGCGACGATGAGAAGAGCCGCGCCGCGGTATTCGGCCGCCACGCGCTGCTGGGGGTTGAGCCCGGCGAAGAGCCTCTCTTTGGCGGCGTCACCGCCCTCGGCGCCCGAACCGCGTGCAGACCCGGCACCGCGCGCAGAGCCCGCGCCCGCGTCGCCGCCCGACGGCCAGCCGTCGAGGATGATCGGGGTGGCGGAGGGCACAGCGGGGGTGGGCGAAGGACCGGGGTCGGAGAGGCTCGTCATGTCTCCACCGATTTTAGTCGCCGCCACCGTCATCCGCGGTCGCCCGCGAACCGAGGGCACCGACGTGCCCCGCGCACGCCGAAAGCACCGACGACCGGAACCGCCGACTGCACGAGGATGCCGCGGCTCAGTGCCCGTCGCGCACGGCGACGGCGAGATCGGGGTGGTCGGCGAACACCCCGTCCACGCCCGAACGCAGCACAGCGGAATACATCTCCGCCCAATCGCCCCAGGCACTCGTGAGCTCACCGACCCGGAACTCCGGGGGCAGGAACGCGTTCTCGGGCCGAAGCGTCCAGCAGTAGACACCGAGCCCGGCGGAGTGCGCCGAGTCGACGAGGTCGAATGCCAGCGCCTCGTCGTCGTCCGGCGCTGCCGGGACCCGCTTGGTGGGGAGCAGCAGCGAGGTCTCGACGCTGATCCCGTCCACCCGGTCGGCGGGGGCGGCCGACGCGAGCGCGTAGAGGCCCATGGCAGTGAGGTCGTCGCTGTACGCCGGGGCGGCCGAACCGAGCGCCGCCACCCGATCGGCCGGGGCGCCCGCCGCTTCGAGCAGGTAGACACGCCGGCCGCGATGGCCCCGCCGGTAGAGCTGCCCCAGCACCGTCTTCTCGAAGCTCTCGACCACGAGTTCGGGGTTGTCGGCCCAGCCGGCCTCGGCCAGCTCCGCCGAGAACAGTTCGTCCAGAGGCAGGCCGATCGACTCGAAATAAGTGGCGTGTTTGAGCTCGGCGACGATTCCGAGCAAACGAGCGACGTCTTGTGACGCACGGTCGACGATGTCGAAGAGGTCGCGCATCCGCAGAATCGGGTAGCGGCCGTCGAAGGTCGAGCTGGCCTGCCGAACGCCCGCCAGCCTCTCCCTGGCACGCAGAGTGGCCAGCTCCGCCCAGGTGAAGTCCTCGGTGAACCAGCCGGTGAGCCGAGCGCCGTCGATCTCCTTCGTGGTGCGGCGGTCCGCGAACTCGGGATGCGTGGCCACGTCGGTCGTGCCCGAGATCTCGTTCTCGTGCCGCAGCACGAGAACGCCGTCTTTCGTGGCCACCAGGTCGGGCTCGACCGCATCGGCACCGAGCGCGAACGCCAACTCGTATGCCGCCCTCGTGTGCTCGGGGCGGTAGCCCGATGCGCCCCGATGCCCGATCACGAGCGGGGCCGTGTGCGCTCGCATGGACCGATCCTAGCCCGCGCTCGGGGGCTGGTCGCCCGCGCATCCGGGTGACAGAATCGTCCCGTGTCCGCCCCGGAATCATCCGTGCCGTCCCGCTGGCGCGAGCCCGCCACCCGACTCGAGCTGCACTGGGGGCGCTACCGGCCGCGCCTGATCGGGGGTCTCGCCGCGGTCGTGGCCGGAACCGGGCTCATCCTGATGACGAGCGCCTACAGCCTGCCGCTGCTGCTGATCGGCTCCCTGCTGCAGCCGGCCGGGTGGGCGGTGCTGCCGTCCACGATCGGGCGTCGGGTGGCGGTGGTCGTCCCCTGCCTCGGTTTCACCTGGCTCATGCTCGGCGGCTCCGGGTTCGCCTGGTGTTTCACCGTCCCGCTGGCGGCCTGGCTCCTGGTGCGGCTGCGCCCGCTGCTGTCGTTCGTCGTCCTCGTGTTACCGATCGTCTCCAGCCTGATCCTGGCCCGCGTCGTGACCGACTACTGGCAGACCTGGGTGTCGATCCTGGTGAGCACCCTGGTGATCGTGGCGGCGGCCTGGCTGGGCCGGCTCCTCGCCATCCTGGCCGATTCAAGGCAATCTGTCAGACCTCTCAGAAACGCACCGGATAGATTGGACTGAAACGCGGTCATCCCCCGACCCACGACGTGAGCAAGAGGACCAAATGTCTACCTCGAATCCGGCATTTTCGCGAACGCCCGCCTTCCAGAGCGGAGCGACGGCGGCGACACTGAGCGCCGAGAACCTGCAGGAGATGTACGAATCCCCGTCGGCCAACGCGGTCGACACCGACCGCATGACGGTCGAGGACACCGTCGTCAAGACGGCGATCAGCTTCGGCGTCCTGCTCGTCGGCGCCCTCATCGGCTGGGTCGTCCCGGTGCTCTGGATCCCGGCCGCCATCGTCGGCCTGGTGCTGGCGTTCGTCAACATCTTCAAGAACCGTAAGAAGCCGTCGCCGGCGCTCACCCTCGCCTACGCCGGTGCACAGGGTGTCTTCATCGGCGGCATCTCCGTCTTCTACGAGTCGGAGTGGGGCGGCATCGTCCTGCAGGCCGTCATCGGAACGGTCGTCGTGGTCGGCGTCACGCTCGCGCTCTTCGCCAGCGGCAAGATCCGCGCCTCGGCGAAGGCCACCAAGGTCTTCTTCATCGCCATGATCGGCTACCTGCTGTTCTCGGTGATCAACATGATCCTCGTCTGGACGGGCGCCAACAGCGACCCGTGGGGCTTGAGCGGTTCAGTCAAGATCTTCGGCATCCCGCTCGGGCTGGTCATCGGCGTTCTCGTCGTGATCATGTGCGCATACTCCCTCGTGCTCGACTTCGACGCCATCCAGCAGGGCGTGAAGAACCGGGCCCCGCGGGTCTGGGGCTGGGCCGGCGCGTTCGGCATCATGGTCACCGTGATCTGGCTCTACTTCGAGCTGCTCCGCCTCTTCGCCATCGCGCGAAACTAGCGGCACACGAACGAGAAGAAGGGCCGGGATGCGCATCGCATCCCGGCCCTTCCGCCGTTGACGGGGAGGGTCACTCCCACTCGATCGTTCCCGGTGGCTTCGACGTGACGTCGAGCACGACCCGGTTCACACCGTCCACCTCGTTGGTGATGCGGTTGGAGATCTTGGCCAGAACATCGTATGGCAGTCGCGTCCAGTCGGCGGTCATGGCGTCTTCGCTGGAGACGGGGCGCAGCACGATCGGATGGCCGTAGGTGCGCCCGTCGCCCTGCACGCCCACGGAGCGGACATCGGCGAGCAGCACGACCGGGCACTGCCAGATCTCGGCGTCCAGGCCGGCGGCGGTGAGCTCCGCGCGAACGATCGCGTCCGCATCCCGCAGCAGCTCGAGGCGCTCGTGGGTGACCTCGCCGACGATGCGGATGCCGAGACCAGGGCCGGGGAACGGCTGGCGGCCGACGATGACCTCCGGAAGACCGAGCTCACGGCCGATGGCGCGCACCTCGTCTTTGAACAGCGTGCGCAGCGGCTCCACCAGTTCGAACTGGAGGTCTTCCGGCAGGCCGCCGACGTTGTGGTGGCTCTTGATGTTGGCCGTGCCGGTTCCGCCGCCGGACTCGACGACATCCGGGTAGAGGGTGCCCTGCACCAGGAACCGGATGGGGTCGCCCTCGCTGGCCGCCTCGGCGATCAGATCGCTCTGGGCCTGCTCGAAGGTGCGGATGAACTCGCGGCCGATGATCTTGCGCTTGGTCTCCGGGTCGCTCACGCCGGCGAGCGCGTCGAGGAACTGCTTCTCGGCGTCGATCGTGACCAGGCGCACACCGGTGGCCTTGACATAGTCCTCTTCGACCTGCCGACGCTCGTCTTTGCGCAGCAGCCCGTGGTCGACGAAGACGCAGACGAGCTGGTCGCCGACGGCCTTGTGCACGAGGGCGGCCGCCACAGCGGAGTCGACCCCGCCGGAGAGACCGCAGATGACCTTGCCCGAGCCGACCTGGGCACGGATGGCCGCCACCTGGTCGGCGATCACGTTGCCGCTGTTCCAGTCGGCGGGGATGCCGGCGGCGCGGTGCAGGAAGTTCTCGAGCACGGCCTGGCCGTGCGCCGAGTGCTTGACCTCGGGGTGCCATTGCACGCCGTAGAGCTTCCGCTCGTCGTTAGCGAACGCCGCCACGGGTGTGGATGCCGTGGAGGCGAGAACCTGGAAGCCCTCGGGCGCGCGCGACACGGAGTCGCCGTGGCTCATCCAGGCGGTCTGCTCGTCGGGCTGCCCCGCCAGCAAGCTGCCCGCTCCGTGACTGGCCGCGTCGGTGACGGTGACGTCGGTGGAACCGTACTCGCGCTGACCGGTGTGGGCGACCTCGCCGCCGAGGGCGGTCGCCATGACCTGGAAGCCGTAGCAGATGCCGAGCACGGGCACGCCGAGGTCGAAGATCGCCGAGTCGAACTGCGGCGCACCCTCTTCGTAGACGCTCGACGGTCCGCCCGAGAGCACGATGCCGACCGGGTTCTTGGCGGCCACCTCGGCCGCCGTGACGGTGTGCGGCACGATCTCGGAGTAGACGCTCGCCTCGCGGACGCGTCGGGCGATCAGCTGCGCATACTGTGCGCCGAAATCGACGACGAGAACAGGGCGGGTGGCTGCGGGCTCGGTACTAATTTGATGCCTCCACGAGGGTCGCTTCTTCGGCCTCCCGGCCGGCCAGATAAGACTTCACCTGCTTGCTGATGCGGGCTTCGACGAAGAACGACAGGAACGGGATGACACCGCCGAGGGCGATCTCCACGAACTTCACGGCGTTCCACCGCATCAGGCTCCACAGGCGGAAGTCGGAGAACAGGTAGACCACGTACAACCAGCCGTGCGCGATCAGGATGCCGGTGCTGAGGTCGACACCCGTCGGAGCCACTGCCGTCTTCACCGGCACGAAGGCGAACACACCGTAGTTGCTGAACGCGAAGAGCTGGTAGCCGAGGATGTACTTGATGACCATCTCCACGCACAGCAGCAGCAGCATGATGCCGGTCACGTACGCGAAGACCTGGTAGAACTTGAGGGCCCCCCGGATCTTCGGGAAGTCTTCAGGTTTGGGGGCGAGGGGCATGGGTCCAGTCTACTTTCCTAAAGCCGGGCCGCCGGCTCGCGCTCCAGCTCCCGCAGCTCGTCTTCCTTCTCTTTGGCATCCTTCACGAGACGGAACCAGAAGAAGATGGCGAACCCGGCGAACACGATCCATTCGGCGGCGTAGAAGATGTTGAGCCAGTTGAGCGTGCTCCCCTGGATCGGCGGCGGCGAATCGATCTTCACCAGCCCCTCCGGCGGCGTGCGCTCGACGACGTATGCAGAGAACACATCCGTGCCGTCGACTCCGGTCCAGAGGTTGTAGAGCGCCGCGGCCGACATGGTGGACATCACGGTGGGATGCGCCTTGTCGGTGGGCACCACCGGTGCCTCGGTCGGCAGCAGCCGACCGACGATGGTCTGCGAGGTTTGCGGTTCGTTCGCCAGGCGGGCGAGCACCGACTCGGCGGTGGCCTTGTCGGCCGCCCATCCGCGGGCGACGGCCATGGCGACCGGATGCCCGTCGGCATCGTCGCCCTGAACGGTCACGTGGGCCACCACCCACCAGCCGGCGGTGCCGTAGTTCAACCGGCCCTCCAGCAGCTGGTAGTCGGTGGGCACGAACGACCCGGTGAAGGTCACATACTGACCGGTGGCCTTCTCCTCGATCGGACCGTTCGGTTTCGCCACCTGAGCGAGCGGGAGCACGGTCTCGCTCGGAGCGTCGATCACCTTGCCCGACTCGATGGCTCGTTCGAGCTGCCACTGGCCGAGCGCAGCGAAGCCGGCGGCCAGTGCGAGGCAGAGGACGAGCGCACCGATCCAGCGAGGGCGCAACATCATTCGGAACAGCGTCGTCTCTTCGCTGTCGGTGGTCTCGCTAATGGTTCAGTCCCGCTTTCGGTCCCCGGTGATGTCTTGCTGCTGCATGGCCTGGTCGACCACCCGGTCGATGGCCTGCCGGGTGTCGTCGGAGTGCTTGTCCGACTCGAGGTCGGCTGTCGCCGCTTCCACGAGCGCGATCTCCTCGTCGAGCATGGGATCGCGTTCTTTGGTGGCGGAGCGCTTCTTCTTCGATGATTTTCCGGTCCGCAGAATCATCCCACCGATCTTCTCGGAGTTTGCTGCGAGCAGGGGGCCGATGACGGCCATGATGAGCACGTAGAGCCCCGCGAACGGCTGTATTCGCTCATCCAGCCCCGCACTCAACGATAGCGTCGCGAGGATCAGGGCGAACTCTCCGCGGTTCTGGAGGATGACGGTGGTGTTGATTCCCGCTTGCGCGCCCATCCCGTTCAGCCAGGCCACGAACTGGCCGGCGAGGATGTTGAGCACGATCGTGAGCACCACGGCCAGCAACACAGGCACGACCACGTCAGGGAACTTCGCGGGGTTGAGTGCGAGACCGAAGTTGAGGAAGAAGAAGGCGGCGAACACGTCGCGCAACGGGATGGCGATCTGCTCGATCTTCTTGCGGTACTTCGTGGCACCGAGGACGAGCCCGATCAGGAACGCGCCGATCGCATCCGTGACCCCGAGCACCTCGCCGATGCCGGCGAACAGCACCGCGAAGCCGAAGAACAGGATGGTGAAGAGTTCGTCGTCTTTGGTGTGGAACAGCCGCGAAACATACCGCCCGCCCCACCGCGCGATGGTGAACATCACCACGAGGAAGGTGAACGCGATCGCGAGCTTGCCGACGATCGGCCAGAAGTCGGTCTCGCCGCTCAGCACCACCGAGACGATCGCGAGGTAGATCGCGATGAAGATGTCTTCGACGACGGTGACGCCGAGGATCATCGGTGTCTCTTTGTTGGCGAGCCGCTTCAGCTCGATGAGCAGCTTGGTGACGATGGCGCTGGAGGAGGTGGCCGTCATCCCAGCCACGATGAGCGCCTCACGGGTGCCCCAGCCGAGCATGAACCCGAACGCGAGGCCGACACCCATGTTGACGACGATGTACGAACCGCCGGAGATGATGAGTTTGCCGAAGTTGCCGAAGAACTCGTCTTGATCGAACTCGAGTCCGAGATTGAACAGGAGCAGGATCAGACCGAAGATCGCGATCAGTTCGATGTAGTTCGACTCGAAGTTGAGCGGGAACCAGCCGGTGTGCGGGCTGGCCAGCAACCCGACGAGCATATAGATGGGAATCGCGGGGAGACCGATCAGCTTGCCGAGACGCCCGAGCACGTAGGCCACGAGCAGGAGGATGCCGAGAATGATGAGGTCTTCGCCGAGATGCATGACTACCCCCCGGGCGGTGCGTCTACGGTGATGCGCGCGGGCAGTTCACCGGTACGGAAGAAAGCGAACGCCTTCGCCACTTTCTCGGGCGATCCGGCGACGACGAGGGTGTCACCGGGGAAGACCTTGAAGTCGGGGGCGGGCGCCGGGTTGGCGGATTCGCCGCGCACGACGGCGACGACGGTGAGCCCGACGAAGCCTCGGTCGCCCGGCGCGCCGAGCTGCTGGCCGGCGATGTAGTCCTCGTAGTCGACCGAGAACCAGTCGATGCTGAGCCCGGGGATCTGGTCGAGGGCGGTGAGCGACTCGGTGATCTGCGTTCCGCCGAGCAGCTCGGCGAGGGTGTGCGCCTCGTCTTCGCTCAGCCGCAGCGAGACCTTCGTCACATCAGCGCCGTCTTCGTGATCCGAGAAAGTGATCAGGTCACTGTGTCCCGACCGGTGCGCGATGACACCGACCTTCCCTCCGTCATCGGTGACGAAGGTGTGCAGCACCCCGACCCCGGGGAGCTTGACCCGTCGAACGTCAACCATTTTCCGTCTCCATAAACATTGGGGGCAGTCAGAAAAGAATACCGGACCCTCCTGAAGGTGGCTCCGGGTTTCGTGGTGTAGTGGGGCCGTGCGGTCGGCGCGCACCGGTTTCGACCGGGTCGCACACCGACCGCCGCCCGCGCTACTCGCCCGCCTGCGCGGGCGGTTCCGTCGAGCGTTTCGTCGACGCCGGCTTGGTGGCAGCAGGTTTGGTGGGGGCCGGCTTGGTGGAGGCCGGCTTGCGCGGGGCGCGTGCCCGCGTCGCCGCGCGAGCCTCCTTCGCCATCTTCGCCGCAGCGGCGTCGACGTCCACGATGTCCGGCGCTTCGAGACGGATGCGGTCGGCCGACTCGTCGTCGGGCTGCAATTGGCTCGCACGTTCGGCGGCGACCCGCTCGAGGTAGGTCTGCACCTCACGATCTTCGCGCGCCTTGTTCCAGCCGAGCACACCGGCCATCAGTTTCGCCGCGACCGGTGCGGCGGAGACGCCCCGGTCCCAGGCCTCGATCGAGATGCGGGTGCGCCGGGCGAGCACATCCTCCAGGTGCAGGGCACCCTCGTTGGTGGCCGCGTAGACCACCTCGGCTCCGACATAGTCGTCAGCGCCGGGCAGCGGTTCGGCCAGCGCCGGATTCTCGCGGATCAGGGCGAGGATGTCTTCGGCCAGCGTGCCGTACCGATTCAGGAGGTGCTCGATGCGCGCGACGTGCAAGCCGCTCTCGGAGGCGATCCGTCCGCGCTTGTTCCAGGCCGCCTGATAGCCCTCAGCACCGACGAGCGAGATCTCCTCCGTCGTGCTGCGCGGGATCTTGCCGTCGAGCGCGTCGACGGCCGCGTCGATCGCATCCTTCGCCATGATGCGGTAGGTGGTCCACTTGCCGCCGGCGATCACCACGAGGCCCGGAACCGAGTGCGCCACGAGGTGCTCCCGGGAAAGCTTCGAGGTCTGCTCCGACTCGCCGGCCAACAGCGGGCGCAGACCGGCATAGACGCCCTCCACATCCTCGCGCGTCAGGGGCACGCCCAACACGGAGTTGACGTGCGCCAGCAGGTAGTCGATGTCGGCCGCGGTGGCGGCGGGATGCGCCTTGTCGAGATGCCAATCGGTGTCGGTCGTGCCGATGAGCCAGTGGCGTCCCCACGGGATGACGAAGAGCACGCTCTTCTCGGTGCGCAGCAGAAGCCCCATCTTCGACTGGAACCGGTCGCGCGGAACGACGAGGTGGATGCCCTTCGACGCCCGTACCTTGAACTGGCCGCGCTCCCCCACCATCGCCTGGGTGTCGTCGGTCCAGACACCGGTGGCGTTCACCACCTGCTTGGCATGGATCTCGAACCGCTCATCGGTCTCCAGATCGTGGGCTTGCACGCCGACGACGCGTTCGCCGACCTTCAGAAAGCCTTCGACGCGCACGCGGGTGGCGACATGGGCGCCGTAGTGCGCCGCGGTTCTGGCCAGGTTGGCCACGTAGCGGGCGTCATCAACCTGGGCGTCGTAGTAGGTGATGCCGCCCACCAGCGCGTCGTTCGCGAGGCTCGGGATGGCGCGCTGCACCTGCCGCTTGCTCAAGTGGCGGTGGTGCGGCACCCCCGGCGGCCTCAGTCCTGTGTAGGAGAAGATGTCGTACAGCAGCATGCCGGCCCCGACATACGCCCGCTCGACGACCCGCTTCTTCAACGGGTAGAGGAAACGCACCGGTTTCACCAGGTGAGGGGCGATCCGCTGCAGCAACAGACCGCGCTCGATCAGTGCCTCGCGCACCAGACGGAAGTCCAGCTGCTCGAGGTAACGGATTCCGCCGTGCACCAGCTTCGACGACCGGCTCGAGGTGCCGGACGCGAAGTCCCTGGCCTCCACGAGACCCACCGAAAGCCCGCGGGTCACGGCATCGACGGCGCTCCCGGTGCCGACGATGCCGCCACCGACCACGAGGATGTCGAGTTCGGTCTCTTTGAGCGCGCGGATCGCGTCGGCGCGTTCGGCCGGGCCGAGTCGTGACGAAAACGACACGGTGGGGGTTGAAGTGGACTCGTTCATGACCATCGTTCTCTCCCTTTCCCAGCCGTCCTCGGCCGGGTGCTCTAGTGCGCGTTGTACGGCGCGACGACGACTTCGACGCGCTGGAACTCCTTCAGATCCGAGTAGCCGGTGGTGGCCATCGAGCGCCGCAGCGCCCCGACCAGGTTCGCGGTGCCCTCGGCGACGGGGGCCGGACCGTAGAGGATCTCCTCCAGCGGTGCCACCTGGCCGACGGCGACACGGTTGCCGCGCGGAAGCTGCGAGTGGTGCGCCTCGGCGCCCCAGTGCCAGCCACCGCCGGGAGCGTCGGTGGCGCGGGCCAGCGTCGAACCCAGCATCACCGCATCCGCACCGCAGGCGATCGCCTTGACGATGTCGCCCGAACTGCCGAGGCCGCCGTCGGCGATGACGTGCACATAGCGTCCGCCCGACTCGTCCATGTAGTCGCGTCGCGCGCCGGCCACGTCGGCCACGGCGGTCGCCATGGGCGCGTGGATGCCGAGGGTCGATCGGGTCGTGGAGGCCGCTCCCCCGCCGAAACCGACAAGCACGCCGGCGGCGCCGGTGCGCATGAGGTGGAGGGCGGCGGTGTAGGTGGCTGCGCCGCCGACGATCACCGGCACATCCAGCTCGTAGATGAACTTCTTGAGGTTCAGTGGTTCGACGTTCTTCGAGACGTGCTCGGCCGACACGGTGGTGCCGCGGATGACGAACAGGTCGACACCGGCCGCCACGACGGTCTCATAGAGCTCCTGGGTGCGCTGCGGGGAGAGCGCGCCGGCAACGGTGACGCCGGCCTCGCGGATCTCCGCCAACCGGCTGGTGACCAGCTCGGGCTTGATCGGCTCGGAGTAGATCTCCTGCATCCGCGCCGTCGCCTTGGCGGTGGGCAGGTCGCGGATCTCCGCGAGCAGGGGTTCCGGGTTCTCGTACCGGGTCCACAGACCCTCCAGGTCGAGTACGCCGAGCCCGCCCAGCTGTCCCATCATGATCGCCGTCGTCGGCGACACGACCGAGTCCATCGGCGCCGCGAGGAACGGAATGGAGAACTGGTAGGCGTCGATCGACCACGACACCGAGACATCCTCGGGGTCGCGGGTTCGCCGGCTCGGCACAACCGCGATGTCGTCGAAGGCATAAACGCGGCGAGCGCGCTTGGCGCGCCCGATCTCAATCTCCATACTCACCCGATCAGTCTATGGCGAGGGCGCGCCGGATGCGCCGAACGCGTCGTTCGCGGCAGAGTGTACGCATGACGATCCAGGCCGATCCCCTCGAGAAGCTGCGCACCAGGACGAGCGAAAAGTGGCGAGCCTACCCCGACGATGTGCTCCCCCTGTTCGTCGCCGAGATGGACTATCCGCTGGCCGAGCCGATCGCCGCGGCCCTCCGCTCCGCGATCGACCGCTCCGACACGGGATACATCGGCCCGGACGACCGGGTTCAGCGAGCCTTCGCGAGGTATGCCGCCGACACCTGGGACTGGCCGGTGGAACCGCACCGGGTCAGCACGACGACGGATGTGAGCGTCGTCATCGTCGAATCGCTGCGGCTGGCGATCCGCCCGGGCGACCGCGTGATCATCACTCCGCCGGTCTACCCGCCGTTCTTCGGAATGATCCCGGAGGCCGGTGGCGTCGTCGAGGAGGTACCCCTGCTCGTCGGCGACGACGGCTGGTCGCTCGACCTCGCCGGCATCGAGCGCGCGTTCGCGGCCGGCGCCCGGGCCCTGCTACTCTGCAACCCGCACAACCCGCTCGGCCTGGTTCACAGCCGCAGCGATCTGACAGCGCTGGCCGATCTCGCGGCCCGGTTCGACGCGGTCGTCGTCAGCGACGAAGTGCATGCGCCGCTCACCCACTCCGATGCCGAGTTCGTCCCGTTCCTCGATGTCTCCGACGCCGCTCGTGAGCACGGCATCGCCGCGCACGCCGCCAGCAAAGCCTGGAACCTCGCCGGACTCAAATGCGCGCAGTTCGTCACCGCGAGCGACCGGATGACCGACCTCCTCAGCGCCCTGCCGTTCGAGGTCGAGGTGCGCACCAGCCACTTCGGGCGGATCGCCACCGAAGCCGCCTACACCGCCGGCGGCCCCTGGCTGGCCGAGGTGCTCGCCGACGTCGAGATGAACCGACGGCTGCTGGCGACCCTCCTCACCGAGTACCTTCCCGGGGTGCGCTATCGGGAGCCCCGGGCGAGCTACCTGGCCTGGCTCGACTTCCGGGCGCTCGGCTGGGGCGACGACCCGAGCATCCCGGCGCTCGACCGCGGTCGTGTGGCGCTCATCCCCGGCCCCGCTTTCGGCGCTCCCGGTGCCGGCTTCGCTCGCCTCAACTTCGCCTGCTCCCCCTCGATCCTCACCGAGGCCGCCCTTCGCCTCGCCGCCCTGGACCCCCTTCGTTGACA
The DNA here is from genome assembly GCF_020009625.1 of Leifsonia poae. NCBI lineage: Bacteria > Bacillati > Actinomycetota > Actinomycetes > Micrococcales > Microbacteriaceae > Leifsonia > Leifsonia poae. The sequence goes on from NZ_JAIHLP010000002.1 coordinate 1,546,190, forward strand.
GGCGGCAGACGCATCGAGAACAGCGCGAAATCGATGCTTCTGCCGTCTCTCAGCGGGCCCGCGTGACGCGAGACTCGGTCCAGACCGGGGTCCCGGATTCGGTGACGGTACCGTCGGCGCCGAAGACCAGGAAGCGGTCGAAGCCGCGAGCGAACCAACGGTCGTGCGTGACGGCGACGACGGTGCCCTCGAAACCGCGCAGCCCGTCCTCGAGGGCCTCGGCCGACACGAGGTCGAGGTTGTCGGTGGGCTCGTCCAGCAGCAGCAGAGTGGCACCGGAGAGTTCGAGCAACAGAATCTGCAGTCGTGCCTGCTGCCCGCCGGAAAGCGACTCGAAGGTCTGCTCGCTTGAAGAAGCAAGGCCGTAGCGGTCGAGAACGCGACTCGCCGCATCCCGGGGCAGGCCGGCACGGAAGTCGTCTCCGCGGTGCAGGATCTCGAGCAGGCTGCGCCCGACCAGCTCCGGATGTTCGTGGGCCTGCGCGAACAGGCCGGGCATCACGCGCGCGCCCAGCTTCGCGACACCGGTATGCGGAACGGGTGAGCCCGCCTGATCCGCCGAGGCGAGATGCCCCGCAGCCGGATCGGGGTCGGTTCCGCCGGAGGCGAGCAATCGCAGGAAGTGCGATTTGCCGGAACCGTTCGAGCCGAGCACGGCCACCCGCTCGCCGAACCAGATCTCACCGCTGAACGGGCGCATGAGACCGGTCAGTTCGAGGTCGAAGAACTCCGCCACGCGGCGGCCGGTGCGGGCCCCGGCGAGGCGCATCGTCACGTTCTGCTCGCGCGGCCTGGCCTGAGGCGGCCCGGCCGCGAGGAACCGGGCGAGCCGCGACTGCGCCGCCTGGTAGGCATTCGCGAGGTCGCTGTTGTATTTCGCCTTCTGCTTGAACCGCAGCACCAGCGCCTTCAATTTGGTGTGTTCCTCATCCCAGCGACGGCGGAGTTCGTCGAGCCGCGCCATCCGTTCGTCCCGCGCAGCGTGGTAGCCGGCGAATCCGCCACCGTGCGTCCACGTGGTGTTACCCGCTGCGCCGAGCTCCAGTGTGATGATGCGCTCTGCTGCATTCGCAAGCAGTTCCCTGTCGTGCGAGACGACGAGAACGGTCTTGGGCGTGGCCCGGAGCTGCTCCTCCAGCCACCGTTTGCCTGGAACATCGAGATAGTTGTCCGGCTCGTCGAGCAGGAGCACCTGCTCCGGGCCGCGCAGCAGGGCCTCCAGCACCAGCCGCTTCTGTTCACCGCCCGAGAGCGTCGTCACATCGCGGTGTTGAGCACGCTCGAACGGGATGCCGATGGCCGCGATAGTGCAGCTGTCCCAGACCACTTCCTGGTCGTATCCGCCTGCATCCGCGTACTCTGCGAGCGCCGAGGCGTACGCCAGCTGCGTGTCGGTCTCATCGCGTGCGATGATCGCCTCTTCAGCGGCCGCCAGCGCGTCCGCCGCGTTCCGCACAGCGCGGGGCGCGACCGACACCAGAAGGTCGCGCACTGAACGTCCGTCGCGAACGTGTCCGATGAACTGGTCCATCACGCCCAGGCCGCCGTCGATGCCGATGCTTCCTGCATCCTGGCCGACCTCGCCCCGGATGATGCGCAGCAGCGTGGACTTTCCGGCCCCGTTTGCACCGATCAGGGCCGCGACGGTGCCATCACCCACGCGGAACGACACGTCGTCGAGCAGCGGGCGGCCATCGCCCAGCGCATAACCGATCCCCGACACGTCGATGTAGCCCACGTGAGTTCCCTCATCCGATGCGAGCCCGGCCTCCGGGCGCCCGTGTCGACCGAGCCTTCCAGCCTAGACGGCGGAAACACGAGATGCCAGTCTCTGCGGAGCCTGCGCGGGACCCGCCGAGACCGGCATCGCGCGAGGCGTCAGCGACGGTAGTTGGGCGCTTCGACGACCATCTGCACATCGTGCGGGTGCGACTCTTTGAGCCCGGCCGCGGTGATGCGCACGAACTTGCCGCGCTGCTTGAGCTCGGGGATGGTGCGGGCGCCCACGTAGAACATCGACTGGCGCAGCCCGCCGATCAGCTGATAGGCCACGGCCGCGAGCGGACCACGGTAGGGCACCTGGCCCTCGATGCCTTCTGCGATCAGCTGCTCATCGCTCGGAACGTCCGCCTGGAAGTAGCGGTCGCGTGAGTACGAGGTCTTCTTGCCCCGGGTCTGCAATGCGCCGAGCGAGCCCATCCCGCGGTAGTTCTTGAACTGTTTGCCATTGACGAAGACGAGGTCGCCTGGCGATTCGTCGCACCCGGCGAGCAGGGAGCCGAGCATGACGGTGTCAGCGCCGGCGACGAGGGCTTTCGCGATATCGCCCGAATACTGCAGGCCGCCGTCGGCGATGAGCGGAACCCCGGCCTCGCGCGCCGCGAGGGAAGCCTCGTAGACGGCGGTGACCTGCGGGACTCCCACACCGGCGACCACGCGGGTGGTGCAGATGGAGCCCGGGCCGACGCCGACCTTGATCGCGTCCGCACCGGCGTCGATGAGCGCCTGTGCGCCCGAGCGCGTGGCCACGTTGCCGCCGATGACATCCACATGGGAGGCGCGCGGCTCGGACTTGAGCCGTCGGATGATGTCGAGCACACCGGCGCTGTCACCGTTGGCGGTGTCGACGACGATCACGTCGACTCCGGCGTCGACGAGCGTCATAGCGCGGTCCCAGGCGTCGCCGAAGAAGCCGATCGCGGCGCCGACACGGAGACGGCCCTCGGCATCCTTGGTGGCGTTCGGGTATTTCTCGCTCTTGTCGAAGTCTTTCACCGTGATGAGGCCGCGCAGCTTGCCGTCCGCGTCGATGAGTGGAAGCTTCTCGATCTTGTGCTGCGCGAAGATCGCGACGGCCGAGTCGGGGTCGATGCCGACCGGCGCGGTGATGAGCGGCTGGCGGGTCATCACATCGCGGACGAAAGTCGTAGTGCGTTCGAACGGCGAGACGAATCGCATGTCGCGGTTCGTGATGATGCCGACGAGTGTTCCGTCCCCCTCGACGACGGGCAGACCGCTGACCCGGAACTGACCGCACAGTGCATCCACCTCTTCGACGGTGGCATCGGGTGTGGTGGTGACGGGGTTCGTGATCATCCCGGACTCGGAGCGCTTCACCTTGTCGACGTAGGCCGCCTGGTCTTCGATCGAGAGGTTGCGGTGCAGGATGCCGATGCCGCCGTGCCGCGCCATCGCGACGGCCATGCGTGACTCGGTCACCGTGTCCATCGCGCTCGACAGCAGCGGAGAGGCCACCGTGATGCGCTTGGTGAGGCGGGAGGACGTATCCGCCTCGCTCGGGATGACATCGGTGTGCCCGGGCAGGAGCATCACGTCGTCGTAGGTCAATCCGATGAAGCCGAACGGATCCGTCTGATCCATTTCACCCCTTTTGCGTCGCGAGAATGGGAGAATCCGCCCGCCTCGGCGCCACGGATAATCAATGGTAACGGCAGAATGGCGGGGTTTTATTCCGTGCGGCCGGCCGGGATTCGCTGCAGAGACGACGAAGGCCCGGATGCCGAAGCATCCGGGCCTTCGCGGGGGCTGTCGTCAGCGGACGACGACGGCCAGAACGTCGCGGGCGGAGAGGACGAGCAGGTCGTCGCCACCGAACTTGACCTCGGTTCCGCCGTACTTGGAGTAGATCACCTTGTCGCCGACGGCGACGTCGAGCGGGATGCGGTTGCCGTTGTCGTCGATGCGACCGGGGCCCACGGCGACGACTTCGCCTTCCTGCGGCTTCTCCTTGGCGGTGTCAGGGATGACCAGACCAGAAGCAGTGGTCTGCTCAGCCTCGACCTGCTTGATGACAATGCGATCCTCGAGCGGCTTGATGGAGACCGACACGGTTGACCTCTTTCTTACTAACACTGACTAGACGAAGACTGGAGTTAGCACACTCGCACTGAGAGTGCTAAGTCGAGTTTAGAGGGTTCATTAGCAGTCACGCAACGTGAGTGCCAAGAGGGTAGCGTGAAGGCATGGAACGCTCGGAGCTGCTCGAGGTGCTGTCCGCCGACGGCCTGCGGTTGCTCGACGCCCTGCCGCCCTACCGTTCGGCCGACGATGTGCTCAGAACAGTGAGCGATCTGCGCAAGGCCGGGCACTCCCCAGCCCTGGTCGCCGCCGTTCTCACACAGGCGAAACTCCGGGCGAAGGCGCAGTCGAAGTTCGGGCCGTTCGCCGATCGCATGCTGTTCACCGAGGCGGGACTGGAGCAGGCGACCCGCCTCGCCGTCGCCGCCCGGCACGCCGGCCGGTTCGCATCGGCCGGGTTCGGCCGCATCGCCGACCTCGGCTGCGGCATCGGCGGCGATGCGATGGCCGTGGCAGCTCTCGATCTGGAGGTCACCGCCGTGGAGGCGGACGAGGTGACGGCCGCGATCGCCAGCTACAACCTCGCGCCGTTCTCGAACGCCACCGTGCTGCACGATCGGGCCGAGAACATCGACCTGCGCGGTATCGACGGCGTTTTCCTCGACCCGGCCCGCCGCACGGCCGGCCACGGCCAGACCTCGCGCATCAGCGACCCCGACGACTATTCGCCGTCTCTCGGCTTCGCCTTCGAAATCGCCACGGGGCGATCGGTGGGGGTGAAGCTCGGCCCGGGTCTCGATCGCGACCTCATCCCGTCGTCCGCAGAAGCGCAATGGGTTTCCGTTGACGGGCAGCTGGTGGAGATGGGCCTGTGGTTCGGCGCGCTCGCCCGCCCGGGCATCCGACGCGCCGCCCTGCTGGTCACCTCGGACGACGCCCACGAGTTGACGGCCTCCCAGGACAGCGAAGACGCCGACACCGGACCGCTCGGCGAATACCTCTACGAACCCGACGGCGCCGTCATCCGCGCGCGCCTGATCGGCGATCTCGCCCGCGCGCTCGACGCCCGGATGCTGAGCGACGGCATCGCCTACCTCACCGGCGACACGGCGGTCAGCACCCCGTTCGCCGTCGGCTTCCGCGTGCTCGAGACGCTCCCGTTCCAGGAGCGAGACCTCAAGCGGGCCCTCCGCGAGCGCGGCATCGGCACGCTCGAGATCAAGAAGCGGGGGGTGGATGTCGACCCGGCCGCGTTGCGCAAGCGCCTATCGCTGAGCGGCACGGCCTCTGCCACGATCGTGCTCACCCGCGTCGGCGGCAAACACACGGCGCTCCTCGTCGAGCGCCTCGCCCGCTGACCCACCGACCGTGCGGCACGGACCGCCCCGCAACGACGAAGACCGGGCCGACGCTCGCGCGTCGCCCGGCCCTCGTGTGTCGGAAGATCAGTAGTTGTATCCGCTGGACGACAGCGCGAGGATCGCGATGATCAGCACGGCCCAGATGGCGAGCGAGAAGAAGATGCTCACGAAACCGGTGATGATACCGGTGAGCCAGAAGCCCTTGGCGGCCGGTTCCTTCTTCTTGCCGATGAAGCCGAGGATGACCGCGGCGACACCGAACGGGAAGCCGATGCCGTAGACCCAGCCGAGTACGACGCCGATGATGCCGCCGACCATCGACAGGATGCTGAGGATCGGGGACTTCGCCTGCGGGGCGTAGGGCTGCGCATAGCCGGGGGCGGGCTGACCATAGACCGGGGCGCCGTAGCCGGGCTGCTGGGCGTACGGCTGCTGCGGCTGGCCGTACGGCTGCTGCGGCTGGCCATAGGGCTGCTGCGGCTGGGCGTACGGCTGCTGCGGCTGGCCATAGGGCTGCTGCGGCTGGCCGTATGGCTGCTGCGGCTGCTGCGGCTGCTGGCTGTAGTCAGGCTGCGCAGTCGGTGCGACCGGAGGCGCAGGCGGGGCGACCGGAGGCGCGGGCGGAGCGTCGGAGACGGGCGCGGCAGGCGGGACCGGCGGAACGGCACCCGTGTTCTGCTCGGCCGCAGGGGCGGGCGGAACTGCGCCAGTCTGAGCGTTGGGATCCACCGGCTCGGCGGGCACGTTCGGATCGGTCATGAGGCCAATCTCCTTTTCTGAGAAACTGCTGTAGCGCTGCAATAGTGGCAGGCGGGTCTCAGAGGTGTCAACGAAGATGGCCCCCCGGTCGCGCCATCCCTTCAGACTATCCGTCGAGCGGCGTTTCATGCGGTACTTCGCAGAATTCGGCACGACGGTACGAGAGGGCGTCGTACCGCTCGCTCAGCCCTCGACGTGGATCCGGGTGACCGGCAGTGTCGAGTCCGCCGCGAACCCGAGCGTGCTCGGCGGCCGGCCGGCCATGATCAGCTGCGCACCGAGAGCCGCGATCATCGCACCGTTGTCGGTGCACAGCGACAGGGCCGGGATTCGCAATGCGACGCCCGCCGCCGCCGCACGTTCCGCCGCGACCTCCCGAACCCGCGCATTCGCGACGACCCCGCCGCCGAGCAGCAGCCGGGGGACCCCGTGATCGCGGCAGGCCGCCATGGCCTTCGTGAGGAGCACATCCACCACCGCTTCGCGGAAGCTCGCGGCGACGTCGGCGACGGGAACGGGTTCGCCCGCATCCTGCCGCTGCTCCACCCAGCGCGCGACCGCGGTCTTGAGGCCGGAGAACGAGAAATCGTAGCGATGGGCCTCGAGGTCTTTCGGCTTGGTGAGGCCACGGGGGAACCGGATGGCCTTGGGGTCGCCATCGACCGCCACCCGGTCGATCTGTGGCCCTCCCGGGTACGGCAGGCCGAGCACTCGCGCCACTTTGTCGAAGGCTTCGCCGGCGGCGTCGTCGATGGTCTCGCCAAGCAGCTCGACATCGGAGACGAGGTCGCGCACCAACAGCAGCGAAGTATGTCCGCCGGAAACCAGCAGGGCGATCGTCGGCAGCTCGACCGGATGCCCCGGGCCGCCGGCCGCATCCATGAGGTCGGCCCCCACATGGCCGACCAAGTGGTTGACGGCGTAGATCGGCTTGCCGAGCGACACGGCGAGAGCCTTCGCCGCACCGACACCGACCATGAGCGCCCCGGAGAGACCGGGCCCGCAGGTCACGGCGATGGCGTCGATGTCGGCCAGCTCGATCCCGGCGTCCGCGACGGCGGTGCGGAGCGCTGGGGTCAGCGCCTCGAGGTGGGCGCGCGCCGCCACCTCGGGAACCACGCCGCCGTAGCGCGCGTGCTCATCCATCGACGAGGCGATGGTGTTGGCGAGCAGGGTCGTGCCGCGCACGATGCCGATCCCGGTCTCGTCGCACGAGGTCTCGATGCCGAGGACGAGCGGGGCGGGATGCGAGGGGTCGATGCGATTCATGCGGTTGTCGTCTCCGGACGGGGAACGACGAGACGCATCACGATCGCGTCTACGTCGTCGGGCTGGTAGTAGTGCGGGCGCACGCCGATGTCTTCGAAGCCGAGCTCGCCGTAGAGCGTCTGGGCTCCGGGGTTGTCGGCCCTCACCTCGAGGAACACCTCGCGGGCACCACGCTTGCGGGCCTCGCCGACGAGCGCCAGCATCAGTGTGCGTCCGAGGCCGCGCCGGCGGGCGGGCTCGGCGACGGCGATGGTCTGGATGTCGCCCTCGGCCGCGCCGCGCGGCGCGAGTAACCCGGCGTACGCGTCGATGCGCTCGGGATGCTCCGGGTCGAACGCGACGAGGTAGTACGTGTGCTCGCTCCGCACCTCGGAACGCATCGACCGCTCCGACCAGGCGTCGGTCGCGAAGGTCGACCGCTCGATCGCCATGATGGCGTCGACGTCATCGACGGTGGCGCGCCGCAACTGCCAGACAGTGGTGGGCGGTTCCTCTGTCATGCGCCGGCCCGGCTGGCTGACCCGCTCATGCGCCGGCCCGGCTGGCTGACCCGCTCATGCGCCGACCCCGGTCATGCGCTGACCCGCTCATGCGCTGACCCGCTTGGGGCCGTTCGACAGCGTCACGTCGGGCGAGCGCAGGTAGAGGGGCTCGTCGGCGGCGAACGGACGGCCGTTCGCGAATTGGAGCTCGGCGAGCATCCCGAGCGCCCCCGCCGAGACCACCGTCGCGTCGAAGCGCGGAAGCGCGGCGTGAGGAATTTCATCCGGTTTGGCGAGCCCGGGACCGTCTTCACGGATCGGCAGCCCGGCCTCGTCGACACCGACGTAGGCCGACCAGTAGCGCTCGCGGCGTCGCGCATCCGTGACCACGAGCAGCCCGCCGGTGTGACCGGAACGGTACCGCTCGAAGGCGACCGCGTCATGGCTGACCGCCGGGACGAGCGGCTTGCCCGCGCCGAAGGCGAACGCCTTGGCCGCGGCGATGCCCACACGCAGGCCGGTGAACGGCCCGGGACCCATGCCCGCGACGACCCCGGACAGGTCGGCGACCGGAACGCCCGACTCCCGCAGCACGGCCTCGATCAGCTCGCCGATGACCTCGGCATGACGCATCGTGTCGGACTGTGAGCGCTCGGACAGGATGCCGCCCTCCCGATCGACGACGGCAGCGCTCGTTCCGGCGGAAGTGTCGATCGCGAGAAGCATGATTCCAGCCTAGGCGCAGCGGCCAACTTCTAGCGTTCGCCGGTGCCGATGCCGGACCAGCGCCCTCCGAACCCGGTGATCGCGACCTGACGGGGTTCGTCGGCGTCGAGGTCGGCATCGTCTTCGATGTCGTCGTCTTCGGCCGGGTCGTCGTCGTCGGGCAGGGCGGGGATCTCGGCGGCTGGGGTCGCTGCCCCGGTCGGACGGGCGATGTCCACCTCCAGCCACGATTCGGCGATGCCGTCGAGCATCCCGCTGCCCCACTCGACCACCACGATCGAGCGGGCGAAGTCGATGTCGAGGTCGTCGAGCTCGAGAGCACTGCCGAGCCGGTATGCGTCGACGTGCACCAGCGGTGCTCGGCCCACCAGGCTGGGATGCGTGCGGGCGAGCACGAAGGTGGGGCTCGTCACCGGCCCGCGCACCTGGAGCCCGTCACCGATCCCTCGCGTGAGCGTGGTCTTGCCGGCACCGAGCGGGCCGCTCAAGACCACGAGATCGCCGGCGCGGAGGATGGCCGCGAGCTCGATGCCGAGCGTGTGCATCTGCGCAGACGTCTCGACCACCCGGGTTACCGGCGGCCACACGAAACCGGTCACGGTCGCCCCACGTAGGTGCGCCGCACCCGGGAACCGATGCGGGTCACGATCTCGTAGTTGATCGTGCCGGCCGCCTCCGCCCAATCCTCCGCCGAAGGCACTCCAGTGGTCGGGTCGCCGAAGAGCACGACCTCGTCACCGACCTGCACGGCATGATCGCCGACATCGACGACGAACTGGTCCATCGCCACGCGGCCCCTGACCGGGAAAGTCCGGCCCCCGATCGCCACCGTCGCACGATTCGACGCGTGGCGCGGGATCCCCTCCGCATAGCCGAGCGGAACCAGCGCGAGCGTAGTCTCCTGCTTCGTGCGATACGTGTAGTCGTACGAGATGCCGGTGTCGGCCGGCACGCGGCGCACAGCCGCGACGCGACCGCGGAGAGTCATCACCGGTCTCAGGCCGAGCTCGGCGCTCGTGACCCCCTCGAACGGTGCCAGACCGTAGATTCCGATGCCGAGTCGCACCAGGTTGAACCGGGCATCCGGGATGCGCAGGGCGGCGGCCGACGCGGCGAGATGCCGCAGCTCGGGCGTGAGCCCGGCCGCCGCGGCGGCGGCGAGACCCCGCGTGAAGACGGCGATGGCGATGGCGTCGTCCTCCGGCGAGGCATTCGACACATGGCTGAAGATGCCGCGCACGACGATGTCGCCCGCGCGCTCCAGCGCGCGCGCCTTCGCGAACGCCTCCGCCCATTCGGGCTCGGAGACGCCGTTGCGGCTGAGGCCCGTCTCCAGCTTCACTTGCACGAAGGCCTGACCGTGCAGGCGGCCCTCCGTCACGAGCCGTCGGCGGGCGGCGGCCACGGCGTCGAGCTGGGCCGCCGACGAGACGCCGATATCGATGCCGGCCTCGATCGCCGGAAGGAAGTCTGCATCCGGATCGTGCAGCCAGGCCAGGATCGGCGCGTCGATGCCGGCCTCGCGAAGCTGCACGGCCTCGCCGAGGTCGGCGACTCCCAGCCAGTCCGCTCCCCCGGCCAACGCGGCGCGCGCGCACTCCACAGCGCCGTGACCGTAGCCGTTCGCCTTGACCACGGCCATCAGGTGCTCCGTGCCGACGACCTCGCGCAGGTGCGCCACATTGGCGGTGAGGGCGGCCAGATCGATCACGGCCTCACGGAACGCCGGCGGTTCAGCCACGGTCGGCCCTCTCGGTCACGACGAACGCCATCGCGACGCCCGCATCATGCGTCATCGACACGTGGATGTTCGCGATGCCCCGCGCCCGCGCGTCGCGCTCGACGACGTTGTGAAGCACGAAACCGGGGTCGCCCTCGCCGTCGGCGACGATCTCCATGTCATGCCAGCGAACCCCCTCCGATCCGCCCAGCGCCTTGATCAGCGCCTCCTTCGCCGCGAACCGCGCGGCGAGCGAATGCACCGGCAGGCGGCGCTCCGCCTCGGTGAACAGCCGCTCCCGCAGGCGTGGGGTGCGTTCGATCGCGCGGGAGAAGCGCGCAAGATCGACAACATCGACCCCGATACCGGCGATCATGGGCGCCTACTCGACCGTGACCGACTTGGCGAGGTTGCGCGGCTGGTCGACATCGAGACCTTTGGCGGCCGACAACTCCATCGCGAAGATCTGCAGTGGGACGACCGCCAGCAGCGGCTCGAACAGGGGGGCGGCCAGCGGGATGCGGATGACCTCGTCGGCGAACGGCAGCACGGCCGCGTCCCCCGCCTCGGCGATCGCGATCACGCGGGCGCCGCGGGCGCGGATCTCCTGGATGTTCGAGACGACCTTCTTGTGCATCTCATCCGACCAGCGGGGGCTCGGCACCACCACGAACACGGGCTGGCCCGGCTCGATGAGCGCGATCGGCCCGTGTTTCAGCTCGCCGGCGGCGAACCCTTCGGCGTGGATGTAAGCGAGCTCCTTCAATTTGAGCGCACCCTCGAGAGCGATCGGGTAGCCGACGTTGCGGCCGAGGAACAACACGGAGCGCGTGTCAGACATCCACTTGGCGAGCTGGGCGATGGCATCGTGCGATTTCAGCACCTCGGCCACCTTTTCCGGAACCGCCGCCAGCTCGTCGATCGCGTCGCGCTGTGCCGCGTCTGACAGGGTTCCGCGCACCCGCGCCAGGTGCAGGCCGAACAGGTACAGCGCGGTGATCTGGGCGACGAACGCCTTCGTCGACGCGACGGCGACCTCCGGGCCGGCGTGCGTGTAGAGCGCCGCATCCGATTCGCGCGGGATGGTGGCACCCTGCGTGTTGCACACCGAGATCGTCTTGGCGCCGGCCTCGCGGGCGTACTTGACAGCCATCAGCGTGTCCATCGTCTCACCCGACTGGCTGATCGAGATGACGAGCGTGCTCGGCGTGATCACCGGCTCGCGGTAGCGGAACTCGTGGCTGAGCTCCACCGAGACGGGAACCCTGGCCCACTTCTCGATCGCGTAGCTGCCGACCATCCCCGCATACGAGGCGGTGCCGCAGGCGATGATGGTGATGCGGTCGATACCGGCGAGCAGCTCGTCGCCCAGCGAATCGAGCTCGGGGATGTGCACGGTGCCGTCGACGAGACGGCCGCGCAGGGTGTTCGCCACCGCATCCGGCTCTTCGGCGATCTCCTTGGCCATGAACGACGACCAGCCACCCTTCTCGGCGGCCGCCGCATCCCAGGCCACCTCGAACGGCTCGACCTCGACCGGGGCGCCGGTGAAGTCGGTGACCGAGACCGACTCGGGCGTGATCGTCACGATCTGGTCCTGACCGATGGCCATCGCGTGGCGGGTGTACTCGACGAAGGCGGCGACATCGGAGCCGAGGAAGTTCTCGCCTTCGCCCAGACCGATCACGAGCGGGGAGTTGCGACGCGCCCCCACGACGACATGCGGCTGGTCCTTGTGCAGCGCGAGCAGGGTGAACGCACCCTCCAGACGCGAGACCACCCGGCGGAACGCCTCGTTGAGGTCGCCGGTCGTGCGGTACTCCCGGCCGAGCAGCACCGCGGCGACCTCGGTGTCGGTCTCCGATTCGAAGGTGAAACCGTCGGCGAGCAGCTCGTCTTTGAGCGTCGCGAAGTTCTCGATGATTCCGTTGTGGATGACCGCCAGCCGGCCCTCGTCTCCCAGATGCGGATGCGCATTGCGATCGGTCGGGCCGCCATGGGTCGCCCAACGCGTGTGCCCGATCCCGGTGCCACCGTCGGGGATGGGGTGCTCTGCCAGGTCTGCGCGGAGCATGGCGAGCTTGCCCGACTTCTTGGCGGTATTGAGCCCGCCGTCGGGAGCGATCACCGCGATGCCGGCCGAGTCGTACCCGCGGTACTCCAGACGTTTCAAACCGCCCAGAAGCACCTCGAGGCTCTTATCGGTACCGACGTACCCCACGATTCCACACATGCAGCCGATTTTAGCCTGGGCCGACACCCTAGACTTGTCGCCTATGGCGGAGCACGGCACAGCACAGGGCGGATCCACAGGCAACGGCGATTCGTCGCCGTTCGTCGAACTGTCCCGATCCGATTGGTCCGAGCTCGCCCAGAGCACCCGGCTCCCGTTGAAGGAGACCGAGATCGTGCAGCTGCGCGGCCTCGGCGATCCGCTCGACATGCGCGAGGTCGAAGAGGTCTATCTGCCGCTGAGCCGCCTGCTCAACCTCTACGTCGGCGGGGCGAAGCAGTTGCACCGGGTGACCAGCCAGTTCCTCGGCGAACGGGCGGCGAGCACGCCGTTCGTGATCGGTGTCGCCGGTTCGGTCGCGGTCGGAAAGTCCACGATCGCCCGCCTGCTGCGGGAGCTGCTCTCCCGCTGGGACGACACCCCCCGCGTGGAACTCGTCACGACCGATGGCTTCCTGCTGCCCAACGCCGAACTCGAGCGGCGAGGGCTGATGGAACGCAAGGGGTTCCCCGAATCATACGACCGCAAAGCCCTGCTGCGGTTCGTCACGGCCATCAAGAGCGGCGCACCCGAGGTGCGCGCGCCGTTCTATTCGCATCTCAGCTACGACATCGTGCCGGATGCGGAGATCGTCGTGCGCCGCCCCGACGTCCTCATCGTGGAAGGTCTGAACGTGCTGCAGCCCGCCGGTGGCGGCAATCGGCTCGCCGTGAGCGACCTGTTCGACTTCAGCGTCTACGTGGATGCGCGCACCCGCGACATCGCCCACTGGTACGAGGAGCGCTTCCTCAAGCTGCAGCGCGGAGCCTTCGCCAATCCGAAGTCGTACTTCCACCGGTTCGCCGAGCTCACCGAGGAGCAGGCGCGCAGCCGCGCGGCGGGGATCTGGAACAGCATCAACGAGCCCAACCTCACCCAGAACATCCGCCCCACCCGCTCGCGAGCCAAACTCGTGCTGCGCAAGGGCACCGACCACACCGTCAGCTCGGTCCTTCTCCGCAAGCTGTAGCGGGCTCGTGTATCTGAGGTCGTTAAACCACGAGTCGTGAGGCTCTGGCCTGGGCGGCTCTGGTGCCGTAGTCATGAGGCATGGGTACTCCTCGCTCTCGAGCCGCTGAGCTGTTCGGCACCCGGGTTCGCGAGGCGCGCGTGAAACTCGGTCTGAGCCAGGAGAACATCGCCAGCCTCGCCGATATGCACGTCACGAACTACGGCCGGATCGAGCGCGGCGAAGCCAATTGCGAACTGCACACGATCGTGCGCTTGGCCACCGCGCTCGACACCGATCCGGGCAGCCTGATCGCCGGGCTCTACGGCCCCGGCATGCTCCCCGGCCGTCGCCGCGCATTCTCCGCAGCCGACTTCATCGCCGCCCAGCGCGCAGCAGAGTAGCGCCGCACCGACCCCAGCCCCGCCGACCCCAGCGGTGCCGACCCCAGCGGGGCCGGCGCGCTACAGGCTCAGGCGCTCGCGCACCACGTCGGCGAGTTCGTGCGCCAGACGCTCCGCCGTCTCCTGGTCAGCGGCCTCCACCATGACCCGAACAAGCGGTTCGGTGCCGGAGGGGCGCAGCAGAACGCGACCGGTGTCACCCAGCCCGGACTCCGCATCCTGCACGGCCGCCCGCAGCACCTCGTCGGTGTGCACGGCGTGGTGGTCGACGTTCTTCACGTTCACCATGAATTGCGGGTAGACCGTCATCGCCTTCGCCAACTCGCCCAGCGTCTTGCCCTGACGGGCCATCTCGCTCAACAGGTGCAGCCCGGTGAGGATGCCGTCGCCGGTGGTCGCGAACTCGCGCATGATCACGTGGCCCGACTGTTCCCCACCCAGCGAGAAGTCGTGTTCGTTCATCTCTTCGAGAACGTAGCGGTCGCCGACGGCGGTCTCCACGACGCGGATGCCGTGCTCCCTCATGGCGATCTTGAGCCCGAGATTGCTCATCACGGTAGCGACGAGGGTGTTGTCGCGCAGCTTGCCCCGCTCGGCCATGCCGATCGCGAGGATGGCCATGATCTGGTCGCCGTCTACCACGTTGCCGTCGGCGTCGATGGCGAGGCAGCGGTCGGCGTCGCCGTCGTGGGCGATTCCGACATCGGCGCCCGCTTCGAGCACGGCCCTCGCCAGGTTGTCCAGGTGGGTCGAGCCGACGCCGTCGTTGATGTTCATGCCGTCGGGCGAGTCGCCGATCACGGTGACGCGGGCGCCGGCATCCGTGAAGACCTCGGGCGAAACCCCGGCAGCGGCGCCGTGGGCGCAATCGAGTACGACATGGATGCCGTCGAGCCGGTGCGGCAGACTTGCCAGCAGGTGCACCACGTAGCGGTCTTCCGCGTCGGCGAACCGGCGGATGCGACCGACAGAGGCACCGGTGGGAGCCAGCTTCTCGAGGGCGAGATGCTCCTCGATGCGGTCCTCGACGACATCCGGAAGCTTGGTGCCGCCGCGGGCGAAGATCTTGATGCCGTTGTCGGGTGCCGGATTGTGCGACGCCGACACCATCACGCCGAAGTCGGCGTCGATGTCGGCGATCAGGTACGCCGCGGCAGGAGTCGGGATGACGCCGGCGTCGAGCACGTCGATGCCCGAGCTGGCGAGCCCGGCCGCGACAGCGGCCGAGATGAACTCGCCCGAGACACGGGGGTCACGGGCGACGATGGCCACCGGGCGTCTGCCGGCGGCACGCCGCGCCTCCGCGCTGCGGCCTTGCGTCAGAACAGCAGCAGCTGCCTGAGCAAGGCCGAGCGCGAGGTCGGCGGTGAGGATACCGTTTGCGAGTCCGCGGACTCCGTCGGTTCCGAAAAGGCGTGGCATGAACCGAAGCCTAAGCGTTCGGGACGCTTAGCGCTTGGAGAACTGCGACGCCTTGCGGGCCTTCTTGAGACCAGCCTTCTTGCGCTCGATGACGCGAGCATCACGAGTGAGGAAGCCGGCCTTCTTGAGGATGGCACGGTTGTTCTCGCGGTCGATCTCGTTCAGCGCACGGGCGATCGCCAGACGCAGCGCGCCGGCCTGACCCGAGGGGCCACCGCCGGTGATGCGGGCGACGACGTCGTAGCCGCCGATGAGGTCGAGGACCTTGAACGGGTCGGTGATGAGCTGCTGGTGCAGCTTGTTCGGGAAGTAGTCGGCGAACTCACGGCCGTTGACCGTGATGGTGCCGGAGCCCGGAACGAGGCGCGCGCGGGCGATGGCCTGCTTGCGACGTCCGACGGCGGCACCGGGAACGGTGAGCACGGGACGCTGCGCCTGGGGGGCCTCGCTGGCCGGGGTCTCAGTCGAGTAGGACTCGACGGTGTCGGCCTGAGCCGACTCGATGCTGTCTGCGATCTTCGCCACGATGGTGATAATCCTTTGTCTCTAAGTCAGAAGGGTCTGCTGGCGCGCTACTGCGCGACCTGGCCGAGGGTGTACGGCTTCGGCTGCTGGGCGGCGTGCGGGTGCTCGCTGCCCGTGTAGACCTTCAGCTTGCGGAGCTGGGCGCGGCCGATCGAGTTCTTGGGGAGCATCCCGCGAACAGCCTTCTCCACAGCGCGGATCGGGTTCTTCTCGAGGAGCTCGGCGTAGGTGACGGCCGAGAGGCCACCCGGGTAGCCCGAGTGACGGTAGGCCTTCTTCTGCTCCGCCTTGGCGCCGGTGAGGGCGACCTTGTCGGCGTTGATGATGATCACGAAGTCGCCCGAGTCCATGTGGGGGGCGAACGTCGGCTTGTGCTTTCCACGGAGGAGAGCGGCGGTGTGGCTGGCGAGACGGCCGAGCACGACATCGGTCGCGTCGATGACGACCCAGTCACGCTGGATCTCGTCTGCCTTCGGGGTGTAAGTGCGCGTCACAGTAGTGGCTGCTTTCTGTATCGAACGGAGGTGTTCGTGAATCCCACTCCAGGGCGGTTTCCACCTCGATGAGGCGAGAACCGAACGTTCGGAGGGCTCACGTTCGTGTGTCGCGCCGCCAGGGCGCGGACACCAAGGGTCAATACTACGCGAGCGACGGGATGCGGGTCAAACCGCGCCCCCTGCCACCGGTGGCGGGTTGTTCTCAGCCCTGGGGCTGAATCCTGGCCGAACCTGCTGCAGGCGCGCCACTCTGCCTCTAGCGTGAAGGCCATGAAGCAACTCCTCCTCCGCGGACAGGTCTACCTCGACGCCGTCATCGCCGTGGCGTTCCTCCTCTTCTGGTCGGTCGCCGAGGCCGGGCGGCATCAACTGGTTCCCGGCACGCGCTCGATCGAGGCGCCGTGGTGGGCGGCTCTGACCCTCACGGCCGTCGCCATCGCCCTCTGCCGACGGTTCCCGGTCTGGGCGATGGGCGTCACCATCGCCACGCTCGTCGGGCAGTTGCTGTTCCCCTCGGCGGTCTTCACCGATTCGTCGGTTGCGGCGTACGGCGGATTCCTTCTGATCATCGCCGGCGTGAGCGCCAGCGTGCCGCCACGGCTGAGGGTCCTCTCCATCGGCTTCGCCGTGTTCGTCGCGGCCGGCGTGTCCGGACTCCTCTGCCGATCATGGTGGTCGGACTCCTGGCCGTCGCAGATGCGCTTCTACGATGACGCCGGCACCGTCGTCGGCAATCGCATCGCGATCGTCTCCGGGTGCGTCGTGCTCGTCGCGGTCGCCTGGTTCCTCGGGTTCCTCGCCCGGGTGTGGCAGCAGAAGCTGCAGGACGACCGCATATTGGCAACGACGACACGGGAACTGCAGCGGGCCGAGGTGGATCTGCTCGTCTCCAGCGAGCGCGACCGCATCGCCCAGGATGTGCACGACATCATGGCGCACTCGCTCTCGGTGATCATCGCCCAGGCCGACGGCGCCCGGTTCGTCGCGGCCCGTCGGCCCGAGGCCGTGACCGGCTCGCTGGAGAGCATCGCGACCTCGGCCCGCACATCGCTCACCGAGGTGCGGATGCTCATCGAGTCGCTGGTGTCCGATCCGGTCGGTCACTCCAACCCCGCGCTCGCCGACATCGACGAGCTCATCGAGCGGATGCGCGCCGCCGGCCTCGAGGCCACCGTCGAGCGGTTCGGCGACGCCGCGCCCCTCACGGCAACCCAGGAGCTCGCCGCCTACCGCATCGTGCAGGAGGGGCTCACGAACGCGCTCAAGCACGCCGGACCGGCCGCGACAGCGCGGGTGGTCTTCGACTGGCGCGGCACCGGTCTCGCCCTCACGATCGCCTCGAACGGCGACGGGGATGGCGCCGATGCCGAGCCCACCACCCGGGGCCGCGGGGTGTACGGGATGCGCGAACGTGCCCGCCTCGCCGGCGGCTGGCTCACAGCCGGTCCCGATGACGAGGACTCCACCGGGTATCTGGTCACCGCCTACCTGCCCACCGAGCTGGTGGCGGCGGGAGCATGAACGCCATCCGCGTCGCGATCGCCGACGACCAGGTGCTGTTCTGCTCAGGCGTGCAGATGCTGATCGAGTCTCAATCCGACCTCGCCTTCGCCGGCGCCGCCCACGACGGGGTCGCCGCCGTCGACCTGGCCGCCCGGGAACGCCCGGATGTGCTGCTGATGGACATCCGGATGCCGCGCCTCGACGGCATCGAGGCCACCGAACGCATCGTGCAGGCCGCCGGGGACGCGGCCGACGCGCCGAAGGTGATCGTGCTCACCACCTTCCACCGCGATGAGGCCGTCGCGAGAGCCATCCACGCGGGTGCGCACGGGTTCCTGATGAAGGACACGACGCCGGAGTTCGTTCTCGCGTCGATCCGCATCGTGCACTCGGGCAGTCCGTGATCGCCCCCAAAGACACCGCCGAGCTCTTCCGCGCCCCCGGCTCGGCGGTGCGGCGACCGGCCGAAGAGACGCTCGACCCGTTGTCGGCTCGCGAACGGGAGGTTTTCCTGCTCGCCTCGCGCGGACTCAGCAACGCGGAGATCGGGGAGGTCTCGTTCATCAGCGAGGCGACGGTGAAGAGTCATATGCGCAGCATCCTGGCGAAACTCCAGCTCACCTCGCGTGTGCAGCTCGTGGCCTTCGCCTACGAGAACGGTCTCGTGCGTTAGCGTTCGGCGGATGCGGGCTGCAGCGAGCGCAGGGCGCGCGTCTGCTCGGCCCGGATGGCGAGACCGACGTCGTCCGGATACCCGACCTGAATGAGGGTGAGCCCGCGCGCCGGCATCACCCGGAACAGGTTGCTGCCCCGTCGGCGTTCGTCGCGCAGTTCGGCCACGGCGTCGAGCTCCAGTTTGCCCTCGCCGACGGCGACGCAGGCGCCGACCAGGGAGCGGACCATGCTGTGGCAGAACGCGTCCGCCTTCACCTCGGCGACGAGCACACCGTTGTCGTCCCGGCGCCAGCCGAAGGTGAGAAGCGTGCGGATGGTCGTCGCGCCGATCCTCGGCTTGCAGTAGCTCGCGAAGTCGTGAAGGCCGAGCAGGCTGAGTGCTGCCGCATCCATCGCCGCCTCGTCCAGTTCGACGGGCACCCACGTCGTCCGGTGGCGTTGCAGCGGGTCGCGTGTCGACCGGGTGTCGGCGACCCGGTACTCGTACCGACGCCAGATGGCCGAGAAACGCGCATCGAACCCGGCGGGCGCCACGGTGACCGAACCGAGCACGATGTCGGCGACCGGGCCGAGGATGCCGTTGATGCGTCGCCCGAGCACGGTCGCCGCATCCGACGGCACCGTGTTGCCGCGTTTCCGAACGAGGCTCGCGACCTGCTCGGGGCTCAGATCGACATGGGCGACCTGTCCGACGGCGTGCACGCCGGCATCGGTGCGCCCGGCTACGGTGAGCCTCGGGGCGTCGCCGTGACGGCGGAAGATCGTCGCGAGGGCGGCCTCGATCTCCCCCTGCACCGTGCGGGCGCCCGGCTGGCGGGCCCATCCGTTGAATCCGGTGCCCTGGTAGGCGATGTCGAGGCGAAAACGGGTCGGCGCCAGGTCAGTCACACCACAATTGTAGGGAAGCGCCGACACTGTCAGGAGGCGTTGTTATCGTGGAGGGTCTCTCTGCCAGACCTTCCCGCTATGACCCCCACCATCATTTCTCCTCCTCGATCCGCGCCCGCCCCCGGCCGGCCGCCGGCGACCGCGGCCGCGCGCCCGGTGGTCGCCGCGCGCCGCTACGCCGGGCTCGACGGCCTGCGGGCGTTCGCCGTCTCGGTCGTTCTCGTCTACCACCTGTTCCCGGGCGTGCTGCCCGGCGGGTTCATCGGTGTCGATGTCTTCTTCGTCATCAGCGGCTTCCTCATCACCAGCCTTCTGCTCCGCGAGCACACCGGAACCGGCCGCATCGACCTGCGGCGGTTCTGGGTGCGGCGGGCGCGCAGGCTCGTGCCGGCCATCGTCGTGCTGGTGCTCGTCTGTTCGAGCGCCGCCCTCCTGATCGGCGGAGACGTGCTCGTCGGGCTCGGCCGCCAGGTGCTGGGCGCGGCGACGTTCAGCGCCAACTGGCTCTCGATCGCCGCCCACGCGAGCTATTTCAGTCAGGATTCGCCGGAACTGTTCCGCCACCTGTGGTCCCTCGCCGTCGAGGAGCAGTTCTACCTCCTCTGGCCGCTCGTTCTCGTAGCGCTCGCGCTGGTGCGACCGTGGTGGGCCCGGCTGGCGATCGTGAGCACTGTCGCAGTGGCTTCTGCCCTCGCGATGGCCCTCCTCTACACGCCGGGAGGCGACCCGACCCGCGTGTACTTCGGCTCGGACACGCACAGCTTCGGGCTCGCGGCGGGCGCCGCGCTCGCGATCATCGTCGCGCGCATCCGCCCCGTCGACCTGGATGCGGGCGAGAGCACCCTGCAGGTGTTCGTGCGCCGCTGGCTCCCCGGGCTCGGGCTGCTGTCGCTCGGCGGACTCCTCGCCGCGGCGATCGCGATGCACGACGACGCCGCGTTCACCTACCGAGGCGGTCTCGCGCTCGTCACCGTCCTCAGCGTTCTGGCGATCTGGGCAGCGGTCTCCTCCGGATCGCGGCTGGGTCGGCTGCTCGAGCTGCGTCCACTTCGTTACGTCGGCGCCCGGTCGTACGGCCTCTACCTCTGGCACTGGCCGGTCTTCATCCTGGTGTGCGCGTTGGTGCCCGATGAGCACGACCCGGTCATGGCACCCCTGGTCGGAATCGGTTCGCTCGCGATCGCGGTGGCGGCCACACTGTTGTCGTACCGGTCGATCGAGTTGCCCATCCGGCGGCACGGGATGCGCGGCGTAGTCCGGTACGCCGCCCAGCGGATGCGCGCCTCCTCCGCCGGGCGTGCGCGCGGAATCGCGACCGCGGCCGCGACCGCGCTCCTCGCCGCTGCCACGGTCGCCGCCATCGCGCTGGCCCCGGCCGCGACGGGCGCACAGACGTTCATCGAGAACGGCAGGGCGGCACTGCAGAAGCCGTCGGCCGCGCCCTCTGCCATGCCGACGCATCCTCTCCCGGCGCCCACGCCGCATCCCGTCGCCGCCGGGCCCGAGATCTCAGCATTCGGCGACTCTGTGATGCTCGCCTCCGCGCCGGCGCTGCAGGAGTCGTTTCCCGGCATCGCGGTGGACGCCGTCGTCTCCCGCCAGATGAACGCGATCCCCGACCTCGTTCGCACGGCCGATGCCGCCGGCGCCCTGCGCCGTGTCGTCGTCGTGGGGCTCGGAACGAACGGGCCGATCTCCCCCGACACGCTCGAAACCCTGCGCCGGGCCGTCGGGCCCGCCCGACAGCTGGTGCTGGTGACCGTGCAGGCCCCGCGCTCGTGGACACCCGGCGTCAACGCGACCCTCGGCGCCTTCGCCGCCGCGCATCCCGAGCAGGTCGCTCTCGAAGACTGGCAGGCGGCGATCGCACCGCGCCTCGACCTGCTCGCCGACGACCAGATCCACCCCGGGATGAGCGGCGGCCGCGTCTACGCGGAGGCACTGCACGCGGCGCTCGTGCGCCTCTCAGAGGTGGCGCCGGCACCCGTCGGCCACCCGTGGGACAGGATCGACACCGGATCCCGCTGAGCGCCCGACCCTTGCCGCCCACCGCGGACCGCCGCCGCGAGGGGGTCAGAACTCGCGCACCAGGCAGAGCTCCAACGTCGAGCGGGTGAAGCCCATCCGCGTGTAGAGTCCGAACGCGCCGGACGGGTTCTCGGCATCGACGTCGAGGGTCACCCTGTCCCAGCCGAGCGCTGAGCACGCCTCGAGCGTCCGAGCGAGCAAGGCCGGAGCGATCCGCTTGCCCCGCCACGCGCGCGTAGTGCCCACAGCGCCGATGTAGGCGCCGGTGAACCCCTGACCCGCCCAGTCGTCCTCGTTCACCTGGCAGAGGACGAAACCGACGACCTCCTCGCCGTCCACGCCATCCACGACGGCGAGGAACGAGATGTCCGGGCGGAAGGTTCCGCCGATCCAGGCCCGCCACTGCTCCCCGCTCATCGGCTGGCTTCCCCAGTGATCCCGGAACGAGTCGGTGCGGGCCGCGTGCGTCGCCTCCGAGAGCGACTCGCTGAAGGGCACGATGCGCACGCCGGGGGCCGGCTCGACCGACGGCACAGGCTCGCTCAGCGCCCGCTCCAGTGCCACGAAATAGCGGGTGATCCGGAAGCCCGCGTGCTCCAGCAGGCGCGCCGTCTGCGGGGCGCGCTCGTCCGCGTAGGCCAGCATCCAGGCCGGGAGAGACTTGTCAGACCCGGCGAGTTGCTGCAGGGCGCGCCGCTGCGACCATTCGACGAGTTGACGTCCGATCCCGCGCTCGCGGAACTCGGGATGCACGCCGCCCTCCAGAAAGGAACGCACCAGCGTCTCCTGCAGCGGCGGCATGACGATGAGACCCACCGCCACAGCCCGCCCGTCGGCTGTGAGTCCGAGCAGGGAATCCTTCCCGAGGTCGACGAAAGAGTACCCGAGGTGCTCCGCCACCTCGTCGCGGGTGCTCAGATAGTTCGGGTGGTCGGCGGCGTCGATGGCCTGTTGCAGCCGCCACACCGCATCCACATCGTCGGCGGTCACAGCACGCCACTCAGCGATCAGGGGATGCGTCGGGCGGTAGGTCTGGGGCGACGCGACCCGTTCCCTCACCGGCTTCAGGTCGTCTGCGGTCTCGGCCATGCCTTCAGCCTACGCAGGGCGGTGGTGCCCGAGAACAAAAAAGGGGCCCCGCATCCGTGCTGACGGATGCGGGGCCCTCTCGGTGAAACTGCTTACGCCTTCTCGGTCTCCGCCTCGGCGGTGGTCTCCTCGGCCTCGGTGACCTCGGCGTCAGCCGTGGCCTCCTCGACGACCTCGGCCTCGGCGGCCTCGGTCTCGACCGACGCCTCCTCGACCGGAGCCTCTTCGACCGGAGCCTCTTCGACCGGAGCGGCCTTGGTGCTCGACTTGGTCGACTTCACCTTCGGGGTGACCGGCTCGAGCACGAGCTCGATCTGCACCATCGAAGCGTTGTCGCCCTTGCGGAAGCCCAGCTTGGTGATGCGGGTGTATCCACCCTCGCGCTCCGCGACGAGCGGGGCGATCTCGGTGAACAGCTCGTGCACCACACCCTTGTCGTGGATGGTGGCGAGCACCCGGCGACGGGCGTGCAGGTCGCCGCGCTTCGCGAACGTGATCAGACGCTCGGCGATCGGACGCAGGCGCTTGGCCTTCGTCTCGGTGGTCTTGATGCTCTTGTGCGTGAACAACGCAGCCGCCAGGTTGGCGAGCATCAGGCGCTCGTGGGCGGGACCGCCTCCGAGGCGGGGGCCCTTGGTGGGCTTAGGCATGATCGGTTATCTCCAGGTTGAAAAGTCGAAAGGCGTCGTCAGAAGACAAGCCTCAGATGGTGGTCTCGTCTTCTTCGTAGCCGCTGTAGAAGTGCGCGCCGTCGAAGCCGGGAACCGAGTCCTTGAGCGACAGGCCCATCTCGGTGAGCTTGTCCTTGACCTCGTCCACCGACTTCTGACCGAAGTTGCGGATGTTCATGAGCTGCGTCTCCGACAGCGAGACGAGCTCGCTGACGGTGTTGATGCCCTCACGCTTGAGGCAGTTGTACGAGCGGACCGACAGGTCGAGGTCCTCGATGGGCATCGACAGCTCGGAGCTGAGAACGGCGTCGACCGGCGCGGGGCCGATCTCGATGCCCTCAGCAGCGGTGTTCAGCTCGCGGGCGAGACCGAACAGCTCGGTCAGGGTGCGACCGGCCGAAGCGATGGCGTCGCGGGGGCTGATCGCCGGCTTGGTCTCGACATCGACCACGAGGCGGTCGAAGTCGGTGCGCTCACCGGCACGAGTGGCCTCGACACGGTAGGTGACCTTGAGGACGGGCGAGTAGATCGAGTCGATCGGGATCTGACCGGCTTCGCTGTACTCGTTGCGGTTCTGGGTGGCCGACACGTAGCCGCGCCCACGCTCGATGGTCAGCTCGACCTCGAACTTCGCCTTGTCGTTGAGCGTGGCGATGACCAGCTCCGGGTTGTGGATCTCCACCCCGGCCGGAGCCGAGATGTCGGCCGCGGTGACCTGGCCGGAGCCGGTCTTACGCAGGTAGGCCGTGATCGGCTCGTCGTGCTCGCTGGAGACGACGAGACCCTTGATGTTCAGGATGATCTCGGTGACGTCTTCCTTGACACCCGGAACGGTGCTGAACTCGTGCAGAACACCGTCGATGCGGATGCTCGTCACGGCGGCGCCGGGGATCGAGGAGAGGAGCGTGCGACGAAGGGAGTTGCCGAGCGTGTAACCGAAGCCCGGCTCGAGGGGCTCGATCACGAACCGTGAACGGAACTCGGAAATGTTCTCTTCGGCGAGCGTAGGACGCTGTGCAATGAGCACTGTTGATTCCTTTCGGCTAAGTGTCCGCTATATGACACTTGCGTTAGTGGGTATTGAGTTGTCGCCCGCCATCGGCGACGACCGCAGCGCGGTCGTCGCCGATGGCGGCGGAAGAGAACTGCTTAGACGCGGCGACGCTTGGGCGGGCGGCACCCGTTGTGCGCCTGCGGGGTCACATCGTTGATCGAGCCGACCTCGAGGCCGGCGGCCTGCAGCGAACGGATCGCCGTCTCGCGACCCGAGCCCGGGCCCTTCACGAAGACGTCGACCTTCTTCATGCCGTGCTCCTGAGCCTGGCGCGCGGCCGACTCCGCAGCGAGCTGCGCGGCGAACGGGGTCGACTTGCGCGAGCCCTTGAAGCCGACGCCGCCCGAGGAGGCCCAGCTGATGACCGCACCGGTGGTGTCGGTGATCGAGACGATGGTGTTGTTGAACGTCGACTTGATGTGGGCCTGGCCCACCGCGATGTTCTTCTTTTCTTTCTTGCGCGGCTTGCGAACGGCCGACTTGGGTGCTGCCATGATTTCTCCTGAATCCTAAAGGCGAGGCTGCTGGCGAAGGCCTAGCGAGCCTTCTTCTTGCCGGCCACGGTGCGCTTCGGGCCCTTGCGGGTGCGAGCGTTGGTCTTGGTGCGCTGACCGCGGACCGGGAGGCCCTTGCGGTGGCGGATACCCTCGTAGCTGCCGATCTCGACCTTGCGGCGGATGTCGGCGGCGACCTCGCGGCGAAGGTCACCTTCAACCTTGAAGTTGCCTTCGATGTAGTCGCGGAGAGAGACGAGCTGGTCGTCGGTCAGATCCTTGACGCGGATGTTGCCGTCGATGCTGGTGTCGGCGAGGGTCTTCAGAGCCCGCGTGCGGCCGACGCCGTAGATGTAAGTGAGTGCGACTTCCACGCGCTTCTCGCGCGGGATGTCAACGCCTGCTAGACGTGCCATTTTTGGCTTCTCCTGTGATGAGTGGAGGTGTGGGGCGGTTCCGGTGCTCCGGCCTCCAACCGGGGGTGTCCCCTGCTCGCGCAGGTTCTGGAACCGCTTTTCTTTGCTCGATATTGAGTTGTGTCGGCCGGCGGGATTCGCATCCCACCGGCCCGGCTGCTAGCCCTGGCGCTGTTTGTGGCGCGGGTTCTCGCAGATGACCATGACCCGCCCGTTGCGACGGATGACCTTGCACTTGTCGCAGATCTTCTTGACGGAAGGCTTGACCTTCATGTTTCTCGTACCTTTGTTCGCTGTCCTCGTACCGCGCCAGGGGCTACCCGGTGGCGCGGCCGTTACTTACAGCAGCCTTTACTTGTAGCGGTAGACGATCCGGCCGCGGGTCAGATCGTAGGGGCTCAGCTCAACGATCACCCGGTCCTCGGGGAGGATCCGGATGTAGTGCTGACGCATCTTGCCGGAGATGTGGGCAAGAACCTTGTGGCCGTTCGTCAGCTCAACGCGGAACATCGCATTGGGCAGAGCTTCGACAACAGATCCTTCGATCTCGATGACACCGTCTTTTTTGGCCATAGCCTCACTGTCGCTAAAAGTATGGGTTGCTGGTCGTGCGTTGATTGTGATGACGGCACGCGAAAAGCGCGGCCAAGACACCAAGGATCAATCCTAGGGGAATGTCTGGATTTTCGCGAATCCTTGTGTAGGATTCCGCGTTCGCCCTGCGCGCACAGTCGCGCTCAGGCGATCGGCACGGGGGTGATCCCGAGCGGTGCGAGGCCGGCAGCACCGCCATCGTCGGCGGTGAGCACCCAGATGCCGTCTTTATGCACGGCCACGCTGTGCTCCCAGTGGGCGGCGGCCTTGCCGTCTTCGGTGGCGACGGTCCAGCCGTCGTCCTTCACGTACGTGTCGGGGCCGCCCAAGACCACCATCGGCTCGATCGCCACTACGAGCCCGGGGCGCACCTCGGGGCCTTTCGCGCGCACGCGGTAGTTGAAGACCGGCGGTTCCTCGTGCATCCGCCGACCGATGCCGTGCCCGATGTAGTCGGTGAGGATGCCGTAGTCGCCCTGCGACAGGATGTAATCCTCCACCGCCTCCCCCACCTCGTTGA
The DNA here is from genome assembly GCF_020009625.1 of Leifsonia poae. Taxonomy (NCBI): domain Bacteria; kingdom Bacillati; phylum Actinomycetota; class Actinomycetes; order Micrococcales; family Microbacteriaceae; genus Leifsonia; species Leifsonia poae. Next base: position 1,572,327 of record NZ_JAIHLP010000002.1, read on the forward strand.
GGTGGGCGGCGGTCGCGAGTCGGGCGATACCGCGCCAGAGCGACTGCTCCGTCACATTCGAGAGGGTCTGCCTCTGGGCCACGACCTCCGGATGCGCTGGGTCGGGCAGCACGAAACTGCGCGCTGCGTCCCCGTTCCAGCCCTCCAGGATGGCGCCGCTGTCGACCGAGACGATGTCACCGGGCTGCAGGATGCGCCCGCCCGGGATGCCGTGCACGACCTCGTCGTTCACCGATGCGCAAATGGTGTGGTGGTAACCCTGCTCCAGCTTGAAGTTGGGTCGCGCGCCCCGCGCCACGATCGCCTGCTCGGCGATCGAGTCGAGGTCGAGTGTCGAACGCCCGGCCGCGATCGCGGACTGCACCGCATCGAGCGAGGCCGCGGTCGCGAGACCGGGCGCCACCATCAACCGGAGTTGTGCGGGCGACTTGTAGAGCGAACGCCGGAAGACCAACGGACCTAGGCCACCGACTCGTCGCGCTCGGAGGCAGGCAGGATGCCGCGCTCGGTGAGCGCGGACTTGATCCGCTCGGCGACCTCATCGATCTCTCCGAGACCGTCGACCTCGATGAGCAGGCCGCGTTCGCGGTAGACGTCGACGAGCGGGGATGTCTCGCGCAGGTAGACCTGCTGCCGGTGGCGGATGGCCTCCTCCGAGTCGTCGGCGCGCCCTTGTTCCTGAGCACGCTTGGTGAGGCGGGAGACGATCTCCTCCTGGTCGGCGACCAGCTGGATCACCGCTTCGAGCTTCTGACCGTTCGCGTGCAGCAACTCGTCCAGGTAGTGCACCTGCTCCAGCGTGCGCGGGTACCCGTCGAGCAGGAAGCCTGCTCGGGCGTCCTCCTCGGCGATGCGGTTCTTGACGAGTTCGTTCGTGAGCGAGTCGGGAACGTAGTCGCCCGCATCCACGATCGCCTTGACCTGAACGCCCAGGGGCGTCTGGTTCTTGATGTTCGCGCGGAAGATGTCGCCTGTGGAGATGTCGGGGATGCCGTAGGTGCCGGTGATCCGCGACGCCTGCGTTCCCTTGCCGGCCCCCGGGGGACCCACGATCAGCATTCGGGTCATCGCAGCAACCCCTCGTAGTGCCGCTGCTGCAGCTGGGAGTCGATTTGCTTCACCGTCTCCAGGCCGACGCCGACGATGATCAGGATGGACGTGCCACCGAACATGAAGTTCTGACTCGCACCGAGCAGAGCGAAAGCTATGAGCGGGATCAGCGCGATCAAACCCAGATAGATCGAACCGGGCAGGGTGACGCGGGTCAGTACGTAGTCGAGGTACTCCGCGGTCGGACGACCGGCGCGGATGCCCGGGATGAAGCCACCGTACTTCTTCATGTTGTCGGCGACCTCTTCAGGGTTGAAGGTGATCGCCACGTAGAAGTACGTGAACCCGACGATGAGGAGGAAGTAGAGCAGCATGTAGAGCGGGTGATCGCCCTTGGTGAGGTAGTTCGTGATCCAGGTCACCCAGGGCGCGGGGGCCTTGCCGGCCGCCGGCTGGTTGAACTGGGCGATCAGCGCCGGCAGGTACAGCAGCGACGAAGCGAAGATCACGGGCACCACACCGGCCATGTTGACCTTGATGGGGATGTACGTGTTGTTGCCGCCGTACGTGCGCCTGCCGACCATGCGTTTCGCATATTGCACGGGGATGCGCCGTTGCGATTGTTCGACGAAGACCACGGCCGCGACGATCAGCAATCCGATCGCGGTGACGATCAATAACGTCTCGATGCCCTGCGACTGCTCGATGGCCCACAGGGAGCTCGGGAACTGCGCCGCGATCGACGTGAAGATCAGCAAGGACATGCCGTTGCCGATGCCGCGCTCGGTGACCAGCTCGCCCATCCACATGATGAGGCCGGTGCCGGCGGTCATGGTGATGACCATCAGCATGATCGCGTACCAGGAGTCGTCCGTGATGAGCTGCGTGCACTGCGAGACCGCCGTGGTCCCGAACAGGGCGCCGCTGCGGGCGACGGTGATCAGCGTGGTCGACTGCAGGACGCCGAGCGCGATCGTGAGGTAGCGGGTGTACTGCGTGAGCTTGGCCTGGCCGGCCTGGCCCTCTTTGTAGAGGGTCTCGAAGCGCGGGATGACCACGCGCAGCAGCTGCACGATGATCGACGCGGTGATGTACGGCATGATGCCGAGCGCGAAGATCGAAAGCTTGAGGAGCGCGCCACCCGAGAACAGGTTGACGAGCGAGTAGAGACCGGAAGTGTCCTGGTTGGCGTTGAGGCAGGCCTGGACATTGCCGAAATCGACGAACGGCGCCGGGATGAAAGACCCCAGACGGAAGAGGGCGATGATGCCCAGGGTGAAGGCGATCTTCCGGCGAAGATCTGGCGTGCGGAAGATCCGCGCGACGGCGCTAAACAAGTTGCGTCCTGCTTTCCTGTAAGGAGTCAGCCGGGTGACCAGATTTTCTGATCACCCGACTGCACTACTTTACGGGGTCGGTCGGGATCCGGTGGTTCCCATGACCCTGGTGACTACTTGATCGAGCCACCCGCGGCGACGATCTTCTGCTCAGCAGAGCCGGAGACCTTGTCGACCGCGACATTCAGCTTAACCGCAATGTCGCCGTTGCCGAGAACCTTGACCTTCTCGTTCTTGCGAACAGCGCCCTTGGCGACGAGATCGGTGACGGTGACGTCACCGCCCGACGGGTAGAGCTCGGCGAGCTTCTCCAGGTTCACGACCTGGTACTCCACACGGAACGGGTTCTTGAAGCCGCGAAGCTTCGGAGCCCGCATGTGGAACGGCAGCTGACCACCCTGGAAGCCGGGACGCACCGAGTAGCGCGCCTTGGTTCCCTTGGTGCCGCGGCCGGCCGTCTTACCCTTCGAGCCCTCACCGCGTCCGACGCGGGTGCGGTCCTTCTTGGATCCGGCGGCGGGGCGCAGGTGGTGGACCTTGAGCACGTGCTCACGGGTCACCGGAGCCTCGGCGGCCTTCTTGGCGGGAGCCTTCGCAGCCGGCTTCTCAGCCTTGGCAGCGCTGGTCTCGTCCTTCGAAGCGGCGGCGGCCTTGGGGGCAGCAGCCTTCGCGGGCGCCTTCTTCTCGGCGGCCGGCTTCTCGGCGGCGGCCTTGGGAGCCGCAGCCTTCTTCTCGGCAGCAGCCTTGGGGGCGGCAGCCTTCGCCGGCGCCTTCTTCTCGGCGGCCGGCTTCTCGGCGGCAGCCTTCTTGGTTGCTTCGTCAGCCATTAGTCAATCTCCTCGACCTTGACAAGGTGAGCGACGGTGTTGACGTACCCGCGGTTCTGCGAGGTGTCCTCACGGACGACGACGTCACCGATGCGCTTCAGACCCAGGCTGCGAAGAGTATCGCGCTGGTTCTGCTTCTCACTTACTTTGGACTTGATCTGCGTGATCTTCAGACGAGCAGCCATCAGGCACCTGCCTTCGCGGTCGCGGCGGCCTCGGCCAGCGCTGCCTCAGTACGAAGCAGGCGCGCCGGGGCGACCTGGTCGTAGTCGAGTCCACGGCGGGCTGCGACGGCACGAGGTTCCTCGAGCTGCTGCAGCGCCGCAACGGTCGCGTGCACGATGTTGATCGTGTTCGACGAGCCGAGCGACTTGCTGAGGACATCGTGGATTCCGGCGCACTCGAGCACGGCGCGCACAGGACCACCGGCGATAACACCGGTACCGGCGGCGGCGGGGCGCAGGAGCACCACACCGGCGGCGGCCTCACCCTGAACGGGGTGGGGGATGGTGTTGCCGACGCGAGGAACGCGGAAGAAGTTCTTCTTCGCCTCTTCGACACCCTTCGAGATCGCCAGCGGCACCTCACGGGCCTTGCCGTAGCCGACACCGACGAGACCGTTTCCGTCACCGACCACGACGAGGGCGGTGAAGCTGAAACGGCGTCCACCCTTGACGACCTTCGAGACGCGGTTGATCGTCACGACGCGCTCGAGGAACTGGCTCTTGTCCTGGTCGCGGCTTCCGCGATCACGGTTGGGGTTGCGCTCACGGCCGCCGCGGCGAGCCTCACGAGGCTCCTGCGTGCTGGTCGTGGAGGCCGCAGTCTCCACCGGCGCCACGGCGTCGGCTGTCTGCTCAGAGGCCACGGTCTGCTCCTTGTTGTTCTGTTCGTCGCTCACAGGTTCAATCCACCCTCTCGAGCTCCTTCGGCGACAGCGGCGACGCGACCCGCGTACTTGCTGCCACCACGGTCGAATACGACGGCGTCGATGCCCGCGCTCTTGGCACGCTCGGCGACGAGTTCGCCGACCTTGCGGGCCTTGGCGGTCTTGTCACCGTCGAAGCTGCGGAGGTCGGCCTCCATGGTCGACGCCGACGCGAGGGTGTGACCCTTGCTGTCGTCCACGACCTGCACGAAGACGTGACGGGCCGAACGGTTGACGACGAGACGGGGACGGACCGCGGTGCCCTCGACCTTCTTGCGAAGGCGGGTGTGGCGACGCGTACGCGCAGCGGTCTTGCTCTTTCCTCTGGTTCCGAGAGCCATGGTTACTTACCAGCCTTTCCGGCCTTGCGACGGACAACCTCGCCGGCGTAGCGCACACCCTTGCCCTTGTAGGGCTCGGGCTTGCGGATCTTACGGATGTTGGCGGCAACCTCACCGACGGCCTGCTTGTCGATGCCGCTGACGGTGAGCTTGTTGTTGCCCTCCACCGTGAACGTGATGCCCGCGGGCGGCTCGACGTTGACCGGGTGCGAGAAGCCGAGAGCGAACTCGACGCCCGCGCCCTTCTGGGCCACGCGGTAACCGGTGCCGACGATCTCGAGTCCCTTGGAGTAGCCCTCGGTGACGCCGATGATCTGGTTGTGGATCAGGGTGCGGGTCAGGCCGTGCAGCGAACGCGAAGCGCGCTCGTCGTCGGGGCGGGTGACGAGCACCTTGCCCTCTTCCAGCTTGACCTCGATCGGGGTGGCGACGGTGAGCTGAAGCTCACCCTTCGGCCCCTTGACGGTGACGGCCTGGCCGTCGATCTTCACATCGACCCCGGCAGGGACGTCGATGGGCAGTCTTCCAATACGCGACATGACGGACTACCAAACGTAGGCGAGGACTTCCCCACCCACGCCCTTCTTCTCAGCCTGCCGGTCGGTCAGAAGACCGGAGGAGGTGGACAGGATGGCGACGCCGAGCCCGCCGAGGACCTTGGGGATCTCGGTGGACTTCGCGTAAACGCGGAGTCCGGGCTTCGAGACGCGCTTGATGCCGGCGATGGAGCGCTCGCGGTTCGGACCGAACTTGAGGCTCAGAGTGAGCGTCTTGCCGACCCGCGCATCCGTGACCTCCCAGGCGGCGATGTAGCCTTCCGCCTTGAGGATGTCGGCGATGTGCGACTTGAGCTTCGAGTGCGGCATCGACACGGTGTCATGGTGCGCCGAGTTCGCGTTGCGCAGTCTGGTCAGCATGTCTGCGACCGGATCTGTCATTGTCATTGCAGATGTTTCCTTTGGTTCACCAGGTTTCGTTCACCCGTTACACGAGTGACGACCTGTGGTGGAAGCGGGCCGGCCGGATCGGCCGGCCCGACAGGGGAGAACTAGTTCGACGCGTCGTTCGAACGGAAGGGGAAGCCGAGCTGCTTGAGCAGCGCACGGCCCTCTTCGTCGTTCCTCGCGGTGGTCACCACAGTGATGTCCATTCCGCGAACGCGGTCGATCCGGTCCTGATCGATCTCGTGGAACATCGCCTGCTCCGTGAGACCGAAGGTGTAGTTGCCCGTGCCGTCGAACTGCTTGTCCGACAGACCGCGGAAGTCGCGGATACGGGGAAGGGCGAGCGAGAGAAGACGGTCGAGGAACTCCCACATGCGGTCGCCACGCAGCGTGACGTGTGCACCGATCGGCTGACCCTCACGCAGTTTGAACTGCGCGATCGACTTGCGGGCCTTCGTGACCTGCGGCTTCTGGCCGGTGATCTTGGTGAGGTCGGCGACCGCACCATCCATCACCTTGCCGTCGCGCGCAGCCTCGCCGACACCCATGTTGACGACGATCTTCGTCAGACCCGGCACCTGGTGCGGGTTGGTGAAGCCGAGGTCCTTCGCGAGCTGCGCCGAGATCTCGTTCTTGTACTTCTGCTTGAGACGCGGCTGGATTTTGCCAGCGGCGGTTGCAGTGTCGGTCATTACAGGTCCTTACCAGACTTCTTGGCGTAACGAACGCGGACCGTCTTGGCGACGCCGTCCTTCGTCACGGTCTCCGTGCGGAAGCCGACGCGGGTCGGCTGCTTGGTCTCGGGGTCGACCAGGGCGACGTTCGACACGTGGATCGGGGCCTCGTGGGTCTCGATGCCGCCGGTCTTGGTGCCGCGCTGGGTCTGTCCGACGCGCACGTGCTTGGTCACGAAGTTCACGCCCTCGACGATGATGCGGTTCTTCTCGACCTGCACCTCGATGACCCGACCCTGCTTGCCGCGATCTCCGCCACGAGCCTGGGTCGCACCAGTGATGACCTGCACGAGGTCACCCTTCTTGATGTTCTTCGCCATGACTTAGATAACCTCCGGTGCCAGCGAGATGATCTTCATGAACTTCTTGTCGCGGAGCTCGCGACCGACCGGTCCGAAGATACGGGTGCCGCGCGGGTCACCGTCGTTCTTCAAGATCACTGCGGCGTTCTCATCGAACTTGATGTACGAGCCGTCCGGGCGACGGGTCTGCTTGACCACACGCACGATGACGGCCTTGACGACGTCGCCCTTCTTGACGTTGCCGCCCGGAATCGCGTCTTTGACCGTCGCGACGATCGTGTCGCCGAGACCGGCGTAACGACGGCCCGACCCACCCAGCACGCGGATGGTGAGCAGCTCTTTGGCGCCCGTGTTGTCGGCGACCTTGACTCGGGATTCCTGCTGAATCATTTGGCCTTCTCCAGAATCTCAACCAGGCGCCAGCGCTTCGAGGCACTCAGCGGACGGGTCTCGTTGATGAGAACGAGGTCGCCGATGCCGGCGCTGTTGTTCTCGTCGTGCACCTTCACCTTGGAGGTACGGCGGATGACCTTGCCGTACAGGGGGTGCTTCACGCGGTCTTCGACCTCGACGACGATGGTCTTGTCCATCTTGTCGCTGGTCACGTACCCGCGGCGGGCCTTGCGGTATCCACGGACGAGGGCCTCGTCGGCCGCCGACTCCGCGGCCGCAGCCTTGGTGGTCTCAGCCATTACTTGGCCTCCTCAGTCTCGGTCTCGGCCTCGGCTGCCGGAGCAGCCTCCTTCTCGGCCTTGGTCTTCGTGGTCTTCTTCGCGGTCTTCGCGGCGACGACCTCGACGGGGGCCGGGGTGGGCCGAATGCCGAGTTCACGCTCACGGATGACCGTGTAGATGCGAGCGATGTCGCGCTTCACGGCGCGCAGGCGGCCGTGGCTCTCGAGCTGACCGGTCGCGGACTGGAAGCGCAGGTTGAACAGCTCTTCCTTGGCCTTCTTCAGCTCGTCGACGAGTCGCTCGTCTTCGAAAGTGTCGAGCTCAGCGGATGCGAGCTCCTTGGATCCGATCGCCATTACGCGTCGCCCTCCTCGCGCTTGATGATGCGTGCCTTGAGGGGCAGCTTGTGGATTGCACGGGTCATGGCCTCACGAGCGAGCTGCTCGTCGACACCCGAGACCTCGAAGAGGACCCGGCCCGGCTTGACGTTCGCGACCCACCACTCCGGCGAACCCTTACCGGAACCCATGCGGGTTTCGGCCGGCTTCTTCGTGAGCGGACGGTCGGGATAGATGTTGATCCACACCTTGCCGCCACGCTTGATGTGACGCGTCATGGCGATACGAGCGGACTCGATCTGACGGTTGGTCACATAAGCGGGGGTCAGGGCCTGGATGCCGAACTCGCCGAAGCTCACTTTCGTGCCACCAGTGGCCTGGCCGGAACGGCCGGGGTGGTGCTGCTTGCGGTGCTTGACTCTACGTGGGATCAACATGGTTATGCCTCAACTCCTGCGGCGGCCGGCGCGGTCTCGGCGGGGCGTTGCCCCGTCCACCGCGACGCGGACGGTCGTTGCGCTCGGGGCGGGTCGACTTGGTGTTCGCCTGCTCGCGAGCGAGTTCCTTGTTCGTGATGTCGCCCTTGTAGATCCACACCTTGACACCGATACGACCGAACGTGGTCTTGGCCTCGTAGAAGCCGTAGTCGATGTTCGCGCGGAGTGTGTGCAGGGGCACGCGGCCCTCGCGGTAGAACTCCGAGCGGCTCATCTCGGCGCCGCCGAGGCGACCCGAGACCTGGATGCGGACACCCTTGGCGCCGGCGCGCTGGGCACCCTGCAGACCCTTGCGCATCGCGCGGCGGAAGGCCACGCGGGCGGAGAGCTGCTCGGCGATGCCCTGAGCGACGAGCTGAGCGTCGGCCTCGGGGTTCTTCACCTCGAGGATGTTCAACTGGATCTGCTTCTTCGTGAGCTTCTCGAGGTCGGCGCGGATGCGCTCGGCCTCGGCGCCACGGCGACCGATCACGATGCCCGGACGGGCGGTGTGGATGTCGACGCGGACGCGGTCACGGGTGCGCTCGATCTCGATGCGCGAGACACCCGCGCGGTCGAGCGACGTCTGCAGCAGACGACGGATCTTGACGTCCTCGGCGACGAAGTCGCTGTAACGCTGGCCCGGCTTGGTGCTGTCGGAGAACCAACGCGACACGTGGTCGGTGGTGATTCCCAGACGGAAGCCGTATGGATTGACTTTCTGACCCATTACTTGCTCGCCTTCTTCGAAGCCTTGGCAGCCTGGACCTCATCCGGCGTCGCGAGGACGACCGTGATGTGGCTGGTGCGCTTGTTGATGCGGAAGGCTCGGCCCTGCGCACGCGGCTGGAAACGCTTGAGGGTCGTACCCTCGTCGACGAATGCGCTGCTCACGTACAGGTCCTGCTCGTCCAGGTAGGTGTTCGAAGCGTCGGCCTTGACTCGCGCATTGGCGATCGCCGAGGCGACGAGCTTGTACACCGGCTCGCTCGCACCCTGCGGGGCGAACTTCAGGATGGCCAGGGCCTCCTGTGCCTGCTTGCCGCGGATCAGGTTGACGACGCGACGAGCCTTCTGGGGGTCACGCGGATGTGTCGCACGCGTGCGATCGACTCCACCATTTCTCTCCTCCTTACGCCACCGCGTTAGCGGCGGCGACCCTTCTTGTCGTCCTTCACGTGTCCACGGAAGGTGCGGGTGGGCGCGAACTCGCCGAGCTTGTGCCCAACCATGGTCTCGGTGACGAACACCGGGATGTGCTTGCGACCGTCGTGCACCGCGATGGTGTGACCCAGCATGGCCGGGACGATCATCGAGCGGCGCGACCAGGTCTTGATCACGTTCTTGCTGTTGGCCTCATTCGCCACAACGACCTTGCGAAGCAGGTGGTCGTCGACGAAGGGGCCCTTTTTGAGACTGCGTGGCATCTTCTACTCCTACTTACGCTTCTTGCCGGCGGTGCGGCGACGAACGATGAGCTTGTCGCTTTCCTTGTTGGGGTGGCGGGTGCGGCCTTCCTTCTGGCCCCACGGGCTGACCGGGTGGCGTCCACCGGAGGTCTTGCCCTCACCACCACCGTGCGGGTGGTCGACCGGGTTCATGGCGACACCGCGGACGGTCGGGCGAACGCCCTTCCAGCGCATACGGCCGGCCTTGCCCCAGTTGATGTTCGACTGCTCGGCGTTGCCGACCTCGCCGATGGTGGCGCGGCAGCGGGCATCCACGTTGCGGATCTCGCCCGACGGCAGACGGAGCTGCGCGTAGGGACCGTCCTTGGCGACGAGACGAACCGACGCACCGGCGGAGCGGGCCATCTTGGCGCCACCGCCCGGCTTCAGCTCGATCGCGTGGATGACGGTACCGGTGGGGATGTTGCGCAGCGGCAGGTTGTTGCCCGGCTTGATGTCCGCTCCGGCGCCCGACTCGACGATGTCGCCCTGCGACAGCTTGTTCGGGGCGAGGATGTAGCGCTTGGTGCCGTCCACGAAGTGGAGCAGCGCGATGCGCGCCGTGCGGTTGGGGTCGTACTCGATGTGTGCGACCTTGGCGTTCACGCCGTCTTTGTCATTGCGACGGAAGTCGATGACACGGTACTGGCGCTTGTGGCCACCACCGATGTGACGGGTCGTGATGCGACCCTGGTTGTTGCGGCCACCGGTCTTCGAGAGCGGGCGGAGCAGCGACTTCTCGGGCGTCGATCGGGTGATCTCGGCGAAGTCGGCGACGCTCGAACCGCGGCGACCGGGGGTCGTGGGCTTGTATTTACGAATAGCCATGTCTGTTTTCCTCTAGATCCCGGCCTTAGCCAACTGCCGTGAAGATGTCGATGGAACCGGACTTCAGCGTGACGATCGCACGCTTGGTGTCCTTACGCTTGCCCTGGCCGAACTTGGTGCGGCGGGTCTTGCCCTGACGGTTCAGGGTGTTGATCGACGCGACCTGGACCTTGAAGATGCTCTCGATGGCGAGCTTGATCTCGGTCTTGTTCGAGCGCGGGTCGACGAGGAAGGTGTACTTGCCTTCGTCGATCAGGCCATAGCTCTTCTCGGAGACGACGGGGGCGATGATGACGTCGCGCGGGTCCTTGTTGACGGGCATTACGCGTTCACCTCTTCCTTGTTGGACTTCGACGCGATGAACGCTTCGAGCGCACCCTTGGTGAAGACGATGTCGTCGCTCACCAGAACGTCGTACGCGTTCAGCTGGTCGAAGTGCAGCACGTGCACGGTCGGGATGTTGCGGACGCTCAGGGCGCTCACCGCATCGTCGCGCTCGAGCACGATGAGCACGTGCTTCGAGGTGGCGACACCGGTCAGGTACTCCACGACGGCCTTGGTCGACGGGGTCTCACCGAGGGCGAGCGACTCGACGGCGTGCAGCCGGCTTCCGCGGGCGCGGTCGCTGAGGGCACCGAGCAGGGCGGCGGCGATCATCTTCTTGGGGGTGCGCTGCGCGTAGCTGCGGGGCACTGGTCCGTGGACGATGCCACCGCCGGTCATCTGAGGGGCGCGGATCGAGCCCTGACGAGCGCGACCGGTTCCCTTCTGCTTGAACGGCTTGCGGCCGGCACCGGAGACCTCACCACGACGCTTGGTCTTGTGGGTTCCCTGACGCGCAGCGGCGAGCTGGGCGACGACCACCTGGTGGATCAGCGGGATGTTGGTCTGAACGTCGAAGAGCTCGGCGGGGAGCTCGACGGAGCCCGCCTTCTTGCCCTTGACGTCGAGGACGTCAATCGAGGTAGCCATGGAGACTAGGCCCCCTTCACTGCGTTGCGGACGAATACGATGCGGCCACGGGCACCGGGAACGGCTCCCTTGACCAGCAGGAGGCCCTTCTCGGCGTCGATCGCCTGAACCTTGAGGTTCAAGACCGTGACGCGCTCGCCACCCATGCGACCGGCCATGCGCATGCCCTTGAAGACACGGCTCGGGGTCGAGGAGGCGCCGATGGAACCCGGCTTGCGGTGGTTGCGGTGAGCACCGTGCGAGGCGGAGACACCCTTGAAGTTGTGACGCTTCATCACACCGGCGAAGCCCTTGCCCTTCGACGTTCCGACGACGTCGACCAGCTGGCCGGCCTCGAAGGTCGCGTCGACGGTCAGCTCCTGGCCGGCGCTGTAGTCAGCGGCATCGGCGGTGCGGACCTCGGTGAGGTGACGGCGCGGCGTGACGCCGGCCTTGTCGAAGTGTCCGGCGGACGGCTTGTTGACCTTGCGCGGGTCGATCTGGCCGTAGGCGATCTGAACGGCGTTGTAGCCGTCGACCTCGGGGGTGCGGACCTGGGTCACGACGTTCGGCGTGATCTCGATGACGGTCACGGGGATGAGCTTGTTGTTCTCATCCCAGACCTGGGTCATTCCGAGCTTCTTGCCGAGGAGGCCACGGGAGGTCTTGGTTTCGATGTTCGACATGGCACTCCCCCTTAGAGCTTGATCTCGATGTTGACGTCGGCCGGCAGGTCGAGACGCATGAGCGAGTCGACGGCCTTGGGCGTCGGGTCGATGATGTCGATGAGGCGCTTGTGTGTGCGCATCTCGAAGTGCTCGCGGCTGTCCTTGTACTTGTGGGGCGAACGGATGACGCACACCACGTTCTTCTCGGTCGGAAGCGGCACGGGGCCGACAACGGTCGCGCCCGCACGGGTCACGGTGTCGACGATCTTGCGCGCCGAGGTGTCGATGACCTCGTGGTCGTACGACTTAAGCCGAATGCGGATCTTCTGTCCCGCCATGTCTGACTCACTCTCTTGTTATGGCGTCTTACGAGCCCGATTCCCGAAGGAGCCGGCCTCGCATTGGACGCAGGTGGCGAACGGGGGCGTTCGCCGCTGGTCTTTCTTTCACTCTTCTTCTGTCAACTCACCGACCCCCGCGCTCGGGCGTGTCGCCCGTTTCGAGGACAGAGATGACCCGTGTTCTCGAAGGAGGTCGATTAAGCGTTGCTCTGCTACCCGCGGCCTAACCATCTGCCGCTGATCGAATGAACGACCTCGCGGTGGGCTATGCACTGCCTGGCAGTGATCCGTTCGGAGCACGCGCGAGCGCACTCGTTCCGAAGTGTTGAACTAGACAAGTTTGCCAGAGTATTGGCTTCGCTGCAACCCGGGCGTGTCGCGGACGACGAAGAGCGGGGCCGTGCGACTGCCCGACCCCGCTCGAATGACGCCTCGCGCCGTCACTCCTTGCTGTTGCCTGTGGTTCCGCTCACGCGGTTCCCGAACTCTCCGCCCGGGGGCCGGTCAACGGTTCGGCCTGGTTTGCGAGGTTGTGGATACCCATACGCTCTCCCTTGTTCGGCGGTCCGTCCGGTGTGAACGGTGACCTTATTCTGCGCCGCTGCGGCGGTGAGGTAAACCCCTAGTGAACATCACCGCGACGGCGACGCATCCAGAGCACCAGTCCGGCGCCCAATCCCAGCAGCACGGCGGCTCCGGCGAGCGGACCCATCGTGTCGCTGCCCGTGTCGGCCAGCCCGGTGGAGGAGCCGCCTGCGGCGACGGTCGTGGTCACGGCCGGGTCGCAGTGCGTCGAGGGCGGCGGGTAAGCCACGGTGGATGCGGTGGTCGGGTTGATCCGCACCTCGACGACCGCACCGGTGCGCAGGTCGTAGAACGGTGCGGCCGGGTCGAGCACCCAGGTGCCGTCACCCAGCTGGCGCCAGCCCGGCCAGCCGTTGCCGTGGCCGCTCGCGTCCACGCTGGCTCCCGGCCAGAGCTGGGTACCGGTGATGGTGTCGCCGTTCACCCAGCCGCTCGGCAGAGTGACGTAGTTGACCTTGCTCGCACCGTTGGCGAGCAGCGCCGCCTCATCTCCGGCCGGGATGCTGGTATTGCGGGCGGCGTACGCGTCGGCCGTCCACCAGATGAGCGCGATCTTCGGTGCGGTCGTCAGGTTGTACGGCGTGATCGAGTACGACACCACCGGGGCGTCGTTCACACACAGTGCCTGAGCGCTCACCGCGATCGACTTGACCTTCGTCGTGTCGGTCGAGCAGTTGTCCGAGGTGTCGGAGTCGTGCTGGGCGCTGGTGACACAGGCCCGGTTGTCGATGTTGGGATAGGGAACATCGATTCCGGACCGCGAGAGGTCACCCACGGAGGCCCGGAAGGTCAGGACAGCCGTGGCCCCGGGGTTCAGAGAGCCCGAGTACACGAAGGTGAGCGTCGAGCCCGCCTCGGTCACACTCCATCCGGGCGGCGCCACGAGGGAGCCTGCCACGAAGGTCAGCCCCGCGGGCAGTGCGTCGGTGACCGTGACCCCCGTCGCCGCATCCGTTCCGGTGTTGCCGACGGCCAGCTGATAGTCGATGACCTCGTTCTTCCCCGAGTCGATGACTCCGCCTTCACCGCCGTCCGTCGTGGAGTGGGTCTTCACGATGTTCAGGTTGACGCTGGGCACGCGGTGGGTCGTCTCGCAGCCCGGCTGATCGCTCGGTTGCGGGCCGTATGGCGGCGCCGGCGGGCAGGAGCCGCCCTGGCCCGGCGTGACGACATTGTCGATGACGACACCGGCGGCGTCGTCGTTCACGATCACCGAGAACGACACCGTCTCGCTCGCCCCCGCCTCGAGCGTCGGGACCTGCCAGGTGAGCTGATTCCCGGAACGGCTGAGCGCAGCCGGCAGGGTGCCGGTGAGATGGGCGTTGTCGAGCACGTTGCCCAGCGAGTCGACCGCTGTCGCGCCCGTCACCTCGGCATCCGAATCGTTCTTCGCCGTGAGCGTGTAGGTGATGGTCTGACCGGGTTCCACGACCGAGCCGCTGGCCGGGTCCGCCGTCTTGGTCAGCGTCCAGTGCGGGGTCGGGTGGTCGGTCGTGCAGCTCTCGTCGCACACACCTCCCGGCGGAACGGTCAGCACGTTGACGATGTGCACGCCATAGGCGCCTGCGTTCACCCGCACGGTGTAGCTCAGGCTGAGCGAGTCGTCGAAACCGGTGATGGTCCACACCAGGTTCGTGCCGACGATCGCGGCACTCCCCTGCGTGGGCTCGAGATCGCCGACGAGTGTCGCGTTATCGAGCACCTTCGACATGTCGTCGGTGATCACCAGCGAGTTCGGGAGCATTCCGCCGGTGTACTGCACGTTGAGCGTGTAGGTGATGAGCTGACCGGGAACCACCGTCGTGCCGGAGGCCGGATCGCTCGTCTTCGAGACCGACCAGGCGGCCGGGATCTCGCGGTTGACGACGACGCAGCGAACATTCTGGTTGCCGGGGACGTTGACCTTGAAGCCCAGCGTCCCGACGTTGACGACGGTGCCGTCTGCGTAGGTGCAGACCGCATTGAGACCGCCCTGCTGCACGAGCTGATAGTTGTCTTTCTGGGTCTCAGCGACGGTCACGGGCACCGAGGTGGCGCCCGCGGGCACGGTGAGCGTGTACGTCACCGAACCGGTGGCACCATTCGTGGTGAGCAGCTGCGGGCTGTAGGACAGCCCCGTGCTCGTCGCGGTGAACGCCCAGCCGGCCGGCGTGCTGTCGATAAGGGTACCGTCGGCGTTCTCGATGTGCTTCACGACCGAGAGCGTTCCGGTGGTGGAGCCGCTCGACGAGCCAGGAGGGGTCGACGGCGAAGGGCTCGGAACAGCGAGCGCCTTCGTGCTCGGCGCGGTCGGCGGAACCACCGGTGCGGCGGGTGCGCTCGGCGACGGAGTCGCCGCCGGCGTCGAGGACGGCGCTGGATCAGGTGACGGGGCCGCCGATGGGGCCGGAGCCGGATCAGCCGCCGGCGTCGCCGACGGGGAGGGATCAGGCGTCGGCGTCGTCGAGGCGGTCGGCGCAGACGCCGCAGGAGAGGAGGCGGGAACCGCATCCTCCGCATTCGCCGGAGCCGTGAAGCCGGTGATCGCCAGCGCGAGCACGATGGCCGGCGCGGCGATGCGCGCGGTCCAACCGGTGAGACGGAAAGGCGTTCGGGCGCGCTTCTCGGTCGATTCGTCGTCGAAGTGGGCAGAGCTGTGCTGACGTCGCATGTTGGGGACCCCCTTGGCAGGTGCGAGCCATCCTCAGTTCGGGTATTGAGGTTTTCTCAGCTTAGAGGACCACGGCGCGAAAGTCTCGTATTAGTGAGAAAATCTCACTCTAGCGCATGCCCCCTTTGTGGGGACGCAACGGCACGACACAAATAGAAAAGGGGCCGGGCCGCGAACGGCCCGACCCCTTTCGGAGCAGTCGGAGACTACTTGATGATCTTCACAACGGTACCGGCGCCCACGGTGCGGCCACCCTCACGGATGGCGAAGCCGAGGCCCTCCTCCATGGCGATCGGCTGGATCAGCGCGACCGTCATGTCGGTGGTGTCGCCGGGCATGACCATCTCGGTGCCCTCGGGCAGCGTGATGACGCCGGTGACGTCGGTGGTACGGAAGTAGAACTGCGGACGGTAGTTCGCGTAGAACGGGTTGTGACGGCCACCCTCATCCTTCGACAGGATGTAGGCGGTGCCCTCGAAGTCGGTGTGCGGCGTGACCGAACCCGGCTTGACGACGACCTGACCGCGCTCGACGTCCTCGCGCTTGGTGCCACGGAGGAGCAGACCACAGTTCTCGCCGGCCCATGCCTCGTCGAGCTGCTTGTGGAACATCTCGATACCGGTGACCGTGGTCTTCTGCGTCGGGCGGATGCCGACGATCTCGACCTCGGAGTTGATGGCGAGGGTTCCACGCTCGGCGCGGCCCGTGACGACGGTTCCACGACCGGTGATCGTGAAGACGTCCTCGATCGGCATCAGGAACGGCTTGTCCTTGTCGCGGATCGGGTCCGGGATGGAGTTGTCGACGGCTTCCATGAGCTCGAGAACGGAGTTGACCCACTTCTCGTCACCCTCGAGAGCCTTGAGGCCCGAGACGCGAACGACGGGGGCGTTGTCGCCGTCGAAGTTCTGGCTCGAGAGCAGCTCGCGAACCTCGAGCTCGACGAGCTCCAGGATCTCCTCGTCGTCGACCATGTCGGACTTGTTCAGCGCGACCAGCAGGTACGGAACGCCGACCTGCTTGGCGAGCAGAACGTGCTCACGGGTCTGCGCCATGGGACCGTCGGTGGCGGCGACCACGAGGATCGCGCCGTCCATCTGAGCGGCACCGGTGATCATGTTCTTGATGTAGTCGGCGTGCCCAGGGGCGTCAACGTGCGCGTAGTGGCGCTTCGGGGTCTCGTACTCGACGTGCGAGATGTTGATCGTGATACCGCGCTGACGCTCTTCCGGAGCCGAGTCGATCGACGCGAAGTCGCGCTGCACGTTGGTGGCCGACGGGTACTTGTCAGCAAGCACCTTCGAGATCGCCGCGGTGAGCGTGGTCTTGCCGTGGTCGACGTGACCGATGGTTCCGATGTTGACGTGCGGCTTAGTCCGCTCGAACTTGGCCTTAGCCACTGGGTCCTCCTCAGGACTCTCGTGTAGAAACCCCGGCCGATGGTTTTCGGCCGGCAACTCTACGGGATTGTTTACCTATGTTACTTGGTTGATCCGGGGTTCCGGAACGCTGGCGGACCAGCGATCCGGAACCTCAAATCCGTCAGGGGCTCTCCTGCTATTCGCCCTTGTTCTTCTGGACGATCTCGTCGGCCACAGCCTTCGGGACCTCCGCGTAGCTGTCGAACGTCATCGAGTAGACCGCGCGGCCCGAGGTCTTCGACCGCAGGTCACCGATGTATCCGAACATTTCCGACAGCGGGACGTTGGCGCGGATCACCTTGACACCGCTCGCGTCCTCCATCGACTGGATCTGGCCTCGACGGGAGTTGAGGTCACCGATCACATCGCCCATGTACTCTTCCGGCGTGCGCACCTCGACCGCCATGAGCGGCTCGAGCAGCACGGGGTTCGCCTTGCGCGCGGCCTCTTTGTAGGCCATCGAGCCGGCGATCTTGAACGCCATCTCCGAGGAGTCGACATCGTGCGAAGCGCCATCGACCAGGGTCGCCTTGACGCCGACGGTCGGGAAGCCGGCGAGGACGCCGACCTGCATGGCGTCCTGGATGCCGTGGTCGACCGACGGGATGTACTCACGCGGCACGCGACCACCGGTGACGGCGTTGACGAACTCGTAGCTCGTCTCCGGCGTGACATCCATCGGCTCGATCGTGATCTGGATCTTTGCGAACTGACCCGAACCACCGGTCTGCTTCTTGTGCGTGTAGTCGTACTTCTCGACCGAACGGCGGATCGTCTCGCGGTAGGCCACCTGGGGCTTGCCGACGTTCGCCTCGACGTTGAACTCGCGCTTCATGCGGTCGACCAGGATGTCGAGGTGGAGCTCGCCCATTCCCTTGATGACCGTCTGACCGGTCTCCTGGTTCTGCTCAGTGCGGAAGGTCGGGTCTTCCTCGGCGAGCTTCTGGATCGCGGTGCCCAGCTTCTCCTGGTCGGCCTTGGTCTTCGGCTCGATCGCGACCTCGATCACGGGCTCCGGGAACGTCATCGACTCGAGGACGACCTGGTTGTCCGGGTCGCACAGTGTGTCACCGGTGGTGGTGTCCTTGAGGCCGATCACGGCGTAGATGTTGCCCGCGGTGACGAAGTCGACCGGGTTCTCCTTGTTGGCGTGCATCTGGAAGATCTTCCCGATGCGCTCCTTCTTGCCCTTCGTCGAGTTCACGACACCAGAGCCGCTCTCGACGCGACCGGAGTACACGCGAACGTAGGTGAGGCGACCGAAGAACGGGTGGACGGCGACCTTGAAGGCCAGGGCCGAGAACGGCTCGGTGGCGTCGGCGTGACGGAGGATGACCTTCTCTTCGTCGCGCGGGTCGTGCGCCTCGATGGCGGGCACGTCGAGCGGCGACGGGAGGTAGTCGATCACAGCGTCGAGCATCGGCTGGACACCGCGGTTCTTGAACGCGGAACCGCAGAGCACCGGGTAGATCTCGCTGTTAACGGTGAGCTTGCGGATGGCGCCCTTGATCTCGGCGACAGTGAGCTCCTCACCGCCGAAGAACTTCTCGAGCAGCGCGTCGTCGGTCTCGGCGACGGTCTCGAGGAGGGCCTGACGGTACTCCTCGGCCTTCTCGACGAGGTCGGCGGGGATCTCCTCGATGGCGTACTTGGCGCCCATCTGAACGTCACCCTTTGCGTCTCCACGCCAGGTGAGCGCACGCATCTCGACCAGGTCGACGACGCCCTCGAAGTTGGACTCCGAGCCGATCGGCAGCTGAAGGACCAGCGGCTTCGCGCCGAGGCGCTTCACGATGGTGTCGACGGTGAAGTAGAAGTCGGCGCCGAGCTTGTCCATCTTGTTGACGAAGCAGATGCGGGGGACGTTGTACTTGTCGGCCTGACGCCACACGGTCTCGGACTGGGGCTCGACGCCCTCCTTGCCGTCGAAGACGGCGACCGCGCCGTCGAGCACGCGGAGCGAGCGCTCCACCTCGACGGTGAAGTCCACGTGGCCCGGGGTGTCGATGATGTTGATCTGGTTCTTGTTCCAGAAACAGGTCACGGCCGCGGACGTGATGGTGATGCCGCGCTCCTTCTCCTGCTCCATCCAGTCGGTCGTCGAGGCGCCGTCGTGGGTCTCGCCAATCTTGTGGTTGACGCCCGTGTAGAACAGGATGCGCTCGGTCGTGGTGGTCTTGCCGGCATCGATGTGGGCCATGATGCCGATGTTGCGGACCTTATGCAGGTCGGTGAGCACGTCCTGTGCCACAGGGTTCCTCCGAAAAGTAGAAAGTGGAAGGGGTACCGGTTCGGATGTCGCACCCCGAAGAGTGCAACACCCGAACCGGTCGAATCATTACCAGCGGTAGTGCGCGAACGCCTTGTTCGACTCGGCCATCTTGTGCGTGTCTTCACGACGCTTGACGGCGGCGCCGAGACCGTTGGACGCATCCAGGATCTCGTTGGTGAGGCGCTCGGTCATGGTCTTCTCGCGACGACCCTTGGCGTAGCTGGTGAGCCAGCGCAGCGCGAGGGTGTTGGCGCGGTGCGGCTTGACCTCGACCGGCACCTGGTAGGTCGAGCCACCGACGCGGCGGCTGCGGACCTCGAGGGTCGGGCGCACGTTGTCGAGCGCCTTCTTGAGCGTGGCGACGGCATCCTGACCGTTCTTGGCGGCAACGCCTTCGAGCGCGTCGTAGACGATGCGCTCAGCGAGGCCCTTCTTGCCGTCGAGGAGGATCTTGTTGACGAGCTGGCTGACGATGGGGGCGCCGTATACCGGGTCTGCGACGACGGGGCGCTTGGGGGCTGGTCCCTTGCGAGGCATTACTTCTTCTCCATCTTCGCGCCGTACCGGCTGCGAGCCTGCTTGCGGTTCTTCACGGCCTGGGTGTCCAGCGCGCCGCGAACGATCTTGTAACGAACACCGGGGAGGTCTTTGACACGACCGCCGCGGACGAGCACCATCGAGTGCTCCTGCAGGTTGTGGCCCTCGCCCGGAATGTAGGCCGTGACCTCGGTTCCGTTGGACAGCTTCACACGCGCCACCTTGCGCAGAGCCGAGTTCGGCTTCTTCGGGGTGGTGGTGTAGACGCGGGTGCAAACGCCGCGCTGCTGGGGGTTGGCCTTCAGGGCGGGCGCCTTGGTCTTCGTGACCTTGGGGCTGCGGCCCTTCCGAACCAACTGCTGAATGGTTGGCACTGAACTTCTCCTTTTATGGACTGCACGGTGACAGTTGTTGCTTTGTCCGTCGGTCTCCGCACATCTGTTCCATGTTCTGGGCAGACAGGCCGGGACTTCGGGGAAACCGATCGACGCGTGATCCCGCTTCCGAAGAGTCGGGATCTGTTCGTCATCGATATGCCGTGGGGGCGCGAGACTTCCGTGCAGAAAGTTTCGGCCCATCGGATGAGTACGTGCCTGCCCGCTCGCGGCACCCGCTTTCTGGGCACCAAACGAACGCGCGACAGAGCGCACACCCGATAAATCTTAGCTCTCGGTCGGGTTGCGGTCAAATGGATGCGCGGCCCACCGGCGCGCCGTGCGCCCCTACTTCACCAATTGCGAGTAGATGGCCGTTGCTCCGTCGAAACGCACGGTTCCGATGACCGGGAACGGGATGTCGGGGGTGCCGACCTCACCGGAGTTCCCTTTTCCATCATGGGCGGTCCCTGTCATCTGCGCAGCGCCCAATTTGGTGCTGACGACCGCGTAGCCGGCCTGCGCCCACTCGCCGATCGTGAACTCCGGGCGGGTGACGATGGACCATTCGACCGAGTCGATCGTGATGCCATCTCCACTGACGGCGTGGAACGGGCATCCGTCCGGCACCATGTCGGTGGAAGCGGCGCAGGTGTCCAGATAGTCGTTCACCGCCTGGTTCGCCGCCTTCTCCCCGTCATTGGTCAGGCCGATCGACACCGCCGCCGGCTGCGGCTTCGCACCGCCGAACCCGATGGCTGTGACGCTGAACGTCGGCGCCCCGAGCATGGTGTCGGTGAAGGCGGGGTGAACGTCGTACGTTCCCGGGAAGGCCCGGAGTTCGACATCCGGACCGCTCTGCAGGGGCTGGCCGGCGATGGTGAACGGCAGCTGCTCCGGCCCGTCGAAGGCGATCGCCACCCGGGTGAGCGCGACCGGGCGCAGCTTCCAGTGGTCGAAGACGACGAAGTCCTGGCCGGTTCGGGTCAGCGCGAACGTCTGCGTGTAGGTGTGAGCGGCCTGCTTGATCGTGGCCCTGACGGTTGCGGTGCCCCCCTTCACCGTCGGTGCGGCGAGGGTGAACCCGCTGATGTGTCTCGCCGCCTTGGCGTATGCCTTGTCGGTGAGCAGCACATCCGACTCGCTCGTCGTCGTTCCGGTGAGGGCGAGCGCCCGCGACACCGTGCCGTGCACCAGGGCTTCGAGGTAGCGCGCGACGGCGACCCGCGGCGCGTTCTCGTTCATGCTGACCACGGAGGCGACGGTGGCGACCCCGCCCGCCATCACGACGACCGAGACCGCCGCCACCACCCACCAGTACCAGCGGATGCGCGGCCTCCGACGCGGCGCCCCTCCGGGTGCTGCCGCCGCCGGTTCTGCCGCATCCACCCCTGGATCCGCCGGCCGCTGGGTCGTTTCGCTCTCCGCCACGGTGATTCCCCTCGTCAAGACTGAAGCCGAGTGTAGTGGCGTGAACGACGGAGCGCGGGCACCTTTTCAGGTGCCCGCGCTCGACGATGGTTCGGGGCGGTCAGCCGCCGATTCCCTTGGCCAGTTCGCTGTCGACGTTCTGCAGCGTGTCGGCCGCTTTCGTGAGGAACTGGGACATTCCGTCGAGGCCGTTGACCGCGTCCGTGGTGCCCTTGGTGAACTGCTCGTACGAGGTGTGGAAGGCGCCGGAAGCCTGGTCGGTGACGAAGCCTCCGTTCACCAGTCCGTTCACCAGGTTCTGCAGCTCGTGCAGCTTCGCGGTGATGTCGTCTTTGCCCGAGGTCAGGCGGTTGGCGGCATCGGTCATCTCGCCGTACGTGACGTTCATGTTTGCCATGACGTTCAATCCCTTCGTTGTCCGTGAAGGTCAACCCCTCGGGCCGACCAGCTATCGGTAACCTATCGACGGCGGCCGCCGCCGGGGAATGGGGAGGACTCCCCATCCACTGTTCACGTCAGAGGGAACGGCCTGATCAGGCCGCGGATTCGCCGGTGCCGAGCGCTTCGCCCGAGCGCCAGAAGTTCAGCGCGCAGACCACTCCCGCCGCCACCAGCAGCAGGCCGAGCGCGAGGAATCCGATGAACAAGGGAAGGGCCGCGGCGAGCGCACCGGGGGCGGATCCGGGGCCGACAGCCTCCGACAGCGCCGTCGTCGACAGGGCGGCGATGAGGCCACCCAGACCGGCGAGCCACAGGTCGAAGCGCCACCGGTAGTCGAACCACCGCCAGAACCGCTGCCCGCCCGCAACGACACCGGGCCGGATGCGCCCGCCCGCCTGAGCCCTTCGGAACGCCCGCTTCTTGATCAGCGAGACGAGAGCGGCCACGGTGATGCCGAAGGCGATGGCGCCGTAGATGAGCCAGTACTGCGCGAACGCATTCTGGTCGCCGACGCTCGACGGCCAGCCGCCGGTGAACCAGGAGAGGACCGGGAGCCCGACGAGGAGCAGCGACACCAACAGACCGACGACGATCCAGATCAGATGCCACCCGTCCGAGAGCACAGAGAACCCGGAGACCATGGTGGCCTGCGGGAGAACGGTATCGGGCGGCGCGGGATTCCGACGCATCGACCCGCGTCTCAGCTGCTCACCCACAATCAGGCCGCACATCGCGAGCAGCAGGAGGATGCCGGGCAGGGCGCTCATCCCGATTGTTGCGAACCCCCGGATATCGTCGACCGCGCCGTCGTCGGTGCCTGCCGGGTTCGAGGCGAGCCCGGTGAGCACGAGGCCGCCAGCGACGAGGAGCACGAAGGCGAGCGCCGCGAGGACGGCGCCGATCACGCTGAGCACCCGGCCGAACCGACGGTTGGATTCGGCGACCCGGGCGCGGCGCCGTTCGAGCGCCTCTCCGGTGAGCTCGTCGTTCACCTGGAGATCTCCTCGGAGGTCGGGGCGGGCTCGGCCCAGGTGAGAGAGTCGACGATGGCGTCGAAGAAGACCGTGTAGAGCTCCGGGTCGTGTACGGTCGGCGCCGAGACGGTGATGCTGAGCAGCCCTTCCCCGTGCGGATACGGAACCGAGTATTCGAGGAACAGCGACGGCTCACGCAGCTCGCCGATCGCATCCTCGCCGATCTCGCTGGTCCGAGCCACCGGTCCGGAACGGTGGTCGAGGATTTCCGCGCCCGGGCGGGCGGCCATGAGGCGCGCGGCGAGGTCCGGCCCAGCGAGGTCCGGGCCGCCCGAGCCTTCGGCGGGCCACGCCCGGTCGCTCACGATCAGCGCGGCGGGCAGCGGGATGCCGGGAAGCACCTCAAGGGACATCCAGAAGGCCGTCGCCCCAGCGGTGCGGGCGCGCTCGGCCGTGCGCACGAGCTCGTCGCGCGCGTCCTTGCGCACGCGGGCCAGCCTGTCGTTGCGGCCGACGCGCTGTAAGACGAGGGCTTTGACGCGCTCGCGCATCACGTCTCCGTCGTCGAGGGGGACCTCGGCCCAGGTTCCGGGGAGCACGATCGAGTACGCCCCCTGCGGGGATCGCGCGGTGTACGTCACTCGGCCGCCTCGAGCGTGAGCGTGAGAGTGGCGACGAGGTCTTGCACATCCTGAGCCATATCGGTGAAGACCCCCAGATTCTCGGCGGATGCCACAAACTGCACCGCCTGGGCGGCATCAGGCGGGAACACGACGGCGACGACCCGCTCCTCGAGCTCCGCTCCCCCGTCGGCGCCCGCGTGGGCGATCAGGTTGTGCGAGCCGACGAGTTCGCCCGCGTCGATCTGCGTGCGCCAGGTCTGAACGGCGAAGTAGCTGTAGTCGGCATCCGGTACGACGACCGGGGCGGCGAGCGCGGCCTCGCAGCGGTCCGGCGACCCGAGCAGCTCGATCGGCGCGAGCGAGAAGGCGAGTGCGGCGCCGGCCCTCCCGATCTCAGGAAAGGGGATCCAGACCGCGGCGGTGAGCGCCGGATCGTCCATCGACCGGAACCGCGAGCGGGCCAGCTCCAGTTCGTCGGCGAGGTGGGCCTGCACCACCTCGTCGGCCACCAACGAGGAAGCGAGCGAGCGCCCCCACTCGGGATCGGAGGCGGACGCCAGCGGAATCGCGTGCCATCCGCTCGGTGTCCCGATCCCGAACGTCAGGATGTCCCTGCGTGTGCCCTCGGCCGTCAAGACGTCTCCCCTCACCGTCACGAATACGCTAGCGGCTACTTGGTGCCGGTGTGCGCGATGGTCCAGGCGTCTTTCACGACGCCGATCGTGCTGCTCGCGGCTCCGCCGATCGTGTCGGCGTCCCCCGTGACGAACGACGTGCCGGTGCCGATCGCCTGACCGATCGGGTTGCCGCCGAACCCGGTCACCGCGCCGGTGACCGTCGTCAGCGAGCTCTGGAGCTGGTAGACCGTCGCTGCGCCCGCCGTGAACCGCATCCCGGTCGTGGCGAGGCTCGGATTGTCGATGGCGAGTTTGAAGAAGCCGGCAAGATCGGCGTTGATGCCGACCCCTTTGCTGAGGCTGAGGTTGAACCCCGGGAAGGCCACCCGTGCGGCGTCCTTGATCAATTCTGGCCCCGATTTCGTGCCGTCTTTGAACGCCTGGAGTGCCGTCTTCTGCGCCTCGCTGCGCACGAACGGCGCCGTGAAAACGTCAGAGAGCGGCTTGCTGAGGGCTTCGCCCGCCGAGGAGGCGCTCATGAACTCGGAGCTGTGCGCCCCGACACCTTGCAGCCGTGCGAGCTGGCCGCTGTCCGTCACGCCGGTGCGGATGATCGCCGTCGCCCGCAGGTTCTTGGCGACCATCGCGAAGATCTTCCCGCCGAACAGGGTGACCACCGCTCCGACCGCCGCGAAGATGACATCCCCGAAGGAACCGGTGCCGTTGATCAGGTTCACGATCGACTGGACGAGGTCGATGATCGCGCCGATCGCGCCGAGAACGATGAGGATCTGCCCGAGGATGGGCACCCAGGCGAAGAAGATCGCCAACACTCCCGCCCATTTGCAGACCACTTTGAGGATGTCGAACAGGGTCGACCCCCAGTTGTCCCACCAGGAATCCTCGAGGCCGTTGTTGTGCTTGTCCACGACGTTGACGATGGCGGTGATCGCGGCTTCGGCAGCCGTGTTCTTGGCGTCGAGCGCGGCATGCCACTCGCCGTGGGCGGCCCGCAGGTCGGCGTCGGCCGTCTCGGCCGCGTCCTGCGACTTCGTGGCCGCGGTGGTCGCCGTCGCCTTGTCGGTCTCGGCGGCCGAATCCGCCGCGTGCCGCGCTGTCGCCGCTTCGCTCTTCGCGGAGTTCGCTGCCTCCTGCTTGCTCTCGATGTGCGCGATGGCGGTCGTGGCGTCGTCCTGAGCAGTGCGGAGGGCCGAGGAGTATGCAATCAGCGCATCCGCCGTCTCGCGGTAGCGGTCGTGCGCCTTGTCGATATCGCCGGCCACATCCTTCGCCGAGTCGCGGAACGAGTCGACGGCCTTGCTGACCATCGCGTCCACATCGCCGATCCTCCGCAGAGTAGTGACCGAGCGCTGGATCGCGTCGGCGATCTCGGCATAGTGCCGCGCCTTGGACAGCACGAGATCGGGGTCGCCCTTGAGCGGCTGGTACTCGACGTCACTCATCTCGACTCCTTCTCTCAGCTCGCCCGCGGCGGCGCCGGATAGTCCTGCGGCTGGCTCGCCGCGTCTTCGAGCGCCTTGGCGAGACCCTGGTCGACCTGTGTGAACCCGTCGGTGACGGCACCGACCGACTGTTCCAGCGTCTGAACGGATTCGGTCATCTTCTTGCGCTTGTCGTTCCACTTGTGGGCGAAGTCGCGGACATGACCGCTGAGCCCGTCATGGCCGGTGGCCTCGGCCACGGCGTCGCTGAAATCGTCGGCGCCCGTGAACTCCGCGACGATGGATTCGAGGTCGCTCTTCAACTGTCCGAGCAGCTCGAGATCGAGCTTCAGATCGGTCATGACGGCCCCCTTCGCGGTTCTTCAGGCTGCAGCCAACCTATCGAGGGCGTGCCGCACGGGCGATGGGGAGCGGTCCCCATCCTCGGCGACGGCCGCGCTCGGTAGGGTTCTCGGGAAGGCCCCGACCGCTCGGCGCCGATTGGGGAACACGTGCGACTCAAACTCACCCTGGCCCGCGCATCCGGGGCCGGCGACGACATCGTGGTCACCGCCGACGCCGCAGCGAGCATCTCCGAGGTGGCGGCCACCATCCAGCGGATCGACCCGCGCACCGGCACCGGCGCCTCGCCGGTCGACGCCCGCGCCCTGACGCTGCGCGCCGCACTCCCCGGTCAGCCCGAGCCGCTCATCCTGCCCCGGATGCGCCCGTCGGCGAGGCCTGGATCGGCAGCGGGGCAACCGTGAGCCTGGCCGACGCCGGTATCTACTACGCGCCGAACGATCTCGCCGACGCCCCGGTTATCGCCACCGCCCGCGTACTGAGCGGTCCGGATGCCGGCCGGGAGTTCCCGCTGCGCCGCGGGACGACCGTGCTCGGCCGCGACGGTGCCAGCGACATCGTGCTGCACGACCCGCTCGTGTCGAAGAAGCATGTGCGTCTGGAGACCGGCGACGGGGTGGAAGTCGTCGACCTCGGCTCCGCCAACGGGGTGGTCGTCGACGGCGGGATCGTCTCCCGGTTCACGATCAGGCGCTCCGAGACCCTGCTGATCGGCGACTCGGAACTGCGGATCACCGTGGCGGGGATGAGCGGGGTCGTCGCGGCACCGCCCAAGGCCGGCCCGATCTTCTTCAACCGTTCCCCGCGCGTCGAACAGCGCTACGCGGGCCAGGCCTTCCAGGCGCCGGAGGTTCCGGGAGAGAAAGAAGATCCGCCCTTCCCGCTGCTCGCCATGATCACCCCGGTGCTTCTCGGCGGGGCGATGTTCGCGCTCACCCACCAGCCGACGACACTGCTGTTCGTGCTGCTCTCCCCGGTGATGCTCGTCGGCAACTTCGTGACCGGGCGCTCCCGAGGAAAGCGCACGCTCAAGAAGGCCATCGCCGTGTTCGAGAAGCGCCTCGGAGCACTGACAGAGAAACTCGAGAAGGAACGGGAGCGCGAGATCGAGCTTCGCCGGGCCGAGTCGCCGACCACAGCGGCCGTCCTCTCGGAGGCCGTTCAGCGCGGACCGCTGCTCTGGACTCGTCGACCCGAGCATTGGTCGTTCCTCAACGTGCAGCTCGGAATCGGTTCGATGCGCTCCCGCAACACGGTCATCCACGCCGACCGCGGCGAGATGCTCGTGGAGTTCCAGGAGCGGCTCGATGCGGTGATCGCCGACCACGAGCGGGTCGACGGCGTGCCGGTGATCGACAACCTCTTCGAGTCCGGCGCCCTCGGCATCGCCGGCCCCGCCGAGCACACCGTCGGGTCGGTGAACTCGGCCCTCGTGCAGCTGACCGCGCTGCACTCGCCGGCCGAGCTGGTCGTCGCCGCGCTGGTGTCGCCGCGCTGGTCGCGCGAACTGGAGTGGCTCAAGTGGATGCCGCACACCTCCTCGCCGCACAGTCCGCTCGCCGGCGGCCACCTGGCCGACAGCGCGGCGAGCGCCGCCACCGTGCTGAGCGCCCTCGAAGGCGTCGTGGAGAGCCGGCTTGCGAGCATCCGGGGCACCGCACGACGGCGCGGGGCGATGGAGCAGGATCACGCCGCCATCGAGCGCGGGGCCGACGTGGGCACAGCGGAGACCGGCGAGGGGACGCTGTCGCCCATCCCCGCGATCGTCGTCGTGATCTCCGACGATGTCTCGCTCGACCGGGCCCGATTGGTGCAGCTCGCCGAGGCCGCGGCCGACGCGGGGATCTTCCCGATCTGGATCGGCGCGGAACCCGCCTCACTGCCCGCCGTCTGCCGCACCTACCTCGCGCACGACGGGAGCGCCGATCGCGCGACTGTCGGGTTCGTGCGCGTCGGCGAGACGATCGACGACGTGATCACCGAACCGGTCGACAGCGCGCTCGCCCTCGACTACGCCAAGCGCATGGCACCGGTCGTGGATGCGGGTGCCCTCGTCGCCGACTCCAGCGACCTCCCCCGCTCCATCTCGGCCGTGACACTGCTGGGCCACGACCTGCTCGACACCTCCACCGCGGTCATCGACCGGTGGCGGCAGAACTCCTCGATCCACGACCGCACGCCGGGATCCCCGCCCGTGAAGCGACGCGCCGGAACCCTGCGCGCGATCATCGGTTCGGCGGGGATCGACCCGATGCACCTCGATCTGCGCACGCAGGGCCCGCACGCGCTCGTGGGCGGCACCACCGGCGCCGGCAAGAGCGAGTTCCTGCAGGCCTGGGTGCTCGGGATGGCCGCGGAGTACAGCTCCGACCGCGTCACGTTCCTCTTCGTCGACTACAAGGGCGGGTCAGCCTTCGCCGACTGCGTCACGCTGCCGCACTGTGTCGGACTCGTCACCGACCTCAGCCCGCACCTCGTTCGGCGAGCCCTCACCAGCCTGCGGGCAGAACTGCACCACCGCGAGCACCTGCTCAATCGCAAGAAGGCGAAAGACCTGATCGAGCTGGAGAAGCGGGGCGACCCGGAATGTCCGCCAGCGCTCGTGCTCGTGATCGATGAGTTCGCGGCATTGGTGGGAGAGGTGCCCGAGTTCGTGGACGGCGTCGTCGACATCGCCCAGCGCGGACGCTCGCTGGGCATCCACCTGATCATGGCCACCCAGCGGCCGGCCGGTGTGATCAAGGACAATCTTCGCGCCAACACCAATCTGCGCATCGCCCTGCGGATGGCCGACGAGTCGGACAGCCAGGATGTCGTCGGTGTGGCCGACGCCGCGCACTTCGACCCGGGCATCCCCGGCCGTGGCATGGCGAAGACCGGGCCGGGCCGCCTCACCCAGTTCCAGTCGGCTTACGCCGGCGGCTGGACCTCCCGCGAGCCGGAGCGGGCCGGCATCGACGTTGCCGAACTGCGCTTCGGCGGCGAGAACCGGTGGGAGGAGCCGCGCCCGCTGGTGGATGAGGAGCGCGACCTCGGCCCGACCGACCAGCAGCGGCTCGTAGGCTCGATCGTTCGGGCTCAGACCGCCGCGCACATCCCCGCGCCGCGCCGACCATGGCTCGACGAGCTCGCAGAGGCGTACGATCTCGGCCTGCTGCGGCAGCGCACCGATGCCGAGCTGCTGCTCGGGGTGAGCGACGTTCCCGACCGACAGCAGCAGTCACCGGTGTACTTCACTCCGGATGTGGACGGCAACCTCGCCGTCTACGGCACCGGCGGTGCGGGCAAGTCCGCCGTGCTGCGCACCCTCGCCTCGGCCGCGGCGATCACCCCGCGCGGCGGCCCCGTGCGCGTCTACGCCCTCGACTTCGGAGCGGGCAGCCTGCGGATGCTGGAGAAGCTGCCCCATGTCGGCTCGGTCATCCCAGGCGACGACGTGGAGCGGATCATCCGCCTGTTCCGCATGCTGAAGACGGAATTGGAGGAGCGCGGGCCTCGCTTCGCCGAAGCCAACGCGTCGAGCATCACCGAGTATCGGCGGTTGACCGGGCGGCAGGATGAGCCGCGCATCCTGCTGCTCATCGACGGGTTCGCCAACTTCCGAGACGACTTCGAGATTCCGGCCGGCCGCT
This sequence comes from Leifsonia poae, assembly GCF_020009625.1. Lineage (NCBI taxonomy): Bacteria > Bacillati > Actinomycetota > Actinomycetes > Micrococcales > Microbacteriaceae > Leifsonia > Leifsonia poae. Next base: position 1,601,876 of record NZ_JAIHLP010000002.1, read on the forward strand.
CCCTCTGGTACGACGTGTTCAAGGACATGCTCAGCGACGGCCGGCAACTCGGGATGCACGTGGCCCTCACCGGCGACCGCGCCGGCGCCATCCCCACCGCCATCCGGTCGCTCGTGCAACGCAAGGTGGTGCTTCGGCTGGCGGACGACGGCTACGGGATGCTCGACGTTCCGAGCGACATCCTCGGCCCGTCGTCGCCCCCCGGCAGGGCGATCGTCGACGGCTACGAGACGCAGATCGCGGTTCTGGGCGGCAGCGGCTCGGTGTCGGAGCAGTCCGCGGCCACCACCCGGCTGGCGGAGGCGATGCGGCGCGCGGGCGTTCCGGAGGCGCCGGCGATCGGCGCCCTCCCGCGCGAGCTGGCGCTCGACGGCCTGCCGACGGCCCACGGCGGCCTGCCGGTCCTCGGCGTCAGCGACATCGACCTCGGCCCGTTCGGTTTCGAGCCGTCGGGCACGCTGCTCGTCGCGGGTCCGCCCGCAAGCGGACGCAGCAGCACGCTGGCCGCCCTTGCCGCATCCGTCGCCCGCTTCGACCCCGAGACGCGCCTCTACTATCTGGGCAATGCGCGATCCCCGCTGGCCGGAAACGCGCTCTGGTCCGACGCGGCCACCACCCCGGATGCGGCTGCCGCGTTGGCCCGCGATCTCACCGCCGCAGTCGCCGACCCCGACACCGAGGGACGCATCGCGGTCTTCGTGGAGAGCATCGGTGACTTCCTTCAGACGCCGGCCGACTCCCCGATCGTCGAGCTGGTGCGGGCGGTGCGCCGCAGCGACCACCTGCTGGTGGCCGAGGCCGAGTCGTCGGCGTGGGGATCGTCGTGGCCGCTGCTCGGCGAGGTGAAGAACGGTCGGCGCGGGCTGCTGCTGCAGCCGGACTCGGTGGAGGGCGACCTGCTGCTGAAGACTCCCCTGCCGCGCCTGAATCGTGCCGAGTTCCCGCCCGGCCGCGGCATGTACATCGCCAAGGGCACATCCGCCCGGGTGCAGGTGCCGTTGGTCGGCTGAGCTACTCGTCGTCCCGTTCCCACGGCCAGCGCGGCCGCCCCCGCTGACGGAAACGGCCAACGAGAACCAGCTGGTAGAGCAGGGTGATGACGAACCCGGCGATCCCGGCTGTGATCGAGTACCAGCTGCCGAGCTGGTCGAATGCGAACAGGAAGTAGTGGAACGGCTGGGCCGGATCGCCCGCGGCTCCGGCCACCCCGCCGGCCGCCGCGAAGATGATGTAGGCGGCGAATCCCACCGTCAGCGCCACGATCGTCGAGATGCGCTGACGTTCCGCCGGAACGTGTGTTCCGATCGCCAGCAGGAAGCCGAACACGGTCAGCACCGCCGCGCCGCACATGACCGGGCCGACGAGCGGGCCCACGGCCGGATCGCTGATGACCTCGGTGTTCGTCGCGAGCGAGATCAGCCCGAATGCCGCGACGAGGATCGCGAGGTAGAGGAACGCGGCGAAAACCGCCACGATGGCCGCATACGAACGATCGTCACGCATGGCCGTGGCCGGCTGAGGGTCAGTACCCGCTCTGCTGCGGCGACGCGTAGGCGGCGACCGCCTGGTTCTGCGCATCGGCGAGCTGCTGGTCGTAGTCGGCCAGCGCCTCCGCATTGCGCACCTTCAGCTTGCGCCCGCGGGCGGCGAGCCATGCACCGGTCCACATCGAGATCTCGCGGGCGATCACACCGGCGATGACCGCGAACGGGCTCAGCCACAACCGGGCGAGCAGCACCGAGATCTCGGAACTGTTGAGCGAACTCGCCAATCCCGCGTCGAGCACCGAAGCGCCGACGAAGGCGAAGTAGACGAAGACGGCGACGAACAACCCGCCCAGCGTGTAGGCCCACCACCGCGCGCGGTTCACGATCTGGATGAGCACGACCATGCCCACGAAGAACGCGACAATGGGAACCCAGCCGGCGGTCTGCGCCAGGAAGAACCGGTTCAGATCGTGCAGGAACTCGCTGCCCGGCGTCAACCAGTAGCCGATGAGCACGACCGCGGCCACCCACAGAACGGCGAAGACGATGGTGCCGACCAGGGCGATCAGGATGCCGAACCCGCGGTTGCTCTTCTTCTTCGGCGGCTCTGGCCGCTGCACGAAGATCGGGGTGACGGGCTGCGCATACGCCGGCTGCGGGGCGCCGACGGGGACCGCGGGGTCGGGCGCCCAGGTGGCCTCGCCGACAGGGGCGGCCGGAGCCGGGTAGGCGGCGGTCGCGGGAGCTTCGACCGCAGCGGCAGCGGCAGCGAGCGGTGCCGCCGATTCGGCCGGGGATGCGGTGTCGACGGTGGCCGTGCCTGCGGCGGTGACGTCACCGGTCGACGAACGAGCGACCGCCGCGGCGATGTCGTCATCCGTCGCGACGACCGGTTCGGGCTCGATGGCGCGGGCCGGAGCCTCCGGCGCCGGCGGTGCCTGCGGTGCCTGCGGTGCGGAGGCGACGGTTTCGTCGGCGGGAGCGGTACCGGCCCCCGGGTGGTTCACGTGTCCGCGTGCGGAGACCGGGCTCGATGGCGGGTCGGCGACATCTGCGTCGGCGACGGCATCCGCCTCGGGCGCGACGGTCTCCGGCTTCGGCTCGGATGCGTCCGGCGTCGTGTCGCTCATGATGCCACTCCTCGATCGGCCCCCAGCGGGCGTCCATCAGTGGTGCCCACTGTAGCAACGAGGGTGACGGAATCAACGGGCGGCGTGCGGCCGTCAGGCAGATCCGTTATTTCTCAGCGGCGGCCTGCGCCGGCGTGCCTCCCGCCGCTCCGGAAGCGCTGCCGGCCTTCGCCGTCGACGCCGGAGTGATGGCGTAGATGAAGCCGCCGATCGTCGCATCGACGGAGCCCGCCGCCGCTCCCGCTGTTGTCGTCGGCGTAGACGACAAGGATGTGACGAGGAAGAGTCGCTCCCCCTTCTGCGCGCCTTCGATGAAGTTCAATGCCGATGCGAGCGTCCCCCTGACCGTCATCTGCACCGGCGATGCGAAGAAGTTGGCGGAGGTGACGAGCGGGTTCGTCACGGTCGCCGGCGCTGCGACGGCCGTCGGCGTCGGCGAGGGAGACGGGCTCGGCGTCGCGCTGGAACTCGGGGTCGAGGTCGGCGTCGGAGCGGCCGGCGGGACCACCGGCTTGTACGACTGCGCATCGGAGAACGTCAGCGCCTGGATGGTCACCCCGTTCGACCCGGCAAGGGCGTTCAGCTCTTTGACGAAAGGAGAGGAATCGGTGTCGGCGGGCACCGACGCCGCAAGCGTCGCCAGTTCGGCGTTGAGCTGCGGCAGCTTCTCGTGGTCCGACTTCAACTTCTCCAAGACCGCACGGTAGCGGTCATTCGTCTGATCGACCGTCTGACGCTGTGCGCCCGCCGTAGCCGCGGCGTCCAGCTGCGGCTGCACCCCCAGCAGCCAGCCGAAGGCGACGATCACTACAGCCGCGAGTGCGGCCCCGATCATCCAGATCCTGTTCCTGTCCATGCCTATTTCCCCTTCGGCGCGAACCGCTTGGAGTACGCGGCCTCATTGATGTGCATGACGATGTTGACCGTGTACTGGTGGGTCTGATCGTCGAGCGTGACGGACCCGGGGGTCGCATCCACGAAGCCGGGCAGGCTCGCGAGCGAGTCCAACCACGACGGAACTTGGGGGAGCGTCGGGCTCTGCGCGGTGAAGCTCAGCGTTGCGACGCGGGCCCCCTGCAACGGGACCGTCGGCTGCGTGTACGCGGTCAGCGGAGACGACGAATCGATGTTGATCGTCTGGAGCACGACCTCCGCGGGGAGCGTCGCCTGGACCTTCAGCAGATAGTCGCGCCAGTCGATCTCCGTCGAGGCGCCGACCTCTTGGGCCGCCTGCACGAGTTTGACCTCTTCCTGCACTTTCCGAACCTCGATGAACTTCTGCTGCTGCGCGAGCAGGCTGCCCGTCTCGGTCTGCGACAGCGCAAGATCGCTTTGAGCGGTGAGCGAGAGCGCGCTCGCACCGCCGACGCCGGCGAACGTCAGCACGAGCACGCCCAACACACCGACACCGAGCATTCGGTGTTGAGATCGGCTCTTGCGCTGCGCCCTCACTTCCGGCGGCAGCAGATCGACGCGGGGTTCGGCCCCCACGGCCAGGTCGAGACCGGACTGGCTCATGACCCGCTCCCCACGGCGAGGCCAAGTGCGACGCTGAGACCGGAGCGACGCATCCGCAGATCGTCCGCCTTGAGCGTGCGGGACAGAGCGAACGAGCTGAGCGGGTCGCCGACCACGACCGGCAGCCGTGTCATCTCGGCGAGCGCCTCGGGAAGACCGTGGAGCGTCGCCCCGCCGCCGGTCACGATCACCTGGCCGACGACATCGGGCTGTCGGGTGTTCACGTAGTAGTTGATCGTGTTCCGCAGGCTGTTCAACAGCTCGCTCGTCACACGATAGATGATCTCGACGGCTCGGTGGTCCTCGACCGTCGCGACCTCCGAGGCCAGGCCAAGGCGGCGTTTGATGCGTTCCGCTTCGCCCACCTCGATCTCGAGTTCGACGTGCAACGCCTCGGTGAGGTCATTGCCGCCGGTGGGGATGATCCGTACGAACTGTGGAACCCCCTCCCTCGCGACGAGGACGCAGGTCGTGTCGGAACCGATCTCGACCAGTGCCACCGTGCCCGCCACCTTCGGCCGCGAGACAAGGACCCGACTCAGAGCGAAGGGGATGAGGTCGACGTCCACTGTGGTGAGACCGGCGAGCCGGGTGGCCCGGACGTTACCGAGCACCGCCTCCTTGATCGCCGCCACGAGGAGGCCGTTGACCACCGGGCCGGACTCCCCGACCGACTCCGAGACCGGGTAGAAGTCGAGCAGGGCGTCGGCGACGGGCACCGGGAGCATCTCCTGCACTTGGAACGGCAGCGACTCCCTGATCCGCTCGATCGACATCTTCGGAACCGTGAGGTCGCGGGCGAGCACGCGCTGGTTGCCCATACCGAGCACAACGTTCTTACTCTTGAACCCGCCCAGGCTCCAGAGCCGCTTGAGTGCAGAGGCGACGGTGTTGGGTTCCAGCACTTCGCCCCGGCTCGCCGCCCCCTCAGGGAGAGGGAGCTCCGCGTAGCGCACCAGCGTCGGCCGGGCCTTCGCCGCGTCGATGAGCTCCACCGCCCGGAGCGAGGAACTGCCGATGTCGATTCCGACAACACTCGATGCCATGTCGTTCTCCTTGTCTAGGTCAGCCCGACGAGGGCGAGGTAACTGCTCCAAAGCGGTCCGCCGGCGACAACGCCGATCCAGGCTCCGGCGAGCATCCACGGCCCGAACGGGATGCCGCTCTTCCGACCGGCACGACCGGTCACCAACAGGACGATGCCGAAGAGACCGCCGAGGAGGAACGCCGCGAACGCGCCGACGAGGAGCGGGCCGACTCCGAGGAAGCCGAGGTACCACCCGAGGACTCCTGCGAGCTTCACATCGCCGAATCCCATCCCCCGCGGCGAGACGAGCGCGACGATCAGATAGAAGAGGAACAGCCCGATCATCCCGGTGACCGCCGTGAGCAAGGCGCCCGGCCGCTGCGCCAGCAGAGCACTGGCCGACAGGAGCACGATCCCGACGAAGGCGGAAGGGAGAACGATGGCGTTCGGAAGCGTACGCGTGTCGATGTCGATGGCCGCCAAGACGACACTGACAGCGGCGAGGTATAAAAAGGCGACGAGCTGAAGGACTGCCGCGACGGTGGACTGAGTGCTCGCCGCGGTTGCCAGTGCCGGCGCGGCCATCACCGCCACCGCCACGAAGAAGACGCCGGTCACGGCCTCGACGACCGGATAGCGCGCCGAGATCGGTTCACCGCAGTCGCGGCACCGACCGCGCAGGATCAGCCAGGAGAGCACCGGGATGTTGTCGTATGGACGGATCCGGCCCCCGCATCCCGGGCACGCGCTCGGCGGGGAGACGATGGACAGCCCGGCCGGCACCCGATAGGCCACAACGTTGAGGAACGATCCGATCAGGAGACCGAAGACGCCGGCCCCGATGAGCAGGGCGACGAGCCAGGCGGCAGCGAGAGGGGCGATCATCCGGCGCTCCCATTCGGCGCGAACGCCGTCTTGACCTCGACGAGAACGCTGACCCCGTAGCTCGTCGACACCGGTGACAGGAACTTGGGAGGAGCGATGTAGCGGAAACGCGGGTCGTAGACATAGTTCTTCGTGTAGCCGTTCGAACCGCTGCGAACGATTCCGCGGAACTTCTGCGCGATGGCGCCGACCACGTTGAGCGTGCCTCGACTACCACCCTTGTCGTAGTTCTGCACCTGGAAGGTGTGCGCGACGGAGAGGATCGCGGCGTCGATCGTGCGGTTCTGCCCCGTCAGCAGAGGAGTGCCGCTCGAGTTGACCGGGTTGTAGACGAAGAGCGCGTTGTTGCCGACGAGCCCGAGGATGTCCGCATTCGGGTCGACGTATGTGAGATCGCCCGTGATGTACACGTAGTTGTCGGCGGCGACCGTCTCAGCGCCACGCAGTTTGCCCTGGATGAAGACGTCGCCGTTCCGCTTGTCGTAGGACGATGTGCTCGGAGCCTTTTCGTTGGCGATCGGGTAGCCGATCCCGTTGCCGTTCGCCTGCCCGCTCGCACCGGTGCACGAGACGGTGGAACCGGAGCGCGTGCAGCTCGTGGTGCTCGGAAAGTCGGTGCTCGCCCAATAGTTGGGATCGGACGCCGTCGCCGGAACGTTCTGCACGAAGATGAGGTTCTGCGCGATCACCGGGATCGTCGCGCCCGCGGAGGAGCCGAGCTGACCGGTCGCCGTGCCGACCACGCCGCACTGCGCGGGAGTCGTTCCGCTGGTCGGCGTGGCACCGGCCACGTTGGTCGCCTTCGTCCACGGCGAGCGAACGGTCATGGTCCCGTTGGCGTTGTAGACGATCGACGTCGGGCCGGTGTAGAGGCAACCGGGGCGGGGAACATCCACGGGCAGATCGGAGCGCACCTCGTTCTTGAGTGCTCCGTTGGTGGGCGGCATTCCGACGACCGGTGAGTAGCTGGGGCTCAGCGGGTCATCGAAGACCTGCCCTGAGCATGAGTTGCCATTCGAATCCTTCGCGACGTAGCGTTTGCCCGCCGTGGGGTTGTACGACGTGGTCACGGTCTGCTTGAACTCGGCACTGCAGATGCGGATCGCGTCATTGGAGTGCACGGGGCCGTTCACGACATCCCCGCTATCGAAGGCGATCTCACTGCATCCTGAGGACGGTCGCCCGGCCCAGTAGTACTTCGTGCAGCTCGTCGGATCGGCACCGCTGAGGGACGGATCCTGGATCTCGTAGTTCGTGAAGTAGAGGAAGTCGATGAAACCCTGCTGCTTGAGGTTGACCACGACACTGCGCGTCTCCGTGCCCGAGCGACCCGTCGAACGGAGCCGGAGCACGCCGGTCGATGCGTACTTCGAGCTGTCCACTTCATAGCGGAAGGATCCGGCCGAGGCGCCCGAGCTGGCGGGAACATCCGCCCAGGTGCCGCTCGTTCCCAGACCGAAGGCCGGGTTCGCCTGGTTTCCGATTGGAAGCGACACGCTGCTTCCCGCGCTGAAGGTGGACGCCGGATTACCGTACTGCTGATAGGTGTTGTCGTTCGCCAGACGGCTCTCATACTCTTCGACGCCGGCATACGCGGCGGCCATCGCGTTGTTCCAGTTCTGGTCGGAGCGCGCCTTCTTCATACCGCCGACGGAATACGCCAACGCTGTGGCGACAAGCACCATCAGCACGGCGCCGATGCCGATCACCATGATGATCGCGACACCGCTCTGATCCTCCCGCAGCCGGCGCCACCGGCCAAGCCCGGTCACGATCCCCCCACGCTTCTCGCGAGACCGAGATTCGGGATGCCCACGGTGTTCTGCAGCGCCACCTGCTGCGACGAGTCGGTGAGGCTCGACTGCACGGTGAGGGCCACCTGCACCGCAGCGATCGACCGCAGGGTCGTCGGATCCACGATGCCGCCGACGGGCACCGGGATCACGCTGCCGTCCGCTTTGAGGTAGGTGTAGACCGGCGCTCCTGCGGTCGACACGGTGGAGGCCAGGGTGCGGACGGAGGTCGGCGGGGTGTGCACCAGATCGGTCGGGAACGTCCAGTACCCGTTCGCGTCGAGGGTCGCCGCCCAGCGGGTCTCCTTCAGCACGCCGGACGCGATCGAGAGGTCGATCTCGACCGGCAGCTCGGCCGAACCGTCGAGGTTGATGTACGCATAGATCGTCAGCTGCTGGCCCGTCGCCTTGACGAAAGCCGGATCGTTCAGCGCCTGACCGTTCACCGGGTTGTCTGTTCCCGCACGGATGACACGAGAGACCTCGTTCATCGCGTTCGAGGCCTGCGCAGAATTCTGGTGCACGTCCCTCCCGACAGACATCGCCCGCATCGAGCTGATGTAGAGGCCGGTGACGACGGAGATGAAGAGGGAGAGCAGCCCGATCGCGACGATCAGTTCGGCGAGGGTGACGCCCCGTTCGTCGTCACGGAGGCGACGGAGGGCGCGCGACCTCATGAGACCGGTCCTCTCGGGTCGAAGGTGATCACGTTCGACCCGGTGAGCACGACCTTCGTGTTCACCGGTGTCATGCCGCTGGTACCGACCTGGTTGGTGGTACCCGTCGTCGTGGTCGCTTGATAGAGCTTCCACGAACCGTAGGGAAGGGCGATCGTGTAGTTCCCCGTGGTCGTCAGGGTGAAGGAATACGTCACGCCGACGGCGCAGCCCGGGTCTCCCGTGCCGGGAGCAGTTGCCTGCGAGACGGCGTTGAGCGATTTTCCCTTCGTCACGTCGAGGGCGACGGTCACGACCCCCATCGGGACCCGCGCGGCGGCCGGCGGCGCAGCACCGGGCGCGGCCGCCACCGGGGCCGGTCGTTGGCCGGCGTAGGTGACGCCGGCGACGACCGTCGACGGCCAAGCCAGTGGATCGACGGAGGCGCAACCACCCGACGGGAGCGTGGGGTCGACGTACTTACCGGCCAGCATCGTGTAACCGTCAGCGAATGGATGCAGCTTCGCGACGCCGGTCGTCGCCTTGGCCACATATATCCCGTAACTGTTCAGATAGCTCACGTCGAGGTTCGACGGCAGCAAGACGGGCGGCGATGCCGGCGCATTGACGGCGAAGTTCGTCGTGAAGAGTCCCGCGTTGTCGAACTGGAAGCCGGCGGAGGCGGATGCTCCCGCGACCACTCCCACTGTGGTCGTCGCCGAGTTGAGGCTCTGGTCGGAGGAGATGTACCCGGACTTCGAGATCGTCACGTCGTAGGTGCCCGGGGTGACTTTGAGAATGTAGCTGCAGCCTTGGACGTCGGTGGCGGCCGGAGTGACCGTCAGGGCGGCGGCCGTGTTGCCGCTGACGCCGGTGGTGGGCACGGCGTTGACCGCGACACCGGGCATCCCGGACCCGTTGGCGCCGATGACGTGCACGAGGATCGTGCCCTTGGTCGGGTCGTTGATTCGGCTGTTCGGGGCAAGGATGGTATCGGCCATCGCGGGGACGTCGGTGTTGCGCATCCCGTCCCAGCTCACCGAGACGTTCACGCGCTTGTAACGGAGGGTATTGCCGCCGGCGTCGGCGCCACAGGCCGCCGTGGTGCTCGAGTTGGTCACCCAGTTGGTCTTTCGATCGACGCGGAAGGTGACACCGCCGACGACGATCGTCTTCGACTGCGGCAGATCGTTGACCGTGAAGATGTCGTCCACGGAGCGGACCAGGTCGATCTGCGAGGCGGCGAGGTTGACGGCGGTCTCGCGGTCCTGCGCATCCCGGACGTTGACGAGGCTGGCGGTGACGCCGAGCGCGACACCGACGGAGATGATCGCGAAGATCGTCATCGCGACGAGGATCTCGATGAGAGTCAGGCCGGTCTCGTCGCGGGCGGCCGGGGAGAGTCGGCGGCACAGGCTGCGGAAGATGTTCACGGTTCACCTCCTTCGTTCGGGTTCAGGAGTCTGGTGCAAAGGGGTGGGGGTGAAGCGGCGCGATACGCGCGGCTCCACCCCCGATGGAAAGGCGTTCTACTTCGCTGCGGTGAACGTGCCGTCCGCAGCGCAGGTTCCCTTGGCCGCCCCGAGCTTGTCAGTGGCGGCGTAGGTCGTTGACGTGACACCGGAGTCGCCCTCGACACACCATGAAGTGTTGTCTCCCGCAACCGTCAGAACCAGGCTCTTGGTATTAGCCCCCTTGGTCAGTCCGTAGTTGGAATTGAGGCTGGTGATGTCACCTGCAGTCGGGAGCGCGCCCTTGTCGGTCTGGTAGGCCACGATCGCCGTCTTCGCGTTCGTCACGTCGGACTGGACGGCGCTGTCTTTGGCGTTGTTCTGGATGCCGAGGTAAACGGGGATCGCGATCGCGGCGAGGATGCCGATGATGATCACGACGACGAGGAGTTCGATGAGCGTGAAGCCCTTCTCATCCTGTTCGAGAAGGCCCTTGCGGCGAGCGTTCAGCTTGCCCATGAGTCGGAAGTACATTGCGGTGTCCATTCGGTCGGGGATGCAGGTTGCGGACGGGGCGAGTCCCTTCCGGTGGCTTGATGCTATTTGGCAGGAAACTCTCGGCAGAATCCCACGAAAGGGGGTGATTTCACTCAGTTTTCACCCCAGTTATAGGGGGAAAACGGCGAGGCGACTCCCAGATAGGGGGTGCTATTTCACTAGGCTGGAGATTTGGAAGATCGGCATGTAGAGCGCCACGACCATGCCGCCGATCACCACACCGAGGAACGCGATCATCAGCGGCTCGATCATCGCGGTGAGCTGCTCCGTGGCCGCAGTGACCTCTTGGTCGTAGAAGTCCGCGATCTTGTTCAGCATCGTCTCGAGCGAACCGGAGTCCTCTCCCACGGCGATCATCTGCGTCACCATCGCCGGGAAGACGGGTTGCTGGGCAAGGGGCACAGCGATGGACTCCCCCTGCCTCACCGACTCCGCGACACGGTTGAGCGAGTCTTCGATCACCCAGTTGCCGCTCGTCTCACCGACGATCTTGAGGGCCTGCAGAATCGGCACGCCCGAGCCGATCATGTTCGAGAAATTGCGGCTGAATCGGGCGACGGCGATCTTTTTCAGCAGCGGGCCGAAGACCGGGATCCTGAGCTTGATCGGGTCCACCCGCATCCGGACGCGCTCAGCGTTCTTGTTCTTCGACCACCAGACGGCCGCGACGATCGCGAACACCAGCAGAACCGGAGCGATGTAAACCATCGCGTGCGAGAGCTGCACGAGGATCTCGGTCGGCAGCGGGAGCTGGCCGCCCAGCGACGTGAACATGTTCTCGAACACGGGGACGATGAACAACAGCATGGCCACCACGGCCAGCAGCGACAGGATGAGCACGATCACCGGATAGGTGAGCGCCGACTTGATCGTGCCTCGGAGCTTCACTTCCTTCTCGAAGTTCGTCGCGATCGCGTCGAGGGAGGAATCGAGGAACCCGCCGGTCTCGCCCGCCCGAACCATGTTGATCATGAGAGGCGGGAAGGCCTCGGAGTGTTTGCGCATCGCATCCGAGATCGAGACCCCGGTCTCGACGTCGTCCCTGACACTGCTCATCATCTTCGCGAGCTTCTTGTTCTCGGTCTGCTCCGCGACGATGTTCAGCGTGCGCAGCAGGGAGAGTCCCGAACCGATCATGGTGGCCATCTGGCGGCTCATGATGGCGAGGTCCTTCAACTTGACCCCACTGCCGAAGCCGAGACTGATCTCACGGTTCAGACCGGTGCCCTCGGGCGCCTCCTCGATCGAGACCGGGGAGAGCCCCATGGTGCGCAGCCGCGATGCAACCGCTGACTCGCCCGGCGCATCCAGGCGCCCCTTGACGATCTTGCCGTCGGCGTCGCGACCCCGATAGGCGTAGGCCGTGGTGGAAGCCATCTATCGCACCGATCCCGAGTAGCTGTCGCCGAAATCCGGGCCGCTGGCCGCAATGGCCTGCCCGGAGACGTCGATGGACGACTCCACCCGCTGGATCAGGCGGCCGATCCCCTCCGTGTCGTGCGCCTTCTCCAGAGCCGCCCGCCGGGTGATCGTGCCGTTGTTCACCAGGTCGGCCAGATGCTGGTCCATCGTGTGCATCCCTGAGTCGCGGCCGGCCTGCATCATCGAGGCGATCTGGTATGTCTTGCCCTCGCGGATGAGGTTCGCGATGGCAGGGGTCATCATCAGCACCTCCGTGGCGACGACGCGACCCCGACCCGATGCCCGTTTGACCAGAGTCTGGCAGACGACACCCTGCAGAGTGGCGGCCAATTGCGCGCGCACCTGGTCCTGCTGGTGCGGCGGAAAGACGTCGATGACGCGGTCGATGGTCTGCGGAGCGTCCTGCGTGTGCAGGGTCGCGAAGACGAGGTGCCCGGTCTCGGCCGCGGTCAACGCCACCGAGATCGTCTCCAGGTCGCGCAACTCGCCGATCAGGATGACATCGGGGTCTTGGCGGAGCACATGCTTCAGGGCGTTGTTGAAGCTGTGGGTGTCGTGGCCGACCTCGCGCTGATTGACGATCGCCTTCTTGTGCACATGCATGAACTCGATCGGGTCTTCGACGGTCACGATGTGGTCGGCGCGGGTGCTGTTCACCAGGTCGATCATCGCAGCGAGCGTCGTCGACTTGCCCGAACCCGTCGGTCCGGTGACCAGCACGAGACCGCGCGGAAGCTGGGAGAAGCCGCCGATGCTCTCGGGGACGCCGAGCTCGCGCAACTGTTTGATCTCGGTCGGGATCAGACGGAAGGCCGCACCGACGGAACCGCGCTGCTGGTAGAGGTTGACGCGAAAGCGAGAGTTCGCCGAGATGGTGAATGCGAAATCCAGCTCCAGCTCGCGTTGGAACGTCTCGAGCTGACGAGGGGTGAGCAGGCTGGTCAGAGCATCGGCGATGCGCTGTGTTCCCCACGGTTCGGTGGATCCCGCCGGGGTGAGGGCCCCGTCGATGCGGACCATCGGCGGCGCACCGACGGTCACGTGTAGGTCGGAGGCGCGCTGATACACGACTTCCCGGAGTGCTGCGACGAGCTGAGGGTCGGCCTTGGCCAGGGCCTCCCGTTCGACCGGAGAGAGCGTCTCGTCGATCGTCTCCGGTGGGCGTGGGGCCATCGGATGCTCGGCCGGCGGCTGAACCGGCACGTCGGCGGCGCGGCGCCCCTCGGGCACGAGCCGCTGCGCCGGTGCGGGCGGCGCGGCCGGGTCGGCCGGGGCGAACGACGGCGGCGGCGCAGCGAACGACGCCTGCGGCGGCGCAGCGAACGACGGCGGCTCCCAGGCTCCCGGCGGCGTCACCGGGATCTCGTAGATCGGCTTGCTCACGGGTTCTCCCCATCCTGCGTCGGACACTAGGCCACCACTCTCAGAATCTCGTCGACCGAGGTGAGGCCGAGCTTGGCCTTCTCCCAGCCGTCCTGTCGCAGGGTGAGCATCCCCTGCTCCTGCGCTGCGCGCGCGATCTCCGCGCTGGACGCGCGACCGACCGCGAGACGCTCGATCTCTTCGGTCACCGCCATCACCTCGTGCACGGCGATGCGGCCGCGGTAGCCCGTGTTCGAGCAGGCGGCGCAGCCGACCGGCGCGAAAACGAGCGGAACCTCGTCGTCGTCGAGGCGGAACCGCAGCCGTCGCAGATCGTCGGCGTCGTAGGTTCCCGGCTGTTTGCACCGGTCGCAGAGACGCCGGGCCAGCCGCTGCGCCACCACGCAGTCGAGGGCGGAACCGACCAGGAACGGCTCGATGTCCATCTCCGTCAGACGCGTCACGGCGCTCGGCGCATCATTGGTGTGCAGGGTGGAGAGCACGAGGTGGCCGGTCAGCGAGGCCTCGATGGCGATCTGCGCGGTTTCGTGGTCGCGGATCTCGCCGAGCAGCACCACATCCGGGTCGCTGCGCAGGATGGAGCGGAGAGCACTGGCGAAGGTCAGCCCCGCCTTCGGGTTCACCTGCACCTGGTTGACCCCGGGCATCCGGTACTCGACAGGGTCTTCGACGGTGATCACATTGATCTCGGGTCGGGCGACCGCGTTCAGCGTCGTGTAGAGCGTCGTCGACTTGCCGGAACCGGTCGGCCCGGTGACGAGGATCATCCCGTACGGCTTCGAATAGGAGGCCCGGTACGTCTCGAAATTGCGCTCCAACAGGCTGAGGTCGCGCAGCGTCATGCCCGTGTTGGTGTTGTCCAGGATGCGCATGACGACCTTCTCGCCCCACACTGTCGGCAGGGTCGCGACGCGGAGGTCGATCTGCCGGCCGCCGTGCACGACCGACATGCGGCCGTCCTGCGGTTTGCGGCGCTCGGCGATGTCGATGTCGCTCATGATCTTCAGGCGCGAGATGACGCCGTTCTGGATGCTCTTGGGCGCGCTCTGCATAGCATGCAGCACCCCGTCGATGCGGTACCGCACACGCACGTCGTGCTCGGCCGGCTCGATGTGGATGTCGGAGGCGTGGTCCTGGATCGCCTGGCTCACCAGCAGGTTCACGAAGCGCACGATCGGGGCGTCATCGTCGGTGGCGTCGCCGATGCTGACGGTGACCTCCTCGACCGGAGCGCTCTCCTCCTCCATCGACGTGGTCAGGTCGCTGAGTTCGTCGTCGGCACGGATGTAGCGGTCGATCGCGGCGAGCAACTCGGCCGACTCGGCGACCGCGGGCGCCACGCGCATCCGGGCCGCCGCTCGCACATCGTCGATCGCGAATACATTGCCCGGGTCGGCCATCGCCAGGATCACCGTTCCGTCGGCGACGCCCAGCGGAAGCACGGTGTGACGTCGGCAGAGGGCCCCGCTCACCAACGCGACCGCCGCCCGGTCGACCGGGTAGTCGGCGAGCTCGACGAACGGCAGGCCGGCCTGAGCCGCGCGGGCCTTGGCCAACTGGAGTTCGCTGATCGCCCCGCGGGCGACCAGATCGCGCACGGCGGCGTCATCGGCGGCCGGCTCGCTCGTCACCGAGTCGAGGTATTCGATCGGCAGGTGGCCGTGGAGGATCAGGATTTCTGTCATGGACGCCACGGATGGCCTCCTCGTTCAAGGACGGTGCCGGGGCGTGTCGGGTGTCACGGCAGGGTGCGGCTGTCGGGGGATGCGGTGCACAAGCGGTGGAGCGAGTGAAGCTGACGGTGAAGCGATGTCACACTATTCGCACGCGTCACGGCGGCAACAGCCCCGCTTGCGGGTGCCCCGCACCCGGGGGTCAGCACTTTCCCAGGTTCGCCGGGCGGAAACGTCCTGCGTCAGCGACGCCCGGGAACGTCAGCCCGGCGGCTCGCCAGGTAGACCAGCACGCCGGCCACAACGGCCGAACCCATGGTCGTGATCCAGAACGGCAGAGTGGTCGCGGCGGAACCGGTGGACGCACGCACGATACCGACCACGAACGAGACGACGGCCGCGACGAGCAGCACCCCCGCGATGCCGACCATCACGCGGCCGACCGTGTCGGTGTATTCGAGGAGCTGACGCCACATCCCCCCATTCTCCCCCATCCGCACCGAGTGCTCGTGCGTTAACGGCGAACGGCCCCGAGTGCGGTGCACTCGGGGCCGTTCGACAGCGGAGCCTAGTTGTAGGTTCCGGGGGTGTAGTCGTCCGAACTGAAGCTGTCGAAGTCGACGAAGCTCAGGTCGTTCTCGCTGAAGGCAGAGTCGTCAGCGAAGATGCGGTTCGGGTAACGCTCCGCCTTCGCCTCCTCGGTGGCCTCGACCGTGACATTGCGGTAGCGGGCCAGGCCGGTACCGGCCGGGATCAGCTTTCCGATGATCACGTTCTCTTTCAGACCGATCAGCGGGTCGGACTTGCCTTCCATGGCCGCCTGCGTCAGAACGCGGGTGGTCTCCTGGAAGGACGCGGCCGACAGCCACGACTCGGTCGCGAGCGACGCCTTGGTGATACCCATGACCTCCTGGCGAGCCGACGCGGTCTTCTTGCCCTCGGTGAGAGTGGCGCGGTTGACCTCGTTGTACTTCGAACGGTCGACGAGCTCACCGGGCAGCAGGTCGGTGTCGCCGTGCTCGACGACGGTGACCTTGCGCAGCATCTGCCGCACGATGACCTCGATGTGCTTGTCGTGGATCGGAACACCCTGCGAGCGGTACACGCCCTGCACACCACCGACGAGGTGCTTCTGCACCTCACGGACACCCTTGACGCGAAGAACTTCCTTCGGGTCGACGGCGCCGACGATGATCTGCTGGCCGAGCTCGACGTGCTGACCGTCCTCGACGAGGAGGGTCGAACGCTTGAGCACCGGGTAGACGTGCGGCTCGTCACCGTTGTCGGGGGTCAGGATCACCTTGCGGCTACGATCCGTGTCCTCGATGGTGATGCGGCCGGCGGCCTCGACGATCGGCGACGCACCCTTGGGGGTGCGGGCCTCGAAGAGCTCCTGCACACGCGGCAGACCCTGCGTGATGTCGTCAGCGGATGCGGAACCACCGGTGTGGAAGGTACGCATCGTGAGCTGGGTTCCCGGCTCACCGATCGACTGGGCCGCGATGATGCCGACGGCCTCGCCGATGTCGACGAGCTTTCCGGTCGCGAGCGAACGGCCGTAGCAGGCAGCACACACACCGACGGCCGACTCGCAGGTAAGCACGGAGCGCACCTTGATGTCGGTGACACCGGCCGCGACCAGCCTGTCGATGAGCACATCGCCCACATCGTCTCCGGCCTTGGCGACGACCTTGCCCTCGGGGGACACGGCGTCGGAGGCCAGGGTACGGGCGAACACCGAGTTCTCGACGTTGGCGTCGCGGACGAGCACGCCGTCCGCTCCGGCCTCGGCGATCGGCAGTTCGAGACCCCGCGACGTGCCGCAGTCGTCTTCGCGGATGATGACATCCTGCGAGACGTCTACCAGACGACGGGTCAGGTACCCCGAGTCGGCCGTACGGAGGGCCGTGTCGGCCAGACCCTTACGGGCACCGTGCGTCGCGATGAAGTACTCCGCCACCGACAGCCCCTCGCGGTACGAGGAGATGATCGGGCGAGGGATGATCTCACCCTTCGGGTTGTTCACGAGGCCTCGCATACCGGCGATGTTGCGCACCTGCAGCCAGTTACCACGAGCACCCGAGGTGACCATGCGGTTGATGGTGTTGTCGGCCGGGAAGTTGGCGCGCATGGCCTCGGCGACCTCGTTGGTCGCCTCGGTCCAGATCTTCACCAGTTCCTGACGACGCTCGAGGTCGGTCGTGAGACCCTTCTCGAACTCGGCGGTGACCTTGGCGGCCTTCTTCTCGTAGCCGGCCACGATCTGCGGCTTGTTCGGCGGCGTGAGGATGTCGCTCAGTGCGACGGTCACACCAGACCGGGTGGCCCAGTAGAAACCGGCGTCCTTGATGCGGTCCAGCGTCGCCGCGACCTCCACCTTCGGGTAGCGCTCGGCCAGCGCGTTCACGATGCCCGAGATCACACCCTTGTCGGCGACCTCTTCCACGTACGGGTAGTCCGCCGGGAGCGCCTCGTTGAAGAGGGCGCGACCGAGGGTCGTCTGCACGATGGCGGTGACGCCCTGAACGCCGGTGTCGGCCGCATCCGAGGGCACGTAGTCCTCGAGACGGATCTTCACCTTGGCGTTGAGGTGCAGCGAACCCTGGTCTTTGGCGAGGATCGCCTCGGAGACCGACGAGAACGCACGGCCCTCACCCTCGGCACCCTCGCGGATGGTGGTGAGGTGGTGCAGACCGATGATCATGTCCTGGGTGGGCAGGGTCACCGGGCGGCCGTCGGACGGCTTCAGGATGTTGTTCGAGGCGAGCATCAGAATGCGTGCCTCAGCCTGAGCCTCCACCGAGAGCGGAAGGTGCACAGCCATCTGGTCGCCGTCGAAGTCCGCGTTGAACGCGGCGCACACGAGCGGGTGCAGCTGGATGGCCTTGCCCTCGACGAGCTGAGGTTCGAACGCCTGGATGCCGAGACGGTGCAGCGTGGGCGCACGGTTCAGCAGAACGGGGCGCTCGCGGATGATCTCCTCGAGCACATCCCACACCTGCGGACGCGAACGCTCCACCATGCGCTTGGCGGCCTTGATGTTCTGAGCGTGGCTCAGATCGATCAGGCGCTTGATCACGAACGGCTTGAACAGCTCCAACGCCATCTGCTTGGGCAGACCGCACTGGTGCAGCTTCAGCTGCGGACCGACGATGATGACCGAACGGCCCGAGTAGTCGACGCGCTTTCCGAGCAGGTTCTGGCGGAAACGACCCTGCTTGCCCTTGAGCATGTCGCTCAGGGACTTCAGGGCGCGGTTGCCCGTACCGGTGACGGGGCGACCGCGGCGGCCGTTGTCGAACAGGGCGTCGACGGCCTCCTGCAGCATCCGCTTCTCGTTGTTGACGATGATCTCGGGGGCACCGAGGTCGAGCAGACGACGCAGACGGTTGTTCCGGTTGATCACGCGGCGGTACAGGTCGTTCAGGTCGCTCGTCGCGAACCGGCCACCGTCGAGCTGCACCATCGGGCGCAGCTCCGGCGGGATGACCGGGACGACGTCGAGCACCATCGCGGCCGGCGAGTTGCCGGTGGCGAGGAACGAGGAGACCACGCGCAGACGCTTGATGGCGCGGATCTTCTTCTGACCCTTGCCGTTCGCGATCTGGTCGCGCAGCAGCTCGGCTTCGGCCGCGAGGTCGAAGGAGAGCAGACGGCGCTTGATCGCCTCGGCGCCCATGTAGGCCTCGAAGTACAGGCCGAAGCGGTCGACGAGCTCGTTGAAGTCCGCGTCCTCCGGCTTGAGGTCGCCGACCTTGAGGGTGCGGAACGACTCCCACACGCGCTCCAGACGGGCGATGTCCTCGTCGTACGACTTGCGGATCTGGCCCATTTCCTTCTCGGCCGTGTCCTTGACGCGACGCTTCTGGTCGGCCTTGGCGCCTTCCTCCTCCAGCGCGGCGAGGTCGGTCTCCAGACGCTGCAGACGGTCCGCGATGCGGCTGTCACGCTGGTCGGAGAGCGTCTTGATCTCGAGGCGGAGCTCGTTCTCGAGACCGGGCATGTCGGCGTGACGGCCCTCCTCATCCACCTCGATGACCATGTAGGCGGCGAAGTAGATGACCTTCTCGAGGTCCTTCGGAGCCATGTCGAGCAGGTAGCCGAGACGCGACGGGACACCCTTGAAGTACCAGATGTGCGTCACGGGGGCGGCGAGCTCGATGTGGCCCATGCGCTCACGACGGACGGAGGACTTGGTGACCTCCACGCCGCAGCGCTCGCAGACGATGCCCTTGAAGCGCACGCGCTTGTACTTGCCGCAGGAGCACTCCCAGTCCCGGCTCGGACCGAAGATCTGCTCTCCGAAGAGGCCGTCTTTCTCGGGCTTCAGCGTGCGGTAGTTGATGGTCTCGGGCTTCTTGACCTCGCCGTACGACCAACGACGGATGTCGTCAGCAGTGGCCAGGCCGATACGCAGTTCATCGAACGTTGTTGCGTCGATCAATTTTCCTTCTTTCCTGGAAAAAGTATTCGTCAGTTGGGTCTGGCGGCTTAGATTTCGTCGATCGACGACGACTCGAAGCGCGAGGAAATGTTGATGCCGAGCTCTTCGGCGGCACGGAACGCTTCGTCGTCCGCGTCGCGCAGGCTGACCTGCTGGCCGTCGGCCGAGAGCACCTCGACGTTCAGGCAGAGCGACTGCATTTCCTTGATGAGAACCTTGAAGGATTCCGGGATGCCCGGCTCCTGGATGTTCTCGCCCTTGACGATGGCCTCATAGACCTTGACGCGGCCGAGGATGTCATCCGACTTGATGGTCAGGAGCTCCTGCAGCGCGTACGCGGCGCCGTAGGCCTCGAGGGCCCACACCTCCATCTCACCGAACCGCTGCCCACCGAACTGCGCCTTACCACCGAGCGGCTGCTGGGTGATCATCGAGTACGGTCCGGTCGAACGCGCGTGGATCTTGTCGTCGACCAGGTGGTGCAGTTTCAGGATGTACATGTAGCCGACCGACACGGGGTCGGGGTAGGGCTCGCCGGAACGGCCGTCGAACAGCTGCGTCTTGCCGGAGGACCCGATCAGACGGTCGCCGTCGCGCGTGACATTCGTGGAGTCGAGCAGACCCGCGATCTCTTCCTCGGCTGCACCGTCGAACACCGGGGTCGCGACCTTGGTGTTCGGGCGGCGCTGTGCGCGGCCTCGGGCAGACGGGCGGCCCACTTGGGCTTGCCCTTGACCTCCCAGCCCTGCTTGGCGATCCACCCGAGGTGGATCTCGAGCACCTGGCCGAAGTTCATTCGACCGGGGACGCCCAGCGGGTTCAGGATGACGTCGACCGGCGTGCCGTCGGCGAGGAAGGGCATGTCTTCGACCGGAAGGATCTTGGAGATGACACCCTTGTTGCCGTGGCGGCCGGCGAGCTTGTCGCCCGCGGTGATCTTGCGCTTCTGGGCGATGTAGACCACGACGCGCTGGTTGACGCCCGAGCCGAGCTCGTCGTCTCCATCCTGCGAGTCGAAGACCTTGACGCCGATGATCGTGCCCTCTTCACCGTGGGGAACCTTGAGCGAGGTGTCGCGCACCTCGCGGCTCTTCTCGTTGAAGATGGCGCGCAGCAGGCGCTCCTCGGCCGAGAGCTCGGTCTCGCCCTTCGGGGTGACCTTGCCGACGAGGATGTCGCCGGGGCTGACCTCGGCGCCGATGCGGATGATGCCGCGCTCGTCGAGGTCGGCCAGGAGGTCCGGGCTGACGTTCGGCAGGTCGCGGGTGATCTCTTCCTTGCCCAGCTTGGTGTCGCGGGCGTCGACCTCGTACTCCTCGATGTGGATCGAGGAGAGGGTGTCGTCCTTCACCAGGTTCTGGCTGAGGATGATCGCGTCTTCGTAGTTGTGACCCTCCCACGGCATGAACGCCACGAGGAGGTTCTTGCCGAGCGCGAGCTCGCCGTTCTCGGTCGCGGGACCGTCGGCGACGACCTCGCCGACCTCGACGCGCTCACCCTCGGAGACGATCACCCGGTGGTTGTACGACGTGCCCTGGTTCGAGCGGTCGAACTTGCGCAGGTAGTAGGTCTTCGTGCCGCCCTCGTCGAGCTGCACGGTGACCGCGTCGGCCGAGATCTCGGTGACGACACCGGCCTTGTCGGCGGTGAGGACGTCGCCGGCGTCGATGGCCGCGTAGCCCTCCATGCCGGTTCCGACCAGCGGCGACTCCGACCGCAGAAGCGGAACGGCCTGGCGCTGCATGTTCGCACCCATGAGGGCGCGGTTCGCGTCGTCGTGCTCGAGGAAGGGGATGAGGGCGGTACCGACCGACACCATCTGGCGCGGCGACACATCCATGTACCCGATCTCCTCGGCGGGGACGAGGTCGACCTCGCCGCCCTTCTGACGGGCCAGGACGCGGTCTTCGGCGAAGTGGCTGTCAGCGGTGAGCGGAGCATTGGCCTGGGCGACGATGAAGTCGTCCTCTTCGCTCGCGGTGAGGTAGTCGATGGTCTCGGTGACCTTGCCGTTGACGACGCGACGGTACGGGGTCTCGATGAAACCGAACGAGTTGATCCGCGCGAACGAGGCGAGCGAGCCGATCAGACCGATGTTCGGGCCTTCCGGGGTCTCGATCGGGCACATGCGGCCGTAGTGCGACGGGTGGACGTCACGGACCTCGACGCCGGCGCGCTCACGGCTCAGACCGCCCGGGCCCAGGGCCGAGAGGCGACGCTTGTGCGTCAGACCCGCGAGCGGGTTGTTCTGGTCCATGAACTGCGAGAGCTGGCTGGTTCCGAAGAACTCCTTGATCGCGGCGACGACGGGGCGCACGTTGATCAGGGTCTGCGGCGTGATGGCCTCGATGTCCTGCGTGGTCATGCGCTCGCGGACGACGCGCTCCATGCGGGACAGACCGGTGCGCACCTGGTTCTGGATGAGCTCGCCCACCGCGCGGATGCGACGGTTGCCGAAGTGGTCGATGTCGTCCACATCGAGGCGGATGTCGACGGGCTTGCCGTCGCGCACACCCTTGAAGGTGGTCTGGTTGTCGTGCAGCGAGACGAGGTACTTGATCGTGGCGATGATGTCGGCCACGGTCAGCACGGAGTCGCTCAGCGGCGCGTCGATCCCCAGCTTGCGGTTGATCTTGTAACGACCCACCTTGGCCAGGTCGTAGCGCTTCGAGTTGAAGTAGAAGTTGTCGAGCAGCGCACGCGCAGCTTCGGCGGCGACCTGCTCGCCCGGACGCAGCTTGCGGTAGATGTCCTTGAGCGCCTCCTCTTTGGTGAGGATCGCATCCTTCTCGAGGGTCAGCTCGATCGACTGGAAGCCGGCGAACTCCGAGAGGATCTCATCGCTCGTCAGACCGAGCGCCTTGAGGAACACGGTGACGGACTGCTTGCGCTTGCGGTCGATGCGGACGCCGACCTGGTCGCGCTTGTCGATCTCGAACTCGAGCCAGGCTCCGCGGCTCGGGATGACGCGGGCCGAGTAGATGTCCTTGTCGGAGGTCTTCTCGGGGGTGCGCTCGAAGTAGACGCCCGGGGAGCGGACCAGCTGCGACACGACGACACGCTCGGTGCCGTTGATGACGAAGGTGCCCTTCTCGGTCATCAGGGGGAAGTCGCCCATGAAGACGGTCTGCGTCTTGATCTCACCGGTGAGGTGATTCATGAACTCGGCCTCGACGTAGAGCGGGGCGGAGTAGGTCTTGCCCTTCTCCTTGCACTCGTCGATCGAGTACTTCTTCTCTTCGAGGAACGGGTTGGTGAAGGAGAGCTGCATGGTCTCACCGAGGTCTTCGATCGGAGAGATCTCCTCGAAGATCTCCTCGAGACCGGTGTTACTGGGCAGATCCTGACGACCCTGGGCCTCGGCCTCGGCGACGCGCGCCTTCCACGCGTCGTTTCCGACCAGCCAGTCGAAGCTCTCGGTCTGCAGAGCGAGCAGATCGGGAACGGTCAGGGTGTCTGTGATCTTCGCGAACGAGAGACGAGATGCGTTTCGTCCGTTCTTGGGTGATGTGTTGGTGGTTGCGTTGCGCGCAGCAGCCAAGGAAATAACCTCCGTTGGGCCCCGTCGGGCCTCAAGTTACTGTCGGTCTGGGTGGGTACTGTTGTGGACGAGAACTCCCAGGGGGCAGCGCACCTGTATATGCCTTGCTCTCGCAATGCCGAGGCGCGCGCGGAGAGATGGTGTGCCGACCGCAATATGAAGGCAGAATTTATCTGGGAGCGCAAAGTACAACTATATGTCAACGAGACGCGCCGTGTCCACTCTTTTTCTTGACCCGACGCGCCGACTCCTGTATAACCACCCGGTCGACCCGATTCATTCCCGGTTCGCGGGCGGCAACGAGTCGATCGTCGCGATGATCGCCTCCTGCGGCGAGCGCGGCTCCCAGCCCAGCAACCGCCTGGCTTTCTCGGCGGATGCGCGGCGCACGACCCCGACATCGGCGGCGGCTGCGCGCACCGTCCTGCTGAACGGCGCGAGCATCCGCAGCATCCCGTCGGGCATCACCTTGGTCGGGATGCGGGAGCCGGCGTCGCCGAGATGCTCCCGCACCACCTGCGCGAGCTCGAGCGCGCTGACCGGTTCGCCCGACACCGCCAGGAACCGCTCCCCCGCCGCCTCGGGATGCGTCATCGCGAGCAGGTGCAGCGCCGCGACATCCCGAACATCCACCACCCCGAACGAGAGCCGGGGCAGCCGCGGCACACGGCCGTCGACGACGGTCTTGACCAACAGGATCGAGCTCGAATAGTCAGTGCCGAGGACCGGACCGAGGATGCCGACCGGGTTCACCGTGGCCAGTTCGAGAGGGCCGCCCCGGCGGTCGGCGCCCTGGCCGGCGACGAACTCCCAGGCCGCCCGCTCGGCGATCGTCTTCGACCGGGGGTAGGCGCCGACGTGCACACCGCTGTCGAGCTCGGTCCAATCCTCCTCGGTGAAGGCGCGCTCGGTCGGCGAATGCCCGTAGCCGATGGCCGCGAACGAGGAGGTGAGCACGACGCGCCGCACCCCCGCATCCCGGGCCGCACGCAGCACGCGCAGCGCCCCGTCGCGGGCCGGCACGATCAGCTCGTTCTCGTCGGCCGGCTCGGAGGAGGGGAATGGAGAAGCGACGTGGAGCACGAAGTCGCAGCCGTCGACGGCCTCCGCCCAGCCGTCGTCGGCCGTGAGGTCGGCGACCGCGAAGGAGAGCCGCTCGCCGGCGACGACACCGGCCGAGGCCAACTGGGCGCGCACGTCGTCGGCCCGGGATGCGGAGCGCACGGTCGTCCGCACCGCATAGCCGTCGTTCAGCAGCGCGAGCACACAGTGCGCACCGACGAAACCAGACCCGCCGGTGACCAGCACGAGGGATGTCATGTGCCGATCATCCTCCTCTCACCCGAGCACGTGCGCCTGATCCGCGCAAGGAAATCAGGAGCGCACGAGCAGATCAGAAGCGCACGAGCAGGTCAGGAGCGCACGAGGGCGATGGCTTGGGCGCGGTTCGGCACGTCCAGTTTCGCGAAGAGGGCGTTGATGTGCGTCTTCACGGTCGCGACGCTCACGAACAGGCTCGCGGCGATCTCTCCGTTGCTCAATCCCTCGCCGACGAGGGCGAGCACCTCCGCCTCGCGCGGGGTGAGCTGCGGGAACCTGTCGACGAGAGCGACCGGCGGGCGGGTGGGCGCGGCGGCGGTGAGACTGTTCACGAGCAGCGCGCCGACCTCCGGCGCGAACGTCGACTGGCCGCGGGCCACCGCGCGGATAGCGGCCGCCAATTCCGCCCGGCCCGCATCCTTGGTCAGGTAGCCGCGGGCACCGGCGCGGAGGGCACCGAGAATCGAGTCGTCGTCGGCGAATGTGGTGAGCACGAGGATCGCGGTGCCGGGCACGTCGCGCACGATGCGCTCGGTGGCGCCGACACCGTCGAGCCGCGGCATGCGCAGATCCATCAGCACGACATCCGGGTGCTCGGCCACCGCCAGCGCCACCGCCTGCTCGCCGTCGGCGGCCTCCCCCACCACGACGACGTCGGGCAGCAGCGAGAGCACGGTGACGAGGCCGTCGCGGATGATCGCCTGATCGTCGGCGACGACCACACGGATGACCGGGTCGGGGCTCATCGGGCCGTCACCTCCAGCGAGAGCTCGGCGGTCACGGTGAACCTGTCCCCCTGCACGCCGGCCGCGGCCCACCCGCCGAACGGCAGCGCGGCGAAACGCTCGCGCATCCCCTGCAGTCCGTGACCGCCGCCGCTGGCGGCGAGCTCACCGGGCACCTCGTCGGCGAGCGGGTTCGAGACGGTGAGGATCATACGGTCAGTCTGCCAGTCGACGAGCATACGAACCGGCTCGCCCGGTGCGTGCTTGCGCACATTGCTCAGCGCCTCCTGCGCGGCCCGCTGCACGGCGGCCGCCTGCGCCCGCGAGAGCGAGACCGGACGCCCGACGACCGTGAGATCGACGACACCGCCCAGCGATCGGTGCGCGACGAGAAGGTCGTCCAAGGAGGCGGCCAACGCCGCAGGTGCCACAGACTCCTCGCCGCCGGCCGACCGTTCGGGGTCGCGCAGCGCGGCGACAGCGCGGCGGGCCTCGCCGAGGCCGTCGGCCGCGAGGCGGCGCGCATCCGTCACACGGCGCCGGGCAGAGGGAACATCGCCGGACTCGAGAAGTGCCTCGACCGCATCGAGCTGGACCACCAGACCCCCGAGACTATGCGCGAGCACATCGTGGATGTCGCGCGCGATCTCCTGACGCTGCCCGAGCAGTTCGACCCGCGCCTTCTCTTCGCGCATCGCGAGATCCTGCTCGCGCAACTGTGCGATCTGCGCCTCGGACTCCCGGAACTGCCGACGGCTGAACCCGGCGAACGAGGCGAGCACCAGTCCGCCCATCATCGTGAGCACGCTGGTGACGTCGACGCCGAAAGGCACGGCTCCCAGCGGAACCAGGGCGATCGCCACCAGCGCCGTGCCGAACCCGAGCAGCACCGACCGCTCGGCCGACCCGATCAGGACGAGGACGGCCACCGCCGCCGGAGCGACGCCGATCCCGTTCGTCGGAGCCGCGACCAGAGCGCCGGCCAGCGCGGCGAGCACACTGAGCGGAACGTCGAGCCGACCGAGACCGAACAGCAGCACGGCGACGGCCCGCAGCATCCAGGCCGCCAGGGCGACGAACCCCACGACGAGAACCCAGGCGGGCAAGCCGCGCAGATCGTCGCGGAGCAGCCCGTAGGCGACCGCAGCACCGCCGATCAGGTTGAGCGCGAAAGCCCACCAGCTCGGCGGTGTCGAAGTGTTCACAGAACCATCATGCTGCGACAGCGGCGTGCCGCTCGAGACGGCTCGCGAAGACGAGGGTACGCGCGGCCCGGTTCGCGGCCAGCATCAGCAGGATGATGCCGGTCGAGGAGGCGAGATGCGACCCGGCCATCCCCGCGACGACGTCGATGCCGACCCGGACGACGATCACCAGAACCCAGAGCACGAGGCCCCAGGCGCCGGTGCGCGACTCGTAGGTGGCGATCCCCCTGTCCTTCTCGAGCACCAACGGCTGGGGCAGCCGACGGAAGTGCGCGATCGCGCCCATCCAGGCTCCGATGCCGAGCGAGATCATCAGCTCGACCACCAGCACCGACAGGTCGAGGGGGGTGAGGGTGGTCGGCTTGACGGTCTGAACCAGCAACACGACGCCGACGATTCCCATGATGGCGGGCATGCGCCACATGCGGCTGATCGAGACGGGCCGCCAGGTCATCTGACGCACCCCGATCCAGCCGATCAGCACGAGGATGAGGAGTGCGTTCCCGATGGTTTGGAGCGTCATGGGAGTGGAGCCTTTCGAAGTTCATGTCCGGTCGTCCCGGTTCTCTTCGAGTCTGGCCGCCGGGCGCGCACCGGACCACGACCCGCGGGTGGGGATCGGGTGGAGACGCGGGTGGAGATCCGCGCCGGGGCGCGACGGCGGTTGACGTGGGCGCTGCGCTCGGTGGCCCAGCCGACGACCACCGTGGCTCAGGCGCTGAGTTCGGCCAGGATGTGCCGGGAGTTCGTCGCCATGACAGGGTTCGTGCTGCGGTAGTACGGCAAGGCGATCGCGGCCTGCGACAACGCCCAGCCGCGGCCGCGATCCCAGAAGGCGTCGTCGGCGTCGAGCGCGGAACGCAGCCCCTCGCGCGATGGGGCGGGCAGCATCGACCAGGCCGCCATCAGATCGCACGACGGATCACCCAGACCGGCCGTGGCGAAATCGAGCACCGCCGCGAGACGCCCCTCCGGGTCGAGCAGCACGTTCCCGGGAAGCAGGTCGGCGTGCACCCACACCGGCTCATCGGCCCACGGCGGAGCCGTCAGCGCACTCTCCCACACCGGCAGCAACCGATCGACGTCCACCAGGTCGGCGACCCGCTCGAGGCACTCCCGCACCGGGAGGTCGAGAGCGGCGAGATCACCGCCGCGGTAGCCGCGGGGCGCATCCGTCGGGTCGATCGCCCGCAAGGCTGTGAGGAAGGCGGCGAGGTCGAGGGCGAGCCCGTCGGCGCCGGGGCGGACAGGATCGGGAATCGGAACCTCCCCGGGAAGCCAGTCGGTGACCAGCCACGGGCAGGGGTAGCAGGCATCCGGGGCGCCGACGGCCTGCACGGTCGGGATCGGCACAGGAAGACCCGGCGACAGCCGCGGAAGCCACTCAGCTTCGCGACGGATGCTCGCCCCCTCCCGCTCGACCAGCGGCATCCGCACCGCCAGGTCGTCACCCAGACGGAACAGGGCGTTCACGGTGCCGCCCGAGGCGACACGGCTCAGCGGCAGATCGGCCCAGACGGGGAACTGAGCGGAAAGCAGGCGGCGGGCGTCGGCGGCATCGAAATCGAGCTGGTCGGTGTGCATCTTCACGGGCATCCCACCCATTCTCGGGCATCCCTCCCCTTCACCACGCTGGCGGCGGAACGCCGTAGGGTGGAGGCCGTGGCAGAGAATCCGTCGGTCGTCCTGAGCCAGAGCGGCTACCGGGCCGTCATCGAACCGGACAGGTTCGTGCCGGGCGCCTACCAGCTCGTCGTCGACGGCACCCCGCAGTCTCACGTGAACCTGGACGATCCCTCGCAGCTGTTCTTCGAATACATCCAGCGGATGGGCAATGTCATCGACCTGATCGGTGAACCGGGAGAACCGATCACCGCCGTGCACCTGGGCGCCGGCGCGCTCACCCTGCCCCGCTACGTGGCGTACACGCGGCCCGGATCGCGCCAGCAGGTCGTCGAGTTGGAGAGCGACCTCGTCGACCTGGTGCGCGAGCACCTTCCGCTGCCGCGCTACGGGCAGATCCGCGTGCGGCACGGGGATGCGCGCGAGGTGCTCGGCAAATTCCCGGCCGGGCTGCGCGGCTCGGTCGACCTGCTGGTGATCGACATCTTCAGCGGTGCCCGCACCCCCGCGCATGTGACAAGCGCCGAGTTCTACGCGGCGGCGGTCTCGCTGCTCGCCCCGGCCGGTATCGTGCTCGTGAATGTGGCCGACGGCCCTCCGCTCGCGTTCGCCAAAGGCCAGATCGCCACCCTCGGCTCGGTCGTCGCCAACGTCGCCGCGCTGGCCGAGACCCAGGTGCTCAAAGGCCGCCGGTTCGGCAATGTGGTGCTGGTCGGATCGAACGCGCCCCTGCCGCTCGACTGGCTGCCCCGGCTGCTCGCGGGCGGACCGCATCCCGCCAAAGCCGTCGCCGGCGCCGAACTCACGACCTTCACCGCGGGCGCGCCGATCGTGACCGATGCGACCAGCGTGGCGTCTCCGCCGCCCGCGCGCAGCATCTTCCAGACCGGAACCCGCCGCGACTGAGCCGGCCGCTCCGCGACGGCGCAGGCCGCTCCGCGACGGCGCAGGCCGCTCCGCGACGGCGCAGGCCGCTCCTGAATTCAGGAGAATTCGATGCCGCCCGACCGCACGGTCCTGAATGAGGGACGCCGCGGTCGCGTTTCGCCGATTTCTCCTGAGAACAGGACGGGTCATTCTCCTGAGAACAGGACAGGGGCAGGGGCAGGGAGCAGGCGGGCCGGGCGGTCAGGCGTGGCGGAAGGCGACGCGCTGGCCGGGGCGGAGCTGGGCGAACCGGTCGAGGGAGCTGTCGGCGACGACGGCGATCACCGGGTAGCCGCCGGTGACCGGATGATCGGCCAGCAGCACGGTGGGGCGGCCGTCCGGAGAGACCTGAACGGCGCCGGCGACCATCGGTTCGCTCGGCAGTTCAGCGACGTTCGCGCGTTCGAGCAGGAGCGCAGGCCGGCGGTCGCCTCCGACGAGGTGGACTGGTCGCCGAACAGGGTCGAGGCGCGCGCCCACACGGTTGCTCGCCGCGCTCAGCTCCCACTCCTCGCTGTAGAAGGCGTCGATGGCTCCCGGTGTGAACCAGTCGGCTCGCGGGCCGGGATGGGCGCGCACTTCCACCCGGTCTGCCGGCGGCGGGTCGACCGGTGCGAAGTCGAGGAGCCCGACCGGGGCGAGCGGATGCGTCCCCACCGCGAGCTCGTCGCCCGCCGTGAGAGGGGCCGGGCCCAGCCCCGAGAGCATGTCGCCCGCGCGGGAGCCGAGAACCGGCGGGACATCGATGCCGCCGCGTACCGCAAGATAGGTGCGCACCCCCGCCGTCGGCACCCCGATCCGCACGACCGACCCGGCCGAAGCACGGACCGGCAGATTGGGGTCGAAAGGGACGCCGTCGAGGTCGAGCGGGCCGCTCGCTCCGGTGACGGCGAACCATGCGGGCCTGTCGAACCGGGCGGTGAACCCGCCGAGAAGGATCTCGAGCGCGGCGGTGCCTT
Organism: Leifsonia poae; assembly: GCF_020009625.1. Lineage (NCBI taxonomy): Bacteria > Bacillati > Actinomycetota > Actinomycetes > Micrococcales > Microbacteriaceae > Leifsonia > Leifsonia poae. The sequence continues at coordinate 1,631,603 of NZ_JAIHLP010000002.1, forward strand.
CAGGGTTGCCGACGAGCCGGTTGCCGAAGCGCAGGGCCGCGCGGTCGAGGGCGCCCGACGGGCTCACACCGAGGTGAGCGAACCCCGCGCGGCCGAGATCCTCCACGAGGGCGAGCGGCCCCGGGTCGAGGATGCGCAGACTCACGAGACCTCCACGAAACGCACGACGGCCCCGGGCGACAGCAGCGCGGGCGGGTCGGCGGCGGCATTCCAGAGCACCGCATCCGTCGACCCGATCAGCTGCCAGCCGCCGGGGCTCGACCGGGGGTAGACGCCGCTGAACTCGCCGGCGAGCCCGACCGATCCGGCCGGGACCGTCGTGCGCGGTGTCTCGCGGCGCGGAACCACCAGCCGGTCGTGGTCGGTGACGAGGTAGCCGAACCCGGGCGCGAAACCGCAGAAGGCCACCCGCCACACCGAGCCGGTGTGCAGCGCAACCAGGTCGGCGGGGCGCATCCCGAGCAGTTCGGAGGTGGTGGCCAGGTCGGGCCCGTCGTAGCGCACCGGGATCTCGACGGCGGTTGGCGCCGATTCGGCCGCGCCCGACGCCGGAGCAGTGTTCGCCAGCCAGCCGTGCACGACGCTCAGCGGAACGACCGCCGGGTCGACCGTGACGCCGATCGTGCGGGCGGCCGGAACGATGTCGACGACACCGGCGGGGCGGGTTCGGCCGAGCACGTCGTAGAGGGCGAGCACTGCGTCCCGGTCGTCGAGTTGCACGAGCAGCGCACGATCGCCGAGAGGCAGGATGCGCCGGCCGGCCATCAGAAGGCCGCCACCCGCACACCCGCAGCGGCGAGCGCGGACCGCACCGCGACGGCCATCGCGACGGCACCCGGTGTGTCGCCGTGCACGCAGAGCGAGTCGACCTCGACGCGGAGCTCGGTTCCGTCGTCGGCGACGACAAGACCCTCCGTGGCCAGGCGCACGGCACGGTCGGCGATGGCCGCGTCACCGGCGAGCACGGCGCCGGGCAGCCCCCGGGGAACGAGCGTGCCGTCAGACCGGTAGCCGCGGTCGACGAAGGCTTCGCGCACGAACCGCAGCCCCACCTCCCGGGCCGCGTCGGCGACGGACGAGCCGGCCAGACCCAGCAGCGGCAACGAGAGGTCGAACGCGGCGACGGCGGCGACCACCGCCTCGGCCTGCTCCCGGTCGTGCACGATGCGGTTGTAGAGCGCACCGTGCGGCTTCACATAGGAGACGGAGGTTCCGGCCACCCTCGCGACGCCGCTCAGCGCGGCGAGCTGGTACAGCACCTCGTCGTGGAGCTGCCCGGGCTCAACATCCATGGTTCGCCTCCCGAACCCGGCGAGATCGCGGTAGGAGACGTGCGCGCCGACGACCACGCCGTTCTCGGCCGCGAGGCGGCAGGTCGCGAGCATGGTCGAGGGGTCGCCCGCGTGAAATCCGCACGCCACATTGGCGCTTGTCACCAGGCGAAGCATCGCGGCGTCGTCGCCCAGGCTCCAGGCGCCGAACGACTCACCGAGGTCGCTGTTGAGGTCGAGGGTTCCGTCCACTCGTCCATTGTGGCGGATGCTGATGCGGATGCGGTGGCCGTCGGCCACTGACCCGCGCGCCGCTATTCGGCGGAGGCGGCCCGGGCGCGGTGCGCGCGAACCTTCGCCCGGTTGCCGCAACGCTGCATCGAGCACCAGCGCCGGTTGGCGCCCCGGGAGGTGTCGAGGTAGATGAGCCGGCAGTCGTCGGCCGAGCACTCGCGGATGCGTCCACCCGCCTGCGGCCCGAACAGCCGCACGGCGTCTCGCGCGATACTGCCGAGGGCTTGATGCGGCCGGGCGTTGCTGCGCCCGGCCTGCCGACCGCCCCGGCAAGCACCGGTGGGATGTCGGGGGTCGCGGCGAACAGATTGACGACGTCCACATCGCCGGGGGTCAGTGGCTGGTCGAGACTGGCCCGGCGGGCGAGCCGGCCGATCGCCGTGCGGAGCGTCGCCGCATCCGCGAACTCCCGGTCGCCGGCGGTCGGTGCGACCTCGGGGAAGCGTTCGGTGAGCCAATCGTTCAGTCCTGCGGCATCACGGAGCGTCTCCCCGCCGGGTTCGTCCCGGTCGACGCCGCCCGTGAAGGCGAAGTCGAGCGCCAGGGATCCCGCGTCGAACCACCAGCGCGGCCCGTCGGTCGATTCGACCCATTGACCGGTGCCTCGGGGGAGTATCGCTTCCGTGACCATGTAACCACAGTAGTTGGTTACTCGAAGGAATGGCCCGACGGTCGTCGATCGTCAGGCGGGGGCGCCGGACTCGCTCGCGGCGGAGGCGGCCATCCGACGCTTCGCCGGAGAGACCTCGCGATGCTGCCAGGCGATGAGGTTCGCCGCATCGAACCGGCGGGAGCAGGCCCCGCAGGCGAGCGCCCGCGCCGGTTTGCGATAGCGGTAGTGGGTGTGGCCACGCGGGCAGGTGCCCACCCACGGCGCGAGATCGTCGGCGATCGCGCCGCCGTGCAGACGCTTGCCCTCATACCCCAGCTCCAGCGCGGTCGAACGCCAGCGCGGCCCGTGGCCGGCACGGGAACCGGCGAGCGCGTGCGCCACTTCGTGCAACAGGATCTGGTGGATCTCGTCGTCGTCGTACCGCGATGCGAGGTAGCGCGAGACGGTGATGCGTTTCGCCGTGTAGTTGCAGAGACCCGCGCGGGTCTTGGCGTTGTCGAAATCGAACGTCCACACCGACGGGTCGAGGTGCAGAGCGATGAGCGCGTTCGCCCAATGCCGCACACGGTCGAGGTCAGCCATCGATCCCCACCACCTCGGGGAGCGCGAGCGCCGGCCGGTCCTTCATGTTCGGCATCCTACGCGGTGACGCGGGATGCGCTCCAACGTCGAGCGCGCGCCTCACCGCACCCCGTCACGACCCGCCCCGGTCGGGTCGGACGGCTCGGCCGCTCCGGCTCCGACGGCTTTCGTGCTCTCGTCGAGGAACGACTGCACGACGGCGACGGCGATGAGGGAGCTCTCGATATCGCCCGGCGATGCGCCGAGTTTCTCGCGCAGGAACACCGCGGCCGTCACATCCGCCAAGGCGTTCTCGTAGTCGCCGGCATCGAAGGCGGTCTTCCCGCGGTTCTGTACGGCGAAGGCTTCGAGGGCCGTCCAGTCGTGGGCCCTCGCCTCGTCGACGCAACCGGTGAGCTCGGTGATCGCCTCATCGAGCTTGCCGCTGTACTGGAGCACCTGCGCGTGGCGCACGCGGGCGCCAAGCAGCTGTTCGCGCTCCCCGGTGAACCTCGCCTGACGAACGGCCTCGTTGGCGATCTCCATCGCCTCGTCGAGGCGGCCGAGCAGCCGGAGCAGCACCGTCTTCTCGTTGAGGGCGCTGAGACTGCGCAGGCCGCCGAGTTCGTCGAGGCGCAGCCCGGCCGCGCGGAGGTCGACGCGCTCGCGCAGGGTGGACGGGTCGTAGCCGAGGATGATGCTCAGGGTTCTGCTCCAGATCGCGTGGGATGGATCCAGACTAACTCGGTGGGCGACGAACACCCTGGATGCGCGCAGCGATCGACCCGGAATCGCGGCGCAGATCGTACGGGGTGGCCGAAATCGACCGGGAGCTGTGCTCACCCGGGATGGCTCACCGCCTGCGCCGGTACCAGCGTCACGCTGATCAGCTTGTCGTCGCCCCGGCGCGGATCGCCGCGCCCATCGGTGTTGTTGGTGAGCACCCAGAGCGTGTCGCCGACAGCGACCACGTCGCGCAGACGCCCGAACGTGCCGTCGAAGAAGGATTCGGCCGTGACCGGAGCCTGCCCGGCCGTCGACCAGACCGTCCAGAGCCGCTCACCACCGAGGCCGGCGAGGAAGACCGTGTCCCCCACGACCGCCAGCCCGCTCGGGCTGGCCTCGTCGGTCGGCCACTGGAACACCGGGTCGATGTACTTCGGGTCTTTTCCGATGCCCTCCACCTCGGGCCAGCCGTAGTTCCCGCCCGGCTTGATGATGTTCAGCTCGTCCCAGGTGTTCTGGCCGAACTCGCTCGCCCACATGGTGCCGTGGGAGTCCCATCCGATCCCCTGAGGGTTGCGATGCCCGTACGACCATACCGGCGAGCCCGGGAACGGGTTATCGGCCGGCACACCGCCGTCGGGGGTCACCCGCAGGATCTTGCCGCCGAGCGAGGCGAGGTTCTGAGAGTTCGCCGGGTCGGAGGCGTCGCCGGTGGTGACGTAGAGCATCCCGTCCGGGCCGAAGGCGAGTCGGCCGCCGTCGTGGTTGGTGGCCTTCGGGATGCCGGTGAGCACGGGCTCGGGGGCGCCGAGCGCATAGCTTCCCGGCACCCCGGTCAGGGCCATCCGCACGACCCGGTTGTCGCTCGCCGTGGTCTCGTAGGCGTAGAGGAACGGCGGGACCGACACTTTCTGTACGGCGAGGCCGAGCAGGCCGCCCTCGCCCCGGTGCACGACGTCGGGAACCGTCCCCGCGGTGCGGGTTCCGCCCTGCGGCAGCCGTTCGAGCACCGTTCCGCTGTCACGTTCGCTGATCAGGGCCGAGCCGCTCGGCAGGGGCACCACCGACCAGGGCGCATCCAGACCGGTCTCGAGGGTCGTCGTGGCCTCTCCCGGTTGCCAGGGGATGGCGGCCACCGGCGCGCCGGTCGCCGTCGGCACGGGGCGCGGCGGCGGGGATGCGGTGGCGGCGACAGTCTTGGTCGGCTGAGGCGAGTAACATCCCGCGAGCATCAGCAACGCCGCCACCGCCAGGGCGGCTGTGGAGACGACTCGGAATCGGTGCATGGCTCAGCGTCCCTCCCACGGCGCGGACCGTCCTGGACATGGTAGTCCACGGTCCGCGCCGTCTCGGGAGAGTGGCTCGTTACGCCTGTCCGCGCCGGCGTCTCAGCAGGAGCGCCGCGCCGAGCATGGCGAGGAGGACCCCCGCCAGGGCGACTCCGAGCGGGTCACCGCTCGAGCCTGTCGCCGCCAGGCCGCTCTTCGGGTCGGACGGATCCTTCGGGTCGAGCGGCGGCGTCACCACCACTTCGGAGCAGGCGTTGTCGGCATCGCCGGAGCAGACCCCGGTGACCTCCGGCGGGCTCCACGGACCGATCGGCGGCGTGGTGACACCGGCCTTGTTGAAGAATGTGCCCGCCGCGGGATAGCGCACGGTCACGTGCACCGCGAGCTGATCGCCGCGCTTCAGCTCGGTGACCTTCCAGGTGACGACGCCGGCGTTCTCCACACCCGCGTTGTCGGCCGAGACGAAGGTGGCGCCCGCGGGCAGGGTGTCCGTCACAGCGAAGTCGGTGGCGTCGAGCGCTCCCACGTTCGTGACCGTGATCGTGTAGGTGACCGACGCGTTCACACCGACCGTGAGATCGGCCGCGGTCTTGCTGATCGCCAACCGTCCGAACTCGTAGGTGTTCGTGATGGTGACCGTCTGATCGACCGGAACGACGCCGGCCATCGACACGGAGGCGATGCGCACGGTCCCAGACGAGATCGAGCGGGCGGCCTCGCCGTAGCTTCCCGGATCCCCGTGTTCGGCGATCGTGCACTCCGCGCCGAGCGGGATGCCGTCGATGCGGGCAGTGAGCCCGTTCGCCTTGGCCAGCACCGGTTGAGCCGACGACCCGAGATCGACCGGCACGCCGGCAACCGTGCACGCCACATCGGCGAGGAACTCGTCGGGTGCTTTGGCCGCGGCGCTGCCGTCGATGACCTTGTCGATCTGCAGCGGGCCGGTGAGCAGTGTCACTCCGGCCTTCACCGGGGCCCGTCGCACCGTTCCACCGCCGGTCAGGCCCGCGGTGGCCCCGAACTGGTTCCAGGCGAACGCGGGGCCGGCAGCGATAGACACCGGCGCGCCATCGGGAGCGTCGGCCGTGACCGGGCGGTCGAGCGTGCGGTATTTGACCGTGACAGCGGCACCCGGGGCGAGCACGCGGCCCGTCGTGGTGGTGAAGTCCAGGATCACGCGCACGCCGGTCACCGCGTTCCAGTCGCCACTGAAGGCGGTGGAGTCCGTCCACGGCACGGATTCGCAGGTCGGGTCGGCCGGCCAGGCGGTCGTCGACCCGGTACCAACGCAGACGTCCGGGGTGGTGGTGACCTGCCAGCGCGACGTGGTTCCGGCCGGCGCGTCGATGGTCATGCCGGCGGCCGGGTCGAGCACCGGGCGGAAGGTGGAGCCGCGCGGGGAACCGGTGGCGAGCATCCGGTCGCCGACGGTCGGCAGCGGCTCGACGAACACCAGCGAGTCGTAGCTCACCGTGCCGCTGTTGACCGCCTGCAGCCGCCACTCGTCGGTTCCGCCGACGACGGTGTTGGCCGCGCACGGCGCGACGTAGTAGCCGTCTTTGTCGGGCGCGCAGGTCGCCTTCGGGTCGGTGGTGTTGGTGGCGCCGCTGACCGTTCGGTCGACGACATCCCCTTTCACACCCTTCGTGGTGAACAGCGACGGACCCGAGATCGGCTGCACGAAGTTGCTCGTTCCGCACTGGCCGGAATCGAGACCGGGGAGGGTCCCCTGCCCGTTGCCGGATGTGTTCGTGCACTGGGCGAGGGTCTGGGCCGTGTTGACCACGAACCGGTTGACGGCACGATCGGTGCCGGTGAGACCCGGCTGCAGGACGAGACCGAGCTTCACCGTGAACTTCTCACCCGGCGACATGCGGGCAGCGCCGGTGGGCCAGGCGAGGGTCAACGCGCCGGTTCCCGCGTCGAACGCGGTCGTCGGGCTCGTCGAGAGCGTTCCACCGGTCGTGGTGGAGAAGACGGGTGTCTCCCCGTCCCAGGCGAGCGAGGCCGGAAGGGTGTCGACGAGGTTCTTGACGTCGAGGTAGCCGGTGCCGGTGTTGGCGAAGGTGAGCGTCCAGCTGTTGGTGTCGCCGACGTTCACCGTGTGCACATTGTTCTCCGGCGACTTGGCCACGTCGAGGGCGAACGTGCCGGGGCGCAGAGCCATCGTGGCCGTGGCGTCGTCACTGGCGTCCTTGTAGACAGCGGGGTCGTCGGTGCGGTGCGAGACCGCCGTGACGGTGTCGCTCAATGTGCTCGGGAACGGGATCGCCGAACCATCGCGTGCGGCGTCGAGCAGCGCCAGGTGCAGCACGGCCTTCGCCGTGAAGTCACCCGGAACCGTGGTGCGGCTGAACAGGCCGCCGTCGGCGCGCGAGAATACGAATCGGATGCCGGTCACGTCACCGACCGCAGTGGTGGGCAGCGTGGCGGCGGCGGATGCGGTGCCTTCGATCCAGGTGGACGCCCCCGTGGTCTGCACATCGACCCGCACCTGGTCGGCGCCGGCCGGCAGGGTGACGTCGCCGGCGGAGAGCCCGGTCAGCGCGAAGGTGTTCCAGAACGCCTGGTCGTCATCCGTCACGATCACCTGGTGGGTCGGAACTGTCGCAGTCCCCTGCGTGGCGGTGAGGGTCACGGCCACCGGCGTGTGGCGGTCGCGCTCCAGCAGCGTGCTCGGCGAGAACGTCTTCGCAGCTTTGACGCCGAGAGCGCCCGTGCTGAGGACCAGACCGGCGTTGGCGCCGTCGTTCGGCTGCGAGCCCTGCCCGGAGGGCACGAGCACGGGGTCATAGCCCTGGGTGAAGGCGTAGTTGTCGATGGCGAACGCGGTGACGTTCTGGGCCGGGGCACTGCGCAGGGTCACCCGCACCTGGGTGCTGAGCTTCATGACCAGCTTGCTTCCGGCGGCGATCGACCCTCCGGCGGTGGCCGGATCCGTGCCCTGGTAGACAACGCTCACGCCCACGACGTCGACGAGGTCGGCGGCCGCCAGGGCTTGCGCCTGCGCCATCGTGACGACAGTGGTGCTGAGTGTGCCGTCGTCGGCGCGATGCCACAGGGTCACCTGAGAGGCAGCGGTGTCGACCTGGTCGGCGGCGGGCACCGTGAAGGTGATCTTCGTGAGGTTCAGGCGCTCGAACGGGCTGGTGTTCGCATACGCCTTGCCCGCGAACGGATCGGCCGTCCAGCGGTCGGGGGCCGAGAGGCAGTCGCCCATCGATGAGCTGTCGCAGGGGGCGGGGTCGGTCACCCGGATGTACGAGGCGCGCGAGGCAGAGGCGTTCGTCGCGGTGATGGTGAAGTCGTTCGTCGGATAGTCGCCGGCGTCGACATCACCGGCTTTCGGCACGACGACCGTCTGACGGGAGCTCGTCTTGACGAGGTCGACGAGGGGCGGCTGGTCGACGAGGGAGATCTCGTCCTGCGCGTTCACCGGGCCCACGCCCGCTCCATTGCGCACGCCGGAGACCGAACTGCGGTTCCAGATCGACCCCGCCTCGGGGTCGTTGAACACGCGGTCGGCGGTCACCCAGCGGTGCGACGGGGAGCTGTCGACCCGCACCACGTTGCGCAGCTGCCAGACCAGACCGAAGCTGCGGGTCTGGTCCGACGACACGGTGGCGATGCCGGAGCCGGCCGAGGGGGCCAGCGGGTCGGCGCTTGCGGCGCGGGCGGCGTCGTTCGGCACGACGGTGAGACGGACGCCGGTGGTGGCGGCCGACTCCGCGGTGGTCAGAACGTGTCCTTTGAATCCGGATGTGCTCATCCAGCTGCCGCCTGGCGCCGGCAGCACCACCCACGCACCGTTCTCGAACAGCTCGACGGCGGACACAGCATCCCACTGCAGCAGCGGCTGGGCGGAGAAGGTGACGGGCGCGACCGCGGTCAGGTCGAACGCGTTGAACACGGTGTTCTCGGGATGGTCCTGATCGGCCGAGGGGTCGGTGACCGTCACCGAGCTGTAGCCGAGATCGGTGACGCCCCAGGCGAGCACTGTTCCGGCCTTCTCGCCCGACTGGGAGTCGAGCTGGCTGAGTGACCCGGTGAGGTCGGGCTTGGTCCAGTGCTTGGCGGCGATCAGGGAGCCGTCGCCAGTGTGGGTCTCGATGGAGGCGTCGGCGGTGGCGTCGACCTCTTTGCTGACCACGGGCGGCGCGCCCGTCACCGCCCCGGTTCCGGTTGCCTTGCCCTCGTTCTCGTAGCTGGTCGGTCCGGCGTCAGGCACAGAGGTCGGCGTGCCGCCGGCGCGCAGATCGGCGCGGGCCTGCGCGATGAAGTTCGGGCTCACCGTGGTGCCCTGGGCGAAGCCGTCGGATTTCTCGAAGGTGAAACGCAGTCCGGTGATGTCGCCGATGAGTGCCGCAGGCAGATCGCCGCGGTAGATCTGCGCGGCGGCGGTGGCGTCGACGGTGGCGAGCGTGACGTAGCTGGCGCCGCCGTCGGTCGAGTACTCGACTCGCATCGTCGAGCCGAGCGGAACCTGGGTCGGTGCGATGGCGATCGGGTTGAAGGCGTTGAAGAAGTCGGCGCTCTCGCCCGGCCGCCAGACATCCTCGACCACGATCTTCGTCGGCTTCACGAATGCGGAGTCGGTGGAGGTCGTTGTGGGGAGCTGCGCCACGACGGTCGCCCCGGGGGCGACGGCACCGGTCGGCGAGATCTTCTTGGACAGCTGCAGAGAGATGTCGGGCGAGAAGATCTTCAGAGGCGCGGTCGCCGGCGTGGTCGCGGTTCCGGCCGGGTTGGTGCCCTGAACGGCCAGCGTGTTGACCACATCGGCAGGGCTGTCTTCGGGAGCGACATAGTCGGCCAGCGGTGCGATGCCGAACTGCGCGCTCGCGACGGCCCCGATGCCGATCGAGCCCGTGTAGCCGAGCACGAACCCGGTGAGGTGGGAGGAGCCAGGAGCGGGTGGCGCCGTCGGCGTCGCGCCCGCGGGCACCGGCATCGAGATCGTGTTCCCGTTGGAGAAGTGCCACGTGACCGTCGCACCGGTCGCGCCGGTCGGATACGAGATCGGGGCGAGGAAGCCGCCGAAGGTGAGGGTCTCAGTGAAGTAGTCGAGGTCGCTGAGCGTCAATGTCGTCAGCGGACCGTTGGAGTCGTTCTTGCCCGAGATCGCCGCGGTCGCCTCGGTGCCGGCCGGGATGCGGCTCGGGGTGATCGTCTTGCCGGCGCTCACCACGACGTTCAGCGCGCCGATCGTGTACGGCGCCTGCGCCGTGTGCGAGACAGGTGTCTCACCCGGAACGGCGACCGTGCCGGTGACTTTGTTGGTGACGGTGCCTCCGGTGACGAGCGATGTGCCGGTGATGCGGTTCTCGGCCCGCTGAGCCACCATCAAGGCGACACTGCCTGAAGCGCCCCTGGCAGCGATGGTGGCACCGGTGGTGCCGGCGTAGGTGAAACGCAGCCCGGCGACGGCGGAGGCATCCACGCCATCGGGCAGACGGATGTCGGCGGCTGCGGTGGGCGGCCCGGTCTGCCATTTCCACGCGCCGGTGGCGGTGTCGAAGACGTATGCGTCGACCTGGACGGTGTCGGCGCCGGCCGGAAGGCTCACAGCGCCGAATCCGGTGAAGTCGACGAGCGCGAACGGGTTGCCCGCGTCGAGGGCGGTGGCGCCGTCGGCGGCCGCCGTCGGGTCTTGAACGGTGAGGGTCGACGCCGGCACATTGGACGTGTTCTGGTCGGTGAGTGTAATGGTGGAGGCCGCTCCGGGAGCGAACTGCTGGTTCGCGGGTGCCCAGGTCTTGCCGACCGTTCCGTCCACGGTCACCGGGATGCTCACGGTCACGTCGGCCGAGTCGCTCTTGGTGTCGGCCGTGGTCGAGGTCGCCGTCGCGGTGTTCGGGACGACGACGTTGTTGTAGGTCCACGACGGCGCGAGGTTCTGCGGTGCCTTGAGCGTCACACTGACCCGGTACGTCCCTCCGGCCGCAATGCCGACGCCGCCCGCGACGGACTGCTGGAACAGCACGGTCAGGGTGCAGTCCGGCGTGACCGTCGTCGAGCATCCGTCCAACGTCTTCGTCGCGGGCTGCGAGCTCGGGGTCACCGAACTCTCGAGGATGTCGAACCCGGCGAACTGGGCCGGCAGCGGGTCGACGAGCTTCGCGTCGACGCAGTCCGAGTCGTCACACCCGACGAGGATCGAGTAGGTGAACTCGTCGCCCGTTCCGACGGTGATCGCATCCTTGCCATCGACCTTCTTGTCGACGGTGAGCGATGCGGCCGCCGGAGCGGCCAGCGCCGGACCGGTGAGGACGGTGCCGCCGACGAGGGCGACCACGAGGGCGATCGACACGGCGCCGAGGCGCTTGAGTCGCCACGTGGCGACCGCGTGCGAGTCGCGGTGCTTTCCTCGGGTGGTGCGGCGTTTTCGGGCAGGGCTGTGTGCTGAACGGGTCACGAAATCGGGTTTTCGGGTCCACGGAAGCCGGGTGAGCGCGCACGAGGGCAACCGGGTCAATCCCCCTCGGGGCTACTCCTGGATCGGGTTCCGGGAGTTGCTTCCGTTATTCATGTATATCGACTCGGACGCGTGCCGTGGGAAAATTCCGTACCCCACTTTGTGGGTACAGTCCCCAAAATGCGGACCGATTGCCGAGCCATGCCCGAAACGACAACGCCCCTCCTTCCAGAAGAAGGAGGGGCGCCATGCGAATCGCCGACTACTCGACCACCTGCACGTCTTTCCAGAACGCCACATAGTTGCTGAAGTCCTGGCCGACCCGGTCGAACGCGGTCGGGTACGGGGTCGGGTAGCTCCACGCGCGATCCTGTAGGAGCGCATCCCCGTCTTTCACTGAGAAGTACTGGCACTCGCCCTTCCACGGACAGGTGTACGGCGTGTCACTCTTCTCGAGAAGGTCGGCGTTGACGCTCGCCGGCGGAAAATACCAATTGCCTTCGATGCGGATGAGCTCCGACTCCGGAGCCTCGGCGATCACGGTGTCGTTCAGAACAGCCTTCATGATGAAACCTCCTGGGAGAGCGAACGCGAAGCGTCCGCCGATCATTCCGAGTCGGGGCCGGCTCGGAGAACCGTCACAGCACTCACCGACCCGAGCCGGCCGAACGGGGCGACCTCGGCGGGTGCGAGACCGGATGCGATCCGCTGCTGACCCGACACCGACGCGGTGAGCAGGTGGGCGACAGCGCCGCGCAGACCCGAGAACGCGGCACAGGCCGCGGCCGCCTCCGGCGAGCTGTAGTCGATGCCGACCCCGGCGAGCGCGTCGACCACTGCGCCGGCGCCGAGCAGATCCTCGACGGCGAAACGCGACCCGCTCCGCTCGGCCGGCTCCCCCGCCGCGACGATCGAGACGAGCGCCCGGCGGCCGAGCCGCACCTGCTCATCGAGGATTCGCTGCGCCACCGCTGTGGCGTTCGTCAACCCGCCGGCGAGCAGCAGGGCTTCCGGCGCGACGCCGGGCAGGGGATCGTTCAGGCCGGCTTCCGGCGGCGCAAGCACATCCACCCATACCACGACATCGGCATCGGAGCAGACGGCGGCGGCGCCCTCCACCCCCCAGTCGAAGCGGATCTGATACTTGGCTTGGGCGGCGGCAGGCAGGGTCACCGGGCCATCGTAGCCCGACGCGAGCGCGCCCTCCCAGCCGCGACTGCACGCGGGTCGTCCGGTGACGGGCGGCGCATCTGCTGCCGGATCACCTCGAAATCGTGCCGCGAGATCTCGATGAGGCCTCGGCGCAGCTGATATCCCCAGTTCGGGTTCTCACGGGTGAACTCGAGCACGGGGATCAGGGGCCGGATGGGCGCAGCTTCGGCCTCGTGCTCCCACTCCATGCGGCGCCGCCAGGGCATGAAATCGCCGGCCGGACCGGTCATACTCGGCCCCTGCGTCGCCTGGAAGACCTCGTCATCGGCGACGCGGCCGATCGCGGTGAACTCTTTGAGCGGGTCGCCGTCGGGGTAGGAGGTCTTCGGCGAGTAGTACACGAAACCATCGGCGGTGTTCATCCGCAGAAGGGGCGCTTTTGCGCCGTGGTTCACCTGCGCGAACCCGCCCGCGACCCCGCGCAGCACGTGTTCGCGCTGCACGACGCCGAGCCAGAACCGGATGGCCATGCTCCAGTTGTAGCGCATCCGGGCGACACCGACGGCACGGAACGGGCGCCGACGGCCGATCCCGCGCAAGACTTGTGGTGTGACGCATCCGCCCACCCCGTCGAAAACGGTCGCGGCCGTTCGACGTGAAGTCGAGGGCGATCCCGCCCGGCACAGCAAGGAGACACCGTCATGAAATACATGCTCATCCTCACCGGCGACGAGAAGACCGAGTCGGGGGCCGCCCCGAGCGACGCCGATCTCACCGCGATGGGGGAATACAACCAGAAGCTCATCGGGGCGGGCGTGCTCCTCGCCGGCGAGGGCCTGCATCCGAGCTCCGAGGGCGCACGCGTGGAGTACTCCGGCGACGATCGCACAGTCGTCGACGGTCCCTTCACCGAAACGAAGGAGCTCATCGCCGGGTTCTGGATCATCCAGACAGCCGGCAAGGAGGAAGCGCTCGAGTGGGCGCGCCGCGTGCCACTCACCAGCGGGTCGGTTCAGGTGCGCCGCATCTACGACATCGCCGAGTTCGATCAGGAGCACGGCTCCGTCAAACAGGAGAGGCAGTGGCGCGAAGACGGCGGCGAGCCGCGCACGGCGTGAGAGGGCTCGAACGGTGACCGGCCACGGCGAAGGGGCGACCGCCGAGGCGCGGCGCACGGTCGAGGCCGTGTGGCGCATCGAGTCCGGCCGGCTGATCGCGGTGCTCGCCCGCCTGGTGGGCGATGTCGGCAGGGCCGAAGAACTCGCCCAGGATGCGCTGGTGGCGGCTCTGGAACAGTGGCCGCGCGAAGGCGTTCCACGCAATGCGGGCGCCTGGCTCACCGCGGTGGCCAAACGCCGGGCGATCGACGGCTGGCGACGCCAGGAGCGATTGAGCGACCGTTACGCGCAGCTCGCGCACGACCTCGCCGCCGAGCAGAATGCGGGCGATCCCGCCCGAACCGTCGACGAACCGATCGACGACGATCTGCTGCGCCTCGTCTTCGTCTCCTGCCACCCGGTGCTCACGCGGCCGGCGCGGGTGGCGCTCACGCTCAAACTGCTCGGCGGCCTCACCACCGGAGAGATCGCCCGCGCCTACCTGGTGCCTCCGTCGACCATCGCGCAGCGGATCGTGCGGGCCAAGCGCACGCTCTCGGCGGCTCGGGTTCCGTTCGAGGTGCCCGAGCGCGCCGAGTTCCCGGCACGGCTGGGTTCGGTGCTCGAAGTGATCTACCTGATATTCAACGAAGGGTACGCGGCCACCGCCGGCGACGATTGGATGCGTCCCTCGCTCTGCTGGGAAGCCCTCCGTCTCGGCCGGGTACTGGCCGAGCTGACGCCACGCGAATCCGAGGTCCACGGACTCGTCGCCCTCATGGAGTTCCAGGCGTCGCGACTCGGAGCGCGTACCACCGCAGCGGGCGAGCCGGTGCTGCTGCAAGACCAGGACAGGTCGCGCTGGGACCGCATCCTGATCGGTCGCGGCGTCGCGGCCCTGGCGCGATCGGAGCGGCTCGGTCGCGGCCGAGGACCATACGCCCTGCAAGCCGCCATCGCCGCCTGCCACGCCACCGTGCCCCACGCCGAGGCCACCGATTGGGACGAAATCGTCGCGCTCTACGGCGCCCTCGCCGAGCTGATGCCGTCGGCGGTCGTCGAGCTCAACCGGGCGGTCGCCCTCTCGATGGCCTCTGGCCCGCAGGCCGGTCTCGACCTGGTCGACCGTCTCGTCATCGACGGCGCCCTCAGCGGATACCACCTGCTCCCGAGCGTGCGAGCGGACCTGCTCCTCCGGCTCGGGCGAACGGCGGAGGCCCGGCAGGAGTTCGAGCGCGCGGCCGCACTCACGGCGAACCAGCGGGAGCGCACCCTGCTGCTGGAGCGGGCCGCCGCCTGCTGATCGCCTCACGGATTCGCGCCGAGCGGGTCAGACGATACGCGGATGAGCGAGACTTGCAGCATGCGCGTGCTGCTGAAGTTCGTTCTGGACTGCGACCCGGACGCGGCGTGGCGCGCACTGCAGAGCCCGACGGCTTTCCGCGAGGTGGCGCTCCCCTGGCTCGACTTCCGTTCCGACGAGCCCGCCGGACTGCCGGCGGTCTGGGCCGAACGCGAGTACCGGCTGCGCGTGCGCGCTCTCGGCGCGGTCACCGTGGGTACACAGGCGGTGCGGTTGAGCGTCCTCGGTGCGCGCGAGCCCGGCGTCCGCATCCTGCGCGACAGCGGCGGCGGAACCGGCGGGCTGCTCGCCGCTCTGCCGCACCTCGACCACCGCATGGCCATCTCGCCAGACCCGTCCGGGCCCGGCCCGGACGGCCGAATGCGCACGCTCTACCGCGATCGGCTCCTCGTGCGCGCCGGCGTGCTGACCCCTGTCGCCTGGTACACCCTCTGGGCGTTCTGGCAGTGGCGCGGGATGCGCCTGCGCCGGCTCGCCCCCACCTGGGCGTACGACCCGCCCGCGAATCTGGAAGGCCCACGATGAGCACTGACAGCCCGATGAGCACTGAAAGCCCGATGAGCACTGAAGGCCCGCATCCTGCCGCCTCGCGCGCCGTCACCGCGGTGCAGACGGCCGACTGGCGGCGCCGCGTCTTCGGTCTCTACGCATCCGTTCGGCGGCTGGCCGCCACCGACCCGGCCACGGCGCACGATCACTGGGTCTCCTGCCGCGACGACCTCTTCGCCTCGCATCCCGCGAGTCCGCTGCTGGAAGCCGATCGTGCGGGCTTCACCGGCCTGCCGGTGGTCGCATACGACCCCGAGTGGCGCTATGAGGTGCCGATCATTCCGGCGACCGAGCCGCGACGGATGGAGGTGGAGACCGGCACCGACGGAACCGTGCCGTTCGAGTTGCTCGGCACGGTGCGCGTTCCACTGGCGGGAACTCTCGATGTCTGGCGCCTCGGCTCATACGGGGGCGGGCTGTTCGTGCCCGTGAAGGATGCTCTCGCCGGCCGCCCCGGAGGAACCTACGGCGGCGGCCGTTATCTCATCGACACGGTCAAGGGCGCCGATCTCGGCATCGACGCCTCAGACGGTGAGGCGACGCTGGTGCTCGACTTCAACTTCGCCTACAACCCGAGCTGCGCCTACGATCCCGCGTGGGCCTGCCCGCTCGCTCAGGCGGGCAATACGCTCGCCACCGAGATCCCCGTCGGCGAACGCTACGCCCGCCCCTGACTTCTCCGTTCAGGCTCAGGAGGGGGAGACGAGGGTGAGGCGTTGCGTGGGGCGGGTCATCGCCACGTAGAGGGATGCGGCACCGCGCGGGGATTCCGCGGCCAAAGCATCCGGGTCGGCCAGCACCACGGCGTCGAACTCGAGACCCTTCGCCTCGTAGCCGGTGAGCACGGCGATCGCACGCGTGAGGCCGGCGGCACCCCGGGCGGCGTGGTCGCCGAACCGCGACTCGACCGCACCGGCGACGGCCTCCACATGAGCGGCCGGCGCGATCACGGCCACGGTGCCCGAGGCGTCGATCGCACGGTCCGCCGCAACGGCCAGTGCAACGGCCTCGGCCAGCCCCGCGCCGTCGGCGGTCACCCGGCGGATCGGCCACTCGCCCTCGCGCACGGCACGCGTGCGGGTGATCGGCAGGCCCGCCTCCTCGGCCAGCCGCTCGGCTTCGCGGGTGATCTGCGCCGGTGTTCGGTAGTTGACCGTGAGCTCCTCCAGACGCCAGGAATCCTTGAACGACGGGGTCAATGCCTCGGCCCAGCCGGTCGCGCCGGCTGCCGAGCCCACCTGCGCGATGTCGCCGACGATCGTGAACGACTTCATCGGGCAGCGGCGCACGAGCACCCGCCACTGCATCGGGGAGAGCTCCTGCGCCTCGTCGACGACGACGTGACCGTAGGTCCAGGTGCGATCGGCGGCGGCGCGCTCAGCGGTGGTGCCGTTGTCGACCTGCTCGGCGAACCCGTCGGCGAGCTGCTCGGCGTTCACCAGACCCTCCACGCCCATGTTCTTGATGGCGGCCCGGGCGTTCTCGAGGTCGCGCTTGCGCTGGCGGTCCCGCTCGCGCGCGCCTGCATCCGGTTTGCCGGGGAACGGCCCGAGCAGTTCAGCGGCCTCGTCGAGCAGAGCAGCATCACTGACCGTGAACGGCGCCGAGCGGTCGCGGGCGAGCGCCGCGCGTTCGGCGTCGCTCCACCTCGGGGTGAGCTCGGCGAGCCAGGCCGGGCGGGCGTACAGGTCTTGAAGCAGCTTCTGGGGTGTGAGCGGGAGCCAGGCCGTGTTCAACATCACCCGGACGTCGTAGGAGGTGCGCAGATCTTCGCGCAGCACCTTCACATCGGCCTCGTCGACCGTCGAACCACCGGCACGCAACTGGGCGGCGAGCGTGCCCACCAGCTCACCGAGGGCCGCCTTCACGAACGTCACCCGTGCGACGTTGTGCGGCTTCCCCCCACGCTGGGCACGGCCGAGCGCCCGCGCGATCAGATCGGGTTCCACCACCAGCTTCTCGCCGTCGATGTCGATGGTCTGCGCCTCGGCCGGCACGCGCTGCCGCGACCGCACGGCGCGCGACAGCAACCGGGCCATCGTGGCCGACCCCTTCAACCGGGCCGCCTCCGGTTCGTCCTCGACGGTGGCCTCCACCCCCGGGAACAGCTCGCCGAGCGTCTGCATGACCACCCCCGTCTCGCCGAGCGAGGGCAGCACGGCCTCGATGTAGCGCAGGAACGCCACCGACGGGCCGACGACGAGCACACCGGATGCGCTCAGCCGCTGGCGGTTCGCATACAGCAGATAGGCGGCGCGGTGCAGGGCGACGGCGGTCTTGCCCGTGCCCGGCCCGCCCTGCACGACGAGGGCGCCGCGCAGGTCGGAACGGATGATGCGGTCCTGCTCGGCCTGGATCGTGGCGACGATGTCGTGCATCCGGCCCGTGCGCTGCGTGGTCAGGGCAGCCATCAATGCGCCCTCGCCCTGGATGACCTCCGCGCCGTCGGCGCCGCCCCCCGCGCCGAGCAGAGCCTCGTCGAACACTTCGTCGTCGACGCGCACCACCTGGCGGCCGGTCATGGTGAGATGCCGGCGGGCGCGCACCCCCATCCTTTCGCTCGCGGTCGCCTGATAGAACGCGCTCGCCTGCTGCGCCCGCCAGTCGACGAGCAGCGAACGCTGGTCGTCGTCGCGCAAACCGATGCGGCCGATGTATCGGTGCGCCGAACCGTCGGAGGGCTGCTCGAGCAGCAGCCGGCCGAACACCAGCCGCGCATCCACCTCGCGCAACTGGCCGAGTTGGTCTTCGTAGAGCCGTGCGAACGCATCCCGTTCGCTGCGGGCCTGGTGGTTGCCGCCCACGCTTTCGCGACGCACACGGATGAGGCGTTCCTCGGTCTCGGCGCGCAGTTCGTCGAGTCGTCGATACAGTCCGGCCACGATGCTGCGCTCGCGTTCGAGTTCCGATTCCAGCACGCAAACCACCCTCTCGTTACCGGGCCGACAGTCTACGACCCCAACCCTGGAGAGCGCTCGGAGGTCCATCCTGTAGACTGGTGTCACTTGCGAGTCCACGAGGGACTCCCTGCGTCGCAGAACGCACCTCGCGCCGCGCCGGGCACCCGCCCCGCGGCCGTCGAACTTTTCTACGGCGAACGATCGTGCCGCACGGCACCTTCGCCATTTCACCCCCGACCGAGGCGCCGCACGAGTGCGACCCGCGGATGCACGGGGTCACGATGCCCCGAAAGGCACCACCCTTGTCTGAAACCACCTTCTCCTCCCTCGGCGTGCCCGCGCCGCTCGTCGCCGTTCTCGCGGCCGACGGGAAGACCGAGCCGTTCCCCATCCAGGCCGACACCCTGCCCGACACGCTCGCCGGGCGCGACGTGCTCGGCCGCGGTAAGACCGGCTCGGGCAAGACCATCGCGTTCGCGCTGCCGATGGTGGCGCGCCTCGGCGGCAAGCTCGCCGGCGGCAAGCGCCGCGCCGGGCGTCCGCTCGGTCTCGTGCTCGCCCCGACGCGCGAACTCGCCACCCAGATCTCGGCAGCCATGCAGCCGCTCGCCGACGCCTACGGCCTCAAATCGACGACCATTTTCGGCGGTGTCTCGCAGCAGCGTCAGGTCGCCGCCCTGCGCGACGGCGTCGACATCGTCGTCGCCTGCCCCGGCCGCCTCGAAGACCTGATGAAACAGGGCTTCGTCTCGCTCGACGCGGTGGAGATCACCGTTCTCGACGAAGCCGACCACATGGCCGACCTCGGCTTTCTGCCCGTGGTGACGCGCATCCTCGACAAGACCCCCACCGGCGGTCAGCGCCTGCTGTTCTCGGCCACGCTGGACAACGGCGTCGACAAGATCGTCAAGCGCTTCCTGCAGAACGAGGTGCTGCACTCGGTCGACGAGGCCACCAGCCACGTGGATGCGATGACCCACCACGTGTTCGAGGTCGAGACCCTCGAAGGCAAGAAGGATCTCGTCGAGAAGCTGGCCTCCGGCCTCGGCCGCCGCATCCTCTTCACCCGCACGAAGCACCACGCCAAGAAGCTGGCCAAGCAGCTGACCGCCTCGGGCATCCCCGCGGTCGATCTGCACGGCAACCTCTCGCAGGTGGCCCGCGACCGCAACCTCGCCGCGTTCGGCGCCGGGGATGTGCGCGTGCTGGTCGCCACGGATGTCGCGGCCCGCGGCGTCCACGTCGACAACGTCGAGCTCGTCGTGCACGTCGACCCGCCCATGGAGCACAAGGCGTACCTGCACCGCTCGGGCCGCACCGCCCGCGCCGGCAGCTCCGGCGACGTGGTGACGGTGATGCTGCCCAGTCAGAAGTCCGATGTGAAGACCCTGCTGCGCAAGGCCGCGATCGATGCCAAGCCGCAGACCGTCGAGGCGGGTTCGCCCGCCGTCGCGAAGCTGGTCGGCGAGACTGCCGCGTTCGTCAAGCCCGTTCCCCGCGAGGAGAACCCGCGCGGCGGCAACGGCGGCGGCGGCCGCTCGCAGGGCGCCAACGCCCAGCGCAAGCGCGCGGCCCGCGACGGTTCCGACAACGGCGGTCGCGGCAATGGCGGCGGACGCGGCAGTGGCCGCGGCAACGGCGGTCGTGACGGCGGCAACGGCGGCGGCGGTCGCGACGGCGGCAACGGCGGCGGCGGTCGCGACGGCGGCAACGGTGGACGGAACGCGGAGGCAGGCGCCGGTCGCCCGCGTCGCGACCGTTCCGGCCGGCCGGCGACCGCAGCGACCTCGGCCGGTTCTTCGGCCGGCGGCGCACAGCGCTCGTCGCAGGGTTCGCAGGGTTCGTCGCGGGGCGGCAAGTCGCGCGGCGGCAACGGTTCGAACGCCGGCGGCGGCCTCCGCGTCGGCAGCCTGGTCGGCGGCAGCACCCAGCGCGGGAACGGCTCGCGCCGCGCCCGCGGCTGAGCCCCGCGCTCTCCCGCTCTCCTGTCTCGTTGAGGGGCGGCAGATCCATCGAGATCCCCGGATTTCAGATGGATGTGCCGCCCCTCAACGGCGGTTCAGCGGCCCCTCAACGGCGTTTCAGCGGAGGGCGGCGATGCCGGCGATGACGCCGGCGATGAGGCGGTGGAAGCTGCGGTCGAGATCGTCCGGGAGGCCGAACCCGCCCCCCAGCTCGAGCATGACGAAACCGTGCACGGCACTGCGCAGCATCCGGATGGCATCGACGGTGTCCGAGTCGGGAAGACCGAACCCGCGCAGAGCGCCGGCGAGCACGGCGATGGTCTCAGCACCCCGGGCGGCGAGCTCCGCGTCGTCGGGCGAGGCGAGATCCGGCGCGACCTGGGTCGCCGAGTAGCGGCCGGGATGCGCGTGGGCGAACGCGCGCATCGCATCCGCCGCGGCCTCGAGCGCCTCCGTACCCGAACGGCCGATGGTTGCACCGGCGATCACCCGCGAGAGCTCGCCCACCGATTCGGTCGCCACCAGGCGGCGCAGATCGGAAAGGGAGCCGACGTGCTTGTAGAGGCTGGGCACCGCCACCCCGGCCCGACCCGCGACGGCAGCGAGCGTGAGCCGGTCGAATCCGGATGCGCCGCCCTCGTCGACCAGCTCGATCGCGACCTCGGTCACGACGGCCCGGGTGAGCCCGGCCCTAGGCATGTGACCTCCGGCCGACGTCCGAGAGGGTGACGAAGACTCTCTGATCAGCGCAACTCATAGCCTTTAAGCTAATGGCATTAGCCGTCGAACACAAGGACCGGACACGACGGAGTACAGTGTCGACATCGATGTTCCGGCGGCACAACCGTCCCCAGTCGATGTCAGTCACACGGACCGGATGACTCCTTCCCGGTCTGCCTCGGCGGGGATGGTCCGAAACGGCCCGTCCCGCCGCCGCCGGATCCCGTCCCAGTCGTTCGGGCCGTCCGGCGTGCCGTTCGCCGCCCGGCGATGGCCCGCACGCCACAAACCTGGCTTCCCCTCGGCCCCTCCCCGCACGCCCGTCAGCGCTGCCGGAGCCGCGCCTCCCCGCTCGTCACGAACAAGGACGCCTCCATGACCCCGGAACACCCGCACACGCCCCCAGAACTGCCGCACACACCGTCGACGACGGCGACCCCGCCCGCCCTTCCGCCCTCGACCGTCGAGATGACCGGCGCGGTCGCCGTGTTGCGCACCCTCGCCCGGCTGGGGGTGACCGACATCTTCGGCATACCCGGCAGTGCGGTGATCCCGATCTATGACGCGCTACCGGCGCAGGACCGCATCCGCCACATCCTCGTGCGCCACGAACAGGATGCCGGGCACGCCGCCGAAGGCTATGCGGCGGCGACCGGCCGCGTCGGGGTGGCGATCGCCACCTCGGGCCCGGGGGCGACAAACCTCGTCACCGCCATCGCCGACGCCTTTCTCGACTCCGTCCCGCTCCTCGTGATCACCGGCCAGGTGTTCAGCGAGCTGATGGGCACGGATGCGTTCCAGGAGGCGGACATTGTCGGGATCACGCTGCCGATCACCAAACACTCGATGCTCGTCACTCGCACGGAGGACATCCCGTCGGCGATCGCGGGCGCCTATGAGATCGCAGGGACCGGTCGCCCCGGGCCGGTCCTCGTAGACATCACGAAAGACGCCCAGCAGGGCACAGCCGTGCACGCCTGGCCGCCCGTCGTGAACCTGCCCGGCTACCGGCCGCCGGCGAAAACCCACCGCCCCAAGGCCCGTCAGGCGGCGCGGCTCCTCGCGGATGCCGAGCGCCCCGTGCTGTACGTCGGCGGCGGGGTGATCAGGGCCCGGGCGTCCGCCGCCCTGCGCCGGCTCGCCGAGCTGACCGGCGCGCCGGTCGTCACCACGCTGACCGCGCGGGGCGCGTTCCCCGACTCGCACCCCCACCACCTCGGGATGCCGGGCATGCACGGCAGCGTGCCTGCGGTCCTCGGTCTGCAGGAGAGCGACCTGATCATCGCCCTCGGCGCGCGGTTCGACGACCGGGTGACCGGTGACCCGGCCGCCTTCGCCCCGGGCGCCCGAGTCGTGCACATCGACATCGACCCGGCCGAGATCTCGAAGATCCGCCACGCGGACGTGCCCATCGTCGGCGACCTCGCCGCCGTCATCCCGGCACTGACGGAAGAGGTCGAGGCGAACCTCGCCGCGGGCGACTCCCCCGATCTGACGTCGTGGTGGGTGCGGCTCGACCGGCTGCGCGCCGACTACCCCCTCGGCTTCGAACCCACCTCGGACGGGCTGCTGAGCCCCCAGCACATCATCCGACGGGTCGCCGAGCTCACCGGCCCCGAGGCGGTCTACGTGACCGGCGTCGGCCAGCACCAGATGTGGGCGGCCCAATTCATCCCCTTCGAGCGGCCGCGCAGCTTTCTCACCTCCGGCGGGGCCGGAACGATGGGATACGCCGTTCCGGCCGCGATGGGAGCGAAACTGGGCGAGCCCGACCGTGTCGTCTGGGCGATCGACGGGGACGGCTGCTTCCAGATGACGAACCGGGAGCTGGCGACCTGCCTGCTCGAGCACATCCCGATCAAGGTGGCACTCATCAACAACTCGTCGCTCGGGATGATCCGGCAGTGGCAGAACCTGTTCTACGACGGCCGATACTCCCAATCCGAGCTGAACACCGGGCACGGCAGCGAGCACATCCCCGACTTCGTTCGAATGGCCGAGGCCTACGGCGCCCACGGCGAGCGCGTCACCCGCGCGGAGGAGGTCGACGACGCCATCCGTCGAGCCCTCACGATCGACGACCGACCGGTGGTGATCGACTTCGTCGTCAGCGCGGACGCCCTGGTCTGGCCGATGGTGCCGCAAGGGGTCGGCAACGACCGCATCCGATATGCGCAGGACAGGTCTCCGGCGTGGGGCGGGGAATGAGCCCGGCGGCCGGCGTCAGAGGCGCGACGGGAAGGCGCCGCGCGCTGTCGCCGTGATGGCGAGGGCGACGACCATGAGTGCAGCGCCGACCCAGGGCAGGGCGCCGGCGCCGGCCGCGTCGAGGGTGACCGCGCCGATGGCCGCCCCACCGGCGATGCCGATGTTGCTCGTCGTGTTCACCCAGGCGCCGGCGATCTCGGGGGAGGTCGCGTGGGTGCGCACCGAAGCGGCTTGGAAGAACGAAGGCGCGGCCCCGTAGGCCGCGCTCCACACCGCGGCGGCCAGGAGCACGGCTACGAACGACGGATACCCCAGGCCCACCCCGATCATCCCGAGCGCGGCGACGCCGATCACCGCGACACCGCTCCAGCGCGGCGAACGGTCGAACGTGGCAGCACCGAACCAGAGGCCGAGCAGCCCGCACGCTCCGATACCGATCAGGAGCGGGCCGATCGCCGCATCCGCAGAGCCCGCACCCAGCAAGACGACCGCGATGTACGTGTAGAGCACGAACTGACCGAGATAGGCCACGCCGTTCGCCGTGACCACGGCGACCAGGCGGCGCCGACCCTGGTGGGTGCCGTTTCCGGGCGGCGGATTCTCGTTGCCCACGCCGGGCAGCACGACCGCGATTCCGACCGTCGTCAACGCGGTGAGGATCGCCAGCGCGCCGAAAGCGGAACGCCAGCCGAGCACCGTTCCGAGCGAAGTGAGCAGGGGAACGCCGAGGATGAGGCCGCCCGAGATTCCGCCCGCGACGAGCGCCATCGCCCGGCCGATGAACTCGCGATCCACCAGCCGGGCGGAATACCCGATGCAGACCGAGAAGAAGAGGGCGTGCGAGATACCGCCGAGCGCCCGCCCGACGGCCACGACGGCGAAGTTCGGCGCGACGGCCACGAGGGCGTTGCTCACGACGTACAGCGTGAGGGTGCACAGCAGCATCGCCTTGCGCGGGTAACGCCGGGTCAGGACCGTCAGCGGCACGGCGAGCACCGCCACGGCCACCGCGTATACGCTCACCAGCAGGCCTGCGATGGACTCGCTCACGGAGAACGCCCGGCCGATGGCGGGAAGAAGGCCCACCGGAAGAACCTCAGTGGTCACGGCGAAGAACGACCCGGCAGTCAGCGCGAGAAGCCCGACCAGGGCAGGCCGGAGCCCGCGGGCCTGCGAGCCGGCGTCGGGGGTCAGCACGGAGCCGAGCCGTCGACGCCCGACCACGGGGCCGGCACGGCGGGCGCCGATTCGCTTCCCGCGACGCGGAACGCCTGCAGCAGGAAGTGCGCGAGCCGACGAGACGCCTCAGCCGCCGCCGGACCGCCGCCGGAGATCACACCGTTGGTCGCCTGGATCAACAGGATGAGGTCGCTGTGGTGGAGATCGCTGCGAACCGCACCCGCCGCCCGCGCCCGGTCGACGAGCAGCACGGTGGCCGCGAACGCCCGATGCTGCTGCGCGGCGAACAGGGCCGAGCCGTGAGGGCGGTCGCACATCAGCTGCGCGAAGGCCCGATCGTCGATCTGCTGGTCGACGATGAACCCGATGTAGGCGGCGAAAGCCTCGGCCGGTTCGACGAGCGCCCGTTCGGCGGCGGCTTCGGTGCGGTCGGCGTACGCGGTCATCTTCTCGTCGAGCACGGCCTCGATCAGAGCGTCGTGCGTGGGAAACCGCCGGTAGACGGTTCCGACGCCGACGCCCGCCCGCCGGGCGATCTCCTCGAGCGAGATGTCGGACCCCTCTTCGGCGAGCGCCGTTCCGGCCGCGCAGAGGATGGCCTCCCGGTTGCGGGCCGCGTCGGCTCGCAGGGGGCGCTCGTCGTGCTCGGCGGGAGTGCTCATCCACGCCAGTCTACCAAGTGGAATTGTTCCTCCAGTTGATGGGTTAGGCTGCAAATGGAATTGTTCTTCCACTCTCCGATCACCCCTTCTCGAAAAGGAACCCCATGGCCATCGCCGTCTGGATCGTCTCCGGCATCCTCGCCGCCCTCTACCTCGCCGCCGGCCTCATGAAGAGCCTGCGGCCGAAGGCAGCGCTCGCGCCGAGCCTGCCCTGGGTCGACGACTACTCCGCCGCCTCTGTGAAGGCCATCGGCATCGTTGAGGTCCTCGGGGCGATCGGGCTCATCCTGCCCTGGCTCACCGGGATCGCGGCCATGCTGACCCCGATCGCCGCCTCCGGTTTCGTGATCGTGCAGGTTCTGGCGATCGTCGTGCATATGCGTCGTCACGAGAACAAGTCGCTGCCACTCAACATCATCCTGCTGCTGGCCGCCCTGTTCGTGGCCATCGCCCGCTTCGCCGGGGCCTGATCAGTCAGCCGGGAACCTGACCCGCCAGGCGGGGTTCAGCCACGCCAGGCGGGGTTCAACCACGTCAGGCGGGGTTCAGACCAGACGGCCCACGGAGGCCAGTGCCGCTTTCAGCAGCACGCCGCGGCCGCCCTCCATCTCTTCGGAGACAGCGGGGGTCACAGCCTCTTCCGGGCGCATCCAGGTGAGTTCGAGGGCATCCTGACGGGGGTCGCAGGTTCCGGTGACGGGCACGACATAGGCGAGGGAGACCGCGTGCTGGCGGTCATCGGTGAACGGCGTGACGCCCGGCATCGGGAAGTATTCGGCCACCTGGAACGGCGTGGGGCTTGCCGGAAGCTGCGGGAACGCCATCGGGCCGAGGTCTTTCTCGAGGTGGCGGAAGAGCGCCTCGCGGATCGTCTCGCCGTACATGACGCGCCCCGAGACGAGCGTTCGGGTGATCTCGCCGACTGCGTTGGCACGCAGCAGCACACCGACTTCGGTGACCTGACCGAGACCGTCGACCCGCACCGGAACGGCCTCGACGTAGAGCAGCGGCAGCCGCCGCCGGGCCTGCTCCAGCTCGATGTCGCTCAGCCAGGCCGGACCCTGCTGGGGGCCGTCGTCGGGCGACCGCTCGGGGATCGGGTCTGGGGTGCGCACGCTCATGCCCCGATCCTACGGAACAGGGGGCGGCCGTGCGCGATCCTGCGAGAACGGTGGACAAAATCCCGGGTAGCGCCCCTGTGGAGGAGCCGGACAGTCGGAGGCAGCACAATGGAGCGACCACCCGACCCAGGAGCCCGCGTGACACTCACCCCACCCGACCTCACCATCGACCGCGACGCCGTGCTCTGGTCGGCCTCCGAACGCGACCGCGCCGGCCGCCCCCTCCTCGTGCTGCTGCACGGCTACGCCTCCGACGAAGCCGACCTGTTCGGAATCGCGGCCTACCTGCCACTCGAGCCCGTGATCGCCTCCGTGCGCGCGCCCATTCCCGAAGGTCCCGGCTTCGCCTGGTTCTCGCGGTTCACCAATGTTCCCGCCGACCCGATCGCCGCCAACGCCGACGCGGCCGCGCTGGCGGTGCTCGACTGGCTCGACGAACAACCGCCGACGCCGACCGGACTGCTCGGCTTCTCCCAGGGCGGCGCGGTGGCCTTGCAACTGCTGCGCCTCGCGCCCGACCGATTCGACTACGCCGTGCAGCTCTCCGGGTTCGCGGTGCAGGGAGACTCGGCGGGGGATGCGCGACTGGGCGAACGACGGCCCCCGGTCTTCTGGGGCCGCGGCACCCTCGACGAGGTCATCCCCGCGACCTCGGTGGCGCGGACGGCGGATTGGCTCCCGGGCCACTCCACCCTCGACGCCCGCATCTACGAGGGGATGGGCCACGCCATCTCCTCCCGCGAGCTCACCGACATCGGCGCCTTCATCCGTCATCACCTCCCCACCCCCGCCGCCTGAATTCAGGAGAAACCTCCCTCCTGAACTCAGGAGAAGCCTCGCGCTGACGCCCGCACAGCCCTGAAAACCGGACCCTGCGGTCGGCCAGAGCCCGGATGTCCTGAGAAACGGCGATGAAGGTCGTGCGGGGGAGCGCTGGGTGGTGGCGATGGATGCTGCTGAATTCGGGAGAAGCCTCCCTCCTGAACTCAGGAGAAACCTCGCGCTGACGCCCGCACAGCCCTGAAAACCGGACCCTGCGGTCGGCCAGAGCCCGGATGTCCTGAGAAACGGCGATGAAGGTCGTGCGTGAGGGTGCGGGGTGTCGGGTGTCGGTCGTTGGGGAGAGGATAGAGGGATGAGCGATGTGCTCGACCGCTTCTCCCCCGCCACGCGTGAGTGGTTCGCGGGGGCCTTCGCCGAGCCGACCCCGGCGCAGATCGGGGCGTGGGATGCGATCTCCCGTGGCCGCAATGCCCTCGTCATCGCCCCGACCGGCTCGGGCAAGACGCTCGCCTCCTTCCTCTGGGCGATCGACCGGCTCGCGGCCCGTAACGAGGCAACCTCAGAAGCGGCGGCCGCGGCGGCAACAGCGGCCACGGTCGCGGCGGCAACGGCGGCAACAGCGGCCACGACCGCGGCCGACGCAGCGGTCGTGGCAGCGCCGCGCATCCCCGGCACTCGCGTGCTCTACATCTCGCCGTTGAAGGCGCTCGGCGTGGATGTCGAACGCAATCTGCGGGCACCGCTGGTCGGCATCACGCAGACGGCGAAGCGGCTGGGCGCCGAGCCTCCGCATGTGTCGGTGGGGGTGCGTTCGGGCGACACCCCGTCGGCCGATCGGCGGGCTCTGGTGAAAACGCCGCCCGACATCCTGATCACCACGCCCGAGTCGCTGTTCCTCATGCTCACCTCGGCGGCGAGGGAAACCCTCGCCACCGTCGAGACGGTGATCATCGACGAAGTGCATGCCGTCGCGGCCACGAAGCGCGGAGCCCACCTGGCCCTCTCGCTCGAACGGCTGGATGCGATGCTGACGCAGCCGGCGCAGCGCATCGGGCTGTCGGCGACCGTTCGCCCGCCGGAGGAGGTGGCCCGCTTCCTCGGCGGCCGCGCACCGGTGGAGGTGGTGGCGCCGCCGTCGGGCAAACGGTTCGACCTGCGTGTCGTCGTGCCGGTGCAAGACATGAGCGAGCTCGGCACCTCAACCTTCTCGCCGGACTCCGACGACGGCTCTCCCTCATCGGGGTCGATCTGGCCGCACGTCGAGGAGGCCATCGTCGACCGCGTTCTCGCGCACCGGTCGTCGATCGTCTTCACGAATTCGCGGCGGCTCGCCGAGCGGCTGACGGCGAGGCTCAACGAGATCTATGAGGAGCGCATCCTCGGCGGCACGGCGGGTGACGTTTCTGAGAACGGGCCGGCCCGCCGGGCGCCCGCCGAGCTGATGGGAGCCTCCGGGCAGACCCGAGGCTCGAGAGAGGCCGTCGCCGACGAGCCCGGATCCCTGGTGCTCGCCCGCGCCCACCACGGCTCGGTGAGCAAGGAGCAGCGCGCCCTGATCGAGGACGATCTCAAATCCGGGCGACTGCGCTGCGTCGTGGCCACGTCGAGCCTGGAGCTCGGCATCGACATGGGCGAGGTCGACCTCGTCGTGCAGGTGGAGTCGCCGCCGTCGGTGGCCAGCGGACTGCAACGCGTGGGCCGGGCCGGGCATCAGGTGGGCGAGGTCTCGCGCGGGGTCGTGTTCCCCAAACACCGGGCCGACCTCATCCACTCGGCGGTGGCGAGCGAGCGGATGACGTCGGGGCTCATCGAAACCCTGCGCATTCCCACCAACCCGCTCGACATCCTCGCCCAGCAGACCGTGGCGGCGGTGGCACTGGAGCCGATCGATGCCGACGACTGGTTCGACACGGTTCGCCGCAGCGCCCCCTTCTCCACGCTGCCTCGCAGCGCCTACGACGCCACCCTCGACCTGCTGGCCGGCCGGTACCCGTCTGACGAGTTCGCCGAGCTGCGCCCCGCGTGGTCTGGGATCGCGACACCGGCACCATCACCGGGCGTCCCGGCGCGCAACGGCTGGCGGTGACCAGCGGCGGCACGATTCCCGACCGCGGGCTTTTCGGGGTGTACATGGTCGGCGAGAAGGCGAGCCGCGTGGGCGAGCTCGATGAGGAGATGGTCTACGAGTCGCGCGTCGGCGATGTGTTCGCCCTCGGGTCGACGAGCTGGCGCATCCAGGAGATCACCCATGACCGGGTGCTCGTGAGCCCCGCCTTCGGCGAACCCGGGCGGCTGCCGTTCTGGAAGGGCGACGGTCTGGGGCGGCCCGCCGAGCTCGGCCGCGCGGTCGGCGCGTTCGTACGGGAGGTGAGCACCGCCTCCCCGACGGATGCGGAACTGCGCTGCGTCGAGGCCGGGCTCGACCCATGGGCGACCGCCAACCTGCTGTCTTTCCTGGCCGAACAGAAGACCGCCACCGGGCACCTCCCCACCGACAGGACCCTCGTCGTCGAGCGGTTCCGCGACGAGCTGGGCGACTGGCGGGTCGTGATGCATTCCCCGTACGGCATGCAGATCCACTCCCCGTGGGCGCTCGCGGTGCAGGCGCGGGTGCGGGAGCGTTTCGGGGTGGACGGTGCAGCGATGGCCGCCGACGACGGGATCATCGTGCGCATCCCGGACACCGAATCGCAGCCGCCCGGCGCCGAGCTCTTCGTGTTCGAGCCGGCGGAACTGGACGAGCTCGTGACGACGGAGGTGGGCGGTTCGGCCCTGTTCGCCTCGCGGTTCCGCGAGTGCGCGGCCCGGGCGCTTCTGCTCCCCAAATACAACCCGGGCAAACGTTCACCGCTCTGGCAGCAGCGGCAGAAGGCTTCGCAACTGCTGGAGGTGGCCCGCAAGTACCCGACCTTCCCGATCATCCTCGAGACCGTACGCGAGTGCCTGCAGGATGTCTACGATCTGCCCGCGCTGAACGAAGTGACGCAGCAGATCGCCGAGCGCCGCATCCGTCTCGTCGAGTCGAGCACGGAGGCCGCCTCACCGTTCGCGCGCTCGCTGCTCTTCGGGTATGTCGCTGCGTTCATGTACGAGGGCGACAGTCCCCTGGCGGAGCGGCGCGCCGCCGCCCTCTCGCTCGACGCCGGCCTGCTTGCCGAGCTGCTGGGGCGCGCCGAGCTGCGGGAACTCCTCGACCCGGCCGTGATCGAACGCGTGGAACGCGAGCTGCAGCGGCTGGCGGCCGACCGCCGCGTGCGGGGAACCGAGGGCGTCGCCGACCTGCTGCGGATGTTCGGACCGCTCTCGGTGGCGGAGGTGGCCGCGCGGCTGCAGGGGGATGTGCCGGAAGCCGGCGACGACCCGGCCGCCGCCGGCGCGACCGCGGCCGACCCGGCCACCGCATCCGCCCACCTCACCGCTTTGGTCGATGCCAAGCGGGCGCTGCTCGTGACGATCGCCGGCGCGGAACGGTTCGTGGCCATCGAAGATGCCGCCCGGCTGCGCGATGCGCTCGGGGTTCCGCTGCCGATCGGGGTTCCGGCGGCGTTCATCGAACCTGTGGACGACCCGCTCGGCGATCTGGTCAGCCGCTACGCCCGCACCCACGGCCCGTTCGCCGCGGGCGACGTCGCCGACCGGTTCGGGCTGGGCGCGGCCGTGGCGCAGGATGCACTTCGACGGCTCGCGCACGATCGCCGTGTCGTCGACGGGGAGTTCCGCCCGCACGCGCACGGCGCGGAATGGTGCGACGCCGAGGTCCTGCGCCGGCTGCGGCGACTGTCGTTGGCGGCCCTCCGGCACGAGGTGGAGCCGGTCGAACCGACGACCTTCGCGAGGTTCCTGCCCGATTGGCAACATGTGGGCGGTTCTCTGCGGGGTGTGGATGCGGTGGCCTCGGTGATCGAGCAGCTGGCCGGCGTGCGCATCCCCGCCTCCGCCTGGGAGTCGCTCGTGCTGCCCAGCCGGGTGTCCGACTACAGTCCGGCGATGCTGGATGAGCTCACCGCCACCGGTGAGGTGGTCTGGGCGGGCGACGGCGCGCTACCCGGCGCCGACGGCTGGGTGAGCCTGCACCTCGCCGAGTCGGCCGCGCTCACGCTCGCCCCACCCATCGACCACGAGGCCGACGAGTTGCAGCGTTCCGTCCTCGCGGCGCTGGGGCGCGGCGGAGGGTTCTTCTTCCGTCAGCTCTCCGATGCGCTGGGCGCGGAGGCCGGCGCGCCGGTCGACGACACGGCGCTGGTGACCGCGCTCTGGGATCTGGTCTGGGCCGGGCGCCTCACCAACGACACGCTTGCCCCGCTTCGCACGCTCACCGGCTCCTCCGGCGCCCACAAACGCCCGAAGCAGGCGCCGCGCTCGCACCTCTATCGCGGCCGGGCCGCCGCGCGGTCGGCCATGGTCACGCGGATGGGCCCGCCCACCGTCGCCGGCCGCTGGTCGCTCCTGCCGGACCGCGACCTCGATCCGACCGTTCGCGCCCACGCCACCGCCGAAACCCTGCTCGACCGGTACGGTGTCGTCACCCGCGGCGCAGTCATGAACGAGGGTGTTCCGGGCGGGTTCGCCCTCGCGTACAAAGTGCTGAGCGGCTTCGAGGAGACCGGGCGGGCGCGCCGCGGCTACTTCGTCGAAACGCTCGGCGCCGCCCAGTTCGCGACCGGCGCCACCGTGGACAGGCTGCGCTCCTTCGCCCGCGACACCACTCAGCGGCCCGAGTACGCCGCGGTGGCACTGGCCGCCACCGACCCGGCCTCCCCCTACGGCGCTGCCCTGCCCTGGCCGGCCGTTCCCGGCGAGGCGGGCACCGGCCATCGGCCCGGCCGGAAAGCCGGAGCCCTGGTCGTGCTGGTCGACGGAGCCCTCACGGTCTATGTGGAGCGCGGCGGCAAGAGCCTGCTCTGTTTCGCCGCCCCAGACGACGGCGACGCCGAACCCGCGCTGCGGGCGGCCGCGACCGCCCTGGCCGCCCTCGTCACGCGCGGCCGCGTGGACAAGCTCGCGGTGGAGACGGTGAACGGCGCATTCGTGCTCGGCAGCCCATTCGGAGACGCCCTCGCCGATGCCGGCTTCCTGGCGACGCCGCGCGGGCTGAGGCTGCGCACATGACCACCCGGCGAGCGGCACGCTGATGCCGGAGGGCGACACCGTCTACCGCACGGCACGACTGCTGAACGACGCCCTCGCCGGCCGCATCCTGACCGAGACCGATTTCCGGGTGCCGGCTTTCGCCACGGTCGACCTCGCCGGGCAGCCCGTCGACGAGGTGCTGAGCCGGGGCAAGCATCTGCTCGCGCGGATCGGGGAGCACACTGTGCACAGTCACCTCAAAATGGAGGGGAGCTGGGAGCTGTACACCCCGGGCGGCCCGTGGCGGCATCCGGCCTTCCAGGCCCGAGCGGTGCTGCGAACCGCCCAGACGGTGGCCGTCGGGTTTCAGCTGGGTGTGCTGGAGGTGCTCCCCCGCGACCGCGAGCAGGATGCGGTCGGCCATCTCGGCCCCGACCTTCTCGGCCCCGACTGGGATGCGGACGAGGCCGTGCGCCGGCTCGCCGCCCATCCCGCGCAGCCGATCGCCGCAGCCCTGCTCGACCAGCGCAACCTGGCCGGGATCGGCAACGAGTACGTGAACGAGATCTGCTTCCTGCGCGGGATGCCGCCCACCCGCCCCGTCGCCGAAACGGACCTGCCCGCGACCGTGTCGCTCGCGCGCCGGCTGCTTCTCGCGAACCGCGATCGGCCCCGCCGGGTGACGACGGGCGACACCAGGCGTGGCCGAACGAGCTGGGTCCATGGCCGCCAGGGCGAGCCGTGCCGGCGGTGCGGAACGCTCATCGAGCGCAGCACGCTCAGCCGGGTGAGCTACAGCTGCCCGGTCTGTCAGCGCTGAGGCGGGGAACCGGTCAGCGGCGCCGTATCCATGTAGCGCACTTCGTAGCTGCGCGCCGCGAACCGCCACCCCTGCTCCGTGCGCTCGTACCGGTCGTGGTAGATCGCGTGGTTCGAGTGCGAACCGCCGTCGCGCAGCCGCCCGAACTCGGCGATGTACACGCGCCCCCGCGCGGTGTCCCCGCTCAGCTCGATCACCCCCGGATGCGCGGTCTGCACGAAGAACTCCCACGATTCCTTCAACCGTTCGATCCCGGCGCGGATCTGCTCACGGCCGACGAACTCGACGCCGATGCCCGGGATGCGCCAGATGCCGCGCGCCGTGAACTGCGAGGCGAAGCCGTCGAAATCGCCCTGCATCCCGGCGTCGGTGAACTCCGCTTGCAAGGCCAGGAGTTCGACGTGGTCCGCGAGCGTCTGCAGGTTGCTCACCGCAGCACCGTCACGACGAAGGTGGCTATGGCGAGCGCCAGGAACAGTACCGGGCTCGGAAGGCTGCGGAACGCCCCCGACCTCAGATGCACCACGACGGCGCCGATGAAGAACACGACGAGGCCGCCGGCCGCCGCGACACCGATGAACGGCACACCGAGCAGCCCGAGCAGCAGCCCGACGGCCCCGGCCGCCTGCAGCGCGGCGAGCAGGGGGATGCGGGCCGGGTCGAGGTCGACATCGCCCAGGTTGGCGACGACGAACTTCGCTCGGGCGAAGGTGGCGATGGCGGTCGCGCCGTTCGCCACGATGCAGAGAATCGTGAGAAGGAGGAACATGGTGCTCGCTTTCGTCGTGGGGCCGATACGCCCCTGCATCTCCGACGACAGAGCCCGGCCGAATGTGAGGTCGGCCGGCTGTGAGGTCGGCCGGCTGTGAGGTCGGCCGGCTGTGAGGTCGGCCGGCGCTGAGGTCGGTCGCGACGGCGCGCACCTCACACGCCGGCACCGTGCTTCGTCATCCTCGACGAGAGCACCCGTTCGAAAGGAGCGCCGCCGATGACCGATGTGACGACCGATCGCCGACTGCTGATGAACGTCGCCTACCGCCTGCTCGGCTCGGTGACCGAATCGGAGGACGCCGTTCAGGAGGCGTACGCTCGCTGGTTCGCCCAGCCCGCCGCCGCCCGCGAGGCGATCGAGTCGCCGCCCGGCTGGCTCGTCACGGTGACGACGAGGATCTGCCTGGACGTGCTCGGCTCGGCTCGGGCACGGCGGGAGCGCTACGTCGGCGAGTGGCTGCCGGAACCGGTCCCATCCGCCGCGCAGTGGACGAGCCAGTCCGACCCGCTCCGGTCGGGCGATCCCGCCGACCGGGTCACGCTCGACGAATCGCTCAGCATGGCCATGCTGGTGGTTCTGGAGGCGATGACTCCGGCGGAACGCGTGGCGTTCATCCTGCACGACGTCTTCCGCTACACATTCGCCGAAGTCGGCGAGATCGTCGGCCGGTCACCGGCGGCCTGCCGCCAATTGGCTTCCTCGGCGAGACGCCGGGTTCGGGAATCCGACCGGGGCGTGGTGTCGCCGTCGGACCAGGCCCGTGTGGTGGCCGAGTTCAAGCAAGCCCTCGACTCGGGCGACCTGACAGCCCTGCTGCGCATCCTCGATCCGGACGCGACGGCTGTGCCCGACGGCGGGGGCCACGTGCAGGCGGCCATCGAACCGCTGCACGGAGCGGAGACGATCGCCCGGTACCTTCTCGGCTTCGGCCGCATACGGCCCGACCTGCGCTTCGAGCTCGCCACCGTGAACGGCCGCACCGGACTGGTGATCCGGGATGCGGCCGGCGCGGCCCTCGCAGTGGCTGCGGTCGGGATCGTCCACGGTCGCATCGACCGGCTCTGGGTCATCCGCAACCCCGGCAAGCTCGAGGGCTGGTCCTGACGAACCGCCGCGCTCCCGACCGGCCGAAATGGCGTGCGGAAGCGCGGCGGCGAGCGTTGGCGCGGGATGCGTCAGACCGCGCCGGATGCGTCAGACCGCGTCAGACCGCGTCAGGCCGCGCCGGATGCGTCAGGCCGCGTCTTCGGCGGCGTCCTCGGACTGGGCGGCACGCACGGTCTCGAGGGCGGCCGACCACGATTCGACCTGGTCGAAGAGCGGGGTGAGCGCGGCCTCCTGCTGCGGGGTGGCCTTGAGCGCCCAGTTCTCGAAGTCGTGCGCGAGGCTGAGGCCGACCTGCGCGGTGACGGTGGCGACCTGGAGGGTCGAGAGCACCAGCCGCAGGTTCTCGACGGCGCGAGCGCCGCCGAAGACGCCGTAGCTCACGAATCCGGCGGCCTTGTTGTTCCACTCGGCGCCGACATAGTCGATGGCGTTCTTGAGCACGCCGGATGTGGAGTGGTTGTACTCGGGCGTGACGAAGATGTAGCCGTCGAACTCGTCGACCTTGGCAGCCCAGGCCTTCGTGTGGTCGTTGGCGTACTGTCCCATGCCGGCGGGCAGGGCCTCGTCGAGGTGCGGAAGCGCCCAGTCTTTGAGGTCGACGAGCTCGTACTGAACGCCCTCGCGCTGGGCGGCGTGCTCGAACACCCAGCGGGCCACGGCTTCGCCGTTGCGGCCCGGGCGGGTGCTGCCGATGATGATCGCGATCTTCGTCATGTCTGATCCTTCGTGTTTCGGTGACGTGTCATCATTCACGAACCGTGGATGCGCGCCCGGCATTCCCGCGACAGCCGAACTCAGGGCTTGCGCCCCACCGCGAACAGACGCCGGAACGGATAGACGGTGCCGTGGGGGCCGGCCGGGTACGCCCCCCGCAGCCGGGGAGCGAGATCCGCTTCGAAGGCGGCGGCATCGTGACCCAGCACGGTGAGCACCGGACGAAGCGAGGTGCCGCGCATCCAGTCGAGCACCGGGTCCGCACCCGGAAGCACCTGCAGATACGTTGTCTCCCAGGCTTCAGCACTGAAACCGGCATCGAGCAGCAGAGCGAGGTAGTCGGCCGGCTCGCCGACCGCATCCTCGTGCCGCAGCACGCCGGCCAGGCGAGAGCTCCAGCGCGGTTCGGCAGCCGTCTCCCTCAGGAGCCGATGCGAGTCGGCGCCGAAATTGCCGGGAACCTGCACGGCGAACCAGGCGCCGGCGGCCAGCGCATCCAGCCAGACAGGCAGCAGCTCGCGATGGTTCGGAACCCACTGCAGGGCGGCGTTGGTGACCACGACGTCGTCCGCCGGCCCGGGCATCCACTCGGCGATGTCGAGGAGTTCGAAGTGGAGCGTCGCCGGCGCCTGTGGAAGACCGCGGGCCTTCTCGAGCATGTCCGGCGACGAATCCAGCCCAACCACCTCGCTGCCCGGCCAGCGTTCTGCGAGGGCGGCGGTGAGCGACCCCGGCCCGCAACCCAGGTCGACCACGCGGCGCGGCGCCTCCGCCCGGATGCGGGAGACGAGGTCGAAGAACGGCAGCGACCGCTCCCTGTCGAACCGGTCGTAGGCTGTCGGATTCCAGCGGATGGCGGGCATGGGTGCCTCCTCGAACGTGATCTCTTCCGACCCTACGCGGCGGTAGGCTCGACCGGCAGCGGGAGGAGCGCACAGGGTGACCGAAGAACAGGACGGCCGAAGGCGGCACCGGCCGGGCGACACCGATCTGCCGGACTCTGCGACCGACGAGCAGCGCCGCGAGGCGGGCGACCGTCTGCGCGAGCGCATCTACGCCACCTTCACTGCTCTCGCCGTGCTGATGGCGCTCTCCGGTCATGCCCCCGAACCGGCTGCGCTCGACGTGCTCTGGACGCTCGTCATCTCGGTCGCGGGCGTGCTGCTCGCCGGGCTCGCCTCCGACCTGGTGTCGCACATGATCGTGCACAACACCTTTCCGCGGGCCCGCGAGCTGCGGCACATGCTCGCCGTCGCCTCCCGCGCCCTGTCGGTTCTGGTGGTTCCCGCGATCATGCTGGCTCTGGCGTCGTTCGATGTGATCGGGGTGCACGCGGCCATGACGGTCTCGGTCGTCGCGCTGATCGTGTCGCTCGCCGTGATCGCGCAGATCGCGGTGAGGCGAACCGGACTCGGCCACGCGAAACGACTCCTCGTCCTCGCCGGCATCGTGGCGCTCGGGATCGCGGTGGTCGCCCTCGAACAGCTCGCGCATTGACGCTTCGACGGGCGCCGAGGGCGCCGTGGGAGGATGACGTATGCCCAGCGCGCGCACCGCACCCGACCCGCGAAAGCTGACGTCCGAGGAAGAGGAGCTCTTCAACGCCTTCTATGTGATGCGCCGCGGCTTCGATCGGGCTCTCGATCTGCAGCTGCAGCGCGACCACGGCATCTCGATCTCGGAGCTCGAAGTCCTGATGGCGCTCGTGCGCTCCCCCGGGCGGCGGCTGCGCGTGCGTGAGCTGGTGACGAGCACGGGGTGGGAGAAAAGCCGTCTCTCCCACCAGGTGACCCGGATGGTCGCCCGCGGATTCGTGGAACGGCAGGACTGCGCGGAAGACAGGCGGGCCAGCTACATCCATCTGACAGGAGAGGGTCGGCGAATCGTGGTGCGCGCGCTCCCCGAGCACAC
The DNA here is from genome assembly GCF_020009625.1 of Leifsonia poae. Classification (NCBI taxonomy): domain Bacteria; kingdom Bacillati; phylum Actinomycetota; class Actinomycetes; order Micrococcales; family Microbacteriaceae; genus Leifsonia; species Leifsonia poae. The sequence continues at coordinate 1,668,864 of NZ_JAIHLP010000002.1, forward strand.
GGCCACCATCCGGCGCACGCTGTTCGACCCGCTTAGCGCCGAACAGCAGCGGGAGTTCCTCGAGATCGCACGCCGGATGAACGCCGCCATCGCCGACGAGACCTCCGACGCACGCACACCATCCCACTGACGCGCACCCTCCCACTGACGCGCACCCTCCCGCTGACGCGCGCCCTCGCACCGATGCGCACCCTCGCACTGACGCGCACCCTTCCACGCCCGATGCCCGGTTCGCGTCACGACGAGCCCTGTCGTCAGGCCTCCCGCGCGTCGCCCACCTTCAGCGGCCTCACTGTTCTCAGGAGAAATGGCCACCCGTCGACCGCTGAGACCTGAAAACAGGTCCCGGCGGCGAACCCGACCCGGGGACTCCTGAAAACAGGAGCAGCGGAACCGCGGGCTCGGGCGCACGGGAGGGACGTACTAGTTGATGCAGACCTGGGCGCTGTAGTTCTTCGCGGGCGAGCTCGGGGTCGCGGCAGAACCGGAGCCCGAACCCGAGCTGGAACCACCCGATGCCGCACCGGGAGCGCTGGGCATGATCCCGTCGTCGCCGAGGATCACGGTCACGCCCGCGACCGAGGAGGTCTCCTGCACGGCGGCACCCGGCAGCAGGGCGGCGACGGCCTTGGCCTGCGACTCCTGCCCGCTCGGGTACTGCACGATCGTCGTCGCGCTGGTGTTCGCATCTCCGGGCGTGCCGGTCTTGAACCCGGCCGCCGCGAACGCCTGGGTCGCCGTGGTGGCGGCACCGTTACTGCTGCCACCGTTGAGCACAGTGACGGTCACATCAGCGGGCTTCGCGGCTGTCGCCTTCTCATACGGGCCCGGGTTGCCGATCACGCTCTGGATGAAAGCGGGCATGGCGGCGGTGTCGACCTGCACGATCGAGACATCGGTGCCATCGACGGTGATCGTCGGGGTGCCCGAGATCGGGATGGTGGCCGATTGGATCTTGCCGCCCGTGAGCCCCTGCATCTGTGCGGCCAGGGAGAGGAAATTGAGACCCGGATCGGTTTCGAGCGAGCCGCTGATCGCATCCAGCACCTTGGAGAGCTTGCCCGGATTGAGCAGCGTTCCGGCGGAGAGGAACTTGTGCGCCTCCACCGAGAGGAAGTATTGCTGACGCACGACGCGGTCGAGGTCGCCGCCCGGCAGACCGTGCCGCTGCCGCACGAACGCGAGAGCCTGATGCGCATCGAGCGTCGAGACGCCGGCCGGGAAGTCCGCCTGCGAGTATGGGTCGTTGACAGCCTGGTTGAGGCAGACCTGGATCGGGCCGAGCGCCTGCGCGATATCGTAGAAGCCGAGCAGTGAGACGCGCACATAGTGGTCCATCGTGAGACCGGTGAGGTTCTGCACGGTCTGGATCAGCAATTTGGCGCCGGCGGTGTCGCTGCCGCTGTCGCCGCGCCCGAGCTGGAAAGCCGCGTTCAGCTTGTTCATCCCGTGGCCCGGAACGTCGACCCACGAGTCGCGCGGCAGCGAGATGAGGGTCGCCGACTTCCCGTCGGCGGGCAGGTGCAGGATCATCATCGTGTCGGTGTTGGTTCCGCCGCCGTCGGAGGTGGTGCCGAGCTGGTCGAGTTCCGCCTGCGAGGCGTTGTCCGGGCGGTGGTCGTCGCCGACGAGCAGGATGTTCTGGGCCGCGCCGTCGAGGTCGTTCTTCGGCTTGTTCTCGTTCGAGATCACGTCCACGTGTTTGACGCCGTTGACGAACCGGATGTAGCTGTACGCCGCGTAACCTCCGACCACGACGAGGATGACCGCCAGCCCGAAAGCGGTCCAGCCGACGATGCGCTTGGTGCGGCTGCGGCGCTTGCGCGGCGTGCCCGCCCGCCCGGAGCGCCCGCGGCCGGGACCGTCACCGCCGTCACCGCCGTTGCCTCCACCGCCGCTTCCGCCGCCGTTGCCTCCACCGCCGCTTCCACCGTTGCCGCCACGGCCGTTGTCACCGAAGAGGTCGCCGACGTCGCCGTAGCCGCTTCCCGAGCCGGCAACCGGCGTGACCGGGCGGGCCGCAGGACGTCCGCCGGCCGGGCGGGTGGCGCGAACGGGACGCCGCGGATCGGGCGCGACCGGACGCCCGAAGACCTCGGTGGCCGGCTCGCGGTCGTCACGGGGCTCATCGGGCAGGGGGAAGGTCGGGCGTCGCACACGGAAACGTTATGCGTGCATCCCTGCGAAAGGCCTGCCCGAAACGGGGTTTCCCGACGAATCGTCAGCGGGCTCTCAGTCGAAGAGTCGACGGAACACATTCGTGTCTGCGAGATCGATCAATTCGTCTCCCCGCCCCGACATGATCGTCCGCAGCGCATAGAGCGTGAAGCCTTTCACCTGCTCCGCGGTGATCGCAGGCGGGATCGAGAGTTCCTGGCGCGCGGTCACCACATCCACCAGGGCAGGACCGTCATGCTCGAACGCGGCGCGGAGCGCATCTTCCAGGTCGTCCGGTTTCTCCACGCGCCGGCCGAAGAGGCCGATGGCGGTCGCGACATCCGCGAAGTTCGGATTGTCGAGACCGGTGCCGAAGTTCACGAAACCGGCCGCCTTCATCTCCACCTCCACGAAGTTCAGCGAGGAGTTGTTGAACACGACGATCTTCACCGGAAGCTTGTTCTGGCGCAGCGTCAGCAGCTCGCCGAGCAGCATCGCCAGGCCGCCGTCGCCCGCGAGCGCGACGACCTGCCGGTCGGGGAAGGCCGATTGTGCGCCGATCGCGTGCGGCACCGCGTTGGCCATCGTCCCGTGCGAGAACGAGCCGATGAGCCTCCGCCGCCCGTTGAGGTGCAGGTAGCGGGAGGCCCACACCACGGGCGAACCGACATCCGGGATGAACACCGCATCGTCGGTCGCGAGCTCGCCGATCAGTCGGGCCACGTACTGGGGGTGGATGGGCGTGCGGTTGCGGTCGTTGACCGCCAGGTCGTCGAGGCTCTTCCTGGCTTTCGCGTAGTGCGCCGTCGATGCGTCGAGGTGTTTGGTGTCGGAGTGCTCCTGCAGCAGCGGGAGCAGCGCATCCACAGTGTCCTTCACGCTCCCGACGAGGCCGAGATCGACGGGCGTGCGGCGACCCAGCTGCTCGCCGCGGATGTCGACCTGGATGATCTTCGCCTTCGACGGGTAGAACTGCTGGTAGGGGAAGTCGGTGCCGAGCAGCAGCAGCACATCGCAGCTCTCGCCCGATACCCGGAGGAGAAACCGAGCAGGCCGGTCATCCCCACGTCGTAGGGGTTGTCGTATTCGAGGAACTCCTTGCCCCGCAACGCGTGCACCACCGGCGCCTTCAGCTTGTCGGCGATCGCGAGCACCTGATCGTGGGCTCCCTCGGTGCCGGCCCCGCCGAGGATGGTGACCTTGCGCGCCGAGTCGAGCAGTTCTGCTGCTGCGCGCAGTTCCGAGTCGGCCGGCCGGGTCACGCGCGGCGAGAAGGTGATCGGCGCCGATTTGCGCCGCCCGACGCTGGCCTTCAGGAACACCTCGCCCGGGATGACCACCACGGCCACCCCACGCCGCTCGATCGCCGTGCGCATCGCGATCTCGAGCACTCGCGGCAGTTGCTCGGGCACGCTCACCAGCTCGGTGTAGACGCTGCACTCGCGGAACACGTCTTGCGGGTGCGTCTCCTGAAAATAGGTGCTGCCGATCTCGGGACCGGGGATCTGCGCCGCGATCGCCAGCACGGGAACCCGGCTGCGGTTCGCGTCATACAGCCCGTTGATCAGGTGCAGATTGCCCGGGCCGCAGCTTCCGGCGCAGGCCGCCAGCTCCCCGGTGAGGGCGGCCTCCGCGGCGGCGGCGAACGCGGCGGCCTCCTCGTGGCGCACATGCTGCCAGGCCACGGTGCCGGCGCGGCGCAGCGCATCCGTGAACCCGTTGAGCGAGTCGCCCGGCAGGCCGTAGACCCGCTGCACCCCCGCATCCCTGATGATCTCGACAATGGTGTCGGCGACGGTCGGCATGGTGGTCCCTCCGTGAGCGTGGATCGAACGCTCCGACCATACGCCCACGCGGTGAACGCGCCCGCGACCGGCCGCGCCCGGGCCGGCCACCAGGCTCGCGTCGGCTCGAGAGGTTCCTGCGGACCGCGGAAGATCCGCGCGCCGACCACGATCGCTGCCGGGTCGAACAGGCCGATGAGGATCGAGACGGGCACACGAACGCGCCGCATTCTCTGCGAAACTCCACGGGGACGACGGCGCGGAAGGTCAGCCCTTGGCCGCGGCGAGCGCCTTCTCGATCACGTCGAGCACTCCGATGCCGTCCGAGTACGATCCCGGCAGGAAGTCGGTGGTCGGCACGACGCGGTCGGCGGTGGCGGCCTTGAGCTGTTTGAAGGATTGCAGGGCGAACAGCTTGTCGATGTTGTTCGCCGGAGTGCCGTCGTTGTTCGTGTAGTAGATGAGGAAGTCGGCGTCGGCCAGAAGGTCGGTCTGCTCATAGGAGACCGAGTTGTTGTCGTCCCCCTTCACGGCGGTGGACGCGCTGCCGAACGTGGCTCCGAGGCTCTTCAGGATGGAGCCGACCGGGGATCCGTCGCCGTAGATCCAGTAGTTGCCGTCGTCGAAGCCGCCCTGGATGACGTCCCAGCTGTATTTGGCGAGTTCGGGCGCGTACTCCTTCTTGATGGAGGCGATCTTCTCGTCGTAGCCGGCTTTCAGTGTGTTGAGGGCGGCCGGCTCGTTGACGAATTTTGCGGTGGCGGTGGCGTACTCCGACCACCCGGTGCCGAACGGGGCGAAGGCGGTGGGGGCGATGGCTTTCAGCTTCGGGTAGAGCTTGGCGAGGTACGGCACGTCGACGCCCACGATGAGGTCGGGCTTGAGGGCGGCGATCTGCTCCAGGTTCAGGTCGGCACCGTTGGAGATCTTGGGCGCCTTCTTCCACCGGTCGAGGTAGCGGGAGGGCACATACTGCTCGCCGCTGTCTTCGACCGCGACCGGTGTCAGCCCGAGGTCGTAGAGCGACTCGGTCGTCCAGGAGTGCACAGAGACGACGCGTTGCGGGTGCACCGGGACGCTGATCTCGCCGTTGGCGGTCTTGACCGTGTGACTCGCGGCGTGGGCGGTCGAACCTGATGCGCCGGAGGAGCAGGCGGCGACACCGGCGATGAGACCGAGGGCGATGGTGGCCGCGACGACCAGGTGGCCGGCACGGGAGAAACGGGAACGGGTCATGGGGGGTGCCTTCTTTGTCGAGAGTCAGGATGGGGAGGGTCGGGCTGTGAGAGTCGGGTGGGGACCCCCTGTCACCGCGAGACGAGCTCGGGGTCGAAGGCGTGCCCCGGCGCACCGAGCGGCACGACGAGGGGTGTTCCGGCGATCGGGTCGGCGAGCACGTGCGCGGGGAGCCCGAACACGTCGCGCACCAGGCCGGGGGTCACCACATCGGCAGGGGTGCCTTCGGCCACGATGCGCCCGTCAGACATGGCGATGATGTGACTGGCATACCGGCTGGCGTGGTTGAGGTCGTGCAGTACGGCGACGAGCGTGCGGCCGCGCTCGAGGTTGAGCCGGCGCAGCAACTCCAGCAGTTCGATCTGGTGCGCGATGTCGAGGAAGGTGGTCGGCTCGTCGAGCAGCAGCAGCTCGGTCTCCTGCGCGAGCGCCATCGCCACCCAGACGCGCTGCCGCTGGCCGCCGGAGAGTTCGTCGACGAGGCGACCGGAGAGGTCGGCGACCCCCGTGGCCTCCAGAGCCTCCGCAACCGCGCGTTCGTCATCGGGCGACCACTGCCGCAGCATCCCCTGGTGGGGATGCCGACCCCGTGACACCAGGTCGGCCACCGTGATCCCATCGGGGGCGATCGAGGTCTGTGGCAGCAGGCCGAGGATGCGCGCCACCTCTTTGGTCTTGAAGTCGCGGATGTTGCGGCCGTCGAGCACCACGCGGCCTTCGTTCGGCGGGAGCAGCCGGGAGAGCCCGCGCAGCAGCGTGGATTTGCCGCAGGCGTTCGGCCCGACGATCACGGTGAACGAGCCGTCAGGGATGGCGACGCTGAGATTCTGGGCGATCACCCGTTTGTCGTAGGCGAGGGTGGCGTCCTCGGCCGCCAGGCGGGGGTCGTTCATCGGTTTCGGGCCTCTCTGATCAGCAGCCACACGAAGTAGGCGCCCCCGAGCACCACGGTCACGACACCGACGGGCAGCTCGGTGCCGCCGAGGGCGTGCTGCGCCACCCAGTCGGAGGCGAGCAGCAGCACGCAGCCGGTGGCGGCTGAGGCGGCGAGGGAGATGCCGGCGGCCCCGGCCAGGCGCCGGCCGATCTGCGGCGCGGCGAGCGCGACGAAGGCGATCGGCCCGGCGAGCGCCGTCACGGTCGCCGACAGGGCCACACCGACCACGACGAGGGCGAGCCTGCTGCGTTCGGCGTTCACCCCGAGCTGGCGGGCGGCGTCATCGCCCAGTTCGAGCATCCGGAGGGGCCGTGCGAGCAGGGCGACAGCAGGGAAGAGGATGAGCATCACGAGGGCGGCGGGAACGAGCTGCTCGTAGCCGACGCCGTTGAGGGAGCCGGCGCCCCAGTACGAGGCACTGATCGCATCCTGCAGGTCGGCCCGCAGCAGGAGCCAGGTGTTGAGGGAGCCGAGCATCGCGGTGACGCCGATGCCGACGATGATCAGCCGGAAGCCGTGCACACCGCGCCGCCAGGCCAGCACATAGACGACGGCGGCCGTCGCGAGCCCGCCGGCCAACGCCCCACCGGTGACGGCGAAAACGCCGCCGTGCAGCAGGAGCATCACCACGAGCGCGCCTGTGTATGCGCCGGCATCGAAGCCGATGATGTCGGGGCTGCCGAGCGGGTTGCGGGTGAGCGATTGGAAGATGCCTCCGGAGAGGCCGAGGGCGAGCCCGAACAGCGCGGTCAGCAGCACTCGAGGAAGCCGCCAGTCGAGCACGACGGTGGCCTCGATCCCGCTCGAACGGCCGAGCAGTGCGTCGACCACCTGCGGGATGCTCAGCTGGTACGAGCCGGTCGCCAGAGAGACGAGGGCGATCGCGATCGCCACCGTCGCGGCGATGCCGCACAGCCAGAGGAGGCGTCGCGGGATGCGGAGCGATGTGCGCCCGGCGCGCACGACCGCCTGCCGCTCGCCGAAGTCGACGCTCACAGTGTGCTCGCCCGGGTGCGACGGGCCATCCAGATGAGCACCGGCGCTCCCACGAAGGCGGTGACGATGCCGACCGGCAGCTCCGACGGCCGCAGCACGATCCGTCCGATCACGTCGGCGCCGAGCAGCAGGGTAGGCGCGAGGGTCACGCTGAGTGCGAGGATCCAGCGCTGATCGGGGCCGACGATCCAGCGCGCGACGTGCGGAACCATCAGCCCGACGAACCCGATCGGACCGGCGGCCGCGGTCGCCGCACCGACGAGGAGCGTGACACTGACGACGACGAGCACCCGGGTGAGCATCACCCTGCCGCCGAGCGACGCAGCCAGGTCTTCGCCGAGGCTGAGGGCGTTGAGCTCGCGGGAGACGGCGAACGCCAGCACCAGCCCGACGATCACGAAGGGCGCGATCGTCGCCGAGACGTCGAGCGGCCGTCCCGAGATCGACCCCGCGTTCCAGCCACGCATGCTGTCGAACGCCTTCGGATTGAGCAGCGTGATGCCGGATGCGATGCCGGAGAGTACGGCGCCGATTCCGACACCCGCCAGGGTGAGCCGGATGGGGGTTCCCCCGGAGCGCCCGCCCGAACCGACGAAGTACACGGCGACCGACACGATGATCGCGCCACCGAAGGCGAACCAGAGGTACTGGTTGATGCTGGTGAGCCCGAAGAAGGCGACCGCGATCACCACGAAAAGAGAGGCTCCGGCGTTCACCCCGAGGATTCCGGGGTCGGCCAACGGGTTGCGGGTGAGCGCCTGGATGAGCGCACCGGCGACCCCCAAGGCGAGCCCCGCCACGATGCCGAGCACGGTACGCGGAACGCGCAGGTCGCGGATCACGAGGACCTCGTCGGTGGTCGACGGACGCAGCAGGGCGTCGATCACCGCTCCGGGCGCGATGTCTTTCGAGCCGATCCCGATGCTCGCAACGATCACGGCGAGCAGCAGGAGCGCCGATCCGACCCACCACAGGGTGCGCAGAACGGTGGTGCGGCTGAGACCGCGCGTGCCGCCGGCGGCGACCGCTGTCATCCCCGGGCCTGCAGGGTCTGCAGCGCCTTTTCGAAGTCGGCGAGCAGGGCGTCGGCCATCGTGTAGCTCGCGCTGAAGAAGTAGTCGGAGGTCTCAACGTTTCCGGCGACGGCGGCCTTGCTCTTGGCGAAGACCGCGTTGGAGGTGATCGGGGCGATCGACGCCTTATCCGTTCCCTGCACGAACAGCACATCGGTGCCGCCGATGACGTCGTAGCGCTCCGGCGAGTATTCGACGTAGCCGTCCTTCTGTGTGGCGCTCGCACCGAACCTGGCCCCGGCCGCTGCGAGCACTCTGCCGTGCGATGAGTCCGGGCTGTAGAGGTACCAAGCGGTCTCGTCGCCGCTGATCATGTCGATGGTGTGCGTGGCGAGCACGTCGGCGTAGGTGGTGCTGATGGTCTTCGCGCGGGCCTCGAAGGCGCTCTTCAGTTTGTCGAGCTGGGGTGTGCGCCCCACCGCGGTCGCGGTGCTCGCCGCCTCCGACGTCCAGTTCGAGGCCGCGGGCTTCCACTCGAAGATCGCCGTCGGGGCGATCGCGGCGAGCTTGGCGTATGCCGCCTTGTCGGTCTTGTCGGCGAAGTCGTCGCCGATGATGAGGTCGGGTTTCAGGGATGCGATCTTCTCGAGGTCGGGTTTGCCGTTGCTGTCTTCGACCACCGGGATGTCGGCGAACGCCTTGTCGTAGGCGGGCAGCGGCGGAATGTACGCCGTGCGCCCGACCGGCAGGATGCCCAGGTCGGCGAGCGCCGTGGCCTCCGGGTAGCCGATCGCGACGATGCGTTTCGGCGACGCCGGCACCGTGACCTTGCCGTACAGGGTCTCGACGGTCGGACCGTTCGCGGCGGGTGTCTCGGCGGAGGTCGTGGTCGCGCATCCGGTGAGGGTGAGTGCCAGCACCGCCGCGGCGGCGACCGCAGCTCCCGCCCGGCGCCGCAGACGGCTCTCACGGGTCGGGCCGGTCGGGCGAGTCGGGCCGGTCGGGCGGGCGGCGGGCAGGGCGGGGCGAAAGACGTCGCGCATGGGGGAACCTCGTACGGGGTGTGGGGGCGGGCGGATCGGCGGCCCGCTGCACCGGGGACCGACGGGCCAAGTTAGGTAAGGCTAAGCAAACTTAGTGGCCGACGACCAGAGTAACCAGAACAGCTGCCACCCGCCCGTCGGGCTGCGGCCAAACGATGTCGTCAGGCGGACAGATCCGTCGGATCGAGCTGAGCGAAATAGCCCCCGGGGGTCTGTCCGGTGATCGCGCGGAACGATGCGATGAACGCGCTGGCCGACGAATACCCGACGCGCGCCGCCGCCCGGCTCACCGTGTCACCCTCGGAGAGCGCGGCCAACGCGGCCCGCAGCCTCGCGATCGTGCGCCACCGGGAGAAGCTCATGCCGGTCTGCGTCGCGAAGAGCCGGGAGAGCGTGCGGGTGCTCGCGCCGACCTCGCGGCCCCAGGCGGCGAGGTCGCGAGGGTCGCTCGGATCGGCCACCAGCGCATCCGCCACGCCGAGCGCCCGCGAGTCGGCTGGCATCGGCAGATCGATGGTGAGCGTGCCGACCGGATGAAGCAGGTCGGGCACCAGCACCTCCGCGCGCCGGCGCTCGGGGTCGGCGAGGTCGGTGCAGAGGTAGTCGATGAGCTCGCGCAGCAGCGGGGAGACGCTCACGACGGTGGGGCCGGCCAGTCGCCCGTCGCGCCGGGGTTCGAGGTAGATTCCTTGCATGGTTCCGGGGCGCACGGCCTCGGTGGTGTGCCAGACCCCAGCTGGGATCCATAGTGCGAGCGACGGCGGGAGCACCCAGTTGCGCCGGCCGATCGTGACCATGAGCACGCCTTCGCGAACCCAGGCGAGCTGGTCGAAGTCGCGGTGCACGTGGTGGTCGAACGCCTCACCTTCGGCGAGCGGGAACGTCTCGAGCACGATCGCGGTTTGGCCGGTAGTCGACATGATCGGTCAGAATATCTCAATCAGGCCAGCTCTGCGCGCCGTAGCGTTGACCGTGTGACAACTCCCGTGCCTCCCGGCTCCGAACCGCCGACCCGAGGCGCGCTGCGCTGGGTCATGCGGCGCCGGCTCGCGGGCACCGTGCTCGCGGCGGCGCTGCTCTGCGGCCACCAGCTGGGTGAGGCGCTGGTGCCGGTGATCGTCGGAGTCGCGATCGGCACCGCCGTCGCCACCGGCGAGCCGGCGGCCATGCTGTTCTGGCTGGGGGCTCTGGCCGCCGATTTCGCCTTCCTCTCCCTCTGCTACCGCTTCGGCGCGCGCGCCGGCGCGCGGCTGCGGCTCGGTGCCGCCCATGACCTGCGGATGCGCGTGGTCGCGCGCATCCTCGACCCGCGCGGCATGCGCGCCGCCGACACCGGCGAGGTCCTCACCGTCGCAACCTCCGACGCCCGCCGGGTCGGCGAGACGGTGCGGGCATTGGTGAGCGCGATCGCCGCCCTGGTGGCCGTCGTCTTCGCCGTCGCCTTCGTCGCCGCCACCTCACTGCTGCTCGCCTCCGTCGTCGCTGTCGGCGCGGTGCTCGCGGTCACCGTGCTCGCCCGGCTGAGCCGCCCCCTGGAGCGGCGCAGCGACACCGAGCAGTCGGCGAGCGCCGCCACGGCCTCCCTGGGGGCCGATCTGGTGGCCGGGCTGCGCACGATCAAAGGGCTCTCGGCCGAGCGGGCGGCGAGCGACCGCTACCGCCGTCAGAGCAGGCTCTCGCTGGGCCATGCCGTTCACGCCGGCACATTCGAGGGCACCCTCGACGGCGTGGCCGTCGCCGTCGTCGGGCTGTACCTGGCGGTCGTGGCGATTCTCGGCGCCGCGCTCGCGCTGAGCGGCGCGCTCGGCATCGGCGCGCTGATCGCCGTGCTCGGCCTCGCCCAGTTCATCGTTGGGCCGCTGCAGACGCTCGGCTCGTTCGGTGTCCCGCTGGCGCGGGGGCGCGCGAGCGCCAAACGACTCGACGCCCTCCTCGCGCGGCCGGTCGCGCTGACCGGATGCGCCCCTCTCGGCGCCGGTTCAGCGATCGCCGACCTGCGGGTGGAGCAATTCGGTCTGAGACTCACCGGCGGGCGGATCACCGGCGTCGTGCTCCCCGAGCCGCGCGACGCGGTGACCCTTGTCGACCTGCTCGCGGCCGAGGCGCTGCCTGAATCCGGTCGCGTTCTGCTCGGCGATGCGGACACGGCGACGACGGATCCGGAAGCCTGGCGTGCCGTCGTTCTTGCGACCCGGCACCGCGAGATGCTCTTCGACGACACTCTCGCCGACGCGGTGCTGGCCGACGGCCGCGCCGAACTGTGGTCGGAGACCATCGTCGCCTCCGCGGTCGACGACATCGTCGGCCGCCTACCCGAGGGCGAGTCCACGCGCCTCGGCGAGCAGGGCGGCCGGCTCTCCGGCGGCGAGCGGCAGCGCGTGGTGCTGGGACGCTCGCTGGCCGCCGACCGCGATGTGCTCGTTCTGCACGATCCCACCACAGCGGTCGACACCGTGACGGAGGCGATCATCGCCCGCGGCATCCGGCGAATGCGCGATTCGCGTACGACGGTCATCATCGCAACGAGTCCGGCCCTGCTCGAGAGCTGCGACACGGTGCTCTTCGTGCACCGCGACGGGGTCGCCGAGGGTACCCACGCCGAGCTCGCGAGCGCCGACGGCCCCGTGGGCGCCGCCTATCGGCGGGCGGTGCTGCGTTGAGTGTTCCCTTGCCCACAGCCTCGACCCGCGTCTGCCTGGCCGTGCTCACCCGATCTCTTCTGCGTACCCCCTGGCGTGCCGCGTTCGCAGCGCTGTCATTGCTCGGCGGGGCCCTCACCTCCCTTGTTCCGCCGCTCGCCGTCGGCGCGATCGTCGACGACCTCACGAACGGCCGTGGCCTGCCGGCCCTGTTCGTCGCCGCCGGCGTGCTCGCGGCCGCGGTGCTCGCCCAGGCCGCGCTGACGATGGTGTCCGCCCGGCTGGTGGTGCGTCTGACCGAGCCGGTGCTCGCCGATGTGCGCGAGCAGGCGATGGCGGCGGCGCTCGTGGCGGAGGGCCGCACTGTCGAGGAGGCGGGCTCGGGAGATCTGGTGGCGCGTCTGACCGGCGACATCGAGCGGCTGTCGGATGCGGCGGGCAGCACGCTCATTGGCTTCGTCTCGTCGGGGCTGGCGCTGGTGGTGACCCTGGCCGGTCTCGCCGTGCTCGACTGGCGGTTCGCCGTGGCCGGCCTCCTGGCCGTTCCGCTCCAGCTGACCTCGCTTCACTGGTACCTGCGCTCCTCTGGCCCGGTGTATCGCCGCACCCGTGTCGCCGAGAGCGAGCGGACGCAGGCTGTGCTCGAGGCGGTGACCGGCGCCGCGACTGTTCGCGCTCTGCGGGGGACCACGGCCCGGCACGAACGCATCGCCGCCGCCTCCGAGCGGGCGTGGGCGCTGGAAGCGGAATCGGTGCGGGTGTCGACCCGCTTCTACGGCCGCCTCAACGTTGCCGAGTTCGTCGGGCTGGGCGGCATCCTCGCTATCGGCTTCTGGCTCGTGCCGGCGGGTGTGGTGAGTCTGGGCGCGGCCACGGCCGCAGCCCTGTTCTTCACCCGGCTGTTCGACCCGGTGAACACGCTCCTCGGGCTGTTCGACACCGTGCAGCAGGCCGGTGCGGGACTGACCCGCGTCGTGGGTCTGATCCGGATGGGAGGCGAAGCCGATCCGAGCCCGGTCAGACCCGCCAACACCGCCAGCACCGCCAGCACCGAACAGTCTGCGCTCGTGCAGCCCGACATCCACCTCGCGGAGGTGAGCGTGGTGTACCCGAACGGGCACCGCGCCCTCGACGGTGTGAGCCTCCGGGTCGCGGCCGGCAGCACGGTGGCGATCGTGGGCGCCAGCGGCGCGGGAAAAAGCACTGTGGCCGCGGTCATCACCGGCGGTGTGCGGGCCTTGAGCGGCTCTGTGCTCGTCGCGGGGGCACCACCGGGTGAGGCGAGTGGCGTCCGCGCGACCCTGCTCACCCAGGAGACGCATGTCTTCGCCGGCCCACTCGCCGAAGATCTTCGCCTGGCCGCACCGGCGGCGACCGACGACGAGCTCACAGCCGCCCTGCGGCTGGCCGGTGCCGACACCCTGCTCGACACGCTGCCGAGCGGTCTGGCGACCGTCGTCGGAGCGAACGGGCTACGGCTCACCGCCGCCGAGGCCCAGCAGATCGCGCTCGCACGCCTCGTGCTGCGCGATCCGGCCGTCGTCGTGCTCGACGAGGCGACCGCCGACGGAGGGAGCGCCGCCGCGGTCGCCCTTGAGCAGGCGGTGGGCAGGATCACCGCCGGACGGACGACCGTCCTGATCGCCCACCGGTTGTCGCAGGCGGCGACGGCAGACCGCATCCTCGTGCTCGACCACGGCAGGGTCGTCGAAGACGGCGACCACGAGACCCTGCTCGCGGCGGGGGGCGCCTACGCCGCGCTCTGGGGTTCGTGGGCGGCGGCCCGCGCACGCGGCTGAGTCGAACGACGACGCTCGACCCGACGAGGCTCAGCCCGCGAGCTGCGGCGGGGTCGTGCCGATCCCGCGCACGCTGCCGACCGTCTCGCCCTGCGGGTAGAAGACCACGCAGGTCACCAGGCGAACGCCTGCCGACCAGGCGGTCGCATCCGGGGTGTAGAACGAGTAGTCGAGATCGGATGTCTCGTAGCCGACCCCGACGTAGCCGGTGAACGCACTGCCGCACTGGTCGGAGGCGGAGGCACTGATCGCCTCATCGCCGGGATACCCGCTTCCGGTGAGCATCGGCAGGGCGTAGACCTCGGAGGTGTGGGCTGTTGAACAGGGAACGACCATCACGTTCCCCGCCTCGGGCTGCTGGGAGCCTGCGATGTCGGTCAGGCAATCGCCGATGACGACGGAAGAGAAGGGCGTGGGCACTCCGGCCGGTGGAGACGGCGTCGGCGTCGCGGCGACCGGCGGGCGCGCCGTGACCGTCACCGTGACCGGCGGAGGTGTCGGACGCGCCACGCATCCGGAGAGGGCACCCGCGAGCGCGGCGCTCAGCGCGAGCGCGGCGATCCCGACCCCTCCCGTCCGACGCGCCATCATTCCCCCACGATAATCGACTCGGATGCGCTCACCCTCGTCAGGTCTTCGCACGGTCTACCCGGCGCGGAGGCTTCCGTACCAGTCGGCCGCGCGGGCGTCGACGACCGGCGTGGCCGGTTCGGTTCGGCCCGCCAGCGACCAGAGGGCGCGGGCGTCGTACCAGTGATCCGTGGCGATGAGGTCGATCTGGTGCGCGCTGAGCCCGGTCGCGATCAGCTGAGGCTCGGCGACGGCCCGGGGCACCGAACGGGACGACAAGCCGAGACCGACAGCTCGATCGGCCGCCTCCCCCAGACGCACGATCGGCACGGGGAGGGCGGCGGCGTGGAAGACGCGCTGCGCAGGGTGGGACTCCGCGGTGGCGAGCGCCACCAGCAGAGCGCCCAGATCGCGCACATCCAGGGCGGAGGTCAGGGCGGCGCCGCCGTCGATCCAGCCGTCCAGCATCCGGTTCACCCGCACCAGGGCGGGCACCACCCAGCGATCGCCCGGACCGAAGGTGAGGTCGGGGCGCACGACGAACCCGCCGGCCTCCAGCACGATCTCCTCCGCGGCGACCCGCGACCAGCTGAGGGACGACTCGGGGTTCACCGGCAGTTCACCCTCCACGACACCTCGATGTGTGCCGCTGCCGTAGACAGCCACCGTGCTCGTGTACACGATCCGTGAGACCCCGGCCGCCCTGGCCGCTGCCACGAGCACACGGGCTCCCTCGACATTCACCACACGCTGGAAGTCCGGATCGCGGCCGACGTACCCGGCCGTGTGGACGATGGCGTCGACCCCCTCGCAGGCCCGTGCGACGGCATCAGGATGCGCGAGGTCGGCGATCACGGCATCCACATCGCCCGCCCGGATCTTGGCCGGATCCCGAACCATCCGGCGAACGCGGATGCCGGACTCGACCGCTGCGTCCGCCGTCGCAGACCCGACGAACCCGGCCGCGCCCGTGACGAGCAGGTTCGGGGTGGAGGGTGTGGATTCGCTCATCGGGGTCCGTTCATCGATTACGGTGAGTACAAGCCGTCCTCGGCGCGAATGCTGGGAACGACACCACCGCTCGCCGACCACAGGAGATGTCTCGAATGGTGAAACAGGCGCGAGCACAGATCACACGAGACGCGATCATCGCCGGTGCAGCCGTCGCGTTCGAGCGCTTCGGGTACGGGATGGCCTCGATCGCCGACATCTCCGCCGCCGCCTCGGTGACCAAAGGCGCCCTGTATTTCCACTTCGAATCCAAAGATGAGATCGCGCATGCGGTCATCCTGCGCCAGCACGAGATCTCCTTCAGTGCCGGGGCCGCGATCCTCGAGCGCGGGCTGCCCGCACTCGAGACCATGCTGCGCCTCTGCGCCAGCCTGGCCGGGCAATTGATAAGCGACCCGATCGTGAAGGCCGGCATCCGGCTCACCACCGACGTCTCCAACTTCGAGCGGCCCGTCTCCGACCCGTACAAAGACTGGCTCTCCACCTTCGAACAGCTCGCGGTGCGAGCCATCGAGGAGGGCGATGTGGCACCCACGATCGACCCCGGGATGCTCGCCCATTTCATCATCCCGGCCTTCACAGGTGTGCAGCTCGTCTCGGAGACGCTGACCGATCGCGACGACCTGCTGCAGCGGGTACGCGAGATGTGGATCGTCCTCCTGCCGGGCATCGTGCCGGCCGACCGGTACGCCGACCTCAAAACTCTTCCCTCGCAGATCCTGCCCGGGTAGGCCGCGCGACAGCGGTGCCGGTCATGGCGGCCCGCTCCTCCTGGCGCACCTCGAATGCGATCTCGCCGGCGGTGCCGGCGGCGGCCGACGCCGCATCGCCGAGCCGGGTCACCGTGACCGACGCCGTCGGCGCCAATTCGACGACAGTCCCGAAGCTCGCGTCGAACGATGCGAAGTCGAGCTCGGGCCGGCCGAGCAGCAGCCGCGCGGACTGACGCACCGCATCCATGAGCAGGACACCGGGAACATGGTCGAGCGGGTGATCGAAGTAGATCGGATGCCGCGGGTCGACGATGATCGCTCGCCCGCCCTCCGATTCGGTCCCCGACACGAGCACATCGTCGGCGGTCGTCACGCCCACCGCCTCCGATTCGGCGCGCGACCCGGGTTCGGGCGGCGGCCCGAAACCGCTCGGCGCGGCGCCGCGGCGCAGTCGGCGATAGGTCTCATCGTCGACGATCGTGGCGTCGCCCCGGCCGTCGGCGACCGGACGCCCGTTCCAGCTCAGCTCGACGTTCGCGCGCAGAGTGCGCACTCGACCGGATCCGGTGCGCCGAACGCCGTCCACGCGCACCCGGGCGAGCAGTTCCGGTGGCGCGGTCAACGGCGCAAGACGATGCTCGGTGACGGCATAGCGCATCCCCGTCATGAGGAAACGGTCGGTCAGAGACACGTCGTAGCCTTCGTGGGCGATCAGGATGGTGAGCTGCCGCACCGTCTCGGCGACCAGCGCACCGTCGACGGTGCGGTCCGGCCGGCTGTAGAGCGAATGGCGGCGGGGCCACTGCACACCGCATTCGAACAGGTCGGGTGCGGCGGCGACGACGTCGGTCGCGAAAACCTCCGCGACGGCGGCGCGATGCACCAGGGTTCGCCTCACGGTGGAGTCGAACCGCACCACGCGGGTGCGATCGAGGTTTCGAGCAACCATGCTCATCGGGGTCCTTCGGTCGGGTCAGGCCGAAAGGTGCCGACGGACCGTCACACCCCCAATCTGCGACGGTCGGCGCGAAGACTGACGTCGGCACCTTTCTTCCAGAATAATACGCTCAACCGGACGAACGGTTTTTTTCATCGCCGATCGGCATCCCCCGTTCGGGTGGCATCAATCGTCGTAGACGAAACCCCGACCGGCCCGGAATCGGCGCTCGCCACCCTCGAACGGTTCCTGGTCGTTGTAGTGCGTCTCGCGCCGCTCCGACTCGGCGAGCAGCGCCTTCTCGACCAGGTGGGACCAGCTGCGGTCGCGCTCCGAATGCGAGGTCGCCTCGAACGCCGCCCGCGAACGCCGACGGACCGACGCCCGCACGTACACAGTGATCCGCACGAGCGGATCGTCCTGCGCGTCCCCGTCGAACCGTTCGTCGGCGCTCACCTGGCTCATGGTTGCGCCTGGAGCGCCTTCGCCTTGAGCACCTCGAACTCGGCTGCGGTGATCGTTCCGGCATCCAGCAACGTCTTCGCCTGCGCGATCTGGTCGGCCGGGCCGGCGCCGGCGACAGCGCGGATGGAGGAGTCGATCGCCTGCCGACCGCGCGACTCGACGACGGCGGTGCGTTCGGCCATTCCGCCACCCCGGGCGATCAGGTACACGAGCGTGGTGAGCACGGGGACGAACACCAGGAAGAGCAGCCAGACCGCCTTGAGCCACCCGTTCAGTGCCCGATCGCGGAACAGGTCGAGCACCACCGAGAACAGAGCCATCAAATAGGCGACGGTGATGAAGACGAGGAAGAAGATCTCGACGATCCCCCAGAAATTGTTCCACAGAGTCATTGCAGTCCTTTCGAGACGAGTCTGTGCCCATCGTCCCGAGGAATGCTCAGCGGAACACACCAGATGTCGCAAACCGATCGTCGCGGCGGCGCGGAATCGTGGTGTCCGGGCGACGAAGACACTCAGCGGCTATCGGCGAAACGGGTGAGCGCCGTGCCCGGCTCAGTCGGAGGGTCGGCCCGGACGGCGCCCGGCGGCCGACCGAACGCGGCCTGGAATGCGCGCCGCATCCGGGCCTGCGTGCCGAAACCGCTGGCCGCGCCGACCTCGTCCAGCGACAGCGAGCGCCATTCGGGGCTCGTGAGCAGAGCGACCGCCTCGCGCAACCGGTGGTCGCGCAGCTCCCGCGCCACCGTCGTTCCCGCATCGGCGAGCACCCGCTGCAACTGCCTGGTCGAGATGCCCTGCGCGGCGGCGATGTGCGCACCGGTCAGGTCGGCCCGTTTGGCGTTCACGCCGATGTACTGAAGCGCACGGCCGGACCGCATCGCCGCGCTGTTCTCGTCGGGCTGCTCGTCACCGATGGACCCGAGCACCATGGCGCCCAGCATCTGGCTGACGATGCGTTGGGTCATCACCCCCTCGACCGAACCCGGGCGGGAGAACTCCCGGGCGATCGTGCTCACGAAGGCGACCACTGCATCCCGGAACACCCCCGGCCGGACCACGCGCAGATCGGGTTCGAGCCCGGGGACGCCGACCGGGGCAAGCGCACCCCGCCGCGTCACGATGATCAGCAGGACCACCGGCTCGGCATTCTCGAACTCATACGGGTCGAGGCCGGAGACGAGAGCCACGTCACCGGCTTCGAGCACGATTTCCCGCCCGCGCTGACGCACGACCATCCGCCCCGAACGCAAGAAGAGGTAGCTCGTTCCCACCAGCAGGGAGGCCACCTGCTCGGCGCTGCGCGCGACGAGCGCCTCGGATTGGCGCAGCCAGGTGATCGCCATGGCGTCGTAGACGACGACATCGATCTCGGCATGGAACCGTTCGACGTCGTCGACACGGATCGTCGAATGCCAGGCGAAGAACTCGATCGCCCGACGTCCGCTCAGCTCGGCCCGGGCGGGGAGCCTCGGGGTGAAGAAATGCGTGTCGGACGCCACGGCTCGACGCTAGCGCACGAGGGCGGCGCGCGTCGGCCCGTGACGGCAACGCACGAGGTCGGCGCGGTCACGCCTTCGGCGCGGCCCACTCGAATCCGTCGGGGTCGGTGAACGGGCCGGCGCTGCCGGCGACGGTGATCCGGTGCGACCCGGCGCCCTCGGGAGGCACACCCGCATCTTTCGCAAGCGCCCGCCGTGCGTAGAGGCCCAAACCGATGGGGCTCGACGGGGTGGCGAACTCGACATACTTGCCGAAACTCTTGCCGACCGTGAAACCCCTGTTGAGATAGAACCGCTTGCTGGCGGCCACGTCTCCGGAGCCCAGCAGGAGGACGACCTTGTCGACGGTGCGGCTGGGCTCGGTGGTGTCTTTCTTGGTCGATGTCGCCACCTTCCAGAGGGTTCCGTCCGGTGCTGCGACGACGCCGCCGACACCCCACAGCGTCCTCTCCAACGGCTTCACGGCGGTGGCGCCTGCAGCGAGGGCCGCGTCGAGCAGGGCGCTCACGTTCCCAGGCTGGGAGACGATGAGCGACAGGGTGAACGCCCGGAAGCCGCTCGTCGGGGCGTCGGATGCGCGCACCCGCACCCGCGCGCCCAGCCCGAAGGCGGCGGCGTAGAACTGCTCGGCGGCGACGGGGTCGGCCGTCTCGATGGTCACGGATTCGATGGATGTCATACGACCAACGCTAGGCAGCGGCGAGCATCGGGGCTTCTCGAATCCTGCTCGATGCCGTGGCCGGTCAGGGTCGTGACCGACAGTGACCGACAAGACCTATCCTCCGCTCAGTCCACCGTGCCGCTCGGGTTCGCCTTGATGGCGCCGCTGGTCACGGCAACCCCGCCCGTTCCCGTCGGGACTCCGTCGACCGCCGCCCCGAACTCGGGCGTGTACTGCCGGCTGTGACGGAAGGTGTCGATGAACCGCTGCAGGCGCGGGTCGTCCGCGGAGGTCAAACGCAGCTGGTGCCCCCACGAGGAGACGACGATCTGGCTGGGAAGGTCGGTGTTCGGCCACGGGCTCAGGTCGATGTAGCGGTTGCCCTGGCCGGGCGCCACCGTCGGCTCGGGGATGATCGATTGGGCGCGAACGAACCGGCGGAGCGCTGCGATGTCGTTCTTCGCCAGATCGGATTGGTAGGTGATCCACACCGCGCCGTGCTCCAGGTTGTGCACGGCCCGCTCGCTGGGGATCGGTTTGTCGTAGACGCCCGCGTTCATCCAGACCGGATTGTGCGGACCGCCGACCGGCGGGGTCACCGTGTAGTCGACCGGACCGGTGACATGGTCGTTCTGCAGGCCGCCCCAGGCCAGCACGCCCGGGATGCCGGATGTGTCGGTCACCCGCTCGGGCGTCTGCTGCACGGTCACCGCTCCCGTCGGCTTCTGCGGGATGATCTCTCCGGCATTCGCTGAGCGCGGCGCACCCGAGACGACCACGGCGATGATGGCGACGACCGCCAGGAAGGCGACGACCCCGCCCGCGGCGGCGAACGACCACTTGCGGCGGGAACTGGCCCGTTCGGCCCGCCGGATCTCCTCGATCTTCGCCTGACGCCGCGCGGCCTGTTCGCTCGTCGATCTCGCCACGGGGCGTCTCCTGTCTCGGGATGGGACTGCACCGACCGAGCGGTGGCAGCGGCTTCGAGCTTGTCATCGGCCCCGCCTCGCGCGATGAACGCTGACTGGAGCCCGGCCGGGAATCCGCTCCGCCGGCCTGAGAAGCGTCTCAGGAGCGCGCGGCCGACTCGCTAGGGTGGGCTCGTGACCGAGACCTTCCCGGCGACCGTCGACTACACCGCCCTCACCGAGCCGATCACCGTCGCCGAGGTGAAAGCGTTCCGGCGGGCGGCGCGCGCATCCAGCACCGGCATGCGCACGGTCCGAACGATCGCGACCGTCGGCGTCGCCGTCGTGATCGGCTGCCTGGTGCTGGCCATCGCCGTCGCCGGATTCTCAGAAGGCTCCCCGCCGGTGACCGCGGGCCTGCTCGCCCTGGGACTGGCGGCCGTCGCCGTGGCGTGCGTCGCCGTCGTGCTCGCTTCGCGGGCCCGCTGGGGCGCCTGGATGCGACTCGACCGGTTCGCCCGCGCCAACCGGTTCGCGTTCAGCTCGCGCTCAGAGGCGCCGGCGTATCCGGGGTCGATTTTCTCGCAAGGCTCCGACCGGGCGATCCGCGACCGCATCACCAGCACCACAGGCCACACCTTCGATCTCGGCACCCTCGACTACGTGACCGGGTCGGGGAAGTCGCGAGAAGAGCACCACTGGGGATATCTCGCGGTGCGGCTGGACCGGCCGCTGCCGCACATGGTTCTGGATGCGAAGAGCAACAACGGATTCTTCGGCACCACGAACCTGCCCGAGGGGTTCTCGCGCGCCCAGCGGCTGTCACTGGAGGGCGACTTCGACCGCTATTTCACCCTCTACTGCCCGAAAGAGTATGAGCGGGATGCGCTCTATGTCTTCACGCCCGACCTCATGGTGCTGCTGATCGACGAGGCGCAGAACTTCGACGTCGAGATCGTGGACGATTGGATGTTCGTCTACGCCGCCACACCGCTGCGCCTCGTCGAGCCCGCGGTCGCCCGGAGGATGTTCCGCATCCTGGCCACGGTCGGCGCGAAGGCCACAGACAGGGCCACCCGCTACTCGGACGACCACGCCGGCGCGCTGCCCGGGCGCACCATCGCCCCTGCCGGGCGCCGACTGCGCACCTCGTTCCCCGTCATCGGAGCCGTCTTCGCCGTGCTTCTCATCGGCTACGGCATCGCCTCCGCCATCTTCAATTGGTGACCGGCCTTCAGGATCGCGGGTAAATGTCCTACAATTGGCTCTATTGTGATGAGCATGAGTAGTCCAGTCACCAAGAACGTTCCCCTGTCGACGCAGATCGCCGACCAGCTGCGCGAGCGCATCGCGAGCGGTGAGCTGCCGGTGGGCTCGAGGCTGCCGACCGAGGCCGAACTCGTCGAGACCCTGGGCGTGAGCCGCAACAGCGTGCGCGAAGCCACCCGCTCGCTCGTGCACTCGGGGTTGCTCGTCTCCCGCGCCGGCGACGGAACGTACGTCCGTGCGCAGAGCGAGCTCGGACCGGCCCTGCAACGCCGTGCCGAGCGTGGCCGCACCGATGACGTGATCGAAGTGCGATCGATGTTCGAGCGGTTCGGCGCCGGCGCTGCCGCCCTGCACGCCACCGACGACGACATCGCCGCGATGCGCGCGGCGCTGATCCGGCGGAACGAGGCGCAGGATGCGGTCGAGCACGTCGCGAGCGACCTCCAGTTCCACCGCGCCGTGATGGACGCCTCCGGGAACGCCCTCGCTGCCGAGCTGTACCGAAACCTGCACGATATCGAGGCGCACCTGCTGCGGGTCACCCCCACCGGTGGGGACCTCACCGACTTCCTCAGCCGCATCCGGAGCCTGAACGCGGCCCACGACCGCCTGCTCGAGGCGATTGAAGCCCACGACCCCGAGACCGCCGAACGGATCGCAGGAGATCTCGTGGCCGAGGCGCACGCCCTCGACGCGATCGAGGGAGAGGACGCCCGATGACCACGGACTCCGTCCCGGTCATAGCGGCTAAGACTCCCGGCACCAATACCCCGACTACGTACCGCGCCCCCAGCACGAAGCGCACACTCGGCACGAAGAGCACCCGCGGCACGAAGAGCACCCGCGGCTGGCTGCTGTTCCTCGGCCTCCTCCTCATCGCCGCGAACCTGCGGGCGAGCATCACCGCGGTCGGGCCCGTGCTGGGCGGCATCCGCGACAGCCTGCAATTGTCGGCGCTCACCGCGTCGGTGCTGATCAGCATCCCCCTGGTCGCCTTCGCCATCGTTTCGCCGGCGACCCCCTGGATCGCCCGCCGGCTCGGCATCGAACGGGCGCTCGGCGTCTCGCTGGCTGTGCTCGCGATGGCGATCGTCGTGCGATCGCTCCCCTGGCTGCCCGGCCTCTGGATCGGCACGGCGCTGCTCGGCGCGGCGATCGCCGTGATCAACGTGGCTCTGCCCTCCCTGGTCAAACGCGACTACCCGGCGAGGATCGGGCAGGTCACCGGTCTCTACTCGGCGGTGCAGTCGGCCACCGCGGCCGTGGCCGCCGGCATCGCGGTTCCCCTCGCCGGTGTGGCGCAGGAGGGGTGGCGGCTCTCGCTCGGCGTCTGGGCGGGGCTCGCGCTGATCGCTCTCGCGGTGTTCGCGCCGCAGCTGCGGCGGCGCACCCGCGCATCCCTCGCTGCAGCGCACCAGACCACAGCCAGCACGCAGGGCGCCCCCGATGCCGCCGTGCGACACCGTTCGCCGTGGGGCTCGGCGCTCGCCTGGCAGGTCACCCTGTTCATGGGTCTGCAGTCCACGGTGTTCTACAGCCTGATCACCTGGCTCCCCTCGATCGAGCAGGCGGCCGGCATCCCGGCGGCGACGGCCGGATTCCACCAGTTCCTGTTCAACGGCGTCGCGATCGCCGGCAGTCTCACCTGCGCGGCCGTCATCCACCGCTGGCGCGACCAACGCCCGATCGCCATCGCCGCGACGGCGCTGCTGACGGTGGCCGTGACCGGTGTGCTCGTCGCGCCTGCGCTGACCGGCGTCTGGGTGTGCTTCGGCGGTGTGGGCGGCGGCGCGGCGATCGTGCTCGCCCTCTCGCTCTTCGGGCTGCGCACCGGCCACCACGATCAGGCCGCCCGCCTCTCCGGGATGGCGCAGTGCCTCGGCTATGTCCTCGCTGCCACCGGCCCCATCGGAATCGGTCTGCTCCACGACCTCACCGGTGGCTGGGGCATCCCACTCGGCGCCATCCTCGTCGTGCTCGCCGCGCAGTTCGTGGCCGGAACGCTGGCCTCCCGGGCGAGAGTCATCGGCACGACATCGGTACACTGACTGCGGGGGCGGTCGCGACAGGCGCGACCGAGGGAACACCGGGGAGTGAGCCGTGGCGGCACGCAAAGACAAACAGGTGACGATGCGGCTCGTCTACATCGACTTCTGGTCGAGCCTCAAACTGTCGTTCCTGGTGGCGATCGTCGTCGCGGCGCTGACGATGCTGATCTCGTTCCTCGGCTGGACCGTTCTGGACAAGACAGGTCTCGTCGACACGGTATCGACGCTGCTCACCGATATCGCCGGGTCCAAAGGGTCTGCCCTGGTGTCGGGCCTCACCTTCTCGAGCGTGATGACCTTCGCGCTGGTGATCGCGCTGCTGCAGCTCATCGTCGTGACCGCGCTCGGCGCCATCTTCGCCGCTCTCTTCAACCTCGCCTCCCGGGTCACCGGCGGCGCGAAGGTGCGGTTCGGCAACAAGTGACCAACTCCCGGCCCGCTGACCGCGGCCGGGTCAGGCTTCGACGGCGGCCAGCCTCTGGAGGCCGCCGACCAGCAGCGTGACGCCGAACTCGAAGGCGTCGGCCTGCGCGCCCTGCTCGTCGAGCGCATCCGGATGCGCCCCCTCAGCGAGCACACCGAGGCTGTCGTACTGCAATCGCTGCTGCTCGTGCGAGACGTGCCCGAGCACGAAGTGCAGCAGGGCGGTGGCGGCTCGAGCGCTGGTCTCGGCATCGAAACCACCCGCCTCGATCGCTACGGTGAACCGGTCGAGCGGGGCAGCGGCGCCGAGTCCGAGCGCGAAGGTGCTGGAGACGACTTCTGCGCCATCGCGGTAGGCGAGCAGTGCATCTCTCAGCGCCGCCGCCTCGGAGCGGGTGCGCTCCACCCAGTCGACATCGCCGGATCGGGGGTGGTCGCGCTCGACGATGCGGTCCGCGATCTCGGCCAGCAGAGTCTGCTTGTTCGGGAAGTGCCAGTAGAGCGCGCTCGGCTGCACCTCGAGGGCGGCGGCGAGGCGGCGCATCGTCAGGTCGGGAAGGCCGTACTCGTCGAGGATGCGCAGGGCGGCCTCGGCGACATCGTCGCGCGAGTGCCGAACGTTTCTGGGGCTGCCTTCCGATTCCTGCACCTCGCCAGTATAGTGAACGCAGTTCAGGTGAACGCTGTTCAGGTGAACACTGTTCACGACCCGAGAGAACGAGGACCCCATGAGCCGACTGCGCCTCGACGCGACCGATATCGCCCGGATCGCGGTGTTCGCCGCCATCGTCGCCGTACTCGGCCTGCCCGCCGGGTTCAGCGTGTTCGGCTCGGTGCCGATCACCGCCCAGACACTCGGCGTGATGCTGGCCGGTGCCGTGCTCGGGCCCTGGCGTGGCGCGCTGTCGATGCTCGTCCTCCTCGTGCTCGTCGCCCTCGGGCTCCCCCTCCTCGCGGGCGGACGCGGCGGCATCGGCGTCTTCGTCGGACCGTCCGCGGGGTACGCCATCGGCTGGATCTTCGGCGCCCTCGTCATCGGCGCCATTGTGCACGCCGGAGGGCGCCCGCTCACCTGGCCGCGCACCGCCCTCGGTGTCGTCACCGGCGGCATCCTCGTGGTCTACGCGTTCGGGATCCCGGTGCAGGCCGCCGTCACGCGGCTGCCGCTGGCCGAGACCGCCCTGCAGGCGACCGTGTTCCTGCCCGGCGACCTGATCAAGGCGGTGCTCGCGACGATCATCACGATGACGCTCGTGCGCGCCTATCCCCGGGCGTTCCGAACCGGTGCACGCCGGCCGCCGCAGCGGGTGGAGCCGGAGACGGCCGCCGCCGAGCCCTCGGAGACGCGCATCCCGTGACCCTGCTGACGCACGCCGAGCTCACCGAGCGCGTGGCCCGGGCCTCGACAGCGCTCGGGTCGGCAGCGGGTCCGGCGCTCCGGGGCCGAATCGTCCCGGTGAACACTGCCGACCCGACGGACGCGATCGCGACGGTGCTCGCACTGCGAACCGTCGGCGCCCTCCCCCTGGCCACCGACGACCGTTGGAGTGCCGGCCAGCACGACGCGGTGCGCCGCCTGGCCGAGGCCGGCGCGCATCCCGGGCAGGCGTGGGCCACGCTCACCTCGGGCAGCACCGGCGCCCCGCGCGTCGTGCTCCGAACCGACGAATCGTGGACGGCCTCACATGCGCCGGTGGCCGAGTTGCTGGGGCTCACCCCCGACGACGCCCTCTTTCTGCCAGCGCCGGCAGCCTCCTCCCTGACCCTCTTCTCACTTGCTCACGCGTTCGCGGCCGGGGCCTCGCTCGTGCTCCCGCGGGGCCACACCGTCGTGGCCGACGATCTGGCCGACGCCACGCTCGTCCATGGCACACCGCGCTCCCTCCGCAGCATCGTCGATGCGATCGAAAGCGGCGCGCCACACCGGATGCGAGCAGCACTCGTCGGCGGGGCACACCTCGACGCCGGCCTGAGAAGCCGTGCCGAAGGGCTCGGTCTGCGCGTCATCGCCTACTACGGAGCGGCAGAGCTCTCGTTCGTCGCGGTCGATGTCGACGGCCGCGGACTCCGCGCGTTCCCCGGTGTCCTCCTCGAGACGCGCGGCAACGAGCTCTGGGTGCGCTCCCCCTTCGTCGCATCCTGCTATGCCGACGGCACCGGGCCGCTCCGCCGCGACGGATCGGGATGGGCGACTGTCGGCGACCGTGCCCTCCTGCGAGACGACCGACTCGAGCTGCGGGGTCGTGGCGACGACGCGATCCTCACCGCTGCCGCGACCGTCGTGCCGGAGGATGTGGAGACCGCGCTTCGCGCGATCGACGGTGTCGCCGACGCTGTCGTGTTCGGCCTGCCGCATCCCGGCATCGGCGCGCTCGTGGCGGCCGTCGTCGAACCGGACGGAACGCATCCGCTGCCCGCCGCCGCCGTGTTGCGCGCCCGCGCGGCGGAAACCCTTCTGCCGGCGCAGCTGCCACGACGCTGGTTCGCCGTCGACGCCCTTCCACGGACCGTCAGCGGCAAGCCCGCGCGCGCCGAGATCGTGCGGCGGGCGCTGGCCGGGGAGGTGAGTCGGCATGACCGCTGATCCCGTGGTCGTCGCCGCGCGCCGCAGCCCCATCGCCACCCGGGGCCGCCGGTTGAGCGGCGTCGCCGTCGACGCGCTGGCCGCCCCGGTCATCCGCGCCGCCGTCGACGACGGATTCGACGCGCTGGGGGAGCGGCGGACGCTCGGCGACGTCGTCTTCGGCAACTGCATGGGCCCGGGAGGGAACACAGCCCGGGTAGCCGCCCTTGCCGCCGGGCTCGGCGTGCAGGTGCCCGGAATGACGATCGACCGGCAGTGCGGCAGCGGCCTGGCCGCCGTGATCGAAGCGGCGACGGCGCTGAAGGCCGGCGACCACCGGCCCCGCATCGCCGGTGGCGTGGAGAGCGCCTCCACCGCGCCCGTGCGCTCGATCGACGGCGTCGGCTACGACCGGGCCCCCTTCACCCCGGCCGGCTTCCCCGACCCCGAGATGCCCCGCGCCGCCGACGATCTCGCCGCCGCCCTCGGCATCGACCGGGAGCGGCAGGATGCGTACGCCGCGCTCAGCCATCGCCGAGCGGTGACGGCCGCTCTGCGCGGGGCGTTCGACGCCGAGGTCCTCCCGTTCGCAGTGTTCGGAGCCGGCGGAGACCGCGCCGCCGGAACAAGCCCGGCCGGCGTCGTCGACGACGCCGTCGGTTCGGTCACCGAACGTGGCCTCCCCCGCTTCCCTCCGCTGTTCGAGAACGGCACCGTCACGGCCGGGAACTCCTGCCGTGTCAGCGACGGCGCCGCCGGTGTGTTCCTCGTGCCGGGCGACGACCGGCGTTCCGCGCCCGGTCTCGCCCTGCGCGCGCACGCGACCGTCGGCTGTGATCCCGCCCACCCCGGTCTCGGCGCCGCTCCGGCGATCGCCGCCGCGCTGGACCGCGCCGGCGCCGACCTCGCAGCGGTCGCGGCGTTCGAGATCGTCGAGGCGTTCGCCGCCCAGCTGCTCGCCGTGCTCGGCCGGCTCGGATTGGACGACGCCGACCCGCGTGTCTGCACCGACGGCGGCGCCCTCGCACTCGGTCACCCGTGGGGCGCCAGCGGAGCCGTGAGCGTCGTGCGGCTGTTCTCGCGCCTGGTGCGCGGCGGCGCCCCCGCCGGCACGCTCGGGGTCGCCGCGGCCTCCGTCGGTGGCGGGATGGGCGTGGCGGCCGTCTTCGAGGTGGTGCGATGACCGCCGACGACTCGCGCAGACTCTCGCTTCAGAACGTCAGCGTGCACCTCGGCGACCGCGCCGCGCTCGACGCCGTCACCCTCACCCTCGACCAGCCACGCATCGCGGTGATCGGCGCCAACGGCTCCGGCAAGTCCACCTTCGCCCGACTGCTCGGCGGTCTCGTCGCCCCGACCGGCGGGCGGCTGAGCGTGCACGGGCTCGACCCTGTGCGCCAGTCCTCCGCTCTGCGCCGCCGGGTCGGCATCGTGTTCAGCAACCCCGACGCGCAGATCGTCATGCCCACCGTGGCGGAGGATGCGGCCTTCTCCCTGCGCGCCGAGCGTATCCCCCGCGCCGAGAGCGCCGCCCGCGTGACGGCGGCGCTCGCCCGGTTCGGCCTGACCGAGCTCGCCGATCGCGCCGCCCACGACCTCTCCGGCGGCCAGAAGCAGCTGCTCGCGCTCTGCGGGGCGCTCATCCGCCGCCCCGCCCTGGTGATCGCCGACGAGCCGACGGCCTACCTGGATGCGCGCAACAGCCGCATCATCGCCGACCACCTCCTCGGCGATCACGGCGGCCAGCTCGTGCTCGTCACCCACGATCTGCGCCTGGCCGGCCGCTGCGATGTGGCCGTGCGTTTCGATGACGGCCGGCTGACCGACCTCGGCGACCCCGCAGCCGTGATCGACCGGTACGAGACGAGCCTGCGATGCTGACCCTCTATCGCCCGGGGTCCGGTTGGCTCCACCGCGCCCCCGCCGGGCCGAAAGCCGTCGGACTGCTGCTGGTCGTGCTCGGAGTCTCCCTGCTGCCGTCGACGCTGCTCGCGGCCGGGATCGCAGCCCTCGCCACCGTCGTCGGGTATCTGGCCTCCGGTCTCGGCCTGCGCGAGCTCGGCCGCCAGATTCTGACGGTGCGCTGGGTGATCGTGGTCACGCTGGGAGCCCAGCTGCTGTTCCTCGGCATCGAACCTGCCATCGCCAACACGTCCCGCGTGGTCGCCGCGCTGCTGCTCGCCGCCCTGCTCGTGCTCACCACACGGGTCTCCGCCCTCCTCGACGCCTTCGAGCGGGCCTTGCGGCCCTTCGCCCGGGTGGGGGTCGATCCGCAGCGGGTCGCCCTCGTTCTCGCGGTCGCCCTCAACACCGTGCCGGTTCTCGGCCGGCTCGCCGGCGGCGTGCGCGAGGCCCAGCGTGCGCGCGGCACTCGGGCAGGGCTCGTCACATTCGTCGTACCGTTCCTGGTCGTCTCGCTCAAACACGCCGACGAACTCGGCGACACTCTCACGGCGCGGGGCATCGGATGACCGGGATGCGCATCCACGGCCGCCCGGTCGACGACCAAACCCGTTGCGTGCACTATGCGACCGAGCTGGATGTCGTCGCCATCCGGTTCCGTTGCTGCGGCGACTACTACCCCTGCCACCTGTGCCACGAGGAGTGCGCCGGCCACCCCGCCGAGCAGTGGCCGCTCGCTGAACGGGACCGGCTCGCGGTGCTCTGCGGCGTCTGCTCGACCGAGCTCTCCATCGCCGGGTATCTCGAGACGACCGGCTGCCCGGCCTGCGGCGCCGACTTCAACCCGGGCTGCCGCCTGCACACCGGCCTCTATTTCGAAACGGCCTGACGCGCTGCCGAGTGCGGCGGAGTCCATCACGGCGGGCGCGGCCACCGATTCGGGCGGGATCTTCCGAGTGTCCCACTCCGATCAGAGATATCAGAGAGCGAGGACGACTTTGCCGCGTGCCCGGCCGTCGCCGACGTGGCGCACGGCCTCCGCCACGGCGGCCAGCGGATACACGGTGTCGATCACCGGATGCACGACCCCGGCCTCCACGAGCCGTCCCAGCTCGGCCAGGTCGGCCGCGTTCTCCCTGGAGACGAGACCGCGGAGCCTCTGCCGGGTGAACGGGTCGGCCAGCGCGGCACCGAGGACGCGTCCCATGCCGCCGAGCGGTGAGCCGTTCGCCTCGCCCCCGACGATGACCAGGGAGCCGGCAGGAGCCAGCACCTTTCTCAGCCGGGCGAGCGGCCGGTTTCCCGCCGTGTCGATGATCGCATCCCAGCGTTCGGGCAGCGCGGTCACGTCGGTGTCGGTGTAGTCGATCACGCGTTCGGCGCCGAGCTCGCGCACGAGAGCGGCTTTGCCGCCGCTGCAGACCCCGGTCACGGTCGCGCCGAGGCCGACTGCCAGCTGCACGGCGAAGGTGCCGACGCCGCCGGCCGCGCCGATCACGAGAACCCGCCGGCCCGCCGTCACATCCGCCGCACGCACGGCCTGCAGAGCGGTGACCCCGGAGATCGGAACCGCGGCCGCCTGCTCGTAGCCGAGCCCGGTCGGCAGGGCTGCGAGCTCACCCTCAGCCACCCGCAGGTATTCGGCGAACGCGCCAGGGGCACTGCCGAACACATCATCACCGGGGCTGTAGCGCCTCACGGCGGAGCCGACCGCCACGACCCGGCCGGCGAAGGCGAGGCCCCGAACGGCGGACGTGGGACCGCGCATGCCGAAGCCGATCACACGCATGAGCAGGGGGCGCCCTGTCGTCAGGTGCCAGGTGCCCGCATCCACGCCCGCCGCGTGAACCCGCACGAGCACATCGCCCGCCCCGATCAGGGGAACCGCCGTCTCGGAGACGCTCAGTTCTTCGACCGGCCCGTAGCGGTGCTGCACGACGGCAGCCATCGTCTCAGGGAGCCTGTCAGCCATGGGAGCCCCCTTCTGCCGACGCATCGGCCGGGTACTGGAAGACGGAGTCGAGCGGAACGCCGAACACCCGTGCGATCTGGAATGCCAGTTCGAGCGACGGCGAATATCTGCCCTGCTCGATCGCGATCACGGTCTGCCGGGTGACGCCGATGCGGTCGGCGAGCTGGGCCTGGGTCATCTCACCGGCGGCGAAACGAAGCGCGCGGATGCTGTTGGTGACGCTCGTGGGCTTCACCATGTGGGGACCCCCGTGCGGTATGCGACGACCCGGGCGATCGACCCGACCACCGCGGAGAGCACGAAGGCGAGGTAGACCGCGTTCGCGATCCAGAAGGTGTCCGCCTGGAGCAGCGCGAGCAGCAACGCGGCGACGGCGCCGATGATCACGAACGACTGGCCGACGGTGTCGCCGAATCGCTTGATCTCGCGGTCTCTCTGGTCCCGCCGCTGCCGCCCCGTGGGCGAGGTGGCGGTGATGGGGATGCTCAGGATGATGTTCGCCACGATGGCGCCACCGACCGTCCAGAGCAGCACGGGAGCGTAGTCGGCCGCCACGAGCGGGCCGCCCGCGGCGCCGAAGAGCACCACCCCGACATAGACCGCGTATGCCGCGACCGCGGTGATCAGGAACGCCCAGGCGTTCTTCTCGTCGTAGGACATCGCGCCTCCCGGGTAAAGAATCTTTGACACCTTCAAGGTAAAACAGTTCTGACATCATGTCAAGAATCATTAACATTCTGCCGCGATGTCACGAGTCGGCATCTCAGGCCATCCGCCGCTGAGCATCGCATGTCCCCCGCCCGTGAGAAGGTGGAGGCATGCCCGAGGCCGCCCGTTCGATCGCCGGCTGGAAGGCCGGCATCGCCGAGCTGTCCCGGCCGGCCGCGGCCGCGCGCACCGCGGCGACCACTCTGGGGCTGCAGTTCGAGCTGCGGGAACGGCTCAGCGCTCCCGGCGGGCGCTGGGAGGCTCCGAAATCGCGCACGGTCACCGCATCCCGTGCGGCCGCCACCACGAACGGCGGAGGCGGCACCCTCCGGCTCGGTGTCCGCCCGGTCACCCGCAGCGCCACCGGCAACTGGGTGCGCGGCTCCCTCACCTGGACGAGCCTGCCCCACTCGCTGAACCGTCTTGGCGTCGGCGCGGAACAGCACCGCTGGTTCGTGCAGTTCGCCGCGCTCCACCGCTCCGTGCGCGATGTCTATGTGCCGGGCGACGCCGAATGGCTGTTCCTCGACGACTTCGCCAGCCGCCTCCTCTGGCCGCTGCTGGCCGAGGGCGAACAGCTCGGGATCGCCCTCGTCAGCGGCAAACGCGAGACCTCCGTCCGCCTCGCCGATAACGCGCGGGTGACCATCGATGTCACCGCCGGCGAGACGGCCGAGCTGCGCCTGCGTCCGATGACCGTGATCGACGACCGGGCGCATCCGGCCGGCTCCGTCGGAGCGATCGACGACCACGGGGTCTACGCCTGGGAGTTCTCGCCGGAGCCCCGCTTCACCCTCGCCCCCACCACAGCGCCACTCAGCACCGAGCAGCGGCGGCTCCTCGGCGCACCGGACCCGATCGACGTTCCGGCCGCCGACGCCGGCGAGTTCCTCCAGCACTACTACCCTCGACTGCGGCGGATCGTCGAAGTCGTGAGCTCGGACGACTCGGTGACGTTCCCCGAGATCGTGCCACCCCTGCTGGTGCTCACCGCCTCGTTCGCGGAAGGCGATCTGCTCGACCTGGACTGGGCGTGGGAGACGGACGGCGAGCGGGAGGCACTGCCCGCGCATCCCCTTCCCGCCGACCTCGACCAGACGCTGGGCGCCCCGCCGCAGAAGAAGCGCCTCAGTGGCGCCGCCGCAGCCGACTTCGCCGCGAGCGTGCTCCCCGCGCTCGAACGACGCAGCGACCTCCGAGTGGATGTGCTGGGCGCGCGCCCCGACTATCGCGAGCTGACCGAGACCCCGCGCCTCGTCGTCACCACCGTCGAGACCGACAAGCGCGACTGGTTCGACCTGGGCGTGCTCGTCACGGTGGAAGGGCGCACCATCCCGTTCACACCGCTCTTCACTGCGCTCTCGAAGGGCCGCGACAAGCTGCTGATGGTCGACAAGACCTACCTCTCGCTGAAGCAGCCGGTGTTCGACGAGCTGCGCCTCCTGATCATCGAGGCCGGCTCGCTCGACGAATGGGAGACGGGCCGGCTGCGGATCAACCGCTACCAGGCTCACCTCTGGTCGGAATTCGAAGAGCTCGCCGACGAGACCCGGCAAGCCGAGTCGTGGCAACGCACCATGACCGGGCTGCGCAGCATCAGGGCGGGCGAGACGCTCGACGCGACACCGGTGCCCGAGACGATCGCCGCGACACTGCGCCCCTACCAGGTGGAGGGGTTCCGCTGGCTCGCCTTCCTCTGGGCCCACGCGCTCGGGGGCGTGCTGGCCGACGACATGGGTCTCGGCAAGACGCTGCAGACGCTCGCACTCCTCGACCACGTGCGAGAGACGACCCCGGCCCCCGACCGCCGGCCGTTCCTCGTCGTCGCGCCCACCTCAGTCGTCGCCAACTGGGCGGCCGAGGCGGCGCGATTCGCCCCGCGCCTCAGGGTGACAACGCTGACGACGACCCTGGCGAAAGGGCGCACCACACTGTCCGACCTCGCCGCCGGAGCGGATGTCATCATCACCTCCTACGCGCTGTTCCGCCTCGACGCCGTGGCGTACCGGGCGCGGGAGTGGGCCGGACTCATCCTCGACGAGGCACAGCTGATCAAGAACCGCCGCTCCAAGGCGCACCAGGCCGCGGTGGAGCTGAGCACCCCGTTCAAGTTGGCCATCACCGGCACCCCGCTGGAGAACGACCTGATGGATGTGTGGTCGATCTTTCACGTCGTCTCGCCCGGCCTGCTCCCCAGCGGCGTGCGGTTCGGCGACCAATACCTGAAACCTCTCGCGGCCGGCGAGCGCCCCGACCTCATCCGCCGGCTCCGCGACCGGGTGCGACCGCTGCTGCTGCGACGCACCAAAGAGGCCGTCGCATCCGAACTCCCGGAGAAGCAGGAGCAGGTGCTGCGCGTCGACCTCGCTCCGCGGCATCGGGCGCTCTACGACCGTTTCCTGCAACGCGAACGGCAGAAACTGCTCGGCCTGGTGGAAGACCTCGACCGCAACCGGTTCATCGTGTTCCGCTCGCTCACCCTGCTGCGCATGCTCGCACTCGACGCCTCACTGCTCGACGAGCAGTACAGCGACATCCCGTCGGCCAAACTTGATGTGCTGCTCGACGAACTCGACGAGGTGATCGCCGGTGGGCACCGAGCCCTGATCTTCAGCCAGTTCACCAGCCTCCTCGGCCGGCTCAGAGCCCGCCTCGACGAGCGGGGCATCCGCTATGACTACCTCGACGGCACGACGCGGCGGCGACCCGAGGTCATCCGCCGGTTCAAAGAGGGGACGGCTCCAGCCTTCCTGATCAGCCTGAAAGCCGGCGGATTCGGTCTCACCCTCACTGAGGCCGACTACGTCTTCCTACTCGACCCGTGGTGGAATCCGGCCACCGAGGCCCAGGCGATCGACCGCACGCACCGCATCGGGCAGACCGCGAACGTGATGGTCTATCGAATGATCGCGACCGACACGATCGAGGAGAAGGTCCTCGCGCTCCAAGACCGCAAAGCGCGGCTCTTCGACGCCCTGATGGACGACGAGAACGCCGCCCTCGGTGCGGCACTCACCGCCGATGACATCCGCGGTCTCCTCGACGACTGACCGTCGAACACGGAGCGACGGAATGGATGCCGCCGCCGAACGCTTGTACGGTGCATGACAACCGTAGGAATCATCGGAGCCGGCCACATCGGCACAGCGCTCGCCCGCACCTTCATCGAGCACGGGTACACCGTGACCATCGCCAACTCCCGCGGCCCGGAGACGCTGGCCGACCTCGTGCAGGATCTCGGTCCGGCTGCGACCGCCGCGACCGCCGCCGAGGCCGCTGCCGCGGGCGACTTCGTCGTCGTCACCGTTCCCCTCAAGAACTACCGGGACCTCCCCGTCGAGCCGCTGGCCGGGAAGATCGTCATCGACACGAACAACTACTACTGGGAGCGCGACGGCCACATCGCCGAACTCGACGACGGCACCGCCACGGTCTCGGGCCTGCTGCAGGCGCACCTGCCCGCCTCGAAGGTCGCCAAGGGGTTCAACCACATCGCCTCGGGCGACATCCAGACGGATGGCACGCCCACCGGCACCGAAAACCGGCGCGCGCTGGCCACGGCGAGCGATCACGACGAGGCCGCGGAGCTCGTCACCCGCATCTACGACGAGTTCGGCTACGACACCGTGAACGTCGGCCCGCTTGCGGAGAGCTGGCGCGTCGAGCGCGACCGCCCTGCCTACGTGGTGCGACAGAACCGCGCCGAGCTGGAGGAGAACCTCAAGAAGGCCCCCCGCACCATCTAGCTCCCTGTCGTTGAGGGTCGGCACAAGCACCGACTTCCGTGCTTGTGCCGCCCCTCGACTGATTAGGCGGCCGGGGCGGGAGAGGCGGCGATGATGGCGGCGACGATGGATTCGGCGGCAGCAGTGGCGTCGACGGAGAGTGCCACCCGAATCGAGCCGGAGGGGTCGGGATGGAAAGTGCTGCGACCTTCGTGCTCCCCCTCAGCGACCAGGGAGATCCGGCCGACAGGCCCGAACGCGAACAGCTCGGGACGCAGCATCGTCAGCACGGTCACCGGGTCGTGCGGCACATTCCATTCCTCGTTCCAGAAGTCCCACCACTGCTGCACATCGGCTTGCAGGGAGGCACCGAGCGGCCCGGCCCCGGCGATCCGGCCGAGCTGGTCGGCCCGGATCTCGAGTCGGCGGGTGACCTCGAGACCGGTGATCGTCGTGGGGATCCCGGCGGCGAACACCCGCTCGGCCGCGGCAACATCGCTGCGGAGGTTGTGCTCCACCTCGTCGTCGGTGAACGCGCCGCCCATGATCCAGAGATGCCGGACGGCTTCGGCGAAACCGTCGACCTCGATCGCGGCCGCGATATTGGTCAACGGCCCGATCGCGATGACGTCGATCTCGCCGGGGCGCGCCAGCACGGTCTGGGTGAGGAAGTCGACCGCCGGCAGCGGATCGACGTGCTCGGTCTCCAGGTCGGCATGGAGACTCCCCTCGTGGCCGGCCCACCAGACCTCACGGCCGGAGCGCGGCTCACCGATCCCGGCGTGCACGGCGATATCCCGACCGGCCAGCGAGGCGAGGCGACGGGCGAGACGGGCACGGAGGAGCACATCCCCGTACACGGTGGTCACGCCGAGGAGGTCGATCTCCTCCGTGCCGAGGATCTGCGCGAGCGCGAGGGCGTCGTCGACGTCACTGCCGATGTCGGTGTCGAGGATGACGTGGTGTGTTTCAGGCATGGGTGTCTTTCGGAAAGGAGCGGAAAGGAGGTGAACGGCTGACTATTTGATGCCGGTGGTGCTGACCGACTGGATGAAGTAGCGCTGGCAGGCCACGATGATCGCCAGCGGGATGACCGTGAGCACGATCGACCCGGCGAACAGCACGCCGTAGTCGACGTTGAACTGGCCCTGCAGATTGGAGAGCGCGACCGGACCGACGATGTGGTTCTGGTCTGTCCCCATGAGCAGCGGCCACACGTAGGCCTGCCATTGGAACAGGAACAGCGTGAGGCCGGCACCGATGAGCGAGGGACGCGAGAGTGGGAGGTAGATCCTGGTGAAGATCCCCCACCAGCCCAGCCCGTCGAGCCGCCCCGCCTCCACCAACTCGGTCGGGATGGCGAGGAAGAACGTGCGCAGCAGGAAGATGGCCATGCCATTCCCGATGCCCGGCAGGATCAGCCCGGCGAAGGTGTTCTGCAGATCCCAGTCGCGGAAGAGGTTCGCCAGCGGGATGGCGATCGAGTCGAACGGGATGAGGAAGCTCAGGATCACGATCGAGAAGACGGCCGTGCGCCCGCGGAACGGGATGGCCGCCAATCCGAACGCGGCCATCGCGCAGATGACCAGCCCGAGGATCACGGTGGCGATACTGACGAAGAGCGAGTTGCCCACTGCCCGGCCGAGATCGCTGCTCAGCAGGCTGACGTAGTTATCGAGAGTCGGGCTCACCGTGAAGAAAGTGCGCCACTGGAGGGGGTCCAGGTAGCTGAACGTCTCGGCGCCCGGCCGCAGCGAGTTGACGAGGGTCCACCACAGGGGCAGCAGGAAGAGCAGCCCGA
This sequence comes from Leifsonia poae, assembly GCF_020009625.1. Lineage (NCBI taxonomy): Bacteria > Bacillati > Actinomycetota > Actinomycetes > Micrococcales > Microbacteriaceae > Leifsonia > Leifsonia poae. Next base: position 1,705,645 of record NZ_JAIHLP010000002.1, read on the forward strand.
CGATCGCCGCGGCGATCGTGAGTGCCAGGTAGGAGGCGGTCCGGCGCCGTGATCGGCGGCGGGCGGGTGAGGCCGTGGTCATGAGTCTTCGCTCCTCAGCAGCCGGAACTGGAGGGCGACGATCGCGATGGTGACGATCACCAGGATGATGACCTCCGCCTGCGCCTTGTTCAGGTCGCCGAGGGTGTACGCCCGGTTGTAGATGTCGTACATGAGAAGGTTCGTCGATCCTTGCGGCCCGCCTTTCGTCAGGATCTGCACGGGTGCGAAGACGAGGAAGTTCGAGACAGTGTCGGCCACGAGCACGAACGCGAGCGGGCGGCGCACCAGCGGGAAGGTGATGCTCCACAGCTGCCGCCAGGCCGAGGCGCCGTCGAGCGAGGCGGCCTCGTAGTACGAGCCCGGGATGTCGTTGATCCCGGCGATCAGGAAGAGCATCCAGTACCCGACCCCCACCCACGACAGGAGCACGATGATCGAGCCCAGCGCCTGCTGCGGCGAGGTGAGGAAAGGCTGGGCGGGAAGGCCGAGCTGACGCAGGAACGAGTTCGCCAGGCCGTCCGGGCGGTAGATGACGCTCCAGATGACCGCGGAGACGGCCGGCGGAACGGCGATGGGAAGGATCACCAGCGATCGCCAGACCCGGGATCCCGCGGCGCGCTTGGTGTAGAGCACCGCGAGGAGGAAGGCCACCGCGATCTGGATCGGGTTGATCAGGATCGTGAAGACGATCGTCACGAGAAGGGCGTTGCGGAAGTCGGCGTTCGCGAAGAGATCCACGTAGTTCTGCACGCCGACGAACACGGTTCCGCCGGCCAGCAGGCTTTGCCGGAACAGGCTGTCCCACAGGGCGCTGGCGGCCGGGGCGAGCCGAAGCACGACGAGGCTGAGCAGCGCCGGGCTCAGGAACAGCAGGGCGACGACGGCCGGACGCGACCGCAGCGGGACCGTGCGTCGCCTCCCGCCGCCGGCCGTCACACCGGAACGCGCGCGAACGCGCGTTCCGGTGTGCTGGGTGCCGACGCTCATCTCAGCTGGCTCCAGGCGTCTTTGAGCTGCTGCGTGGCCTGCGTCAGCCGGGCATCCACGGGCGCCCCATTCCGGATGTCGGCGAAGGCCTTGTTCATCACGGACTCGAACTGCACGTAGCCGACGGAGACGGGGCGCGCCACGGCCGTGTGGTCGATCTCATAGGTGATGAGGTCGGCGACCCCGGCACTCTTGGCGCCGCCGAGCTTCTCCAGTGTCGGCAGGTACTCGGCCGCGGCCTTCGAGTTCGCGGGGATGATCGTCGTCTTCTCGGTGGTGGAGAGGTTTCCGGCCGGGTCGAGCGCCGCGTATTCGAGGAACTTCTTCGCCGCATCCTTGTTCTTCGACGCCGGGTTGATGCCCCACGACCACGATCCGGTCGGAGTGACCTGCTTGCCGCCTTCGAAGTACGGCATGGGGGCGACCCCCCAGTCGAACGTGGCGCTTCCCGCGAAGTTTCCGACATCCCACGGCCCGCCGACGAAGAAGGCGACATCGCCGTTGGTGAAGACGGGGCTGGTCTGGAAGCCGCCGACGCCGCGGGGCGAGAGCCCGGATGCGAACGAGTCGGCATACCACTGCATCGCCTTCTTCCACCCCGCGTTGGCCACATCGGGGGTGAGCATGTCTTTGCCGGTGATGCCGGAGCCGCCGCCGGCGGATTCGACGAGCGGCTGCAGCTGGTAGTAGGCCTCGACCTGTTCGAGCAGCAAACCGTTCTTGATCCCCGCAGCCTGCGCCTTTTTCGCGGCCGCTTCGGTCTGTTCCCAGGTCCATCGCTGCGCAGGGTCGGCGGAGGGTGCGGTGACCCCTGCCTTGCTCAGCGCATCCTTGTTGTAGAAGAGCATCTGGGTCGAGTTCCAGACCGACAGGGCCCACATCTTGCCCTTGTAGAGGTTGATCTTGTACTGGGCGCTCGACGTCGCGGCCTTCGCCTGGGGCTCGAGGGCGCTCAGGTCTTCCAGGAATCCTTGGGCGGCGAGCTGGGAGACGTTGGGCTGGTCGACGGCGAACACGTCGATCGTGGTGTCTTTGGCTCCGAGCCGCTGCTGCAGCGTGCTGCTGAGCTGGTCGAACGGAACCTGGGTGTACGTGACCGTGATGGTCGGGTTCTTCTTCTCGAATCCGGCGATCACCGGTGCGAAGGTCGCCGGGTCTTCCGGACCCAGGAACTGCACCGTGGATCGCCCGGTGGATGCGGGGGCCGACGAGCAGCCTGCGAGCACCAGGCTCGCGGCGACGACGGCAGCTGCTGCCAGGGACAAACGCCTCATTGTGTCTTCCTTTCGGGGGCGAGCTTCGACTATCTAAGCGGATAGAACTAATCGGTTAGATGACGATATCCCGACCGCAGACGGGGCGCAAGCCCCTATGATCAAGGTTATCTAATCGTTTAGAGGGGGGAGCCTCGCATGATCACGGGACGGGATGTGGCCGAGCGGGCGGGAACGTCGACAGCGGTGGTCAGCTATGTGTTCAACAATGGCCCGCGGAACGTCTCACCGGCCACGCGGCAGCGCGTGCTCGATGCCGCCGCGGAGCTCAACTACCGCCCGAACGTCGTGGCCAAAGCCCTGAGCGCCGGCCGCACCGCATCGATCGGCCTCATCGTGCCGGACATCGCGAACTCCTACTTCGGCGAGCTCGCCCGCGCCATCGAAGATGCTGCGCTCGACCGCGACAACCTCCTCCTCATCGGCGACTCGGCGATGAACGCGGAACAGGAGCGACTGCACATGGCGTCCTTCGTCGACCGTCGGGTCGACGCCGTCATCCTCGTCTCGCTGCTGGACGAGCCGGACATCTCACTCTTCCAGCAGGCCGGCCTCCCTGTCGTCGTACTGCACCCCATCGACGAGACCAAGAACGTCTCATCCCTGACCATCGACTACGAGAAGGCCGCCCACAGCGCCACCGCCCACCTCCTGGCACACGGCTACCCGTCGATCGGCCTCCTGAACGGCCCCGGCGACTCGGCCGGATCCCGGCAGCACCTCCGCGGGTTCACCCAGGCGATGGAGGAGGCCGGCCGGCCGGTCACCCACGTCCGCTCGTCGAGCATCTCGCGGGCTGACGCCGCAGAGACGGCCCTCGCCTGGCTGCGCGAGTCGGAGCACCCGCGGGCGCTTTACGCCACGACCGACGAACAGGCCTTCGGAGTGCTCTACGCCGCGTACGAGTGCGGCCTCTCCGTTCCGGGAGACCTCGCCGTCGTCGGCTTCGACGGAACCGCCCACTCCGGTTTCGCCGTCCCCCCGCTCGCCACCGTCAAGCAGCCCGTCGCCGCGATCGCCGACCGCGCGATGACCCTGCTGGTCGATCTCGGCGGCGAGGAGACCGTGCACGAACTGTTCGACTTCGAATTCGTTCCGCGCGCCTCCTGCGGCTGTTAGCGGTCGGCGCAGCGCCGATCCACGTCTCAGAGATTTCTGGGGGCGCGACGCGCAGGCTGGTGCGCGTCCCCGCCGCGTGATCGGGCGGAGGCGGAGAGTGAGGGTTCCCCATGTCAACTGCGCTTCTCGCGCCGGCCGGGCGCCGCGCCGATGTGCGCGGCATCCTGCGCCCATTCCGGCATCCGCGTGCCGTGTTCGTCGTCTGCGTTCTGGTCGCGCTCGTGCTGCTCACCGCCGCCATCGCACTGTCGGGCTCGGCCGCGTGGTCCCGAACCGAGCTCGGGTTCGACCAGGCGCTCAGCCGTGGCCATGTTCCCGCCCTGGACGCGGTCGCACTCACCATCGGCTGGGTGCTCTCTCCCCTGCAAGGTCTCGTACTCGTGATCCTCGTCTCGCTCGGCGTGCTCTGGCGAACCCGGGATGCGATGGTCTTCCTCACCTTCGCCCTGACGGTCGCCGGCGGCTGGTTGAGCTCCGAACTGGTGAAGATCATCGTGCACCGCGCCCGCCCCGACTACCACCTTCTCGCGCATCCGCTGTCGACGGAGGTGAACAACGCGAGCTTCCCCAGCGGTCACACCTGCCTCGCCACCGCCCTGGCCGTCGGCATCATCCTGCTGCTGCGGGGGCGGCGCTCGCAATGGATCGCCATCGCGGTCGGCGCTGTCGGGGCCATCGTCGTGGCCTGGTCGCGCCTCTACATCGGCGCGCACTACCCCGCGGATGTGGTCGGCGCGGTCGTCTACACGACCGCGGTGATGTTCGCCTTCCTGGCCGTCTGGACCCAGTGGCTCGCCGCGCCGGTGGAGCGCCTGCTCCTGCGGCCGAGGTCTGCTCGCTGACCCTCCCGCGCACTATGCAATAATCTGCGTATGGATGCAGATAAGCAGATTTGCGGCCGTCAACCGGACAGCCAGTATGTCGAACTCGCGGTCGAAGTCTTCGGGATGCTCGCGGATGCGACCAGGGTGCGGATCATCCTCGCGCTGCGAGACCAGGAGCTCTCGGTGAACCACCTCGCCGACATCCTTGACAAGACCCCCGCCTCCGTCTCCCAGCACCTGGCGAAGCTGCGCCTCGCCCGCATGGTCTCGACCAGGCAGGAAGGCACCCGCGTCTTCTACCAGCTGGCCAACGAACACACGCGACAGCTGGTGTCGGATGCGATCTTCCAGGCCGAGCACACGCTCGGTGGCAGCCCGCGGCACCACCATGCGGGCGCCGTCGAGCGCGAAGAATGACCGCACACGACCATAGCCACGAGCACGAGCACGAGCACGAGCACGGCCACGAGCACGGCCACAGCCACGGCCACGGCCACGGCCACGGCCACGGGCATCCGGCCGGCATCCGCGGCGTGCTGCGCGGCCTCTTCCTCCCCCATTCGCATGACGCCGCCGACTCCATCGACGATGCTCTGGAGGCGAGCCGCGAGGGCGTCCGTGCCCTCAAGATCAGCCTCTTCCTGCTGCTGGCGACGACGGTGCTGCAGTTCGCCGTCGTGCTGCTCAGCGGGTCGGTCGCCCTGCTCGCCGACACGGTGCACAACTTCTCGGATGCGCTCACCGCCGTCCCCCTCTGGATCGCGTTCGTCTTGGGACGCCGCGCCGCCACCCGCCGCTACACCTACGGCCTGGGCCGCGCCGAAGACCTCGCCGGTCTGTTCATCGTCGCCGTCGTCGCCCTCTCCGCGATCGTCGCGGCCTGGCAGTCGATCGACCGGTTCCTTTCGCCGCATCCACTGCACAACCTCTGGTGGGTGGTCGCCGCCGGGTTCGTCGGATTCGCCGGCAATGAGGTGGTGGCGGTCTACCGCATCCGGGTCGGGCAACGCATCGGGTCGGCGGCTCTGGTCGCCGACGGCGTCCATGCCCGGCTCGACGGGTTCACATCGCTCGCCGTCGTTCTGGGAGCGATCGGCGCTCTCCTCGGCTTTCCGCTCGCCGACCCGATCGTGGGGCTGCTCATCTCGATCGCGATCGTCGTGCTGCTCGCGGGAACGATCCGGAGCATCGGACGCCGCCTCCTCGACGGTATCGAACCCGAGCTGCTGCACCGCGTCGAGCACGCACTGGAGCACACACCGGGCGTGCGCGGCGTCACGGAAGTCCAGTTGCGCTGGGTGGGCCACCGTCTGCAGGGCGGGGCGACCATCGCGCTCGGCGAGCTGAGCCTGGCAGCCGCCGAGACCATCGCCATCGACGCGACCACGCGGGTCAAGGCCGACGTCGGCTCCCTGGACGACTTCCGCATCCGCTCAACTCCGTGAGCGATGTGCACTCCCCTGAGCGATGTGCACTCGGCGCGGGGAGGGCCGCGTAGCCTGGTCACGTGCCAGCATCCCGCCCGCATCGCGTCGCCGTCCTCGTGCTGGAGGGCGCCAAGCCGCTCGACGTCGGCATCCCGGCGCAGGTGTTCACCACCCGCGCGAGCATGCCGTACGACGTGCGCGTGTGCGGTGCCTCCCCGGGACTGGTGACCGGCGGCGACGGGCTGTCGTACCACGTGGCGGACGGCCTCGAAGCACTCGAATGGGCCGACATCGTCTTCATCCCGGGCTCCCGCTTCCCCGACCGCGATGACCCGCCGCGGGCCGTCGTCGATGCCCTCATCGCAGCCCACGAACGGGGCGCCAGGCTCGCGGCCATCTCGACCGGCGCCTTCGCCCTCGCCGCGACAGGGCTCCTCGACGGAAAACGCGCCACGACGCATTGGCACTACACGCGCGCTCTCGCGGCAAAGCATCCGCTGGTCCGCGTCGACGAGAACGTGCTGTTCGTCGACGAGGGCAGCGTTCTCACCTCGGCGGGCGCCGCCTCCGGCATCGACCTGTGCCTGCACATCCTGCGCGGCGACCTCGGCGTCGCGGCCTCCAACCATGCAGCCCGGCGGCTCGTCGCGGCGCCCTACCGGAGCGGCGGACAGGCGCAATACGTGCCGCGCAGCGTGCCCGACCCGCTCGGCGAACGATTCGCCTCGACACGCGAATGGGCGCTGCACCACCTCGCCGAACCGCTCACCCTCACGATTCTCGCCCGCCATGCCGCGGTGTCGCCGCGCACCTTCTCGCGGCACTTCGTCGCCGACACGGGATACACCCCGATGCAGTGGGTGATGCGCGCGCGCATCGACGTCGCGCGCGAACTGCTCGAGCGCTCCGCCCTGAGCGTCGAACAGATCGCCGCCGACGTGGGGCTCGGCACCGGCGCCAATCTGCGGATGCACTTCCAGCGCATCCTCGGCACCACTCCCAGCGAGTACCGCCACACCTTCGCACCCGGAGACTGACCTCGCCAGCACCGACATGTGGCGCATATGTCGGCTCCACCGCGGCGCTTCCAACGATTCGGCACACATGTCGGGCGCCATGGTCGTGGCGTGAGCGGGTGCGGGCGGGTGCGAGTGGCGTGATCCTTTCGAACCATGGCGCTCTCGCCTCTGGCAGGGAGCCGCGGGGGCGGTGATGCTGGTCACGACCGGAAGGAAACATCCATGACCCGCATCGCCATCAACGGTTTCGGACGCATCGGACGCAACGTGCTGCGCGCCCTGCTCGAACGCGACAGCGACCTCGACATCGTCGCCGTCAACGATCTGACCGAACCCGCCGCGCTGGCCAAGCTCCTCGCCTTCGACTCCACGGCGGGCCGCCTCGGCCGACCGGTGACGGTCGACGGGAACACTCTCGTCGTCGATGGCCGCCGCATCGCCGTGCTCGCCGAACGCGACCCGGCGCAGCTACCCTGGGCCGAACTCGGTGTCGATATCGTCCTCGAGTCGACGGGACGCTTCACTTCGGCGACGGCCGCAGGCGCGCACCTCGATGCGGGAGCGAAGAAGGTTCTCATCAGTGCGCCGGCCGACGGCGCACAGGTGACGCTCGCCTACGGCGTCAACACCGACGCCTACGACCCGGCCGTGCACACGATCGTCTCCAACGCATCCTGCACGACGAACGCCCTGGCCCCGCTGGCCGCGGTGCTCGACGAGCTCGCCGGCATCGAACACGGCTTCATGACCACTGTTCACGCCTACACGCAGGAGCAGAACCTGCAGGACGGGCCGCACCGAGATCCGCGCCGCGCGCGCGCCGCCGCCGTCAACATCGTGCCGACGACGACCGGGGCGGCCAAGGCCATCGGCCTCGTGCTCCCCGGCCTCGACGGCAAACTGTCGGGAGACTCCATCCGCGTGCCGGTTCCGGTGGGGTCCATCGTCGAACTCAATACGACCGTCGCCCGCGACGTGACCCGCGAAGACGTGCTCGCCGCCTACCGCGCCGCCGCCGACGGGCCGCTCGCGGGCATCCTGGAGTATTCGGAGGATGCGCTGGTGTCGTCCGACATCACCGGCAACCCGGCCTCCTCGATCTTCGACTCCGCACTCACCCGGGTCGACGGCCGCCACATCAAAGTCGTCGCCTGGTACGACAACGAGTGGGGCTTCTCGAACCGGGTCGTCGACACCCTCGGACTCCTCGCCGGCTGAGCGCGCATCCGCACCCCCTCACCGGGTTGTCGCGAATCGCCGTGTGATCGTTCGATCGCACGGCGATTCCCGACAACTCGCCGGCGGGGCTAGAGTCCAGACCCGGGCGTCGCCGTCGAGCCGGGCTGCGACGGCGGCCGGCCGATCACGGCGCTCGCCTTCACCACCCGGGTCGCTGTGACCGTCGTGCCCGAGCGTTTGCCGACCACGACCACGGACTCGCCCACAGTGAACCCGGAGGCTCTCTCGGGGGATGCCGGTGTTCCGAACGTCGTCGACGACCTCACCTCGACTGTGACGGTGCCGCCCGCGACGGTGTCGACCGTCCAGGTCGAGCCGGAGATCGAGGCGATCGTGCCGCGGACCACCCCGCCGCGCGCCGCGCCGGGAAAGCCCCGCCCGCCGATGCCCGAATGCGCACCGAATCCCGATCCGCGCGCGACCGCGGACGAATGCGAGCTCGTCGCGCTGGTGATCGCGTAGGCGCCGAGCGCGACCCCGACGGAGACGACGACGAGGGCGAGCACCCCGGCCGTGATCGCGAACCCGAGGCCGTGGCGGCGATAGAACGGCTCCCGAGCAGCCGAGGCGAACGGGGCCGGGGGCTCCTGCTGGGCGGGTGGTGGAACGGCCGACCACGGCTGCTGGCCCTGCTGCTGCGCGGGCGGCTGGTCCGGTCCGGGGACCGGCGGCGGTGGCGGGTTCTGTTCCATCTGCCAAGCACATCACACCGATCTCAGACCTCCGCTGGGAGTTCGTCACGGATCTGCGAAGATTCAGACGACAGGCCCGCGACCGACGACGAAGGGGCACAGCCGGTCGGCTGTGCCCCTTCGTCGTGCGGGTGAGGCTAAACGTGCAGGCGACGCCGGCGACGGACGACGACGAGCGCCGCTCCGAGCAGGATCAGCAGCCCTGCGATCGTCAGCGGAGCGACCGTGTCTGAACCCGTAGCCGCGAGAACCGCTGCGAGGCTGAGCGAAACAGACTTCACGGCACCGGAGGTCTGACCGGTGACGACCAGCGTGTGCGAGCCGGCCTCCAGCTTGCTGAGCACAGCGGGGCTCAGCGTGATCTGGGCGACACCGTTCACGACCGGGAAGGTGCCCACGAAGATCGGCGTGGAGTACAGGTACACGTCGACGAACGAGTCGAGCGCGGCCCACGGGACGTTTGGCGTCTGGGTCTTCGACGGGTCGAGGTCGCCGGCCGGCAACCCGGTCGTGGTCTGCGGCAGGGGCAGCGCGCCCTTCGAGGCGAGGTACGTGGGGAGGTCGTTCGAGTTGGAGACCGGCGCCGGGGCGGCGGGCTTCTTCGGGGCGGTCACCTGTGCGGTCACCGGCGTGGAGACGGTGGTCGGCTGGAGGCCGGGGAGTGTCCCGGTGACGAGCACGCCGATCGCACGGGTGAGGACGTCGTTGGTCACGGTATAGCTGGTCGAAGTCTGGCCGTCGATCGGGCCACCCATCTGGCCGCCGTTCCAGTACCACTCGTACGTGAAGGCCGTTCCGGCGGGCCAGCCGGCCGTCGAGACGGTCAGCGTCTTGCCGACGACGGGCGTGCCGCTGATGCTGGCGGTGCCGGCGGAGAGCGCATCCTGCACGAAGGCGTAGCTGGAACCGTTGAAGGTCAGGCCCGTGACGACGCTGGTGAGGCCGTCATAGGTCAGCACACCGAAACCGAGAACTTGGACGGTGCTCTCGTCGAGCGCGCTGAGGAACTCGCCGAGGGTCGCTTCAGCATCTTTCGCGTAAGCCGGGGTGCCGGCGTCGTCGTTCGCGGGGATCGCGGTGCTGGTCGCCCACAGCTGGTTGAGGTCGGCGACGTTCTCGCCGACGGTCGGCGCCGCAGGGCGCAGCGTGGTGAACGACGGGGAGGCGCTGTCGCCGTAGAAGACGGGGAGCTGGAAGAAGGCGGGACCGGTCTTCGTGGTCCACGACACCTGCCCGGCGTTCACGGCCGACTCGAGGTCGACGCCGGAGACCCGCTGCCCGGGCGTGAACCCGTAGAGCACCTGCGACACGTTCGAGAGCTTCAGACCCTCGGAGGTGATGCTGTAGTTGGCCGATGTGGCGTCGGCGTAGCCCTGGTGCCAACCGGGGTAGGTGTTCTCGTTGGGGCGGATGTCGCTGGCGTGCACCTCGATGGGGCCGGCCGCCTGTGCGGGAGCGGCCCCCACGAGGGCCGCGCCACCGGCGAGGACCAGGCCGAGTGCGAGGGAGATGCCCCGGGAGACCCGGGAGTGCTGTCTGGTGTGGTTCACGTCTTCGTTACCTTATTCACGTCGTCTGTCCGGGTGCCGGACGGGGAAACCTGAACAAGTACCGCGAGTAATACTTGCATTCCCCCGGAGCAGTCTATGGGTATGCATGTGAACGCGCACACACCCCCGAGTGAGGGTGATCGTGGATCAGGTCGCCGGCACCTGCAGTCGCTCGTCGTGCACCGGAATCAGCCGACGCAGCTGGGTCACGTGCTTGGGCGTGAGCTCATCGAGGGAGGCGACTTCGAGAAGCTGCATCGTGCGCCGAACCTGGTCACCGAGGATTTCGATGGTGCGGTCGACCCCGGCGCGCCCGCCCGCCATCAAGCCGTACAGGTAGGCGCGGCCGATGAGGGTGAACTTGGCGCCGAGCGCGTACGCCGCGACGATGTCGGCACCATTCATGATGCCGGTGTCGATCGCGATCTCGGTGTCCGAGCCGACCTCCTTGACCACCTGAGGGAGCAGGTGGAACGGGATGGGCGCACGGTCGAGCTGACGACCGCCGTGGTTCGAGAGCACGATGCCGTCGACACCGAGGTCGACGAGACGCCGCGAGTCTTCGACGTTCTGAACCCCCTTGACCACGATCTTGCCGGGGAAGAGGTCGCGGATGATCGTGAGGTCGTCGAAGCTGATCGAGGGATCCATTGCCGCGTCGAGCAGATCGCCGACCGTGCCGCCGGTGGCGGAGAGCGACGCGAACTCGAGTTTCGGCGTCGTCAGGAAGTCGTACCACCACCACGGCCGCGGGATGGCGTTGACGATCGTTCCCAGGGTCAGCTGAGGCGGGATCGAGAAGCCGTTGCGCTTGTCGCGCAGCCGCGCCCCGGCAACGGGTGTGTCGACCGTGAAGAACAGAGTGTCGAATCCGCTCGCCGCGGCTCGCCGCACGAGCTCGTACGAGATCTCGCGCTCGCGCATCACGTAGAGCTGGAACCAGTTTCGCCCGGTCGGGTTGGTGGCCTTGACGTCTTCGATCGAGGTCGTGCCGAGCGTGGACAGCGTGAAGGGGATGCCCGCGGCGGCTGCGGCCCCTGCGCCGGCGATCTCCCCCTCGGTCTGCATGAGCCGGGTGAACCCGGTGGGCGCGATGCCGAACGGCAGGGCCGAGTGTCCGCCGAAGATCTCGCAGCCGGTGTCGACCACCGACACGTCGCGCAGGATCGAGGGGTGGAACTCGATGTCCTGGAACGCCTGGCGCGCCCGGGCGAGCGAGAGCTCCCCTTCGGCGGCGCCCTCGGTGTAGTCGAACGCCGCCTTCGGAGTGCGCCGCTTGGCGATCGCGCGGAGGTCCTCGATGATGAGCGCGCCCTGCAGGCGCCGCTTCTTGCCGTCGAACTCCGGCTTCTTGAACTTCATGAGCTCCAGGAGCTCGGCCGGTTTCGGGAGTTGACGCGTGACCATGTGCGGATGCCTAACGGGATTCGTGGTGGACGGGGGTCGCCGACGGGTCGGCGGGGGACGCATCGCGGTAGTACCCGCTGATGTGGTCGTGGATGCGCGTGCGGGCACCGTCGACGTCGGCGGCGACGATCGCGTCGAGCACGGCGCGGTGCTCGGCGCGCAGCCGGTCGACCATCGCCGGCCAATCGGGGATGCGGTCGGCGCCGGCGAGCACATAGCCTTCGATCGAGGTGCGCAGGCCCGACATCATCGCCGCGACGACCGTGTTGCCGGAGGCCTCCGCCAGCGCCAGGTGGAAGTTCGCGTCGAGCGCGAGGAATTCTGCGGGCGACAGGGCAGGGTCGTCCATGGCGGCGAGGAGTCGCTCGGCGTCGCTGAGGTCGACGTCGGCGGACCGCTCTGCAAGGTCGACGGCGACGGCCGTCTCCAGCAGCAGTCGGGTGCGCACCACGTCGGCGACGGGGAACCCGCTCGCCGCGACCTGCAGACGCATGAGGGACTGCATCCCGCCGTCGGGACGTGCGACGATCCGTGCGCCGGAGCTGGGGCCCGAGCCGGTCTGCGTGCGCACGAGGCCCATCGCCTCGAGCACCCGGATCGCCTCACGGACGCTCGAACGCGCTACACCGAGGTCGGTGGCGAGCGTCCGCTCGGCCGGGAGGTGGTCGCCGAGGCGCAGCCGCCCGTCGACGAGTCGTGCCTCGATGTGCGCGAGCACACCCTCCCAGGCGCGGGGTTCGGTCGTCATCGCGGCTCCGTGATGTGGCAGGACCATGTGGTCCGTCCACATGGTCCTGCCACACTAGCTCTCGTCCGCGGTGGGACGCAACCGATTCGACCCTCCGGCCGCCGTCAGTTCGCCAGGCCGCCTTGCGTGTATCCCTCGATGAACTTCTTCTGCAGCAGCAGGAAGACAAGGATCACCGGGATGGCCATGATCAGTCCTGCGGCACTGACCAGCGCCCAGTTCGGCGAGAAGTTCTGCTGGAACGAGTACAACGAGAGCGAGACCGGCAGCTTGTCGCTGTCTTGGATGAAGGTGACGGCGAGCAGGAACTCGTTGTACGCCTGCAGACCGGCGACGAGAGCCACCGTGAGGATGCCCGGCCAGATCATCGGGACGATCACGCGGGTGAAGAGCCGGAACTCGCCCGCACCGTCGAGCCGGGCCGCCTCCTCGAACTCCACCGGGATCGCGAGGAGGAAGGCTCGCAACAGCATGGTGGCGAACGGGCTGTAGATCGCCCAGTAGATGACGATCAGACCGAACTGGGTGTTGTAGAGGCCGAGCGTCGACCACCAGCTGAGCAGCGGCACGAGGAAGAGCTGGATCGGCAGCGAGGTCGAAACGAGGATGTACAGAATCCAGACCCCCTTGCCGGGCAGGTCGAGTCTGGTCATCGCATAGGCGGCCATGCTCGCGATGATGCAGACGCCGAGCGCTGTGCTCACCGAGATCAGGAGACTGTTGAGCAGCCCCTCCCCCATGTTCGCGTCCGTGAACGCCTGCGCGAAGTTCTCCCAGCGCCACTCCTTCGGCAGACCGAGGGGCGACTGGCTGATCTCCGAGGGCGATTTGAGCGCATTGAAGAAGAAGATCGCGAGCGGCCCCGTTGCGTAGACGGCGAGCACGACGAGGATGATCCACGTGAGCGGACGCAGACGGCGGGTCGGTCGCCGCCGGGCAGCCGGTGCGACGGCCTGTGCCCGCACGCGGGCGACGGTGTTCGAGGTCATCTCTAGACGTCCCAATCGAGTTTCTTGCGGAGGAAGAGGTATGCGGCGACCACGATCGCGCTGATGGCCGACAGGAGCATCGCCATCGCAGAGGCATACCCGGCGCGCTGCTCGGAGAACGCCGTGCGGTAGAGGACGGTCGCGAGCACATCCGTCGATCCGGCCGGGCCGCCCTGGGTCAGGATGAAGATGTAGTCGAAGACGAGGAACGACCAGATCACGGTCATCAGCATGAGGAACATGAAGGTCGGCCGGATGCCGGGGAGCGTGATGTGCCAGAACTCGCGCCAGGCGCTCGCCCCGTCGAGCCGGGCCGCCTCGTAGAGCGCCGGGTTCACGCCCTGCATCGCCGCGAGGAAGAGCACGAGCAGGAAGCCCCACCACTGCCAGTTGTTCACGAACGCGACAGCGCCGAGGGCCAGTGTGGGATCGCCGAGAAAGTTGACCCCGTCGAAGAAGGTAAGTCCGAGGTTCGACAGCGCCGGCCCGATGCCCTGCGTGGGGCTGAGGATCTGTCGCCAGATGGTGGCGGAGACGATCGTGGCGAGAACATACGGGATGAAGTAGAGCACGCGGAACAGCGCCTGGCCCCGCTGGATGCGCGAGAGCAGGAACGCCCCGAGCAGCGCCATGCTGATGGGCACGACCAGGAAGAACAAGGTCCAGAGCAGGTTGTGCCCGACAGCGGAGAGCACATCCGGATTCTGGAAGAGCTCGATGTAGTTCTGCAGGCCGATGAAGTGCGCTTCGCCGAGACCGTCCCAATCGGTGAACGAGAAGACGAACGACGCGATGCCGGGGCCACCGATGACGAGCAGGTTGACGATGACGAGCGGGAGCACGAAGAGCCAGGCCGCGCGCCGGGTGCGGTGCCGCCGGGGCCGGCGCGAAGCCGACCCCGAACGGACTGCCGCGGTGGTGGTCACTTCTGGGCGCCCGACGGGGCGAACGGCGTGATCACCTTGCCGGCGGCCTTTTCACCGTCGAACGTCTTCTGCAGACCGGCGAGGTAGTCGGCGGGCGACTCCGAACCGGTGATGACCTTGTCGAACTCCGTGTAGAGGTAGGAGTCGGTGGCGGCCGGGAAGAAAGTCCAGCTGGCATAGCCGAGGTTCGTCGACGTCGGGATATCTGTGTACAGACGCGAGACGCGCTTGTCGACGCTCGACGGGATCGACGAGACATCGGTCAGCGGCGGTGGGTTCTCGCCCGTCTTGGCCAGGTAGGCGTACGACTTCGCCGGGTCGTTGACGAGCGAGTCGATGAACGCGGCAGAACCGTCTTTGTTCTTCGAGGCGGCGTTCACCGAGAGCGAGGTGCCGATGGCCAGCGGGTAGACGCCGGGCTTGACCGAGTCGCTCAGCGACGGCAGCGGAGCCCAGTCCCAATCGGCGTCATTCCCGGCCTTCTGCCCGAAGAACGTCGAGGCCGACCCGAACGACCAGGTGCCGGTCATGTACATCGCGACCTTGCCGTCGGCGAGACCAGTGAACATGTCGGTGTCGGTGTTGGTGAACCAGCGGTCCTTGCCGCCGCCCCACCAGCCCTTGTCGATCTGCTCTTTGAAGGTTGTGATCGCGTCGACGTACGCCTTGTCGGTGAACTTCGCCGCGCCGGTGAGCGTGTCATAGAGCTTCTTCGGACCGACGGCGGCATTGAGCACGGCCGTCAGGTACCACTCGCTCTGCGCTTTGTACCCGCTGTTGCCGGCGCCGACCGGAATGAGTCCGGCGTCGGAGGCCGCCTTCGCGACCTTGTCGAACTCGGCCGCGGTGGTCGGAACCGTCCAGCCGTGCTTCTTGAACACGGCAGGGTTGTAGAACATCACCACGGATCCGTATCCGACCGGCACGGAGGTGAGCTTGCCGTTCACTTCGCTCGCCTGGTAGGCCCAGGGCTGCAGTTTGCTCTTCCAGTCGTACTTCTCCGCATACGAGTCGAGGTCGTCGATACGCTTGGCGGAGGCGAAGCCGAGGGCGCTCGACGGGCCGGCCGCGTAGACGACGTCGGCGCCCCGGCCGGCCGAGACCGCGGTGTCGGTGAGCGAGCCGAGGTTCTGCAGTTGCTTCACGTCCATCGTGACCTGCGCGTCCTTCGACTCCTTGTTGAAGGAGTCGACGAAATTCTGTTGGAAGTACTTCTGGGTGTCCGTGCTGGAGAACGCGGCCCAATACGACACCGAGCCGCTCGCACCGGAGCTCGAGGAGCATCCGGCGAGCACAGCCAGTGCGGCGGCCGCAGCGACGGCCGCGGTCAGTCGCCTCTTCATCGATTGCATGACTTACCTTTCTTGGGGGGTTGGTGCGGTGGAACCGCGGATCACCAGACGGTTGGAGAGCGTGATGTGCTGTGTCGCAGCGCCCTCGTCGGTCTCGGCGAAGCGGGTGAGCAGGAGACGCGCGGCCGTGCGGCCGATCTCCCGCGCCGGGTTCTCGACGGTCGTGAGGCTCGGAGAGATGAGCGCGGCGGCGTCGATGTCGTCGTAGCCGGTGACCGCCACGTCGCCGGGCACGGAGCGGCCGAGTTCGCGGAGACGCTCGATGGCACCGATCGCGATGAGGTCGTTGGCGCAGACGACGGCGTCCCAGCCGCCGTTCCGGGCGAAGAGGGCGTCGACGCCCTCCCGTCCCCCCTCGCGGGTGAACGCGGTGAACACGGCGTCGTCCGCTGCCGTCGCGTGGCCGGCCGCTGACAGCGTCGAGCGGTACCCACGCAGTCGCAGCACGTTCGGGTGCGCGTTCTCCTCGCCGCCGATGAAGGCGATCCGGCGGCGACCGGTCGACAGGAGATGTTCGACCACCTTGGCGAAGCCGCTCTCGTCGTCGGATTCCACGTAGTCGCTTCCCGCGATCTCGACGTCGCGTCCGAGGGCGACCACCCGCGTTCCCGAGTCGGCGATGCGCGCGAGATCGGCCTCGGAGAGACCGTAGGTTCCGAGGGCGATGCCATCCACGCGGCGCGCCAGCACATGGCGCAGCACCTCGCCGATGTTCGCCGAGGGGAGCGCCGCGTCATTGACTGAGAGCAGGTAGCCGGCGGGGAGGAGCACATCCTGCATGCCCGCGGCGACGAGCGGGTAGAACGGGTTGGTGATGTCCGGTACGATCAGCGCGACCGACTCCGTGCGGTGGCTGCGAAGGCTCCTGGCGCCCGGATGCGGCCGGTAGTCGAGCTTGTCGATCGCTGCCTCGACCCGCGTGCGGGTCTGCGCGCTCACCGGACGGTTGCCGCCGAGAACCTGGGACACCGTCGAGACGCTCACCCCGGCCTCCTCGGCGACGGCGGCGATTCCTGACGGCTTCTTCGTCGGCACTTCTCACATCCTCGTTGTGTCATAACGTTTTGCGTGGCAACGTCGATAAGCATGAACGAGACGCACCTTAAAGTCAATATTCGTTTCTCCTGCATCGATCGGGTCCGCTAGAGTTACCCACCATGCACGCAAAACGATGTGGAAATCCATGGTGAACCGCGACCGCGCTCGGGGCGCCTTCGTCGGCCTCGCCATCGGCGACGCCATGGGGGCGCCGACCGAGGGGATGACCATCGAGGCCATCCGCCAGACCTTCGGCCGCGTCACCGCACTCGCACCCGATGCCGCGGGAACCGACGACACCGAGTACGCGGTGCTGTGCGCCCGCGGCATCCTGGAGCACGGCTCCGCCCTCACGGCCGCCGACGTCGCCGCCACCTGGATGAGCGCCGTCAGCCGCCAGCAGGGCGGCTTCTACGGAGCCGGGTTCAGCGAAATGGTTGCCATCGCCAATCTCGGCGCCGGGCTCACCCCGCCGACCTCCGGTCTGCTCAGCTACGAGCGCTGGAGCGACGGCGCCGCCATGCGCGTCACCCCGATCGGCATCTTCGCCGCCGGCTCCGCGGACGAGGCCTGCCGACTGGCAGCCATCGACGCGAGCGTCAGCCATTCGGCCGACGGAGTGTACTGCGCCCAGGCCATCGCCGCCGGTGTATCCACCGCCCTCGTCTCCGACGACCACCGGGCCGTCATCGACGCCGCCGTCGCCGCCCTTCCGGCCGACTCCTGGTCGCGCCGCCTCGTGGATCGCGCCCTCGATATCGCCGCGTGCTCGGCGTCGGCCGACGAAGCGTCCGACGAGCTCTACCGCGAGATCTCGCTCTTCCACTACCCGTGGGCAGACGCCGCGCCCGAGGCCACCGCTCTGGCGCTCGGCCTGTTCTCCGCCGCGCGCGGTGACTTCCGGGATGCACTCCTCGCCTCGGTGAACATCGGTCGCGATTCCGACACCATCGCCGCGATGACCGGCGCGCTCGCCGGCGCCCTCATCGGCTACGACGCGCTCCCCCGAGAGTGGTCGGAGCCCGTGCTCACGGTGCACGGCCGGTGCATCGTCGACACTGCCGGCACCGACCTTCTCGACATCGCCGACCGACTTGTCGACCGTTCCGCCCGCGAGCGCGACACCACCCAGGAAGGGGCATACCGTGCCTGACCTCGACGCCCGCATCCACGGCGGACTGCTCGGTCTCGCCATCGGCGACGCCATCGGTCTTCCCGCCGACTACCACCGCTCGATCCGCTCGCCCTGGGTGCGCTCCCGACTGTGGGAGGCGAGCGCCGACCTCGACCGATCGCGTGTCTCCCGCCCGCTCCTGCCGTTCGTGCTGAGCAGCACGGACGAGCCGCGGCTGGTGCCGACCGACGACACGGAGGCCGCCGTCCTGGCTCTGCGCGTTCTGCTCGACACGACCGACCACGGCGATGGCGCCCTCTTCACCGGCTGGTCGCGCCACGCTCTGGCCGAAGACGCCTGGGGCGGTGTCGCGGAGCGGTCCGCGGCGATCAACGCCGGTCGGGGACTGCTACCGCCGCACACCGGGAACGACAACCCCGCCGACATCTCCGACAGCGCCGTTCCGGCCGGCCTCGCGATCGGGCTGGCGTTCGCCGGCGAACCGGAACTGGCCGCCGACCACGCGGAACGGTGGGCGAGCATCACCCATGCACGCGATGGCGTCTGGGCCGCGGTCGCCGCTGCCGTCGCCACCGCGCTGCTCGCGGCCGGCGCCACGGCCGACGATGCCCTGGCACAGGCGGTCGCGACGATCCCGGTCGGCTCCTGGCTCGCCACCGATCTCACTCGCCTCGCCGAGATCGATCTCGGCGACCCGTTCCTCGCCCTCCCCCGCCTTCTGGAGGTCGCAAGCCCCCGGGCCTACAGTGCGGGCGGCTCCGCCCCGGAGACACTGCCCTTGGCCTTCGCGCTCTTCCGCGCCACGCTCGACCGGCCGACCACGGCCATCCCGTTCGCGTCGACGATCAGCCGGCACAGCGACAGCCTCCCCGCGTTCGTGGGAGCCCTGGTCGGCGCCCACCACGGCGCGTCGGCGTTCGGCGACACCTGGCCCGGCGCGCTCGACGAGGTGCACGGCCTGTTCTATCCGACGCTCGCTGGTCAGACCCTCACCGGGCTGACCGCCGAGCTCATCGCCCGGGCCACGCACCGCGCCTGACCCTGCTCCGGGCCGATATCCGCGCCCGGGCAGGAACGGCGCCTCACCGGATGCCGAAACGGAGGAGTTGACCTCGATGAATTGTTGCGCTAAATTTTAGCGCAACACATGGAGGTGGAGAATGCCGATCACCCGGCCCGTACTTGCGGATGTCGCCCGGCTGGCGGGCGTCTCCGCCATGACCGTGTCCAACGTGATGACGGGCAAACCCGGCGTGGCCGCGGCGACACGGCAAAAGGTCACCGCAGCGGCCGACGAGCTCGGCTACGTTCCGAACGTCGCCGCGCGCGGGCTGGCTCGCGGGCGGACAAACCTCATCGGCGTCCTCAGTCACGATCTGACGGTGCAGTACTCCTGGGAGATCGTGAGGGGCATCACCGACGAGCTGGCCGAAGCCGGGCTCGAGATCCTCATCTCCGCCACCTACCAGGATTCGTCGCGCGAACTGGAGCGGGTGCGATTCCTGTCGTCGGGCGTCGTCGACGGCCTGCTCCTCATCGGCCCCGTGCTCGATGCCGAGACGAGCGACGCCATCGCTGCCGCCGCCGTGCCCGCGGTGATCGTCGACCCGAGGCTGCTCCACTCGTCACTACCGAATATCTCTGCCGACAACCACGGCGGCGCACTCGCGGCCACACGACACCTCATCGCCAAGGGGCACCGGAGGATCGGGATCATCGAAGGCGATCCCGAATTCGATTCGTCGCGCGAGCGCCGTCGCGGTTACCTCGACGCTCTCGACGAGGCCGGAATCCGATCCGACGACAGCCTCGCCATCGCCGGCGACTTCACCCAGGCGGGTGGATTCGCGGCCGCGACCGAACTCCTCGACCTCGCACAGCCGCCGACCGCGATCTTCGCCACCGCCGACGTCTCCGCGATGGGGGCGATCGACGCGGCACGCTCGCGCGGGATGGACGTGCCGCGCAACCTCTCCGTCGTCGGCTTCGACGACATCCCACAGGCATCCGTCGCCTTTCCCGCACTGACCACCGTGCGACAGCAGCTCGAGAAGTCCGGCCGCGAGGCGGTTCGTCTCCTCATCCGCCTCATCGAGGGGGTGCCCTCGCAGCCGGCACTCTCCGTCGAACTCCCCACAACACTGATCGAAAGGGAAACCGTGGCACCATTCACCCCGAACGGAGGAGAAGAACGATGACCGACGCGTTCGTCATGTCCTACTTCACCTCCGCCTCCGAGGCCCTCCACCTCGCGACGAGTGCGGACGGCGTCTCGTGGACCCCGTTGAACGGCGGCGCGCCCGTTCTGCGATCGGAGGTCGGGGCCGGGGTCATCCGGGATCCGTACATCGCGCGCGGCTCCGACGGCCGCTTCCACCTGCTCGCCACGAATGGGTGGAATTCGACCTCGATCGTTCACGCCGCCTCCGACGATCTCGTCGAATGGGATGCGCAGACGCTCGTCCCCGTGATGTCCACGGTGCCGTTCGCCCAGAACTCCTGGGCCCCCGAGTTCTTCATCGACCCGGACACCGGCCTGCACCACGTCGTGTGGTCGTCGTCGCTGCATCCGAACAGCGCCGCCTGGCAGGACGCCGCTCGCGACTCCACGATGGACCATCGCATCTGGACGGCGTCGACCGCCGACTTCGTCACCTGGTCTGAGCCGTCGATCTTCTTCGACCCCGGATACACCGTCATCGACGCCTCGGTGATCCCCGACGGGAATCGGTTCCTGATGGTGTTCAAAGACGAACGCGGCGACAACCGCACGCGAGAAGGCTATAAGGGGCTTCGGACCGTGACCTTCGACCGTCCCGGGCAGCCGTTCTCATCCCCGTCCGACCTCATCACCCGTCAACCGGCCGAAGGCCCCACTCTGTTCCGGGCCGGCGGCGGGCTGATGCTGATGTTCGACCTCTTCCTCGACGGCGAATACGCCGCACTCCGCGGTGACGGAGCCGGCCACTGGGTCGCGGTCGACGGATTCGAGGGCGCCCCGGGGCGCGGCACGGTGCCGTTCTCACGGTCACCCTCGATGAACTTCTCCGACTCGAAAGAGGCACAACTCTTCGAGCCGGAGAAGCCCCACCACTCGCTTCGGCGAGTGACTGATGCAACGACGCAATCACACGAAAGGTTCGACCCGATCATGAAACTCAGTGCAAAACGACTCATCGCGATGGGAGTGGCCGCAGCAATCGTACCGCTCGGCCTCACCGCATGTTCGTCCGGCGGATCCAGCAGCAGCGACACGCTCACCGTCGTCAGCTGGAAGGGCGAGGGAACGAATGTCGGCGGGATGCCCGACATCAACAAGGCGTTCGAGAAGGCGTACCCGAACATCAAGCTCGACTTCAAATACGTCGACTCGGCCTCGTACGACACCTACAACAACCCCCGGCTCGCCGGCGGGAACGCCGCAGACGTGCTCATGCTCGACCGCGCCCACATGCTCTCCTGGAGCAAGCAGGGCTTCCTCGCCGATCTGTCGAGCCAGTCCTGGGTTTCGAGGATGGACCCGGCGCTGAAGCCGTTCAACCAGGTCGACGGCAAGACCTATCAATTCAATGCGGAGAGCGTGCCGATCGGGCTGTACGCGAACACCGACCTGCTCAAGCAGGCCGGCATCGACAGCGTGCCCACCACCTGGGACGGCTTCCTGACGGACCTGAAGACGCTGAAGAGCAAGAACCTCGGCGGCTTCATCGTCCCCAACAAGGGCGCCTGGATGGGTGAACAGCTCTCCCTGCTCCTCGCCGCACAGCACGTCAAGACGGACTGGCCGGCACAGTACGACGCAGGAAAGGCCACGTTCGACCCGTCGTGGACCCCGGTGGTGGATCAGATCAAGCAGCTGTTCAGCACCGGCGTCGTCGACCCGCAGCTCTCCCTCGGACTCGACCCGAACGTCGACGGCATCCCGCAGTTCGAGGCGGGCAAGTGGGCGTTCATGGTGCAGGGGTCGTGGGCGCTCGGCGCCGTCACCAGCGCGGCGAAGTTCCCGGTGACGATGAACGCCTTCCCCGGCGGCGACACGGCCAAGGCCTTCAACTTCGTGGGCTCCGGGTGGGGCATCAACGCGAAGGCGAAGAATAAGTCGGCGGCCGAGACGTACATCAACTTCCTCACGAAGCCGTCCACCGCGACGATCTTCCTCAAGGCGGAGAATGCGTTCAGCACGCTGACCGATGTGCCCTCGCCCACCTCGGATGCTTTCGCCCCCATCTCGGCCAGCCAGAAGTCCGGCGATATCGTCCCCTCCTTCGCGGAGGCGCTCAACGCCCCCGACGCAGAGGTCGGCATCCAGAAGGGAATCGAGAACATCTTCGCCAACCCGACGGCGCCCGCTTCCGCCACCATCACCATGCTCAACTCGTTGGTCAAACCCACCGCGCTGAACTGAACCGCCCTGCCGGGCCCGGACACTCCGGGCCCGGCAGTCCACGCAGCTCTGGAGAACTGATGAGACTGACCCGAACGACCGCGTGGATCTTCGTGATCCCCGCCCTCGTGCTCTACCTCGCCTTCACGGTGTATCCCGCCATCAGCGGAATCGCCATCAGCTTCACCGACCGCATGGGCGTGGTCGGCGGAAACTTCGTCGGCTTCGACAACTACGTGCAGGCGTTCACCGACCCCGCCGTTCTCGCCGCCCTGGGAAACACCCTCGTCTTCACGGTGGTGACGGTCGTGCTGCAGAACGTGGGCGCGCTGGCACTGGCCGCCTGGATGCAGCGTCACGTGCGCATCCGGAGCTTCGCGCGCGTCGGCACCCTGGTTCCGTCGATGATGGCCTTCGTCGCCGTCGGATACATCTGGACGTTCATCTACTCGCCGCTCTCCGGCCCGCTGAACGTCATGCTCAAGGCCGTGGGGCTCGGCTCGCTCGCCAAGGTGTGGCTCGGCGACCCATCTACTGCGCTCCTCGCGATCGCCGTGACGAATGTGTGGATGTACCTCGGATACTCCGCCACCATCTACCTCTCCGGCTACCTCTCCATCCCCGAGACCGTCCTCGAAGCCGCCCAGATGGACGGCGCCCGCGGCTGGGCGCGCTTCCGGTCGATCGAGTGGCCGCTACTGGCACCGGCGTTGACAGTGAGCCTGACCCTGTCGGTGATCGGATCGCTGCGGGTGTTCGACCTCATCCTGGTCATGACCCAGGGCGGCCCCGTCAATTCGACGCAGTCGCTCAGCTACGTGATCTACCAGGAGAGCTTCAGCCAACTGCACTTCGGGTACGGAACGGCGATCGCCGTCATCCTCCTCGTGCTCACCGTGATCGTGGCCTTCACGCTCACCACCGTTCTGCGCCGACGGGAGGTCGCCTGGTGACCACGATCAAGACCCGCCCCGACATTCGATTTGCGCCGCCGACCGCGCACCCGTCAGAACGACGACGCGTACGCCCCGGCCGGATCGTCAGCGCGACCCTCCTCCTGCTTGTGACCGTCGTCATCCTGCTGCCCGTCATCCTGCTCCTCGTGAACTCAGTGCGCACCGACGGCGATGTCGCAGCCCACCCGATCGGATTCCCTTCCCCCTTCGCCTGGGGAAACTACGCCTTCGTCTTCGACCAGATGAATTATCTGCGCAGCATCGGCAACACCCTGCTCATCGCCGCCTCATCGGTGGTGCTGATCATCATCACCGCGTCGGCCGCCGCCTGGGCGATCGCCCGGCATGTGCGCCGCTGGACCCGGGCGATGTACCAGCTCTTCATCGCCGGCTTGACGATCCCGGTGTTCGTGATCACGACCCCGCTCTACATCCTGATGCAGCAACTCGGCCTCCTCGACACCTACATCGCGCCGATCCTGATCTACACGGCGTTCAATCTGCCGTTCGCCCTCTTCTTCTACGTGAGCTTTCTGCGAAGCATCCCCGAAGAACTCGAAGACGCAGCGGCGATCGACGGATGCGGTCCGTTCCGCACCTTTTGGCACGTCATCTTCCCGCTCCTGCGCCCAGCGACGGCCACGGTGATCATCTTCGTCATCCTCAACATCTGGAACGACGTCACCATCCCTCTTCTCTTCCTGACCTCCGATGACCTGAAAACAGTGACGCTCTCGGTGTACTCGTTCGTCGGCACGAACGGCACCGTCCAAGCCTCCCAGCTGTTCCCAGCCGTAGTGCTCGCGACTGCTCCTCTGGTCGCCGTGTTCCTGTTCTTGCAGCGGCACATCGTCGCCGGAATCACCGCCGGCGTCGGCAAATGACCGAAGCGTCCGCATCCTCACCGTAAAATGGTGCCGCCACCAGCCGCGCTCCGCGGAGCGCACAAGGAGTCCCCGTGTCCCTCTCCCGTCCCGTCCTCACCGATGTCGCACGAATCGCCGGTGTGTCGCCGATGACGGTGTCCAATGTGATGAACGGCAAAGCCGTCGTCGCGGAGAGCACGCGGCGCAAGGTGCTCGACGCCGCTGAATCCATCGGCTACGTTCCCAACATCGCCGCGCGCGGGCTGGCCCGCGGCCGCACCAACCTCATCGGCGTGATCTCGCACGATCTCACCGTGCAGTATGCATGGTCGATCGTGCAGGGAATCACCAACGAGCTCGCCGATGAAGGCGTCGAGCTCCTGCTCTCGGTCACATACCAAGACGCGTCCCGTGAAGTCGAACGCATCCGTTTTCTCACAAGCGGCCTCGTCGACGGGGTGATCCTCATCGCTCCGGCACTCGAGCCCGAGGCCCTGACCGTTCTCGCCTCCTCCCGGGTTCCCGCCGTGGTCATCGATCCCCGCCGACTCGATGTGCCCCTCCCCCGGGTCATCGCCGACAACTACGCGGGCGCTCGGAGTGCGGTCGACCACCTCACCTCGCTCGGCCACCGACGGATCGCCATCATCGACGGGGATGCGAGCTTCGACTCGGCCGCCGAACGCCATCGCGGCTATGCCGACGGCCTCCTCGCCGCCGGCATCACCCCGGATCCCGCTCTGACGGCCGTCGGGGATTTCACCCAGAGCCGAGGGTTCGCCGCCGCCCTGGAACTCCTCGACCAGCCGTTGCCCCCCACCGCCATCTTCGCCACGGCGGATGTCTCGGCCATGGGCGCCGTCGACGCGGCACGGTCCCTCGGGCTCGACGTTCCCCGCGACCTGTCCGTCGTCGGCTTCGACGACATCCCCCAGTCCGCGCAGTCGTTCCCGGCTCTCACGACTGTGCGTCAGCCTCTGGAAGTCATGGGTCACCGGGCGGTGCGGATGCTCATCGACCTCATCGACGGCGGCGCCGCGACCCCGGATCCTGTTCGGCTCCCCACTGAACTCGTGGTGCGAGAGACCGTCTCTCCGGCCCGCACCCTCTAGCCTCCCGCCGAACGGCGCGGCAATCTGCCTGGCGGTTGCGCGTTCACGAGCCCGTTCGCCACCATGCTCTCGGCCGCGGCGACGATCGCCTCCTTCGGGTCGCGCGGGCTCCAGCCGAGCACCCGGCGGGCCTTCTCGTTCGATGTCTTCTTGGAGCCGCCCTGATCATGGCCCCGATCTCGCCCATCGCCAGTGCCGGACCGGCGGAGAGGAGGAAGCGCTGGCCCGCCGCATCCGGGTTCGTCATCGCGAGGATGCGGGCCGCGGCGACATCTCGCACATCGACGACCGGGATGAAGAGGTGCGGAAACCCGGGCATCCCGCCGGTGAGCATGGACTGGACGATGTGGTTCGAACCCGTGATGTCAGACCCCCGGCCGGACAATCCAGGGGCGCGGCTCAGGCGGGCGCGCTCCTCCGGAGCACGGCGAGCGCCGCGAGCTCGTCTTCGATCCCGCCGCCCTCGTGGCTGTTGTACCGCCAGAGCCGGATGTCCTTCCGGCCCGCGTACGCGTCGTACGCGCCGAAGACGGTCGAGGGCGGGCAGGTGGGGTCCATCATCGCCGCGGAGAAGCTGATCGGCACATGGGATCCGCGGGCGAAGTTGACGCCGTCGATGTAGGAGAGCGTGCGGAGCGCCCCCTCCGCGCGATCGCGGTGCACGGCGAGGTAGCGGCCGACCTCCCGATACGGGTCGTTGTCGGTGATGGTGACCGCCCGCGGGATGTCGCAGAGGAAGGGCACGAACGCGAACGCGTGGTGGAGTTCCGGCACGAGCGCGGCCGCAGCGAGCGCGAGGCCGCCGCCCTGGCTGAACCCGAGCACCGAGACGCGGATCCCGTCGATGGTGGGATGCGCTCGGGCCGTGTCGACGGCGCGCACCGCATCCGTCATGAGGCGCCGGTAGTAGAGGGTCTCGGGCGCGTCGATGCCTCGGGTGAGGAAGCCGGGAGCCGCCGGCCCGGAGACGGCGTCGTCCGAAGTGTCCCCGGTGCTCCACGTCGAGCCTTGGCCGCGCGTATCCATCTGCAGATGCGCGAATCCCGCCGAGGCCCAGAACAGGTTGTCGACGGCGTGGCCACGCCCGCCTCCGTAGCCGACGAACTGCACGACCGCCGCCAGCGGGCCGTGCGCGCCCGCCGGCACCCGCAACCAGGCTTTGACCGGCTGCCCGGCGAACCCGGAGAAGGTGACGTCGAAGACGTCGATCGTTGTCAGTCCGCAGTCGACCCGCTCGACGATCGGGGCGACGGCGGCCGCGCGGGCCTCCTGCACCGTTCTCTCCCAGAACTCGTCGAAGTCGACCGGTCTGGTCAGTGCGCTGCGGTAGGCGCGCAGAGCGGGCTCATCGAGATCGGTGAACACGTCCGCGCCTCAGCCTTTGAGGCCGGTCTGCGCGAGACCCTGCACGAACTGCCGCTGGGCGACGACGAACACGATCAGCACGGGGACGGCGGTCATCGTCGCCGCAGCGAGCTGAACGTTCCACATGGGTCCACTGTAGGCGTCGACGAAACGGGTGAGCGCCTGCGGGAGCGTGAACAGTTCGGGCGATGTGAGGTAGACCGTCGGCTCCAAGTACAGATTCCATACGTTGAGGAAGGTGAAGATCGCGACAGCCGCCAGTGCGGGACGCGCCAGGGGCATCGCGATCCGCCACCAGATCGCGGGACGTCCCAGCCCGTCGAGTCGGGCGGCCTCCTCGAGCTCGACCGGGAGCGAGATGAAGAACTGCCGCATGATGAAGGTCGCCAGCACGCTGGGCGCGCCGAAAGAGGTCACCAGGATGAGCGGCCAGTGCGTGTTGACCAGCCCGAGCGTGTTGAACATCTGGAACAGCGGGACGATGGTGACCTCGCTGGGGATGAGGAGACCGACGAGCACGACGAGGAACAGCACATTCTGCCCGGGGAAGCGGATGCGCGCGAAAGCGTACCCCGCCATCGACGAGATGGTCATGGTGACGACGGTCACCACCACCGCGATGTATGCGCTGTTGAAGTACTGACGGGCGAAAGGCTGGAAGGTGAACGCCTTGACGTAGGCCGCCATTGTCGGGTCGAGCGGGATCAGGGACGGCGGGAAGGCGAAGATCTCGTTGACGGTCTTGAACGAGGAGGTGATCATCCACCACGTCGGGAAGAGGAACGGGACCGCCATGACGAACAACACGATGTAGAGCACGGCGCGTCGGCCGGGTCGTCGGCGCCGCTGGGGCGTCGGGTGCGTTTCAGTTCTCATAGAAGACCCATCTCTTGCGCAGTTGCCATTGGACGACGGTGAGGACGAGCACGATGACGAAGAGCAGAATCGCCAGGGTCGACCCGTAGCCGAAGTGGTGGAAGTCGAAGGCCTGCTGGAACAGGTAGTACACGAGCACGGTCGTCGACAATCCGGGACCGCCGGCGGTGAGCACCGCGATCTGGGCGAAGACCTGCAGGGCGCCGACGATGGTGATGATGACCGTGAGCAGGATGGTCGGCGAGATCAGCGGAAGCGTGATCCGCCGGAACAGCGTCCCCGCCGTCGCGCCGTCGACCCGTCCGGCCTCGTACAGCTCCTCCGGAACGCCCTGCAGCGCCGAGAGGAAGAGGATCATGTTGAGCCCGACGTTCTTGAACACCTGCACGACGATGACCGCGGCGAGGGCGGTCGGCCCGCTCTGGAGCCAGTTGGGGCCCTCGATGTGGAAGACGCGCAGGAAGCCGTTGATGCCGCCGTTGTCCTGCAACAGAAAACCCCAGACGATGGTCCAGGCGACGATCGAGACCACGACGGGCGAGAAGAACACGGTGCGGAAGAACGCGATCCCGCGACCCTTCCGGTTGAGGAGCACCGCGAGCAGCAGGGCGAGCGGGATGTTCAGGCACACCAGCCCGACCGAGAACACGGCGGTGACACCGAGTACCTCCCCGATCTGCGGGTCGGCGAGCAACTGCCGGTAGTTGTCGGCCCCGACGAACTGGATCGTGCCCGACAGCACGTTCCACTCGTGGAAGCTGTAGTAGACGACGAGTCCGAGCGGGATCAGCACGAAGGCGACGATGCCCAGCAACTGCGGCGCGATGAACAGGTAGCCGGTGAGGTTCTCGCGTCGTCGGAGGGTGAGAAAGCGGCGGCCGGTGGAGCGCGCCGTCGACCCCCCGGCCCGGGCGCGAGCCCGGGCCGGGGAAGCCTCGGCCGTGTCGGTCACCGGGATCATGACCCCAGCAACGGTTTGATCGCGGTGCAGACGCCCTGGAGGACGGCCGGCACGTCGGCGCCGGCCTGCCACATCGGGTCAAGCGCGGTCTTGACCTTGGCCGCGATCTCTGCGGAGCTGGTGTGGCTCGGTTTGGTGATCGCACCCGTGAACGACGGGAGCACCGCATCCTGGATCTGCTGCTTGCTGAGCGTCTTGTTCGAGGCCGACAGTGTGTCGACGTTGAGCAGCGAGGTGCGGGGCGGCGGGAAGTACTGGGCCAGTTGCTTCGCGTTGGACGGGTTGGTGAAGAAGGCGAGGAACTGCTTCGCCTCGTCGGCGTTTTTGCCCTTCGCGAGCACACCCACCCCGGCCTGCCCGATCACGTTCTGTTGGCCGTCGGGCCCCTCGGGAAGGGGCTGCATGTCCCACTTGAATGCATCCGTCAGCAGCGTCGCACGCGAGATCTGCGTGACCGTGAACGCGCTGTCGCCCGCGAAGAAGTCTGCCTTCGTGCCCGGGCCGGGGAACGCCTTCTGCTGGAAGATCGCGTTGTGCAGGTAGGTGAACGCATCCTGCATCTTCTTCGACGTGAACGTGCAGGTCTTGCCGTCGGCCGACCAGGGCGCCGCGCCGAAGGAGGCCCACACCGTCGCGAGGTTCGACCAGGTCACGTAGTCGAAGTCCCGGATCACGATGCCCTGCTTGCCGGTCTTCTGGTTGACCTGCTGGCCGATCTCGGCGAGATCCTTCCAGTTCCACTTGCCCTGCGCCTTGAGCTCGGCCGACGTCGGCTCTCCCGCGGCGGCGAGGATGTCGTCGTTCGCGAACATCACGAACGGCGACGTCGAGAACGGGTAGGCGTACAGCTGGCCGCCGGTCGTCCACAGCTTCGTCGCGTCGCTGCTGATGTCGGAATAGTCGTACCCCTTCGTGCTCTTCAGCGTGTCGCTGAGCGGAGCGAGCACACCCGAGCTGACGAAGTCCGGTGCGTCCGCCTCCATCACCCAGGCGAGGTCGGGCTGCTGCCCGCCGGCGATCTGGGTGGTGAGCGTCGTCGTGTAGTCGGCGGCGGGGAGGGAGTCGAAGGTGATCTTCCCGATCTCCGGGTGCGTCTTCTTGTAGTCGTCGGCGATCGACGCGAACAGGGCGAGCTGGGTGGGATCGGCCGTCCAGGTGGTCATCCGCAGGTCGACGCTCCCCGCCGCCGCTTTCGTCGTCGGTGGGGAGGAGGGGCTGCTGCAGGCGGAGAGAGCTAGCGCGGTGACGGCGATGACCGCCGCTCCCGCCAGCTTCGTTGCTGGTCTCATTGGTGCTCCTTGGTCAGTAGCCGGTGACGTCGGGCCAGTGCAGCTCGACGCCGTTCGCGGCCAACAGGGATTGGAACTCCTCCAGGGCGGAGGGAGTGTTGCGGACCGCGCGAGGATCCATCGCACGGTCCAGGCAGAAGGCCGCTAGCCAGCCCACTGCCTCGCCGATCCCCCACTCCACCGGGTGCAGCCGGAAGGCGCCGTTGGTGATGTGGGTGGTTCCGACGTTCTTGCCCGCGGGGAGCAGGTTCCGCATCCGGATCGGGATGAGGGCTCCAAGCGGGATCTCGAAGGGGACGGAGGCGACGTCGATGTAGTTGTCGCCCCCGGTGGAGGGGTGCAGGTCGATGCGGTACATGCCGACCCCGACCGAATCGGGGAAGGTCGCCGGCGCATCGCTGCCGCGGGCGGCGATGGAGAGGTCGCCCTCGACCACCGTGTACTCCGCCACGATGCGCCGGGACTCGCGGATGTACGGCGCCTGGGCGAAGCCGTCTTCGGTGCCGGTCACGTCCGGGCGCAGCCGGAGGCCAGGCCATCCGGCGCCCCCGTCCGGGCGCGGGGCCTCGGTCTGCAGCCAGTAGAGCATGGCGCGGGACTGCGCCTTCGCGGCGTCGAGGTGCTCCTGCGCATCCGGGGTGTCGATGACCGACCCGTCGATGTAGTCGATCATCGGCCAGTTCACCAGCACGATGTCGCTGTCGAGGAACCCGGGCTCGAGCGTCTTGCGGGCGAGCATCCGCCGGAAGATCCAGAGTTCGCTGTCCCCGCCGTCGGAGCGCTGATCGGCGACGGCGGCGAAGGGGTCGTCGTCGATGGTCGGCGTGAAGGTACGCGTCTCGATGTCGAGGGTGCGGGGATGCGGGGCGGTGAGGCTCATCATCGGGGCACCCCAGAAGTCGGGCTGCATTGCCCGCCACCGCTCGTAGTCGTCGGGCTTCTCGATCACGTGGTCGCCGTCGACATGGTCGATGACGAAGCACCACGAGATCGCCTGAACGTTCTGCGGGTCGGCGCTCTCGGGGGCGCTCGGCTCACCGGTCTGGGCGCGGCTCTCGCTCCCGACCACGTATTCGGTGCCGGTCAGGGGCAGCAACTCGCCGGTCTCGGTCGCGTCGACGACGAGGTCGCCGCTGAGCACGAGGGTCTCCCCGGTGTCGAGCCGGCGCACGGTGACGGAGACGACACGGTCGCCGTCCACCGCTGCGCCGACGGGGACGGCGGGCTGCACGATCCGCAACCGTCCGGAGCTGCGGTAAGGGGCGAGCATCCGCTCGATGACGGCGACACCGGCCCGCGGCTCGGCGCAGAGCCGGCTGACGAGCCCGGCACCCGGGTTGAGGTGGCGTTGGGCTCGGGCCGCGGGCGATAGGGGGTAGTTCTGGCGGTAGTAGTCCCGGATACCGTCCCGCAGGCCGCGGTAGGAGGCCGTCGACCCGAACTGCTCGATCCAGGTGTGCTCGTCGAGGGTGACGGCCTGGCTGGTCAGCTGGCCGCCGAGCCAGGCGTACTGCTCGGTGAGGATGACGCTGCGGCCGGCGCGGAGCGCTGCGAGCGCCGCCGAGACGCCGCCGAGGCCGCCGCCGATGACGAGGAGATCGGCTCGTTCCGCGGTCATCGGGCGGCGCCCATCGACGGTGCGGCGAGCGTAGCGCCGTCGATGACGGTGCAGTCGAGCAGCTGTCGCAGGGGCAGCTCGGCGGCGCCGGCCCGCGGCCCGTTGAGGAGCTGGTCGAGGAGCGTGACCGCGACCGACCCCAGCTCGGTGCGCGGCGCACTCAGCCGGGTGAAATCAAGGGTCTGGGCGCCCCGGCCGCGCTCACCGAGCACGACCACCGAGAGGTCTTCCGGAACCCGGATGCCCTCGGCTGCGGCGAGAGCGTGCAGCTCCTCCGCATCCGTGGGATCTTCGACGAACAGCACAGTTGCTTCTCCTTCTCTGAGGCGGCGCCAGGCATCCCCGACACCCGCTTCGGTGGTCTCCGTCTCCCCGAGGGCGACGCCCGCCCTCGCCAACTCGGCGGTCAGAGCGTCGTGACGGTCTCTCGATGATTCGGCCGTCAACGAGAGGTGCGCGTAGAAGGCGCTCCGATGGCCCGCCTCGACGGCTTTACGCGCCAGGGTCTGGGTGGGGGTGACGTAGTCGACACCGACGTAGGCGATCCCGTCGACGTCGCGGCGACCGATGGCTACGAAGGCGTACCCGCTGTCGCGCAGGCGGGCGAGCTCGTCCGCATCCATCTCGCTCCCGAGCAGCAGGCAGCCGTCGGCGAGTCGGAGTCGACTGTTCTCGTTGAAGATCTGGCGGCGCCCGTCGGTGAGGGGCGCGCTGGTGAACATCAGGAGGTCGAAGCCGAGCGCTTCCGCCCTGCTCTCGATGCCGGTCAGCAGCGGCGTGTAGAAGTCGGAGGTTTCGTTCGGGAAGGCGTGCTCGTAGGTGAAGACGCCGACGAGGTTGTTCGCGGCGCCGGCGAGGCTGCGCGCCACCGGGTCGGCGACGTATGTCGTCTGCCGGATGACCGCGAGAACGCGTTCGCGGGTCTCTTCGGGGATGCGTGCACCGTTCTCGGTGCGGCCGTTGAGCACGAGCGACACGGTCGCCTGACTCACCCCGGCGAGTTCTGCGATTCTGCGCTGCGTGATGCGCGGTGTCCGGCTCGACGTCATGGCTGTTCTCCTCGCTGAGACATCTGGTGTGCGACCGAGCATAAACGACGCTCATGCGCATTAGCAAGCTGCTTATAGGTATTAGCTTCTTGACACGACCACTCAGGAGGGACGACCATCTGGGTCAGGACATCGGGGCGGGCGGATCCGCCGCCCGGTCGACGACGACCGCGCCCCACCCCACTCGAAAGGCTCAGACATGTCACCGACCGACTCCGCCGCGCTCTCGCGCCGCACCGTCATCCTGGCCGGCGCGGCCGCCGTTCCCGTCCTCGCCGCGGGGTCTGCCCTGCTCACCGCGACGCCGGTGCACGCCGCGACCGCCGCCGATTTCGCCCTCGTCCGCACGCAGTGGCTGGGCACACTGATCGGCGACTACAGCCTCACGGATGCGACGGTGCAGAACTACGTGACCGCTTCCGCCGCCGAGGCGCAGACGCTGTGGACCTCGCTCGTCACCACCGCGAACCGCACCTACCTGTGGGCCGACCTGAACAGCAGCAGCGTCTCCGCCATCCAGCGCAACGCCATCGGCCGGTTGCGCGCCCTGGCGCTCGCCCTGAGATCGCCCGGCTCCTCGCTCTACCAGAACGCCGGCCTGAAGGCCGATCTGCTCGCGGCCGTCGACTGGTTCCTCGCGAACAAGTACGGCGTCACCAGCATGTACGACAACTGGTGGGACTTCCAGATCGGCATCCCGCTCGCCCTCAACGACTTCTGCGTGCTGCTCTACGACGACCTCACGGCAAGCCAGATCGCGACAGCCATGACGGCGATCAAACGCTACGCACCGACACCGACGTCGACCGGCGGCGCCACCTCGACCGGAGCCAACCGCAACTGGGCGTGCTCCATCGCGATCCTGCGCGGCGCGCTCAGCCAGGACAGCGCGATCATCGCCGACGCCAAGACGGCGTACACGACCGTCTTCCCGTACGTCTCAGGCGGCGACGGCTTCTACACCGACGGCGGCTTCATCCAGCACAAGTACTTCTCGTACAACGGCGGCTACGCCGTCTCGCTGCTGCAATACCTCACGTATTCGATGGTGGCGACCGCCGGTACCCCGTGGGCGTTCACGGCGCCGCGCGTGGCGGAGGTCTACGACTGGGTGCAGCACAACTACGCCCCGTGGATCTACGCGGGCGCGTTCATGGACATGACGAGAGGCCGCGGGCTCTCCCGCTTCTACGAGACCGATCACCGGGTCGGGCGGCTCACCATCGCCACCCTCCTTCAGCTCGCCGCGGTGTTCCCGGCCGCCCAGGCGCTGACGGTGCGCGCCCAGTGCAAGGGCTGGATCGACGCTGATGCATTCCTCCCGTTCTTCACCTACGACAAGGCCCCGATCGAGCAGGTGCGGCTGGCCTCCATCGTGCAGGGCAGGGCCGTGATGGCGGATGCGGGCATCGCGGCCGCCGCCGAATCCACCCAGACCGTGGTCGCGACCTCGATGGCCCGTGCCGTTCACCGACGCCCCGCGTTCCCCTACGCCGTCGCGATGGACAGCACCGTGATCAAGCCGTACGAGAGCGCCAACAACGAGAACCTCCAGGGCTGGTACACCGGCGAAGGCGCCGTCTACCTGTACCTGCCCGGTCAGACCGGGCAGTGGGCGAACCAGTACTGGCCGACCGCCGACAAGTACCGCATCCCCGGCACCACCGTCGACACCAAAACGCTCGCTCTCGGGGCCGGCCGCGGCTCGGCCAACACCTGGACAGGAGGCGCGCTCCTCGACGGCGACGCGGCGCTCGGGATGAGCCTGAAGTTCGCCGTGCAGACGCTCACCGGCCGCAAGTCGTGGTTCTGCCTCGATGATGTGATCGCCTGCCTCGGGGCCGGTATCTCGAGTACAGACGGCACCACCATCGAGTCGATCGTCGAGAACCGGAACATCGGCCCAAACGGCCAGACCATTCCCGTCGTCGACGGAGCAGCCGTGCTCGCCACTCCCGGAAGCAGCCCGAGCACGCTGCACCCGAACTGGGCGTGGATCCCGAACACGGGCGGCTACGTGTTTCCCGGCGGCACCACGATCAAAGCCATGCGCGAAGACCGCACCGGGAAGTGGACCGACATGGACCACCGCGGCGTGTACGACGACACCACGACCTACTCGCGCCGGTTCGTCACCTTCTGGTTCGACCACGGTGTGAGCCCGAGCAATGCCGGGTATGCCTACCTCCAACTCCCGGGGGCGACGCAGGCGCAGACCGCCGGGATGGCGGCGTCGACGGAGGTGGCCGTCGTCGCCAACACGGCGGAGGTCCAAGCCGTGACCCGCGCCGGAACGGGAACGACGATGGCCAACTTCTGGACGGCCGGCGCGCCGAAGACCGCAGGAATCCAGCTCGACAACCGAGCCTCCGTGGTCGTGACCCGTACCGGCGGTCGGCTCTCGATCGCGGTGAGCGACCCGACCCAGGTCGTCGCCGGTGCCGTGACCGTCACCATCGACGGCCCCGCCACCGGCGTCGTACAGGCCGACCCGGGCGTGACAGTGCTCGCGCTCACGCCTAACGTGAAGCTCTCCGTGGATGTCACGGGCGCGGCTGGAGCGTCCTTCGTCGCGCGGTTCAGCGTGTGACACGCGACGCCCGCGGGAGGGATCAGGGGACACTATCGACCTGTCGCGCGGCGTCGAGGTCTCCCTCAAGGCCGTCCCGGGGCGGCCAGTCGTATCCGGCGGCGCCCGCGCGGCTCGCGCCAGATCAGCTGGCCGAAGCGGTTCGTGTAGCGCAGCTCGCTCGTCGCGACGCCGATGGCGGCGAGTTGGCCGCCCAGGCCGAGCTCGGTGAGCTCCCGCACCGCGTGGGGCAGCAGGTTGATGCCGACGCCGAGCGGGCGCAGCGCGGCCACCCGCTCAACAACCTCCGCCGTGCGGAACCCGGCAGAGCGGAGGCTGAGCGCCGCGCACAGCCCGCCGACCCCGGCCCGGCCCCGGCCCCGGCGATCACCGTTCTCATGACTCCTCCGCTCGCCCGGCCTTCGGCACCGAATCGATGAGCAGTCGGGTGTACGGATGCTGCGGATGCTCGAGCAGCGCCGTAGTGCGCCCGCGCTCGACGATCTCGCCCCGGCGCATGACCACGGTGCTCTCGCAGACACGGCGGACAACGGCCAGGTCGTGGCTGATGAACAGCACGGTCAGGTTGCGAGCCCGCCGGATCTCCGAGACCACATCGAGCACCTGGGCCTGCACCGAGACGTCGAGGGCGCTCGTCGCCTCGTCCATGACGAGCACCTCGGGCTCGATGGCGAGGGCCCGCGCGATGGCCACCCGCTGCCGCTGCCCGCCCGAGAGCGTGCGCGGTTGCGCCTGGGCGTGCTTCTCGCCGAGCCCCACCTGGGCGAGGAGGTCGAGCACCCGGGTGCGCGCATCCCGCGTGGTCAGAACGGAGTGCAGCCGGAGCGCGTCCTCGATGGCACGGCCCGCCGGTATGCGCGGGTCGAGCGAGAGGTAGGGGTCTTGGAAGACCATCTGCACGCTGCGGGCGTGGGCGAGCCGCTCCCGTCGGTTCCGCGGTCGGACCGTCCTCTGCGCCCCGTCGACCCGGATGTCACCGGCATCGGGGAGTTCGAGGCCCACGATCATGCGGGCGAGGGTCGACTTGCCCGAACCCGATTCTCCGACGACGCCGAGCGCCTGCCCCGGCGGGACGGTGAGAGACGTCTCGATGACGGCCCGCACCGGCTCCTTACCGCGCGGGTGGTACGTCTTCGACAGCGACCGGACGTCGAGCATCACCGACTCCGGCGTCGCGGGCGTCGGAGCCGGCTCGGCCGTTGTGGCCCGCGGCGAGACCGCACCCACCGGGGCGAGGGTCGGAGTCGCCGCGACAAGACGCCGGGTGTAGTCGGCGCGCGGATGCAGGAACACCTGCACGGCGTCGCCCTCCTCCTCGATCCGGCCGGCGCTCATCACCGAGACCCGGTCGCAGATCGAGGCGGCGAGGTTGAGATCGTGGGTGATGAACAGCATCCCCATGCCGCGCTGGGCGCGCTGCTCGGTGAGCACGGCGACGATCTCGGCCTGCGTGGTGACGTCGAGCGCCGTCGTCGGCTCGTCGCAGACGAGGAGCTGCGGAGACCCCGCAAGCGCGCCCGCGATCATCACGCGCTGCAGCATCCCGCCGGAGAACTCGTGGGGGAACTGGCGCAGATGCTCCTCGGGCCGCGGCAGCCGGACCGCGTGGAGCAGCTCGACAGCGCGCGCCCGCGCGTCGGAGGCCGACCAGCCCTCCCCCAGCCGCAGCGCCTCGGTGAGGTGGTCGCCGATCGTGCGCATGGGGTTGATCCCGGCCCGGGGGTCCTGGAAGATCATGGCCGCGCGCGATCGTCGCAGCCGCAGGAGGTCCTTGCGCGGGGCGTGCAGAACCTCGGTGTCGTCGAGCCGGACCGAGCCGGTGGTGATCGCCCCGTCCGGGAGGAGGCCGAGAACGGCACGCGCCGTGAGCGATTTGCCGGAACCCGATTCACCCACCAGGCCGACCGTCTCACCCGGTGCGATGTGAAGCGAGACCCCGTCGAGGAGGCGCGCTCCGGTCGGGAGGTCGAGGGTGAGCCGCGAGATGTCGAGAAGCGTCATGCGGCTGATCCGCCTCCGATCCGGTCCGAGAGTTCTTCGCCGACGATGTTGACCGCAACGACCACGATCACGACGGCGAGCGCCGGCACGATGGCCGGCAGGAGGTGGCCGCCGACGATGCCGGCCTGGGATTCGTTGATCATGGCGCCCCAGTCCGCCGTCGGTGCCTGCACACCGAGCCCGAGAAAGGACAGGCCCGCGAGTTCGGCGAGCACGTAGCCGAAATTCAGGGTGGATTGCGCCCCGACGATCGGCGAGACGTTCGGGAGCACGCGACGCAGCGCGATCCAGCCGCCGGAGAAGCCCTGCACCCGATAGGCGGACACATAGGGCCGGTTGCGTTCGGCGAGTACCAGCGAACGGGTGAGCCGGGCGACGAACGGAGCGTACGCGATACTCATCGCGATCACCGGGGCGACCAGCCCCTTTCCGAACAGGGCGACGGCCATGATCGCGATGAGCAGCGACGGGAACGCGAACAGCACGTCGAAGACACGGCCGAGCACGGCGTCGATCCAGCCCCCGCGCCAGGCGGCGAGCAGCCCGAGCAGGATCCCCGCCGCGGTGGACGCGATCACAACGATGAGCGGACCGAGCAGCGCGGTGCGCGCTCCGAAGATCAGCCGGCTGAGCGTGTCTCGGCCGAGCCCGTCGGCGCCGAGCCAATGCGCCGGGCTCGGGGAGGCGTAGATCGCGGCGAAATCGATGTGGTCGGGTTCGTAGGGGGCGACGAGTGGGGCGAACACGGCGGCGAGGGTCATGACGACGAGCACGACGACACTGATCGTCCAGGTGATCCGCGGGCGTCGGGTTCGGGATGCGCGCAGCACCTTCACGGCCATGGTGGGTGTTGTCATCGGGCTCCGGCTCCAGCTGCTGATCGGGGGTCGATCACGGGTTCGAGAACGTCGACGATCGCGTTGACGACGACGAAGGCGGTCACGACGAGGAGCACGATCGCCTGCACGACGGGAAAGTCGAGACGGTCCACGGACTGCACGAGCAGCGAGCCGATGCCCGCGATCCCGAACGCCGACTCCACGATCGTGCTCGCGACGAGCAGGCCGGCGACGAGCACACCGCTCACCGTGAGGATGGGGCCGAGCGCGTTGCGGAGCACATGGCGGCGGATGACCGTGATCCGCGCGAGCCCCCGGCTCGTCGCCACCTCCACATGCTCCCGCCCGAGCTGATCGACCATCGAGGTGCGCGTCACCTTGCCGATCAGCACGATGAACACGATCGCCAGGGCGATCGACGGCAAGACCAGGTGGTAGGCCGTGTCGATGAAGCCGTCGCCGGACCCGAACGACGGAAACCAGCCGAGCTGCACCGAGAAGATCGCGATGAGCACGATCGAGCCGACGAACGACGGGATCGCCGCCAGCACCGTGAGCAGGATGAGGATGGCCCGGTCGAGGATCCGCCCCTTGTTGAGCGCAGCGACGACACCGGCCGCCAGACCGACCACGGTGATGATCACCCCGGCCATCAGCACCAGCCCGAACGTCACCGGAAGCCGCTCACCGATCACCGTCGACACATCCTGCCGGTATTGCAGCGACCGGCCGAAGTCGCCGTGGAGGATCCCGCCGACCCAGTTCAGGTACTGCTGCCAGGGCGGCAGATCGAGCCCGTATTGGGCCGTCAGGTCAGCGATCGTCTGCGGGTTCGGCTTGCGACCGCGCAGCAGGAAGCTGATCGGGTTTCCGGGAACGAGGAAGCGGGAGAAGAAGACGAGCAGCGAGGCGAGGAACAAGGTGAGCAGCAGGGAGCCGAGCTTGCCGAGCACCCGGCGGGCGACGCTCACAGCGCCGTCCGCCCGACGCTCGACGAGCCCACTCCGCTAGCGTGCGCCAATTGTGGCCGCCCACGGGTAGTAGAGGAAGGCGACCGACGGCTGCACCCCGGTGATGCGCTTGCCGAGGTAGACCGACATCGGGGCCTCGAACAGCGGCAGCCACGGCAGCTGCTGGTCGGCGATCCGTTGCGCCTCGGCCGACTTCTCGGATCGCGCCGCCGGGTCGTCGATCCCGACTGCGTCGTTGACCAGCGTGTCGAAGGCGGGATCGGACCAGTTGCCGTAGTTGCTGTAGTCACCGGTGCGGAGCACACCGTACATCTCCAGCGGGTCGGGTGACGAGAGGTACCACGAGGTGTAGAAGAGGTCCGCGTCGGCGCGCGCGGTCGGGTCGGTGAACAGCGTCGTGTAGGTGTTCGGCGTCATCGTGTCGATCTTCGCTTTCAGCCCGATCGACTGGGCGGCGGCCACCGTCGCCTGCGCGACGATGCTGAAATCGGTGCTGATCGGCGCGGTCTTGATCACGATCTGCTTGCCGGTCGCACCCGCCTTCTCGACCAGGGCCTTCGCCGCTTTCACGTCGTAGGGGTACTTCTGCAGGCCGTCGAACGCCGTGGCCATCGCATCCTTGCTCGCCCCCGACCACACCGACCGGGTCGTCAGCGCGTCGGTCACAGTGCCGTACCCCTTCACGGCCGCATCCACGATGCCCTGACGATCGAGCGCCATCAGCAAGGCTTTGCGCACATTCACGTCACCGAGCGGGCCTTTGAGGTTGCCGACGATGAGACTGTTGACCGCCGTGTTCAAACCGAAGTAGAGCGAGCCCGACCCGGAGGACTTCAGCTGGTCGACACCGTCCATCGGGACCATCCAGGTGCCGTCCACCTGCCCGGACGTGAGTGCGTTCGTGCGGGCGGTCGCGTCGTTCATGAACAGGATGTCGACCGTGCCCGCCTTGGCGCGCAGTTTCGGGTCCCAGTACTTCGCGTAGCGCGTGAGGGTGATGCTCTCCCCCGATTTCCACGAGGTGAGCTCGAACGGACCTGTGCAGTTGACGCCGCCGGTCGAGTTGCCGTAGTTCTCGCCCTTCTCTTTGAGGGTCGCCGCCGACTCCACGACGCCGGCCGAGCCGCCCATCGCGAGGTTGAACTGCGAGTCCGGCTTGGTCGTGGTGACCGTGACCTCCATCGGCCCCGTCTGGTCGATCGACGACACGTTCTGGTAGACGGAGAACCACGATGAGCCGACCGCTGGGTCGAGGTGCCTGCGCATGGAGGCGACCGCGTCGGCCGCGGTCAGCGCAGTGCCGTCGTGGAAGGTCACACCAGGCCGGATCTCGTACACCCAGGTCTCGGGGGTGGGATGGCTGAACGAGGCGGCGAGCCCCGGCGAGAGCGTCCAATCGGGGTTCAATCGCAACAGCGACTCGCAGACATTGGCGAGCACCTGGTTGTCCGGGTAGTCGAACGCATGCGTGTAGTCGAGCGAATACGGCTCCGCATAGAGCGCCCAGCTGAACGAGTCGATGTCCCCCGATGGCGCCGGGGTCTGCGCCGTCAGCTGGTAGGCGGGCTTCGCTGTGCTCGCCGTCGGTGGCGTCGAGGAACACGCGGCGAGCATGAGCGCCGCGCTGAGGGCGACGGCGACGGCGACGGTTCGACGCCGGCGCCGGTTCACACGGGTTGAGAACATGGTGCGCTCCTAGGGGTGGGGGATGGGATGGGTCGGGTCAGATCTCGCGGGAGTAGACGGGGTCGCCGTCGACCCAGGTGGACACGACTTCGGAGAGGTGGATGTCTTCGACCGGGGCGGCGAAGGGGTCTGGATCGATCACGACGAGGTTCGCGCGGTAGCCCGGCGCGATCCTGCCGGTGTCGTGGTCCCGGTGGTTCACGAACGCCGAGCCCGATGTGTACGCTGCGAAGGCCGTAGCGAGGTCGAGGCATTGGCCGGCGCCGCCGAGCGGTTCGTCCCCGCTGCCCGGCGACACCCGGTTGACGGCGATGTGGATCGCTTCGAGCGGGTTCGCGCTCGAAACCGGCCAGTCGCTCCCAGCCGCGAGCCGAGTGCCGTTGCGATCGAGGTCCCCGAACGGGTACTGGCGCGTCTTGGCCTCGTCTTGCAGGAAGGGGAGTGTCAGCTGATCGAGCTGCGGCTCGTGACACGCCCAGAGCGCCTGCAGGTTCGCGGTCGCATCGAGCTGGGCGAAGCGGGGGACATCTTCCACCGCCACGACCTGGAGATGCGCAAGATGGTGCCGGCCGTCGGTCGGACCGTTGGCCTCCCTCGCGACGGCGAGGGCGTCGAGCGCCTCCTGTACGGCGCGGTCCCCGAGAGCGTGGAAGTGCACCTGGAAGCCCTCCCGGTCGAGAGCGGTCACATAGTCGCGCAGCAGCACGGGGTCGACGAACGACAGCCCGCTGTTGTCGGTGTCGCGACCGTGCGCATCCCGGTACGGCGTCTTCATCGCCGCGGTGTGGTTCTCGGCGACACCGTCGACCATGATCTTCACCGTTCCGAGCCCGAACCGATCGGAGCCGCCGGCGAACTCGGCCCGCCGAGCGATCATCCCGTTGATCTGCTCGGCGCCGCCGGAACGGTACCACCACTGCGCACCGACGACGTGGGCGATCAGGGTACCCTCTGCGAGCGCCCGCCGGTACACACCGAGCGTGTCGTTCATGCCGGCCGCGTTGCCGATCAGCGCATCCTGCCAGCCTGTGATGCCCAGGGCGAGCAGCTCGTCCTGGGCGCGGAGCAGACCGGCATAGGCGAGGTCGTCGTCCGGCTCCGGGAGCACCGAGTCGAAGAGGTCGCTCGACCCCTCGTGGAAAGTGCCGGCCGGGAACCCGTCGGCCCCACGTTCGATGCGGCCGTCTTCCGGGTCGGGCGTCGCCGCGTCGATGCCGGCGAGGCGGATCGCGGCGGTGCTCGCCCAGACGCTGTGGTGGTCGCGGCTGCTGAGGAGCGCCGGCCGGTCGCCGATGGCGGCGTCCAGGGCCTGACGCGCGGGCGTGCCGCCGGGAAAATGGTCCATGGACCAGCCGCCGCCGAGGATCCACCCGTCGGGGTTCGCGGCCGCGTAGTTTGCGACCTGCCGCACGGCATCGTCGGCACTCTCGGCGTCGGACAGATTGCACTGGAGGAGTTCGATGCCGCCGCCGACCGGGTGGATGTGCGCGTCCTGGAAGCCCGGTGCAACAAGCGCGCCAGCGAGTTCGACCAGACGGGTCGATGCTCCTCGGAACGCGTCGAGCTCGCCCTCCGGCACGATCGACACGATGGCGCCGTCGCGCACGACCACCGCCTGGCCGTTCAGGGGGTGCCCGGTTCCGGTGAACACCGGGCCTCCGGTGAAAATGGTGTCGGCTGCCGTCACTGATCGCTCCGTCTCGTCGTCGAACGTGGATTGAGTGGGATGCTATGCGCGCCGATCTGCCAATGTCAACGGTGTTGACAACATCGTTGTACAAACTAGGGTGTGACTATGACGGAAGCCACCAGCACGCCCGGACCAGCGAAGCAGCGCCTCACCCGCGACCGCATCGTGCAGGCCGGGCTCGACCTCGCTTCCGGCGCCGATGTGTCGGCGATCTCCGTGCGCACCATCGGCGCCGCCCTCGGGTTCGACCCGACGGCGGCCTATCGGCACTTCCCCAACAAGCAGGCGCTGATGCAGGCCCTCCTCGACGAAGTGTTCACGCGCATCCTGCGCCGCGTCGACCGTACCGGCGGCTGGCAGGCTCGGCTGCGGGAGCTCGCCGCCGTCACCCTCGACGAGTTCACCGCATACCCCGCTATCGCCATCGAGGCGACCGTGCTCACCACCAACGGCCCAGGCGAGACCGAGACGATGGAGGTCGTACTCACCGCCTTCGCCGAGGCCGGGCTCGAAGGCGCCGATCAGGTGCGCCAGTACGCCCTCTTCTCGTCGTTCATCCTCTCGATGGCCGCCGGGATCGCGCACGCCCGCAGCAGCCACACTGGCCCACCCGCCGACTCGAACCTCTGGTTCGAAGGCCCGCTCCTCGTCGACCCGACGAGACACCCCTCGCTCGCGAAGGCCGCCGCCGAACTGGTCACCCTGCGCGACCACGACATCTACCGGTTCGGCGTCGACTCGATCATCGAATCCGCCGAGCAGCGCAGCGCCGACTGACCGTCAGCGCAAGATCCCGCGCCGCCGCGCCTCGGAGACGGCGGCCGTGCGGGAGGCCACATCGAGTTTGGTGAAAACGTGCGCCAGATGGGATTTGACGGTGGTCTCGCTCACGAACAGCTCAGCCGCGATCTCGGTGTTCGAACGGCCGGCCGCGACCAGCTGGAGCACCTCGATCTCACGGGAACTGAGACTCACCCGGGGTGCCCGGAGCCGATTGAGCAGTCGGGTCGCGATCACGGGGGCGAGGGCGCTCTCTCCGGCCGCCGCCGCACGCACGGCGGCGATCAGTTCATGCGGCGGCGCATCCTTCAGAAGGTATCCGCTGGCCCCGGCCTCGACAGCGCCCAGGATATCTGAATCGGAGTCGTAGTTGGTCAGCACCAGCACATGGGGCGGATCGTCCAGGGCCCGGATGCGCCGGGTCGCGTCGGCGCCGGTGCTGCTCGCCTCCGCACCGAATTGGAGATCCATCAGGACGACGTCCGGCCTCTCCCGTTCGGCGGCGGCGACCGCACGGTCGGGTGTGTCCGCCTCGGCGACGATCGTGAAGTCGTCCTCCAGGGCGAACAGAGCCACGAGCCCCGCGCGCACGATCGGATGATCGTCGGCGACGACCAGGCGGATCATGCGCCCTCACCGGGTGGATGCGCGGTGCGGGCCATATGCAGACTCTACGCTCGTCGCCCGCGGTGTCATCGTCCGAAAGGAGGATCGCCCGTTCGTCTGTTCGGGCACGGAACGGTGTTCCGACCGACGATGACCGCGACCGCCCCGAACGGAAGAGTGGAGAGCGTCACCGAATGCGGTGACGGGAAAGGACTCCGCATGTTCGTCGCCCTCCGCGACCTCCGCTTCGCCCGCGGCCGATTCATCCTCATCGGGTCCGTCGTGGCTCTCATCACCGTGCTCGTCGGCTTTCTCAGCGGCCTGACCGGCGGCCTCGCCACGCAGAACATCTCGGCCGTGCTCGCCCTCCCCGGCGACCGGATCGTGTTCTCCGCACCGGCGGCCGGCGACAGCGGTGCCAGCTTCACCGACTCCACCATCACCGAGAAGCAGGCGAAAGGTTGGTCGAAGGCCGGCGGCGTGACCGATGCGCGGCCGATCGGGATCAGCCAGACGCGCGGGGAGGCCGGTGACACCCGGGCCGCCATCGCCGTCTTCGGTGTCCAACCCGGGTTCGACACGTCCGCGCCGACCGGCGACGGGCGGCTCAGCCTCTCCGATCCGGCAGCGAAAGCTCTCGGGGTCACGGCCGGCGACGATGTCACGATCGCGGGCACCAGCTATACCGTGCAGACCGTCGCAGGCGACGGCTGGTACAGCCACACACCCGTCGTCACGATGACCCTGCACGATTGGCAGGCCTACTCGGCAGCAACCGGAAACCCGGGCGCCTACGCCACGGTGCTCTCCGTCTCGGGAACGCCCGTTTGGTCGGCCACAGACTCCGCCAACGCGACGGTGTCGGAGACGACGCTCGGCTCGCTGACCGCGCTCAGCGCCTTCCGATCCGAGATCGGCTCGCTGCTCCTGATGGTCGCCATGCTGTTCGGCATCTCCGGACTGGTGATCGGCGCGTTCTTCACGGTCTGGACCATGCAGCGCAAGGGCGATATCGCGGTGCTCAAAGCTCTGGGCGCCACCACGGCGTCCCTCGTCCGTGACGCGCTCGGGCAGGCACTGATCGTGCTCCTGCTCGGCATCGGAGTGGGCCTGGGGCTCGTCGCCCTCTTCGGCACCCTCGCCGGCTCGGCGCTTCCGTTCCTGCTCAGTCCGGTCACCACTCTCCTTCCCGGCGTGATCATGATCGCGCTCGGGCTCGCCGGAGCCGCCTTCGCCCTCCGTTCCGTCACCTCCGCCGACCCCCTCACCGCCCTCGGGAGCAACCGATGATCCGCCTCGACTCCATCACCCTGACCTTCCCCGACGG
This sequence comes from Leifsonia poae, assembly GCF_020009625.1. Lineage (NCBI taxonomy): Bacteria > Bacillati > Actinomycetota > Actinomycetes > Micrococcales > Microbacteriaceae > Leifsonia > Leifsonia poae. The sequence goes on from NZ_JAIHLP010000002.1 coordinate 1,750,379, forward strand.
CGACGGCCGCGTCACCGCTGTCGACGATGTCTCGCTGACCGCCCAACCCGGCACGGTCACCGGCATCACAGGCCCGAGCGGCTCAGGCAAGTCGAGCCTGCTCGCCGTTGCGGCCACGCTCATCCACCCGGACTCCGGCCGCGTGCTCATCGACGACGTCGACGCCACCGCCCTGAGCGCCGGCGAGGCGACCGCGCTCCGCCGGGAGACGATCGGCATCGTCTTCCAGCAGTCGAACCTGATCCCCTCATTGACCGCCCGTGAGCAGCTCGGCGTGATGAACGAACTCGGCGGCCGCGGCAGCCGAGGCCGCCGCCGGGCAGTCGCAGCCCGCGCCGACGAACTCCTCGATGCCGTCGGGCTGGCCGATCAGCGGGCCAAACGTCCCCATCAGCTCTCCGGCGGGCAGCGGCAGCGGGTCAACATCGCCCGCGCCCTGATGAACGATCCCAGCGTGCTCCTCGTCGACGAGCCCACCAGCGCTCTCGACCAGGAGCGCGGCGCCAGCATCATCGACCTCATCCTCCGCCTCACCGACGAACTGAACACCTCGACGCTGCTCGTCACCCACGATCTCGTCCACCTGCCCCGCATGCACGGAGTCGTCAACCTGGTCGACGGGGCCGTCGTCGAGGACGTGCTCGCGGCCTAGAGTGCGTCACCGCATCGGCGGCACGCGTCAGTCTTCGCCGTACCTCACGAGATGGTTCGAATAGGCGCCATCCACGACGATGGAGGCGCCGGAGATGTAGCGGGCCGCGTCGCCGGCGAGGAACACGGCGACATCGGCCACCTCCTGGGGCACGCCGACACGGCCGAGCGGGATCCAGGACGCGAACCGGTCTTCGCCGACGGCCCCGATCAGATCGCGATTCATGTCGGTCCGGATGGCGCCGGGGGCGATCGAGTTCACCCTGATGCCCTCCGGACCGAGCTCGATCGCCGCCGTGCGCGTCAGGGAGGCCAGCCCGGCCTTCGCCGACGCGTATGCGCCGTTCCCGCTGACCGGGACCGACTCATGGATCGACGTAACGTTGATGATCGAGGGCGCACGGCTCTGCCGGAGCAGTGGCACGCACAGGCGCATGAGGGCCGCGGGCGCCACGAGGTTGACTTCGAGCACCCGTGCGAAATCGTCGGTCAGCAGCTCGGAAACGGTCGCCGACGCCTCGAAGCCCGCGTTGTTGACGAGCACGTCGAGCCCCCCGCGCTCGGCGATCTCGGCCACGATCCGGTCGGGCGCGTTCCGGTCGGCGAGGTCGGCGACGACCGCCTCTCCGCCGATCTCGCGCGCGATCCGCTCCACTGTCTCCCGGCGCCGGCCGTGGACGATGCAGGTGGCCCCGGCGGCGGCGAAGGCGCGCACGATGGACTCCCCGATTCCCGCACTGCTACCCGTGACGAGGGCGCGGATGCCTCGGAGCGGTGAGTCGGTCATCCTCAGATCCTCTCGATGGTGTTGCGCAGCCACGTGCGGCGGGTCTCCCCCGGTGCGAGCACAGGGTCGCGCCCGTCGTCGCGGTCGAAAGCCCGCCCCTGCACGCTACAGTTCGCGGGCTCGATCGCGCACACATACGAGCCCGGGGCGCGGCGCTGCCAGTGGAACAGCCGGGGCAGGGTGCGGGCGTCCCAGGCGACCGTGGTCTGCATCCCGAGCCGCGAGGAGCGCAGGGCGACCGTGGCGATGTGGTCGGCGCCGACGATCGGTTGGTGCTCCGTCACCGTGTCGGGCTCGACAGAAGGGGAACCCATGGGCACCGATCCGGGCGCGGCAGTGAACGCGGCACCGTCGCGGTGAAGCAGAACGGAGTCCGGCCCGAGAAAAGGGTGGCCGATGTTCAGGTGGTACAGAAGCGGGGCCTGCAACCGCTCGGCGCTCAGGTTGGTGGCGACATCCTCGAGTTCGACGACACCGGCGCCGATCGGGAAGGTGAGCCGACGCCGCACCCGGATGCCGCGGCCCAGACCGACGGGTTCGTGGAGTGTCCCCGCGACCACGATGCGCCCGGCGCCGGATTCGTCGACCTGCCGGTCGACGGAGAGGTCGGTCGCGGCGAGCTCGCTGAATCGACCGTGGCGGCCATGACCTTCGCTCGGCAACCCGACGTTCTGCAGACCGCAGGTGGTGAGCAGCCCGCCGGCCCAGCCATCGTGCCACCCCTCTCCGGCGTCGCCCGAGCCGGGAGGGCGCTCACCCATCGCCGACAACCAAGCCACGGGCTCTCCGCCGAACCAGGCCGCCCCGAGGTCGAGCCCCCGATCGAGCAGCACACGGGCGTGCACTCCCCCGGCCGGCGCGACCGCGAGAACCCGGCTTCCGGCGCCCGGCCCGTCGGCGACCACCTGCATCGCCGTGTGCGCCAGAACATCGTCGGTCGCGGTGACCTCGCGGACACCCGGCATCACAGAACGCCGAAGGTGCGGAACGCGTCGGATGCGAGCATCCCGTCGGCAACCGCCTGCCGGAACTCCAATTCGCTGGAACGCTTCGCCAGGGCCGCCTCGACGATCTCCGCCGCCCGAGCGGCCGGTACGACCACGACGCCGTCGGAGTCGGCCACGACGAGGTCGCCGGGCTCGATGCGCACACCGTCGATCGCGCAGGGCACCCGGTGCGCTGTGATCTCGTGCCGGCCCATGCTGTCGTAAGGGATCGTGCCGCCCGAGACGACCGGGAAGCCCAGCCCCCGCACCTGCCGAGTGTCACGCACGAGTCCATCGGTGATGGCACCGGCGGCCCCGCGGGCGATGCACGCCGTGCTGAGCAGTTCACCCCACACGGCGATGTCGCGGGCACGCTGGGTGGGCGTGATGAACACCTCGTCGGGGCCGATTGCATCCAGCGCGGCTACGAGGCCAGCGAACGGCGTCTCCGGAACGTCGAACACGCGGCGGATGGTGACCGGGAACGCGTACCCGGCGATGACGGTGTCCGCCTCGAGCGGGACGAGTCCGGCCGCAAGGCATTGGTGCCGGAGTCCGACAGCATCCAGCATGTCAGAGAGCACGGAGGAACCGAGGTGGGCCCGCACCCGGGCCAGATCGATGGTCACCATGCCGGCATCACCGGGTTCCATTCGGGGCGGAATCGATCGGCCCCGTTGCCCGAGTCGCCGGCCACGTAGAGGTTCGCGTAGCGACCGCTGCGGTGCAGCTCCCGGTACTGCTCGACCTTGTCGTCGTCGAGCTCGACACCCCAGCCGGGACCATCCGGAGGGGCGAGCCGCCCGTCGCCGGTAGGGAGCAGCCGCGGGCCGGCGATCACATCGTCCACGAGGTGGTGGTGGTGGGCATCGACGGCGAGCGTGAGCTGCGGGATGGTCACGCCGGTGTGCGCCATGACCGCCATGCCGATGCCGAGCTCGATGCCCGAGTGCATCCCCATGCCGAGACCGTGGATGCGGCACAGATCGGCGAGTGTCTTGGTCTGCAGCGGACCGCCCCAGTACCACGGGTCGGAGAGGATCACATCGACGCTGCCGAGGGCTAGGGCGCTCGGGATGTCATCGAAATCGACTACGCACATATTCGTCGAGAGCGGGAGAGCCGTCTTCGAGCGCACCTCGGCCATCCCGGCCTGCCCTGCCACCGGATCCTCCAGATACTCCAGACCGATCTCGGCGAGCTGGCCGAGCAACCCCATCGCCGTCGCCGGGGCCCAGGCCGCGTTCGGGTCGATGCGCAGCTTGATTCCGGGAAGCAGATCCCGGATGGCGCGCAACGTCTCCACCTCGATCGCCGGCTCCTGCACGCCCGCTTTCAGCTTCACCGTTCCGAACCCGTAGCGCTGCACCAGGTCGTAAGCATGCCTGGCCATCTCATCCGGTGTCGTGACGGCAGCGTGCGTCGGCGACTCGTAGCGGTAGAAGCAGTACGCCGCCAGATCGATGTGGTCGCGAACGGCCCCGCCGAGGATCTGGTGGGCCGGCACCCCGAGCGCCTTTCCGATGATGTCGACGCAGGCCATCTCGATGGCGGAGGCGACCAGCGGGTTCTTACTCCAGTAGAAGCGCTCGGTGATGCGCATCCGGATGCTGCCCGTCTCGAGCGCGCTCAGACCGACGACGACGCTGCCGGCGCGGATCACCTCCTCCGCGCTGGCCGCCGTCTCGGCGAGACCTACGAGCCCGTCGGCGGTGTGCACCTTCACGATCGTTCGGGTGAACGCTTCGTGCACACCGTACGAATGCCGGATGGGCGCCTCGATGGGCAGTGTCACCTCGAACGCTTCGATGCGTCCGATCCTCAATTTGTCCACGATTCTCCTTGGTCTATCGGGCGCGGAGAGCGCCGAGCCGGATGGTCTGAATCCGCCAGGCGGGAAGGGTGATGGTCAGCGCGCCATCGGCGGCGTCGACCGTGTGCTGGGGCCGGCCGTCGAGGTCGGTCAGAACGGCGCTGTCGCCCACCGCCCGGCCGCGGAGCCGCACGGTCGCCGGCCGATCGGACTGGTTGACGAGACGGGCCGTCACCTCGTCGCCGTCGAGGAAGAGCGCCGAGAGCCGAACGGGTTCGCCCTCGTTGGTCAGCAGCTCCACCCGTTCCGGTGCCCCGGCGGCGACGACGCGGGGTTCGCGCCATGCGATGTCGGCCAGCTCAGGAACGTCGGCGCGGCGCCAGTCGGCATCGGTCGCGAGCAGGGTGAATGCCCAGGAGGTGCGCCCCGGGTTGGTCCACGCCATGCGCGGGTCGCCGCACGACGGCGCAGTGCGCAGCAACACCGCCTCCAGGGTCCCGCCGTCGTGGCGGAACGCGGGATGCGTCGTGAGCACGGCAAGTCCCGGCTCGGCCTGCGGCCAACCGACATGCACCCAGTGCTGCACCTCACGGTAGGCGGCGAGGTCGTCTGCCGAGATCTCGTCGGGCATGAGCGGATGCTGCTCGGCCGGAACCTCGAGCCAGCCGGATGCGTGGAACGGCGTGCCATGCGTGACCTGCGCCCGAGGGGCGGCGGCCAGCGGAAGCCGGATCTGCCAACGCTCGAACCCGGGCCAGTCGACGACGGTCTCGACGTCGACCCGTCCCGACCCCGCCCACACCCGCACGCTGGTGGTCCAGACCACGTCGAGCAGGCGCCAGCGGATGGCGGCGCGGGCGACGATCGGACCCGCGTCGAGCAGATCGACTCCGAGCACCACGGCGTCGATCCGGCCGGATTCGTCGGTCGCCAGGGTCACATCGTTGCCGAGTTCGGGCACGGCGTACGCACCGCCGAGCGGCACCACCCGGTCGCTGCCCGAGCGCACATCCCGGATCGTCGTCGCTCCGGTCGCACGATCGATCGTCACCTCAACCGAGTCCGTGCCGATGCGGACCGACTCGGCGTTCCGGTCGGTGAATGGCGCCGTGCGGCTGCCGTCGACCTCGAGAGGCCGAGCGCCGACTCCGGTGACCGGGTCGAGAGCCAGGGCGATCGTGCGGGTTCCGTCGTCATCGAGGAGCGACTGCCAGGATCCCGCCGGCTGCGAGCGGAGCCAGGGTTCGAGCGCATCCGCGGTCTCGGCGTCGACGACGACCTCGGAGGCGTTGTGCCCGAGTCGGGTGCGCAGCACCGATGGTTGCGTCGACCCCTCGGATCCGAGCGCATGCTGCAGCACGTCGAGCGCGTAGCCGCGAGCGCGATCGTGCCGCACCTTCTTCTGGAAGATGGAGAGCGGGCCGTCCTGGCCGCCACCGTTGTGGTCCTGGGTGAACACGTGCATCCGCCACAGCCATTCCCATTCCTTACCCGCCGGCGGGGTGTCGGGGGCGGCGAAGTAGGCGTCTTCGGCGAAGAGACCGCGCCAGGCGCCGGCCGATTCGGGCAGAGCGGGGCGCCCGGCGGCGACACCGATCACGCTGGCGGTCTCGGCGTCGAGCAGGAGCTCTTCGAGTGCGCGCACCCGGTGGAAGAACCGCATCTCCTCATCCGGGGCGACGCCCCAGACGCTCGGGAGCGAACCGGTGACCTCCGGAAGTTCGGTGTCGGAGTCAAGGTACGGGGCCAGAACTGTCGCGGGGATGGCGTAGCCGACATCGACGCCCGATGCGCGGTACTGGCCCACGTATTCGCGCTGGTCCTTGCCGTAGCGGGTGGTGAAGTCGGCGGCGGTGGTGAGGTCGCCGGCCGAGCCGGAGACCGGGATCACGCCGTGCGGGTAACGGCCTTCGACGTCATCGAACGAGAGGGATGTGCCGGAGTTGACGAATGCGTCACCGCTCGCGCGCGGGTCGAGCCCGGAGCCGTCGAGCGGGATGAACACATAGTGCCAGGGCCAGGTGAGCATGGTCAGCGCCGAACCGTCGGGGGCGCGGTGCCGCCATATCCGGCCCTCCTGGAAGAGTTTGCGGCTCGTGACGTAGTAGCCGATGCCGGCCTGCGAGTAGATCTGCGCGGTCTGGGCGTTGAGTCCGGGGAGGTCGGGGTGGGCCGCCAGCTTCGTTTCGATCCCCAGACGGTCTTTCGCCCAGGATCGGCCGATCTGGATATTGCGGATGATCGACTCGCCGAGCACCAGGTTCTCCCAGCGGTCGATGTAGGCGGCACCGATCTCGAGCCGCCCTTCTGCGATCAGCCGACGAACCCGCCCCTCGTATTCGGGGTGCTCGGCGAGGAAATGCTCGGCGAAGATCGCGGTGTCGATGACGAAGGTCTCGTCCCCCGATTCCACGGCCCGGTCGACATACGAGCGGATGACGTCGTCACCCCGCCGGAGGCAGTTGCGGTAGTCGCCCAGCCAGAACAGGTCGAGGTGCGAGGAGGGGATGATCGCGACGGAGGGCGCCGGAGTCACAGGGATGGTCCTTTCGATCGTCATTGTCAGCCTTTGACCGCGCCGGCCAGGCCGTTGGAGAAGTACTTCTGCAGGAAGAAGAAGAGGATCAGCGGGGGCAGCGCAGCGAGCGTGGCCGCCGCGAGCAGCAGGCCCTGATCGGTGGTGTGCTCACCGATCAGGCCGGAGAGCGCGACCGGCACGGTGCGGTTCGCTCCGCTGAGGAGGATGAGCGCGAAGAGCAGTTCGCTCCAGCAGCCGATGATGCACCAGATCGCGACGGCGGCGATTCCGGGCGCGGCCATCGGCATCACGATTCGCACCAGCGTGCGCACGGAACCGCTTCCATCGACATCCGCCGCCTCGAGCACCTCGCGGGGGATCGCCGAGAAGTGCCCGGTGATGATCCAGACCGCCACCGGCAGCTGGAAGGCGATGTAGATGAGGGTCACCCCCGGCAGCTGGTTCACGAGCCCGAGGTTGGTCCAGAGAATGAAGATCGGCACGAGCGTCGCCGCCTGCGGCAGGAGCTGCGTCACCAGGCTGAGCGAGAGAAGCGATCGGGTGCCGCGGAACCGGAGGTGGGTGACCGCGTAGGCGGAGGCGCTCCCGAAGACGACAACGAAGAACGTCGTCGTGAGTGCGATGATCAGCGACTGCAGCGTCGCCGGAAGCAGCGAACCCTCCTCGAAGACCTTGTTGTACTGGTCGAAGCTCAGCGACTGCGGCCAGAGCGTCACCGGGATGCGGGCGAGTTCGGCGGAGGACTTCAGCGAGGAGGTGACCATCCAGTAGACCGGGAGCAGCGTTCCGATCAGAACGAGACCGAGAACGATCGCCGCCGTCCAGGGGAACCGGCGGAGGGAGACGGTTGCCGTCGTCATGAGCGTGCCTGCTTCCTGGTCGCCCGGAGGTAGAACGCGATCGCGATGCCGGTCAGGGCGATGGAGAGCACCGAGTATGCGGCCGCCTGGTCGAAGCGGTTGAACTTGAGCGCCGACTCCCAGATGGCGAACGGCAGTGTCGTCGTCGCATCCCCGGGCCCGCCGTTGGTCAGCAGGTAGGCGAGGTCGAAGTAGTTGAACGTCCAGATGAAGGCGAGAAGCGAGGTGGTCGCGAGCACGGGCCGGATGCCCGGCAGCAGCACGTGCCAGACGACCCGCAGGTACGAGGCGCCGTCGACTCGAGCAGCCTCGACGACCTCCTTCGGCACGGTCTTCAGACCGGCGGAGAGCATAAGCATCCAGTACGGCGCCGACTTCCAGGTGTTGACGACGATCAGGCTCAGCATCGCGAGTGTGGGCGTCGACAACCACTGGACGGGCTCGACACCCACCAGGCCGAGCAGCCGGTTCGCGAGCCCGGAAATGGGGTTCAGGATCGCGAGCCAGATCGTCGCTACCGCCACACCGGGCATTACCCACGGGGTGAGCAGCAGAGGCCGGATCACTTTGGCCGCGCGGGGGAACGCCTCCAGGGCGAGGGCGGAGACCAGCCCGACGATGAACTGGAGTACCAGCGAGCCGAGCGTGAAGATCAGCGTGCGGCCGAGCGTTGCCACGAGGGCGCCGCTCTCGAAGACCTTGATGTAATTGTCGAACCAGACGAACTCGCCGTCCTGCGGGCTGAGCCGATCGATATGCAGACTGATCCACACGTTGTAGCCCAGCGGATAGAGCAGCACGAGGGCGAGGGCGATGAACGCCGGGAGGGCGAACGGCCAGGCCTTCGCACGTCTGATGCGGGTTCCGCGCCGCGGTGGACTCGTCAGGGAGTCCACCGCGGCGGGCGCCGCATCCGTTGACATCTGCGTCGTCATCGGATGCCGGCTCTCAACCGAGGATCTGCGTGTTGACCTGCTGGTCGAAGTCCTTCAATGCGGATTCGGCCGACTTCGTCGGGTCGACGATCACGGGGATGATCGTCTTCTCGAACGCCGCGGAGACCTCGGCGATCCGCGAGACGGGCGGCATCGGCAGCCCGGCGTGGGGAAGGATCTCGTTGTACGCCTTGTAGAACGGGTCGTCCGACCAGGGCGAGGTGCTCAGTCCGTCTTTCAGCGGCGGAAACGCCTCGGCCTTGTTCAGGTCGATGAGGTTCTGCCGTTCCATGATGAAGGCGAGGAGCTTGCCGGCCGCCGCTTGGTGCTTCGAGTTCTTGAAGACCCCGATCTGCCAGCCGCCGGCCGTCGAACCGGACGGGTCGCCGGCGTTCTCCACCGGGACGACCGCCGTCTGGTAGTCCGTGCCGTACGTGATGTTCGGGTTGTTGGTCTCCAATGAGGCCTTGACCCATGGCCCCCCGAGCATGAACGCCAGCTTGTTCTGAGCGAAGAGCTGCGCCAGCGTGTCTCCGGTCATGTTGTCGGTGCCCGGCGGCACGGCGCCGGTCTTGACGATGTCCTGGATGAGCTTGACAGCCGCCAGCGTTCCTGCGGAGTCGCCCGCGACCGCCTTCGACGTCTTGCCGTCGCTCTTCAGGATCTCGCCGTCGGCGCCCTTCATGTACGGTCCGACCGTCTCATAGGTCAGGGCGTAGTCGGTGTCGCTGGGGAAGCCGTAGCCGTAGACGTCGCCGCCGGCGAACTTCTTGACGTCGGTCAGGAGTTCCGCCCAGGTGGCCGGAGGCTTCTCGATGCCTTTCGCCTTCAGCAGGGTCGGGTTGTAGAACAGCGCACGCGTGTCGGTGGTGATCGGGAGCGTCATCTGCTTGCCCGCCACCTTTCCGACGTCCACCAGACCGGGGATGAGCTCCCCCGTGTCGATCTTGTTGTCCGAGATGATCGTGTCGAGCGGGGCGAGGAAGTTGCCGCCGGCGAACGTCTGGATGTCGGTGTGGTTGACCCGGCCGAGGTCTGGCCCCTGACCGCCGCGGAACTCGGTGGTCAGTTTGGTGTTGTAGTTGGCCAGCGGCGTCTGCTCGACCTTCACCGTGATGTTCGGGTTGGCCTTCTGGAAGGCGGCGATCAGGGGTTTCTCGCCCTGGTCGAAGATTTCCGCCGTGGTGGACGTGGCGTAGGTGATCGTCACCTTGCCGGTGTCGGACCCGCCGCTGCTGCTGCAGCCGGCCAAGGTCAGGCCGACGATCGCCAGCGTGGCGAGTCCTAGTGCTGTGGTGCTCCGGGAACGCATTCGAGCTCCTTTGCTCAGGTGAGGGATTCGTTCGTGTATGTGAACAGTGTTTCCTATCGGACACACTACGGAGACCGATCAGCCCTGTCAATGTTCAACAGGATGAATATTGTTCCATATTTGGAACAGATGTAGAGTACAGCCATGACGATCTCCGTCCCGCAGACTCCCACCGGGGTCAAATCCGCCGAGCGGACCCTCGATGTTCTGGAACTCCTGGCATCGACCGACGAGCGGCTGACACTGTCCGAAATCGCCCGACGCCTCGGCACACCCAAGAGCAGCCTCCACAAGCTGCTCGGCACCATGGAGCGCCGCGGGTGGGTGGAGACCGATGAGATCACGCACACGCACTATCGCGTCGGCCTGCGCGCCCTCCTCACCGGGACGCGCTACGTCGACATCGACGAAGTGGTCCAGCTGTCGCAGCCCCTCCTGACGACGATCACCGAGACCGCCCAGGAGGCCTCCCACCTCGGCCGCCTGGACGGAGCCGACGTCGTGTACCTCGCCAAACGCGAGTCGCCGCATCCGCTGCGGATGTACAGTGCGGTCGGTCGCCGCCTTCCCGCCCACGCCACGGCGATGGGCAAGGTCATGCTCGCCCAGCGCCCTTGGGACGACGTGGACGAGCTTCTCCCCGCGCGACTCGCGGCCCTCACCCCCGCGACGATCACGAGTCGCGCCCGCCTGCGCGAAGAACTCGAACGGACCCGCGAGCGCGGCTACGCCGTCGACGACGAGGAGAGCGCCGAGATGATGCGCGCGGTCGCCGTCGTCCTCCCCACCCGGGGCACGACGAACGCCATCAGCGTCTCCGCACCTTCTGCTCGCCTCTCCGCCGACAAAATCGTCGAGTACGCGGACCTCCTGCACCGACTCGTCGACGGGTATCCGAGGTAGCGACGACGCCGAGCGAGCCCGGCGAGCTTCGCCTCGATCGTTGTCTCAGGGCACGGAGAGGCCTACCCTGTCGGACGTGACCGTGATCGACTGGCTGCTCGATTCCGACCCCGCCCTGCGCTGGCAGGTTCTACGCGACCTCCTCGATGCGCCGCCCGACGAGGTCGAGGCGGAACGCGCCCGCGTCGGCACGCAGGGGTGGGGCGCCCGGTTGTTGGCACTGCAGGATGCGCGTGGTCACTGGGACGGCGGCACATATCGCCCCGGGTGGGTGGACGAGTCGAAACCGTTCTTCGACGCCTGGACCGCGACCACCTTCTCGCTCCAGCAGCTGCGCGACTTCGGCTTGGATCCGGCAAGCCTCCCCGCACGAACGGCGATCGCGCGCGTGCGGGAGAACGTGCGCTGGGATGCGCACACACCGTTCTTCGCGGGCGAGACCGAACCGTGCGTCAACGGCATGGTGGCCGCGATCGGTGCGTACTTCGGCGAGAACGTTGACCGGGCCATCGAGCGACTCGTCTCGGATGCGCTGCCCGACGGCGGATGGAACTGCTGGGCCGAGTACGGCGCCACGGTCTCTTCGTTCAACTCGACCATCGGCGTGCTCGACGGCCTGCTCGCCTGGGAGAAGGCGGGCGGAACCTCGGAGGCCGTCACGAATGCGCGCCGGCGAGGGGAGGAGTATCTACTCGAACGCGGTCTGCTCAGACGCCGCTCGAACGGCCGCCTGGTCGATCCGCGCTTCACGATGCTGTCGTATCCGAACCGCTGGTACTACGACGTGCTCCGCGCCCTGGAACACTTCCGCTCCACCGGCCTCCCACCCGACCCGCGCTGCGCGGAGGCCGTCGAGCTGGTCGCGTCCAAACGTGACGGCGCGGGCCCGTGGATGCTCGAGAACACCCACCAGGGGCCGACCCACTTCGATCTCGACGCGGGCGAAGGCCGGCCGAGCCGGTGGGTGACCCTACGCGCGCTCCGAGTCGTGAACTGGTGGGAGGCGGCCGGAGCCTAGGGTTCGATTCGGTCGCTCGTCGTCAGCGCGTCGAACGCCGGCAGGAGGATGGCCGCGATCGCGGCCGGGGATGCCTCGCGCAGTTCCGCGACCTCCACGAGCTCCCGGGCGACCGTGACCCCGATGGTGACGGCGAGCAGCAGGGCCGCGCGAAGGTCGGCGTCGTCGGCGCTGATCATCGAGGCGAGGGATCGGATGCGGTCGTCGATCTCCGCCCGGGCGAGTTCGGCCGCTTCGGGGTGCGTCAGCATCGAACGGAACATCGCGAGCGACGTTTCGGGTAGCCCGGAGATCTTCATTCCCAGGTTCTCGAGCATCACCTCGGCCGGCGAGATCGGGCCGGCGCCCGCATCCGGTTCGACATCGTGGCGGACGGCCGCCGCGAAGAGCTGCTCCTTCGCCCCGTAGTAGTGCGAGACGAGCCGGGGGTCGGCGGAGGCCAGCGTGGCGATGCCGCGGATGGTCGTCCTCTCGTATCCGCGCTCGGCGAAGAGCGTGCGGGCGGCGTCGAGGATCCTCTTCTGAGTGTCGCGACGCTGCGTGCTGCGCGACGTTTCGGCATCCGGCATGAATTCATTCTACGGAAGGTGAATGAATCGACGATTTCGTTCTACACTTGCGGAACGAAACCATCGAAAGGTGTCTCATGATCGTCTCCGCACTCGTGATGTTCGTCGTCGGTCTCTTCGGCGCCAACGGAGTACCGCATTTCGTCAAGGGGATCACCCGATCCCCGTATCCGATGATCTTCAGCAATCGCCCCGTTCCCAATCTGCTCGCCGGCTGGGGGTCTCTCGTGGTCGCCGGACTGCTCTGGATGATCGCCCGACCCGAGGCGCACCCGTGGCCGGCCTTCGCCGGATGCGCCCTGGGGGCGCTCGCCATGGGTCTCTTCCATGCCGGCCCCGGCGCATTCGGGCGCGCCCCTGCCGCGCCCGACCGGCGGGAGACTTCCGGCGACCGACCTGATTGACATCCTCCCGCGGCGCAATTAGTATACGAATCATGGATGCATCAATTATGCGGAGCGCGGTGGACTCATCGACGTCCGACCTCGTTTCGAGTCTCGGTTTCATTGTCGGTCGGGTGTCTCATCGAATGACCGCAGAACTCGCCGCGCGATTCGAGTCCCTGTCGTTCACGCCGACCCAGTGGCGGGTGATGGCCAGCCTCTGGAACGACGACGGCCAGACCCAGAAAGAGATCTCGCAGAAGACGGCCATCGACCCCGCGACCCTCACCGTGATGCTGAAGCGGATGGAAGAGCGCGGTCTCGTGACGCGACGACGCGACCCGGCGAACAATCGGCTGCAACGGGTCTATCTGGTCGACGCCCGCCCGGCCGAGATCCAGCGCGTGCGCGAGACCATCAGCGCACACATCGCCGCGGTGAACGCGGTCGCCACCGAAGGATTCGACGACTCCGAGCGGGCCGTCCTGATCCGCCTCCTGACCCGGGCGCGCACCAACCTGGAGCCGTCCGCCGAACACCCTCAGTCGCACAACGAACCCAAGGGAGACATCGCATGACCGACTCGACGATCACACCGCCCCTCGACAAACCCGAACAGCGGCCACCGGTGCCCGCACGGCGCTGGCCCCTCCGCGTGGCCGGGGTCGGCTACAGCGTCGCCTGGATCATCGGCCTCCTCCTGACCTCGTCCTCAACGGATGTGACCGCCGACGGTTCGGCGATCATCCGTGAGGATGCACCCCAGACCGCCACGCTCACGCTCCAGTTCCTTCTGACCGAGGGTGTCGCGGCCCTCGCCCTCCTGATCGTGGTGATCGGGTTCTGGCGGGCGACAGAACGGGGTGGAGCGCGGAGCACCGCACTGATCGCCGGCGTGATGGCGGTCGCCGTCTCCCTGACACAGACGGTGCTGGGCGTCTGCCTGATCGAGATCGCGGTGCGCGGTCGCAACGCCTCTCTGGCGAGTTCGCTGACCTTCACCCTGAACGAGCTCGACGGGCTCAAGATGGTGTTGCTCGCCGTCCTGGTGTTCGCGATCTCCGCCGCACGCTGGCGACGACAGGTGCGATTGCCTCTCTGGCTCCTCCCGACCGGGCTCGTCACCGGCATCGCCCTGCTCGCCTCCGCGATCGGCTACCTCGCGCGCAGCAACGCCTTCTCCGTCGCCGCGTGGGTCTCGCTTCCCCTCCTGCTGATCTTCGTCACGGCCGTCGGACTGTGCGTGCGACCGGTCGAGCAGCGTGAAACGCTGGGAGACCGCCGGTGACCGCCATCCTGGATCTGACCTCGGCGGCCCTCGTCACCGTCGACCTCCAACACGGGATCCTCCGCCGCCTCCCCGGCGAACTCGCCGCTCCGGCTCTGGCGAACTCGGTGAGACTCGCCGAAGCGTTCGCCCGCGCCGGTCGGCCGGTCATCGCGGTGTCTCTCGACTTCGAGCATCCGTCGGCCGCACCGGTCAATGCCGGGGCGGATGTCGTTCCGCCGGCACGTGACGTGCGACCAGGCGATGCGACGATTCCGGAGGAGCTGATCGGGTCCGTCTCGCATCAGGTGTCCAAACCCCGGTGGAGTGCCTTCGGAAGCTCCACCCTGTCACTCGTCCTGGCCGAGCTCGGCGCCGAGACGATCGTCCTCTGTGGACTGGCGACAGGCGTGGCGGTAGAGTCGACGGCGCGGTCCGCCTTCGAGCGCGGCCTCCGGGTCGTCGTGGCCACCGACGCGGTGGCGGACGCACCCGAACGACACAAGAACTCGCTTGCTTTCGTCCTTCCCCTTCTCGCGGCGCTGCGCCCAACCGATACCCTCATCGCTTCGCTGCCGTCGAACACCGCGAGGGTTGAAGGGTGACGATGTCTCAACGCACGGCTGACGAGGTACGCGAACCGACGCACCCGGGCTCGCCGGTCGGTCTCCCGGCGCTCGACGTCGAACGGGCGCGGCGGGAGACGCCGGGAACGCTCCGGGTGGCGCACCTGAACAATGCCGGCGCGGCACTGCCACCGCTGCCGGTGACCGAAGCCGTGGTAGCGCACCTGCATCGCGAGTCCGAGAGCGGCGGGTATGAGGCCGCAGCGGCCGCCGGCGATCAGATCGCCGGGACGTACACGTCGATCGCCCGGCTCATCGGCGCCCGAATCGAAGAGATCGCCGTGGTGGAGAACGCCACCCGCGCGTGGGACATGGCGTTCTACGCGATGTCGTTCGAACCGGGCGACCGCATCCTGGCCGCCCGCTCCGCCGAATATGCGAGCAACGTCATCGCGCTTCTGCAGGTCGCTGCCCGAACCGGCGCGGTGGTGGAGTTCGTCGACGACGACGAACACGGGCAACTGTCGGTGGCCGACCTGCGCCGTCGCCTCAACGACCCCGCCGGCCCCATCAAGCTCATCGCCATGACGCATGTGCCGACGCACGGCGGGCTGGTCAACCCTGCCGAGCAGGTCGGCGCGCTCGCCCGCGAGGCCGGCGTACCGTTTCTGCTCGACGCCTGTCAGTCGATCGGGCAGCTGCCCATCGACGTGGACCGGATCGGCTGCGACCTGCTCTCGGCCACCGGACGCAAATTCCTGCGAGGACCCCGCGGAACCGGATTCCTCTACGTGCGCGCGTCAATCCTCGACAGGCTCGAGCCGCCGTTCCTCGACCTGCACGCCGCTACCTGGACGGCACCGGACCGGTACGTCATCCGCCCGGACGCGCGCCGATTCGAGTCGTGGGAGACCAACTACGCCACCAAGATCGGCCTGGGGGCCGCCGTCGACTACGCCCTCTCGTGGGGGCTCCCCGCCATCGAGGCCCGCGTCACCGCGCTCGCCGACCGGCTGCGAACACGATTGAACAGCGTGGACGGGGTGCAGGTGCGGGATCGGGGCCTGCGGCGTTGCGGCATCGTCACCTTCACGGTCGACGGGGTGTCCGCCCACGACGTGCAGCGCAGCCTGTCCGGGCGGCGGGTGAACACCAGCGTGTCACTCGTCGAGCACGCCCGCCTGGATCTTCCCGCCCGCGGACTGCCCGACCTGGTCCGCGCATCTGTGCACTACTACAACACCGACGACGAGCTCGATCAGCTCATCGACGCCCTCCCAACTCCGCGACCGATCCGATCGGGAGCAGGCCGGTGAGCGGGCGAATGAGCGGGTCATCAGACCTGGTGCCGTCGTCCAGGATCGGTCAGGTGGCCCTGGTCACCGGCGGTTCGGCCGGGCTGGGCTATGCCATCGCTGCCGCTCTCTCCGGCGCGGGCTGCGACGTCGTCCTTGCGAGCCGTTCGGCCGCGCGCTGCGAACAGGCCGCCGAGCGATTGAGCGCAGAGACCGGGCGCACCGTGCGCGGCATCGGATGCGACGTCACCGACGAGACCGAGGTCGACCGACTGGTGGAATCGGTTCTCGCCTCGCAGGGGCGGCTCGACGTGCTGGTCACCAGCGCGGGCGTGCAGGCCCGCGGCACGATCGACGAGCTCGACCTTTCGACCTTGCGCACCTGTCTCGAGGTGAATGTCATCGGCACCTGGCTGGCATGTCGCGCGGCCGTCCAGCCGATGCGCGAGGCCGGCTACGGGCGCATCCTCACCCTCGCCAGTGCACTCGGCCTCGTGGGGGCGGCGGGCCGGTCCGGATACGCGGCGAGCAAAGGGGCCGTCGTCCAGCTCACCCGGAGCCTGGCGGTCGAACTCGCGGAAACCGGAATCACCGTCAACGCGCTCGCTCCGGGTCCGTTCCGCACCCCGCTCAACGCCGGAGTCGATGACGACCCGCACGTGCAGAATTTCCTGGCGACCGAGATCCCGATGCACCGGTGGGCCGACCCCCGTGAACTGACCGCCGCCGCGCTCCTGCTCACCAGCCCCGACGCCGGCTATCTCACCGGAACCGTCCTCCCGGTCGACGGAGGATGGACGGCGCACTGAACCGCCGTCGCGCGGAGACCGGCCTGAGCCCGTTGTGCACGAGCGCCGGGAAGCGTCCGGCCGGCCGAGGTCGGCGAGGAGCGCGCCGACGATCGATTTCGCGTCGTCATGGTCGCCAGAGAGGGAAGGCCCGGTCCGGGGCGCCGTGGATCTATCCTGAGGGACATGTCGACAGCGCAGGTGGTCGGTTCGAAGGTCTCGGCGTGGGCGCCGATGGCGATTCCCGCTTTCCGCGTGCTCTGGTTCGCCCAGCTCGGAAGCAATATCGGCACCTGGATGCAGACGGTCGGAGCGCAGTGGTATCTGGTCGATGCCGCCGCGGGGGCGACCGTCATCGCCCTCGTGCAGACAGCGAGTCTGGCCCCGGCGATGCTGTTCTCACTGCCGGCCGGCGTGCTGGCCGACTCGTTCGACCGCCGCAAGCTCCTGATCTGGGGAAGCGTGGCGAGTGCTGTCGTCGCCGTCGTCTTGACCGTCATCGCCGCAGCCGACGCACTGACCCCGTTGACCCTGCTCACTCTCACCTTCCTACTGGGGGTCACCTCGGCACTCACCTCGCCCGCGTGGCAGGCCATCCAACCCGAACTGGTGCCCCGCGAGCAGATCGGAGCGTCGTCGGCGCTGGGCGGTGTCACCGTGAACGGCGCACGGGCCGTCGGGCCGGCCCTCGCCGGCCTCGTCCTGTCGGTGTCGGGAGCTCCGGTCGTCTTCGGCATCAACGCACTCAGCTTCATCGCGGCCGCGATCGCGCTCACCTGGTGGAAGAGGCCTCCACAGGCCGACCTCGACGATCGTGAGCAGTTCAACCCCGCCCTCGTGGCCGGCGTCCGCTACGTCGCCTCTGCGGGGCTGATCCGGCGCATCCTGCTGCGGGCCGCCCTGTTCGCTCTGCCGGCCAGCGCGCTGTGGGCACTGCTGCCGGTCGCCGCCGGGCGGCTCGGCGTCGGCTCCGGCGGCTACGGTCTGCTACTCGGCGCACTCGGTGTGGGCGCCGTGGCCGGGATCTTCGTGCTCCCCGTCGCCCGGCGGCACCTCTCCGACAATGTCGTCATCGCCGTCAGCCCGCTCCTGTTCGCCGTCGGAGTAGTCGCGGTGGCGTATCTTCCGTTCGTGCCGGCGCTCCTTCTTCTGGTGCTCTCCGGCGTGGCCTGGATCGGGACGTTGACCGTGCTGAACGCGGCCCTCCAGCTGACGCTCCCCCAGTGGGTGCGCTCGCGCGGAGCATCCGTCTACATCCTGGTGTTCATGGGCACCATGGCGATCGGCTCATTCCTCTGGGGCCTCGCCGCCCAGGTGCTGGGAACGAATACCGCACTGGTCGCCTCTGCGGTTCTGCTGCTCCTCGTCGCCGCGAGCACGCGCATCCTCCCCCTGCTCCACGGCACCGGCACGATCGACCGCTCGATCACACTCACCTGGGCGACACCGACCCTCATCTTCGAACCCAAACCGACCGACGGGCCGGTGCTCGTCACCATCACCTACACGGTGCGGCCAGACGCGATCACTGCGTTCAAGGATGCGATGCGAGCGGTCGAGAAGTCGCGCCGCCGCACCGGCGGCTACCGGTGGCGCCTCTACCGGAGCGGCGATGATCCGGATGTGATGCTGGAGTCGTTCGTCGTCCCTTCCTGGGGCGAGTTCCGGCGCCAGCAGACGCAACGACTCACCGGCGCCGACCGCGAGATCATCGCCGACGCCCTCACCCACGTCGATGGCACCCCGACTGAGCGGCGCTTCTTTCAGACCGAAACACGGTGATGTCCGGCCGCACGCGTGGCGCGCCGAGACGGCCGCGAAGTCGGTGCCGAAGAGTTCGTCCGGGCCGAGTCGGGTGCCGAGATAGCGACTCAGCCCGGCGACACGGGAGGTGCGGGAGCCATCTCACACCAATTGGGCGGGTCGCCTCCGGGTGGTGTCCGGGCGCTCAGCCCTGCGCCGAAGGCAGAGCGTTGAGCGCGCGGATCACTCGATGCAGGGAGCCGACCGAGAACTGGTCCAGATGCAGCACCACGCGGGGCAGGTCGAGCCGATCGTGGTCGGCCCGCTCGGGTGGGAGCGGATCCGTGCGATCGACACCGCCCGAGAGCAGAAGCGATCGGAACTCGTCGGAGAGAGCCGCGAGTTCGGCGTCGGTGGGCGCGTGGCGGAGCCGGAGCACCAACCGTTCCCCCACCCAGCGGAGTGAGTCGTAGTTGCGCCAGAACCCGAGGATCTCCGCCACGGCGGCGTCGACCGAATCGGTGATCAGCACACGGTCGAGGTCACCGGAAGAGATGAAGCCGCCCGTGACGAGCTCATCCGTCACGAAACGCTCGAGCCCGCGCCAGAACGTTCCGCCGGGCTCGTCGAGGAGCACGATCGGCGTCGGCTCCGCTTTGCCGGTCTGCTGCAGCGTCAACAGCTCGAAGGTCTCGTCCAGGGTTCCGAAACCACCTGGCACGCAGACGAACCCGCGCGACTCCTTCATCAGCATGAGCTTGCGGGTGAAGAAGTACTTCATCGACACCAGGTGAGAATCTTCGGCGATCACAAGGTTCGCCTTCTCCTCGAACGGAAGACGGATCGACACACCGATCGACATCTCCCGACCTGCGCCCTCGGCGGCCGCCTGCATGATCCCCGGCCCCGCCCCCGTGACCACCATCCAGCCTGCGGCCGAAAGCGCCGCGGCGACATCGTGCGCTTCGCGATACTGCGGGTCCTCCTCCCGGGTGCGGGCCGAACCGAAGATCGTCACTTTCGGAACGTCGTCGAAGGGTGCGAACAACCGGAAAGCGTCGCGCATCTCGGAGAGTGCAGCGGAGGCGATCTTCAGATCGAGCCGGTCCGTGCCATCGACCCCGAGCTGCACCCCCGTCTGCAGTATCCGCGTGATCAGTGCACGATTGCCTCGGATTCCGGCATCGTCGACCAGCCGGGAGATGTCATCGCGAAGAGCGGAGGGAAACGTTGCGTCGGTCACGATCCCACCTTGCCACGAAGAGGGCTCGCCGTCGCGAGCGGGTTCCGCACGCACGGGGCGCCGAGCGTTTAGCGGTAGATGTCGATGGGGATCGCGGTGCGCGATTCTCGCGCCCACGGTGCGTCGACGGCGTCGACGTCGAGCGCGGCGAGGTCGTTGAGCAGCATCCCGTAGGCGATGAAGGTCTTGACCCGCAGCGGCTCGAGGCCGCTGAGTTCGGCCACCGTCGTCCAGAGGCGGGCGAAGGCGTCTCTGACCTGCTCGCGCACGATCGGATCAGCGCAGGCGGCGAAGGCCTGCTGTTGCAGCAGCAGGGTCGTGCGATCGCGAAGCAGCAGTTTGTATTCCTCGCCCATCATCATGAGAGCCTCGGGCCCGCGCGTCTGCCCGGCCGCGGCGACCATTCCGTCGGTGGTTCGGTCGAAGGCGGCCACGGCGACTTCGCAGAACAGCGCCACCTTGGTGCCGAAGAGGCGGAAGATGTAAGCCTGGCTGATGCCGGCCAAGCGGGCGATGGCCTCCACCGAGGTGCCGTGCAGCCCGCGTTCGGCGAACTCTCGCGCCGCCAGTTCACGAACCTGGTCGCGGCGCTCCGCTGCGGAGGATCGAGGCGATGTCATAGGTTCATACTATCTTGTGAGTAGTTACTCACTACTCACAAATGGAGAGAAGCAATGATGAAGAATCGCGAAACCACCCTCGTCGATCAGTGGACGGATATGTGGAACCTCATCCTCCCCGCGACCCAGGTCGTCGCCGCCGACGCCCGCGTGTACTTCGGGCGCCAACCCGCCACCGCACGCGCAACCGTCACCACAAGCGCGGCCGAACTGCAGAGCGTTGTGGAAGAGATCCAGACCGCGATACCAGGAATCCGCTACGGACACCGCAGCGCACCGACGCTGAGCGCCGACTCGGATCAGGCGTCCGGACTGATCACATTGCTCTGGGAGGTCGCCGCACCCGGCGTCTCGGCCCGCAGCGGCATCGACCTGCTGAGGTACCGCGATGACCGCATCACCGAAGTCTGGTCGATCACCGGCGACCTCGAGCTCCCACCGCTCGACTGAACCACGCTCGAATCTCGGGATACCCTCGAAGACCCCCGAACACGACGAGAACCGGGTGGTCCGAGTTCTCGTCGCGGCCGGCGAGGGCCGCTCGGCGGGCGGTCGGTCAGCGCCCGGCGCCCTCGGTCGGATACTCCACGTAGGCGAACGCCGAACCGTCGGGCGCCCAGCTGTTCACGTTGATCGTTCCCTGACCGCCGTTGAACTCGGCGACGGTTCGAGCGTTCGGCCAGTCGCCACCGTCGACGAGCATCAGCCGAACGGGCCGGTCGGCCGGGTGCCCCTCGGTTCCTTCGGGGAAGCTCAGGTATACCGCGCTGTCATGCGTCGGGGCGAGGTGGGGAAACCAGTTGACCCGTTCGTCGAAGGTGAGCTGTTCGAGCCCGGTGCCGTCTGGCCGGATCCTGGCGATCTGCGCCCGACCTCTCTCGAACTGCTCGGTGTTGAAGTAGATCCACCGACCAGTGGTGTCGTACTCGCATCCGTCTGCCGGACCGGGGTGCGTGGTGACCGCTCGGTCGCCGGTGCCGTCGACCGCGACCGTGTGGATGGTGGCCCGTGCGTACCAGTCGTCCCCGTCCGGCTCGAGTCGCACATACGCGAGAGTCGATCCGTCCGGCGAGACGCCGTGCAGAAAGTGCAGCGGACCCTGCTCACGAGTGATCCGGCGTGCCGTGCCACCAGCGAGTGAGGCCTCGTAGAGATGGAAGTCGTTCGCCGAGACGAAAATCGTGCCGTCATCGGTGGGCGAGAGAACGTGGTCGTTGTTCAGCTCGGGGACACCGTCGATGATGATCGGGTCGGGAGGGGCCGAGCCGTCCGCGGGCAGCGACCAGAGTCGGCCGCGGCCGTTCACGATCAGCCGACCGTCGCGCGTCCAATTGGGTGCCTCGAAGAGCGTCTCAGTGGTCTCAAAGACGGTCCGCCCTGCACCGCGCGCACAATCGAAGACCACGATCCGGCAGGTCTGCCCGGGCAGAAGCTCTCGATACGCCGTGGAGGTGTCGACCGTCGCCGTGCCTTCCGCCGTGCCTTCCGCCGCCGCATCTCCCGTCATCGCTCGCCGCCGAACGGGACGAAGTCGAACTCCTGAAAGGCGGCGACTTCAGGAATCCAGCGCGTGCCCACGAACGCGCGGTGGTCGGGATGCGCGTCGTAGGCGGCGTAGGCCGCCTCATCGGAGAAGTCCATGGAGAACTGCCAGCGGTATTCGCTCTGCGTTCCGATCTGACGGGCGATGCGGAAGGCAGACACCCCGGGAACACTCGGCAGCACCTCCGCCGCGGCCGAGAGGAAGTCGCGTTCGGCTTCGCTGTCGGCCGTGTGGACAAGCGCGAAGCAGACGGTGTGCTGAATCATGGGAGCCTTTCGTCGTCGAGGAGTGAGCGACAGCTCCGCCAGCTTAGCTCGTGCCAACTCAATCTTGGCGGAGTGGTCGTGGCGCTGTACACCGATGATTCAGCACGAACTAATAGCTCGTGCTATCCCGCCGAAACCGTACAACGACTCAAGGAGGAGCCGAAACCATTCCTGGCAGAAAAAGAACCACCCGCCACGACGAACCCGCCTCGATCATCGGCGGCGTGCTCGTCTTCTTCCTCGGCCTCATCGGCTTGGCCGCGTCGACGGATGTGCTCGGCCTCACCCTGTCGTGGCTCGTGGTTCAGATCGCGTCGAACGCCGTGACCGCCGCCCTCATCGCGAGCTTCGCCGACAATGTGCCGCAGGTGCTGCGCGGCCGCGCCTCCAGCGTGATCGCCCTCGCCCAGAATCTGACCATCCTCGCCCTGCTCGGTGCGCTCGTGATCATTCCGATCAAGCGCGTGCGCTGAGCGTCGGATGGCGGGCGCAAGTCGTTCCCCTGTCGTGGCGGATGCGATAATCGCGAGCATGGAGACAGGAGGAACGGCCTCGCATCCGTCCGCCCCGGGCGGTGTCCGCCGGCCGACGATGACGGATGTCGCCGAACGGGCCGGCGTCTCGCGGCAACTCGTCTCCATGGTGATGCGCGGCCTGCCCGGGCCGAGCGAGAGCTCCCGTCGGCTGATCTTCGACGCCGCGGCCGAGCTCGACTTCCGCCCGAACGCCTCCGCCCGGCTGTTGCGCCAGAAGCGCACCCGCCTGATCGGCGTGATGATCGCGTCCTCCAACGTCTTCGAACTGCGCGTGGTCGAGCGGCTCCTCGAGCGCGCGGCTGATCTCGGTTTCGGTGTCGTCCTCGGCCCCATGACCGAGCGGCGCTCGACGGAGGTGGTGCTGTCGCAGCTGATCGAGCAGCGGGTCGAAGCGCTCGCCTGCTTCAATCCGGATGCCGACTCGCTCACCTTGAACCGGGCGCTCGACACGATGCCCGTCGTCTGGCTCGGCGAACGGTCGGATGACGCCCGCGCGGACGTCGTGAGAACAGACGACGACGCCGGGCTCCAGCTCGTCGTCGACCATCTCATCGGACTCGGCCATCGTGAGATCGCGTACGCCGGTGGGGTCGGAGGCCGCGTCGGACCGGACCGCGCTGAGACCTACCGCCGCGCCATGACCGCGAGAGGGCTCGCCGATTTCATCGATGTCCTCGACGTCGGATTCGGCGAGGCCGACGGCGCCGCCGCGGCCGAGGAACTGCTCTCGCGCCCGCAACTTCCGACGGCCGTGATCGGGTCCAGCGACCACTGCGCCGCCGGCCTCCGGGCGGTCTTCGCCCTCGAAGGAATCGACGTGCCGGGCACGGTCTCCGTCACCGGCTACGACGACAGCGATATCGCCGAGCTTCCGTACAACTCGCTCACCGCGGTCAGACAGGATGTGGATCTCACGGTCGACGCCGTCCTCGCGGCGATCACACGGCGGCTCGACGACCCGGAGCTCCCGCCGAAGGAGGTCCCGACCCTGGCGACCCTCGTCGTGCGCGGGTCGACCGGGACGGCACGACCCGCCTGAGGATCCGGCTACGACTCCAGGTGGAGCTGCAACGCTTCGACGACCAGATCGTGCTCGACATAGTCGTTGACGCCCGACGCCACCATGACGCCCACCTGAGTCGCCCCGATGCGGATCGGAACCGCTCCGCCGTTGTAGGCGTAGAGCAGCGGGTCGACACCCATCGCCGCGCTCGATGCGGTGACCCCGTAACTCTCGAGCCGCTTCGCCATGAGAAGCGAGCTGACATCGTAGCGTCGGACGACGGCGACCTTGCGGTTCATCCACCCGTCATTGTCGGCGGTCGTGCCGGCGAGGGCGGCCTGGAAGACCAATTGCTGGCCGATCCAGACCGAGGTCGAGATGGTGAGACCGCGCGCTCGCGCGAGACCGATCAGTGAGGTTCCGACCTCCCAGGCGTCTTCATGGTCGAAACGCGAGAAGCGCAGGCGCTCATCCTGCTCGCCCAGGGTCGCCAGCATGTCGACCGCATCCCGGATCATGCTCCGACCACGCTTCCGGCCACGCCGGTGACGCCGAGTCGCCGGCGGGCCTCGTCGATGGTGCCGATGATCGAGATCGTCTCGTCGAGGGTGTGGAGCGGCGACTCGGTGCGCCCCTCGCCGACGTACGAGGCGAGCGCGGTGGCCTCATAGCCGAGCCCTTCGTGCAGCGTGGCGAAGGTCGTGTCCGTCCAGGTCTCCGTCTCTTCCGTGCCGATCGATCCCGCTGCGATGGTGACGCCCGACGGTCCGAAGAACGGACTGTGGACATCCACGCGGCCGCGGGAACCGATGACGGTGGCCCGGACCGGCATCGACGAGACCATCGAGGTGGCGACGAGAGCCGTGGCCCCCGATGCGCTTCCGAGGAGGAGAGAGGCGCGCGCATCCACCCCGGTGACCGTCAGGGCGCCGTCGACCTCCAAGCGTGTCGGCGCACCGAGCACCGACGAGACGAACGACAAAGGGTACACGCCGGCGTCGAGCAATGCGCCGCCGCCGAGCTCGGGATTCCACATGCGGTTGTCGGCATCGAATGGGGCCGCGAAGCCGAAGTCGGCGGTCACCAGATGGATGTCGCCGAGCGTTCCGGCGTCGAGAACCTGGCGAAGGATGTCCGACTGCGGAAGGTAGCGCGTCCACATCGCCTCCATCGCGAAGACACCCGCACGGCGGGAGGCCTCAGCGATGTCGCGCGCCTCCCGGGCGTCGAGAGCGAACGGCTTCTCGACCAGCACGTGTTTGCCCGCGGCGATGGCGGCGAGGGCGACCTCACGGTGAGACGTGTGCGGAGTGGCGATGTAGACGACGTCGATGTCAGGGGAGCCGACGAGCGCCTCGACGGATTCCGAGATCCGCGCGATTCCGTGCTCGGCGGCGAACGCCGCCGCCTTGGCGCCGTCACGCGCCGTCGCGGTGACCATCCGCTGGTCGGTGTGAGCGTGGAGCGCGTCGGTGAAGGCGCCGGCGATCCACCCGGAGCCGACGACCCCCCAGCGCAGGGGCGGCGCGTCCGTGCGCGCGATGAGGCGGGGGACGGGGAGGAGTGTCATCGTCGAATCCTTGCGTTGTCGGTCGTGAGGCGTGCCTCAGGGAAATTTAGCACGAGCTAAGCGCTCGGCGCGCCACAACGTACCAGGGATGTTCTCGGGCCGTCTCCGATGCGGTGGCCACGTTCCACCCGCTCGGCGAAGCCACCGCCGACGCAATTGCCGGGCCTCCGTTCAGGGTCGGGCCGCGATGACCTCGGCGAGCGCCCCCACCGCGCGGTACCCGGATGCCACCGCCCCGGACAGCGACTGCGCGAGGCCTGTGTGCTCCCCTGCGATCGCGACACGTCCGGACGCGCGGGTGAAGGCTTCCGCGTCTTCGATGCGCCAGTCCAGCGATGGCGCGCTGTATGCGCCGCGCGTCCACGGATCGTCCGCCCAGGTCGATAGCAGCACCTCGCCATCGATCTCCATATCGGGCCGCAACTCGCGAAGTGCGTGCACCCACGCATCGGGCCCCTCCGTCACGCTGAGCGCATCGAGCGCGGCTGGTCCTCCCGCAAAGCAGGACAAAGCTGGGATCCGGGTCACCCCGTCTGCAGAGAGCGACTGCCACGACCACCAGGTGTGGTCGGAGCTCTGCACGGCGTTGTCGTCGTCCATGCGCGCCAGGGGCACCGCGAGCTTCGCCGCCACGCCCATGAAGCGATGATCAAGCGCCCGTTGCTGCGCCGGGTCGAGGGGGAAGCCGAGTTCGAGGGCACGAAGGAGGGGCAGCGGCACGGCCAGCACGACGGCATCCGCGCGCATCCGTGAGCCGTCCGCGAGGACGACCTGCACGCCGGCCGGCGACTGGTCGACGCCGGTGACGGGGTGCTCGAGCCTGATGCGACCCTCCAGCCGGCGCGCGATCTCCAGCGTCAGCGATTGGTTGCCTGCCACCAGGCGTCCACCATCTTCGATGTACCCGCCCACGGTCGACGACTCGTGGCCGAGCACAGCCGCGGCGCTCACCCGCGCGGGATCGGCCGCGGCGGAGGTGATCGTTCGGCGGTAGACCGCATCGTCGATATAGCCTGGCCCGAGCGCCTCGGCGAAGACAGCCTCCAACGACACCCCCACCATGCCGTCGGCGCTCATCGACGCGAGCGTGTCCGTGACGGTTCGGGATGTCGCGGCGAGTTCGGCGAACGTGATGGTGCTGCCGCGCAGCGTGCGCCGCCCGTAGCGCACATTGTGCGTGAGAATCGGCACCCCCACCTCGGCTGCGAGGCGGCGAATCGGGAACTCCGTCGGGAAGATGTACTCGCCGCCGCGCTCGACGACCGTGCCGTTGTCCAGTCGCTGAGACCAGGTGCGACCGCCGACACGGTCGCGCGCTTCGAGGACCCGAACGGTGTGACCCGTCTTGTGCAGCTCCCACGCGGCCGTCAGACCGGCCAGCCCAGCGCCGACGACGATCACATCCATCGTTGTGCGACCTCCCGCACCGCATCGGCCACCTGCCGGCACGACCAGCGGAACAGTTCGGGTTCTATCGTCAGGGCGGGCTGCATCCGGTACAGCGACTTCGAGGGCTCACTGATGGCGAACACCCCGCGCCGCATCGCGCCCAGGTGAACGGCGTGCTGGAACTCGGGCGCGGGCTCCACGCTGTCCCGCCCGCTCACGAACTCCAGGCACGCCCAGGCACCGATGGCTCGGGCGTCGCCCACCTCGTCTACCTCGCTCACGAGCGGAAGGAATTCTTCGAGCGCGATGCGCTCCAGCTCGTGAGTGTTCGCCAGCACGGATCCGTCTGCCAGCAGGTCGAGACCGGCGATTGCTCCGGCGCACGCCGCAGGCTCCCAGGCATACGTGCCGCCCAGGTGGGACGACGAATCAGCCATCATCTCCTCGGTGCCCATGACGCCGGCGATGGCCTGGCCGCCGCCGGTGACCCCTTTGCCGACCAGCAGCAGATCCGGCTCGAGCCCCCAGCGTTCGGCGGAGAAGACGGTTCCGCAGCGACCGATGCCCGTCTGCACCTCGTCGAGCAGGAGCTTCCAGCCATGACGTCGGCACAGGCTGGTGAGCCGGTCCCAGAACGCCTGCGAGGGTGCGAGGATGCCGGCCTCCCCGGCCACCGGCTCGATCAGCACGCCGGCGATCTGCCCGGGCTCAACCTGATAGCGCAGCACCCAGTCCTCGAGATAGTCGAGGCAGAGTGTGTCGTCGTATGGGCCGGGGCCCTGGTGGAATGGGGCTCGGAACGACTGCGGATACGGGATGAGCACGACGCCGGGCACATACTGCGCGATGCCGCTGGTGTTTCCGGGCAGGTCGGTCGAGACCGATGCCGTCAGGTAGGTCGATTCGCCATGGTATTGACCGAGGAAGCTCAGGATGATGGGTCGCCCCGTCGCCTCCCTGGCGAGTTTCACGGCGCCCTCGACGGCCTCCGTGCCGGTGACCGTCGGCGCGACACGGGTGATCCCGGCGGGGGCGAGCGCCACGAGACGTTCGGCGAGTGTGACGACGGGCTCGCTGGAGAGGTACTGCGAGATCTCCATCCCGTAGCGATCCCACGCGTCGTTCATCGTCTGACGCACGTGCGGAGGCTGGGCGCCGTAGGGGGCGGCTCCCCATGCCGAGACATGGTCGGCGAAGACGTTCCCATCGACATCCTCCAGCAGATGGCCGCGCTTCGCGCCCAGCACGAACGGAACGTTCTCAGCGTCGCGCAGCGGACCCTGCAGGACCGCATCTTTGCGATCGAGCAGCTCCGCGCTGCGCGGGCCGGGCAGAGCAGTGTCGACGTGGGGCCATTCGGTGATCGTAGAAGGCATGGACCCACATTGAACCGTCATTCAACGCTTGTCAAGGGCCGTACATCCTGAGCCGATCAGGTGCCGATCAGGTGCCGAGCAGCCGGTCGCGCAGATCGAACGCGAGATCGAGCGCGTACTCGGGGGTGACCGTCGAATCGGCGAGCTGGATCTGGATCGAAAGCCCGTCCAACAGCGCCGTGATCATCCGGGCGGCATGCTCGGCATCGATGCCGGCGCGGAACTCGCCGGCATCCTGCCCTTGCTGGATGATGCCGGCCACGGTCGCGAACCAGCGGCCGTCGAGCTCGGTGCGGCTGCGAGCGGCCTCGGCGTCGTGTGCGGCGCGAATCCATATCTCGAACCAGAGCGCCCAGCCCTGTGGGAGGTTGACCGACGGTTCGGGTGAACAGCAGATCGTGATGAGCTCGGCGAGGCGCCCAGCCGCATCGGGGATGTCGCGCAGCCGCGCCGAGACCAGATCGTAGAAGCGGTCCTCAGTGTAGGTCAGCGCCTCGGTGAGCAGATGCTCACGCGTGCCGAAGTAGTGCACGAGGAGCGGTGCGCTCACCCCGAGATGTCGAGCGACGTCTGACAGCCGCGTGTTCGCGAAGCTGCGCTCCGCGATCATCTGGGCCGCAGCCTCGAGAAACTGCGCCCGCCGCCCTGGACTCAGTCCTTCCTCGCCCATGATCGCCCTCCGTCGGGGAACACCACGATGGCGCGGTATTCCGGATCACCCCAGCGCGCGACCCGGTCGACGGTCGCCGGAGGCAAAGGCAGCGCGAAGGTGTCTGCCCACGTCTCGCCGTTCTCGGCATCCACCCACGGATCGGACACGACCAGCTCCTCGCCCACGATGTCGTATGCGAGGATCCAGTGCGGTGAAGGGTCGTTGATGAGTGCGGTGAGATCGATGAGGATGCCGACATAGTTTCCAGCGCGCACCAGGTCTGCGATCTCGGCGATGTCGACCCACCGATGTTCGATAGGGATTCCCAGCAGATCGGCATGGCGACGCTCATCGGCCTGCAGGTCTTCACGAAGCCGCAACTCGCCCGGACGATCCGCGAAGTCTTCGAGGAGCACCGGTGCGTCCGTGCTCAGGATCACTCGAGGGGTGCGCGCCGGATCGCTGTGGGCGCGCATCGCCGCAACCGCCAGCCCGATCGGGTCGCACGCGGGCAGGTTCGTCGCCTGGCGCCAGAAGTCGATCTCTGTTGCGTGATTGTCCGCACCATCGGCGGTGAATGATCCCGTTCCGGTGGCGTGCAGCGCGCCCAGCGCGGTGACGGCGCCACAGGTCACCTCGGTGGTCTGTCCGTAGTACGGGACGGACCGCACGGGGCGGGATTCCGGCCACCACGACCAGACGTCCACCGCGGCGGGATCGTCGGGGCGGGTGCTGGGGACGGAGGGCACGGGTGGCGGTTCGTGCACGAACCCGGCGGCGAGGAGGTGATCCTGCCGCGCGGGCGTCAGGAACGATGCCGCGGCGAGGTCCTCGATGAGCAGCAGAGCGGGTCGCGGCGCCGCATTCGTCGCGCCGGCGCCGTCTGATGTGTCGGCGGCGCGCGATACCTCAACCTGCAGCTCCAGGATGAGCTCGGCGAACGCCTCGTCGGAGTCGGCGACGACGTCGACGACCTTCCGATATGCAGCCCACGGTCGGCTCATCGTCAGCGCCGCCGCGCGCGCCGGGCCGTCGTCGACGCGCACACTCAGCGTGCCTGGGCGCCAGTACTCGGGAACGGACCGCCACACGGCCTCGCGCACTGAGCGATCCGCGAGTTCGTCGGGCAAATGCGCACCCGGCGCCCAATTCGTGGTCATGTGATCATCCTGTCATCTCGGTGGGTGTCGACCCCGCGATGCTGTCGCGCTGTGCGGCGGCGAGCAGCAGCTGGGTGTACGGGTGATGCGGTGCCGAGAGCACCTGCTCGGTCGTCCCTCGCTCCACTACTTCGCCCTCGCGTAAGACGACCACTCGATTCGCGATTCGCGCAACGACTCCGAGGTCGTGGGTGATGAACAGGATCGCGAGATCGAGGCGCTCGCGCAGCCCCTCGAGCAGCGCGAGGATCTGCGCCTGAACCGATACGTCGAGGGCGGACACGCTCTCGTCGCAGATGAGGAGTTTCGGTTCAGGCGCGAGTGCGCGCGCGATCGAAACCCGCTGTCGCTGCCCTCCGGAGAGTTGGGCGGGTCGCCGGTCTCGCAATGCGGGGTCGAGCCCCACGAGGGTGAGGAGCTCGTCGACGCGGTTCGCGCCCTTCCCGGCGGCCCGAAGCGCTTCCGCGAGCGCAGAGCCGACCGTGAACGAGGGATTCAGCGTCGAGTACGGATCTTGGAAGACGACCTGAACCTGGCCGGGCGTTCGGCCTTTGCGCCCGGACGGAAGCCTCAGCCCTTCCAGCTCGACGGTGCCATCATCCGGACGTTCCAGCCCCGCGATGCACCGCGCGAGGGTGGACTTGCCAGAGCCGGACTCACCGACGACCGCAACGACTTCGCCGGCGGAGACATCGACGGAGGCCGATCGCAGCGCGTGGTTCGCGCCGAATCGCTTGGAGATGTTCGAAACGACCAACACCGGCCTCGGGGCGCCCGTGAGCGGTGCGACGGGGTCGGCGAGGGCCGGGTTGGAGTCGATGAGGGCCTGGGTGTACGCGTTCGCCGGCGCTGTGAGCACGCGTTCCGCGGTACCGCGCTCGACGACCTCGCCGTGGCGCATCACGATCACGTCATCGGCGCGCCCGCGCACGACCCCCAGGTTGTGGCTGATCAGGATCAGGCTCATCCGGTGCGAACGCTGGAGCTCGTGCAGCAGGTCGAGGATCTCCCCCTGCGTACTGGCATCCAGCGCCGTCGTCGGCTCATCGGCGATGAGCAGGCGCGGCGCCGCCGCCAGAGCCGCCGCGATCGCGACGCGCTGACGCATCCCGCCGGAGAGTTCGAACGGGTATTGCGAGGCGACTCGGGAGGGAAGGTGCACCTCATCGAGCCGGCGCATCATCTCGTCGCGCAGCGCGCCGCGAGGGTGCTTGGTGCCGCGTTCCGCGCCGGCTCTCACGGATTGCAGGGTCCACTGGATCTGATCGCCGCACCGGTAGAGCGGGCTCAGGCTGGTGAACGGATCCTGCAGGAGCAGAACCGCGCGCCGACCGCGCACACGAGACCAGACGCTCGTGCTGGTTCCCGAGAGGTCGTACGGATAGTCGTCGATCGTCGCCGTGCCCTGCGCGGTCACCCCGCGCGGCAGCAGCCCGGTGATCGCACGGGCGGTCATCGACTTGCCCGAGCCGGACTCGCCGATGATAGCCGTCATGCTCCCTGCCGGGACGGCCAGATCGAGCGGGTGGACGATGGTGCCGTTCGGCCCCTGAACGCTCAGGCCCGACACCGTGAGTCCGGATACCGCAGCGGGAGTCTCGCTCATTGCAGCCCCCGCTCACGCAGGGCGTCGTCCAGGCCGTCGCCGACGACGTTCACTGCCATGGCGACGAACACGATCAACAGCGCTGGGACAACGAGCATCGCCGGATTCTCGGTCATGATGCTCTGCCCATCCGAGATCTGCCGCCCCCAGTCCGGCGTTCCCGGAGCGACACCGATGCCGAGGAAAGACAGTGAAGAGAGCGTGACGAGCGCGATCGCGATGTTCAGCAGGAAGTTCGTGACGATCAGGGGCCACACGTTCGGCACGATGTGCCGGTACATGATGGTGAAGCGCGACAGAGAGAGCATCTGTGCTGCCTCGACGTACGGCCGCGGCGCCTGTTCGGTCACCCCGGCACGAACGATGCGGATGTCGGAGGGGCAGAACAGGAAGATCAGAAGAACGACCGTCACCCAATATCCGGCCCCGAAGATCCCGGCGACGACCAGCGCCACGAGCATCACGGGCAGGGACAGCAGGATGTCGACGATGCGTCCGATGATCGTGTCGGCGGTGCCACGCAGGTATCCGGCCAGCGTGCCGAACACGATGGCCAGCACCATCGATCCTGCGGCGATGACGACGGGACCGATCGTCGCAGAGCCCGTCCCCGCGAGAGTGAACAGCAGCACGTCGCGGCCGAGCGAGTCGGTTCCCAGCGGGTGGCCGATCGTTCCGGGCGGGAGTGTCGTGTCGAGGATGTGCTGGGTGGTGGCCGCCGATTGCAGAAGCGGTGAAACGATGGCCGCGATGGCGATGACGACCAGGAAGCCGGCCGAGACCATGACCGTCCAGCTGCGGTGCTTCGCCGGGCGGGCGCGCCAGCGCCCGCGTCGCACGGACGCTGGGCGCTTCGCCGACCCGCCGGTGCCGTGCGGCCCATCCGATTCGGTTCCACCGAGAGCGACCGGCGTGATCGGGCTGCTCATCGGGTCAGCTCCCTCGCGCGAACCCGCGGATCGAAGACCAGGTAGCTGAGGTCGACGACGATGGTCACGATTGCGATGGCCGCGGCGATCACGAGGGTGAGGGCCTGCACAGTGGGGAGATCTTTGAACAGCACAGACTCCTCCAAGAGCTGTCCGATCCCCGGCAACGAGAAGACCGTCTCCACGATGATCGTGCCGCCGATGATGAAGGTCAGGATGAGACCCGCGCTGGTGACGATCGGAATGAGCGCGCCGCGCAGAGCGATCCGCTGCACGACGCGTCGATGCAGCCCTCGTGCACGAGCGAAGGTGATCGCATCGCTGTCGAGCTCGCGGATCACGGCGGCGCGTGTCATCCGCATGAGAATCGCACCGATCCCCGCGGCCAGCACGATGGACGGCAGCATCAGATGCCAGAGCTGGTCCCAGAATCCACTGCCCGACCCGTACGCCGGAAAGATCGGCAACAGCATCGCGAAAAGGTAGATCCCGAGAATCGCCAGCGCGAAGGTCGGGGCCGACAGTCCGGTCAGGGTGAGTGCGCTCGCGACCCGATCGACGGCGCTACCGCGATGCCACGCACTCAGGATGCCGAGCGGCACCGAGGAGGCGACGGCGATGACGAAGGAGACGACGATCAGGATGATGGTCACGCTGCTGCGGTCGGCGAGCACCTGGGTGACGGGCTGCTGCAGCCGAATGGAGGTGCCGAGATCACCGTGCAGCACCCCGCCCAGCCAGCGGAAGTACTGCACGAAGAACGGATCGTCCAGGTGGTATTGCGCCCGGATGGCGGCGATGGCCCCCGGCGTGCTCGGCCTGTTGCCGAGCAGGTTCTTGACCAGATCGCCGGGCGCGAGATACATGAGCGCGAAGGTGAGGAACGAGATCACCAGCAGGATCACCACGATGCCGAGCAGGCGCAGCGCTATGGTCCTGCCCAGACGCAGCGACTGGCTGGTTCTCGTGTCGGTCATTTTGCCTTGGCTGCAAAGAGATCGGGGCCCCATGTCGTCAGGAACGAGTATGGACTGTAGCCCTTCATCCCGATCGTGTTGCTGAAATAGGTGAGCGACTTGCCCCACCAGATCGGCACGTTCACGACCTGCTCAGCGTTGATGTCTTCGAGCTTGAGAAGGGACGCGATCCGCGCCTTCGGGTCCTTCTCTGCAGCGGAGGAGGTGAGGAGATCATTGGCGGTCGTGTCGGTGAAGTTGTTCGGGTTGTCCGGGCCGAGGAGGTAGCCGTTGATCTCGGAGGGGTCGGCCGTCGTGGAGAAATACCACATGAAGCCAAGGCCGTGTTTGCCGTCGCCGATCGTCGCCAACCACTGCTCGATCGGCACCTCGGAGACGGAGACTTTGATGCCGATGGTCTTGAGGTTCTCGGCGATCGCCTGAGCGGCCAGGCCGATCTGCGGTCCGGTGTTCGGATAGGTCAGGTCGACGCTGAAGCCCTGCGGTACCGACGACTCGGCGAGCGCGGCTTTCGCCTTCTTCATGTCGAACGTGCGCTGCGGAACCTCGGCGAGCAGTTTCTGCGCCTGCGCGGCAGTGTATGAGGGCGCAAGCGACTCCGGGGTCATGATCGCCGTTGCCGGCCGTCCGAGCCCACGCAGCAGATTCTTGACGATGACGTCCCGATCGATGCTGTACGCGATGGCCTCGCGAACATGGATGTCGTTGAAGGGCTTCACATGCTGGTCGAAGATGAGGCCGACGTAAGAGAGGTCGTTGACCGCTTCGATACGCGAGTTCTTGATTCCCTGCCACTGCGTGAGCTGGGTGATCGGCACGTTGAAGCCGATATCGATGTTGCTCTTCTGCGCCGCGACGAGACGCGTGTTGTCATCCGTGATGAAGTCGATCACGATCTTCTTCACCTTGGGCACACCGCCCCACCAGGTATCGACCCGCTCGAGCGTCACGTGCGAGTCGGGAACGAACTCGGTGACCTTGTACGGTCCCGTGCCGAGAATCAGCGACTGGCTGGTGCCCACCTTTCCGTCGTGCTCCTGCCAGAACTTCTTCTGGGTGACGGCGATGGCGCCGGCGATCGACATGTTCACCAGGAATCCGGCATCCGGATGTTTCGTCGTGACCGTGACCTCATCGGCGCCGGTGACCGCCACCGAAGCCATGTTCTGCAGGTAGTAATACGTTCCCGGTGACGCGGTCGGATCGGCCGCCTCCTTGATGCTGAAGGCGACATCCTCTGCGGTGAGGGGGTCGCCGTTCTGAAACTTCGCGTCCGTGCGAAGCGTGAACACGTAGGTTGTGTCGTTCGGTGTGGTCCAGCTCTTGGCCAGCGCCGGCAGCATCTTTCCGGCGGCGTCGCGGGTGACGAGACCCTCCTGCACCGTGGAGATGACGTTGTAGTTGAGGATGCCGTCTTCAACGCCCGGATACAGGCTCGAAAGAGATCCCGGCAGACCGATCGTGACCTGGTTGACCTCAGCGCCGGTGTTCTCGAGCGTGACCTTCGGACCGTCGACGTTCGCCTCCGTCGTGCGCGGCGCTGCGGTGCACGCAGCGATTCCGAGCGTCATCACGATGCCCACGACCAACGCGCCGATTCGGCGTCTCGCCGGGCGCCCAGCGCCTGCTGATGAACTCATCACGATGCTCCTTCGCACGAACGGTCTTCGCACGTTATCGCACTGGCGTTGAATTGTCATTAGATGATTTTGAATTGCCGTTCAACCGTGTCGAGCCCCGTCTCGCACGGCGCGATCGACCTCGTCTCTGTACACCCGCCGTCGGCCGCAGCCCTTCGCGTCACACACACAGGAGACGACCGGCACCCTCAGAGTTAGAGTGGTTGCCCTGGCATCGCGCGGCGAGGGAAGGGAGCCACATGACGGATGAGTCGACGTGGCCGGCGCTCCCGGTGGCCTCCTGGACTCCGACCCGGGAGACGCTCCATATGTGGACGCAGATCATCGGGAAGATCACGATGGCTCTGGCATCGCCGATCAACCACTGGTGGCACGTGACGTTCCGGGTCGGTGCGCGCGGACTCACGACGGGTGGGATCCCTGTCGGCCCACGCATGTTGGAGATCGCGTTCGACTTCGTCGACCACATCCTGGTGGTGCGAACCAGCGACGGGGGAATGGTTTCGCTCCCCCTCCCCGGCCTCTCGGTCGCGGAATTCTATGCAGATGTCTTCGCGGCGCTCCGCCGGCTCGGCGTCGAGGTCGCCATTCAGCCGACTCCGAATGAAGTCGAGATCGCCATCCCGTTCGCGGAAGACACCGTGCACCGCACATATGTCGCGGAGCACGCGAACGCGTTCTGGCGGCAGCTGATCCAGGCCGATCGCATCCTCGCGCGGTTCCGTTCCGGCTTCCTCGGCAAGGCCAGTCCCGTGCACTTCTTCTGGGGCTCACTGGATCTCGCGGTCACTCGGTTCTCCGGGCGCACCGCCCCACCGCACCCCGGCGGCGCACCGAACTGCCCCGTGAGGGTGATGAGGGAGGCCTACTCCCACGAGCTCAGCAGTGCCGGATTCTGGCCGGGCGGTGGCACCGAGGGCGCGTTCTACTCCTACGCCTACCCCGCTCCGAACGGTTACGCCGACGCGGACCTGCCCGAGGGCGCCTCGTTCAGCACTGAGTACGGCGAGTTCCTACTGCCGTACGAGACGGCCAGAATGTCGACCGACCCAGACGGCACCGTGCTGGCGTTCCTCGATGCGACCTACCACGCAGCCGCCAGCCTCGGCGAGTGGCCGCCTGGCATGGAGTTCCCCGATCACGAGTAAGGAGTGCACGATGACCGAAGACATCGACACCAGCGTCCCGCCGAGCGGAGCCGGCTGCCTCGACTGCGACAACGCCGGCGGGTGGTGGGTGCATCTGCGCCGCTGCGCCGAGTGCGGCAATGTCGGCTGTTGCGACGACTCCCTCTCCCGCCACGCGCGTGCCCATGCGACCGCGACGGGTCACCGCTACATTCAGAGCTTCGAACCCGGTGAGGACTGGTTCTGGGACTACCGCACCGACCAGTACGCGGAGGGACCGCAGCTCGCTCCGCCGACGAGTCACCCGGAGGAGCAGAGCGTTCCCGGCCCGGCGGCTCGGCTCCCGCGCGACTGGCAGGCCATCCTTGCGTCCCGCTGAGGGGAGGATCCCCGTGCGCCCCTACATGGACAAGGCAATGCGCGAGGCGTGGGGCGCCGCGCGGGAATTGTCGTCCGTCGTCTCCGAAGCCGCGCTCCGTGCAGGCCTGACCCCACAGGAGGCGGAGCTCATCAAAGTGCGTGCGTCCCAGCAGAACGCGTGCGCCTTTTGCCTCGACCTGCACTCCCGGGAGGCGCGCAAGGTCGGAGTGCCCCAGCAGAAGCTCGACATGCTGCCCGCGTGGCGCGACGCTCAGCTTTACAGCGAACGGGAGGAGGCGGCGCTCGCGATCGCCGAAGCGGCCACTCGACTGCCGTTGACGGAGGATTCCCGCGCCGATCTCGTCGCCGCGCAGACCGTGCTGGGTGATTCCGCATACATCGCCGCAGAGTGGATCGCTGTGACGATCAACACGTTCAACCGCGTCTCGATCCTCAGCGGACACCCAGTGCAAGCGCGCGACGCCGACGGGAGGCTGCTTCCATAACGTCAGCGATTTCCGCTTCGCTGCTGGCGCCGCGCGGACCGCACGAGGAGTGCTGCGGCATCGACCGGTTGAAACCGCCCTCCCTACCAGCGCTGTGCGGTGGCGCCTATGATTCGGGGGCGATCGGTGGGCGCAGGAGCTGGATCAGTCCATCGATGTAACCGCGGAATTCGGCAGCGATATCGATGTCCGGGTCGAGCAGCCATTGCGTCTGAAGCCCGTCCATGACGGCCACTATCTGACGTCCGATTCGAACCGGGTCCGTATCCCGTCGGAACTCACCGGCGTCGATTCCACCCCGCACGCTGTTCGCCATCGTGTTGCACAGCGTGCGATAGCGTTCGCGCGCCCACTCGGCAGCTGGATGGTCGATTGTCACAGATTCGCCGACCATGACCATGAACAGTCGGGCGAGATCGGGGGCAGCGGAGTTGAGCTCCATGAGGCGGAGATTGTATTCAAGGTCTGCAACCCCGACCGGTGAGCCCGCTTCCTCCCAACGCCGGTTTGACTGATCGTCGCGGCTGCGAAGGATCTCGATGAGAAGTTCGTCCTTCGACGGGAAGTGGTGACGCAGGCCGGTCTCGGAGATCTCCGCGCGCTCGGCGATTCGGGTCATCGCGGCACCCCGATACCCAAACTCGGCGAACTCACGGAGCGCAACCCCGAGGATACGGTCGCGGCTGCGCCTTCCAGACTCGTAGGTGCCAGATGCCGGTCGCCGTGCGGCGGGGTTTTTGGGCATGTCGGAAGTATAGGCTCCGACGGGAAAACAACAGATTGGTAACAAACAGTGACTGGTCACTGTTTTCACCCTACGTTGGTCTCATTCACGAAGGAGAGATCACCGGTGACGACGACAGGCACAGTTCCGCCCACCTCTCTCACCCGACGGGTCGCGGCGCTCACGGGTGCCGATGGATGGCGAACGGCCGAGCTCCCCTCCGCCGGCCTTCCCTCCCTTGCCCTCTCCGACGGACCTTCCGGAGTTCGCGGCGGCGCGTTCGGCACCGAGGCATACGGCACTCTGCTGCCCAACGCGACGGCGATCGCCGCCAGCTGGGATGAACAGCTGGTGCATCGTGCCGGTCTGCTTTTGGGCAGCGAGGCCCGACGGGCGGGGATCGACTGGTTGCTCGCCCCTGTTCTCAACCTCCACCGGACACCATTCGGCGGTCGACACTTCGAGTGCTTCTCCGAAGATCCGCTCCTGACATCCGAGGTCGGCGTTGCGATCATCCGTGGCATCCAATCGGCGGGGGTGTCGGCGACAGCGAAGCACTTCGTCGGCAACGAGAGCGAGACCGGGCGGCTCGACTACGACGCCCGCATCGATGAGCGCACCTTGCGCGAACTGTATCTCGCCCCCTTCGAAGCCGCGGTGCGCCGCGGCGGCGTCGATGCCGTGATGGCCGCCTACAACAGCGTCAACGGCATCCGGGCAACCGAAAACCGTCGACTCCTCACCGACATCCTGCGGGAGGAGTGGGGCTTCGGCGGCGCTGTCGTTTCAGACTGGGGGGCCGCCCGCACCACCGTCGAAACTGCGGATGCGGGCGTCGATCTCGTGATGCCCGGTCCCGACGGCCCGTGGGGTGACGCGCTCGTCGACGCGGTCTGCGGCGGCGCGCTCCCCGAACGCGTGATCGACGACAAGATCGCCGCGCTCCGCTCCGTCGCTGAACGTCGCGCCGTGAACGTGGCGTCCTCTGCTGAGGGCACAGATGAGCTCCTCGTCACGCTGGCCGCCGACGGCATGGTGCTGCTGGAGAACGACGGCATCCTCCCGCTCGATCGTCCGACAAGGGTGGCACTGATCGGCCCCGGCGCTTCGGAGCTCACGCTGCAGGGTGGAGGGAGCGCGCGGGTGCGCCCCGTGCCGATGCCTTCGCTGGATGCCGAACTCGCAAACCTACTCGGGCCAGCAACCACGATCGTCGTGGAACCGGGAACATCGATCCGTCGCAGCCTGCCTCCCCTCGACGATGCGCGCATCTGTTCGGGACTCGCTGTGACCTTCGAACGCGAAAACGGCACCGTCGCCGGGTTCAGGACACTCCAGCACGCTGACATCGTGTTCGATGACGCCGTCCCCGAGGGCACCGCACTCGTGCGCGTCGTGACACGACTCCGTCTGGCCGAGCCCGGCAGTCACCAACTCGGCATCCGCGGGAATGGCGAGTTCGCGATACGAATCGCGGGCGCCACACCCGAGCGGTTCACCCTCCCCGTGCCCGACCGCGATCCGCTCTCGCCTCTCGTGGAGCCGTCCGAGCATCGCGTCACCGTCACCGGAGGCGCGGATATCGACGTCGAGATCTCGCTTGTCTGGGATGCGGCCGCCGAATGGCATCTCGTCGACCTCGGCCATGCCGCCCCCGCGCTCGAGGACGACGAACTGTTCGAGCGCGCGGTGCGCGCCGCCGCACACGCGGACGTAGCGATCGTCGTGGTCGGCACGACTGCCGAGTACGAGTCTGAGGGGTTCGACCGCGACTCGTTGAGCCTCCCCGGGCGGCAAGACGACCTGGTGAGAGCTGTCAGCGCAGTCTGCACTCGCACCGTCATCGTCGTGAATGCGGGGAGTCCCGTCCTCCTGCCCTGGTCTGATGAGGTCGCTGCTGTGCTCTGGGCCTGGTTCCCTGGGCAGTGCGGCGCGCGAGCGATCGCTGAGTGCCTCGTCGGCTCCCGCGAACCCGGCGGCCGGCTCACCACCGCGATCCCCCGCGAGATCGAGGCGCTGCCCTCGGTGCGACCGGTGGCCGGTGTCATTCCCTATGCAGAAGGGGCGCGTTTCGGCAGCCGGGGCCCGATCCCGGTGCACTACCCCCTGGGGTACGGGCTCGGCTACACCACATGGCACACGGTCTCCGCCGCGGCCCGGCGCGACAGCGCAGGCGCCGTGGCCGAGGTGACCGTGCGGAACACCGGTGACCGGATGGGCAAACATGTCGTTCAGTTGTTCCTCGACGTGCCCGATGAGGCACCGCGCCTCGCCGGATTCGCG
Organism: Leifsonia poae; assembly: GCF_020009625.1. Classification (NCBI taxonomy): domain Bacteria; kingdom Bacillati; phylum Actinomycetota; class Actinomycetes; order Micrococcales; family Microbacteriaceae; genus Leifsonia; species Leifsonia poae. The sequence continues at coordinate 1,790,304 of NZ_JAIHLP010000002.1, forward strand.
ACCTGTGTCGTCTCCCCGCGCACCGAAGTCGACGTAACCGTCGTCGTGCGCCCCGAAGCGCTCCGACGGTGGCACAACGATGAGTGGCGACCCCTCTCCGGCCCGTTGCGCCTGCTTGTCGCTGGCGCCGGCGGTCCGCCCCTTCTTATCGACATCGCTCCGGCCGACACCGCAACACGAGACTCATCCTCACCCGAACCATCCGCATAACCCCCTCGAAAGGAAACCGCCATGGTGATCAACGACGACGCCGCTGCGCCCGCAACCCAGACCGCACCACCCGTTCCCCTCGTGCCAGACGCACGTCCCGCTGTCGGTGGTCTCGCCGTCACGCTCCCGATCGTGATGCTGACACTCTTCGTGGTGTGGACCGCCGTGCCGAGCATCCTCATGCCGGTGCAGGTGCAGGCTCTCACCGGCAGCACCGATGTCGGCGCTCTCGCCCTGGCGAGTGTGCTCGGAACGATTGCCGCAGCTGTCGCCAACCCCGTCTTCGGACGGCTTTCCGATCGCACCCGCTCGCGCTTCGGCCGCCGCAGCCCGTGGATCGTCGGCGGCGCGCTCGCTGGCGGGGCGATGCTGTTGCTGCAGGCTTCGGCGCCGTCCGTCGTGCTCCTCGGGCTGTGCTGGGCCGGCACGACACTCACGCTGAACGCGTTCCAAGCCGCATACGTCGCCATCGTCCCCGACCGCGTCCCCGTGCGCCGGATCGGCCTGGTGTCTTCGCTGGTCGGAGCGGGAATGAACGCCGGGGTGCTCCTCGGGTCGCTGATGTTCGTCTTCTTCCCCGAGCTCGCTGGACCGGCAGGCTACACAATCCTCGCCGCCCTCGTCGTCGTGGTCGCGGTCGCGTTCGTCATCATCAGCCCGGACACGGACTCGCGCGCGCTTCCGCGGGAACCGTTCCGCCTTCGCGGCTTGCTGTCCACGTTCTGGGTGAGCCCGCGGCAGTTCCCCGACTTCGCCTGGGTGTTCCTCGCCCGGGTGCTACTCATGTTGGGCTACTTCCTTCTCTTCGCGTTCCTCATGTTCGCTCTGCAGGACTACATCGGCCTGCCCGCCGACCAAGCGATCGGGCAGGGTGCGCTCCTGTTCAGCGTCAATGGCGCGGCCTCCATCGTGGGCTCCCTCATCGCCGCTCCGTTTGCGGACCGCGGCGGTCGACTGAAGACCTTCGTGCTCATTGCCGGGCTCGGACTCGCGGTGTCGCTCGTCGTGCCGCTCCTTCAGCCGACCATGACCGCGATGTACATCTTCGCCGTGATCAATGGGCTTGCCTTCGGCGTCTACATGGCCGTCGACACCGCCCTCGTCAACCGTGTGCTTCCCGTCCGTGCCGACGCGGGCAAAGATCTCGGGCTGATGAACATGTCGATGGTCATCCCTCAGGTTCTCTCCGCTTCGCTCGGAGCCCTCATCGTCACGCTGGTCGGCTACTCCGGACTCTTCGCGGTCGCCGCGGCGATCGCGCTCGCCGGCGCGCTCGCCATCGTGCCGGTGCGGAAGCTCGTCTGATGCGGCACCCCACCACGGATCGGATCGTACGCACCACGGCCGGCTCCGTGCGGGGGGTGCCGTCCGCCGGCGGGTCAGCGTTCCTCGGGATTCCGTATGCGCATGATCCCGTCGGCAAGCGGCGGTTCGCTCCACCACTCGCCCACACGGGTTGGGGTGGAATCCGGGCAGCGGACGCGGTCGGACCCGCGGCACCGCAGACCGAGGATCTCGGCCGCCGCGAGATGTTCGACCTCCCCGACTACGAGACAGACGAAGCAACCTGCCTCACCGTCAATGTCTGGACTCCCGGGGTGGAGGGCCCCCGGCGCCCCGTGCTCGTCTGGATCCATGGCGGCGCCTTCTCCTGGGGTTCCGGAGGGGACCTCGTCTACGACGGCGCGCGTCTGAGCACCCGCCGTGACGTTGTCGTCGTGACGCTCAACTATCGGCTCGGCGCTCTCGGTTTCCTCCGCTTGCCGGGAGCGCCCGGTTCCGGTGCGCTCGGGCTCCTCGACCAGATCGAGGCGCTGCGCTGGGTGCGCGCGAACATCGCAGCGTTCGGTGGCGACCCCGATATGGTGACCCTGTTCGGGCAGTCTGCGGGCGCCGTGAGCATCGCAGCGCACCTCGCCGCTCCGGAATCGCGCGGCCTGTTCCAGCGCGCGATCCTCCAGAGCGGTAGCGGCGAAATGCTTCTCGACGCCGCCGAGGCCGACGAGCGCGCCACGGAGTTCGCGAGCATCCTGGGTATCGAACTCACCGACCTCGCCGCATTCCGGGCGCTTCCTGTCGCGGACATCCTCCTCGCCCAGGCCGAGTTCGACCGCAGGCTGGAAGATCGGGGCCAGCTCGCGGCCTTCCTCCCTGTCGTCGACGGCTCAGTCCTCGACGAGCAGCCTCTGGATGCGATCAGGGCCGGTCGTTCCGCCGACGTGCCGCTCATCCTCGGCGCCGCCAGAGAGGAGGGACGACTGTTCACCGAACTGATCGACGGACCGGAGTTCGAGCCCACGGACGCTCTCGCTGTTCTCCGGGGAGCCTATGCCGACCCCGATGCGGCAGCTGCCGGCTACGCCGCCCAGGAACGATGGACCGATCCACGCAGCATCATGGCCGCCGTGCTCGGCGACGAATTGTTCCGCGCTCCCACCGACCGCCTCGCGCACGCGGCGGCAGCCAGGAGCGCGGTCTGGCGGTATGAGTTCGCCTACCGTTCCGGGGCGGAGGGCAAAGAGCTGGGAGCCTGTCACTCCCTTGAGCTGCCCTTCGTCTTCGACCTGCTCGACACCCCCGCCGCGCGTCGCTTTGCAGGCAACGACGCACCACAGGCCCTCGCCGAGTGGATGGGCGCCGCGTGGGGCGCCTTCGCGTCCGGGCGCGACCCGGGATGGCCGCGATACGACGACGAGGACCGATTAACCCTCATCCTCGACGACCAGATCTTCGTGATCTCCGACCCTCTGGCCGAACGGCGGAGCCTCTGGACCCGGGCGGGATTCGGGCTCACGCAACCGTCGTGAGGCATCTCCCAAGCGCGAAGACGCCAGCGACGACAACGCCGTTCACCGCAAGAGCCAGAAACAGCGGTTGGAGGGGTTCCTTGCTCGTCGGCCCCTACTCCTCTCCAGCGGCGGTGAGCGCCGTGGTCGCTTCGACACCGGCGTCACTCACACGGCGGAGGAATGCGGTGATTGCGTCGAGCTGCGTGTCGTCGTAGTCGGAGCAGAGCTCGTCGACGAGCGCGTTCATCCCCGCGTACAGACCGAGGACCTCGCTGTTGCGGTCGGGGAGAACCCGGATGAGCACCGCACGTCGATCGACGGTGTCCCGATCGCGAACGATCCAACCGTCGCGTTCGAGCCTGTCGAGGATCCCGGTCATCGTCGCGGGACGGGCCCCCGAGAGCTTTGCGAGAGCGGTCGGACTGAGCGGCCCGTGGATCGAGATGAGGTCGAGGCAATCGAAGTCCGTATCCCTCACCTGAACCCGCGCACCGATTCGGTGATTGAGAACCGACAGTTGCACACGGACGTCCCGGAGCGCGTCGCGGACAGCGTCGGCACGCCTGCTCTGCTCCCCCGAGGGTGACCATTCGGTTTTCATATGCTACCGTTTCCGTATTATACGAGTTCTAGAACCAGCATAGCGGAAGGAGACTGCGATGAAGATCGTCGTGTTCGGAGCGAACGGCCCCACCGGCAGGTTGATCACGAGAAGAGCGCTCGAGGCCGGGCACTCGGTGACCGCGGTGACCCGCCGCCCTGAAGAGTTCCCCCTGCGCAACGACACACTGCGCGTCGTCGGCGCGGACGTGCATGACCCGGCCTCCGTCGATGAGGCGGTTCTGGGTCAGGATGCGGTTCTCTCCAGTCTCGGAGTGCCGTACGGCAAGCAGCCGGTGACCGTCTACTCCGAGGGTGTGCGAAACATCATGGCGTCGATGACGGAGCATGACGTCCGGCGTCTCGTCTGTGTGAGCGCGAGTCTCGCTGATCCCGGCGCCGGGCCGCACGGCGGATTCTTCGTCGACAAGGTGGCGGGCCCGATCGTCTCCTACTTCGGCCGCACCGTCTACGCCGACATGGTGCGGATGGAGGCTCTGGTCCGCGCCAGTGACCTCGATTGGACCATCATGCGCCCCAACGGCTTGTTCGAGACCTCGTCGGTCACCGACTACCGAATGGCCGAGGGCTACCTCAACGCGTCATTCACCTCCCGCGCCGACCTGGCCGACGCGATGCTTCGCCAGCTGTCGTCGGACGAGTATCTGCGGAAGATCTGTGCAGTGGCCACCGTCGCGGAGAAGCCGCGCATCCTCCAGCTCCTCCTCCGTGAGGGTGGCGGGAAGAAGGCGGCAGCATGATTCGCCCAGTCCTCCGCTTCCTCAGCGACGGGTTCACCGGGCTGTTCGCCGGCTTCCTCGTGGGCGTCCTCGTGTTCGAGCTGTCGCTGCGTCGCTTCGACGGCAGCGTCTACGCCCAGACCCAGCAGGTGACCCTGATCGCACTGCCTGTCCTCGCCTCCGCGCTCCTGATCCCGGCGATCATCACCACCGGCGCCCTCGTCGCGCTGCAGCTCCGTGTCAAGGACCTGCGTTTCTGGCTGACGCTCGGTGCGCTCGTGCTGCTGCTCGTCGCCCTCGTCGTCACCCTTGTCGTCAACGTGCCCATCAACCTCGCGGAGGGCGGCTGGAGTGTCTCATCGCCACCGCACGACTGGGCGGCGACGCGGGACCGCTGGCAAATCGGACACGCCGTCCGCACCGTGGCAGCCGTTCTGGCGTTCGGTCTGCTCGGGGTCGTCGCCCAGCTTCCACGTCCGGCTGCCGCAAGCACCCGGCGATGAGCGGGGCGAGCTCCCCGGTCGACGTGATCGTCGTCGGGGCTGGGCCGAGCGGACTCGTTGCGGCGCTGCGCCTGATGGATCTCGGGCTCACCGTCCTGATCGTCGACGCCGCAACAGCACCGGCGCAGGAATCCCGTGCCGCACTGATGCACGCAGCGACCATCGAGATCCTGGCCGAGATGGGCATGATCGAGGAGCTCCTCGAGCGCGGGGTGCGCACAAGGGCGGTCACGCTCGCCGACGGCGGACGACGACTGGCCAGGGTTCCGTTCGACGAACTCGACAGTCCATACCCTTTCGCGCTCGGAATCCCGCAGAACGAGACGGAAGCGATACTCAGCTCGCGGCTGGAACAGCGCGGACAGCGGGTCATACGCGGCGTGCACGTCCACACCATCGGCCTGATCGGCGAGGCGTACCGGGTCAAAGGCACGCGCGTCCACAGCGACGAGCCGTGGGAGGCGAGCGCCGCATACGTGGTCGGCGCCGACGGCAAGAACAGCACCGTCCGCGAGCACGCCGGCATCCCGTATGACGGCGCCTCCTACGACGAAGACTTCATCCTCGCGGATGTCGAACTCGCCCCGTCCCCGATGCCGGCGGACGAAGCGCGCATCACCCTCTCCCCACACGGGGTGACAGTGATCGGGCTCCTGCCATCGGGTCGACACCGGATAGTCGCGACAGCACCCCGAGGGCGGGAGACTCCCCGCGAACCCGACCGGGCATACCTCGACGACCTCCTCCGCACCCGCGGTATCACCACGAACACCCGGGACGCACCCGCGTGGTCCGCACGGTTCAGGATCAGCCATCAGATCGCCCGACGATTCCGCGCGGGCAACATCCTGCTCTGCGGCGACGCCGCCCATGTTCACAGCCCCGCAGCCGGTCAGGGCATGAACACCGGCATCGCCGACGCCTTCGAGCTCGCACGCAGGATCGCCGAGGCGCGGGCAGGCGACACGGACGCGCTCGACGAATATGAACGAGTGCGGACCCACGCCGCCGAAGCCGTCGTCGCACTCACCGACCGCATCACCAGGATCGCACTCGTTCGGACACGCCCCGCCCGCCTGTTCCGCAACACCGCGATCCGCCTGCTCACCCGGCAACCCGGCATCCGCCGCGCTCTTGTCCGATCGATCTCAGGCATCGACCGCAGCCCGCTCCCGCGCCCTATCCCGCCGATGAAGGACGTTCGATGAACCGCATCCCACTTCCTGCCGACCTCTCCCCGGTGGAACGCTCCGCCCTGCTGCCTGCGCTCGCGCGCGCACGCGACGCCAGCGAGCCGGCTCCGATCCTGGGCGACCAATGGTCCCGAACGGTCGTGGACCGGTTGGCCGTGGAGTGGGAGGGCCTCGGGTTACCCCACAAGGAGAGCTCCACAGTCGCGACGCGTGGCCGAATCATCGACGATGCGTGCCGCGCCTTCCTGGAAGCGCACACCGACGGCGTCGTCCTCGACCTCGGTTCGGGGCTCGACGATCGGGCGCAACGGGTGAACCCCACGGCCGGATCCATGTGGTTCGACCTCGACCTTCCGAGCATCCTGGCCGTGCGTCGACGTCTGCCAGAGCGGCCGGAGGTGGCAGCCGAATATCGCGAGCTCGAATCGGATGCGGTTTCCTCCGAATGGCTCTCCGCCATCCCCCGGGACCGGCCGCTCGCGATTGTGGCGGACGGCTTCTTCCCATTCCTCCCACCGGCGGCGTCCCGACAACTGGTCCACCGACTGGTCGACAGGTCTCCGAGCGGCCAATTGATCATGAACGGCTACACGACTCTCGCCCGATCGCTGATGCCCCGGGTCAAGGCCATCCGCGACCTCGGCATCGACACCGCCTGTGGAACGGCATTCGACGATCCGCATGAACCCGAGAACTGGCACCCGCGCATCAGGCTGGTGGAGCGGACAATGCTCAGCCGCTCCGCGTACGTCGACAAGATGCCCAGGTCGGTACGCACAGGCATCCGTGTGATGAGCGTGTTTCCGCGACTTGCAGATCGCAGCGACATGGGCGTTCTGCGGTTCACGTTCTGACCAACTCACCGAGCGAGACGGGAACGCCGTGAGGTTTGCAGTCGCCGCGAGACAAGAACCGGCTCGACCCGCCTCGCGCCCACCGCTGCCAGAGTTCCTCCCCTCCATACGCTCCTGGCACCCATCGGAAGGGGATGGTTTCATCGACCGAAACGGTCTCGATGACCTGCCGTCACGGTATGAGGCGCCGCCACGACCGTGTCAAACCATCGCTCAGTCCGGGGCCGAACGATCACTGGAGTCGGGCCCGAGTGATCCCATCCCCGACATCCGCCGACTTCTCGTCGGTCCCCTTGATCACCCAGTACACGACCACCAGCGCGAGCACACCGACCACGGGTGCCAGGAAACTGGCGTAGGGCACGCCGAGTGGGGCATGGCCGACCGCGAACACCGAGACATCCCATAAGCCGTGCAAGAGCATCGCCCAGATCAATGACCCGGTCACCCGCCGCACGATGTAGAACGCGGTTCCGGAGGCGAACGCGACCGCGACCTGCACGAGCGTGCCGCCGAGCGGCGCGCCCAAAGCAGCGTTGATGAGATGCATCGCACCGAACAGGACGCTGGAGAGGAACCACGCCCATCCTTCGTGGAGACGAGATCGGAATGCGGTGAGCACGAGACCGCGGGCCATGATCTCCTCGTTGAAGCCGACCAGGATGCCGAGCGAGACGAGCGCGAGGACAAAGGATGCGTCGAACTTCGACCAATCGGTGCTGAAGATGTTCACCAGAGCCACGATGGCCAAGACGATCGGCACGAAGATGGGCCATTTGTGGTGCGAGCGCTTTCGCTCGAACAGCGCCGGGCGCCACCAGCCCAGCAGCGACGTGGTGATCACCAGCAGGACGGCGCCGACTGCCAGGTCGACCACCGCCCCCTTCCAGGTCTCCTCTGCCGTTGCGCCGATCCTCGTGTACGGGACGCCCATCAGCTTGGTGACCAGAAAGATCACGACGACATAGCCGATCCAGATCGCGAAACCGATCCAGAGACGAGGGCGTACGCGCATAGATGTGGCCTTTCCGAAGGGTTGGTGAGGTCAGCCGAAGAAGAAGAAGTTGGTGCGTCGCTGCTTACGGTCCCCGCAGAATACCGCATGCCGTGGTGACCCAAGTCCTCTTCGATGGTGACCTGTACGCGGTTGCAGTCGCTCCGGATGCGGCTCGTGCGAATTCAGATGTAGTCAACATGTCGTCAAACGACTATGAGCCGCCAAGCGAAACGCCCCGGATCCCAGTGTTTTCAAGGGATTCCGGGGCGTTCAATTGGCGGTACCGGTGGGATTTGAACCCATTTACCACCACTGAGCACCTCGGCGATCTGAGCCCTGAGCCCCGTAAAAATGCGGATCTATCGACCGACAGCTCACGCTTGCTCACACCTCACAACAGGTGTTCCTGCACCAAATTGCACCACGCCGCTGCAGTCAGAGATGCTCGGCGCGCTGGCGACTCAGAGCATCAGTCACGTTGTCCAAGTCGTCCGGGAAGAGGGCCGCATATGTGTCGAGGGTGACCTTCGCCGACTTGTGGCCGAGCATACGCTGAACCACTTTGACGTTCGCGCCCGCGCTGATCGCGAGCGAGGCAGCCGTGTGTCTCAAGTCATGGGGTGTGACCCGGCGAAAATCGGGATCGACCTTCATGCAACGCCTCACAGCGCCGGCGAACCACCCTTCGTAGGCGTGCCCACCTCTCAGGAAGGTACCGTCCTCGGCGGGCCATAGTCGGTCGTCCGGGGCCTTGCCTTCGCAGGCGGCGGCGACTTCCGCATCTAGGAAATCCGGGTAGGCGATGGTCCGCCGCTCATGCGTCTTCACGCCACCCAGGATCTGCCGATAATTGACCTCGGCAACAGCCTCACGGATGTTCACTCGCCGCCGAGCAAGATCGACATTTCGCACGCGAAGCGCCGTCGCCTCACCCCACCTCAGCCCGGTGTACGCAAGGAACCGCACGATCGTCGGGTGGATCGACGTGGAAGCCAGTGCCTCTACCTGCGAGTGAGTCAGGAAGACTTCGTCAGGGATGGGCTTCTTCTTGATCGTGATGCCCCGCGACGGGTTCTTCGTCACACGGTTGTCCTCGATCGCATCGTCAAAGATGCCGGCGAGCAAGTCACGTGCGCGCCCTACCGTGGTGTGCGAGCGTCGCTCGCCAAGCTCTGTCAGCCAAATCTGGACATCGCGTTTGGTGATTGCGCCGACCGGGTAGTCTCCCCACCGCGGCAAGACGTGCACGCGCCATGCACTCTCCACCGAGTGAAAGCTGCTCTCGGTTACCTTCGCCCTATGGCGGTCAACCCACTCCGCACCAAGCTGAGCGATGGTTGCTCGAGCGTCGGCCCGATCGACATACGCACCTCGAAGTTTTGAGACCTCGACAGTGGCGAGGTGTGCCTCTGCGTCACGCTTCAACTTGAAGCCTCGGTCATGTCCGCGAGTGCCGTCAGGCTTCGTATACCAAACCTCGTACAGCCGCCCCTTAGTTTTCGTGCTGTACGGCTTGACTGTGCCCACGTAGCTCCCCTTGGGTATCGATTCTGGTGATCAGTTGTGAGCTTACGGGTTGTTCTGTGTATAGTTGCCGCACGCCTGAATGATGTAAAAGGGCCAGGGTCAACAACGACCCGAACGTGTGGATACGCCAAGCAACCGCTAACGGGTTCGGCTAAGTAGGTCCCTCGAAGGTAATCACTTCGAGGAATCCCTATGTCAACATCCACCAATACCAGCACCGCTGTACTCGACTCGCTCCTCAGCTCGGCCACTCTGGCGAAGCGGCTGTACACCACCGAGCGCAACCTGAGCGAATGGCGCATCACCGGCCGCGGCCCCAAGTTCATTCGCGTAGGCCGCACGCCGCTCTATCGACCTGAAGCCGTCGACGAATGGCTGCTGAGCCAGGAGCACGCGAGCACCTCCGAGGAGGTGCGCTGATGGGTCGCGTAGCCGTCACGGACGTCGCTGTGGAAACTGTGGATTCCACTCTCTCCGATCCTCTGACCACCACGAATTCGAGCGGATTCCAGGCGGGGGGCACTGTGCTTGTGCCCCCCGCCCAACCGACTGTGGAAACTGTGGATTTCAACGCGAATGTTGCTCTCCCGACCGATCTCGCTGCGTCCGACAACTCCGCCTCGCTCAATTCCGATCCGTACGCCCCGGGTGGTCCATGGCACTATGCCGAAAGCTTGAAGGGTCGGGTCTTCATGATCACGACTGACTGGGCGCATCCCGATTCAGGCGATGTCATCATCACTCCGGCAAAGGTCGCCGAAGTCGTCGCGCGCAAGGGCAACCTCCGCACCGCATGGATCAGCCATGACAAGGATCCCTATACGGCTGAGGATCTCGAGAAGAATCCTCGCGCTGTCGTCGGCCAACCCAAGCCATCGCACGTCCACATCGTCGAGGAGCGAAAGAATGAGACGCGGCTTGGTTCCGTAGCGCGGGCGTACGGCTTGTCCCCGAATTTCATCAAGGTGAAGAAGGGGCACGGCGTTTTCCTCGACCTGGTCGAGTACCTGACACACGAACATTCGAAGCAGACAGCGCTCGGCAAGTACCGCTACGACGATTCTGAGGTCCAGGCAAACTTCGAATTTCGCGAAGAAGTCGATGAGCACGTCGCTGGACGGTCCACCGGTACCAAGATCCGCAGCTCGAAGAAGCTCGATGCCCTCTATCTCGATGTCATGCACGGGGAGCTGACTTTGCGTCAGGTGCGCCAGGAGCACCCGCTGGAGTACGCGCGGAACCTGCGAAAGTTCCACGACCTTCGACGCGATTTCATGTTGTCGAGCCCACCGCCGAGCGTCCGAGTCAACTACTACGTGTTCGGCCAGTCAGGCGCCGGGAAGTCCACGCTCGCACGCATGTTCGCGCGGGCTCTCTACCCGCACCTTGACGCAGAGGAATGCTACTTCGACGCCGGCGATCCGAAGGTGATGGCCCAGAACTATGGGGGTCAACCGGTCATGATCCTTGACGACTACCGACCCAAAGACCTGATCTTCGGTTTCGGGAGCCGCACGTCGGTTTGGCGGGCATTTGATACGTCGCCCGGAAGGGCTGATGTGAATATCAAGAATGGGGCTGTCCGCATGGTCCAGTCCGTCAATATCGTCACCGGGGTGGTGCCGTACGAGCAGTTTCTGACCGACCTCGCTGGGAGCTACCAAGGCCCCGACGGAGTCGCTCACGAAGCGGAGGACGACCGTCAGGCATTCAGACGATTCCCCTTTGTCGCGGAGGTGACGCCCGAGACGTTCGAGTTCTACGCGAATAAGGGATTCTTTGACGGAACGGACGAGTATCGCCAATTCCAACAGCTCTTCACGATGAAGTGCAGCATGCGACGGATCGCTAAAACCCTGGACTCCATCGAGTCCGAGAAGGGAAAGGACGAGTTCCGCATTGCCCTTGGCGAAAGGGTACTCGGCGGGATGATCGCATCACACCAAGACGTCCGCCCTAAAGGCTCCATGCTCGCGGCCGACGCGATCGCAGAGCTCGACACGGTTACTGCTCTCACAGGTGACGAGATGGCGGCCGACAAAGCCAGGAGGGTTTTGGACGCGGAGGCCGCCGAGGAAGTAGCCCGACTTGAGGCCAAGAAGCTCTGGGAGGTGCGTGGCGATGGGTCGGCTATCTATCAAGGCTGACTCGACCGGGCCGGTTGCGGCCTTCCGTTTGCCCAGTGGCTGCTTCAATGCGGAGCGATTGGCAGCCGACGCTCGGTCAAGCGACCAGCGTGACCGGGTAGCAGGGCACCGTTCCCGGTGCCCTCGACACGCAACGCGCGTCGGCGCCCCGCAGGGCACCAGGAACTTTGAAGAGCGGAGCGAGATCAAAGTGTATGGGGCTACACCTTCTGCTGCCGCGAAGGAGACCATCACCCTCCGGAAGGAGCACTGGGGTGGTGGTCGGAGTCGCGGCAGCAGAAGCCCCTCGGGAGAGTCGCCGAAGGCATCGAGGGGTGCGACGACGAAGTCGGTGCACCCCTCGATGAGCGTCGAGCGTGGTGAAGCATGAGCTACACGATGACGTTCGACGTGTCCCACAAGGTGGGACTCGGAGGAGGACACTTGCAGAGCTTCTTTCGCCACATAGCGCGGGACGTGGATTCAGAAGCAGGATTCCCGTTCGCGCACGTCAACAAGAACATCGTCCCGGAACGTACGCGCTTCAATTTCACAAGAGTGAACGACGGCGCAGGCGGCTTCCGCGCACTCCAGTCGGTCGACGGTCGACCGCCATCCCATGAGTTCGATGACTACCTGCAAAGTCGCCTAGCGACGGTGAAGAGGACCCTCCGTAAGGACGCAAAGCCGATTCGCGGCGTCATTCTGCAGCTCGACCCAAAGTGGTACGACGATCACAACCCTGATTGGCGCGAGCGCGGAATGAACCCTGAAGCCATCGGCTACATGAATGCTGCGATGGCTTGGGCCTGCGAGGAACTGGGGCATCAGAACATCGTCGGCTTCTCCCTGCATCTCGACGAGTACAGCCCTCAGCTCCAGGTTCTGGTGACACCTGTCACCGAGGACGCACGGCTCTCGCAGAAGGATTTCTTCCCAGGGCCGTGGGACTTGGCACGACAGCACAAGGAATTGCGCGAACATATGGATGCCGCCGGCTACGACGTCGAGTTCGGTGTCACGGAACGCTCGAAGGAACACCTCAGCAGTAGCGAGTTCCAGGCAAAAGCCGACCGGCTACGCGATGCCGCCGATGACGTCGAGGACGAAAAGGCGACCTACGAGACCCTTCGCGTCAGTCTCAAGAACAGGGAGTCCAACCTTGACCGACGAGAGTCCGGCATCTCGGCGAGGGAGCTCGAGCTCGCGGCTACGCGCGCGGAGGCAGCTCAGGCGATCGATGCGGCGCACGAAGCAGAGCGAAGCGCGCGGAGCGCGCGGCTTGCTGCGGAGCGAGAGCGAAAGGAGGCGGAGCTCGAGCGCGATCAACTCCGGGCGACGAATGAGCGACTGCAACAGATCCCTCCGGACATCGAGCGTTGGCTCGACAAAGCGAAATTCGGAGGGAAGCCAGCTCGCGAGTACTTCGATGCAGCCGCAGAGAAGGCAAGGGCCACGCGTAGCGAGGTGAAGCTGCTCATCGATGGAGACCGAGGGCCGTTCCGAGGACCACGCCGGCGTCAGAAAGAGGAGGACCTTGACCTCAGTTGATCATTTCGGATCGGGCGGCGTCAACGACGACACTGGCCGCGTCCGGCGCCGACTCCCTGATGAATCGCGCCGGCGATACATCATTCAGGAGCGGGTTCATTCCTTTGAACCAAGATTGAATTGTGACCGGGTCCCAGAGTTGGAGAAGAATGCCCAGCGCACGAAAGGCCGTCCGCAGTCTGGTGGCGTTTTCGACGTCGGGAACGTCTCGGCCGGTTGCCCAGGCGGTCGCCGTTGCAGTTGTGCTGACTCGCCCGATGTACGCCACGAGACGGATTCCGAGTTGGTCCCGAAGCTGCGTCACGACCTGATCGATCGGAAGACTTCCGGATGCTTCGTTTGCGTGAAGCCCGCGCCAATCGTCATCATTCTTCATGGGTCCATGCTGGCTCAAAGAACGCGCCAACGGGATCCAACCGAAGCGGAACTGTTAATCATCTGGGAAGCCAGAATGACCGCGAGCCCCTGGATGCCTTACCCAATTCGTCAGGTCTGCTCGTATCCGAGCACATCGGGATACCCAGCCGCGTTCGCCGTCCGATTTGGCTCGGTGAAGCTGACTCGCATCCTCGTCGCAATGGGTCTAGCTTGCCTCTCATGCCGCCATCTAATCCCATTCCCATCAGCGCCAACGGTCGAATTGGTTCTGTAGATAGCAGCACCCATGCCTGAGTCGTCTTGGCGCGATGTCTGGCCTGAGTTCAGGCTGAAGTTGGTCGATGAGACAGCTCGGTGCCTGGCAGATCAACAACCGTGGGCGACCGGTCGGCGAGGTCGCGGTTGGGACGCCCTGTCAGTAGCGGAACAACACAATCTGACTGAGTACGTTGCTCGCGTCTTTCTCGCGCAGGATCAAGCAGCTCACAACTTGTTCGGCGTTCCCGACGATGGCGATGATTGAATGCCGCCCAATTCTTATCCAATTTGGTGGCGATCTGTCTCAGTGCCGCCCCCAGCAAGCTGGAAGTATCAGTTCGAAGAGTTCACCGGCGAAGGGTCTGCAGGCGAGTGGGCATTGGCCGCGGCGATTGTCATCGCGGACGTGCGTGCACGAACATCACACGGCCCGACATTCGGCGAACTCTTCCTCCAGCTACTACCCGATACGAATGGCCTTCCGGGGCAATTCCCGGACGGAATGGAATACATCGAGCGCCGGCGCGCGGTCAGCGGCTTTCGACTGCACACCGCGATCGAATGGCACCGTCAAGGGATGGTCAGGTGGAGCACGGGAGTTGAGCGGAGCCTTCAAGTCGGACGACGGTTCCATATGCTGTCTCATACTCACCAACGCACGGTCTTTTGCGAGCTCAGCGACGCGCTCGGACCCACGCTGGTCTCGGCTCTTTTGGGAGCAGAGAGCGTGAGGCGGCAACATAACTCGGCAAGTCACGGTGGCGTAAGACTCACGCCTGTCGAATGGAAGAGGTTGAAGTTCGCATACGCGATGTGGAATTTGTTGGAAGCCAGCGAAGGCCCTGATGTCGCGCGACGGTGGTTCGTCGGTGGCAACGCTCGACTCGGCCAATCCACACCGGTCATGGCCATCCGCAACGATCGCCACGTCCAAGTGCGATCGGCTATCGAATCGTTTATCCAGGACGCCGTCGACGAGTAAGTGGCCGACGGCGGGTCACATGGGCCAACGGCGATGTGCCTACCTTCATAATCCATCGTGGAGATCTAGGTAGGGCTTTAAAGCAGGCGTCGCTCAGCTGGGCAGTTCCGATCGATGCGCGCGTTGTAGCGCGGACTTAATGAGCCAGCCAGAAGCCCCAATCACCGGAATCACGAGTACCGCCACGGTCCAAATAACATGCTGCGCTCCCGTTAGCGACCTCGATCTTGTGAGCGAAACGAGGGCGGTAATCGTCAGCGCCGCCCAGAGGATGAGAATAGCTGGTCCGAAGAACTCGAATCCGCTTGGCAATACTGGGTCGCTGGGCATGTCTCAGATCCTTCCGCCGATCTGGGAGCCGTTCATGGAGAAGCCTCCGCGCGGATCCGGTGACGGCTGCGGCTCGTCGAAGTGCGGGTTCGCCGCACCCGGCAGGCTCTGTGGCACCACTCGGAGACGCACGGCCACGACGATCGCAAGGACCGTCACTGCGAGCAACACGACACCGGTAGCGAGAAGCGCCCAGCCGGCGGCGTTCCCCGTCGACGCCATGATCACGCCGATGGGTCCGGTGAGCCATGTCCCGAGGCCGGCCACGCATGCAAACACCACCAGCCATGCGACCCGCCGACGGCGGCGCTGGGACTGCTCGAACTCGTTCGTCAGTGCGCTCATCAGAGTTACCCCCTTGTCCAAAACATAGTGGATCTGGGTTGCGTTCGGCAGGAATTACTGGGTCGCCATGAGGAGCCTCAGACTCCTCGCTCACGAGCAGATCCGATGCCGGGACCAGGTCGTGGCTCCGGAGCCAACCCCTCGGGCACGTGTGCCTACCGCTTGCCGAACGGCAGCATCATCACGTCGGTGTCAGGGACGCGAACGAAGCCGGCACGCTCCCAATGGCGGCGGAGGCCCTCGAACTTCACGATGTCCACGACGAGCTCATCCGAGTCGTCATGCGAGATGCTCGCTGGGATCAGAGCGACGATGTCACTGCGGAAGATCCGGCCAATGCCGCGGACAAAGTCGTGGCTGACGCGAGATCCGCGGTGCTCCTCGAGTACTTCGACGAAGTCGATTATCACCAGGCTCTCGGCGAACAGTGAGTCCTCGTCGACCTCGGCGACGCGATCACGGTCCAGGAAAGCGCCGCCGGCAGCCTCCAGGCTGCCGCTCTCTGCGTCCAGCGAGTCGAGCCACTCCCCGTGGAGGTTCACGCGCGCCAGTCGGGCCGTCGCGAGCACAGTCTCGCTCCCGTCCTCGTCGTCACCGAGGTCCCAGCGTTTGAAAGTCGCGTGCCAGAGTTCAGTCTCCAGCTGACCGTAACGACTACTGAACGTCAGCTCGAGAACCTTGTCGTCACCGATGATCTCGCTCAGATCTTCCAACTGATGCCTCTTTCCCCTGCCACGCGCTGTCGATTGACGAACCACACCTATCCACGCCAGCCGCCGTTGGTGTGGCTCGGGCGAACATATCGATCATTCGTGTCCAAACTTCGCCGTCCACCGGTCGTACAGCACGGGTTTGTGAAGCATGGCCAGAGCAATCGGAAGAGTCGCCCGCGGGTCTTGCTTCCTTAGCTGAGTCAGAAGTTCACCAGCCATCGCGTATCTCCCGTGTTGCCGGGCCCACAGAAGTCCTGCCCACCCGATTGCGATGCCAAGGCCGGCAGTGACAACGGTCGCGTTGAACGCGGCCCCATTGCCACTCGTGTTGAAGACAATCGCCAGGATGAATCCGACAATGACGGCAAGCTCGAACACCGCGAAGCTGACCCATCCGATCGCCTGCCACCGCCTCCAGCGGATGGCGGTGGGTGTGCCGAAGCGGGACGCCCGATCATCGAAGGTGCCGCGCGGCGCCGGCACAAACGCTTCGCCAGTAGCCGGCTTACGACGCTTCCACCGGAGGATGAAGATGATCCCGCCGATGGCGAGAAGCCCGGCAGAGATCACGACGGCATCCCACGCACCCCACGGGTCCTCCGAGTTAGGGTCCGAGGAGACGCCGACCGAGATCCTCCAGAGCCCAAATCCGGCAACCACCACCAACGCCGAAATGACGTACGGCCGCCAGTTCGTCATGATCCCCCTCCGAATCGCTCAGCGATGCGCCACCAGGCGCGGCTCCGCAGAGCATCCTGCCGCGCTTCCACGTGACCCGGGATCCCGGGGGACTGCTGTCCTGCTCGGTCATGGCGTAATCCTGTCAGAACGTCCGATCGAATGCTTTGCAGGACGCACGTCGTTCTGAAGCCAACCAGGTCCCAAAAATCTTTGACGTCGCTGCTGGCTGAGAGGGTGGGTAGACCGTAGAGTATGCTCGGCGCGGTCAGCGCTCCGGACAACGAGAAGGGCGCGCCTGTGACGAGGGCGAAGCAGCGCGGATTGCGGCTCCTGCACACTGCGCTCGTCGTCGCCCTCGTGTCGACAGTTGCGGGTTGCACGTTCCCACCGGTCTCAGCGACAAGGCTGACATCCACACCGTCTCCCGCACCGAGCGCGGTCGCCATCGCGATGCCCGACCTGGGTCCATCTCCGGCACCCGCTCCGCAGACGCCGGAGCAAACCGAACAGCTACGACTGGCCAATGCCGACCTGGCTTGGAAGCAAGTCATCTCCGAGTACCCGGCCGCCGTCCGGCCCTCGGCCAGCTTCCAGGGATACATCTCTCAGGCGACGGAGGTGGCCGTACTGACGAAGTGCTACACCGATCACGACGTGGCAAACTACCCCGACTATCCGGTCGGCGCGAAGAAGGGCGACAAGCCTCACGGCGTTGTCCCCGAGATCAGTAACGAGGAAGGCGCAATCGGTCTGTACATCTGCCAGGTCGAACACCCCTACCCGCCGACCTTGCCGCCCACACCCGAGCAGCTTGGGTGGCTGTACGACTACCTCACGAAGTTCCTCGTCCCCTGCTACCAAGCGAACGGGGTCACGAATCCCCCACCGCCCTCTCGCGAGGAGTTCGTTGCCAAATGGCCCAACCAAGGCTGGTATCCCGACGACGGCGGCGGGGCCGACCCAGAACGAATTCGCGTGATCACCGAAGTCTGTCCACCGCCGAAATGAGGGGTGAAGGTGGAAGTCACATCAAGTAGAGAGAAGGGTGCCTCCGTGGCAAGGAAACACAGTCGTTTCGGGCAGCTCACATCTGCGGCGGTTTGCCTTCTAGCGCTTGGAGCGCTGGCAGGATGCGCGACAACTGCCTCCGCGGAACCCAATGCGAGTTCGACACCCACGCCGACCCCGCTCGCGGTGACCGTGCCGATGCCCGACCTCGGGCCGTCGCCGGCCCCCGCGCCGCAGACGCCAGCGCAGACCGAGAAGCTGCGGCTCGAAAGAGTCGAGCAGCAATGGCAGCTACTCCTTGCCCAGTATCCGTCAGCTGTTCGACCGCAGGTGACATTTCAGGGATACATCACCGATGCGACTGAGATGGCCGTGATGAAGTCCTGCTTGACACAGCAGAATGTGCCGATCGGCTACGGCTACCCTGTGGGAGCGAAGAAGGGCGACAAACCCACGAGCGTGGGGGGTCAGGCCAGCAACGAGCAGGAGGCGGTCGGACTCTACATCTGTTCGGTCGAGCACCCTTACTCTCCTAACCCGCCATTGACGCCACAACAGCTGGGGTGGTCCTACGACTACTTCACCAAGTTCCTGGTGCCGTGCTACGAGGCCAACGGAGCCGTCGTCCCGCCTGCACCGTCGCGGGCGGACTTCATCGCGAATTGGCCGAACCAGAACTGGTTTCCCACTGCCGGTAGTATCACCGATCCCGATAAGGCTGCCGCGGTCGCGAAAGCCTGCCCAGCGCTGAAATGAGGGCTCCTTCAATCGGTTGGATTATCGTCGCGTGTGTCCTCCTGGCCGGCTGCACAGCCAACGATTCGGTTGGACACATCGGCGAAACCCGACCCGTACCGTCAGCGAATCCCGCGACGGCCACGAACTCGCAAACCGTCGCAACAGGCACACTGGCATCGGCGGATGGTGCAACGCGCGGAACGGTGAAGATTGAGGAGACTGACGGAGACTTCAGTATCACTGTCTCGAACTTCGCGACCAGTCATCCAGGTCAGGTCTCCATTCTGCTCAACGAGCCGGAAACATCGGTGTGCGAGCAGGCGGCGTACGCCTGGAACGCTGGTGAAACAGCTCCGGAACGTGTGCTCACGGCCCGGCTGCCAGCAAATTCGCCCGGGTGGACCAACCCCAGCAACTTTGTCGCCCTCACAATCGCACAAAGCGATCCTCTCTCGTCCGAGGGATGCGACATCAAGGGGATCGCGTCCGCGCCTCTGACGTGGACATTGACCGACCCGCGACCGTCGCTCCGACCCACCGATTCAGGCATCGAACCAGGTGCACAAGGGGAGGCAACTTCCACTGGCGGAACCCCAACCTCGTATCTGGTCGCTGCCGACGACACATATCGTGACATCGCGAAACGGTTCGGAATCTCAGTCGACGACCTCGAGTACCTCAACCCCGACCGCGCCCAAGGGGACTACGCCCACCCGACCGCCAACCCGGGAACGTCTCTCAACCTAGATCCGGCGAACCGCTGACGATGGACACGACGAAGTCAAGGAGACAATTGAGGTGAACGATCAAAGCCCGTCCAGCGAGGAGACTCGAGGCCGCCTCCTAGCGAAGTTTGCTCCGCCAGGCGTTGGACTGCGTCTGGGTTATGCGCCCGTGAACACCAGCTGGCCCTTCCCTCGAGCCTTCGATATCTACGAAAACGGAATCCTCGTTCGTTCCCTCGGCACCTCAGCTTGGATACCGCGGGGTGCGATCCAATCCATTCGGCGCGGGCCCGGATACGTGAGGATCAAGTGGGAACTAGGCGGCGGCACGGCATCCGCGACGGTCAGCAATTGGTTCCGCATCGGTCGCATAGAACGGGCACTCAAGGCAGCCGGATACACCGTCGGCTAGAGGTACCGTCGGAGTGGCCGTAGGTATAGACCCGGGAACGAATCAGGCAGTCGACTGATAGCTGTGCTCGGCAGTTACGGCCGATAGTCTTCTCGCTTCTCTGACAAGGCACGCGCGCTCGGGTCGCTGGAATGGCCGCCGTTCAGGGCGTAACCGAGATCGAATACGACCTCGACCGCACGGCTGAGGATCCGCCAAGCGACTGCCAGCACACGCCCAACACCTCGAACGAACCTCATCGTCGACCTCCGTGGTGCTGAGTGTAGCGTCGTGGCTCCTCAGAATGCTCAGCTGACAACCGTCCCGGGATCATGTTCCGCCGAGCTGGCTCATCAAGTTCCGGGATTCACGCGGCTCATACGATGACTCCAGGCAGCAACGCGCCAGATTAAGACCGGGACCAATCCAGCCAGGCTGATCACCACGAGCCAAAATCCCCAAATGAGCAGATCGTGGACGCCGCTCTCGCCAACGCCGTCGTAGTTCGCCGCCCTCACCCAAGCCATTACCAAAAGCGTCGATCCGAGAAAGAACATGGCACCGAGGACGACCCCAGCAACAACGTCCAAAAGCCGGGAGTGAAGATCGCTTCATCATCGGTCTGGCCCATGCGCCTCAAGCTACCTCATCTCGAAATCCATCGCGACGTCGACGAGGCGATCGACTGGTGGCCAAGAACCCCGCCACATGGGTTGTCCGTGGGCACACCTCAGCAGAACGGCTGATCGTTACTCGGCACCAAGCAAGCCCATCACTGACTGCGCCGCGACGACGAAATTGTCCAGACCTCTCACAAGGACAAACTTCGTGGCGGGAAAACAATCTACGATGACGGCCGACAGCTCAGCCTCATCTCACTTCAAGGGTCTGGTTTTTGACCCTCGATAATCAGAGTTATCGGGACTATTCGACGTGACGCTCAAGGACCGTCGCATTTGGCGATCCTTTTGCTCAGCCGGTTGCTTGAGCGAGCTTCCACGCCCGGCGGTTATCGCATGTTCGCTTTCCCCCATTCCTGGTTACTCCGGCGTGGGCCCGGCTGCTGCGGGCGCTGATCTAGTTGACTCACCTACATCAGCGGGGCGATTCAGATCTAGGGTTTGAGGAACATTGGCTGCACCTACTCTTTCTGCGGAGCACGTCGCCGCAGCATTCGATGCGCCGACGGCGGCGTACCTAGGATCAGGCACATTCGGCGAGACGTGGAAGGTCGAGTGCGAACTCGACGGCGAGCGTGCTGAATACGCCGTGAAGCTCCTGCGCCCGGAGTACTTCCGGGTACACCTAGTCGCTCGAGAAGTGAACGGGTTGCTCGAATTCGACGACCCGGGAATCGTGAAGCTCCACAGCGTCCGCGAGGTGGAAATCGCCGGCACTGCTCACACAGCACTCCTCTGCGAGTACATCGCCGGCGGAGACGTCATCACCAACCTCCGCAGTCACGCTCCCTCACATAGTGAGGCGATCGCGTTCGCGCGCTCACTTATGGCAGCTGTAGCCGTCGTGCACGGTGCGGACAGAGTTCATCGAGATCTCAAGTTAGAGAACATCATCCTCCGCGACGGCGATTGGGCACATCCGGTGTTGATCGACTTCGGCCTGTCGAAGGGAGCCGGCGACGCCACCCAGACCTTGTACCCGTCGTTGGTCGGGTCGCGCCCGTTCATGTCGCCCGAACAGCTCGCTGGGGAACGGGCTCGCAAACAGTCCGACCTGTGGGCGTGCGGTGTAATCATCTACTTCGTTCTCGCGATGCGTCACCCATTCATCGATGATTTTCGCGGCCTATCGGAGGACGACATCGCGGATCTTGTCGCCGGACCGCCCCGCCCTCTTCCCGATGAAACGCCCTCGGCACTCGCCGATGTAGTTCTTCGACTACTCAGCGAGGAGCCGTTCGCTCGTGGAACCGCGAAGCGAGCAGCAAAAGATATCCGGAAGGCCTCGAAATGACAGATCAGCCCGCTTCGTTCGGAGCTTCCCTCAAGAAGAGCCTGCGCGGGAACACGCCCGTCTACATCATTCAGAAGAGCCATCAATTCAACAGCCGGATCGGCGAGGTCTTCGAGACGCTGCACGATGACCACGGGTCGAAGTTGGGCCTCGGATTGAGTGTGAAGCTGGCTGCGTTTAAGCCGCAGCAGCTCCATGACTTCTTTAGCGAGCATTCTTCGGTACCACTGCGCATCGCCGACCCTGAGCTTCATCGTCACCCCTCGTCCGGCTGGGAGGGAGTTGAACGAATCAGAGCTCGTGCGACCCCGCTTCCCTGGAACTTCTACTCCGTCTTGCATCAAAAGCCCAACGCGCCATGGATTCGGGAAGTGATCGAGTCGCAGCTGAACTACGGCGCGACCGTGGCACTGTCAGCAACTGGGTGGGTGGACGCCGCGAAGGCGACGAAGTCACTGGCCGACGCTATGAGTGTTGTCGCCGCTAGTCGAGACCTCATCGGGGCTGAGACACCGATGTTCGTCAACCTCACGTTCGACTCGCGGTGGCTGACCGACAAGGAGCTCCGCGGCATTCTTCTCCAAGAGATCGTCGAGAGCTCCGAGAAGCATTGGTACCTCCGCTTTTGGTGGCCGCTGATCACGTACCGCTATGGGCAGCTTCTCGACACAGAAGTACTTCGCGGCTACCGGCTCCTCGCCCGGACAGCGGCATTGGAAGGCAAACGACTCTACCTGCCCAACTCTGGGCTGACGGGTTGGCTGATGACGTCGTTCGGCGCCGCAGGGTTCTCCACCGGATCGGCGTGGCCGGATCAGGCATTCGGCCGGGAACGGATCATGGGTGGTCGCAAGGGTCAGAAGCCGCCGCCCCACACGCCGCGACTGTTCGATCGATCGATCCTGCACACCATCGACTATGCGATCTTCGAACGGCTGGCCGCTATCCCCTCGCACAAGCAATATCCGACGAGTTTTTTCCCGGACGATCGCAGAGACCGAGCATTCGAAGGAACTCGCCGCGCTCCACTACCTGGTCAGCGTCGGCCACTTGCAGGCAAAGCTCAACGGCGACCGTCAGATGGAAGCCGCAAGGTCGGTCCATCGCGGGGTTATGTGGCTGAACTCGCTGGAGCCACTAGACCGCCCGTCCGGGGGCGCGTATCCCGCACACCTGGCGATTTGGCGCGAGCTTCTCAACTAGACGTTGGTCCGCGGTGGGTACCAACCAAACACTGGTGACACCTGACCGGCTCGCTCACCTCGCAGATAGAGGGACAAGCATCGCTCGGCGATCAGGGCTCGCCCTATGCGCGTCTGCGTCGCAGAAAGCACCCGCGAGGGTCGCGCGACAACCCTTCGGCGCTCGTTCGCGGGGTCGACGAGGATGACGCCGATTCCGCGCTGACGCATTCCTTCCACTTGATCGGATGCTCGTCGAATCGTTTGGGCATCGAGTGCGATGTATGCCGCATCGGCAGACACCTGCTGGTGACGTGCCTGATTGAACGCGCGTAGCCAGTCCCGCAGCTTTGCCTCCACCGTGACGACGCGACCACCAACGAACTCCGCAGCAGGGCGCAGTAGAAGTTTGGGGCCGACGGCTTGCATCCAACCCAGCTGTTCGAGCATAGGCAGGACGGAACGACGCAGATAGTCGCGACTAAGCCGGGTGTCAGCACACAATTCATCGACCGTGCGACCGCCGCCAGATAGCGCGAAGACAACACGAACTTCGACATCGGTTGTCAGCGGACGGATCCCCGCTTGGTGACGCGCGCCGATCTTGCCGAAGTCGAAGCGAACGGCCGTCAGGTCCGGTACGCCGCGCGCTGCGGGCACCTCGCGGAATGTAAGGACACGCGAGTCACCGGCCCTAAAGGTGAGGTCAGCGAGCGCCGGCTCGAGAGCATCAACCAGCTCGGCTTCATACCGGAAACCCGCACCGCTTCGTGTCTGCACGATTTCCACGGTCGATCCTTCCTAGCCCCAGTATGCGGATACTAATCCGAGCCTCCGACGAAAGTCAGGGACTAGTTCAGCACTGCCAGCGTAGTAGACGTCTCGAGGAGGCCCAGTTCGACAGGCGAGCTCGGATTCTCTCGACTCGCATAAGCGCATATCTCAAACCCATGCACCACAGATGCACCACGAGCTGGCTAATAACGCAGAAAAACCCCGGCTAACCGGGGCTTTTCTATGGCGGTACCGGTGGGATTTGAACCCACGGTGGGCTCTCACCCACACAACTTTTCGAGAGTTGCACCTTCGGCCGCTCGGACACGGTACCGCCGACTACTGTACGCGAAAGGGGGCAGGTCGCGCCAATTGGGGCGGCCGTGGCGGCTGCGAGAACACCGTGAGACGCACGGGATGCCGGAGTACAGTTTGGGGGATGGCGACGAAGAAGAGGTGGGCCCTGGTCGGGGCCGGGCTGTCGACACTCGCGGTGGGGATCGGCGCTTGGGCGGGAGTGCGTAAGGCCCAGGCGCGGTTGGAGCTCAACCGTTCGACGCTGAATGAGACGCTGCCCGTGCACTCCAAGTGGTGGCGCGACCATGCCAAGACCGAAGGCGAGCTGCTCTACGTAGCGCTCGGCGACAGTGCGGCGCAGGGCATCGGGGCGTCGGAGCCGAAGAACAGCTACGTCGGGGTGATCGCCGACCACATCCGGGAGGTCACCGGGCGGTCGGTGCGCGTGGTCAACCTCAGCGTCTCCGGGGCGACGGTGGCGCTCGCTGTCGCCGACCAGCTGCCGCGTTTCGCCGGGTACGAACCGGATGTGGTGACGGTTGCGATCGGGGCCAACGACATCGGGGCGTTCGACCCAGACCTGTTCGAGGCCGGTATCCGCCAGGTCTTCGACGCCCTCCCCGACGACACCATCGTCGGCGACCTCCCGTGCTTCTACCTCCCGTGGAACGAGAAGAAGGTCGCCGTGGGCAATCGCATCCTGCGGGAGGTGGCGGCCGAACGTTCGCTCACGGTCGTTCCGCTGCACGACACCATGAAACGACAGGGGCTCCGCGGCATCGTCACCCAGTTCGCGAAAGACCTGTTCCACCCGAACGACCACGGCTACCGCGTCTGGGCTTCCGCCTTCCTGCCTGCGGTGACCGCCCACGTCGGCGCTCGGTTCCCGCGAGAGGCGGCGACGCCGCCACCGCTCGAGTCGACGAGCCCCACGGCCTGATCACAGCGTTGCCGGCTCAGCCCGGCACGACCTCACCCGGCGCGACCTCACCCGGCGCCGGGGCAAGGTTGGTGAGCACGGTCCCCCAGGACGGGAAGATCACCATGTGACCAACATCGGCCACGAGCTCGACCCGCGCATCCGGCAGTGCCTGTCGGTACCATTCCGCATGGGCCTGACCGGCCAGCGGGTCGGCTCGACCGTTCACAATGAGGGTCTTCGCCGCCACCCCGGCCGGATCGAAGCCCCAGGGGCGGGCCGAATAGCTGAGGATGTCGGCGGCGACGCCGTGCGCACCCTGCCGGTATGCCTCCCGCAGCATGCGGCCCAGCCTGTCTCTCGCGCCCGGGCGGGCGAGCGCCGCCTCATCGACGGGGGCTTCCCCGAGCAGGGCGAGCGGAACGTCACCCGCATCGTCGGCCGCACGCACGGCGTCGACCTGCCCGGCGAGCATGCCGGTCAGCTCTGCGACCGCCGCATCCGGCGGCAGGGTGGCGAGCTGGTCTGACATCGCCTGCAACGGCGGGTCGATCCACTGCACCGCCTCGTTGGGAGCCGGAGTGGCGACGATCGCAACGCGGTCGACCAGATCGGGATGCCGCGCGGCGAACGCCAGCGCGGTGCGCCCGCCGGCCGACCAGCCGACGATGCCGATGGTGCGCCGGCGGACGATTCCGGATGCAGCTTCATCTCGCATCATCGCACGCAGATACTCCGCGATGTCGTCGGCCGGGCCGGTGACACTCGGCCACTCGTCGACGGGCAGCGGGTCGGAGGAACCGTAGCCCGGGCGATCGAACGCGAGGATGTGCACCTCCCGCGCGGCCGAGACGGTGGGATCGGGGTCGAACGTCGACGAGCCGGGGGCCGGATGGCAGAACACGACGATGCGCTCCGCCGCAGGATTGCCCGAGGTGGTGACGCCGAGCTTGCGACCGGACTCCAATGTGAAGATGAGATTCGCCATGGGGCCATTGTGCTCCCGGCTTCTGACATCGAGCAGAAGTTGTCCACAGGCCGGGGGATCGGGAGCCGGATGACGGTGGTCGGCCATACAGTGAAGGCGGATCGAGGAGGAAGACGTGGCACGAGCTCAGCTCAGCTTCCGCTGCACGGAGTGCGGTTGGACAACGGCCAAGTGGGTCGGCCGGTGCGGCGAGTGCCAGGAGTGGGGAACCGTGGCCGAGTCGGCCGCCCCCACGGGCGTGCTGCGCGCGCTCAAACCCGTCACGATCGGGGTCGACCGCGCCGCACGGGCCATCACCGACATCGAGGCCGACTCCGTTCGGCACTGGCCGAGCGGCATCGCCGAGTTCGACCGCGTGCTCGGCGGCGGCATCGTTCCCGGGGCGGCCATCCTGTTGAGCGGCGAACCGGGTGTCGGCAAGTCCACGCTGCTCCTCGAGGTCGCGTCGCGCGCGGCCCGGGCGCGCTCGCGAGTGCTCTATGTCAGCGCAGAGGAGTCGGTCAACCAGGTCAAGATGCGGGCCGAACGCACCGGGGCCATGCATGACGACCTCTACCTCGCCTCCGAGACCGACCTGGCCACCATCGTCGGGCAGATCGATGCCCTCGATCCGCAGCTCGTCATCGTCGACTCCGTGCAGACGGTTTCGAGTTCCAATGGCGAAGGCCTGGCGGGCGGCCCCAGTCAGGTGCGCGAGGTGGCGAGCACCCTCATCCGCGTCGCCAAAGACCGAAACCTGCCGGTTCTGCTCGTCGGACACGTCACCAAAGACGGCTCGATCGCCGGCCCACGGCTGCTGGAGCATCTCGTCGATGTGGTCTGCCAGTTCGAGGGCGACCGACAGACGTCGCTGCGATTCGTGCGCGCCCTGAAGAACCGGTTCGGTCCGACGGATGAGGTCGGATGCTTCGAGATGACCGGTGACGGTATCGCCGAGGTCGCCGACCCGAGCGGGCTGTTCCTCAGTCGCACGACCACGCCCGTCTCGGGAACATGCGTCACCGTCGCGATGGAAGGGCGCCGGCCGCTCCCCGTCGAGGTGCAGGCACTCGTAGTCGCGACGACGGCTCCCAACCCGCGTCGGGTCACCAACGGGGTCGACTCCTCCCGTGTGGCGATGCTTCTGGCGGTGCTCGAACGGCGGGCGGGGATCCGGCTCGGCGACAAAGACGTCTATGTCTCCACCGTCGGCGGCGTGCGCCTCAGCGAGCCGGGTGCCGACCTCGCGATCGCGCTCGCCATCGCCTCCGCCGCCAACGAGAAACCGATCCCGCACACCCTCGCCGCTTTCGGGGAGATCAGCCTCGCCGGCGAGATCCGCCCTGTCGCGAGCGGCAAACAGCGGGTGGCCGAGGCCGCCCGGCTCGGCTTCACCACCCGCATCGACTCGGCGAGCGAGAGCATCCGTGAAGCCCTGCGCGTGGCATTCACCGTCGGCGCGACCGCCCGCGAACGCGAACTCGACGCCGCATTCTGATCGCGACAGCCATCGACCGGCATCGCCTCACCCCGTTCAGTTCAGGATGAACTGCTTGGTCTGAGCCGACTGGATTCCGCCAACCGACGTCTGCAGGTGATACGAGGCGCCCCCGGCAGGAACCGGATCACGCTTGTCCTTGCAGGTGGACGGGTCGGAGCGGGTGCGATCCCACTCGATCGGCGTCTGCGAGGAGATCGTCTTGCCCGGCTGCAGCAGCACCTCGGCGTCGACCTTGTCCGTCTGGCAGTCGGTCGACTTCCAGTAGACCTCACTGCCGCTCGTGATCGTGAACACCTGTTGCGAGGTCCCCGCATTGATCTTGCAGGCCGTCGAACCCGTGTTGGTGATCGACACCGACAGTTTGGGCTGAGCACCGGCCGCGTAGGTCGACGCATCCGTCACGGCTTGAACGGTCACGTCGCCCGGGGTGCAGGCGGATCCGCTCGCTTTGGTCGGGTCTGTCGGAATCGTCGTGCCGTCTGAGACAGGCGTCGACGACGGGGTGGGCGTGGGAGCACCGGCAGGGGAGCCGTTCGACGAGCCGGGGCGCACGACGATGAGCACGATGACGACGATCACGGCCAGCACACCGAGCCCGAGAAGCAACCGGCGGCGCCAGTAGACTTTGCTCGGCTGCGGGCCGACAGGGTTCTTGAACGTCGACATGCCTGCAGGATAACGGCGAGGCGACCGAAAGCGGCGGCAACTCGCTAGAGCTGCTTCAACATCCGGGTGTTTCCAAGGGTGTTCGGCTTGACGCGAGCCAGATCGAGGAACTCGGCGACGCCTTCGTCGTGCGAGCGCACCAGCTCGGCGTACACCTCAGGGTCGACGGTCTCGTCGCCCATATCTTCGAAACCGTTGCGCTCGAAGAACCCCACCTCGAACGTGAGGCAGAACAGTCGGCTCAGCCCGAGCTCCCGGGCTTCCTCCTCCAATCGTGCCAGGAGAGCCCGGCCGACCCCTTTGCCCAGCCATTCTTGGGCGACCGCCAATGTGCGAACCTCGGCAAGGTCGCGCCACATCACGTGGAGCGCCCCGCACCCGATGAGCTCGCCGTCGGCGGTCTCGGCCACCCGGAACTCCTGCACCGACTCGTAGAACACGACGGCATCCTTGCCGAGCAGGATCCGTCGCTGCACCAGCGGCTCCACGAGCTCCTGGATGCGCGTCACATCGTCTGTGCGCGCCCGACGAATGCTGTACGCGGGGCTGACCGAATTCACGCCCCCAACCCTACCGCCCGCGCTCCTCCCGCCTGTTCTCTCCCCTGCGCCCCACACACGTGAGGGGCGGCAGAAGCACCCAAACGGCTACGAATGGATGGATCTGCCGCCCCTCAACGGGATGGACGGGACGGTGTCAGGCGCTTTCGCCGGAGGCGGCGAGGTCGGGCGTGACCGAACCGACGCCGATCGCGGCCGCCGAGTTGATCCCGGCACCGATCGGCTCCTTGCGCGACTCGGTGGTGAACACGAACTCGCCGTCCTTGAAGTCGACGTGCACGTGGTCGCCCGCGTTCAGCTCACCCTGCAGGATGCGCTCGCTCAGCCTGTCTTCGATCTCGTGCTGCACCGCGCGACGCAGGGGGCGGGCACCGAGGGAGGGGTCGAACCCGACCTCGATGAGGTGCTCCTTGGCCGGAACGGTCAGCTCGATGGTCATGTCGCGGTCGAGCAGGCGGGTCGACAGTCGCTTGATGAACAGGTCGACGATCTGCAGCAGTTCCGCCTTGTTCAGCTGCGGGAACACGATGATCTCGTCCACACGGTTCAGGAACTCGGGCTTGAAGTTCTTCTTCAGCTCATCCTTGACCTTGGCACTCATCCGGTCGTAGCCGGTCTGCGTGTCGCCCTCCACCTGGAAGCCCACAGGCCCTCCGGTGATGTCTTTCGTGCCGAGGTTCGTGGTCATGATGATCACGGTGTTCTTGAAGTCGACGACGCGGCCCTGGCCATCCGTCAGACGCCCCTCCTCCAGAATCTGGAGGAGCGAGTTGAAGATGTCCGGGTGGGCCTTCTCGATCTCGTCGAACAGCACGACGCTGAACGGCTTGCGGCGCACCTTCTCGGTGAGCTGCCCGCCCTCTTCGAAGCCGACGAACCCGGGAGGGGCGCCGAACAGTCGCGAGACCGTGTGCTTCTCGCCGTACTCCGACATGTCGAGGGAGATCATGGCCGACTCGTCGTCGAACAGGAACTCGGCGAGCGCCTTCGCCAGCTCGGTCTTTCCGACGCCGGTGGGGCCGGCGAAGATGAACGAGCCGGAGGGACGCTTCGGGTCCTTCAGGCCGGCACGCGTGCGGCGGATGGTCTTGGAGAGCGCCGCGATGGCCTCCTCCTGACCGATGACCCGCTGGTGCAGGGCCTTCTCCATGAACACGAGGCGAGCGGACTCCTCCTCGGTGAGCTTGAACACCGGGATGCCCGTGGCTTGGGCCAGCACCTCGGCGATGAGTCCCTCATCCACCTCGGCCGTGGTCTTCACATCGCCCGAACGCCACTGCTTCTCGAGGCGCAGTCGCTCGCCGAGAAGGTTCTTCTCCTCGTCGCGCAGGCTGGCGGCCTTCTCGAAGTCCTGGTCTTCGATCGCAGCCTCCTTCTGGGAGCGCACGGCCGAGATCTTGTCGTCGAACTCGCGCAGCTCCGGCGGGGCCGAGAGGATCGACAGGCGCAGGCGGGCGCCGGCCTCGTCGATCAGGTCGATGGCCTTGTCCGGCAGGAAGCGGTCTTGGATGTAGCGGTCGGCCAAGTTGGCGGCGGAGACGATCGCACCGTCGGTGATCGAGACCTTGTGGTGCGCCTCGTACCGGTCGCGCAGCCCCTTGAGGATGTTGATCGTGTGCGGCAGCGACGGCTCGTTCACCTGGATGGGCTGGAAGCGGCGCTCGAGGGCCGCATCCTTCTCGAAGTGCTTGCGGTACTCGTCGAGCGTGGTGGCGCCGATGGTCTGCAGCTCGCCGCGGGCGAGCAGCGGCTTCAGGATGCTCGCCGCATCGATCGCGCCTTCGGCTGCGCCCGCACCCACCAGGGTGTGGATCTCGTCGATGAACGTGATGATGTCGCCGCGGGTGCGGATCTCCTTGGTGACCTTCTTCAGGCGCTCCTCGAAGTCACCGCGGTAGCGGCTGCCGGCAATGAGCGAGCCGAGGTCGAGCGTGTAGAGCTGCTTGTCTTTCAGCGTCTCCGGAACGTCTCCGCGCACGATGGCCTGGGCGAGGCCCTCGACGACGGCAGTCTTGCCGACGCCGGGCTCACCGATCAGCACGGGGTTGTTCTTGGAGCGCCGGGAGAGGATCTGCATGACCCGCTCGATCTCTTTCTCGCGCCCGATCACCGGGTCGAGCTTGTTGTCGCGGGCGGCCTGCGTCAGGTTGCGGCCGAACTGGTCGAGGATCTGGCTGCCAGCCTGCGCGGTCGCCTGATCGTTGCCGCCGACCTGCACCTGCTCCTTGCCCTGGTATCCGCTGAGGAGCTGGATGACCTGCTGGCGCACCCGGTTGAGGTCGGCTCCGAGCTTCACGAGCACCTGGGCGGCGACGCCCTCGCCCTCTCGGATCAGGCCGAGCAGGATGTGCTCGGTGCCGATGTAGTTGTGGCCGAGCTGCAGGGCCTCGCGAAGCGAGAGCTCCAGCACCTTCTTGGCGCGCGGGGTGAAGGGGATGTGCCCGGTCGGCTGCTGCTGGCCCTGGCCGATGATGTCCTGCACCTGCTCGCGCACGGCGTCGAGCGAGATGCCGAGCGATTCGAGCGCCTTGGCGGCGACTCCCTCACCCTCATGGATCAGGCCGAGCAGGATGTGCTCCGTCCCGATGTAATTGTGGTTGAGCATCTTGGCTTCTTCTTGGGCCAAGACGACGACGCGGCGGGCTCTATCGGTGAATCTCTCGAACATGTCTACTCCTCCGACGCCTTGCAGGTGTGGCGTCGATACAACGAGAGTAACCATCGTTTCCCCCGGTTATCGCCTCTGTTCGCCGTGGGCGTGACGCGATCAGGAGATGTGGAGGATCAGCCCTGCAGGCCCGGCAGGGTGAGGGTGGAGTCGGGCAGCTTGATCGTGACGTCGGAGGTCGTGCTGATGCCGCTCGGCGTGGCGAACACCGTGGTGTGGGGAACGTAGTCGCGAGTGCAGACACCGCCCGGCGCCGGTTCGAGGGTCGCCTTGAGCTGGTTGCTCGCCGTCACCGACACGGAGGCGACCTTGGGCGGGCAGCTCGAACTGCCGTAGAGCGCGACCGCGAACTGAGCGCCGTCTTTCAGCCAGACCGCGAAGGCGGCGCCGCCGGCACTGCTGGCCGGCGCCTCGACGCCTTTCGGTTCGCCCGAGTAGTCGTTGAGCGGTCTGCTGCTCGCGGTCGAGCATCCGGCGAGCACGAGGGCGAGCGCAACGAGACCGACGGCCGCGAACGGGCCACGAACGCGGGCGGAGGGGCGGGCTGCGACGGAGGTGGTGGGCACGCGACCATTCTAGGAAGCACCGGTGCCGCCATCCTGGACGCGTCCTAGGATGCTCGTGTGAGCAACCTGGAGCGCGACCCCGCCGAGCTGGTGGCGGGCGGAAAGACGGTCGCCGTCGACCGGCCCGTCGAGATCCTCGAATCGCGCGAGGTGCCGCTCGGCGGCCCCCGGGCGATGACCGTGCGGCGAACGCTCCCCCAACGTCGACGCTCCCTGATCGGCGGCTGGTGCTTTCTCGACCACTACGGCCCCGACGATGTCTCGGTGAGCGGCGGGATGCGCGTGCCACCGCATCCGCACACGGGGCTGCAGACCGTGAGCTGGCTGTTCGAGGGCGAGATCGATCACCGCGACAGCGTGGGAAGCCATGCTCTCGTGCGCCCGGGCGAGCTCAACCTGATGACCGCCGGCCGGGGGATCAGCCACTCCGAGGTGTCGACGGAGACCACCACCGCCTTGCACGGCGTGCAGCTGTGGGTGGCGCTGCCCGCTGCGTCACGGGATGTGGCCCCATTCTTCGAGCACCACGTTCCCGTGGTGGGTCGGCTGGGCGAGGCCGAGGTGCGAACCTTCGTCGGCTCGCTCGCCGGGAGCGGGACCGCCGCCGCTGTCTTCAGCCCGCTGGTGGGCGCACAGCTCGTCGTTCCGGCCGGCGCGCACATCGTCGTCCCTGTCGATCCCGGATTCGAGCACGGCATCCTCGTCGACCGCGGCGAGGTGTCGGTTGAGGGCGTTCCTGTTCCTGTCGCCCACCTCGCGTACCTCTGCCCCGGTCGATCGACGATCGAGGTCGAGGTCGCCGCGGGCGGTTCGGAGGCGACGTTGATCCTCCTCGGCGGGGAGCCTCTGGGCGAGGAGATCGTCATGTGGTGGAACTTCATCGGGCGCAGTCACGACGAGGTCGTCGCCGCCCGCGACGATTGGCAGCGGGAGGTGATCGGGGGCGCCGATCCCGGCGGTCGCTTCGGCGAGGTGGCCGGGTTCGACGGTTCTCCGCTTCCGGCGCCGGAGCTGCCGACGGTGCGGTTGAAACCGCGGGGCTGACCCTGACGAACGGCGTCTCCTCTGTGCCCATCACGGCACTCGGCCACAACGGTTACTGTGCCTCTGCTCACCGACGACAGGCTCGCCACCGCCGCACAGCGATGGTGCGAGCTGCGTCCGATGAGGGAGCTACTGCAGTGCTGAGGTGAGCCGCGCGAGGTTGTCGAGCACCGTCGAGCGCAGCGGCTGCCGCATCCACTCGTCGAGAGTCAGCTCCCGGCTATCGCGACGATAGCCATCCTCGACCTTGCGCATCTCCTCGACGAAGGAGCGGCCCCGCACCATGAGCGAGACCTCCATGTTGAGCTGAAAGGAGCGCATGTCCATATTGCTGGAGCCGATCACGGCGACGTCGTCATCGATCGTGAAGTGCTTGGCGTGCAGAATGTAGGGCTTCTTGTACATCCAGATGCGCACGCCGGCCCGCAGCAGCACCTCATAGTACGAACGTTGGGCGTGGTAGACGAGCGCCTGATCGCCGATCTCAGAAACGAACAGGTCCACCGCGATCCCCCGCTGGGTCGCCGTCGTGATCGCAGTGAGCATGGACTCATCCGGAACGAAATACGGCGAGGTGATCACGATGCGCTCCTGCGCATAGTAGAGCAGTGCGAGGAAGAGCCGCAGGTTGTTCTCGCCCTCGAAACCCGGGCCGCTCGGCACGACCTGAGCGTCGAGCGCGTCGCCGCTGACCTCGCCGGTGACCGGTTCGGTCTCGCGCCGAAGCAGTTCACCGGTCTCGCTGTACCAGTCGGTGATGAAGATCGCATTGAGACCGGCGACGATCGGCCCCTCGAGGCGGACGATCAGTTCCTTCCACTTGAGACCGCGCCGAATGTTCGACCGCTTGTTGTAGCTGCGGTCGATCACATTCTGAGAACCCATGAAGCCGACGGCACCGTCCACGATGAGCAGCTTGCGGTGGTTGCGAAGGTCGGGGCGCTGATATTTGCCCTTCAGCGGCTGAACGGGCAGCATCAGCTGCCACTTCGCACCCATCTCGGTCAAACGCGTGATCGTGCGCTTGTAGTCGCGCGTGCGGTAGGAGGCGATGTGGTCGAGCATGACCCGAACGGTGACCCCCCGCTTCACGGCCCCCTCTAGCGCGTCGAAGAACGGCTTCGTCGTCTGGTCGCAGCTGAGGATGTAGAACTCGACATGCACATAACGCTGCGCCCCGTCGATCTCCGCCGTCATCGCATCCAGCGAGGCCTGGTAGTCGCCGTTCAGGCTCGCAGTGTTTCCACCCACCAGGGGCATCGCCCCGAGGTTGCGGTTCAACTGCACGACGGATTCCAGCCAGGGTGGCCAGGGGTGGTCCCGCCGCACGCGTTCGATGCCCTCGGTGCTTTCGATGATGAACCGATTGATCTCCGCCTGCTTCTCACGCCGACGCTTCGGCAGCTTGTAGCTGCCGATCAGCAGGAAGAACAGAACGCCGATATACGGGATAAGGAAGATGGCGAGCAACCAGGCCGTCGCCGATGTCGGTTTGCGATTGCGCGGCACGACGATCACCGCGATCACACGGATCACGAAGTCGACCAGCAGAGCAAGACCGACGATGATCGTCGTAAGGAGCCCCGCATCCACGATGCGAACCTCCCCTCGACCGGCCGGAGCAGGGCGCCGAACGCGCACCGCTATCGCTACCGTATCGAAGGCGGACGACGAAAAGGGAGAACGACGGACGCGTTCGCCCAGACTCGTTTGCCCCGACTGGTTCACTCAGGCGCGTTCACTCCGGTCGGCGTGATTGCGCCGAAAACGAGGCAGCGCTGCTACGGCTTGGTGGAGAGACCGCGACGCGCGCGCTCCTCCGCCTCCATGCGGGCGTACACCTTGCGCTCCGTGCGGTCAGCTCGAACGATGGCGCGCATGATAAGCCAGAAGAGCAGACCAACGAGAACGGTCGGTGCGAGCGACCAGACAATCCCTGCCACGACATCATTCATAACCCGATAATGGTAGCGCGCTCACCTGTGAACGGAGTCCATCACGCCCCCCATCTCCACCTTCCTGACGACCTGGCGGTTCGACCCCGTCGCCTTCGTCGTGCTGCTCGCTTCAGCGGTCGCCTATCTGGCGGGCATCGCCACGCTGCGGCGGCGCGGGCATCGCTGGCCGCTGCGCCCGACGATCTTCTACTTCGTGTTCGGACTGGGATCGTACGCCTGGATCTCGTTCGGCTTTCTCGGCGCATACAGCACCGAGCTGCGGTGGGCGTTCACGACCCGCATCGCTCTGCTCCTCTTCGCCGTGCCGGCGCTCGTCAGCCTCGGGATGCCCATCGCGCTCGCCCGCGTCGCCCTGACCGGCCTCCCCCTGCGGATCACGAACGCTGTGGTGAACTCCCGGGTGGTGCGCCTGTTCGGCAATGCGATCTTCGCCCCCGTGTTCGCCGTCGCCGTCTTCCTCGTGTTCCTCACCCCGTTCGCCGCCGTTCTGCGCGAAAGCCCGGGGTGGGAGTGGACGATCACCGTGATCGCGCCGCTGGCCGGCCTGCTGATGGTGCTCCCGATCGCGGCGCACGCGGTCATCCGAACCGGCCTGTTCATCACGATCGAGTTCCTCCTGGCCTTCGTGGAACTGCTGCTCGACGCGATCCCCGGCCTCCTGCTCCGGCTCAACGACACCGTGCTCGACCACGCGCCGGCGATTCTCGGGCCACTGCCGCTCTGGTTTCCGAACGCGCTGCACGATCAGCACCTCTCGGGTGACTTCCTCTGGTTCATCGCCGAGATGGCGGACGTGCCCGTGCTGATCTTCCTGTTCATCCGGTGGATGCGACACGACAAGCGTGAGGGCAAGAAGCTCGACGAACTCACCGACGAGCAGATGGAGGCGCTGACGCGGGCGCACCTGAACGCTCCCCGCTAGGCCGGGTCGGAGACGACGGCCCCTCGCGCTCGGCCCCTCTGGCCCCCTCTGGGGCCTGCCCTCTGACTACTCTGGCGCCTGCCCTCTGGCTACTCTGGCGCCTGCCCTCTGGGGTTACTTGACGAGCGGGAAAAGGATCGTCTCGCGGATTCCCAGCCCGGTCAGCGCCATGAGCATCCGGTCGATGCCCATGCCCATGCCCCCCGACGGCGGCATTCCGAATTCGAGTGCTCTCAGGAACTCCTCGTCCAAGCGCATCGCCTCGCCATCGCCGGCGGCCGCGAGCTTCGCCTGCTCGACGAAACGCTCGCGCTGCACAACCGGGTCGACCAGCTCGGAGTATCCCGTCGCCAGTTCGAAGCCGCGGGTGTAGAGATCCCACTTCTCGACGACGCCCTCGCGTGAGCGGTGCGCGCGCACGAGCGGGCTCGTGTCGATGGGGAAGTCCATCACGAAGGTCGGGCGCACGAGGTCGTCCTTCACGAAGTGCTCCCAGAGCTCCTCGACATACTTTCCGTGCAGCGGGTGCTCGATCTCAACGCCCTCCACAGCCGCGATCTCGCGCAGTCTCTCCACCGGTGTCGCCGGAGTGATCTCTTCGCCGACCGCCTCCGACAGGCTGTCGTACATGCGAATACGATCCCAGTCCCCGCCGAGGTCATACTCGGTGCCGTCGGCCCAGATCACCGTCGTAGAACCCGAGATGGCCTTCGCCGCATTCTGGATGAGCGTCTGCGTCAGGTCGGCGATCGAGTTGTAGTCGCCGTACGCCTGGTAGGCCTCGAGCATCGCGAACTCGGGCGAGTGGGTGGAGTCGGCGCCCTCGTTGCGGAAGTTGCGGTTGATCTCGAACACGCGATCGATGCCGCCGACGACCGCGCGCTTCAGGTACAGCTCGGGGGCGATGCGCAGATACAGATCGGTGTCGAAGGCGTTGGAGTGCGTCACGAAAGGGCGGGCGGACGCGCCACCGTGCATCACCTGCAGCATCGGGGTCTCCACCTCGATGAAGTCCCGTTCGGCGAACGTCTCGCGCAGACTCGCGACCGCCTTCGCCCGGTTGATCACGTTGGTGCGCGCCTGGTCGCGGGCGATCAGGTCAAGGTAGCGGTTGCGCACCCGGATCTCTTCGCTGAGCTCGTTGTGAAGGTTCGGCAGCGGCAGCACCGCCTTCGAGGCGATCTCCCACTCGGCGACCATGATCGACAGTTCGCCGCGGCGGCTGGAGATCACCTCACCCGAGACGAACAGGTGGTCGCCGAGGTCGACGAGTTCCTTCCACGCGACGAGAGACTCCTCACCCACGGAGGCGAGGGAGACCATCACCTGGATGCGGGTGCCGTCGCCGGACTGCAGCACGGCGAAGCAGAGCTTTCCGGTGTTCCGCAGGTGAACGACGCGACCGGCGATGCCGACGATCTCACCGGACGTCTCGTCGGCCTGCAGGTGGCCGAACTTCTCGCGAACGGCGGGGATCGTGGTGGTGACCGGAACGGACACCGGATACGCGCCGCCCGCCGGCGTCGCCGCCTCAGCGATCAGGCGCTCGCGCTTGGCCAGGCGAACCGCCTTCTGCTCGCTGATCTCGTCAGCAGAGAGTTCAGGCTCGGTGGTCTGCGCGTCCGTCATGAGTGTCTTTCGTTCGGTTCGGATGGGGGGTCAGCGGGTCGTCGGGAGACCGATCTCAGGAGGACGACGGAATGCTGATGCGCTCGTTGTCGATCAGCCTGGTGCTCCCGAGACGTGCCGCGACGAGCACGACGGCGGGGCCGTGGTGCCCGGCGTCGACGGTCTGGAAGGTGTCCGGGTCGACGACCACGAGATAGTCCAGCTTAACGGCTGCTTCACTGTCGAGGCGCGCGCGCGCGGCGGCGAGCACCGCATCCACCCCGCCGGCCGCGGCCTCGGCGGCGGCGGCGAGCGCCTGCGAGAGCGCGACGGCGGCGAGGCGCTGATCGTCGTCGAGGAAGCGGTTGCGGCTTGAGAGCGCCAGGCCGTCCTTCTCTCGCACGGTGTCGACGACGGCGATCGTGACGGGCAGGTTCAGATCGCGTACCATGCGGCCGACCAGGTGCACCTGCTGGGCATCCTTCTGGCCGAACACGGCGACGTCGGGCGCGACGATGTTGAACAGCTTGGCCACGACCGTGAGCATCCCGTCGAAATGCCCGGGTCGCACGGCGCCCTCATACAGAGCCGCCACCGGTCCGGCCGAGATCCGCGTCTCCGAGGGGCCGTCCGGGTACATCTCCGTCGCGCTCGGCGCGAACACCAGGTCGGCGAGGCCGTCGAGCCGGGTGACATCGGAGTCGAGCGTGCGCGGATACCGGTCGAGGTCTTCACCGGGGCCGAACTGCAGGGGATTCACGAAGACCGACACGACGACGATGCCGCCGAGCCCCCGCGCCTGCGCGACCAATTGGAGGTGTCCGTCGTGAAGCGCCCCCATAGTCGGCACGAGCACGACCCGGGACGCCGGCGCGTCCGAGCTGCCCTCGCGCAGCGCCGTCTCCCGTCTCTCCGCGATTCGGCGGCGCAGCGCGGCGATGGTGGTGACGACCTCAGGCATCGGCTCCCCTACGGTCGCCGCATCCGTCGGATGCGCTGACGAGAAACGACCGACAACCAGGCTACTCGCGCCGACCGGCCGGCGAGTCATCGTCGCCGTCGTCACCGTCTCCATCGTCGAGCGGGTCGTAGTCGCCGAGGATCGCCGAGACGTCGAGCGAGGCGGTCGGTGAGGCATGGGCGAGCGCATTGTCGACGGTGGAGCGCACGAGCGAGCTGAGGAACCCGCCCGCGTTGTCGACCCCGATCCCCCGCAGGATGCCGGTGGACTGGTCCACGATGGCGCGGGAGAACGAGGTGGCCGTGGCGATCGCCTCGGCGTAGGCGGCGCGATCGGCTTCGGCGATCACCACCGGTTCCCCGCCCATCTCCACGACGAGGGCCTGCGCGATCGGCAGCACCGGAGCCGGGGCTGTGACGGCGAAGTAGGTCTCGGTGAGTCGGGCGAGGTCGAGCGTCGTTCCCGTGAATTCGAGGGCCGGATGCACGGCGACGCCGATCGCGCCGGCCGCCATCGCCGGCGCGAGCACCCGCACGCCGTAGCCGGGCGCGGTGTGGAGCACGATCTGTCCCGGCTGCCACGTTCCGGTGGCGGCGAGCCCGGCGACGAGTCCGGGCAGTTCGGCGTCCGGCACGGCGATGATCACCAGCTCGCTGCGTTCGACGAGCACCGGCACGTCAAGGATGGGCGCGAACGGCAGCACGGCCTGCGCCCGGTCGCGGCTGGCCTGCGAGACGGCGGAGATGCCAACGACGGCATGCCCGGCCCCCGCGAGCGCCGCCCCCAGGATCGGTCCCACCCGGCCGGCCCCGATGATTCCGAGCCCGAGCCGTCCTGATCGTTGACTCATAGCTGCTCCTGCTCCGTGTGGGGTGGCGGGGCGGTGGTCGGCACGTCGGGCGTCGACCGCACATCACCCCAGCGATGGCTCGTGTCGGACTGCGCCGAAGCGATGGCGCCCGAGGCCACGCCGTCGAAGAGCAGAAGGCTCTGCTCGCGGTCGACGGCCGCCAGGCGCGGGTGCACCGGACCGGAGACCGTGTGCAGCCGGGCCTCGGCCAGACCGAGCATCCGCTCGATCGGGCCCTGCGTGAGCTCAAGGCTCTGCAGCCGCGCGAGGGGGACGAGCGCCAGGCTGCGCCAGACGAACCCGCGCCGGAGCAGGATGATGCCGTCGTGGATGCTGTACCCCGTTCGCTGCCACGACAGTGGGCGCAGCCAGGCGGCCCGGCGCGGACTGCCGACGAACCCGTCGCGGCCGCGGGAGGTCATGCCCGCGGCGATCACGGCGCGATGCTCTTCGGTGGCGAACTCGGGCAGCACGAGCGCGAGCACACGGGCGACATCGCCGGCGTCGCCCACGGGGAGCATCGTGGTGTTGGGCTGTCCCGCCGCACCCTTCTCTTTCGAGTGGCCCGCCGTGTCGATGCGGATCTGCCACCAGCCGAACGGCCGCCACAGCAGCGGTTGCATCACCTCGACCGCATGGATGCGGCCGGGCGGGAGCGTCTCGTTGCTGGTCGTCAGCAGACCGAATCCGACCCGCACCCCGTCGCGGGTGCCCGCGATCGAGTACCGCAGTGACTTCGTGAAGCGGTTGAGGTAGAAGCTCGCCGAGCCGAGGAGTCCCGGCAGCACCACGAACAGCAGCCACAACCGCCCGGTCGATGCCCCGACGATGAGCAGCACGACCACCACGAGCAGGAAGATCGTGAACCCGCTCAGCACGAGCGACCCGAGCAGCCGCAGCGGCGGGATCTTCACCACCGAATGCGGCGGGGCCGCATCCGGGTCGAGTTCGGGCGAGAGGAACTCGGTGACGCGACGGTTGACGAGATCCGACACTGCGGCCTGGCGGCTCCCCGGAACGGGTCGCCCGACGACGCCAGGTGTGTTCGGGTCGGTTGCACCGGCGGCGAGCCCGGTCGACAGGTCACCGTCGACACCCTCCGCGTCGCCGGGAGTCACCGCCCGTTCGGCGGCCTTCACCCCCGAGGCCAGCCGCAACACATCCGCGCGGAGCCCGTCGGCGAGCGACGAGCCGAGGTAGGCCAACTGAACGTTCGCGTCGTGCCCGGCCACCGAGATGTCGAGCTTCGCCGCGCCGAACACGCGGGCGAGCAGCGGGCGCACCACATTGATCCCCTGGATGCGATCGAGCCTGGCCTTGCGCTGCGTGCGGAACAGGATGCCGCTTCGCACTTCGACCGCGTCGCCGGTGATGCGGAACGTGTGCATGCGCCAGGAGAGGTAGAACGCGCCGAGGCAGAGGATGAGCACCACTGCCACTGCGAGCAGCGCCCAGCCTTCCCAGCCCCGGTTGTAGATCTCGTCGATCGGGTCGCCGCCGTAGTCGGGGGCCCCACGAAGAAGCTGACGATGCGCTCGCGCAGGTTCGAGAGCACGAAACCGAGCACGGCGACGAACACGATGCCACCGCGCAGCAGCGGGGTCGCGGGGTGCAGACGATGCCATTCGCCGTCGGTGAACCGCTCCGCGGCGCGCTCCGCCGGCGTCAGACCGGCCCGGCCGGGAAAGCCCGCTCCGGTCGGCTGGCCCGCCCCTGTCGGCTGGCCCGCGCTCACAGCCCTGCCCGTCTGCTCTCCGCCAGCTCCACCAGCCGGTCGCGCAACTCGGCGGCCACCGGTTCCGGCAGACCAGGGATGATCACCCCGGTGGAGGCGGCGGCGGTCACGAACTTGAGGTCGGCCAGCCCGAGCACCCTGCCCACCGGCCCCCGATTGATGTCGATGAGCTGCATGCGACCGTACGGCACCGACACGAAACGCTGGAACATGATGCCGCGACGGAAGAGAAGGTCGTCGTCGCGCATCCGGTAGCCGATCGAGCGGGCGCGACGCGGCGCGATGATCAGGCTGATCACGGCGATGACGATGACGGCGGCCAGCAGGATCCAGCCCCACTCCCATCGCGCAACGAGCCAGAAGAACGTCGCGCCCGCGCTCGCCACGACGCCGCTCACGAGCGTTCCCACGATCACGACGACCACGTACTTCGGCGAGACCCGGTTCCAGTCGCCGATGGCGAGGTCAAGGCGTCTTGGCATGGGCGTTCTCCGGGTGGTCGTCGTCGTCCTCGGGCGGAAGCGTGCACATGTGCTCGGCGACGAGCCCGGCGATGAGCAGAACGGCCGAGCCCACGGTCGCCGCGACGGACAGCCAGATGGCGTTGCCGGCCGGGAGCACGGCCCGGCTCAGCAGGTAGATGAGGATGCCGACTCCCGCGCCTGTGAGCAGTGCCCCGGCCAGGCTGCACGCTTTGGCGAGCACGACCACGCGCATGGCTTGGAACGGGTCGATCGGCCGACCCGCCCGGCCGTGGGTCGCGCGACGGATCGGGATCGCGAACGCGACGACGATCACGGCGATGACGACGAGCGTGATCGGCAGGGTGAGCGGGGGGATGAATACGGCGACACCGCTGCCGGCGGCGCCCAGTTCGATGAGGAAGCCAACGACCGCGCCGGCGACGCCGAGGCCGATCAACGGGGTCGGTCGAGAGCGTTTCATGCTGGATCCCCCTGATCGGCGGCCGGTGCATACAGGGTGACCGTGTCGGTGGCGCGCGCGGCGAGTTCGGCGACGGCGCCCTGCCCGGGGAGCACCGCATCCGGGTCGACGTCGAGCCAGGGCACGAGGACGAAGGCGCGCTCGGCGGCCCGCGGATGCGGGAGCGTCAGCCGCTCGTCGTGCGACTGTCGGCCGTCGAAGTCGACGATGTCGACGTCGAGGGTGCGGTCGCCCCAACGCTCGTCGCGCACCCGCCCGAAGTCGTTCTCCACCGCGTTTACCGCGTCGAGCAGCGCAGTCGGCCCGAGGGTCGTTCTGATTCCGGTGACCGCGTTCAGATAGGCCGGGGCGTCATGGTCGACGCCGTCCACCTTCAGGGCAGGTGTCTCGTAGAGCGACGACAGCCGCTCCACCCGGATGCCGGGCACGGCGTCGAGCGCGGCGACGGCGGCGCGGATCGTCGCCTCCCGATCCCCGAGATTGGCGCCGAGCGCCAGCACGGCCGGCACTGCCGGTCGCAGGCGCTGAGGTTTGGGATGCACGGCGCCGGTCATGATCGCGCCCGTCGGATGCGCACGGCGACATCGGTGAACGGCACCTCGATCGGGGCGTCCGGCTTGTGCACGGTCACCTCGACGGTCTCGACGGCCCGATGTTCGAGCACGACCGTCGCAACCCGTTCGGCGACGGTCTCGATGAGGTCGACGGGGTCGCGACGCACTGCATCCGCCACCTCGACCGCGAGTTCGCCGTAGTGCACGGTGGCTTCGACATCGTCGCCGGCTGCCGCGGCCGCCAGGTCGAGCCAGGCGGTCACGTCGATCACGAAGTCCTGCCCGTTCTGTCGTTCGAAGTCGTAGACCCCGTGGTGGGCGCGCACCCGCAGACCGGTGAGGATGATCGAGTCGGTTCCGTTGATCGAAGCTGGCTTAGTCATCGGTTCCAGCTTGCCATGCCCGCACCACTTCGAGGGCGAGACTGGTCGAGACCACATCGTGCACCCGTACTGCCCAGACTCCGGCCTGAGCGGCGAGGGCGCTGATCACCGCGGTCGGGGCGTCGCGGTCAGCCGCGGTCGCCCCCGCGGGCAGGAGTGACCCGAGGAACCGTTTGCGGGAGGCACCGATCAGCACGGGGTAGCCGAGCGTCTCGAACGCCCGCAGATTGCCGAGCACCTGCCAGTTGTGCTCCGCCGTCTTCGAGAACCCCAGGCCGGGGTCGATGATCAGCTTCGACGGGTCGACGCCGCGCTGCACCAGGTCGGTGAGGCGCGTCGACAGCTCGGCGCGCACCTCGGCGGTCGTGTCGGTGTAATGGGCGAGCGAGTCCATGGTGTCGCTCTGGCCGCGCCAGTGCATCACCACGTACTGCAGCCCGGTGTCGAGCACCGCGGCCGGCATCTCCGGGTCGGCCAGACCACCGGAGACATCGTTGATGATGGCCGCGCCCGCGTCGGCGGCTGCTCGGGCGGTGGAGGCGTGCATCGTGTCGACGCTCACGGTGATGCCACGGCCGGCGAGGGCGCGGATCACCGGAATGACGCGGGCCTGCTCGTCGACCGGATCGACGTGGTGCGCACCCGGCCGGGTGGACTCCCCGCCGACGTCGATGATGTCGGCGCCCTGTTCGACGAGTTCGACGGCGTGATCGATGGCGGCGCCCGGTTCGAGCCAGAGGCCGCCGTCGCTGAACGAATCCGGCGTCACGTTGAGGACGCCCATGATGAGCGTCACGCGACGCCACGCCCGATCAGGGCCACGAGCTCGGCGCGCGCGGCCGGCTCGGCGAGAGCGCCGCGACTTGCCATGGTCACCGTGCTGCTGTCGGTCTGACGGGCGCCGCGGGTCGTGACGCACTGGTGCACCGCATCCAGAACCACGAGAACACCCCGCGCCCCGACACCGCTCTCGATCGTGTCGGCGATCTGCTCGGTGAGGCGCTCCTGCATCTGGGGCCGCCCGGCGAGCGCCTCGATGACGCGCGGGATGCGGCCCAAGCCGATCACCCGATCGCTCGGCAGGTAGGCGACATGGGCCACCCCGAGGAACGGCAACAGGTGATGCTCGCACACCGACCGGAACCTGATGTCGCGCACCAGCACCGCTTCGGCGTCGTGGCCTTCGAGGGGACCGGCTCGCCGAGTTCGGCGAGCGGGTCTTTGCCGAGACCGGCGAAGAATTCCTCGTAGGCGTCGGCCACCCGGCCCGGGGTCGTTTCGAGGCCCGCACGCGACGGATCCTCGCCGATGGCGGCGAGGATCTCGGCGACGGCCGCCTCGATGCGCGAACGATCGAATCCGGTCATGCGCGCTGCGGCTCTACGCCGTGGCCGGGCGCGGCTTGCGCACGGGGGTGCGCTTCGGCTTCGACGGCGGCTCCGAGTCGATACCGCCGTCGACGGCGCCCGCATCGATCGGGGCTTTCGCCTTCGGGTAGTCGATCGGGGGCAGATCGGGAAGCGGTCGCTTGTCGCTCGAGAGCCACTGCGGGCGCTCGGGCAGCTTCACGATGTCTTTGAAGATCTCCGCGATCTGGTGGTGGTCGAGGGTCTCCTGCTC
Organism: Leifsonia poae; assembly: GCF_020009625.1. Taxonomy (NCBI): domain Bacteria; kingdom Bacillati; phylum Actinomycetota; class Actinomycetes; order Micrococcales; family Microbacteriaceae; genus Leifsonia; species Leifsonia poae. The sequence goes on from NZ_JAIHLP010000002.1 coordinate 1,834,596, forward strand.
GAGAAGTTCGGCCGCGAGCCGATCGAGGATGGCCCGGTTCTCGTTGATCACCTCGAACGCTTCGTCGTGCGCCTTCTCGATCAGGGCGCGAACTTCGGCGTCGACCCGCTCGGCGATGCGCTCGGAGTAGTCGCGCTGGTGCCCCATGTCGCGGCCGAGGAACATCTCACCGTTGGCCTGGCCGAGCTTGACCGAACCGATGTCGGCGCTCATGCCGTACTCGGTGACCATCTTGCGGGCGATCGACGTGGCCTTCTCGATGTCGTTCGAGGCGCCGGTCGTGGGGTCGTGGAACACGACTTCCTCGGCGACACGGCCGCCCATCGCGTAGGCCAGCTGGTCGAGTAACTCGTTGCGGGTGACCGAGTACTTGTCTTCCAGCGGCATGACCATCGTGTAACCGAGGGCGCGGCCGCGCGGCAGGATGGTGATCTTGGTGACCGGGTCGGTGTGACGCATCGCGGCGGCGGCGAGGGCGTGGCCGCCTTCGTGGTACGCCGTGATCAGCTTCTCCTGATCTTTCATGACGCGGGTGCGCTTCTGCGGGCCGGCGATCACACGGTCGACGGCCTCGTCGAGGGCGCGGTTGTCGATCAGCTGGGCATTGGAGCGCGCGGTGAGCAGCGCGGCCTCGTTGAGCACGTTGGCCAGGTCGGCGCCGGTGAAGCCCGGCGTCTTGCGGGCGAGCACTTCGAGGTCGACCGAGGCGGCAAGCGGCTTGCCGCGGCCGTGCACCTCGAGGATCTTCTTGCGTCCGAGCATGTCCGGCGCGTCCACGCCGATCTGCCGGTCGAAGCGACCCGGGCGCAGCAGCGCCGGGTCGAGGATGTCGGGACGGTTGGTGGCTGCGATGAGGATGACGTTGGTCTTCGGGTCGAAGCCGTCCATTTCGACGAGCAGCTGGTTCAGCGTCTGCTCGCGCTCATCGTGTCCGCCGCCCAGGCCGGCGCCGCGGTGACGGCCGACCGCGTCGATCTCGTCGACGAAGATGATGGCCGGGGAGTTCTCTTTGGCCTGCTGGAACAGGTCACGGACGCGGCTCGCACCGACACCCACGAACATCTCCACGAAGTCGGAACCCGAGATCGAGTAGAAGGGCACGCCGGCCTCGCCGGCCACTGCGCGGGCGAGCAGGGTCTTACCGGTTCCGGGAGGGCCGTAAAGCAGAACACCCTTCGGGATGCGCGCACCGACCGCCTGGAACTTCGCGGGCTCCTTGAGGAAGTCTTTGATCTCCTCGAGCTCCTCGATCGCCTCGTCGGAGCCGGCGACGTCGTCGAAGGTGACCTTGGGGCTCTCCTTGGTGACGAGCTTGGCGCGCGACTTGCCGAACTGCATGACCTTGTTGCCACCGCCCTGCATGCCGGAGAGCATGATCCAGAAGAACACGCCGATCAGCAGCACCGGGATCAGGAACCCGAGCGCCGAAAGCAGCCAGTTGGGCTGGGGGACCTCGTCGTCGAAGCCCTTGCTCAGGTTGGCGCTGTCCACCGCGTTCACCACGTCGGTGCCGCGGGGCGTGACGTAGTAGAACTGCACCTGCGTGCCGAGCGTCTTGTCAGGAGCCTTGAGCGTCAGATCGACACGGTTCTCACCGTCGATGATCTTCGCACTGGCGACTTTGTCATCCTTGAGGAGCTGCAGACCCTGCTGGGTCGTCACCCCTTTGAAACCCGACATCGTGATCAGGCTCGACCCGATCCACACGATGAGGATGGCCAGCACGATGTAGAGAATCGGCCCGCGGAAGATCTTCTTGGCGTTCATGGTGCTGCAAGGGTATCGCGCCAGGACTGTACGTCGACTGCGTGTTCGCTCTGCGCGTGCTTAGTGCGCCCGCAGGAGGCGAAACCCTGTCTCAGCTGTAGACGGCGGGGGCGAGGATGCCGACGCCACGCAGGTTGCGATACCGCTCGGCGTAGTCCAGACCGTAGCCGACGACGAACTTGTTGGGGATCTCGAAGCCGACGTACTTCACGTCGATGTCGACGCGCGCGGCGTCGGGTTTGCGGAGCAGAGCGCAGATCTCGATCGACTCCGGGCCCCGCGAGTGCAGGTTCGCCAGCAGCCAGGAGAGCGTGAGACCGGAGTCGATGATGTCTTCGACGATGAGCACGGTCTTGCCATTGAGGTCGGTGTCCAGATCTTTCAGGATGCGCACGACACCGCTCGACGCGGTTCCGGAACCGTAGGAACTGACCGCCATCCAGTCCATCGTCACGGGGATCTTCAGCTCGCGCGCCAGGTCGGCCATCACCATCACCGCACCCTTGAGCACCCCGACGAGCAGCACATCCTTGCCGGCGTAGTCGGCCTCGATCCGGCGGCTCAGCTCGGCCAGACGGGAGCGGATCTGCTCCTCGGTGATCAGAATCTCGGTCAGGTCGTCGTGAACGTCCGTGAGTTCCATGAGGGAGGTGCTGTCCTTAGCTGTCGGGAGAAAAGATGAGCAGTCCGTTCTGCCTCACAACTCTAACGCCTGGGAGGCTGAGCGATTTCTGGCCGTGCCAGTTCGTGATCAGCTCAGCGACCGCCACCGTGTGCGCCCGACTCAACGACACCCCGAACTCGGCCGACACCACGAGACGGATGATGCGGTGCCGCAGCGCGGGCGGGTCGGCGGCCAGACCGCGCACATCGAGCGCCACGCCACCCTCCTCGGTCTGGCTCACCAGTTCGAGCGCCCAGTCGAGGGCGAGCGTGTCGAGCGCTTCGTCATCCTCCTGCAGCTGCTGCGCCGTGCGTGTGAGGGCCTCGGCGATGCCCGGGCCGAGCTCCCGCTCCAGCACGGGGAGAACGGATGCGCGCACGCGCACCCGCGCATACGCGGGGTCGGCGTTGTGCGGGTCCTGCCAGGTGTCGAGCCCGCTGTCGACGCAGAAAGCCCTGGTCGTCTCACGCCGCACGCCGAGCAGCGGGCGCAGCAGGCGGCCGGTGTCGGTTCGCATCCCCTGCAGGCTGGTCGGTCCGGATCCGCGCGCCAGCCCCAACAGCACCGTCTCGGCCTGATCGTCGAGGGTATGCGCCAGCAGGATGCGTTCCGCACCGGTGCCGGCGAGCGCCCGGTCGAAAGCGGCCAGTCTGGCACTTCGGGCGGCCGCCTCGGGACCGGCAGCGACCGCATCCACACTCACCTTCTCGACGAGCACAGGGTCGAGACCGAGCCCACGCGCCTGCTCGGCCGCGCGGGCGGCGACCTCGGCCGACCCCGGCTGCAACCCGTGGTCCACGACCACAGCGCCGGCGCGGAGTCCCGCCCGGGGTGCCTCGAACGCGACGGCCGCCGCGAGCGCCAAAGAGTCGGCTCCGCCGCTCAGCCCCACGAGAACGAGCGCTCCCTCGGCGAGCGGATGCGGTCGCTGCGGCCCGTGATCGTCGTGCGGGTCGGGTGCGGGCAGCGCGGCGGCCGCGGCGAACCCTTCGCGTACGGCCCGCCGCACATCCGCCATCGGCGGCGTGAGGCGCGGGCGACGGGCGGGCTCGGAAGCAACGGGATCCACCCCTCAACGGTAGCGGGCGAGGCGCGCACAGCATCGGGCGGCTACGCTTTCCCCTGACAGATTTCACCGAAGAGGAGAGAACCACATGGCCGAGTACGACGCCATCATCGAGATCCCCAAAGGCAGCCGCAACAAATACGAGGTCGACCACGAGACCGGTCGGGTCTACCTCGACCGGGTTCTCTTCACCGGCTTCGTGTACCCCACCGACTACGGGTTCTTCGAGAACACTCTCGGGCTCGACGGTGACCCGGTCGACGTTCTCGTGCTGCTCGAGTACCCTCTGTTCCCGGGCGTCGGCGTGAAGGTTCGCCCCGTCGGCGTGCTCAACATGAGCGACGAGGCCGGCAGCGACGCCAAGGTGATCGCCGTGCCGTACAAGGACCCGCGCTGGCAGCACATCCAGAACGTCCAGGACGTTCCGGAGTCGCTGCGCAAAGAGATCGAGCACTTCTTCGAGCACTACAAAGACCTCGAGCCCAACAAGTGGGTCAAGATCGAGGGCTGGGGCGACGCCGCCGAGGCCGAGCAGATCGTCGAAGACGGCATCAAGAAGCTCGCCGCCGAAGGCCACTGACCTTCTGCACCCGCGAACGCAGAACGCCCCCGGATCGTGAGATCCGGGGGCGTTCTTGGTCGGGCGGGCGGGCGCCGGCGTCAGGACGAGGGGCGCGCCACCTGGCCCCAAGGCGAACCCCAGACCGACTGCACCTTGACGACATCGCCTTCGGTGGGCGCGGCGATCATCATGCCGTTCCCGATGTAGATGCCCACGTGGTAGAAATTGCCGGGCCCGTCGCCCCAGAAGATGAGGTCGCCGCGCTGGCGCTGACTGTACGACACGATCTGGCCACGGCCTTGAGCGGTGTACCACTGATTGTTCACGGAGTGCGAACCGATGGAGATCCCCGCGTAGGCGTAGGCCTTCATCGTAAGACCGGAGCAGTCGAAGCTGCCGGGGCCCTCACCGCCCAGCACGTACGGTTTGCCGAGCTGCGCGTAGGCGTACGAGATGGCGGTCTCGACGACGTTGCCGTTCGGCGGGGCGACCGGGCCGCCTCCCCCGCCGCCACCCGGGTTGCTGCCCCCTCCACCGGAGTTGCCCCCACCGGAGTTGCCCCCGCCACCGGCCGGAGGGTTGTTCGCTGCCGCCTTGGCGCGGGCATCCGCCTCCTGTTGGGCCTTGATCTGCTGCCCGTGAAGGTAGGCCGCTTCGGTCTGCGTCGAGGTGTTCTTGAGCGTCGCGAGCTGCGACACCAGCTCGGTGGACTTCTGCTGCTGCGTGGCGAGCGCGGTCTGCACCTGCGTCTGCGCCGTCTGCGCGGCCGCGAGTGCATCGCTCGCCTTGGTCGCCAGGTCTTCGCGCGCGGTCTTCGCGACCTTCGCCTGCGCAGTGAGCGACTCCGCCGTGTTCTTGTCGGTGGTGGCCTGCTCGTAGACCTCCTTCGACTGCGCCGTCAGCTTGGTCATCGTGCCGAGCTGGTAGAGCAGCTCGTCGGCGGCCGAGCCGGAGCCTCCGCCCTTCAACATCAGGTCGACGGAGACGTCGCCGCCCCCACCCGACTTGGCCATGTGCGAAGCGAGAAGGCCGGCGCGCATCTGCGACGTCTTGGCCTTGGCGGCGGCGGATTCGGCCTGGGTCTGCAGGTCGGCCGCCTTCGCGGTGGCCGCGGTCAGCGCATCCTTGGCCTGGAAGTAGCTCTCGGCCGCCTTCTCTGACGCGATACGCGCAGCGTCGACCGACGTCTGCAGCCCCGAGATGAGAGAGGTGATGTTGGCGACCATCGACTGCTGGTTCTGCACATTGCTCTTCGCCTGCTGCACGTCGTTCCACGACGGGTAGTCGGCGGCGCTCGCCGGTGGGGTGATGACACCGATGGATGCCGTGACGACACCCATCACCCCCGCACCGATCGCGATGCCGGGCCGCAGTCGCGGCGTTCTGTCGTTGTGGCTAGCCAAGAGGCGCCTGCCTTTCCCTCATGAACGGGATTCCGTCGATCTTCTCATCGTTGACGCGCACTTCGTAGTGCAGGTGGCATCCGGTGGATGCACCTGTGGTGCCGACGCGCGCGATCGGCTGCCCGGCCCCGACCGTCTGGCCGTTGCCGACGAGGATCCCCCCGTCGCGGATGTGGGCGTAACCGGTCTTGATGCCTCCTCCGTTGTCGATGAGGACGAAGTTGCCGTACGAACCGCTCCGACCGGCGAAGATGACCGTGCCGCTGTGCGCGGCATAGATCGGCGCGTTGCAGTAGGCACCGATGTCGATGCCCAGGTGGTACGTGCTTCCGATGCCCCCACCGGGCGACGGTCGCGCGCCGAACCCGTCGGTGATCGGCCCGGCCGCAGGAACGGCCCAGCCCTGCGGGCCGACATAGCCGCCGGGCAGCCCGCCAGAACCTGCGGCGGCCGCGGCCGCGGCGGCCGCAGCGACACCCGCCTGATACCCCGAGACCGTTGTGGCGGTCTTGTCTTTCAACGCGGCGAGCTGCGCCTGCATCACCACGATCTGCTTCTGCTGTTCGGCCAGCTTGAGCTGGGCGGCGTTCGCAGCCTCAGCCGCGACCTGGAGGGCCTGGGTCGCCGCCACACGCAGCTTATCGCGCTCGACCTTCACGACCTTGGCCTGCGCCGCGAGCGCCCTCGCCGAGTTCTGCGCCGTCTTCGCGTCGGAGTACACCCGGTCCGACTGTTCCACGAGCTTGGACATGCTGCCCAGGTCTGAGAGGAGCTTCTCCGGCGTCGTCTTCGAGGCGCCGTTCCCGCTCAGGAACAGATTGGCGGTGAGGTTTCGGCCGCCGCTGCGGTAGAGCTGGGCGGCGAGCTTGCCCGCCTGCTCGCTTGCCGCATCCGCCTTGGCCTGGCTGTCGTCGGCCTGCTGCGAGATGAGGGAGGCCTGGATGTTCGCGGCGTCGAGCTTCGCCTGCGCGACGTCGAGCTCTTCGCCCCGCTTCACGGCCTCGGCCTGAGTGGTGGCGACCTCGCCCTTCAGCTGCGAGATGAGGGAGGTGATGTTGGTGACCTGCGCGGCCGCCGCCGACTCGTTGGACTTGGCGTTCTGAACGTCTTGCCAACTCGGGTAGTCGGCGTATGCGGGGGCCGCCACGGCACCCACCATGGCGATCACAGCCACGGTGATGGCCGCTAGAGCAGAGCGCACCCGCCATCCGCGCGCGTCCGGCGCCCCGAGGGAGTTCCTCCGACGGGTCTGGGGGGAGACCGTTTCAGTGCGTTTCATCGTTCCTCGAACCCGTGTGCTCGTGCGCGGCTTCAGTCACATGAGTCACACAGGTCCCGTTGTCAACAGGTGCAACTTTAGCAACAAGCCCCGTTTCTGCCCAGGTCGGCGGGCGAAAGGGGGGTCTGTGAACAGGGACGCTGTGCGGCTTCAAGGACGCCCGGGAGGGCCGTCGTCAGCGAATCTAACCCGAGGTCGGCCCCGATCCGTGGCGATTCGTGGGCTGGTCGCCGGATCCCCCAGAACAGCGACGTGCCCGGGCTGCAAGGCCGATTGGCATTCGGCCGGGAGATTCCGTATGCTTACTCGTCGGTGGTCATGCGGATCGCGGAAGCGGCCCGAGGCTGTCCGGCCCCATCGTTTAGTGGCCTAGGACGCCGCCCTTTCACGGCGGTAGCACGGGTTCGAATCCCGTTGGGGTCACTGGCACAACATATAATTGAACAGCTTCACTATGAGGCCCTGTAGCGCAGTTGGTTAGCGTGCCGCCCTGTCACGGCGGAGGTCGCGGGTTCAAGTCCCGTCAGGGTCGCCACGGCGCGAAGCCCTTCCGAAAGGAAGGGCTTCCGTCTCGAGGCCGGTCTCACCGGTTTCGGCTCTGTAGCTCAGTTGGTAGAGCGTTCGACTGAAAATCGAAAGGTCACCGGATCGATGCCGGTCGGAGCCACTGCCCCGTTTCCAGGCTTCTACTGGGAGCGGGGCTTTTCTGCGCGCGCCGCGTCGTCATTGAAGAGATCCGCGTAGACATCGAGAGTACCGCCGATGCACGCGGCTGTGAGGTTCGTCGAGGGGCTCGGCCACGACGGATTCCTGCAGGACGCACAAGTCCTGCTCGTGAATGTCTTTCCACCGACAGAGCGCCGTGGCGGAAGCCCGAACCAGCCCTTTCGAGATCGAGCGACCACACAATGGCGTTAGAGAGCTTCCGCGTAGCGAAGACCTCCAACCGTTGTCTCAATCGGCGCAAAACCGGCGGCTGAGACGAGGAAGTCAACCGGGCCGCTGTCTATGCGGCGCACGACAGCCAGTGCTCGACCGTCGAACGTCGCGTGCTCGACTCCGGCGTAGTTCGAGCTGGGTGCCGGGTCGGCTGCACCGAAAGCGAGGAGTTCGCCCCCACCGGAGACCTGCACGGTCAGTGCTTGGTCGCGGTCGGTAAAAACACGACCTTCTGAGTCGGCGAGTGAGATGTCGACGAAGACGAGCCTGTCATCTGGGACGCCGGGATCAGCCTCGATTTTGAGAACCGGCACACCTGTCGCGGTCCGGAGGCTGTAGACCTCCGCCCTGTCTCCGCCGCGAATGGCGGTCGCGATCAGCTCGCCAGCCTCGTACGGTACCTGGAACTCGGCCTTGAAGCGGTTCTGTGGGCCTGCTGCCGCAACGTCGAACACCTTGCCGTTGAGTGCCAGTTCGACCTCGTCGGCGTCGCTGTATACCTCGACAGTCAGCGCTTGGCCTTCATTTCCGGACCACGTCCACGAGGCGATACTGTCGCTCCACGTCCACGGTCCCGCGTAGAAGGACGCGCCTTCGGGTCGCGGTCGCTGAACGGCGATGTACGGTGCGGTGCGCAGGCCGAATACGATCTCGCGATAGTACGAAGCCGGGCGCCTGTTTCCAATCAGGTCAAGATCGCCGCACCAGGCCGCGATCCACGGGAAGGGGCCGCCGTGAGTGGGCGTTTCGCCTTCCAGTAGGTACTGTGGTCGGCCGATGCCGACTTCGCCGAGGTAGTCGAAGCCGGTCCATGTGAAGTCGCCGATGACGTGGCTGTTCTCTTCTACGAGCTTCCAGTTGACGTCTATATGGGTAGGGAAGGTCTCGGTGCCCACAATGACACGATTCGGGAAGAGTTCCTTGTCGATTTCGTAGCGGGCGTCGAGGTAGTTCATCCCGGCGATGTCAAGCACACCGAAGGACTCGGCCGTCTTCTCCGTCACCATCGGCGAGGCGCCGATCATGTTCATGAATTCGCCCGGACCGGACATGAGCGTGTTGATTCCGGCGCCGTCGCCGGCTCCAGCGCCTCTCTCGGCGGCAAGCCTTTTGATGTCGTCCATGACGGCCAGCATTCCGTTGACGGCATTCGTCACGAATCGTGTCGGATCGAGTTCACGCACTTTCTCGGCCAGGGCGCGGCCCGTCAGTCCGCCTTCGGGAGCACCGGTTTCGGGGATCTCGTTCCCGATCGAATACATGATCACTGATGGGTGGTTGAAGTCCTTTGCGACTAAGGCTTCGACGTCGCGCTCCCACCACTCGGCGAAGTGGAGCGAGTAGTCGTTGGGCATCTTTCCCGAGGTCCACATGTCGAACGTCTCGTCCATTACATACATCCCGAGTCGGTCGCATGCTTCGATCAGCGATGCGCTGAGCGGGTTGTGGGCTGAGCGGATGGCGTTGAAGCCCGCCTCCTTGAGAAGGCGGACACGGCGTTCCTCCGCAGCTGCGAAGGTGGCCGCGCCGAGGATGCCGTTGTCGTGGTGGATGCACGCGCCACGTAGTTTCACTGTCTCGCCATTGATTCTCAGGCCGTGCACGGGGTCGACCTGAAGGCGTCGGATACCGAATTCGGTGGCGGAGTGGTCGATCGGATCGTCTTCGAAACGAATATTGGCTTCGGCTGTGTACAGCATTGGGGACTCGGCTGACCAGAGGGTCGGGTCGGCGACGTAGAGTCGCTGCCGGCTGATGCTCGTGGCGTGCGCTGCAATCGTCACTCGTGCCGTTCCATTGGCGATCTCGGCGCCTGCCGGGTAGGCGAGAACCGCCTCGACGTCTACCGTGATCGGACGGTTGCGGGAGTTCTCGACGACGATCTCCACCTCGACGATCGCGCCCTCGGCGTCGAGGTCCGGAGTCGAGACGCGCAGCCCGTTCGTCGGGATGTGCACGTCGGATCCGGTGTGCAGCCACACATCTCGGTAGATGCCGGCGCCGGTGTACCAGCGCGAGTCTTTGCCGCTTCGAGCCTCGACCTCGAGGAGGTTTTCCTCTCCAGGGAGAAGGAACTGGTCGGCGTCGATGGTGAATCCGGAATATCCGTAGGGTCGCTGGCCCGCGAACGCGCCATTAATGTACACCATCGCGTCGCGGTACACGCCTTCGAACTCGAGCACGACCCTGCTGCCTTCGAGCTCGGCGGGGACACTGAAGAACTTGCGGTACTGGTACGCGCCATCCGGAAAGTACGCGACAGCGCCGTCGCCGTTCGGGTCTCGCTCTCGCGCGATCTGAGCGTCGTGCGGAACGACGACATCTGTGTAAGGGGTAACCTCGCCGCCGAGCTCGGCAAACGGGTTGACCTTTTCGCGGAACTGCCATCCGTCGTTGAACGGTGAACGCTTCATCGGATTTCCTCCAGTAGGACTTGGTCAGTCATCGTGTGCCGGATCAGGTCGAGAATCCCGAGGGTCTCGAGACTGTCGGCAAGTGGGTGGGTGGGGTGCTGGGTGAGTCCGGCCTCGATGGCCTCCCCGACGGCGGCGAGCATGGGCACGTACCCGAAGCCGTGCCTCTCGAAGGAGGTGACGTCTGGAGGGCCCAACGCGTTTCGGATCGAACCGCTGCGCGTCTCGAAACTCGCGGCGGCCCAGAATGGCGCGGGCACGGTGATCCAGCCGTCGGTGCCACTGATGGACGCGCTCGGCTCCAAGTACTCCACCATCGACGCACCGAGCTGGGCGAACCGGTGGTTGTCGTACGCCAGGGTGATGTGCTCAGTCAGGTCGACGCCGTCCGGTCTGATTCGCCCCGTTGCGGTAAGGGAGCTGGGCCGGCCGAGCACGTCGACAGCCAGCGTGACCGGGTAGATGCCTTGGTCGAGCAAAGTGCTGCTCGACCGCTCCCCACTCCATCGCTCCGAGTCCGGCTCGTCGAACGGCAGACCGAACGACGCGCGCACGCTCCGCACCTCGCCGATGCTGCCAGCAGCGAGGGCGTCGAGCATTGCGCGGTAGGCGGGATGGAAACGCATCCACATTGCCTCCATCGCAAATCGTCCGCTGTCGTGGGCAGCCGCGACGATCTGTTCCGCGTCAACTGCTGTTGCGGCGATGGGTTTCTCGATCAGTACATGCTTGCCCCTCTGCAGAGCCGAGATCGCGAGCTTCGCGTGCGTCGAGTGGGGCGTCGCGATGTAGACGATGTCGACTTCGGACTCATCGAGCATGGCGTTGAAGTCGTCATAGGCGCGTTCGAAGCCGAATTCGTCGCTGAGTTTGGCTGCCCTCGCCGCGTCCCGGGAGCACACCGCGTAGCGTCGCGCTCCCGGGACGAGGGCAAGATCAGCCGCGATGAGCCGGGACACCTGGCCGGTGCCCACGACCGCCCAGCCGAGTTCGCTCTGTTCCGTCATCGGAGGGCTCAGTCAGGCTTGTGCGTCGGCGTCGTGTCGCTCCGCACGTCGCGCGGCAAGGTCCCGCTGGATCTGCGGCAGATTCTTGTCGATGTTGAGGAACCAGATGATGACGCCCATCAGCACAGCGACGATCAGGGGCAGCCACAGGTAGAGGAAGACCTCCATGCTCACGGCTGACGCTGGTTGGGTCGCTTCCTGCCCGTTGTAGTTACCAGCGGCGAGCAGCCAGCCGACGAGTGCGACACCGAGACCCGCTCCGAAGTTCTGGCCCGCGGTCGCGGCAGCGTAGGTCATTCCGTCGAGGCGTACTCCGCTTTTCCACTCGCCGTAATCGACGACATCAGCGACCAGGGCGAACAGTCCCGCGGCGATAGGAATGCCGCCGACGGCGCGCACGAGGCCCCCACTTATGAGCAAGGTCAGGTTGGTCGGATCGATCAGAGAGATCAGCGCACCGACGACGGTGACGACGACGCCGATGAGGATGAGCCTGCGCTTGCCGAATCGTCCGATGACGGCCGGCATGAACCACAGCCCGATGATGAGCGGGAGGATCTGGATGAGGCCGAGGAAGCTGTAGATGTTGGGGTCGCCGAGCACGTCTTTCGCGTAGTAGATTCCGACGCCTGCTGCTCCGGTGAGGAGGTAGTTGAGCAGGAAGAACCCGAACGCGAGGAAGAAGTACGGGTTGTGGAACAGGATGCGCAGCGTGGCGCCGAGGGGCAGCTTCTCACCGTCATCCTTCTTGATGGTGCCCTTGACTCGTTCCTTGGTGCCGAAGAAGACGATAAGGAAGGTGACGGCGGAGATCACACCGTAGACGATCGAGATGAACGTCCAGCCGCCCTGGCCTCCGCCATTGGCGGTGACGATCGGGATGGTGATGAAGTTCACCACGAGGGTAGTCACGAGCGCGAAGAAGGTGCGGATGACCGTCAAAGAGACACGCATCTTCGAGTTGCTCGTGATCACGGAGAGCAGCGTGTGATACGCGAGGTTCGATCCGACGAAGCCGACGCCAAGGCATAGGAAGTACATGACGAAGGCGTAGACCTCTTTCGCCCCGGTCGGCATCCCGGCCGGGATGTTGAACAGCAGGATGAAGGAAATGACGACCACAGGAGCGCTGAACAGGATATGAGCTCTCCATTAACCCAGACGCCGAGCCTTGAGGGGCCTCTTCGCGCGAAAAGCGCGCGTTGCCCGTGCTTGTCCTTCACCGCGACGGTGAGCAGGAAGCCGGCCATGACGGGGAACACGATGACGCCATTGATCTGACCTCCGAACATGACGGTTGTGACGGTCGCGACCAGGCCCGCCAGGAGAACGATCGTTTCGACCATCCCCAACCCCGAGAGGCCCGGGGTTGTCGGACCTTCACAAAGCGGAGGGAACGGGATTTGCCAGCCCTGCTGAGGTATTGGCCTGGCAAGCCTCCGTCCAGGGGAAGGACCAAACCCTTTCCGTTTACACATCCGACGGCAGCACCGTAATCGGGGAGTTCGTCGTCAAGGCCACCTCCGGGGTAGTCATCCAGAAGTAGCGAGCGATGAAGGAGGGGCACGCGGCCGAATCTTCGGTAGCGTGCCCCTCTGCTGCGCTTGGAACCAACACCGAACTGCTGGACATTACAGGATATGAACGCCGAACCGACCGACCTCGACCTGCTCAGGCAGGCCAGTGAGGGCGATGGCGATGCGTTCGCCCGGCTCTTCCGTCGTCACCGCGACCGGGTATTTCGACACACGCTGAGGTTGGCTAACACTCCCTCTGACGCGGAGGACCTTGTCGCCCTAACGTTCGCCGAGGTCTGGCGCAAGCGAAACCGCATCAGTTCGGACGACTCATCCATTCTCCCGTGGCTGCTCGTCACTGCGTCGAACTTGGCACGAAACAACGTGCGCGCGTTCCGACGGCACCAGGCACTCCTTGCCAAGATGCCCGCGCCGGAGCCGATCGCTGACCACAGCAGCGACGTCTTGGATCGCCTCCAACACGACGACATCGCGGCCCGGGTCCGGGAGTCTTTCGAACGACTCGACGACCGTGACCGCGAGATCTTGAGCTTGTGCGTCCTGGAGGAAATGAGCACCCAGCAGGTCGCCAACCTGCTCCGCGTGCCAACAGGCACGGTGAAATCTCGGCTCTCTCGGGCCCGGACCCGCCTCGCGGAGATCGTCGCGATCGACCTCTCCGCCGAAGAGATTAGGAGCATGCAATGACCGTCATCTTCGATCCGAAACGCAGCGCTGCCCTCGAAGCAGCCTTCGCCGCAAAAGTCCGTTTCGACACCAATCCCACACAAATACGCCGGGTCCACCGGCAGCGATGGATACTCGGCGGAGCCGTCACCGCGGGCGCGGCGCTCAGCGTCGCTGCCTCGGCTGTCGTCATCGGCCTTCCCGGATGGTCTGCCCTTCCCAGCACGGATCCGAGCGCGTCGCCCTCGTACGCGCCGGTCCCCGACTGGCCGAAGAATGCCAATGGACAAACCTACGGTGTGCAAGGCTCCAGCCCCATCGCGCCCGACCTTATCGAGGTCCAGGGCGAAGACACGACCGGGAACCCGGTGAACGGCTACATGTTCAGTCGGGATCTCACCCGCGCGGAAAACGGCGGTCCGGAACCGACGTCACCAGCTCAAGCGCTGAAGCAACAGCAGGAGCGCCTGAAGAACTATCCGAACGGGCAATGGCTTCCGGTCTACAAGAGCGACGGCGAGACCCGTATCGGTCGCTTCCTCGTCGGGTCAGGGAACTGAGATGGCCACGCGTCAACACAATCGGGCGCCCTCGACCGGGGAGACACCCTCACTCGATTTCGGCGGACGCACGTATCCCTAGCGTCCGCCACAGGTCTCCGCGAGCATGACAAGGGGCTTATCGGCGCGGACTGAGGACGGTGCCCGCCGCCCAGTGCCTAGGGGTAGGCGGCGGCGGGCACCTACCGACCCGATGGAGTTTGAAGAGGTCCGCGTAGACATCCAGAGTCGTAGTCGCTGAGGCGTGGCCGAGCATTCGTCGGACCGACCTCACATTCGTTCCCGCCGATGCTTCCCGTGACAGCTAGAGCCGCCCGCCGCGTTTCAGCGCTGCGGCAAGAAAGCGGATCGCGTCGCGGGTCCGTTCTTCGGTGAACTCTCCGGTATGCCCTGCTCCGTCCACGACCCGATACTCGTGCGGAACCTCGAGGTCGACCAAAAGCTGGTGGAGAAACTGGGCTCCCTCGTGAAGGAGAAATTCGTCGGCTCCGCCGCAATCAATGAGCACAGGCAGCTGAGCGAGGCGAATCGCGTCGGCGTTTGCGCGCAACCGACCGTAAACGCTGTTGGAGTTGTACGCGATGCGGTCGCCGCAACCGGCTCCCATCGCGCTGTGCAGCTTGCCGAGAACACCGGGAACGTTCCGCTCGGGAACGGCGTCGATTGTTTCGGCCGGGAACACGGCGGGAGATACCGCTGCGACCGCCGCGTAGCGTGACGGACAGCTGAAAGCGAGCTTGAGTGCTCCGTACCCACCCATTGACGAGCCGATCACCGCAATGGCGCTGAACTCTCCGAAGGTCTTTGCGACGTGCAGAGGAAACTCATCCGCCACCAGCGTTTCCCACGCCGCCCCAGGGCGGTCGATGTAGAACCCCCGAGCGTGGGCGTGCTGGGACAAGCCACTACGGCACGCGGCAGTTCCCCTCGACTCCATAGCTCCTCGTAGAGCGGCTGTACAAATTCGAGCGATGCGGACGATGCCCTGGCACCGTGCAGGTGAAGCACCAACGGCAGCGTCTCGTTGCTTCGCCAATTCGGGGGTGTGAGCACTCGATAGTCGACGGAGTCGGCCACGGAGGCGGAATCGAAACGTCCCTCGCGGAGATGGCTGGAAGGGAAGGTCACTTCGTCTTCTCTCGTCGTCGATGGTGCACGCGTGGGATGCCCGATAGGTTCTTGAAGCCCTCAGACCGGGGGTTCCGGATCGTACTGGATGCCACGGCGAACTTGTCTGGCGCGCTCTCGATTCGAGAAACGCTCGACGAGCCGGAGCGCCATGTCGATACCGGCCGAGACACCGGCCGAAGTGATCGTGTCCCCGTCTTCAACGAATCTGTCATCCGGACGGACCGTGATCGTGGGATCGAGTTCACTGAGTCTGTCAACGGAAGCCCAGTGGGTTGTGGCCGGCCGATTGCGCAGGATCCCCGCGGCAGCGTAGACAAGGGCGCCTGTGCAGACGCTCGCCATGAGCGGCACATGCGTTCGCTGCTCCCGCACCCACGCCAGATGATCAGCTCTCAACAGAGCTGGACGGGTCCCTTGACCCCCGGGATAGATCAGCACTTCTAGGGCCGGTAGTTCAGAGCTGCGGAGGTCCGGAAGAATGCGCAGGCCCTTCGCGCACGTTATGGGGTCCAGGGAGTCAGCGAAGGTGAAGACATCGAAGCCATCTTCCGGGTAGTTGCGCGCCCAGTACGCCAACACTTCCCACGGCCCCGCTGCATCAAGCTCTTCAACCCCGTCGAAAAGGAAGATCGCGATGTTCTTTCGTGCTGACACAGTTTCTGCCTTTCACCGGCACGCGGCAGCGCTGCATGCCGTCACAGAGTATCGGGATGATCCGCCTTGTCAGCGCCGGGCATCCTCGCCCGTACTGGGAACCGGGAGCGCGATCGAGTAGAAGTGCCTCAAGCGGTTGAATACCGCACAGTCTTCGATGACATCGAACCGTCGTCACCGTGACCTCAGTTGCGCTCGGCAGTCACGATCTGCGCGGACACATCCGTGTCTTCACTCACGTGATAGGAAGCGCACACGCGGTGGTATCCGTCTGCGATGAGGAGAGGCGTGCCGCCAAGGGCGCCGCGAATGAGTAGGACCGGGCTCAATGCCTTCCCCTTGCGAACCCTCTTCAAGTCCTTCGCTACGTACGGGTCGTCGAGAGGAAGAAGTGGCAGCCGTGCGGCCCGCAGAACATCCTTCGCTTTGTGGAACACGATA
This sequence comes from Leifsonia poae, assembly GCF_020009625.1. NCBI lineage: Bacteria > Bacillati > Actinomycetota > Actinomycetes > Micrococcales > Microbacteriaceae > Leifsonia > Leifsonia poae. The sequence continues at coordinate 1,850,687 of NZ_JAIHLP010000002.1, forward strand.
GGTTGCTCGGCCAGCCCCTCGGCGAGCGAGCGCGCTTGTGCAGGGTCGGTGATGAGGCTGAGGAACGAAATCGCGGCGGGGTAGTCGTGTGGTTCAGGATCGTGTGACCAACGCACTTTCATGGGGACCTCCTGCTAGTTTCGGCAAGAGTACTCCCGGGAAGGAGATGTCGTGGTCGCAGAGCATCTTCCGTTGTCACCGCTTCAGCGGCAGCAGGTGAACCAGTTCGACGACCCGGCTCACGAGGTGCGCCGACTCGTTGCAGAGACATTCGGCACCTTCCTTCTGGTCCTGGTGGCCGCAGGAGCAACTGTTGTGAACACGATCAGCAACGGCGCCGTCGGTCGCGTCGCGGAGGTCACCGCACCCGGCCTCATGGTCACGGCGATCGTGCTCTTCATGGGTGCGAATTCGGGCGCGCACCTGAACCCGGTCGTCACCATCGCATTCGCTCTCCGCACCGATTTCCAATGGCGCCGTGTTCCCGGTTATGTACTCGCTCAACTGGTGGGCTCCGTCGCTGCCGTCGGCGTCTTGCGTCTGACGTTTGGGGATGGAACCACCCTCGGTCTCACCGCACCGGGGCCCGGGTTCAGCACAGGACAGGCACTGGTGGTGGAGGTGCTTCTGACATTCGGACTGGTCAGTGTCATCCTCGGCGCGGCTTCGGGTGCGCAGAACATCGGCGCTCTCTCCGCGGTCGCAGCCGGCGCCTACGTCGTGCTGGCTGGCCTGTGGGCCAGCCCCGTCAGCGGCGCCTCGATGAACCCCGCGCGCTCCTTCGGGCCCGCGCTCCTGAGCGGGAATCTCACCCAGCTGTGGATCTACCTGGTCGGGCCGTTGGCCGGCGCGCTTCTCGCCTGCGGTATGGCACAAGTCCTTCGCGGGCGCGGAGGCGGCCAAACCGAATCCCACGCCGCCCAGGGCACCCCGTAGTCGACACTGCGGCAGATCCTGACCGATCGGCTTCATGCGAAAAGGCAAGCTACGAGGGTGATTCGGCCCCGCTGGACGTTCTCACAAGCGACACGAGCGTCCCCGAACGGGCCGACTGGCACATTCTTATCCCGGACTCACGCAATCGAAGCGTCCTCGCGAACGAGTTTCGAACGAGCTGGACCGAAGCCATCCCAGCCCCAGACAGTGTGACGAATGCCCGAGAGTCGCAGCAGGGTCGGGCTCGGTCGGGTGAGCAATCGTCGGCAACGTCTGGTCGTCCAGAACAAGGCCGAGCCACTTCACCAGCATCGACGCCTCGTGAGGCGATGGAGGTTGTCGTTCGGGCGCCCGAACCGACCAGAGGGTAGTTTGAAGCCCGCTTCGCCGGCGCTCTCGAACTAATCGATCGAACGCGACGAGGTACCACCGTTGAACCGTGTTCACCAACGCATGAGGGTCGACTCGACGTTCCTTGGATTGCCCATCCCGATGCGTGTGCAGGAACGCCACCCGGCGTCGCAGCAGACACGATCTCGCCAACTCACCGAGGAGGCTCATATCGACCGTGGTGTCATCGAGTAGGTCGAGACCGTCAACGGGCACGTCGACAGTCACCTCGCCAACGGCATCGACAGCCCACCGCACCCGGGGAGGTAGCGATGTCAGGATCTTGCCGAGTGCGCTGGCTGCCAAAGTCTGGTGTGAGCCCTCTTACCAGCGCCGCAGCGCGAGTACACAGGCCAAGGCCTCGTCCGTCGAAAGAAAGATCGGCGGCAGAACAGCGCCGGGTTCCAATGAGTACCCGCCATCGACGCCGAGCCTTGCGTCGATCGGATAGCCGAGATCCCGGACCCGCGCCACGTCTCGCCGCACGGTTCTCGTGGTCACGCCAAGATCCACCGCGAGCCGGTCGCTGGCGACGAAACGGCTTCTTTGGAGCATCCCCAGCAAGACAAAGGTCCGCGACGTTGTATCCCACACGCACTGATCGTCCTCCGCGCAGTCCTCGCACGCTCGCTGCACAACTGTCGCCCGGCGGCCGATGCCCCGGTGTCGGGAGGCCACGACACAATTACGGCACTAGGAGGGGTTGTGCGTGTCGTGCCATTCGATGTGGTCGGCCGCCCAGGTGTCCGGTCGACCGATTCGTCGGATCGATCTGTTCGCCGCCATGAGGATGACACCCAGAAGGAGAACCGCGCCGAACACGGCAATCGACGCGTTGACGCCGATGGCCACGAGCAGCGCTCCCGCGACGATGGGTGATACCGGTGTGACGAGTACGGCCGAGAGGGACAGGACTGAGTTCATGCGACCCTGCAGGTCGTGTGGTGTCACGGCGACGGCGTATCCGATGATGCCGGCGTTGAGCGGTGGGACGAAAACTGTCGCGACCCCGATCCAGATCAGATACCAGCCGTAGGTGCTCGTCGCCGCGAGCCCAGCTACACCGGTGACCATGAAGAGAAGGCAGGCGATCGCGAGCGGGCCGGCGGGCAGCCGTTTGACGAGCGGGCCGGCGAGGATCGAGCCGAGCACCATCGCACCGCCGGCCACAGCGTTCACCAGCCCGATCTGAACCGGCGACGTGCGAATGGAGATCAGGTGCAGGTTGAGCGAGTACAGCACGCCGCCGAACCCGAGATTCAGCAGGGCGAAAGTCACCAACCCCGTTCGCATGAACGAGACGCTCATGACGAATCGGAGGCCCTCGCGCAGGGAGGTCACTGGTGAGCTGGAGGCCGCGCGCGTCAGGTCTCCATTGAGAGGCTTGCGAACCAGTGCCGCGCAGATGCCGGCAACGGCGTACCCCACGGTGCTGGCGATGAGCGGCCAGGCGCGACTGAATCCGTAGAGGACGCCGCCCACTGGGCCCGCAATGAGAGTCGCTACGGCCGAGCGGCCTTCCATCGCCGCCATCGCGGACCCCAACTGATCGTCGGGCACGACCTGGCGGATACCCGCACTCTCGGCCGGTTGATAGAACGACCCGAGGACCGCGGAGATGAACACGACGACGCCCAATTGCCACACAGTGAGGATCGACAACACGTCGGCGACCACGAGCGAGCCCCAGACGACAACGCCGAGGACCGAGCAGACGACGAGAAGGCGTCGGCGATCGAAGCGATCGGCGATGACACCGGCGGGAAGAGTGGCGATCAGCGCACCCAGCTCTCCCACGGTTGCGACAACGCCGGCCGCGACCACCGACCGCGTCATGGCGAACGCGATGAGTGGCACGGCGAACGACGCCAGACCGGCCCCGATGATCTGCGTGGTCTTTCCAGACATCAGCAGCAGATATGCCGAGTTCGACCAGAGGCTCGGTGACGTCTCGGCGACGGGCCCGCTGACGGGCGATTCGATGCTCATGACGACGACCATAATTGCGCAAGAAAGATTGCGCAATACTTGCTGTATGAATTGCTAGGCTGGTCCAATGGTCGAGCCGTCGTTTCATGTGACCGATCCCGGCATGCTGCGCGCGCTTGCGCATCCGTTTCGTCAGCGCATCCTCTGGGAGCTCGCCGTTCGAAAGTACGGCCGCGCCGCCGACCTGGCCGTCGTGATGGGCGAGCCGGCGAACACCATCAGCTACCACCTCCGCGCGCTCGCACAGGCGGGCTTGGTCGAAGGCGCGCCCGAGTTCGCGCGCGACGGCCGCGACCGGGTGTGGCGGCTGACGCATCCCGAAGGGCTCTCCGCATCATCAGACTCGCCGGCCGCCGACATTCTGGAGACGGAACAGCTCGAGTGGATGCGCGACATCGTCACCGAACGACTCCCCCGCCAACCCGGCGCGGCGCGCGGAGTGTACCTGGGCGCCGCGATGCTGACCGAAGCGGAAGCGAATCAGATGTTCGAGGAGGTCGTCGAGGTCCTCGAACGTTGGCGCGAGCACGGCGCGCAGGTCGTCTCGAACTACCCGGCCGATGTATCCCGAATCTTCCACCGCATCGCGGCCCTGGTCGGGAACCGCTGACGGTCCCGGTGGCGCGCGTCGCCCTTGTGATCGGCCGGGCTCGTCAGGCCAGCTTCGCGCCCTTGTGAAATCCTTTTAATCAACTATATTGTCAATATGGTTGAAGATATAAACGCGGCGGCGATCGCGACCGCCATCCAGAACAGCGTCGCGGTGTTCACCCGGCATCTACGACAACTGCCTCCGGGCGGCGAGCTCGCGTTCACGGAGCTTCTGGCGCTGTCTCGGCTCGACCAGCTGGGACCGTCTACGGCGAGCGATCTGGCTCGCGCAGAACACATCACGCCACAAGGAATGGGCGTCACGGTAGCGGAGCTGGAGCGACGAGGACTCCTCCAACGGCAGGGCGATCCCCGGGACAAACGACGAGTGCTGCTCGCCATGACCGAGAACGGGATGCGCGCGCTTGCCGATCGGCGCGACACCCGCACGGACCAGATCACAAAGGTGCTGATCGAGAGCTTCACGAGCGACGAGCTGCGCGCACTGCTCACCGCGGCACCCCTGATCGAACGGCTCGGCGCGGGCCTGCTGCGATGACGCTGAAGGCCACGACATCGCAGGCGTTCGGGTGGCGATTCGTGCTGCCGCTCCTGGCCGGATCTGTGTTGAACCCGATCAACACCTCCCTGATCGCTACAGCATTGGTGCCGATCGCGGCGGGCATCCATGTCTCGGTCGGGAAGACCGCGGTGCTGGTCTCCGCGCTGTATCTGGCCAGCGCGATCGCCCAGCCAACGGGCGGGAAGCTCGCGGAGGAGTTCGGGCCTCGTCGCGTGCTGATCGTTGGGATGCTGTGCGTACTGGCCGGCGGCCTGATCGGCGGATTGGGGCAGAACCTGACCACGCTGGTGATCGGCCGCGTGCTGATCGGAGTGGGTTCCGCCGCCGTGTACCCCTCGGCAATGGCACTCATCCGCCGGCGGGCGAGCGCGGCAGGACTGGACACGCCCCCCGGCGGCGTACTGGGCGCTCTGGTGATCACCGGCAGCGCCACCGCCGCGCTCGGTTTGCCGATCGGCGGCGTGCTGGTCGACACCTGGGGCTGGCGCACCGCGTTCCTCATCAACATCCCCGTCGCCGCCGCCGCATTGGCGATGACACTGGCCTGGGTTCCCCGCGACGCACCGATCGCCGGGCCGGTGTCGGTGCGTGAGGTCGCGACGCGCATCGACGTGGCCGGAATCGTCGGATTCGGCGGGACGATCGCCGCGCTCCTGGTCTTCCTTCTCGACCTACCGCAGGTCAACCTGCCCGCGCTCATCGCCGCCATCCTGCTCGGTGCCGCCCTTGTGTGGTGGGAACGGCGCGCAACCCGACCGTTCCTCGATGTACGCCTGCTCGCCAGCAACCGGGCCCTGACCCGGACGCACCTCCGCTATGCGCTCGGGGCGCTGTGCGTGTATAGCGTCTTGTACGGGCTCACCCAGTGGCTCGAAGCCGGCCGTGGCATGTCCCCCAGGGAAGCCGGCCTGCTCCTGCTGCCCATGAGCGGGCTGGCCGCGATCCTCGCCTGGCCGGTCTCCCGCCGCAATCTGGTTCGCCTTCCGCTGATCGCCGCAGCCGCAGCGTGCCTGGTGGCGTCGGCCGGCGTACTCTTCCTCGCCGCGAACACCCCTATCATCTGGATCGCGATCATCACTCTCGGCTTCGGCGTCACTCTCGGATGCGTGGTCTCCGCGAACCAGACGATGCTCTATCAACAGGTGCCAGCCGAGCAGATCGGCACCGCATCCGGCCTCTTCAAGACCTTCGGTTCCATCGGCTCGATCGCTTCCTCCGCGGTCATTGCGATCACCTTCCACGCCGGAGCCAACGACGCCGATCTGCACCTGCTCGCCGTGATCATGATCATCGTCAGCGCACTCGGCGCCGTGCTCGTCTTTGCAGACCGGAGCATCATGACGTACCACCGAACTATTCGGACTCGATGAGACCTTTCAACACGTCGAGGACGTTCGGACTACTCTCATCGGCGACATCATCGGCGCCGCCCGAGCCCGGTTCGCGGTTGTCTTCCTGGACAACAGATAGCTTCGTGCCGTGACCAGCACGCTCGAGAAGGTAGGTCACGAAAAGATAGTTCTCAGGACGATCCTCCAGTCCCGGGCGCGGGAAGAACAACGAGTATCGAACCTTGTGGGGCTCGCTCACCTCGAGCACGGTTCCCCACTGTTCGAAGACCTGTCCGTCCCACTCGTTTCGGAAGCGAATGGCACCGCCGGGCTGCCAGTCCGTGATCAGCTCACTGCCATATTGCCATTGCCGAACCCGTTCGGGCTCGACGAGCCATCGCCACACGCCTGAAGGCGAGGCAGCAACAAGAACCTCTGAAGTGTTGATCGTCATGTCAAGCGACGTTAACACCACCGTCACGTCGACGGTGCTCTGCGCGGGAGTGAATCATCCGACGGGAATACCGACGCGCGCTCGTTCGAGCGCGGCTCGAAGCGTTCCCAGGGTAGCTCCAGCTTCCCGAATCTGATCGGGCGCGAGCTCGATTGACACGAGATCCACCAGCGTGTCCTGGAACGAGACCTCGGCTTCCGCGAGCAGCGCCGCCCCGGTTCCAGTGAGGCTGACGAGGGACGAGCGACCGTCAGCGGGATTCGGATGGCGCTCCACCCAACCGCGGGCTTCGAGACGGTCGACACCCTTGCTGATGGCGCCGATGCCCGCTGCGAAGTTTGTGGCGACGTCCGCGACGCGCGCCCCTGGATGGGCGTCGAAGTAGCGCAAGAACTCGAACTGCGTCGCGACGATTCCGTGTTTGCCGCGTAGTCGCTCGGTGAGCGCGTTGTAGAGACGCGTCTCGCAACGCACCAGGTCGTCAAAGAACGAAGCCAGCTCGCGCGTCGTCGAAGTAGATGCCATGGCATATAGTCTAGCAACAGATGCCCGGGCATGCAGTTCGGGAGTGCACCAAGGAGCTTCCATGAGCCGGCAACAGAGACACGCACTTGATGAGACCCTGCGCCAAGCCCCGCAGCCATCCGGCCCGGTTTCAGTCGAGCGGATGCGGGAGGGCTTCGCGCACTTCATGAGCGGATTCCCGATTTCCGCTGGAGTCACCCGCACTCCGGTGGAACTCGGACATCGCCCGGCAGTCCTGGTGGAGCCGACGGGGGAACGACGATCCGGCACGATCCTGTACTTCCACGGGGGCTCCTTCTCGCTCGGCTCCCCCGAGACGGCGATGGCGCTCACTGCCCATCTGGTCGAGCGCAGCGGCGTGCGGGCGCTCTCGCTCGACTACCGTCTCGCCCCCGAACACCCGTTCCCCGCAGGGCTCGACGACGGCTTGGCCGCATATCGAGGTCTGCTCGACGACGGCATCGACTCCGCCTCGATCGTGTTCGTCGGAGACTCCGCCGGCGGCGGACTCACGGTGACGACCTGCGTGGCCGCCCAGGAGGCCGGGTTGCCCATGCCCGCCGGCCTGGTCGCCTTCTCACCGGGGCTCGATCACACGCGCTCCGGTGCGTCCATGTTCACGAAAGAGGGCATCGATCCACTGTTCACCCGCGAGGCGATGGCCCGCACCGGTGAGCTGTATCTCGGCGGCCGGAATCCGGCCCAGCCCCTGCTCGCACCCGCAATACTCGCCGACCTGACCGGCTTTCCACCGATCCTGCTTCAGGTCGGAACGAACGAGCTGTTGCTCGACGACGCGGTGCGGCTCGCAGAACGCGCCCGAAACGCGGAAGTCGACGTGATCCTCGACACTGTCGCTCATGTACCCCATGTCTTCCCGGCATTCGTCGGAACGATCGACGAAGCCGACGAAGCGATCGATCGCGCGGCGCTCTTCATCACGCAGCGCCTTCGAAATCGGTGACCGCACCGTTGGCGAACGGTTTGGCCGCGACAACCTCCACCCCCACGGTCGACCCGCTGGGGGCGAGGTAGGAGGCCCTCTGGCCCGGGTATCTGCCGATGATCGCCGCGCCAAGGGGAGACTCCGGCGAGAACACGTCGATCGTGATCGACGGGTCGCGTGTCAGGAGTTCCCTCGTCCCGATCAGGAATGTGTGGGACGTTCCGTCGGTGTCGAATCTGACGGTGACTTCCATGCCGGGTTCCACCAAGCCGTCATCCGGCTTCGTGCCCACTTCGGCCTGACGCAGCAGGATCTCGATCTCCCGAATCCGGCCATCCATCCGCGCGGTCTCGGCCAGGCTGTTCGCATGCGAGGCGTTCAGCTCCTCCAACTCACGGGTGAGCTGTCTCCGAACGTCCAGGGTCATCCACACCACACGATTCAGGTCGGACATCGCCGATCGCCACCTTTCACTGCCCTCGAGATGAATCCCCCACCATAGCCCGAAACAGACGCGACCGGGCCGAATTTTTGCTGATCAGCGGGAAGATGCTTTCCGTCACGGAATGGGCTATGGTCATTCGAACCACGCCAGCTGACGAAGGGAAGCGTGATGCACATGTCAGGACGGTCACCCCGCGGAGGAAACGCGAAGAAGGAACCGAAACTCACCCTCAAGGAAAAACGAGAGGCCAAACGCGAACGCGCGGAAGAGACGTTCATCAAGCCGCGCAAGAGCCGGTAGGGCACCGACAGCGACGTCTGTCCTCGCGGGGCGCCGCCACTCTCAGTGGCGTCGCCCCGCGCTCTGCACCCGGCGCGCCGACCTCGCCGTCGACGGCGGATTCCTCGCCTGAGGCGGCCCCCACCGTCTTCAGCGAGCGCGGTCCCGCGCCGCCTGGTAGATCGTCGCGAAGTGCGCGAATGAGCCCGCGATGGTACTGCGGAAGCGCGCCTCATCCGTCTTCCCGGCCAGTCGGTCGATGAGAGGCTGCTGCCAGATGCTGCGACCGATGGCGAAACCGTCGAAACCCGGGGTCGGGGCCGCCACCGAGAGCCAACGATCGAGCTGATCCCGGCCGGCATCGCGCCCGAGGACGATGCACTCGACCCGGTCTCTGCCATTCTCACGCGCCGCATCCGCGACCTCCGCCGCCGCGTCGGCCGAGTCGTATCCCTCCAGCTTCCAGATCGCCGGCTCGATGCCGGCCCTGTGGTACTCCCTGATCAGCTGGACGGTCATCGCCGGGCGAAGCGTGTCGTCGAAGGTCTGCTGATCGGGCGCTCCCGACTCCGACGCCTGGGGCACGAGAAGCTCGATGACGAGCCTGCGACCGGCCGCATCCAGAGCCTGGCTGACCTGCGCCAGGCGCTCCAGCTGCGTCAGGCGATCAGTGGCGGCGAATCCGGGATTGTCCCGGATCAGCACCTTCACGAAATCCGGATCGAATGCTGCGACGTGGTCCAGCCACTCCGACGAGGCGAAGTCGCCGTATTCGAGTTCGAAGAACGGCCGCCCAGACCGCTCGATCGGCATGAGGAGGGCGAAGCCATGATGCCGAGCACGACGGGCAACCTCCGCGCCGTAGCGTTCGTCGACGAGTACCCCCGGACGCACGCCGGGCGGAAGGTCGGGCATCCCACTCACGGCCGCCTCGAACACCCTCAACTTGTCGTCGCCGATCCGGCCTTCGGCCGCCGCATCCACGTCACCAGGGATGCCGTAGACCTGGGAGACGAGAGAAGCGCGATGATCCATCGCCAAGACGGCGAGTGGACGCGAACCCCCGCCGACCCCGCCGACCGAACCGTTGAGTCTGGTGCCTTCCGACATCGTTCCCACCACCGTCTCTCGAGAAGTGAAACCCTGGCCCCTACTCTCCACCGGTCGCAGCCCCCGGCGCCAACAAAATCGCCGCCACTCGCGCGGACCGAAACGCCCACCATAGCGCAACGCGGTTGTGCTAACATCGGCGCAGCGAGCGAGGGGCAGACATGTATTCAGTGCCAGACCAGTCGGGGCGGCGAATCGTCGTCACAGGCGCCAATAGTGGAACCGGAATGGAGGCCACCAAGCGTCTGGCCGGCGCTGGCGCCGCGGTCATCCTGGGCGTGCGCTCCCTTGAGAAGGGGGAGGCCGCGCGGGCGGCAATCCTCACCGCCGCGCCGGGCGCCGAGCTCGATGTGCGCCGGATCGACCTCGCCGACCTCGCGAGTGTGCGGGCGTTCGCCGACGAGATCCTCAGTGAAAGCCGGCCACTGGACACATTGATCAACAACGCCGGCGTGATGACACCGCCGAGGCGGTTCGAGACGACGGACGGCTTCGAGCTTCAGTTCGGAAGCAACTTCCTCGGCCCGTTTCTGCTGACGAATCTGCTGCTGCCCCGACTGCTCGAATCCCCGGCAGGCCGGGTCGCGACGATGTCCAGCCTCGTGGCACACCGCGGGAAGATCCGGTTCGGCGATCTCAACTGGCACGACTCCTACCGACCGGGCGCAGCCTACGGGCAATCGAAGCTGGCGGACCTGCTGATGGGACTGCACCTCGCCGATGTCGCACACGAGAATGGGTGGCCTCTGCGCTCCACGATCGCCCATCCGGGATACACGAGGACGAACCTGCAGGTGGCCGGCAGGAACCTCGCGCGCAGCGCGCAAGACGCTCGACCACCCGCGCGCCGCACCCTGCTGCCGTCGCAGGACGTCACGCAGGGGGCGGAGCCCATCCTTTTCGCGGCCGCCGATCCATCCGCCGGACAGGGCGAGTACTTCGGACCGAACCGGACGCTCACCGGGCCGACCAAACGGATCGGGATCCCCCGCGCGGCGCGGCAGGGGCCGGACTTCGCCGCATCCCTGTGGGCCGTGGCCGAAACACTCACCGACGCCCCGAGCCTGCGCGGCATGGGCTGAGCACGAACCCCGGATGCCGACCACCGACCACGCCCCGGCCACGCCCGTCCGCAGTAACGCAACACGGGTGCGGTAACCTGGGTCCATGTCCACCATCGACTTCACCCGGGCCAGAAGCGCCGACGCGAAACAGGTTCGCGAGGCGGCCATCCTCGCCTCAGCCGTCGAACTGGCGACCGAGCGGGGTGTGCGAGAAGTGACGCTGACCGCTATCGCGGAGGGCGTGGGGATGCACAAGTCCACGATGCTGCGATATTTCGAGACCCGCGAGGAGATCTTCCTTCGGATCGCGGCCGATGCCTGGGATCGATGGACGGCCGAGATGACATCGACCCTCGCCGCGATGGCGCCTGCCGGCGACGGGGACGCACCGTCATCGGCTGCCATCGCATCCACCATCGCCCGGTCGCTCGCCACGCGGCCGCTCTTCTGCGATCTGCTCGCCCACACCGCCCTGAATCTCGAGCGCCACGTCTCCGACGACACCGTTCGCGCCTTCAAACGTCGCGTCATCGCAGACATCGCAACGGTGGCCGATGCGATCACGGTACTCACGGGCATCGCTTCACGAAACGCAGGTGAGGTGGTCACCGTGGCGACATCGATGGCCGGCGCCCTCTGGCAGATGGCCGCGCCGACGACTCATCTGGCGGCGCTCTACACCTCCGACCCCGAACTCGCTCACTCCGTCGTCGAGGTCGAGCCCCGGCTCTCCGGCATCGTCGGCGCGCTGATCGACGGCTTCCCCCGGGAGCCCCGTCCTTCGCCCGCGACGTAGCGACCGATTCGGCGCCGGTTCGCGCCGGGCGTCGAACCGCCGTCGGTACCTTCCCTGTGCGTGAAGCGCCGACGGCCGATCACCGCGGCGAGCGCGACATAGGCGTACATGCGATCCCCTCTCCCCGGTGGGCCCCACTCCCGAGTCAGATGGAGGTGTATCCGCCGTCGATGATGATCTGCTGCCCGGTGAGGTAGCTCGACGCGTTCGACGCTAGGAAGACGACGAGACCGGTGAGATCTTGCGGTGTCGCCATCCGGCCTTGCGGGATGCGCGAGATCCAGTCGGCCTCGAGCTCCGGCTCGCGATCGATGATCTGCTGGGTGAGGTCGGTGAGCACATAGCCGGGTGCGATCGAGTTGACGCGGATGTCTGAGGACGCCCATTCGACGGCAAGAGACGTGCTGAGATGGGCGACCGCGGCCTTCGAGGAGTTGTACGACGCCGCCCACTGCGGAACGTTCACGATCTCGCCCGACATGGACGAGATCAGCACCGCGCTCCCGGGCAGGTCGGAGGCGAGCAGGCCCCGCCCGAAAGCCTGTGCCGAGAAGAACGTCCCGGTCAGGTTGACGTCGATGACCTTCCGCCACTGCGCGGCCGTGACGTCGATCGAGTCGCCGTTGATCTCGATGCCGGCCGCCGTCAGAAGGACCTGCGGAACGCTGAGACGTTCGGCGATCGCCTCGAACGCGGTGTTCGTCGCATCCTGGTCGGTGACGTCGAGGCGCTGCCCGAACGCGTGCACGCCGAACTCGTCCTCGATCCGCTGGGCGGCCTCCTCGACCGTGTCGAGGAGGTCGAGGAGCGCGATGTCGGCACCTTCCGCCGCCAGCGATCGCGCGACCGCGAAACCGATCCCGCGAGCCCCTCCCGTGATCGCTGCGGTCTTGCCTTTGAGGTTGGTGTCCATCATTTTCTCTTTCTGTTGTTGTCGGTGGTCGTCACAGGTCTGTCGTGGTGTGTGCGTCATCCCAGCCGGCCCGGGCGCCGGCGATGAACTCGCCCGCGGCGCTGAGCGGGTTTTCGGCGGAAAGGACTCCGCTGGTCGAGCCGGTTCCGTCAGCACCGGCGGCCATGATGTCTCGAGCGACCAGCGCCGAGGAGACGCCGCCCGCGTGCATGGCGAGCACGCCGTCGTCGATTCGCCGCATGGCCGCGGTGATCGGCCGGATCCAGTCCCGCTCTCCGGGACCGCTCGTGCCGATCAAGGCAGGCGGCTCGAACAGCACGGCCGTCGGGCGGAGGGCGGTGTGGCTCAGCGCCTCGCGCTCTGTTCCCGCGCAGACGATGGTCAGAAGGCCCGCATCCCGTGCCCGGACCACCGTCGCTGCCAGCGTCTCGGCATCCAGTGGGGCGGCGTCGTGGTTGAGCATCACGCCCACCGCACCGGCGTCGAGCAGCGCCTCCGCGGTGATGCGCCCGAAGGAGGGACCGAGCGGATCGCAGTCCATGCTCTGGGCGAAGACGCGGATGCCCGTATCCAATTCGGCGATCGGTGCGACCATCGCGTTCGGCACGGTCAGGACCACGTCGACGCCGTACTGCCGCGCCGCGGCACCGGCAGCCCGGGCGAGTTCTTCCAGTTCGCGGCGGCGAAGCAGGTTCTTCGGCCCGATCTCGAAGAACGGCGCCCTCAGCGGCTCGGTCATGCGCCGATGAGCCTTCGCAGCCGATCCGCCGCCGGGGGGAGGCTGAGTGCAGGGTCGCCTTCGGTGGAGCATTCGAGATTCAGGAACCCGCGGTACCCCACCTCGCGAAGCGCGCCGATGATGGCGGGCCAATCGAGATGCCCGTGGCCGGGCAGCAGCCGGTTGCTGTCCCCGAGGTGCACGTGGACGATGTGCTCCCCTGCGTCACGCAATGACTGCGCGGGGTCGACCTCCTCGATCGACATGTGGAACAGGTCGGGCAGGAGACCGGCGTTGGGGTGCCCGACCGCCTCGATGATCCGGACGTTGTCGGCGACCTGATTGAGGTAGCCGCTCTCGTAGCGGTTTATCGGTTCGAGGAGCACACGGCCTTCGGTGCCGTCGACGATGCTCAGCATGTCGCGGTAGAACTCGACGAACGCCTCCCGCTGCGCCGCGCTCAGCTGCTGGAACGGCTCGAACAGGGGAAGCGGAATCTGCGGACCGTACTCGAACTCGATCTCGGTCACGGCACCGAGCTCGGCACAGACGCCCGCCGCTTCGCGGTACATCGCTCGACATCGTTCGCGCAGAATCGGGTCTGACGACATCGCGTTTCCGTAGATCTCATCGGTGAGCACGAACTCGACAGGTCGGATGCCCGTGCGGCCTTCCAGAGAGGCGAGCTCGCGACGCACATCCTCGTCCCAGGTCTCGAGCGGTTGGAACACCGCGATCGCGTCGTATCCCCACTCGCTGAGGAGCTCGGCCTTCGCCGTCAGGGTTGTCCCCGGAACCATCGGGGACGAGCAGCACAGCTTCATCGTGTGTCCTTCTTCTCGGTGCCAGAATTCTCGGTCGGTGCGCCAGGGTCGCCGAAGAGACGCTGGAGGTAGTTGTCGAAGCGGGCGTACCGCGCAGCGCGGCGGCCGTCGTCGGAGGGTCGGTACCGGATGGCGGGCGGAGCATTCAGCCGGGACGCATCCTCGAAACCGTCGAGCACCCCGGCCGTGACCAGCGCGAGGGTCGCGGCTCCGCGGCAGGTCGCCTCGAGCTCGTCGGGCACGACGACGTCGACACCGCAGACATCTGCTTTCAGCTGATTCCAGAACGCGGATGCGGCACCGCCGCCGGTCGAGACGAGCTCCTGCGCCGGGTCGGCGGCGAAGTACTCGACATTCCGCCGCAGCAGATGGGCGATCCCCTCCTCCACCGCATAGGCCAGGTCCACACGATCGTGGCCGAGGTCGAGATCGAGGAAAGCTCCTTTGGCCTGCGTGAAGTAGTCGGGAGGGTTGATCCCCGTCAGATAGGGCAGGAACATGGGCGGGTTGCGGTGGTCTCGCGCCCGCAGTTGCTTCTCCAGTTCCGGGTACGACATCCCGCCGAGTCCCTGGATGCGGTACCACTCCAGCGCAGCGCCCCCACCGTCGACACCGTTGAAAAGCACGGTATCGCCCGGGCGGAGGCCAGTGTGGAAGGAGACCTTGCGCTTCGGGTCGAATCGCCAATCGGGGGCGAGAAGGCAGAGGGAGAGCACGGTTCCCGCCGACTCGCTGACACTGCCTCCGCCGTAGGAACCGGTTCCGACCATCGCGCAGAAGTGGTCGAGGGCCCCGATGTTGACCCGGTATGTCGTCATCGGCGGCAGCAGGGCTGCAACCTCGTCCGAGACGAGTCCCAGATCGGTTGCCGCCGGCACGACCGGCGGAAGTCTGTCGGCGGGTGTCGAGCAGAACTCGATCATCTCGTGCCAGTAGCCGCCGTTGGGCACATCCCACAGGTAGGTGAACCCCCGGGTCGAGACCTCCCCGACAGCCGTGCCCGTGAGCCGGAAGACGATGTAGTCCTTGATCATGAGGATCGAGTCGGCCGACGCGATGGCCTCCGGCTCGTATCGGCTCAGCCAGCGGAGTTTGGCGGCAGGCCAGGTCGCCGAGGGGAACGGCTCGCCCGTGACGGCGAACGCCTCGTCGAGGCCGAACCGATCGCCGAGCTCGACCGCCTCGGCGACGGCCCGGTCGTCGAGCCAGGACATGCCCGGCCGCACCGGTTCGCCGTCCCGGTCGATCAGCACCAGCGATTCGGCCTGACCGGTCAGGACGATGGTCGCCTCACCGTTCCCGACTGCTCCGGCCCGGCGGGCGCAGCGGCCGATGAGCTCGATCACCGAGTCGAAGAGGCTCTCCGGGTCGAACTCGACGCGCACCCCTTCGCGCCGGTACACCGCGGGGGTGGACGCAGTGGCGAGTCGGCGGAGTTGCTCGTCGTACAGCACCGCTTTGAGGTTCGTGGTGCCGAGGTCGACGGCGTAGACGAGCACGCTCAGCCCGCGATGACCTGGAAGTGGACGGTGCGCGTGCGCGCGCGGACCGAGTCGAGGTCACCGAAGTACACGCGGCCGAACTCGCCGAGCACCAATCGGCCGCCGGTGATCGGAACGGTCTCCGACCGGCCCAGGATCGAGGAGAGGATGTGACCGTCGGTGTTCAGCCCCCACTCCGGCAACTCGTTCCGCAGTTCGCCGGCGTTGCGGATGTGGATCGGGCCCGGGTGCAGATACTGGCCCTCGTGCCGGGTCGGCGGAGCAATCGTGGCGAGAACGTTCAGGGTGTCCTGCAGGAGCAGTTGTGTGCCGTAATAGGTCGTGTCCTCGGACTCCTCCTGGAGGATCACGCAGCAGCTCGTGTGCGGCGAGTACGCCACCGCAATTCCCTCGGTGACACCGGCCGCGGCGACGAACTCCTCCAGCTGCGCAGTCACATCGAAGAACTCCTGACGAGCGGGAGTCTCCACGGTGATCGAGTGACCCTGACTGCGCATGTCCTGCCTGCTTTCGTTTGTGCGACGGCTTGGGAGTTCAGTCTGGGGCGGCCCCCGCGCCCGGCGGAAACAGCTAGTTACAATGACCACATAACGAGGGCTTATCAATGGAACAGGCGAGATGCGATCCTTCCCCGACGTGAACCTGCGCGCGCTCCGCTACTTCGAGGCGCTCGGAACCGAGCTGAACTACCGACGCGCAGCAGAGAAGCTGTTCATCACGCAGCCGGCCCTCTCCTCGGCGATCCAGAACCTCGAGCGGACCATCGGGGATCGGCTGTTCGACCGGGACACCCGCTCGGTCGCCCTCACGGCGACGGGGCGCGAATGGCTCCCCCATGTGCGCAAGGCCCTCGCGGAGGTCGACTCGGCGCTGGAAGCCGTGGCCATGCTGGTCGACTACTCCCATGTGCGGTTGGGCTATCTCATCGGAACGGGAGCCGATCTGCTCTTCCAGCTGCTCGACAGCGTGGAGCGGGTCTTCCCCGACATCACCATCGAGACGGTCGAGTACGACTTCTCCGATCCGACGGCAGGGCTGGCCTCCGGCGCCACCGACATCGCTCTGCTCCGCCCTCCGGTCGACGTGCCGGACATGGAGCTGGCGATCGTCGCCGAGGAGACGTGGGTGGCGTGTCTTCCTCGCGCGCATCCCCTCGCCGGCCGCACAGAGCTGCGGATCGAAGAACTGCTCGACGAGCCGATCGTCGTCGCCCCCAAATCCGCCGGACGATGGCGCGAGTACTGGTATGCCGCCGACGCGCGCGGCGGCAAGCCCCCGATCATCGCCGCCGAGGCGGCCACCTACGAGGCGGAGACCACCCTGGTCGCCCGCGGAGTCGGATTGAGCTTCACCACCTCCTCGATGGTGCGCCTGTATGACCGCCCCGGCATCCACTTCGTTCCGATCTCAAATCGACCCGTCAGCTACACCGCCATCGCCTGGCGACCGGAGCGGCTGACGACCCCCGCACGCCGACTCGTCGAACACATGCTCTCCAGCTCCCAGCAGGAACGCCCGACCGATTGATTCACTCCGCTTATGAATAGATAAGAGCTCCGACCTTCCACCGCATGGCACCTCCTCGGTTCACTTACTGAACAACCCGCGGGTCGACCGCCTCGGCCGGCAACGAAGCTAGGAGACGTTATGGTCAACTCGACCACACCCGAAGAGCACTCGCTGACCCCTCCTCCCCGCACCGTCGGCGAAGACGAGGATGCCCGCCTCGAAGAGTTCGGCTACAAGCAGAAGCTGGATCGTTCCGTCGGCAGGATCGCCTCGTTCGCGATCGGCTTCTCGACGATCAGCGCCACGACGGCCGTGTTCACCGGCTTCGCGGCCGGCTACCTCAACGCCGGATCGCCGTTCATCTGGACGCTGTTCCTCGCGATCCCGGTGTTCCTCCTCTGGACCCTCATCGCGGCCGATGTGGCCGCGAAGATCCCGCTCGCCGGCTACGCCTACCAGTGGACGAGCCGGCTGAACGGCTCGACATTCGGATGGTTCACCGGCTACGCCGCCCTGATCGGCTGGGTGAGCGGCATGACCAGCCTCGGCTACATCTTCGCCGGATACCTGGGCAGCGTGTTCGGCTGGGATCTCACCCAGCCTCAGCAGATCTTCATCGCGATCGGCGTCGTCGCCGTCTGCGTGCTGATCAACGCCTACCGTGTGCGCCTGGCGACGATGATCAACAACATCGGCGTCGGATTGGAGATCGTCGTGACCGTCGGCGTGACCCTGACCATCGGCATCGTCCTCATCGTGGTGCCCGACAATGCGCAGCCGTTCTCCTCGCTGTTCATCGGCAAGAGCCCCGACGAAGCGACCCCCTACATCCTGGCGTGGCTGTCCGCCTCCCTCGGCCCGTTCTTCGGGCTCGTCGGTGTCGAAGCCGTCGCCGATGTGGCCGAGGAGACGAAGAACGCGCGGCGGGTGATCCCCCGAACGATGTTCTACTCCTTCGCCGCCTCGTGCATCATCGAGTTCCTCATGTACCTCGTGTATGTGCTCGCGATCAAGAACCCGGCAGCGCTCGCCACCTCCACCGCGCCGATCGAAGAGATCATCGACCAGCAGTTGGGCCCGGTTTTCGCCCGTATCGTCGTCGCCATCGCGCTCACGAACATCCTCGTGTGCCTGTTGTCGAATGTGCTCGTCGGCACCCGGTTGCTGTACTCGCTCTCCCGCGACAACATGATGCCGTTCTCACGCTCTCTGCGACACGTCGCCCCGAAACGGAAGACACCGTCGACGGCCGTGATCACGCTCGGTGTGGTGTCGGTGCTGCTGCTCCTCTCGGCATTGATCAGCGTTCAGGCGTTCAACTACTTCCTCGGGATCGCCACGCTGGCCTTCTTCACCACCTATGTGCTGCAGACGATCGGGCTGCTCATCGCCGCCATCCGCCATCGGATCCCCGCCGCCGAGCCTGGAACGTTCGACCTCGGACGTGCCCGGATCCCCCTCCTGATCATCAGCCTCGTCGTCTTCCTCGCCGTCGAGTTCGCCCTCCTCTTCCTTCCCGCATTCGCGGGCAACGGGTACGTCTTCGGAGGAATCGTCGTCCTGGCGTTCCTGTGGTGGCTCCTCGTGCTCCGCAAGCGCCTCAAGACCGGACAGGCCGGGCCGCGGTTCGCGCAGGAGCACCCGGACGAGCCGCTCGCCACCGCGCTGGGGACGGGGACCTTGGTCACCGAGCTCCCGGAGTAGCGGCGACCACCGCGTCCGATCGACGATGACTGCCGCTCCGCCTTCATACGGTGGAGCGGCAGCGGCGCTCACACGCCGAGGTTCAGGTCGACGATCTTGGATGCGCCGCCTCCGTCCTGCAGGGCGGCCGTGCCGTTGCCCGTCAGGTTGTTCGAGGTGATGAGGTAGTCGTCGACAGCGGCGGCGATCTTCACCCCGACGCCGGTGGGCTTCGCACTCGGATAGTTGCCGTTCGTGCGGATCGAGTTGCCGCTGATCACTGTGCCGGATGCGTCGGAGTCGAGGAGCACACCGTAGCCGCCGGCCGTCCCCTGCCCGTTCAGGCTGATGTCGCTTCCGGTGATGGTCCACGCTCCCGACTCCGCGAAGATGCCGGAACCGAACCCGTTGAACATCTTGCAGCCCGAGACCGTGACATTTGACGGGTGCAGGATCGCACCGGGGTGGACGCGGAGCAGGCAGCCGTCCGGGTGGCCCGCCTGGCCGTCGAAACCGGAGTTGCTGAACCATGTGTTCTGGAAGGTCAGCACGTAGACGCCGTTGGTCTTGATTTCGACGTTGTGCCTGTACGACCCGTCGAGGACGGCCTCATTGAAGATGATCTCCCGGTTCGCCGTTCCGCCGATGGCGTCATCGATGAGCACATTGGTTCCGTTGAGGTAGCAGAGGAACTCGTCGAAATAGACGCCGCCGACACCGCCGCCGACGTGCACGCCGATCGGGGTGAACGAACACAGCGTGCCGCCGGTGATCCAGATGTCGGCGCCGACCTGATTGCCCCAGCAGGTGATCCCCTTGTTCTGCGCCATGATCTTGCAGTTCTCCAGCACAACGATCGTGAAGTCGTGGAAGGTGAACGAATCCCACAGATTGTTGGGGTCGGAGTACACCCGCGAGACGGCGTGGATGTTGCACACCCGCATGTCCTGAACGCCATCCATGGCGAGGGCGGCTCCGCTGGTCTTCTTCACCGTCGACCGGATCGCGAAGTCGGTGAACAGGCCGTTCGCAACCAGCGGCGCAGAGGACGACGCCCGTGCAACCCGGATGATGTCGCCGGCCACGAAGGCGGCCGCGATGATGGTCGAGGCCCCCTCCCCTTTCATCGTCATGTTCGATCCCGAGATCAGCAGCGTCGACGTCGTCTTGTAGGTGCCGGAGGGCAGGTAGACGGCGCCCCCACCGGCCGTCTGCGCCGCCGTGATCGCGCTCTGGATGGCCCTCGTGTCGTCAGTGGTGCCGTTGCCGGCCGCGCCGTAGTCGGTCACGTTGTAGACGTTCGGCACACCGGACGGAACTCGCTTGGGCTTCGGCTTGGCGACCCCGACCGCGGCGGCCGGTTCGGCGGCTGCGACGACGGGGACGAGCGCGGCGGCGGCCACGATCCCACCCGCCGCAGCGTGGCCGAGGAATGTCCGGCGGCCTGTGGTGCCGGAGGTTCCGGCTGAAGATGATGACGCTCGGTTCATGACTCCTCCTCGAGTCTCTGTGGACGTGCGGATGGGTACGGCGTAGTGCGTGGAGCGTTGTACTGGTGGAACGAACGGGGAACGGCGCCGGCTCAGGCGCCTGAGAGGGCGAACCGCAGATAGGCGAGCCGGTCGGCGATGGCGCGCTGTGCCGTTCTGGTCTCGGTGAGCCCATCGAAACCGTGGAAGGCGCCGGCCCACAGGTGCGCCTCCACGGGGACACCGGCCCGGCTCAACCGGGCGGCGAACTCCAGCTCTTCATCGCGGAAGAGATCGACCTGCCCGATCTCGATGAAGGTCGGCGGGAACCCCGCGAGGTCGGTCGCGCGTGCCGGGACGGCCTCGACGGGGAGCGCATCCGTTCCGGCGAGGTACATCGCCCAGCTCTGCAGGTTCGACGGCCGGTCCCAGAAGTGGGCCAGATCGATCTCGTGCGTCGACGGCTGGGTGTTGCGATCGTCGAGCTGCGGCTGCACCAAGACGAGGGCGTCGGGGCCGTCGCCACCACGCTCCCGCAGCCGGAGGATCAGGCTCGCGGCGAGCAGCCCGCCGGCGCTCCCACCCATGACGACGGTGCGGCTGAGGCCGGTCTCGGCACCGAGGCCGCCGGTGAGCATCCACTCCCAGACGGCGTGCACATCGTCGAGCGCCGCGGGATAGGGATGCTCCGGTGCGAGCCGGTAGTCGGGGATGACCATGGTGCAGCCGAGTCCGAGGGCCGTGCGGACGTTCGAACCGAGCACGGACAAGTGACTCCCGGCGATCAGACCGCCGCCGTGGATGTTCAGCACGACGCCGCGTTGCGGGTCGCCGGCGGGCGGGCGCACGACGATCACGGGCACACCGCCGACGACCACTTCATCGATCTGCGCCCCGGTCTGCTCCCGCACCTCCGCGACGGACTCCTCGTACTCGCGCATGGCGGCGCGAAGCTCGGTGACGCCCTGCGGCCCGTCCACGAACGGGCGGGACGGCTCGCCCGTGGGGAGGTGTGCCGCCAACTCGGCCGCGATCGGCGGGCGCGGGCTCACTTGAGCGCTCCCGCGACCATGCCCTGCGTGATCTGCCGGTTGAACAGCACGAATAGGAGGAACGGCAGCGCCGCCGACAGCAGTAGACCGGCCGCGATGATCGCATCCTGAACCAGGGTCGGGTTCTGCACACTCTGCCGCAGGAGGGTAATGGCAACCGGGAGCGTGCGATGGTCCGGACTCGACATGATCAGCAGTGAGAAGAGCAATTCGTTCCACAACCCCAAGAAGGTGAACGTCCCGAGCGTGATGAACGCAGGGCGGGCGAGTGGGATCGCGACGCTGCGGAAGACACGGAACGGGGATGCGCCGTCGATCCGCGCAGACTCGACCAGTTCCCGCGGGATCGCCAGGAAGAAGGTCGCCATCATGTACACACCCGCCGGGATACTGAGCCCCACGTAAAGCAGGACGAGGCCCGGATAGGTGTCGACGAGACCCAGGTCGAGGATGACCTTGAAGATCGGCGGGATGAGCACCGTCACCGGCAGCACCATGATGATCATGATCAGCCGCAGCAGCGCGCCCCGGAACGGGAACCGCAGGAACGCGAATGCGAACCCCGACATACAGCCGAGGATCACCGTCAGGATCGTGCCGGCACCGACCGTGACGACACTGTTCACGAACGAGATTCCGAGGTCGCCAGAGAGTGCGGTGAAGAAGTTCTGCAGCGTCGGCGGGATGGGGAGGCCGAGCTTGTTGTCGACATAATCCTGCGGAGTCTTCAGGGAGGTGAACGCCATGAAGACGAACGGGTAGATGGTGGACACGGCCACGGCTGCGCAGATGATCACCACCGCGAACCGCGCGGGTGAGAGCCGACGCCGGCGGCGGCCGGGACGGGGCGAGGGTGCGGGTGCGGTGTCCTCGTCGGCCACGCGCGGAGAGTGCAGAACGGTCACAGTGGGGTCCCCGAATCGTCGAACATGTTCTCTCCCCGCCGGCGGGAGAGCCGGAGGAAGATCACGAGCAGGATGCCGATCAGCAGGAAGAGCGTGATGCCGATCGCGGTTGCGTATCCCGGCGCCCCGTACCGGAACGCCTGGTTGTAGATGAAGAGGTCGACGGTCGTCGAGGAGTATCCCGGTCCGCCCTGCGAGAAGGCGTACCCGAGCACGATCGCGGAGGAGAACGCCATGATGACGACCATCACCGTCCAGTACTCGACGACGCCACGCACCGAGGGGACCGTGACGTACCAGAACCGCTGGATCCAGTTCGCGCCGTCGATGCGCGCGGCCTCGTAGAGGCTCTCATCGACCGATGAGAGCCCGGCGCTGAACAGGAGCACACCCAGGCCGAAGGTCGACCAGATCAGCATCCCGGCGACGATCCACATGACGAGGGTCGTGTCGACAGTCCAGTTGACGGCGAGTGCACCGAGACCGATCGACCTCAGCGCGATGTTGAGCGGGCCGTCCGGGCCGAGGATGATCACGAAGAGCACACCGATGACAGCCGGAGAGACCAGCACCGGGAGCACATAGGAGATCTTGAAGAAGGGCGCCCCGGGAATCCGGTCGTGGATCACGGCCGCGAGCAGCAGTGGCACCAGGATCCACACTGGAGCGAGGATCAGAATCTTGCCTGTGTTCCCGAGCGCAGTCAGGAGCACCGGGTCGTGCAGCATCCTGTCGAAGTTGTCGAGACCGTTGAAGACCGGCTGACGGATGCCGTCCCACTGGGTGAAGGCGATGAACGCCCCCTGGATCACCGGCCAGATCCGCAGCAGGACGATGATGAGCAGCGACGGCCCGAGGAACAGGGCGAGCGTTCCGAACGACGAGTACTTGCGCACCCGGCGTCTGCCGCCGGTGACACCCACCGGCGTATCGGCTCTCACATTCGTGCTCATCATCGTCCTGATCTCCGGTCTACTTGGCCATGAGGACCGGGAACTGCTGCTTGCGCGAGTCCTCGGTCGCCTGCAGCGCATCCTTCAGAGTGGTCTGCCCGAGCATGACGAGCTCGAGCTGGCTCTGATAGATGTCGTTCGTCTTCGAGTCCTGCATGTTGTGCACCGGAAGGAAGGTCTTCTCCCCCTTCTTCAGCATGTCGACGAGCGGGGCGGCGCCCGCGTGCGTCTTCAGGAACTCATCGAGACTGACTCCCTTGTTGTTGGGGAAGTAGCCGGCCTTGTCGAGCCGTTCCTGCTGGAACTTGGCGCTCTCCTGGAAGAGCGCGAGCTCGGCCGCAAGCTTCTTGTGCTGCGAGAAGGTCGTCACCGCCCAGACGTTCATGGCGCCGGCCGGCAAGAACTCGGGCTTCCGGGTGTTCTCGATCGACGGGATGAACTTCACGTACGGGCCGATCTTCGGGTCCTGCATGTAGGCGAACTGACTGTAGATGGTGAACTGCATGGCGGCTTTGCCGTCTTGGAACTTCTGGAACCCGTCCGGGTACCAGGGCGTCGCCGGCATGTTCGGGTCGAAGCATTTGCCGTCGACGAGCTTCATGACGCCGGCAGCGGCGTCGGAGAAGGGCGGGGCGTTGAACGGCGCCGTGTATGTGGCCGTCTTCTGCGCTTGCGCGGTGGTGGCCGATCCGGCATAGAGGGTGGAGGTGGTCCAACCGCTGAGGTAGCCCTCCTTGTTGCCGCCGCCGATCGGGGTGATGCCGGCGGCGTTCAGCGCCGTGCACGCCTTGAGGATCTCATCGGTCGAGGTCGGCGGCTTGTCGGGATCGAGTCCCGCCTGCTCGAACAGCTTGGTGTTGTAGGAGATGCCGAGGCCTTGGAGGCCGATCGGAACGCCGTACGTCTTGTCGTCGAAGGTGACGCCTTCCCAACCGGAGAGGCTGTCGCGTTCCTTCTGCGAGATGTACTTGTCGATCGGGACGAGCGAGGGCTTCAGCGTCAGGACGTCCCCCCAGGCCCAGATCATCACGAGGTCGGGGCCGTTCTTCGATTGCGCTGCAGCCTGCATCAGCTGGTGGATCGTGGCCGGGTCGGCCGGCTGGGCGATCCGGTCGACCTTGACGCCCGGATGCTCCTTCGCGAACTCGGTGTCGACCTTGTCCATGACGGCTTTCCAGTTCTTGTCGCTGCCGACGAGGAGGTCCCAGACCTTGATGGTGCCTGTCGAGGACCCATCGTCGTTGCCGGCAGACGAGCCCGACTGGGCGCAGGCTGCGAGGCCGAAGGCGATGGCTGCCGTGGCGGCGATCGACAGTGATCGCCTCATCTTGCGTTGCATTCCGACTCCATTTCTGTGGTGGTGCACGACTCGCTCCGGGGGAAGCGAGGGTCAGTTCGAGCCGAGGCCCGCGGTCAAGGGGGTGCCCTCGCGTTTCTCCCACCCGACGGCGAAGAGGTTGAAGGTCGCACCGTTGCTGGGGTGTTCGGCTGCACGTTCGCGGTCGAGGCGGACGCCGAGACCGGGTCGGGTGGGAGCGGCGAAGCCGCCCGTTGCCGGGTCGACCGACAGGGGGGCGTCGACGAGGTCGAGCACCCAGGAGTCGGCGAAGTCGTTGAAGTGCTCCAGGATCTGGAAATTGGGCGTCGCGATGCCGAAGTGGACGTTCGCGGCGGTTCCGACCGGGCCGCAGACGTTGTGCGGCGCGAGCGGCACGTTGTATGCCGAGGCCCACGACGCAACGCGGCGAAGCCCGGTGAACCCACCGAAGTGGGTGAGGTCGACCTGAAGGGTGTCGACGAGGCCCTCCTCCAGCAGAGGGGCGAGTTCTTCGAGCTCGTGGATGCGCTCGCCGGTGGCGATGGGGAGCCGGGTGGAGCGTCGCACGTTCCGCAGCCCGTGGATGTTGCCCGGCGGGACCGGCTCTTCGAGCCAGGTCGGCGCGAGGTGGTCGAGCGCTGCGGCAGCGCGGGTGGCGGTGGCCGAGCGGAACCGGCCGTGCATCTCGATCATGATCTGCACATCGTCGCCGATAGCATCCCGAACCGCCTCGACGATGCGCACCGAACGGTCGAGTTCGGATGTGCTGAGGTCGGCCGAGGCAGCCCCGAAGGGGTCGAGCTTGAGTCCGCGGTAGCCGCGGGCGACGACGGTCTGCGCCAACTCGGCGATCGCCGCCGGGTCGCGGTCACCCTGGTACCACCCGTTCGCGTAGGCGGGCACGACGTCGCGGAATTTGCCGCCGAGCAGCCGCCAGATCGGCTGACCGCACGCCTGGCCGATCAGGTCCCAGCACGCGATGTCGATCGCGGCGAGCGCAGACTGCGCGACCTCGCCGGCCCGGCCGTACTCTTTCCAGAGAACACCCCAGGCGATGCGCTCCACATCGAAGGGGTCGGTTCCGATCACGTATCGCTCGGCGAGTTCCTGGATCGCGGCGAGGAGGGTCTCGGTCTTGTTCACCATCCGCACCTCGCCGACACCCACCCGGCCGTCGTCCGTCTCGACTTCGACGAACGTCAGCTCACGCCATGGCGTGCCGACGACTGTCGTGACGATCTGCGTAATCTTCATCGATCCACCCTCGTGTCGTTCCGCGGGCAACGGTGCCCGACGAAATGAAAGTATCAGATAGGTTGCACCCAAAGTCAACAATAGATTTTGAAGCAGCTCTATCGTTGGCGGCGCGAAGGGGTCCGCCATGCCCCGCTTTCAGCGCATCGTTGCAGGCAGGGGGGAACCCTGCGACGGCCGTCGGTGCGTCGCCGCTCAGCACCGAATCAGTGCGGGCGGGAAGCTCAGCGCAGGGCAGCGGTGAGGTCGCGCTCGGTGCTGCGGAGGTGCACCCGCATAGCGGCGGCCGCGCCGGCCTCGTCGCGACGCTCCACGCAGCCGAGGATCGTGGCGTGCTGGTCGAGCACCTCGTCCAGACGGCGCCCCAGGCGCTCGTGCCCGAGAACACTCTGCACGCGGGACGAACGCTGCGAGTCCGAAAGCTCCTCGATCAGGATCGTGAGAAGCTGATTGCCGCTCGCGGCGGCCAACAACTCGTGGAACTGCACATCGGCTTCGATGAAGTCCTCCGGCGCGTCGATCGAGCGCCTCATGCCGTCGATCGCGGCCTGCATGGCCGTGAGGCTGGCCCGGCTGGCATTGCGGGCGGCGAGAACGGCCACCTGCACCTCGATCGCCTGACGCACCTCGAGCAGGTCGAGCAGAGCACGCGGATCGCGGCGGATCGCGGTGCGGAAGAAGTCACCGACACCCTTCCCGTTCGGTGCGGCGACCACGGGCTTCCGGCCATTGTGGACCTCGATGAGCCCGCGTGCGCTCAGCTGGCGCATGCCCTCGCGAACGGTCAGGCGACTCACGCCGAGATCCTGCGCCAGCGCGCCCTCCGACGGAAGCTCATGGCCCGGCTCCAACTCGTCGAAGACCAACTCCTCGACGCGCTCGACGACGCGGCGCATTGCGCTGCTCGCGGCGTCGGCCCCTTCGCCGTTCGGCTTGCTCTGACTCATTCGCGTCCTCTGTCCGAGATCCCCCAAGGGTAGACCGCTCGACCGTGCGGCGCGACGCCGAACTCACCCTTGACGAATCCAACCTATCAGATAGAGTTTCCTTGCTGCGGGCGCACACTGCGATCCGCATCCGTTCTCAAGGAGGAGAAATGAGCGACCGACGACCCCTGACCGCAGCCGTGATCGGGGCCGGAGCCGGCGGCACCCTGAGCATCGACGCACTCATCGCATCAGACGACTTCACCCTGGTCGCCGTCGCCGATATGAGCGAGGCGGCCCTCGAACGGGTCCGTGCGAAAGATGCTGCGATCCGGACATACACGAGCGCCGAAGAAATGTTCGCCTCGAGCCCGAGCGATGTGGTGTGCGTCTCGACGTATGCTCCGACCCACCTACCGCTCACCCGCGCGGCTCTCAGCA
The DNA here is from genome assembly GCF_020009625.1 of Leifsonia poae. Taxonomy (NCBI): domain Bacteria; kingdom Bacillati; phylum Actinomycetota; class Actinomycetes; order Micrococcales; family Microbacteriaceae; genus Leifsonia; species Leifsonia poae. The sequence continues at coordinate 1,877,593 of NZ_JAIHLP010000002.1, forward strand.
TCCCCGGCCTGAAAGGGCTCCTCGTGGAGAAGCCTCTCGGCGACACCACGGCGGCCGGCCGCGAGATCCTCGGATTGATCAAAGACGCCGACCTGCCCGTCGTCGTTCCGCACGGCCTCATGGCCCAGGCCGCCGCCCTCGAGATCGTCGAGCGGGTGCGTCGGGGAGACATCGGTCCGCTCCGGGTCGTCGAGATCGAGTGCACTAGCTGGGACATCATCAACGCCGGCATCCACTGGCTGCAGTTCTTCGTCTCGCTGACCGGAGGAGAGCCGGTCGAGTTCGTGCTCGCCGCGGCCGACGCGTCGACGAAGACATTCCGCGACGGAATGCAGGTCGAGACGGACGCGATCACCCTCGCCCGCACCGAATCGGGCGTGCGCGTGCTCATGCACACGGGTGACTTCGTGCCGATGTCCCGGAACGACACCGTCGCGCTCTTCCGCATCGTCGGCGACAACGGGTTCATCGAGTTCGGGGCGTATGAGCCGTATTACACTCTCGTGACCCCCGGGCACGATCGCGTGCGCATCGACGTCACCCCGTTCGAGGTGAGCGGCCACCAGCGGCACCTCGAACACCTCGCAGCGCAGATCGCCGACGGGAGACGTGACTACAGCATCCCGGACTCGTCGCTCCAAGCCCTGGAGATCGTGGAGGCGGCCTATCGGTCGGCGCGCGAGCACGGCACTGTCACCCTCCCCGTCGACGACGCGCAGCCGGACCGACCCGACGACTGGAACCCCGGCGCCCCCTACTCCGGCACCGGCGGCGGACGCAACGGACGTGAGCTCTGATGGCGGCCCGCATCGGTGTCATCGGCGCGAGCTGGCGGGGCGAGTACTTCATCCGAGCGGCCTCGATGCTCCCCGAGCATTTCGAGATCGCCCGCGTGCTCACGCGAAGCGCATCGTCCGCCGAGCGCGTCTCGGCGAAGTGGGGCCTCGACGCGACGACGTCACTCGACGATTTCCGCACCGGCGACTACGACTTCGTCGTCGTGGCCGCGCCGCCGGAGACCGCGCCGGAACTCACGGTGGCCCTCGCCCGCGCCGGCCACGCCGTTCTGACAGAGACACCGCCTGCGCCGACGCGCGAATCCCTGTTCGCGTTCTACGAAGACGTCAAGGATCTGCGGGTGCAGGTCGCCGAGCAGTACCGGTTCCAGCCCCACCTTGCGGCACGGCTCGCCCTCGCCCGCTCCGGCCGGCTCGGCGACATCTCCTTCACCCGGATGTCGGTCGCCCACGGGTATCACGGCGTGAGCCTCATCCGGGCCTTCCTCGGCGCGGGATTCGAACCGGTCGACATCGCCGGATGGGCGGCGGAGATGCCCGTCCTCTCCGTGCGCGGGCGCGACGACTGGCAGGACGAACCGGCGGCGTATGTGCCGAGCCGCACCTTCGCACGGCTCGGCTTCGGCGACACCACCGCCCTCTACGAATTCGACTTCGAGCAGTACTTCTCCCCCCTCCGCCCACGCCACATCGAGGTGTACGGCGAGCGCGGTCAGCTCGCCGACGACGAGGTCTCCTCGGTCGTCGGTCCGCGCCACGTGACGACCGGCCGCCTGCAACGCACCGCGACGGGAGCGGACGGTGACCTCGAGGGCTGGTTCGTCGACTCCGTCTCCTGGGGCGACGACGTGCTCTGGCGCAACCGTTTTCGGGGTGCGCGACTCAACGACGACGAACTGGCGGTAGCGGAGCTCATGCACCGGATGGCCGAATACGCCGCGGGTGGGTCTCCGGTGTATCCCGCGGCGGACGGCTGCCACGACCAGCTCCTCAGCCTCGCGATCAATGACGCCGTCGCATCCGGTTCGCCCACGCGTGTCGTCGACGCGCCCTGGGCGAACGAAACGAGCGTGCTCGCGGCGGGTCCCTCGGCATGAGCGAGCTGATCGACTGGGGCAACTCCACCGTTCGCCTCCGCGTCTCGCTGGAGGCGGGCCGCGCCGTCATCGTCGGGCTGGATGTCGCCGGGCGCGTGCCCGACGACATCCCCGCCAGGACCGCCACCGCTCCCGCCGAGGTCCTCATCGCCGGCGGGCGCCTCCCCAGGGGCAGCGCCACGTCGCCCTGGGCACCTCGGAGTCGCTCCGGTATGTGAGCCACCGGGTCACCGCGACGACGGGCGGTTCGGAGCTGGAGATCGTGCAGAGTACTCCGGAGGGGGTGCGGCTGCGCTCCGTCTTCACGCTTTTCGGCGAGCTCCCGATCGTGCGGGCGCAGCAGGAGGTCGTCAACGACTCCGCCGCGCCCATCACCCTCGAGCATCTGTCGAGCCTGACGCTGAACGGGTTCGCCCGGTTCCGCGACGACGACTGGCGGGAGCGGGTGCGGCTGCGGATACCGCACAACACCCTGTTCGCTGAGTTCAATTGGACCGAGCACACGCTCCCCTCGCTCGGAATCGTCGACGTCGGATTCACAGAGGAGGGGGTGCACTCGTCGAAGTCGCGGGTGTCCGTCTCGAGCATCGGCACCCAGCCGACGACCGAGTACCTGCCGATGGGCGCCCTGGAGGACCTCGGCAACGACCGCACCTGGGCCTGGCAGATCGAAGCGAACGGCTCGTGGCAATGGGAGGTCGGAGACCACCTCGCCTCGGTGTACCTCTCCGCGAGCGGACCGAACGATCAGGAGCACCACTGGCACCGCGCTCTCGCTCCGGGCGAGTCATTCTCCGCCGTTCCGCTCGCGATCGCCTGCACGCCCGGCCGCCTGGAAGACGCACTGCGCCCGCTCACCGAGTATCGGCGGATCGTGCGACGCCCCAACGCGGACGACGAGCGCTTGCCGATCATCTTCAACGATTTCATGAACGCATTGATGGCCGACCCCACCGAGGAGAAGCTGTTGCCGGTGATCGCGGCCGCTGCCGCGGCCGGAAGCGAGTACTTCTGTGTCGACGCCGGCTGGTACGCCGACGAGTCCGGGTGGTGGAACACCGTCGGAGCATGGACGGAGTCGTCAGCGCGGTTCCCGAACGGTTTCGTGCGGGTCTTCGACGCCATCCGTGAACACGGCATGATCCCGGGCCTCTGGCTCGAGCCCGACGTCGTCGGCGTCGAGAGCCCGGTCGCCGACCGCCTCCCCCCGTCGGCGTTCTTCGCCCGACACGGCGCGCGCATCGACAGCCAGGGTCGGCACCAGCTCGACTTCCGCTCGGCGGCCGTGATCGCCCGCATGGACGCGGTTGTCGACCGGCTCGTCGCAGACTACGGATTGGGCTACCTCAAGTTCGACTACAACATCAACGGCGGGGTCGGGTCGGATCTGGGCACGAGCAGCGCCGGCGACGCCCTGTTGGAGCACCACCGCGGGTTCCTGCGGTGGATTCGCGGGCTCTTCGAGCGCCACCCGGGTCTCGTCATCGAGAACTGTTCGAGCGGCGGCGCACGTATCGACTATGCGTCGATGACCGAGTTCTCCATCCTGTCGACCAGCGACCAGACCGACCACATCAGATCGGCGACGATCGCAGCCGGGGCACCGAGCGGCGTCACGCCGGAGCAGGCCGCCGTGTGGGTCTACCCGCAGCCCGAGTTCGGGGAGGAAGAGCTCCGGTTCTCCATCGTGAACGGTCTGCTCGCCCGCCCCCAGCTCAGCGGTGGGATGTGGAAGCTCGACTCCGCCCAGCTCGGCACGGTCGCGGAGGCGATGGCCGTGTACCGCACGTACCGTGAACGCATCCCGGGCATGCTCCCGGTCTGGCCTCTCGGGCTGCCGGGCTGGTACGACGACTGGGTGGCGCAGGGCCTGATCGACGACGAGGGCCTGCTGCTCGCCGTCTGGAGGCGGGGCGGCGAGGACACCGTGCGGATCCCGCTCGGCGATCTCGCGCCGAACCGGCGGGGCGGCGTGCTGTTCCCGACGGACGTCGAGACCGGGATCGCCTGGGACGGGGATGCGATTCTCGTCACGCTGCCGGCGGAGCGGGCAGCACGCCTCCTGCGGATCGGCTGATCTTCGCCGCACCTCCTGTCGTCGCGCGATCCCGATTATCGGAATATCGATCCGATAGAATGGACTCGATCGTCGCGCTCGACAGGAGGTGCTCGCATGGCATCGAATCCACACCCCGCCACCGTCGAGACCGGCACGAAGCGCCTGGTCGGCTCCGACCGCGTGCTCGCCGTCCTCGTCGCCCTCGCCGAAAGACCCGAGGGGGCGACGCTCGACCAACTCACCCAGGCGGTGGACAGCCCGAAATCGACCGTGCATCGGGCGCTCGCCTCGCTTCGCCGCGCCAACTTCGCGGCCCAGCTCGGCCGCGGGCTGTACGTGGTCGGCGACGAGTTCGTACGGCTGGCGTTGGAGAACCAGGCCGCCCGCCCCGAGCGGCTCGCGATCGAGCCCGTCCTCCGGCGGCTCAGCGAACGGTTCGACGAGACGGCGCACTACGCCGTGCTCGACGGAACCGAGGTCGTCTACCGCGCGAAGGTCGACCCCGCCTCGGGTTCGGTGCGGCTGACCTCGGTGATCGGCGGCCGCAACCCGGCGTACCGAACCGCTGTCGGCAAGCTCCTCCTCAGCCGCCTCTGCCACGACCGGGGCGAGCTGGCCGCCGTCGTGGGCCGTGGACCGTTCGCGCAACCCACCGCGAACACCATCGGCACGCTCGACGGACTGTGGCACGAACTCGAGGTCACCCGCGACCGCGGCTGGGCCTCCGACGACCAGGAGAACGAGCTGGGCATCAACTGCATCGCTGTGCCCGGCAGATTCGGCCCGGGCGGCGCCGTCTCCGGAGCCGTCAGCGTCAGCGCCCTCGCCTTCCGTCGACCGTTGAAAGATCTGATCGACACGGTCGGCGAAATCCGCACGATCGTGGACGGCCCCTCGACCGGGGCGACCGGTCAGTAGGTCGCGCGTCCACCGCTGATGTCGTAAACCGCGCCGGTCGAGAAACTCACCTTGTCAGAGGTGAGCCAGGCGATCAGCTCGGCGACTTCGGCCGCGGTGCCGACCCGCTTCATCGGGATCAGGCTGGTGATGTGCGCAAGCACTTCCGGCGAGGTGTCGTCGTTCATCGGGGTGGCGATCACGGCTGGTGCGATCGCGTTGACGAGCACGCCCGTCGTCGCGAGCTCCTTCCCGGCCGACTTCGTGAGACCGATGACCGCCGCCTTCGACGCCGAGTAGATCGACAGGTTCGGGTTGCCGTCTTTGCCAGCCATGCTCGCGATGTTGACCACCCGCCCCCATCCCCGTTCGACCATCCCGGGCACGAAGGCTCGCATCATCGCGACCGTGCCGACGACGTTGACGTCGAGAACGGTGCGCCACTGCTCGGAGGTCGTCGACACCAGCGGTGTGTTCGGCCCGACGATCCCCGCCGAGTTCACGAGGATGTCGACGGCTCCGATCCGGGCGGCGGCCTCAGCGACGGCCCGGTCGTCGGTGATGTCGAGGACGACATCGCAGTCGCCACCGAGATCGACACGGACGACGTCGACGCCGTCTTCGCGGAGTCGGGTGGCGGTCGCGGCGCCGAGGCCGCTCGCTGCGCCGGTGATGAGTGCACGTGTCATGGGTTTCCTCCAGAGCTTCGGATGTCGATGTGGAACTTGGGCCCCGGCCCGGCATGCGCGGGTCGCTGCCCCGCAAGGATCGCGGGCACGTCGTCGAGCGACACCGTTGCCGCCACCAGCCCTCGGGGATCGACGGCGCCGGATGCGTAGGCGTCGATCGTTCCGGTCAGGCCGGGCGAGGCGCTCAGGATGCCGACGGCGGTGACATCGGCCAGAGCGAGAGCGCGCGTATCGATGAGACTCGGGCTGCCCGCGAGCCCGACGAGCACGATCCGTCGCCCCGGCTCGACCAGCTCGACGGCGCGCCTGGGCAGCTCCGGGGCGTTCGATGCGTCGATCACCGCATCCCACGGCAGCTCGGGCAGCTCGGGCAGCTCCGCATCCGACCACGCGTTCGCGAAGCCGAGCGACCGGGCGAATGACAGGGAGCGCTCGCTGCGCCCGAGGAGGTGCACCTCGGCACCGCGGGCACGGGCGAACATCGCAGCGAGCAGTCCGATGGTTCCGGCCCCGAACACGAGCACGCGCTCGCCCGGGCCGTCGCGGCGGCCTCGGCCGCCCGGAAGGCGTTCCCGCCGGGTTCGACTAGAGCCCCCGCAGCGTCGTCGACGGAGTCGGGGAGCGCGTGCAGCGAAGTCGCCGGCACCGCCACCTGTTCGGCGAGCGCTCCCGGCCGGCCGTCGCGCACCCCGAGCTCGCCACGGAAGGCGCACACATGCTGGTACCCACGGAGGCACCGACGGCACACTCCACAGCCGAGCATGGTGTCCCCGGTGACGCGGCGGCCGAGCCAGGCGGGGTCGACGCCGTCGCCGACCTCGGCGACCGTCCCCATCCATTCGTGACCGATCCGCACCGGGTAGGTCGTGACGCCATCATGGAGGTACTGCATCTCGCCGGTGAAGAGCTCCACATCGGTGCCGCAGACCCCGGCGCGGTGAACGTCGACGACCACATCGCCGGGGGCGGCGACCGGGCGCTCCACCTCCCGCACCTCCGCGTGCCCGGGCCGGTGACGACGAGTGCTCTCATCGCGGTGGGATGACTGTCTGACGCTGGGTTCCCAGGCCGTCGATCTCCAGGGTCATCACGTCGCCGGCCTGCAGCCAGATCTCGGGGCGGAAGCCCATCCCGACTCCGGGCGGAGTGCCGGTGTTGATGAGGTCGCCGGGTTCGAGGACCATGAACTGGCTGATGTAGTGCACGATGAAGTACGGGTCGAAAACCATCGTGGAGGTCGAGCCGGTCTGTCGGCGCACGCCGTTGACGTCGAGGCGCATCCCGAGTTCCTGCACATCGCCGACCTCATCCTGCGTGACCAGCCAGGGGCCGGCCGGGTTGAACGTCTCCGCTGACTTGCCCTTGAGCCACTGGCCGCCGCGCTCGATCTGGAAGGCGCGCTCGGAGACGTCGTTGACGAGCGTCCAGCCGGCGATGTGGTCGCGCGCCTGCTCGACCGAGTCGAGGTAGCTGGTGCGCTTTCCGATGACGATGCCCAGCTCGACCTCCCAATCGAGCTTCGTCGCGCCGCGCGGGATTCGCACGTCGTCGTTCGGTCCCACGATGGTGTTCGGCGATTTGGTGAAGAGGATGGGCTCGGTGGGAACGGCCTGCCCGGTCTCCTTCGCGTGGTCGCTGTAGTTCAGCCCGACGCAGATGATCTGGTGGGGGCGTGCGATGGGAGCGCCGATCCGTTGACCGGCGAGCGGGATCCGCGGCCCGGAGGCGACACGATCCGCCACGATGGGCGCGATGCGCTCCAGACCGCCGGACCCGAAGAAGCTCTCATCGAAGTCGTCGACGATGTCGGAGAGGTCGACAAAGTGCGCCTCGCCGGCGAGGGCCGCGGGAGCCTCCTGGCCGAACCGGCCGATACGGAGCAGTTTCATGCTGGACCTTTCGTGGGGTGTTGTCTCGGTGAGGCGGGCGTACCCGACCAGAGGGCGACCGGCGCGCCGCTGACTCCCGGCCGGAGGGTGAAGAGGCGACCCGAGTGAGGGTCGTCGCGCAGTTGCTCGGACGTGAGATCTTCTCGAGCCGTCGTGATGACGAGAGTGCCGAGGTCCGCCCCGGCGAAAGCGACCGAGGAGGTGTGCGGAGCCGGCACGTCGACCCGGCCGACGATCTCGCCCGCCGGGGAGTAACGGAGCACCCGTCCTGCTCCCCACAGCGCGAGCCACACATGGCCGTCGGCGTCGACCGTGAGGCCGTCCGGTAATCCGTCGCCAACGGTCGCGAACACAGCGCGCTGCCCGGTCGCACCGGTCACGGGGTCGTAGTCGCGCATGTACACGAGGCGCGCGAAGGTGTCGACGTTGTACATTCGGCTGCCGTCCGGCGACCAGCCGATGCCGTTGGACAGGGTGAGGTCGTCATCGATGACGGTGACCCGGCCGTCGGCTTCGAACCTCAGGAGGGACTCGGTGCGGGCGTCGCTCTTGGTACCGGCGACCAGGAGCCCGGCCGGGTCGGGCTTGCCGTCGTTGAAACGACGATCGATCCCGGTCAGGATGCTCGGACCGGCTGTGAGGGTGCCGTCCGGCTCCCGGAAATGGAGCCGGTCCGCGCCGGCGACGACGAGCCGGCCGTCGGTGGAGACGGCGACGGCGCCTGCGACGGACGGAAAGTCGATCCGGTCGGTGATGAGCACATCGCCGCGCGCGTCGAGCCGGCCGTCGAGCACGGCGCCGTCCAGGATGTCGACCCAGAGCAGCCGCTCGCGGACCGGATCCCACACCGGCCCTTCGCCCAATTCGAACCCCGTGTCGGTCGCCGGCCGCGGGACTCCAGGGTCGAAGATGCCGCCCGGCGCCGTCATGCCGCACCCCGCATGGGCTGCGTGGTCGGCAGGTCGTCGACGAGCGCGTCGAAGACCAGCCAGGCGACCTCCTCGACGCGGGCGGACTCGAGCCGGTAGACGCGGGCCGGCCGACAGCTTCCGCTCACGCGTCGGATCTCGTAGCGGATCACCCCGATGCGCTCCAATGCGTCGAGATGACAGGCCAGACCGTTGCGGGTGCAGCCGACGTGTTCCCCGAGCTGTGACACCGTCGCCGTGCCGTGCGCCGCGAGCGCACGGAGTACATCGAGGCGGATCGTGGGGAGGCCGAGGGCGGCCGCGACCGCCGCGGGGCTCTGCGCCGCGTCGCCCGCCGGAGGGGGTTCGATGGTGTCTTCCATGACGCCGTTTCTCGTCGAGTGGTGCCGGATCCGTTGCGTTCGCTATCATAGCCGTATTCCATTTGGCAGATACAAATTTCATTTATTGGAAGAGGCCGATGACGCACTCCGACATTCTCGCTCCGACGGCCCCAACCCTGACGGATGCAATCGCCTCCGCCTGCTCCGACGTCCGCACGCGCGCCGTCGACAGGCTCGCCCGAGCACACGACGCGTCACACTACGTGCTGACGCCGCAGGCGGTCGCCATCCCCCGGGACGCCGCCGAGGTGTCGCGGGTCATGGCGGCCGCCCGCGGGCAAGGGAACCCGGTGACCTTCCGTTCGGGCGGGACGAGCTTGTCCGGCCAGGCCGGAACGGCAGGCATCCTGGTGGACACCCGCCGCCACTTCCGCCGCATCACCGTCGAGGACGACGGTCTGATGGTGCGAGCAGAGCCGGGCGCGACGGTGCGATCGGTCAATGCGCGACTCGCGCGTTTCGGCCGCAAACTCGGCCCCGACCCCGCCTCCGAGATCGCTTGCACGATCGGAGGTGTCGTCGCCAACAACTCGTCGGGGATGTCCTGCGGCACTCACGCGAACTCCTACCGGACGCTGGCATCGGCCATCCTCGTTCTTCCGTCCGGCACGGTCATCGACACGGGGTCGGCTGATGCGGCCGCGATGCTGCGCGAACGGGAACCCGCCCTCCACGACGGGCTCCTCAGGCTCCGCGACCGCATCCGAACCGACCCGGAGTCGGTCGCGACCCTACGACGCCTGCACGCGATCAAGAACACGATGGGCTACGGGCTGAACGCCTTCCTCGACCACGACGAGCCACTGCGGATCCTGGAGCATCTGGTGATCGGTTCGGAGGGGACCCTCGCGTTCGTCGCCGAGGCGAGGTTCTCCACGGTGCCCGTCCTCCCGCACGTCGCGACGGGACTGCTGATCTTCTCCGATCTCGCCGAAGCCACGGCCTCGCTCCGCACGCTCGTCGATGCCGGTTTCGCGACGATCGAGCTGATGGATGCGGCCTCCCTGCGGGTGGCGCAGCAGGACCCGGAGGCACCGGAGGTGTTGCGCGACCTCGAGGTGGACCTGCACGCGGCGTTGCTCGTCGAATTCCAGTGCGAGACTGCAGAAGAACTGGCGGAGCGACGAGCGAGGGCTCCCGGCATCTTCGCCGGGCTCCCCCTCTCCGCCCCTGGCTCCCTGACAGACGATGCGACGATCCGCCAGCGGCTCTGGCACATCCGCAAGGGGCTCTTCACGGCCGTCGCCGGCGCCCGACCGTCTGGCACGACCGCGCTCCTCGAAGACATCGCGGTGCCGGTCGACGTGCTGGGAGCCACCTGCGCCGGCCTGATCGAGCTCTTCGAGCGTCACGGCTACGGCGATGGCGTCATCTTCGGGCACGCGAAGGACGGCAACATCCACTTCCTGATCACCGAGCGCTTCGACGATCCGCGGAGCCTCATCCGCTACGAGGCGTTCACCGAAGAGATGGTCGACCTCGTCCTCGCTGCGGGCGGAACGCTGAAGGCGGAGCACGGCACCGGACGGATCATGGCCCCCTTCGTGCGCCGGCAGTACGGCGACGAGCTGTACAGCGTCATGTGGGAGGTGAAGCGGCTCGTCGACCCCGGGCTCCAACTCAACCCGGGGGTTCTGCTGACCGACGACCCCGCGGCGCACACCCGCAACCTGAAGATCGCCCCGACGGTCGAGAAGGAGGTGGACCGCTGTGTCGAATGCGGCTACTGCGAGCCGGCGTGCCCGTCACGCGACCTCACCTTCACCCCGCGCGAGAGGATCGTCGTGCGGCGCGAACTCCAAGCGGCACGCGATCGCGGAGACAACGCCCTGGCGCGCGAACTCGAGAAGGACTACGAGTACGACGGCGTCGAGACCTGCGCGGTCGACGGGATGTGCCAGACGGCGTGCCCCGTGCTCATCAACACCGGTGACCTCGTGCGGCGGTTGCGCGCTGAGACCGCGGCCGGGCCCGTCAAGGCCGGGGGAAAAACTGTCGCGAAACACTGGGATGCCGTCACCCGCGCCGGCGCCATCGCGCTCGACGCGGCGGACATCCTGCCGACCGCGCTGCCCGCGCTCGCGACCAAGCTGGGCCGCGCGGCACTCGGAACCGATGTCGTGCCTCTCTACACCGACGACCTTCCGGCGGGCGGGAAGCGCCGTCCGACCCTCACCGCGGCGAATCCCGAGGCCATCTACTTCTCGTCCTGCACCACCACCATGTTCGGCCCGGTCGGCGACGACGGGGTTGCCGAATCCTTCCTCCGACTCGCCGAGCGTGCGGGCGTCACCCTGTCGACGCCGGACGATCTCCCCTCCCTGTGCTGCGGCACACCCTGGAAATCGAAAGGTCTGACCGGCGGCTACGAGGCGATGAAAGCGAAGGTCACCGCCTCACTTCTGCGTGCGACGGAGGGCGGCCGACTGCCGGTGGTGTGCGACGCATCCTCGTGCACCGAGGGACTCGACATCCTCCTGAAGGCGGCGGGTGAGCACGGCATCCACGTGATCGACGCCGTCGCCTTCGTCGCCGAACGGATCCTCCCGCACCTCCCCGCCGGCACCCTCCTGCCATCGGTCACCCTGCACCCGACCTGCTCCTCCGCCCGGCTCGGCATCGACTCCGCCCTCCACCAGGTCGCCGCGGCTACCGCCGAGACGGTCACCGTGCCCGACGACTGGGGTTGCTGCGCCTTCGCCGGCGACCGGGGCATGCTCCACCCCGAGCTGACGGCATCGGCGACGGCTGGGGAGGCGGACGACGTCCGCGCCCTCGACTCGACCCACCATGCCTCCCTCAACCGAACCTGCGAAATCGGTATGGCCCGCGCGACCGGCAAGCCCTACCGCCACATCCTGCAACTACTGGACGAGACGCTCGGGTGACGCCCGCCGCCTGGACGCCCGTCACCGAGTGACGAGCCTCCAGACGGCGAAGAGCGGGTCTAGGCGATGAAGTCCGCCGTCAGATCGACCGCATGCTCGTAAGGAGCATCGTTCTTGTGGCCGCTCACGGCATACGGCAGCAGCAGTTCGCGGATGTGTTCCGCCCCCAGCCGGCGACGCAGGCCCAACGCGGCCACGCCGTCGTCCAGATGCTCCGGCCGGGTGGCACCGAACAGTACCGTGGAGACGGCGTCGTTCGAGAGGCAGAAGGCGAGAGCCAGCTGCGCCGCACTGCACCCGAGGCCCGCGGCCACCTCCTGGAGGTCGGGGACGAGAGCGATTATCTGCTCGCGGATATTGCCGGTGTCGATGCCGATCCTGCGCTCGGGCGCCAGTTTGCCGGCGAGGATACCGCCTTCCATCGTGTCGGACGCCATCAGCGTGATCCCGGTATCCCGGTGCAGCGTTTGGAACTCGCTCCCCTCCACCACCGCTTGGCGCGCGATGCTGTACTTGAGCTGCACGCCCTGCGGGGTGGGCAGACCGAGCCCGCTGAGGTGTTCGTAGGCGATCCGGAGCTGCTCCGGCGACCAGTCCATCCCGCCCCAGGCGCGCGCGCGGCCACTCACGACCAGATCGGCCACCTCTTCGGCGATCGCCTGCACATCCATCCCCGGCCGCGGGTGCTCGGAGAGGATCACGTCAACGTCGTTCAGCCCAAGGCGCACCAGCGTCGCGTCCAGCTGTGCCGCGAGCGAGCGCTCGGGATAGCTGGAGAACCAGGTCTTCTCCACGATGCGGTATCGCTCGCGGGGCGCCCCGACCACCTCGAGGATCCGCCCGAACAGCACCTCGGTGTGCGGCTTGTCACGGTAGTAGGCCACATCGAAGGTGTCGATCCCGAGCTCCAGGGCGTGCTGCACCAACGCGACGCCGGCCTCGAACGAGAGGCGCGAATAGGTGTTCCACGATCCGATCGAAAGGATGGACACGTCGGGTCCATCGGGGCCGAACGTGCGCCGCTGCACTGCGGCCCCCGTCGCGGGGGTGGTCTCGGTCGTCATCGTCATGTTTCTGCTCTCCTTCTGTTCTGTGGTTCTTATCGCTCTGCACCCGTGAGGGGCAGATGTCATTCCGCCAGTACCCGCACGAACGCTTGGGCCCTCGGATGTGTGGGGTTCAGCAACACCTCGTCGGGCGTTCCCGCCTCGACGATGCGGCCGCCGTCCATCAACGCCACCCGATCAGCGACATCGCGCGCGAACGCCATCTCGTGGGTGACGATCATCATGGTCATGCCGCTGTCCGCCAGCCTGCGCATCACCTCCAGCACCTCGCCGACGAGCTCGGGGTCGAGCGCGCTCGTCGGCTCGTCGAACAGCATCATCCGCGGCTTCATCGCCAGCGCGCGGGCGATCGCCACGCGCTGCTGCTGCCCACCGGAGAGCTGACTCGGGTAGGCGTCGCGCTTGTCTGCAAGACCCACCGACGCGAGAAGGTCGAGCGCCTCGGCGACGGCCGCCGCGCGCCGCCGACGCTGAACGTGCACCGGCCCTTCGATCACGTTCTCGAGCGCGGTCAGATGCGGGAACAGGTTGAACCCCTGAAACACCATGCCGAAGTTCCTCCGCTGCACCGCACGCCTCGCTTCGGAGAGCTCGGAGAAGCGGTTGCCGTCTTTGCGGTAGCCCATCAGCTCGCCGGAGAACCAGATCTCGCCGTCGTCGATCGTCTCCAGTTGGTTCACGCAGCGCAGCAGCGTGCTCTTCCCGGAGCCCGACGGCCCGATGAGGCACAACACCTCGCCTTCGGAGACCTCGAGCGAGACACCCTCCAATACCGCCAGCTCGCCGAAGGCCTTGCGCAGATCGAGGATGCGCAGCAGTGGTTCGGTCGTGGTCATTGTGCCGCCTCCGTCTTCTTGAGCTTCCAGGGGGCGACCGCCTTCTTGGTCACCCGGAAGCCGCGCCCGAAACGCCGCTCCAGGAGGTGCTGTCCGATCATCCCGATACTGGTGATCACCAGGTACCAGATGCAGGCCACGAGCAGCAACGGGATCGTCTGGTAGGTCTGCGAATAGATGAGCTGCACGGTCGTGAGCAACTCGGTGTAACCGATCACATAGACCAGCGACGTGTTCTTGAACAGGGTGATGAGCTCGTTGCCGAGCGGCGGGATGATGACCCGAACCGCTTGGGGCAGGATGATGCGGAACATCGCCTTCGTCCGTGTCATCCCGATCGCGGTCGCTGCGTCGAATTGCCCGCGAGCCACAGAGAGGATGCCGCCGCGGTAAATCTCGCCGACGTACGCGCCCTGGATAATCGTCAATCCGATGATCGCCGCACTGAACTGCGAAATGAGCTTGTTCGTGTCGAAGGCGATCAGGGTCGGTCCGAAATGCGGAACCCCGATTGCGAAGACCGGGAGCAGCGCCGCGGCGAAGAAGATGAAGAGCAGGATCACGAGGGCGGGGATCGCCCGCACGATCCAGATGTAGAGCGCTCCCACCCAGCGGAGCACAGGATTGCTCGACATCCGCAGGTAGGCGACGATGCCGCCCATCAACAGGCCGGTGACCGCGCTGATGACCGTGAGCATCGCCGTGCTCGCGAGGCCGCGCAGCACATCCGCTCGGAAGAGGTACTGACCGACCACGGCCCAGTCCCAGCGAGGGTTGCCGACGAGGAAGTCGACGAACGTGGCGGCAACGAGGGCAAAGACGATGCCGGCGATCCACCACGAGAGGTGCCTGCGCCGCACGAAGATGCGCTTCTCGGCGGAGGGCGGTCGCGAGGGCGCGACCGCCTCCGGGAGTCGTGTGTCGATCATCGTCAGAACTTCGACCCGTTGATCTCGATCTTCTTCAACGCGATCGACTCCTGCCCGTACTTCGCGAGGATCTTCTGATACGTGCCGTCATCGACCATCGACTGCATCGCCTTTTGGATCGCCTTCGTGAGGTCCTCGTCGGCCTTCGGGATGCCGACACCGTACGGCGCGAGCCACTGATAGTCCCCGGTGACCTGATAGAGCCCGGGGTTCTCTTTGACGAGGTAGTTCGCATCCGCGATGTCGTCGTAGGCGACCTCGACGCGGCCGCTGCTCAGCGCAAGGATGCTCGTCGGGCCGTCGGCGTAGGCTTGCACGTCGATCGCGGGCTTGCCTGCGGTGACGCATTTCGCCTGGTACTCGTCGATGACGGTCTGCTGATTGCTGCCTTTGACGATCGCGATCGAGTGACCGCAGAGGTCGTCCATCCCGCTCACTCCGGCCGGGTTCCCTTTTTTCACGAGCAGGACCTGACCTCCGGCCAGGATGTCGACGAAGTCGAGCGTCTCTCGTCGTTGGGCGAAGTCGCCGAGGGCGAGGCCCGCATCGAATCGGCCGGCCAGCACGCCGGGCACAACGGAGTCGCCGGCGACGCGTTCGATCTTCGCGGTCACGCCGAGTCGTCGCGCGTATTCGGCGGCGAGGTCGGGGACCAGACCGATGATCACATCGCTGCCGGACTCGGTGTACTTGAGCGGTTTGACGCTTCCGCTGTCGGCGAGCACGATGTAGCCCTTCGAGGCGATGGCTGTCGGAAGCCCGGCGACGGTCGTCGCAGCCGTTGTCTTGCCCGGCTCCGGGGTGGTGATGACGGCCTGGCAGCCGGCGAGGGATGTGGCGGCGAGCACGGCGACGGTCGCCGCCCCCACGGCGCCGATGGCGCGGGTGAACCTCATGTGAACCTCCTTGTTCGGGATGCGGTGAGAGCGACACTAGGAGAGATGGGAGAGATAGTCAAGGCATTGACTATACAAATTCACATCGGATTTGCTACTGTCGATCCGGGAGGCGCGATGACGACCGAGAAACGCGAAACCGCTGTGGATGACGTGGGGTTCTGGACCTTCGTCGACTACGCGATGACCAGCCCGCGCAACAGCGAACGGGGCATCGACACCGAAGCCGCCCGACTGTTCATCACTCTTCGCCGCTCCACCGAGCTGATGTTCTACGACCTGAGGGCGCCGGTTCGCGACGCAGGCCTGAGCGAGGCTGGCTTCTCGCTCCTTTACATCCTCGACGTCACCGGCGAGATCACGATGAAGAAGCTCGTCGAATTGAGCGGGATGAGCAAGGCATCGGTCTCCGCCGTCGTCCGTACCCTCGCCGCCGACGGCCTGGTCGAGCGGACGAAATCCGTTGCCGACGGCCGCAGCATCACCCTGTGCCTCTCCGAGATCGGCGCCGAGACCGTCGCCCGGATCTACCCTCGCTACAACGAGCGAGAACAGAGCTGGGCCGAACTGCTCAGCGAAGACGATCGCGCGCACCTGGTGCGCATCCTCGCCTCCCTGATGGACGGCGGACGCGAGGCCCTGCGACGCGCATAGCGGAGCGTCGAGTCTGCGGAACGTTCAAGCACGATGCGCGGACTGCCACCCCGGACGGGTCGGAAGGCCCGTCCGCTCAGTGGCCATGCGTCAGCGGAAGGCGAGCACCCGGTCGCCCCATCCCCCTCGAAGCTCGCGGTCGAGGTCGTCGACCACCCGGTCGGCACGGCCGACGGTGAGCGTCGCGCGGGAGCCCTCGTCGAATGCGGGCCACGGCGAACCGGGTGCGTCGGGTTCGCCGCCGTGGGCGAAGCCGGTCCAGCGGGCCCGGATTCGCTTCGACACCTCCACGCCGGCGCGGTAGCCGCCGAGCTTGAACGTCGGGTCTTTCGGAGCAGAGGTGAGGTTGCCCCAGACGTACGGAAGCTCGGTCGCGTGCGCCGCGCCGATGCCGATCAGTTTCAGCATCGGGGTCGTGAAATCGAAGCGGTAGAGATAGGTGGGCGCTACACGGCTGTGACCCTCCGCGAGCCAGACGGTCGGCATCCGGAACCCGATGTCGGTCGCGATCCCGAGGCCGAGGGTTCGGTGCCGCACCGTCTCGTAGGCGTCGAGCACCTGCTCCCGCGTCGGCGCTTCGAGGCCGGGGTTGTCGGCCCGCATGTTCTCGAACATGGTGTCGATGGCCTCGCCTTTGATCGGCATCAGCGGCGACTTCATGAACTTGAACAGGGTCGCCTCATCCTTGTTCGTGCCGATGAGGAGCGGCACGGGCAGACCGCGCCCGTTGCGTAGCGCGGTGATCGGAGCTTCGCGCAGCAGTTCGCCGTCGATGACCGGCGCGAACGCGAGGGTGCCGGGGAACTCTGATGGGATGTCCGCGTAGACGGTCATGGCCGCATCGACGATGGCCTCGACGTTCAACGTCCGCAATCGGTCGACCTCGTCGGTCGACACCCCCGCGGCAGCCAGAAACCGGTCGGCGACGGTGCGCGAGCGGTCGGTGCCGTACATGGAGGTGGCCGGGGAACTCTCGATGATCGCGCGGTGGAACAGACCGGATGCCGCATCCGTCGCGAGCAGAGCCGTCAGGATCCCGCCCCCGGCCGACTCGCCGAACACGGTCACGCGCTCGGGGTCGCCGCCGAACGCGGCGATGTTGTCGCGCACCCAGGCCAGGGCGAGCAGCACATCTCGCAGAGCCAGATTGGAGTCGAACGGTTGCTGCGGTGTCGCGTGACCGGTGAGGTCGAGGAACCCCAGCGCACCCGTGCGGTAGTTGATGGTGACCAGCACGACATCGCCGTCGGCGACGAGCGTCGTGCCATTGAAGAGCGGCTGGCTGGCCGAGCCGAACGTGTAGGCGCCGCCGTGGATCCAGACCATGACCGGCCGGGCATCCTCGGCCGGTGCGGCCGGACGCCAGACATTCAGGAACAGGCAGTCTTCATCCATCACCGTGTCTGGTCCGAGCGGAACAGCGGGATTGGGTCTCTGCGGTGAAGCCGCGCCGAATGTGACCGCGTCGAGCGGCTGCGCCCACGGCTCGGCTTCGACGGGCGCGCGCCACCGCAGTGCTCCGACCGGCGGCCGGGCGTAGCGGATTCCCTTCCAGGAGATCGCCCGACCGTCGTCCCGTCCGCGGACGACTCCCCCTCTCGTCACCACGACGGTGTCGTCGACGGCACGCGCTGCGTCCATGTGAACGCCTCCCTTTCGGCTATTTCACCAGCTGCTGGATGAGATGGCTCACTTCGATCGCGGCGAGCATCGCGAACAGCACGGTCATGATGATGGCATTGTGCTTGATCATCTCGGTCTTCAATCGCGTGAGGCCGGCCGTGATGACGCGGGATCCGGTCGCCGCGAGAAGGGTGGGGAGCAGCACCCCGAGACCGGCCACCACGGCGAAGCCGAGTGCGAGCAGGATCACTGTCGAGATCGCGAGATCGTGTGCGCCGATCAGGGCGCCCGCCTTCAGCTCCAGCGGGATGTTCTTACTGTTGGTGACCGCCATCAGCGCGCCCAGACCTGCCGCCTTGGCGGGGGAGAGAGTGTCGACGGCCGCCAGCCAGCCGGGCGTCTTCGCCTCCGCGCCGTCGCGGGGTCGGCTGAGCCAGCTGAGCACGGCCAGAACCGTGAAACCGGCGCCGAGAGCTGCGGTGAGGATCAGCACGATCGCGTCGTCGCCGGAGGAGTGTCCTGCGCCCGCCGAGGAGGTGCTCAGGGCGGCGATCACGGTGAAGACGAAGCCGATCAGGGTGAAGGCCACCGAGTAGGCGACGCCGTTCATGCGCCCGCGCTTCGACAGCAGGATGGCCACGATCGCGACGATGGGCAACGGACTGACAATGATTCCGACGAACAGCGGAACCAGCTGTGCAAGCGCACCCACGATCGAACCCTTCGGTCTGCGACCCACCGGGTCACCCGACGGTATTCAAAGTCGGGTTCCGGAGACGCATCCCGGTACGGCTGACACGACAGACCGTCGGCGCACGCACCCGTCACGCGCGGGCCGAGTTGCCGCAAAACGTCGTTCTGGGGCCCGAATCAGCCTCGAGAACGACGTTTTGCGACCGCTCGGGGTCGAGAACCTCCGCGGCGGGCGGCGGCGGCGGTCGAGAGGGCGCGCCTTAGCCGCGGGCGGCGGCGGCCTGCGCCAGGGCGGTGAACTCTTCCACGCCGAAAGCGGTGCCCGCGAGACCCCAGCCGCCCTCGGCCGCCTCGGTGAGGATGACCCAGGTGCGCGACGCCTGGCTCTCGTCTCCACTGAGTCGGGCGATGATGCCGGTCGCCTCGCGCACGATCTGCTTCTGTCCTTCGCGGTCGAGCGAACCGGGCGGGGTGACGATCTGCACCCTCACCGTGCGGGACGACGGCGTGTTCGCGGTGGACACGGCCGTGGCGGGCAGACGGTGGATGAACGCGGCCGTGTTGTCGAGATGGAACGGTCCCGGCGTGGCGACGCCTTCGGCTCGCAGAACGGCGTGGGTGAGCTCGCGGCCGAGCTCGTGGTCGGCGTCCACCGGGAAGAGGTCGTCGGGTGCGTACACATCGATCATGGGCATGGGATGCTCCTCAGAGAAATTATGATGATATGCATAGACCGTAGATTATGACGTTCGTCATAGTCAAGGCCGGAGGGACGATCCGTGGTGAACGATGTGCGAACGAGAATGGTCGACGGCGCCATCCGCCTCCTTGCCACCCGCGGCCTCGCCGGCACGTCGTTCTCCGAGGTGATCGAGCTCACCGCGACACCGCGAGGCTCGATCTACCACCACTTCCCCGGTGGCAAGGATGAGCTCATCGCGGCCGCGATCGACCGCTCGACCGGCACCGCGATCGCCCTGCTCGACCAGCGGGCGGGCCGCCCGGCCGTAGAGGTGGCGCAGCTCTTCCTCGACGCCTGGCGACGGCTCCTCACCGGCACCGGATTCGAAGCGGGATGCGCGCTCGTCGCCGTCACCGTCGACACCGACTCGGCCGACCTTCGAGCCGACGTCGCGACCGCGTTCCACGCCTGGCGGGACCATCTGAAGCGCCTGCTCATAGAGGGCGGACTGCCCCTCGCCGACGCCGAAGCCCAGGCCACCCTTCTCTTGGCCGCAAGCGAGGGGGCGGTCATCCTGAGCCGCGCGACGCGCGACCTCGCCGCATTCGACGCCGTCGCCGAAACCCTGCTGACTCAGATCCGTCGCCTGACGCCGGCGCCGTAGGGCGCCCGCGCGCCGGGGTGACGCGGGCCCGTCCGAACGGTCAGCTGTCGGCGAGGCGTTCCATGATCTGCGCAGCCTGCGACAGAGTCCGACGATCGGCGGGCGAGAGGTGCTCGTCGATCGCGGCCTCGAGTCAGGCCTCGCGGATCGCCGGGATGCTCAGCCGAGCCGCTCGAAGACCCGTCCAGCTGACGCGCGCAGGGACGGGCTGCGCGCTCATCGGTGTCGCGGACGGGGCCTGGCTGGGTCCGCGCCTGCCGCGATGGGCGACGTATGCGATCTGCGCCCTGCTCTCGGGTGCACCGCCGTTCTTCGCGCTGGCCGCCTTCACCTCGCTCCCGGTCGTGCTCACGATCGCCCTGCTGTGCGATGCCGTCGGCGGTGTGCTGAATCCGATCCTGGGCGCGGTGCAGTTCGAGCGCATTCCGCCGCGGCTCCACACGCGGGTTCTCGGGGCCCTTACGGCGAGCGCCTGGATCGGCATTCCATTCGGCTCGCCCGGCGGTCACGGGACTCGCCGACTCGTGAGGGTCAGGCGCTCTGGCGGTTGTCGTACTCCGCCTGCGCCCGGCTGACCTCGCCGAAGTGGTGGATCGACCACTCTTCGAGCGCGCGGAGCGGTTCGAGCAGTGAGCGACCCCCCTCGGTCAGCCGGTATTCGACCTTGACCGGAACTTCCGGGTACACCGTTCGGGCGACCAGGCCGTCGCGCTCCAGCGCGCGCAGTGTCTGGGTGAGCATCTTTTGCGATATGCCCTCGACCTGACGGAGCAATTCGGAGAAGCGCCGGGTGCGTTCTCCCAGCGCACCCACGACCAGGACGGTCCACCGGTCGCCGACGCGATCGAGGATGCGACGCGTCGGGCAGCCGTCTTGGTAGGGATCGAGTTCGAGGCGCCCAGCGGCAGCAGAGGTGGTTACCACAAAGTGCCTTCTTCCGAAAGGAGAGTTGGTTACGTAGAGTTACCACGATACGACAGGGTGTCGACGGAAGGAAACCATGACGAAGATCACAGTGCTGGGCGGAACCGGCTACACGGGAGCGAACATCGCGCGCGAGGCGGTGTCGCGCGGACACGAGGTGACCTCATTCAGCCGCACTGCGCTGAGCGAGCCCGTCGCCGGCGTGAGCTACGAGACCGGATCCCTCCTCGACGACGCCGTTCGTCGAAGCGCCGTGCAGAATGCAGACGTCGTGCTCGGAGCGCTCTCTCCGCGCGGCGAACTCGCGGGCGCACTCGAAGACGTCTATGCACGATTCGAAGAGCTCTCGGCCGAGTCCGGCGCGAGGTTCGTGGTGATCGGCGGTTTCAGCACCCTCCGGCCGGCCGAAGGCGCACCGCGCTTCGTTCACGGCGACGGCGTCCCTGCCGAGTTCGCCGACGAGGCCCGCGAGATGACCGGCGTGCTCGAACACCTGCTCAGCGCATCCCCGACTGCTCTCGACTGGCTCTACGTGAGCCCGGCGGCGACCTATGGCTCCTATGCGCCCGGCGAAGCGACGGGCGCCTACCGCACGGGCGGCGAGGTTGCACTCTTCGACGAGGCCGGCGAATCGGCCGTCTCGGGCGCCGACTTCGCCCTCGCCGTGGTCGACGAGATCGACAAGCCCTCCCTCCGTCGCGCCCAGCTCTCCGTCGCCTATTGAGCAGCCTGCCAGAAGGCTGAGCCCACGCGCCGCCATCCTCCCCGAGAGGGCCGGGAGGGTGGCATGCGGTCATGAAATGCTCGTCCGCGGTGCTGAGGAGTCCGGCCTCAGCACCGAGCCGGGCACGATCCAGATGGGCGCTCTTCTCGCCGAGCCGTACGGCGATCGCGTACGCCTCCCGTGCCGCATCATTCTCATCCATCGTCTTCCTCTCGCGGGCAACGACCGTGCCATTGCGGGATGTCGGGGAGCCGGGCAAACTGAGCGCACCGACGCAACACCTGCGGACGACCGGCGAAGCGGAGGCACCCCCTGATCCCACTCACCGCGCTGGCGTGGGTGTTCACCGCCCTCTTGATCCTCCTGTCGGTGAGCTGTGTCGCGGCCGGCCACGGCCGGATCCCGCTCAATCACCTGGTCGGCATCCGGCTGCCCTCCCTTCTGCGCAGCGAGACGGCGTGGCGTGCGGGACACGAAGCAGCAGTGACTCCTGCGATCGTCGCATCCGCGCTCGCCCTGGTGTTCAGCGTGATCGGACTGTTCGCGCCCCTCGCCTACGTGGGCGCGATCGTCGTATTCGTCGGCGGGGTCAGCTGGGTGTTCGTGCGCGCGTCGAAGGCGGCGACTGCCGCGGGGTGACCCGCGCGGTCATCGGAAACACATCACCTTCTCGCGGCCGCCTCCCAGGCCAAATAAGAATCGCTCAAGGATTCATCCGGACGATGGGAGTACGCCGAAGGTCGGCTGAAGGTCGAACTCCGGGAGGTCGAGCATGACGACGATCGCACCACCTCGCCGGGCGAGCATGCGCCGCGTCAGTCCTCATGCGCAACGCCGTCACGCCCGGGTCGTGCGGCTGGTGCTCGCCGCCGGGCTGGTGGCCGTGATCGGCATGTGGTGGGCGAGCGTCCCGGCCGGATACGCCACGACCCCCGCCGACCTCGCGACCACCGTCGGCGAGCTCAGCGGGATGCTCGGCGGCTACCTGGTCTGCGCGCAGGTGCTGCTCATCGCGCGGGTGCCGTGGTTCGAGCGGGCCGTCGGCCTCGACAAGCTCGTGCTCTGGCATCGGGTGCTCGGCACGACGGTCCTGTTCCTGATCGTGACGCACGTGCTGTTCATGGTGATCGGCGGCGAACTGCTCGACCACAGCCTCCCCTGGACCGAGTTCGTCTCGATGCTCGGCAACTACCCCGACATGGTGACCGCCCTCATCGGCACGATCGCTTTCCTCGCCGTCGGGCTGAGCAGTGCCCGGCTGATCCGGGCCAAACTCTCCTACGAGGTCTGGTATTGGCTTCACCTCACCACCTATGCCGCGATCTTCTTGACCTTCCTGCACCAGCTCAGTGCGGGCGCGCATTTCATCGACAACCCGATCAACCGGGTGCTGTGGCTGCTGCTCTACCTCGGCACCGCATCCGCCATCCTCACCTGGCGGTTCCTCCTCCCGACGCTGAGCGCGTGGCGGCACCGGATGCGCGTGGTCGCAGTCGTGCCCGAAAACGTCGGAACCACGAGCCTCTGGTTCGCCGGAGCCCACACCGACGAGCTCGGCGTGCGGGCCGGCAACTTCCTGCTGTTCCGATTCCTGTCGTGGGGCCACCTGCTGACGGCCCACCCGTTCTCGGTCTCGCGGGTTCCGCACGACGGCACGATGCGGATCACGGTCGGCGCGGTCGGCGATCACACGCGCCGGCTGCGAGACCTGAAGAAGGGGACACTGGTCTTCGTCGAGGGCCCCTTCGGCCATTTCACAGCGGACCGCGCGAGCCGCGACCGCATCCTGCTGGTCGCCGGCGGCGCCGGGATCGGGCCGATCCGAGCCCTGGCGGAAGACCTGCTCCTGCGGGGAGCGAAACCGGTGCTGATCTATCGCGCGCACTCCGCCGACGATCTCGCCCTCCTCGCAGAGCTTCAGGGGATGCGCGGGCTCACCGTGGTCCCGGTCGTCGGGCGCCGGAGCGAGCTCGGCTACGACCCGCTGGGGCCGGAGGGCCTGCACTCCATCGTGCCGAACCTGCACGAGTGGGAGGCATTCATCTGCGGGCCGGAGGGGATGGCCGCCCGGGCGGAAGACTCCCTGCGGGAACTGACCATGCCAAAGCGATTCATCCACCGAGAAGAACTGAGCATGTCATGAACAGAATGAAGTGGCGCGGCACCGTCCTTTTCGTCGTGATCCTCACCGTGATGGGGCTGACGATCGGGCTGCGCCTCTACGGCGTCGGGCAGGTCGCGACCGGCTCCACCGCGGCGACGGCCGTTCTCCCCACCTCGTCGCCGAGCGCGACGGCGTCGGCCGCCCCGTCGGCCACCGCGTCGGCCTCCCCCTCGACCTCGGCCTCCTCGTCGTCGGCCGGGACGGCGTCCGCGTCGGCGTCGAAGACAGTGGACGGCGCCGTCGAACAGACGCCCTACGGGCCGATCCAGGTGCAGATCACCGCGAAGGGGAAGACGATCACCGCGGTGACCGTGCTCCAATCGCCGAGCGACCGGGGGCGCAGCGTCGAGATCAACGCCCAGGCCACGCCGATCCTCGCCCAAGAGGTGCTCTCCTCGCAGTCGGCGAAGATCGACACCGTCTCGGGAGCGACCTACACCTCGGAGGGCTACAGCCAATCCGTGCAGGCGGCGATCGACAAGCTATGAGAACCCTCGACACGGTCATGGGTATCCCGATGTCCATCGACATCCGCGACGACGGCGACTGGTCGGCAGCCGCGCGCGCCGCCTTCGAATCGATGCACGAGGCCGACCGCCGCTTCAGCCGCTTCCGAGCCGAGAGCGAGGTCTCGGCGGTGAACCGCGGCGACATCGTGCCGGACGAGTTCAGCGCAGACCTGCGGGAGGTGCTCGACATCGGCCGCGCCATCGAAGCCGCCTCCGCCGAGGCCTTCACGCTGCGCGCACCCGACGGCACCCTCGACACCGACGGCATCGTCAAAGGATGGGCCGCGGCGCGAGCGGCCGCTGCGCTCCGCCGAGCGGGGATCCGCACGTTCTGCCTCAACGCCGGCGGCGATGTCGCCGTCGCAGGCACGCCGGATGGTTCCCCCTGGAACATCGGCATCCGCTCCCCCTCCGACGCCCACCGCATGCTCGCCGTTCTGAGCGTCACCGACGGCGCGATCGCCACCTCCGGGGCGTACGAGAGGGGCGCCCACATCATCGACGGCCGGACGGGTATGCCTGCAACCGCATATGCGAGTGTGACCGTCATCGCCGACGACCTGACTGTGGCGGATGCGCTGGCGACCGCTGTCTTCGCCCTCGGCTCGGACGGGGTCGGCTGGGCGCTCGGCCAAGGGGCACGGGGTGTGCTGGCCCTGAACAGCGACGGTGAGCTCGTCGGTGCGGGCGAACTCCCCTTCGCCCACAGCCTGACCGACGGGAGACATCCCGTTTCGCCCTGATGCGAAGGATGCGCCCGTCCGCGGCTTCTGGTCGATCTCGGACTACAGCGCCGAGGGCTTCTTCGAACCCGAGGGCGCGGGCTCGACCTCGTGGCTCGCCACCCAGCTGTCGAGAAGTGTGAGCGCATCCTGGGAGGGCGTGCCCGGCTCCGCCGTGTATACGTTGATGCGCAGCCCCGGGTCACCGGGCAGCTCCAGGGCCTCGAAGGTCAGATCGAGGTCGCCGACGATCGGGTGGTGCAGGCGCTTGTGCCCTGTGCGGTGGTACTTCACGTCATGCCGTGCCCAGCGCACGCGGAACTCTTCGCTGCGCGTGCTGAGCTCGCCGATCAGATCGCTGAGGTCGCGATCGTGCGGATTGCGTCCCGCGGTCTGCCGCAGGATGGCGACGATATCGTCGGCGGCACGCTCCCAATCGGCATAGAAACTGCGGGCCCGGGGGTTGAGGAAGGTGAATCGAGCATTGTTCGGCGGCTGGACCTCCTCCGACATCAGGTCGAGGTAGAGGGCCCGGCCGAGCGCGTTGGCCGCGAGCACATCCGACCGGTCATTGCGCACCCACGCCGGCGCCGTCGAGCTGAAGGGCGCGGGCGATCGCGTCGAGCACGCTGTCCGAGACGCCGGCGAGGTTCCCACGTTCGAGGCGCGTGTAGTAGTCGACACTCACACCGGCCAGCATTGCGACCTCTTCGCGCCGCAACCCGATGACCCGACGATTGCCTCCGTACGCGGGAAGCCCGGCCTGCTCCGGACCGATGCGGCCGCGGCGGGAGGTCAGGAAATCTCTCACCTCGGAGTTCTGCGGCATACCTTCGACCGTACGCCGTCGACGACCGCCGAGGGAGGGTCTGCCGGTACCTGCCGCCTTATCTCGGGGCGCGACCGTTCGCTCCGGGTACGGCGGGGAACGGCGAATGCGGCTCGGTCTGGTACCAATACGCCACCGAGAAGATATCGTCCGACCGCTCGAAGAGCCCTTTGTCCCAGACGCCGATCTGCTGCACGGTGACGCGCAACGCGTTCTCGAAGAAGATCGGGTCGGGGAGGTGCCAGCGGTAGACCGCGTGCATCGGTGCCACCGACTGGATGAACGGGGCGGCGCGCGTCTCGTCGCGGGTGCTGAAGAACGGGTAGCCGCAGTACGGCGCACTGAACGGGATGGGCTGCGGTTCCGGTGAGCTCCGCAACTCGTCCTGGAACGCCCATGCGCCGCCGGCGTAGTCTTCGAGCCCCGTGCTGCACAAAGTCGGCAGTTCCGTGTCTCCGTCGAGGAAGAACTTGACCTCGCCCTCACCCCACCAGAAGCGCGACAGGGACGCGAGCCCGATGTAGGTTCCGAGATAGCGCCCGCTCCCGGAGACCCCGTCCACGATCACGTGGTCCTCGCCGAGCGCTGTCGAGGCGTTCGAGCGCCGCCACTGCGCGTGGAAGTATGGCGTCGCATCCGGCACGTCGTCGCCCACGGTGTAGTCGACCTGGAAGAAAACGTGCTCGATCGTGGCGGAGTGGTCGCTGTCGATCACGATGCGCGCGCGCCGCCGGAACGGCATGGGGATGTACGAGTTCATCCCCCCGGTCGGAGCGACGACGATCGGCTCCGACATCACGAGCGACCGCGCGGCGAAACCGTTGCAGAAGAAGTCTCCGAGCGGCGACTCGACCGACGGCTCCTCCTCGTCGTCCCAGTAGATGCGGAGCACGAGATCGCGCAGAACGAACGGCCCGCCGTCGGTGCGGTCGGGGACCGTGATCCAGATGTGTCGAATCACCCCGGGCCCCTCGATGTCGGCCAGCGTCAGGCGCCCACCGGCGGGAAGCGGCAGGTAGGCGCTGCCCTTCCGTCCCGGGCCGAGCGGCGAACTCGCCGCAGCCGCGGCACCCGGCTCCCCGGTTCGGTTCTCCGCATTGATGGAACGGGATCGGACTCCGGCCGGGGCGCGAAGATCGGTCAGTGTGGGAAGCACAGTTCTCCTTGGTGGTGGTGGGGATGCGACGACGGGGTCACTTGACCGAGCCGGCGGTGACGCCGCGGCTCAGGGTCCGCTGGAAGATGATGAAGAAGACCAGGGTGGGGAGCAGCGAGAGCAGCGATCCGGCATTGAGCGCGGTCACGTTGATGCTGTTCTGCCCCTGCAGTGTCGCGAGCGCGATGGGCACCGTCTGCACCGATTGGTCCGAGAGCAGGATGAGCGGGATGTAGAACTCGTTCCAGGTCCAGACGAAGAAGAACACCACGAGCACCGACAGGGTCGGACGCATCACCGGGAAGACGACCGACCACAGGATCCGCCAGCGGCCGGCGCCGTCGAGCGCGGCCGCTTCGAGCAGCGACGGCGGCAGCGTGGACATCACGCTCGACAGCAGATAGGTGCCGAATGCCGCCTGCAGAACGGTGAAGACGATGATCACGCTCCACACGGTGTTGAATGTGCCCGTCGCCTGGGCGCCGTAGAACAGCGGATAGATCAGCGCTTCCTGCGGAAGCATCGTCGCGAGCAGGAAGACGGCCAGCAGCACGGTGCTCCCTCGCACCCGTCCGATCCCGATCGCGTATGCGCTCAGAAGGGAGACGAGCGCGCCGAACACGGCCACGAGCGTCGAGATGACGACCGAGTTTCCGAGGGCTCGCAGATAGTCCACGCGCTGGAGGTACTGCTGGAACGCTTCGAGGCTGAATGCCCGGGGCCAGGCGAGCGGCCCGTTGGTCGAATAGTCGGCGCCGGTCTTGAACGCGTTGAGCACGAGCAGCATCAGCGGCGCGAGCATGACCAGGGCGACCGCGATCGCGGCGGCGAGCACGAGCCAGCGCAGGGGGCGGGCACGACGCGTGCGGGCACGGGGAGCAGCCGTTGCGGACGAGACCGTCGTTCGTGATGAGTCGGTCGCGGTCATGCGCGCTCTCCATCCGCTGCGCCCCGTCTTTGCAGCCAGAGCATGACCCCGGCGACGAGGAAGATGACCACCGACATCGCCGTCGCGATGGCCGAGCCGTACCCGACCTTCGACAGCTCGAAGAAGTTGCGGTACGAGTAGTACGAGGGGACGACCGTCGACCCTTCCGGACCGCCACCGGTCAGGATGAGCACAGGGGCGAACACTTTGAGGGCGCCGACCGTCGCTGTGATGACGACGACGAACACCTCCGGCCGGATCTGCGGGATGGTGATCGCCCGGAAGCGCCGCCACCACCCGGCGCCGTCCAGGGCTGCTGCTTCGTAAAGCTCAGGGTCGACGCGCTGAAGGGCGGCCATGAAGATCACGACCGGATAGCCGATCTGCAACCAGATGAGCATCAGCATCACCGCGTAGATGGCGATGTCCGGGTTGCCGAGCCAATCGGGCGGGCTGGTGACGCCGAATGCTTCGATGACACTGTTGAGCAGTCCGTTCTGCGTGGCGAGCACCCAGCTCCAGATGAATCCGGCCACGGCGATCGGAAGGATCTGCGGCAGGTAGTACGTCGCCCGCAGGAACGCCGCCGTCTTCGCCGTGAACTCGCGACCGATGTAGTCGAAGAGCATTGCGGCGAGCAGCAGGCCGAGAAGCGTCGGGATGACCACCATGCCCACGACCATGAAGATCGTGTTCTTGAAGGCGAGCCAGAACTGCGCGTCGCCGAGCAGATCGGCGTAGTTGCCCAGACCGTTCCAGTGCATCGGGGCGAGGCCGCCCTTCCACCGGAAAAGACTGATGAAGATGTTCACCGCGAACGGCACGAGCACGATCGCGACCGTGCCCACCATCATCGGGGCGAGGTACCACCAGTAGCCGGTTCTGCCCGTTCGTCGCACACCGGTCCGCGCTGGCCGCGCCGGCGCATCCCGTGTCGCTGTCGTCATCATGGGCTTCTTCCTCGAAATGGGTGGATACGGAAGGGGGAGCCGCGCGCGGCGGCTCCCACCCCGCGTCAGCCTTGGTCGACGGCCTTCTTGCCGTCGTCGTAGAACGTCTGGAGCTTGGCCGTGTAGCCGTCGGCCGTCTCGTTCTTGTTCGACATCGCCGCCATGTTGGTCTGGATGAAGTCGAGGAATCCGGGAACCGGGTAGTCCGGGTAGAAGGTGAGTGTGTCGTCCTTCACCAGCTGGTCGAAGCGCTCCGAGTATGCGCGTGTGACCGGATCGGTGATCTTCGACGTGTCGCCCGCGAGCGGAAGGCCGCCGAGCTCACCGATCTTGTTCTGAACCTCCGGGCTGAGCGTGATGTCGATCCAGTCGGCGGCGAGATCCTTGTTGGCCGCTTTCGCTGGAACACCCCACAGGTGCCCGGACGAGCCCATCGACATGTTCGCGCCCGGCAGGGTGAAGTAGCCCCACGGGAAGGTGGCCTGGTTCTTGATGCGATCGAAGACGCTCCCGTTCCAGATGAGCATTCCGGTCTTGCCGCTCAGGAAGTTCACGTTCGCCTGCTCGTAGGTGAGGCCGGCGAGGTCGGTGCCGAGGTACCCCTTGTCGATCCAGTCTTGGAACTCCTGGGCGCCCTTCTTCCACGGATCTGCGGAGAAATCGACCTTGCCTTTGAGGAACATGAAGTCGTCGATCTGTTTGCGATCGGCGAAAGCCGAGACGAGTGAGTACCAGACCCACATCTGGTTGAAGCCCTGATTGGTCGAGGCCGACGACGAAACCGGCGTGACACCGGCGCCTTGCAGCTTCTGCATGTCGGCGACGAACTCGTCCAGGCTGGTGGGAACCGCAGCGATACCGGCCTTCTCGAACAGCGACTTGTTGTAGTAGAGCGTCACGTATTCGCCGATGTTCGGGATGCCGTACCAGTCACCCGAACCTGCTTTGCCCGACTCGTCGTACCGGGCGAACGACTGCATCGCCCCGGTGACCTTCTTATCCCAGCCGAACTTCTTCACGTCGTCGGTGAGGGGCTGCAACAGGCCCTGACTGGCGAGCTGGCCGCCGTCGGCATTGCCTTTGTTGAACTCGACCACATCGGGGACCTTGTTTCCTCCGAGCACGAGCTTGGCGTTCTTGCGGAACGCATCGAAGCTGGTGGTCTGGAAGTCGACCTTCACATCGGGATGCTTCTTCTTGAACAGGTCGACGGCGAGTTGCCAGCCCTGACCCTGTGCCGTGGTGGCGTCTTCGTATTGCAGGATCGTGAAGGTTTTGCCGGCATCGCCGGCTCCGCTGCTGCAGCCGGCGAGACCGGCCGCGGTGATCGCGAGGGCGGCCGCCGTGGCCGCGAGGCGCGCGACGGCGCGCTGACGGGGTGATTTCATTCGTTGCTCCTTTGCATCGGGTTGCACTCCGGGGGGAGGCGTGGGCGAGGGCTCGACGGCAGGCTGGCGCCACCGGCCCTCCGGTTCGTGTGGGGTGACGACGCCGACGGCGCCGGACGACGGATCGGTTCCTGCCGACCTAGCCGGGCGGGGGCCCGATCGAGTTGCGGATCACGGGCGGGCAGGGCATCAGACGGCCGGTGCTCTCGCCTGACCCGACCCGGCCTTCCAGCCGGTCGAGTGCACGCCGCACGGCCCACTCCCCCATCTCACGGTGGGGGAGCTGCACGGTCGTGAGACCGGGGTCGAGCGCCTCGGCGACGAACTCCTGATTGTCGAAGCCGACGAGCGACAAGTCGCGGGGGATCTCGAGTCCGAGCCGCCGCGCGACGTGGTAGAACCCCATCGCGGTCTGGTCGCTGAAGCCGAACACCGCGGTCGGGCGATCGGCTCGCTCGAGCAGGCGGCGGGCCGGTTCGATCGCGAGCGCGGTCGCCGCATCCTCGGCGACGACCGAGAGCGACGGGTCGGGCGTGATGCCCGCGTCGAGCAGGGCGCGCTCATACCCACGAGCGCGCAACCGGGATGCGATCGGGTATGCGGCCACATTGCAGAAGCCGATGCGCCGGTGCCCGGCCTCGACGAGCATCTTCGTCGCGGTGTAGGCGCCGCTCTCCTCATCCGGCACGACGAAGTCGACAACGGCGTCGACGTCATCGTTCGGCCTGCCGTCGAGGATCACCACCGGCATTGCCGGAGGAACGAAAGGGAGTTCGACGAGGCGGTGGAAAGTGGTCGCAACGATCAGCGATTCGATGTTGCGCTGAAGCAGCGATTGGACGGCCGGCGTCTGCAGGTCGTCGTTGCCGCCGGTGTCGATCAGCATCAGCATGAACCCGCTCTCCCAGGCCGCCTGCTGCGCACCCGCGAGCATGTGGCCG
This sequence comes from Leifsonia poae, assembly GCF_020009625.1. Lineage (NCBI taxonomy): Bacteria > Bacillati > Actinomycetota > Actinomycetes > Micrococcales > Microbacteriaceae > Leifsonia > Leifsonia poae. The sequence continues at coordinate 1,908,500 of NZ_JAIHLP010000002.1, forward strand.
GAGAACGGCACGGTCGCCACGCGATCGGAGACGACCCCGATCGTGCGGCTCTGTTTGGTCTTGAGCGACCGGGCGAGCTGATTCGGCACGTAGCCGAGTTCTTCGGCCACGGCCTGGATCTCGGCGGCGACCTGGGGCTTGACCCGTCCGCCGCCGCGTCCGCTCAGAACCAGCGAAACGGAGGAGACAGAGACGCCGACGTGCGAGGCGATGTCTTTCATCGTCAGCATCGATGCTCCCGGGGGTTCGGATCCGTCAATCGTTTGACTTCAAACGATTGACGCAACCGTAAAGGCGTCAAACGCGTTGACGCAAATCCTCGTTGTCGAAGTGTGATCTTCGCGCACCCGGGTTCAGTCGACGAGGTGCCGGCGGCGGGCTTCGGCGGCGGCCTGATCGCGGGATGCGACGTCGAGCTTGCGGTAGACGGAGGCCACCTGGGTCTTGACCGTGTTGAGGGAGACGAACAGCTCATCGGCGATCTGTCGCAGTGTGGCGTCCGTCGCCAGCCGGCGGAGCACGACGAGTTCACGATCCGTCAGCGACACCGCGGCCAGCGCACGCCCGAACGGATCGGCACGACCGTCGAGCAGCTCGCCGCTCGACGGGAACTCCTCCGCGATCAGAGCGGCCAGCTCAGCCCGCGGCACGAGGGCGAAGGGCGAGCGCAGACCCTGCAGGTCGGCGATCGCGATCGCCCGTTTGAGGGCGGCGACCGACTCGGTTCGGTGACCGGAGCGGGCCCGTGCCACGCTCACGAGCAGCAGGGCATCCAGTCGTTGGCGGGGAGTCGCGTCGTCGAACTTCGCGAGCGACTCGACCAGGAGGGCGGCCCCCGCATCTCCCGTGGCGAGGGCGAGCCGGGCACGGGCGATCGCCAGGTGAGCCGAGCGCGAATCCGAACACGTCTCGAGCAGAGACCGGGCCGTCTCCAACCGGCCCGCGGCGATGTTGAGGTCGCTGCGGATTCCCACGAGCTGCGCGAGGGCGGTGTCGCTCGCAGCGCGCGCGCCGTTGACTGCGAGCGCATGCGCCAGCTCGTCCAAGCCCACCTCGGCCTCGCCGGCGACGAGGCGGATGTACGCCCGCACCCACAGCAAGTAGGGCCAGTGCTCGACCCGGGCGATGCGGGCGTCGATTTCGGCGATCGTCTCCAGAGCGCCGGTGACGTCGTTCCGTTCGATCCGCATCAGCGATTCCGCGATGTACCACCCGGTTGCCGGAACGGTGGCACGCCATTGGGCGATGCGCGACTCGGCCATCTGATCCGTCATTGTGCCGGCCTGCACCATCTCGCCGCGGAGCGCGTGGATGTACCCGACCAGGGCACGACGGTGCAGCCGTCGACCGGGGTGGGTGTCGGCCGCGAGCCGTTCGGCGAGCACGGCGGCCTGCCGCATCCGCCCCTCGAGCACGTTCGTGATCACGATCTGGATCATCCCTGCCCCGGCGGCGGGGCCGATGCGCCGCCGGTCGTCGGGCGTCATCGCATCGAGGATTCCCACCACCTGCGTGCCGGCGAGGACCGCCTGGGTGTACCGTCGTGCGCTTCGCAACCCGGCGAACTCCGAGAGCCGCCGGTAGAAGGCCTCGACGGCGTCGACGGGCGGGCGGCGGGCAGCCAGTTCGGCGAGCGCGGTGTCGACGCGCTCGACGAGGGTGAACGACGGCATCGCCTCGTGCTCGCTCTGCACGATCGCGAGCACGATCCCGACGGTGCCGTCGGCGGCGATCTGTTCCGGGCTCAGCAGAGACACGACCCGTTCCAGTTCGGCGTCGTGGTGGTTGATCAGATCGGAGAAGTTCTGTGCCACGATCGGCCAGATGCGAGCGGTGTCACCGGCGCGGACGCTCAGCTCGACCGCTGTCAGCGCCCAGCCTCGGCGATCGGCGAAATCGGATGCCGCGACCCTGCGAAGACTTCTGACCTCACCACCGTCGAGGTCGCGTTCCGCCTCCCGTTCGAGCGCGAGGCGCACGAGCACGTGGAAGGAGAACATCCCGTGCTCGTCGAACTCGCCGAGCCCTTCCCGTTCGAAGCGGGCGAGCATCGGCCCGGCATCGGCAACCCCCGTGAGCCGGGAGGCGAGAAAGCGATCCACTGCGGGGGCGAGGGCGATGCGGAGGGCGAATCGACGCCCGTCGTCGTCCAGCGACGGAATCATGTCGCGCACCGCGTCCGCCGCGATGCGGCCGAGGTCGTGCGGCGCCCCCGCGGGCGTCGCCGTCGCCGCGATGGCGAGGCGGGTCGCCAGGGTGTGCCCGACCGTCGCCGCCCGGATGGCCTCCGCCGTGTCACCGCTGAACGCATCGTTCCCGTTCTGCCGACCGAGCTGGTGCACCTCAGCCGTGTCGAAGGCGAGGTCGGTCGCGAGGATCGTCGCCGTGTCGATGCGCTCCCGCACGACGATCGACTCGAGCCTGCTCCGTCGCCGGGTCGCGACGATCAGCTGGGCGCCCTGGATGCGCGGCAGGATGCGGACGAGGTCGTCGATGCTCTCGTCGGGCGCCGTGTGCAGGTCGTCGAGCACGAGACGGATGTGGCGACCGCTGCCGTTGAGTGCGTCGGCCACCCAGGCCGGCACGAACGTCACATCGAGATAGCCGGCCAGGAAGTCGCGCAGAGGGCCCTCGTCGCCGACCAGGCCGGCGTCGGCCAGCGCCCGCACGACGAGGAACCAGAATCCTCCACGGCTGGCCGCGCGGTCGTCGAGCGCCACCCAGACCTGCGTCTCGTCGCCGGGTCGCCGGCGGAGCCAGTCGGCGAGCGCGAGCGTCTTGCCCGACCCGCCGGGCGCGCGCACGACGACGAGCGCGACCCCGTCGTGCTCGTCGAGGCGATCGGTCACGCGCGGACGGTGCAGGAAGCGGGAGGGGAGACGCGGCACGCCCACCAGCGTCGTGTCGGACACGGCCTCAGTCGGAACCGGAATCGACCTCTCCTCTGTTCGAGACGGCACACACCCCTCCAACGTAGTGGTGCCGGGTGCGCGAGGGGGCCGGGCGGGGAAGGTCCGAGGAATGTTGCGTTCCCGCCGCTGCAGTGTCGAGAATGCGGTAGCGGTGACGACCTTGCTGTGATTCCGCTTTTCGCGGCGTCCCCGCGGTCCGCCGAGCGGATCGCATCCGACACGAAGGAGTACGTCATGAAGTATCTGATTCTGATGCAGGTCGACCCGGCGGTCATCGAGGCCCTGACACCCGACGAGCAGTCGGCGATCGGGGCCGGCCACCAGGCCTTCATCGAGAAGACGACGGCGTCTGGGGAGATGCTGAGCACTCACGCGCTCGGCGACCCCAGCCAGTCGGCGACAATCCGCTCCGTCAACGGAACACCGGAGGTGATCGACGGCCCGTTCGCCGAGATGAAGGAGTTCATGGGCGGCTACTACCTGATCGACGTGGAGTCACGGGAGCGCGCCATCGAGCTCGCCCGGATGATCCCGGATGCCAGCATCGACGGTCTCGCCCTGGAGGTGCGGCCGGTCATGTTCTCCGCCGGGGCGAACATGTGACCGCGCCGGGCCCGGTCGAGGACCTGCTGCGCACCCTGGCGCCGCAGGTTCTCGGTGCGCTCCTGCGCCGGTACGGCACCGGTCAGTTCGATCTGTGCGAAGACGCGGTGCAGGAGGCGCTGCTCGCCGCCCACCAGCAGTGGCCGGAGCAGGGGCGGCCGAACGATCCGCGCGCCTGGCTCGTCACGGCGGCCGGCCGCAAGCTCATCGACCGCATCCGCAGCGAGAGTCGTCGGCGTGAACGCGAGCGCACCCAGACGACTCTGGCGCATCCCCTCGCCGACACCACGGCGAGCAGCGTCGACGACAGCCTGGAGGTCATGCGCCTGTGCTGTCACCCCGCGTTGTCGCGGCCGGCCCAGATCGCCCTCACGCTGCGCGCCGTCGCAGGTCTCACCACGCGGCAGATCGCTCACGCATACCTGCTGCCGGAGGCGACCGTCGCCCAGCGCATCAGCCGAGCCAAGGCACGCATCCGGGCGGCCGGCACGACCTTCCCCTCGCCGGCCACTCCGGGCGACCGCCTCGATCAAGTGCTGACTGTGCTGTACCTGATGTTCACCGAGGGGCACACGGCGACGACCGGACCGGCGGTGCACGATGTCGAGCTCAGCGGTGAAGCCATCAGGCTGGCGCGCATGGTCTGCGCCCGGAAGCCGGAGCACGGCGAGGCGGCCGGCCTTCTCGCCCTCATGCTGCTCACCGACGCCCGGCGCGCGGCGAGAACGACCGAGGACGGCGCACTGGTTCCGCTGGACGAGCAGGACAGGAATCGCTGGAACCACGCGGCCATCGCCGAGGGCGTCGCCATCCTGGAGCGGACCCTGCCCGGGAGGCCTCCGTCGCCCTACCTCCTTCAGGCGAGCATCGCCGCGCTCCACGATGAGGCGGTGAGCACCACCGGAACGGACTGGCGACAGATCCTGATCCTCTACCGCCTGCTCGAACGGCTGACGGGCAACCCGGTGGTCACCCTCAACCGCGCGGTGGCGGAGGCGATGGTGTCGGGGCCGGCGGCCGGACTGGCGACCATCGAACGGCTCTCCGCCGACCGTCGACCGACCGACCGGCACCGGCTGCTCGCCGTGCGCGCGCATCTCCGCGAGCTGGCCGGCGAATATCAGGACGCGGCAGAGGATTACCGGGCGGCGGCCAGGGCGACCGCATCCCTGCCCGAACGTGACTACCTGCTCGGCCGCGCACGACGCCTGACCGAAAGCGCACCGGGGGCGGCGACCGAGCGGTGAGGAACGGCGACCGCCTCCCCCGCCAGACGGATCCGCCCCGAGTCGCCTCCCGGTAGCGTGAGGGGATGACGACGACCGCCGAGAGCGACTGGCTGCGGCCGCGGCCCGACGCCCGCGGCTACCGCACCGACGCGATCTTCGCTGCGGTCCTCACACTCGGAACTGTGGTGTCGGTGCTGCTGACGGTGCGGTCGGGGATCTTCGGGGACGCGCCGCTGTGGCAGGGGCTGATGTGGGCGGGTGCGACGGGGCTTTCGCTGGCCTTCCGACGGCGCTGGCCCGAAGCCGTCGCGATCGTCGGCTCGCTTCTGTTCCCGATCGGCGTCGGTTTCGGTGTGGCGGACATACTGTTCTCCAACATCTGCCTCTTCGTGGCGTTCTACACGCTGGGCGCCTGGAGCCGCCACCGGCGGCGTGCGACGGTTCTCCGGATCGTCATCGTGGCAGGGATGTTCGGGTGGCTGTTCTGGAACCTGATCGTGACGGCCGGGCAGACGGCCTTCCTCCCGGCGCTCTCGCGCGACGGACTGATCTCGCCCTACCTCGCCTACGGACTCATCCAGATCATCACCAACATCCTGTACTTCGGCGGCGCCTGGTATTTCGGCGATTCGGCGTACCGCTCGGCTCGGGAGCGGGCGGAGCTGGTCGAGCTCACCCGCGAACTGGCCTCCGAGCGGGAACGCACCGAGGCGCAGGCGATCGCGCTGGAGCGAGTGCGCATCGCCCGCGAACTGCACGACGTCGTTGCGCATCACGTCTCGGTGATGGGGGTGCAGGCAGGGGCCGCCCGTCGCGTTCTGGAGCGGGATCCCGCCCAGGCGGCGGCCGCCCTACTCACCATCGAGTCCAACGCCCGCACGGCCGTCGACGAACTGCATCTGCTGCTCGGAGCGCTGCGAGCCGACGGTGCCGACGCGGACGACCCGGCACACCGCAGCACGAGCACGCGCGGGATCGGCCAGCTCGCCGAGCTCGTCTCGGAGACCACGGCGGCGGGCCTCCCGACGCGACTCGATGTGATCGGCGAGCCGCGCGCGGTTCCGGCCACGGTGGCTCTGAGCGCCTACCGCGTCGCGCAGGAGGCTCTGACCAACACCCGCAAGCACGCGGGCCCCGGTGCGACCGCCGAGCTGCGTGTGCGCTACCTCGTGGATGCGGTGGAACTCGAGGCCAGCGACACGGGCCTCGGCGGGTCACACTCCAGCGACGGCCGCGCCGGGCTGGGCCAGCGAGGGATGCGCGAGCGCGTCGCCTCCGTCGGCGGCAGCATCGAGATCGGTCCGCGCGCCCGGGGCGGTTACCTCGTGCGCGCCCGGTTCCCGCTGCCCGCGACAGCCGGTGCCGGATCGGGCGAGGGAGCCGCCGCGCCCGCCGAGGGGATGTCGTGACCGCGATCCGTGTGCTGCTCGTCGACGACCAGGAGCTGGTCCGCGCCGGCTTCCGCATCATCCTCGAGTCGGAGCCGGGCATCCGTGTCGTCGGGGAGGCCGGAGACGGCGAGACGGCCGTGCGCCTGGCCGAGCAGACGCATCCGGACGTGGTGTGCATGGATGTGCAGATGCCGGGCATGGACGGGCTGGAGGCCACCCGCCTCCTCACCGCCGGGGTGGAGCCCCGACCCGCGGTCCTGGTGCTCACCACCTTCAACCGCGAGGACTACCTCTTCACCGCGCTGCGCGCCGGCGCCAGCGGCTTCCTGCTGAAGAACGCCAGCCCCGAGGAGCTGGTCAATGCAGTGCAGGTTCTCGCCCGCGGGGATGCGCTGCTCGCCCCGGAGCTCACCCGGCACGTCATCGCCCGGTTCGGCCAGGGCGCGACCGCGGTCCCGCCGGCCGCCGCCCCGGCTGCCCCGGCGGCGACGTCGGCGCTCGCCGAGCTCACCGACCGCGAGCGCGAGGTGCTCGGACTCCTCGCCGCGGGGATGTCGAACGGCGAGATCGCGAAACGGCTCTACCTGGGCGAAGCGACAGTCAAGACGCATGTGTCCAAGGTGCTGCTGAAGCTTGGCCTGCGCGACCGCATCCAAGCTGTGATCTTCGCGTACGAGAACGGCCTGGCGGTGCGCGGGGAATAGCCATCCCCCGCGCGGCGGACACCACGCGGCGGATGTGCGGCCCCCGCCTGCCGCCCTAGCGTTGCAAGCACCAACGGAAAGGTGTCTCCAGTGCTCGAGATCCAGGGCGTCACCAAACGCTACGGCGACCGCACCGTGCTCGACGGAGTGGACTTCACGGTCGCCCGCGCCCGCATGACCGGCTTCGTCGGCGGCAACGGCGCCGGCAAGACGACGACGATGCGCATCATCCTCGGCGTGCTCGCCGCCGACGCCGGAACGGTCAGCCTCGACGGCGCACCGTTGACCGCCGACGACCGTCGCCGCTTCGGATACATGCCCGAGGAGCGTGGACTGTACCCGAAGATGCGCGTGGCCGAGCAGCTGATCTACCTCGCCCGGCTCCACGGCCTCACCCCGGCGGCGGCGAAACGCAACACGGAGGCGCTGCTCGACCGGCTCGGGCTCGGCGAACGCGCCGACGACCTCGTCGCGAGCCTCAGCCTGGGAAACCAGCAGCGGGCGCAGATCGCCGCGGCATTGGTACACGATCCGCTGGTGCTGGTGCTCGACGAACCGTTCTCCGGGCTCGACCCGCTCGCGGTGGATGTGGTGGTCGGCGTGCTGCGCGACCGCGCGGCGGCGGGCGTCCCCGTGCTGTTCAGCTCGCACCAGCTCGACATCGTCGAACGCCTCTGCGACGACCTCGTCATCATCGCGGACGGCGGCATCCGGGCGACGGGTTCGACGGATGCGCTGCGCCGGGAGCACGGCGGCAGCCGGTTCGAGATCCTGCTGGCGGGCGACGCCGGCTGGATCCGCGACTTCCCCGGCGTGGACGTCCTCGACTTCGACGGCGGCTATGCCCTGTTCGAGGCGGACGGCGTCACGGCACAGGGCCTGCTGCTGCGCGCCACCACCCAGGGCACCGTCGTCAGTTTCGGTCCGCACCAGCCCTCCCTCGCCCAGATCTTCAGAGAGGCCATCCGATGAGCACCTCCCCCGCCCCCGTCACCACGCCAGGGTTCGTCTCGAGTGTCGGCCTGGTGGCCGGACGGGAGATCAGCACCCGGCTGCGCAGCAAAGCCTTCCTCGTCTCAACCGGCATCCTGCTGCTCGTCGTGCTGGCGAGCGTGCTGCTCGGCGGCTTCCTCGGCGGCTCGCCGAGCGAGCCGAAGGTGGCCGTTCTGGGCACCGCTTCAGCGATCGTCGAGAAGGCGGGCGGCCTGGAGCAGATCCCGGTCGACTCCCGGGCGGAGGGCGAAAGGCTGGTCCGCGATGGCGAGGTGAGCGCTCTCATCGTCCCGTCCGAATCCGGCACACCCGCCGTCACCGTCATCGGCCTTGACAAGCAGCCGACCGATGTCGTGTCGGCACTGAGCCTGAGGCCGACGGTCGACCTGCTCGACCCCGCCGCGCAATCGCCGTTCCTCGTCTACATCGTCGCCATCGGCTTCGGCATGGTGTTCCTGTTCTCGGCGATCACCTTCGGCACGATGATCGCGCAGAGCGTGGTGGAGGAGAAGCAGACGCGCATCGTGGAGATCCTCATGTCGACGATCCCCGTCCGGGCGCTGCTGGCCGGCAAGGTGCTCGGCAACAGCCTTCTCGCCTTCGGCCAGATCGTGGCGATCGCCGTGCTGGCCACCATCGGAATGATGGTCACCGACCAGACCGTGCTTCTCGGCACGGTCGGGCCGTCGATCGTCCTGTTCGTGGTGTTCTTCATCGTGGGGTTCGTGCTGCTCGCCGCACTCTACGCGGCGACCGCGGCGCTGGTCTCGCGCTCGGAGGACATCGGCTCGGTCACCTCGCCGGTGATGATGCTCGTGATGATCCCCTACTTCCTCGTCATCTTCTTCTACGACAATCCCACCGTTCTCGGCATCATGAGCTACGTGCCGTTCTCGGCGCCGGTCGGCATGCCCATCCGGGTGTTCCTCGGCACGGCCGAATGGTGGGAGCCCGTGCTGTCGCTGGCGATCCTGGTCGCGACGACCGTGCTGGTGCTCGGCCTCGGCGCCCGCATCTACTCGAACTCGCTGCTGCGCACCGGGGCCAGGGTGACACTGTCGGAGGCGCTGAAGGGGTGATCTCCGGTCGTGGCGACCTCGCCGGCTGACCCTCGTGCGGATGCGCGCGCACCGTCTGGTGCGGCGCATCCGCCCCGGCCCGCTACCATCGGGGGCATGAGCACGATCGACCCGCGCGTTGCCCGAGCCGACCGCGAGGCCCGCGCCGCGAAGGGCCCCCGATCCGCCCTGGCCGGCGTGCTGGTGCTGATCGTCCACATCGCCCTCTGGGTCGCCGCCGGCTACGGCCTCGGCGGTCTGCTCGACACCTTCCGCCTGATGGGCGTGAACCAGGTGGGCACCGGCTGGGACAGCGCATACAGCGACACGTTCTCGATGCTCTGGCCGATCGCGGCCGTGTTCGCCGGCTCGATCTTCGGCTTCGTCGTCACCTCGCGCCTGCGCCGATTCGGCCTGGTCGCGGCCGCTCTCGCCCCGTTCACCACCGGCACGCTCGGCGTCGCGATCGGCCTGGCGTTGTTCATCCCGGCCTGGACGCCCGCGCAGGCGTACGGCGAGAAGGTGCCGTTCCTGGCGGGCGACCCCTCCGAGCCGTGGGGGTTCGGCTCGTGGGTGGCCTACTGGATGCCGGTCTGGTTGCCCGCCCTGTTCGCCGTCGCCTTCCTCCTCCTGCTGCTGGCCGCACTGCGGGCGGGGGTGCGAGCTCAGGCGCGGGAGAAGCAGATGGTCGACCTTGCTGCGAATGGTCGGCGCGTGCACGGAACCGTGACGGAGTCGGTCGCGACCGGCGTCGAGATCCAGGGGATGCCGCGCATCCGGTTCACGGTGCGTTTCACCGACACGAACGGCGTCGACCGCTGGGTGACCAAGAAGGGCACCTTCCCGCCGGCCTCGCTGCCCCGCGAGGGCGACCCGGCCGTGGTGTGGTTCGACCCGCTCAACCCCGGCGATGAGAAGGGCATCGTGGTCGGACTCGGCCCGGACGCCGCCGACACCGCCCGGTAGCTCGCCGAATCCGCTTCGACGGCGTAGTGTCGGTGACCATGTTCGGGTTCACGACAGGCCACCGCTCGACGAGCGGGGAGTTCCGCCGCGACAACCAGGACTCCCTTTACTCTTCGCCCTGGTCGGCATTCGTCGCCGACGGGGTCGGAGGCCACGCGGCCGGCGACATCGCCTCCGCCGCGGTCACCCTCAGGATCGCCTCGACGCTCGACGCGACGCACGGGCTCGTGCGCACGGAGTCCCGGCTGCGCGAACTGATCGCGGTCGGCAACGCCGAACTCGGGATGCGGGTGCGACACGACAACGCCCTCACCGGCATGGCGACGACCTTCACCGGCATCTTCAGCGACGGGGAACGCATCCGGGTGGCCCATGTGGGTGACTCGCGGGCGTACCTGGTGCGTGAGGGCCACCTCACGCAGGTCACCCGCGACCATTCGCTCGTGCAAGACCTGATGGATGCCGGGCGGCTCACCCCCGAGCTTGCCCGCACGCATCCGTACCGGTCGGTCGTGGTGAACGTTCTCGGCGGCGACCTCGAAGACGCTGAGGCCGTGCAGATCCTCACCGAGCGTCCCCGCCCGGGCGACCGCTGGCTGCTCACGAGCGACGGACTCACCGACTACGTTCCCGAGGAGGTGGTGAGCGAATGCCTCTCCGCCGCCGCCCGACCTCAGGATGCGGCCGAGCTGCTGGTCAACGCGGCAACCGTTCTGCAGGCCCGCGACAACGTGACAGTCGTCGTCGCCGATGTGATCGCGCACGCGACGGAACCGGCGTACGAGCCCTCCTTCGGCGGCTCCGCGGCCGCCAGCCCGGCCTCGTCGCGCGCGTTCTAGCAGGTCGCGGCGACCGATTCAGCGACGCTGTTCCTGAATGGGATCGAGCTCTCCTGTTGGACAGAACCGGCCGGCGAGCGCGAAGGTGGTGACATGGCTTACCAACCGGACCCCGCCCGCTACGACAGCATGCTCTACCGCCGCACCGGGCGCAGCGGACTCGATCTTCCCGCCCTGTCGTTGGGGCTCTGGCACAATTTCGGTGACGATCGTGCGCACGAGACCCAGCGGGCCACGGTTCTGCGGGCGTTCGACCTGGGGATCACCCACTTCGACCTGGCCAACAACTATGGGCCGCCGTATGGCGCCTCCGAAGTGAACTTCGGGCGCATCCTGCGAGACGAGCTGCGCCCGCACCGGGATGAGCTGATCGTCTCGACGAAGGCCGGCTGGGACATGTGGCCCGGGCCTTACGGCCAGGGCGGCGGCAGCCGCAAATACCTTCTCGCCAGCCTCGACCAGTCGTTGCAGCGGCTCGGCCTCGACTACGTGGACATCTTCTACTCCCACCGGCCCGACCCCTCCACGCCGCTCGAGGAGACCATGCAGGCCCTCGACACCGCCGTGCGCTCGGGCAAAGCGCTGTATGTCGGCATCTCGTCGTACAGCGCCGACGACACCCGGCGTGCCGCCGAGATCCTCCGCGAGCTGGGGACCCCGCTGCTCATCCACCAGCCGTCGTACTCGATGCTCAACCGCTGGGTCGAGAACGAGGGTCTGCTCGATGCGGCCGGCGAGCTGGGGATCGGCGTGATCGGGTTCACCGCGCTGGCACAGGGGATGCTGACCGACAAGTACCTGGGCGGGGTGCCCGACGGGTCGCGCGCCGCCGAGGGCAGTTCGCTCGACCGGGGCTGGCTGACCGACGAGGCTTTGGGGCACATCCGCGCCCTCAACGACATCGCGGCGTCGCGCGGCCAATCCCTCGCGCAGCTGGCCCTCGCCTGGGCGCTTCGGGATGCGCGGGTCACCTCGCTCGTGGTCGGCGCGAGCAGCGTCGCCCAGCTCGAGCAGAATGTCGGGGCTCTCGACCGGCTCGACTTCAGCGCCGAGGAACTCGCGGCGATCGACGAACACGCCGTGGATGCCGGCGTCGACCTCTGGGCGGGCGCGCGCCGCGGCGAACTCGGGTAGTGCCGGTGCCCTGGCCCTGTTGGCCCGAAGGCGCCCTGTTGGCCCGAAGGGGCTGGCCGGGCCGGCGCAGGAACCCGGCCTGGCGGCCTCGGGCGGATGCCAGCGGCGTGGCCTGGTTCAGAGTTCCTTACGGCGGAAGAGGGCCGCGGCCAGCGCGACGACGAGGACGCTGAGCGCCAGCGTGATCAGCACCGGCCAGAGCGGTGAGTCGGTCGCGCTCCCGGCGGCGAGCGAGGTCGCCCGGCCGAGAAGGCCGGCGGGCGAGTAGTCGGCGACGGATGTCCAGATGCCGCCGATCGAGAGCAGCACGAACACTCCGAGGCCGGCGCCGGCCGCGCCGGCGGCGGAGGGGATCAGCACGGAGAACAGAGTCATCAGCGAGACATAGAGCACGGCGAGAACGAGCCATAGCAACGCCGACGACCAGAGCGGCCCGGCCGGTGCGTCGCCGAAGGTGGCGGCGGTGAGCCCCCAGGTGATCAGGGTCGCCACGACGAGCAGCACGGCCACGTAGACGGCGTGAACGATCGCTTTGACCACGACGAACGCCGACCGGGAGACCGGTTTGGTGAGCACCAGGATGGCGGTCCCGCTTCGGCGTTCGGCCGAGACGAGGCCACCGTAGATGATGATGATCGCGAACAGTCCGATCTGCGACAGGTTCTTGATCCACTGGCCGTAAGCGGCGAACGCGGTCGGTTCGGGCACGTGCAGCGCCGAGAATTGGTCGCCGGCGACCGCGGCGAGGAGTTGCGGCGTGTACCGGGCCAGCAGCGGCCCGGTCACGGCGAACAGCAGCAGAATCGCGGGGAGTACGAACAGACGCCAGGTGCGGACGATCTCGAACGCCTCTTTGCGGGCGAACATCAGCGAGGTCTTCACGCCGCTGCCTCCCCGATGAGCTCCACGAACACGTCCTCGAGCCCGAGCTCCCCCGCTTCTAGACGCACCAGGCCGGCGTTCTGGGCGGCGACCAGGCCCGGGATGTCGTGCTGGGCGGCGCGCACATCCGTCACCGTCAGCTCGATCACGCCGGGCGCCCCGGGCGCGCCGGGGGCGACGGATGCGGCCCACGGTCGGGTGGCGAGCACTGCGGCGAGCGCGTCGGCTCCGTCGGAGACTTCCAGCGTGATCCGGTGGCGGCCGTAACGGGCCTTCAGCTCCGGGATCGGTGCCTGGGTGAGCACCCGGCCGTGGTCGAGGATGGCGACCGAGTCGCAGACCCGCTCGACGTCGCCGAGGATGTGCGTGGAGAAGAAGATCGTCGTGCGCCCACGCAAGGAGCCGATCATGTCGAGCACGTCTTTGCGTCCGATCGGATCCAGCGCGCTTGTAGGCTCGTCGAGCAGAAGCAGCCGGGGCGCGTTGACGAGGGCCTGGGCGATGCCGAGGCGTTGGCGCATCCCCCGCGAATAGCCGCCGATGCGCGTCGTGACGCCGCTGAGGCCGGCGGCGTCGAGCAGCATCCCGGTGCGTTCGGTGAGCACGCGGCGTTCGAGCCCGAACAGGCCGCCGGCGAAGAGCATGAACTCCTCCGCGGTCATCCACTCGTAGAAGGCGGGAACGTCGGGCAGGAATCCGAGTTGGGCGCGCACCGTGTTGCCCGCATCCGACACGTTCTCGCCGAGCACGCGGACGGTGCCGCTCGTCGGCCGCGCCAAACCGGTGATCAGGCGCAGCGTCGTCGTCTTACCGGCGCCGTTCGGGCCGAGGAAGCCGAAGATCGACCCCTCCTCAACCGTGAGGTCGACGGCGTCGAGCGCTTTGCGCCCGCGATAGGCCTTGGTGAGCGCCACCGCTTCGAGCGCGGCGGTCATCGGGATCCCCCGGTGCCGGGCTCGCCGGTGCCGCCCTTCCCGGAGCCGCCCTCATCTGCGGGGTCGCCGTACAGTGCGTCGGCCACCGAACGGTTCGAGACCGTTCCCGGCGCCGAGGGCACCTGTTCCACCGGCGTTGCCGGCCGGCGCCCGATCGTCAGATAGAGGATGGCGCCGATGAGGTTGATCAGCACGATGATCGCGACCCACACCCATTTGTTGCCGAGCGCGACCCGCTCGCGGGGGCGACGGACGAGGTCGACGAGCGCGAACACATCCAAGGCCAGCTCGGCGAGTGCGAGGACGCCGAGGATCACCAGCACGCCGACGGGGAGGGAAGTGAGGGTCAGGTTCGGGCTCATCGCGATTCTCCTTGGGCGCCGACGACGTCGGCGCTGATAACAATCTGCTTGACAAGAAGCCCATTTGTCAAGGTATTGTTTACACATGTCGGATTCCTTCTCCGCCGCCGCCGGCCGCCTTCACCGTGATCTGGAGACGATCCTGGCCGCGCCCGTGCTCCGCAGCGAGAGCGATCCGCTCGACGCGCTCCAGGCGTCGCTCGCTGTTCAATCCCGCGCCGCCGAGCTGGTCGCTTCAGCGGTCGAACACGCTCGCAGCTCCGGCCGCACCTGGCAGGAGATCGGCGACGCGCTCGGCGTCAGCCGCCAGGCGGCCTTCCAGCGTTACGGCCGCCCGATCGACCCCCGAACAGGAGAGACGATGAACACCACACCCCTGCCCGAAGCCACCGACCTTGCCGTCACGGTCGTCGACGACCTCACGCACGCTCGCTGGGCGGCGGTCGCCGACCGGTTCGACACCACCGTGCGCTCACAGCTCGGTCCCGACGGCCTCGCCGCGGCATGGGCGCAGATCGTCGGCCTCGCCGGCGCCTACGAGAGCCACGGCGACATCACGGCGACACGCATGGCCGAGTACACGGTCACCGACACCCCCCTCGCCTTCGAAGCGGGCGACTTCATCGCCCGCGTCTCGTTCCGTGACGACAAGACCATCGCCGGGCTGTACATCCTCCCGGCCGAAGTGGCACCACTGCGTCCCGAGTGATCGGATGCGCGCGGCGCGGGCGCCCCTAGTCCGCCTCGTGCTCCAGCGGCCGGATCAGCTCGGGGCCGTCGCCGACCACCGGGCCGACACGATCGAAGACGAGATCGTTCGCGACGGGGATCGCCGCCCGCACCGCTTCGTCGAGCAGTGCCTGGTCGCCGACGACCGTCGGGTCGACCCAGTGGTCCCAGAGCTCTCGCGGCAGGGGAACCGGGTTGCGGTCGTGGATGTCTTCGAGCGTCTGCACCGCATCCGAGGTCAGGATCGTGGCGGTGAGGTGCCAACGGGCCGGATCGTCCCGGCCGAGCGCCGGGTCGGCCCACCAGGCGTAGAGTCCGGCGAGCCCGAGCAGTTCGCCGTCTCGCGCATGGATGAAGAACGGCGTCTTCTTTCCGGTGTCGGTGTTCGTCTGCCATTCGTAGTACCCGATCGCGGGAACGATGGCGCGTCGCGAGGCGACCGATGCTTTGAACATCGGCTTCTCCGCGGCGGTCTCAGCGCGCGCATTGAAGGTGGGAACCCGGGTCTTGAGCTCCTTCGACCAGGAGGGCGTGAGCGACCAGCGGGCGACCTCCACCCGGCGCACGGCGGGCTCGTCCCGTTTCTTGCTCTGCAGGAAGACGGGGATCGGATCGGTCGGGGCGATGTTCCAGCTCGGCCGCCAGTCGCGGAAGTCACCGCCCTCCGCCACGAACTCCTGAATCATGTCGTCGGTCTCTTTGTCCATCGCGAAACGCCCGCACATGCAGGTGAGCATACTCAGGACCACCGTCGAAGGCACCGAGTGCGTGGCCGAGCCCGCCGCGGCCACACCCCCGTCAGTCGGCGTTGTTCACGGGTCCGGCCGCCTCGGCCACCTGGCGGTGCAGCTCCGCGTGATCGGCGGCGGTGAGCGCCTCCCCGCCGCCGAACGAGTACGGCTCGCCCGCACCCGTCTCGATGAACGCCGTGAGGCTACCGTTCACGAACATGCCCCACGCGTTCGTGCACAGCTCGTAGCATTCGACGTCGGGGTCGAGCCCCTCATGGGTGAAGACGATCCGCGTGCCTGCGTCGGCCTCCTCGATGTCGAAGCGGACCGTCGTTCCGTTCCACTCCTGCTTGTCGGCGATGAAGTCGAGGTAGCTTCCGGTGACGAGCCAGGAGATCCGGTGCGCCGGAACGATCTCGGTGACGCGGAATCCGCTGTAGTGCAGTCCGGGGACGACGTACACGAACTCGTCGCCGATGGCCGTCGTCGAGCCGGTGATCCTCCCCCACCATCCGGAGACGTCATTGATCGCATCGAACGCTTGCTGTGGCGTGGCATCCACGGTGATCGTCGTCGTGTAGTTCGCTGTCATCTTCGTCTGCTCCTTGTTTCGACCCCTCGACGGGGCGCTGACTAACTTGCGTGATGCAAGCGTAGGATCACCGACTTGTATCACGCAAGTGTTAAGGTCGAACCATGTTGGGGAAGACCTATGACACGCAGGTGTGCTCGATCGCACGCTCCCTCGAACTCGTCGGCGAACGCTGGAGCCTGCTCATCATCCGCGACGCCCTCTTCGCCCGGGTGACGCGCTTCGGCGACTTCCAGCACAACCTCGGGATCGCGACCAATGTGCTCGCAGCACGACTCGACGCTTTCGTCGCGAGCGGAATCATGGAGCGAGAGGAGCCCTCCGACTACATCCTGACAGCCAAGGGACGCTCCCTCGCCATTGCGCTCATCGCTCTCACCGAGTGGGGAGACGCCTGGGCATCGCCCATCGAACCGCCCATCCTGTACCGGCACACGGCCTGCGACGGCGGTGCGGTGCACACGGTCGCACTGTGCGAGACGTGCGGCCCGGTTCCCGAGGAGGAGATCGCCGTCAGCATCGGTCCGGGCATGCCCGCCGACTACCTCGCGGCGCGACGCGGAGGCACCCGCGCCAGCTGATCGGCACCGCAAGCGTCGACGAACCCCACGCGCCCGAATCGGTCCGGCCCGCCCTGCCCGCCCGCCCTGCCCGCCGAATGCGGCGTGCCTCACGCCGTCAGGGTCGACTCCGATTCCGACTCCGGGTCCTGATCCCGGTCGGGCGTGGCGAGGCTGTCCTGGCTGCGCAATGGATAGGCCCAGAAGCAGATCCAGCCGAGAGCGGCGGCCACAGCGGGAAGCACACCCATCAGCAGCCGAACGCCTCCGTCGACGGCGGCCGCCTGGTGGTCGCCGGCGGCCGGATCGTAGCCACTGGCCGTGAGCACCCACGCGACGGCGACCGCCTGCACGATCACGGAGCCGCGCACGACGAACCCGTTGGCGCCGAAGTAGATGCCCTCTCGGCGCAGACCGGTGCGCTTCTCGTCGTCGTCGATGACCTGCGCGAGAGCGACCTCGAGCAGTTGCAGCACTCCGCCGACCCCGACACCGACGCCGAGTCCCACGAGGACGGCGCCGAGCATCCCGGCCGGGAAGAGGTAGGCCAGCGACGCGACGGCGTAGACGGCCACCGCCCAGAGCAGCGCCGTGCGGGGCGAGCTGCGCCGCACCACCCACGACCAGCCGACGATCGCCGGAACGGCCGCGAGGAAGATCGCCGCGAGGATCGGCGTGCTCGCCGTCTGCGGCTCGTTCAGCGAGTACCGCACATAGAATGGCACGGAGGCGATGATGATCGACGTCGAACTCTGCACGAAGAGCGACCCGAGCACATACGTGACGAACGCGCGATTTCCGAAGGTGTACGCGAGCTGCGCCCTCCAGGGCAGGGCTGCCTCGCGTGCGCGCACCGCTTCGCGGTCGACGGGCCGCTCGACCATCCCGGCCAGTGACCAGGCGAAGAAGCCGAGGCAGACCACGCCGAGCGCCAACGCCATGCCGGCCCAGCCGATCGTGCCGTAGAGAAGCGGGGCACCCGCTGTTCCGAGGATCATGCCGACCAGCCCGAACAGCTGCCGCGGGGTGTTCCCGCGCGCGCGTTCGCGGGTGCTGCGGAAGATCTCGGGGAACAGGGCGGAGACGTTGAGCACCACGACGACGACGGTGACGTCGTAAACGGCGACGATCACGAGGAACCAGACGAGCAATCCTGCCGCATCCAGACCGGCCGGGGGCATCCAGATAAGGACGAACGCCACGATCATCGGGCCGATGCCGAGCGCGATCCACGGCACCCGGCGCCCCCACCGCGTCCAGCGCCGGTCGGAAACGGCGCCGACGAGCGGATTCAGCAGGGCGTTCAGGATGCCGTGGGCGACCATCGCCCCGGCCACCCATTCCGCGGGCACCTTCAGCTGGTCGGCGTAGAAGAACACGACGAACGCCGAGAAAGTCTGCGCCATCAACTGGATGGGGAACGCTGCGGCGCCGAACCCGAGGGTCTGCGCGCGCCCGGCCGGCCCGGTGAGCCGACGGTCCCGCATCCGCCCGAGCGCGCTCATCGCTCACCCCTCTGCACGGCGCGGAGGTCGCGCCACGAGACGCGCACGATGCCTTCAGCCGTGATCGTCGCCGCGACCTCCGGATCGGCGAGCAACCGGTGCTCGTATCCGCGCTTCGAGGCGCCGTAGTCGGCGATGTCGGCAAGCTCGGCATCGTCGGCCATCGGATGCAGGTAGAACTCGGTCACTCCCGCCCCGACCGACCTCAGCAGGTTCAGGAACCCGGCCTTGACCTCGTCGTAGCTTTCTTCGTCGGCCGTGCCGGCGTCGCGCAGGTCGAACGGATGCGTCCACAGCCGGTCCGGGAGCACGACCCCCAGCCGATCGGCCAGGCCGGTCGCCTGATCCAGTGCGCCCTGGAAAGACGGATCGATGTCCATCCCGTCGATCGAGCGCGGCAGCCGGAACGGCAGCCCGTGCTGTGCGGCGAGGGCGAGCACGACGGGAAGGAGACTGCGCCCGGTCGCCAATCCGTAGACCGACCCCATGTGGTTGTCGAGGTGGCTGACATCCGCTCCGGCCGCCAGCGCAGCCGCCAGCTGCGCGGCGAGCTCTGCGGCGACATCCTCGTCGCTCACCTGCCGTTCGACGCTCTCCACATCGAGGGGGAAGTAGCCGGCGTCGTCCACCAGCGTCGTGCCGACGCCCGTGAGCGGCCGCCACCGATAACGGCTCCACTCGCTGGTCAGCACCAGATGCACGCCGACATCCAGCGCCGGCCTCGCGGCCGCGAACGCGAGCGCCTCGGGCGCCCAGGAGCACGGCACCATCACGGTCGTCGAGTCGATATTCCCGGCCTCCAGCAGCTCGGTGATCGCCCGATTGGCCGCGCGGCACATGCCGAAGTCGTCGGCGTTCAGGATGATCGCCCGGGCGTCCGGCGCGAAGCCGAGGCGTTCGACGAGGTCTGACGGGGCCGGGCTCGCCGGCGGGCGGGGGTTCGGTGTCATGGATGGTCTCCTTCGGGGTCGGTCACGAAGCGATCGGGGAACCGGCGGCGGAATCGGCGGCCACGGCGGCGTCGAACACGTCGTCGCGCACCTGCCGATGCACCTGCCCGATGGCTCCGAGCAACACGCCCTCGCCCTGCAGGGCGGATGGCACGAACCGCATGGGCAGCTCCGCGGCGGCAGTCGCCGCGAAGTCGGTGACGGCCGTCACCAGCAGGTCGTCGGCCGCCAGGTCGGTCAGCACGAACAGGTCTGGATCGAGCACGAGGGCCACGGATGCGGCGGAGAGGGCGAGCCGTCGGCCCACCTCGGCGACCACACGCCGCGCGCGCCCGTCACCGGCGGCGGCATCGTGCAGTAGTGCACTCAGCGGCCGCCCGGACGGCAGCCCTTCGGCACTCGCCAGGTCGGCGATCGCCCGGCGGCCGAGCGACTCCGCTCCCAGCCGGAGCCCCGGCTGAGGCAGATAGGCCACCTCGCCGGCTCCACCTGCCGCGCCGCGGTACAGTCGCCCATCGATCACGAGGCCGGCGCCGAATCCGGAGTCGAGCGAGAGCACCGCGAAGGTGCGGGCGTCGCCGACGGCCGTGCCGCACTGCTCGGCGAGCGCGCTCAGATTGATGTCGTTCTCGATGGTCACCGGGCAATCGAGCCCCGCCTGGAGCGCATCGTGGAGCGCTGTTCCGCCCACCGCATATCCGGGAACGGTGCGGAGCGTCCGCCCGTCGGCCCCGACGATGCCGTCGATCCCGACGACGGCCCGCCGCAACCGTGGGGCGGCGGCCCCGGTCTCACCCGGTTCGATCGCGCCGACGGCGTCGGCAGCCAGCTCGAGGATGAGCGCGGCGCGGGCCTCCTCCCCGTCGATCATGCCTGCAACCTCGGCTCCGGCGCGTGCGCGAACCTCCCCGGACGCATCCACCACTGCGACCCGCACGTGGTCGGGCGCGCTGTGCACCGCGAGCCCGAAAGCGGTGTCCGGAACGAGCCGATAGAGCACCGCTGCCGGCCCGCGTCGCGTGCGGTCGAGCCCGGCTTCGGCGATGACACCCGAACCGACGAGCGCCTGGACGGTCTGCGTCACCGTGGTGCGCGACAGCCCTGTGGCCGCGACGAGTTCTGGGCGGGCGAGCTGCCCGCGCGCATCGAGCACGGCGAGCACGGCCCGGGCGTTGAGCGCCCAGAGCAGCCCTTGCGGGCCCGCGAGCAGGCCATCCATGCGTTCTCCTCCCACGTCGCTGTGCGGAACGGGTTGAGTATGACACAAAGTGTCGTACTGGGGAAGAGTGCCGGCGCGGAGGCGATTCGAAGCAGGCTCCCGGCCGCCTGACAGAGGGCTCTCGTAAAGATGAGAAATAATCACCCCCCAACAGGGCTCACGCTCGATGTGGAAAACGATGTAATCTCACTTTTGTGAATAGGTGAGAAACAGTCACTTTCCGTTCGCTGAACTCCTCGTCCGGTCTCACGAGTGGGTCTCCCGGTTCACACACCCGAAATGCACCAACCCGACACGCAGGGAACAACCCGTGAACCCGCATCCGCCGCGTCGAGCGACCCGATCGCTCAACCCCCTTGGCGACCCCAGGCCGCCTCGGCGCGAGCGGAGCAACGGACGAACCCTCACAAGCGGGGCCGGCGGCGGTGAAGCCGTTCGAGACCACGGCTTTCCCCCAGCCGTCGTCGGCTCTTCCGTCGGGAATCCCAGCGCGGGGAGGGCGCTTCCATGACCGTCGTCAAGACACGAATTTCCACCTTCGGCCGGCCCGAGGTGGCGGCACAACCCGTCTCCTCCGAGCGCACATGGGCACGGCAGTACCGAGCACGACTCTTCGTGACCGACACGGCCATCATCCTCGCCTCGACGATCGGAGCCATGTTCCTGCGCTTCGGCTTCGATGACACGGGCGCACGGTTCGCCGGTTTCCGCACCGACTACTTCACCCTCTCGATGCTCATCGCGGCGACCTGGATGTTCGCGCTCGGCGTCTACCACACCCGCGACCCACGCGTGGTGGGCGTCGGGGTGTCCGAGTACAAGCGGGTCGTCAACGCCAGCGCGCTGACGTTCGGCCTGCTCGCCATCGTGTTCCTGGTGGCGAAAGTCGACATCGCCCGCGGCTACTTCGTGCTCGCACTCCCCGTCGGCGTGCTCGGCGTGCTGTTCTCGCGCTGGCTGTGGCGCCAATGGCTCATCCGCCAGCGGATGTTCGACCACTACCTTTCCCGCGCTCTCGTCGTGGGAGGGTTCGACGACGTCGACTACGTCGTGCGGCAGATCCACCAGAAATCCGGCGCGGCTTACAACGTCGTCGGTGCCTCCCTCGACGCGGCGCCGCACGGCGCGCATGTGCGCAAGGGCGTTCCGGTGCCGGCCTCCGCGGGCAGCACCGCCACGGTCGCCGCCCCGCAGCGCGAGGTGCCGGTCGTCTCCGACCTCGACGGCGTCGCCGAGGCCGCCGCCCGGCTCGGTGCTGACACCGTGATCGTCGCCGGACAGGCGCTCACCGGCGGCGACTTCGTGCGCAACCTCGCCTGGCAGCTCGAAGGAACGGCCACCGAACTCGTCCTCGCCTCGCGGCTCACAGATGTGGCCGGACCGCGCATCCACTTCCGCCCGGTGGAGGGCCTTCCGCTCATCCACGTGGAGATCCCGCAATTCGAGGGCGGCAAGCACGTGCTCAAGCGGGCGTTCGACTTCTTCGTCTCCGGCATCGCTCTGGCGCTGCTCTCCCGCTCTTCCTCATCATCACGCTGGTCATCAAACTCGACGACCGCGGGCCGGCGATCTTCTCGCAGGAGCGGGTCGGCCGCAACGGCGAGACGTTCCGGATGTTCAAGTTCCGTTCGATGGTCGTCGACGCCGAGGCGCGCCTCGCGCAGCTGCAAGCGAAGAACGACGGGAACGGGCTGCTCTTCAAGATGAAGAACGATCCCCGCATCACCCGCATCGGCCACACCCTTCGCAAATACTCCCTGGACGAGCTCCCGCAGCTCGTCAACGTCTTCCTCGGCGATATGAGCCTCGTCGGCCCCCGCCCCCCGCTGCCCGCGGAGGTCGAAGGCTACGACGACCACGTGCACCGCCGCCTGTACATCAAGCCGGGACTCACCGGCATGTGGCAGGTGAACGGCCGCTCCGACCTCTCGTGGGACGAAAGCGTGAGACTCGACCTCTACTACGTCGAGAACTGGTCGCTCACCGGCGACCTCGTGATCATGTGGCGCACCGTGAAGGTGCTCACGCATCCCGTGGGGGCGTACTGATGAACGCCGCCAACGCACCAAGCAGGACCCGACCACCGCAAACCCCCATTCGCACATCACAGACACCGAGGTTGTCATGAGCACTGAATCTCGCCCCCGCGCTCGCTCGCTGGGCATCCTGGCCTCCGTCGTCACGACGATCGGACTGGTCTTCGGCGGGCTGGCGCTGGCATCGCCGGCGATGGCCGACACGGCACCACCGGATCCGTCGAGCCCGGCCTCGCCACCGACGGTCGGAGCGACGCCGCTCCCCACCACCCAGATCGACGGTGTCGCCTGGGCGCAGGTCGTCGTGGGCAACACGGTGTACGTCGCAGGAAGCTTCGCCACAGCCCGCCCCGCGGGTGCTGCGGCCGGCGTGAACACCACGCCGCGCGCGAACCTCCTCGCCTACGACATCACCACAGGCAACCTCATCTCGAGCTTCAACATCCCGTTGAACGCACAGGCCCTCGCCATCACGGCGTCGCCCGATGGCTCGCGAGTCTACGTGGGCGGTGACTTCACCACCGCCGGCAGCGGCAACTACTACCGCATCGTCGCGATCAGCACCGCCACCGGCCAGATCATCAGCAGCTTCCGGCCGATCATGGAGAGCGAAGTGCGCGCCCTCGCCGCCACGAACACCGCCGTCTACGCCGGCGGAACGTTCTCCAGCGTGAACGGCACCCACACCGGATACATCGCCAAGATCAACGCCTCCGACGGCTCCCTCAATACCGCCTGGCAGGGCAGCGCCGACTACGTCGTCGACGCGCTCGCGGTGAGCCCCGACGGCAGCAAGGTCTACGCGGGCGGCCGGTTCCAGAATATGAACGGCACACCGCAGTACGGCCTGGCCATGCTCACCGGCGACACCGGAGCCGTGCAGCCGTTCGCCGCGAACCAGACGGTCCGGGACGCGGGCACGCAGGCCGGCATCACGTCGCTCGCGGCCACCAACGACACCGTCTACGGCTCCGGCTACGTGTTCGGCTCCGGCGGCAACCTGGAAGGCAGCTTCTCGGCCAACCCGAACACCGGCGCGATCAACTGGATCGAGGACTGCCACGGTGACACCTACTCGATCTTCCCGATGAACAGCGCGCTGTACATCGCCGGTCACCCGCACTACTGCGGCAACGTCGGCGGGTTCCCGCAGACCAACCCGTGGACCTACCACCACACGCTCGCGTTCTCGCAGGCGACCACCGGCACCCTCACGAACAACGGGGACGGCGCCTACGCGAACTTCAGCGGTCAGCCCTCCCCGACCCTGCTCAACTGGTTCCCCCAGTACGTGACCGGTTCCTACACCGGTCAGGGCCAGGCGGCGTGGAGCGTATCGGGCAACGGCAACTACCTGGCGGTCGGCGGCGAGTTCCCCTACGTCAACGGCATCGCCCAGTACGGTCTCACGCGCTACGCGATGGACAGCGTCGTGAAGAGCACCACCGGGCCGAACGTCAACGTCCCGCTCGTGCCGAACGCGGCATCCTTCACCGCCGGTCAGGCCCGCGTCTCG
Organism: Leifsonia poae; assembly: GCF_020009625.1. Lineage (NCBI taxonomy): Bacteria > Bacillati > Actinomycetota > Actinomycetes > Micrococcales > Microbacteriaceae > Leifsonia > Leifsonia poae. The sequence goes on from NZ_JAIHLP010000002.1 coordinate 1,932,346, forward strand.
TGGACCGCGACCTACGACCAGGACAACGTGAACCTGAACTACAAGGTCGTGCGCGACGGTGACACCGCCCACCCGGTGTACCAGACCAACCAGATCTCCAACTTCTGGACCCGCCCGGCGATGGGCTTCATCGACACCGGGTTGACGCCCGGCAGCACGCACTCCTACCGGGTGTACGTGACAGACCCCGACGGCAACCAGATCTCACGACTCGGCAACACCGTGACGATCGCCGCCACCAGCTCCGGCGGAGCCTACGCCAGCTCGGTCACCGCGGCAGGCGCGTCGTCGTACTGGCCGCTTGACGAGTCGAGCGGAAGCGTCGGCCTCGACCACGTCGGATTCAACGACCTGCAGATGCAGGCCGGTGTGACCCGCGGCGTCGCCGGACCGATCACCGGAACCACCGCATCCACGTTCAGCGGAGACTCCACCGGCTGGGCCGTGACCCCGGCGACGGCCACCGCACCCGACACGTTCACCGCGGAGGCGTGGATCAACACCACGACCACCAACGGCGGCAAGATCATCGGCTACGGCAACGCGAACACCGGCACCTCCTCCAGCTACGACCGTCATGTCTACATGGACAACAACGGCAAGATCTGGTTCGGCGTGTACCCGGGATCCTCGCAGACCCTGAACAGCTCGGCTTCGTACAACGACGGCCAATGGCACCAGATCGTGGCCTCCCTCGGCCCGAACGGGATGCGGCTCTACATCGACGGCAAGCTCGTCGGTTCGCGCACCGATGTCACGAACGGGCAGGCGTACTCCGGCTACTGGCGGATCGGCGGTGACAGCCTGAGCGGATGGTCCAACCAGCCGACCAGCAACTTCTTCGCCGGCAGCATCGGGCAGGTCTCGATCTACCCGACGGTGCTCTCGCCGACCACGATCGTGAACCAGTACGTCGCCTCCGGCCGCACCTCACCGTTGCAGCCGGCTCCGGCCGACGCCTACGGCGCTGCGGTCTACAACTCCAACCCGGACATCTTCTGGCGCCTCGGCGACACGAGCGGTTCGACGGCGGTCAGCGCGGACGCGTACGGCAACAACGGCACGTACTCAGGCACGGCGACCACGAAGAATCAGTCGGGCGTGCTCCCGGGCAACGCCGACAAGGCGGTGAAGTTCAACACGAACTCCAGCGGCTCCAGCGGCGGCATCGTCAGTTCCAACCAGCAGGTCACCAACCCGACCACATACTCCGAGGAGATCTGGTTCAAGACGAACACGACGAACGGCGGAAAGCTCATCGGGTTCGGTGACGCCCAGACCGGGCTGTCGAGCAACTACGACCGCCACATCTACATGCAGACCGACGGTCGCATCGTGTTCGGGACGTACACCGGGCAGACCAACACCATCACCTCGCCGACACCGCTGAACGACAACCAGTGGCACTACGCGGTGGCCACGCAAGCCTCGGACGGCATGAAGCTGTACGTGGACGGCACCCTGGTCGGCACCAATCCCCAGACGGCCGCGCAGAACTACAGCGGCTACTGGCGGATCGGCGGTGACAGCACCTGGGGCGGCGCACCGTACTTCTCGGGAACGCTCGACGAGGCTGCGGTCTACTCCAGCGAGCTGAGCGCGCAGGACGTGACCAACCACTACGCCCTCGCCACCACCGGCACCCTGCCGAACCAGGCGCCCATCGCCTCCTTCACGTCGAGCCAGTCCGGCCTGACGCTGAACGTGGACGGCAGCGCCTCCAGCGACCCGGACGGAACTGTTGCGTCCTACGCCTGGGACTTCGGTGACGGAGCGACGGCGACGGGTGCGACCGCATCCCACGCCTACGCGGCCGGCGGAACCTACACAGTCGCCCTCACGGTGACCGACAACCAGGGCGCCACCAACACGAAGACGACCTCCGTGACGGTCACGGCCCCGCCGCCCAACCAGGCGCCGGTCGCCGCGTTCACCTCGACGGTGTCGAACCTGAGCGTCGCCTTCGATGGCTCCGGCTCGGCCGACCCCGATGGAACCGTGGCCTCGTACGCCTGGGACTTCGGTGACGGCACGACCGGCACCGGCGTCAACCCGACACATGTGTACGCCACGGCCGGCGCGTTCACCGTCACCCTGACGGTGACCGACAACCTCGGTCTCGCCGGAACACCGGTGCAGCACCAGGTGACGACGGTCGCTCCGCCGAACCAGGCCCCCGTGGCCTCGTTCACCGCCACACCGAACGGCCTCGCCGTCGCGGTCGACGGCAGCGCATCGAGCGACCCGGACGGAACTGTCGCCTCCTACGCCTGGAACTTCGGCGACGGAGCGACCGGCACCGGGTCGACCGCCAGCCACACCTACGCGGCCGGCGGCACATTCACCATCACGCTGACGGTGAAAGACAACCTGGGTCTTGCCTCGGCGCCGGTCACCAAGTCCGTCACCGTGACGGCCCCGCCGCCCGCGGCGATCGCGTCCGACACGTTCGAGCGCACCTCCGCCAGCGGCTGGGGCACGGCCGACCTGGGCGGCGCATGGACGGGCGCCGGTGCGGCATCCGCCTACACCGTCGCCTCCGGCACCGGCACGATCGTCGGTGCGGCCGCCTCGACCAAGACTGAACTGCTGAGCGGCATCTTGAGCACGAACACCGACACCACGGTGCAGTTCTCGTCGCCCACCACCTCCACCGGCGGCGGCATCTACGTCTCGGCGATCGGACGCTCGAACGGCACCATCGAGTACTCTGCTCGGGTGTGGATGCAATCGACCGGTGTGGTGCAGCTCCAGCTGCTCCAGGGTTCGACGATCATGCAGGCCGTGAACGTCAGCGGTCTCACGTACACCCCGGGCACGCAGTACCAGGTGCGCGTGCAGGTGTACGGCACGTCGCCCACCACCGTCCGCGCCCGCGTGTGGGCCGTCGGTGCGACGGAGCCCACCACCTGGCAGACCAGCGTCACCGACAGCACCGCGACTCTCCAGGTCGCCGGTTCGGTCGGGCTGCGCGCGTACCTGTCGGGCACGGCGACCACCGCCCCGCTGACCACGAAGTTCGACAACTTCGTCGTCAGCCCGGCCCAGTAGGAGACAACGGATGACCACCCCCAGCCGTCGGCAGAACGCCACCGTTCTCGTCGCCCACCCCAGCGCGGAGCTCTACGGCTCCGACCGGGTGATGCTCGAGAGCGTCAGCGCCCTGATCGACGACGGCTGGGAGGTGGTCGTCACCGTTCCCACCGACGGTCCGCTGCTCGGTGAGCTCCGTGCGCGCGGCGCACGCATCGAGATCTGCCCCAGCCCTGTGCTGCGCAAGAACGTGCTGCGCCCGCTCGGGATGCTGCGCTTCCTCCGCACCACCGCCGCAGCCACCGTGCACGGCACCTCGCTGCTGCGCCGCGAGCGGCCGGCACTGGTCTACGTCAACACCATCACCATCCCGCTGTGGGCGGCTCTCGCCCGCACCCGCCGGCTTCCGGTGCTCACCCATGTGCACGAGGGTGAAGCCTCGGCCTCGAAACTCATGCGCCGCGTCCTGGCGCTCCCCCTGTTCCTCTCGTCGGCGCTTGTGGCGAACAGCCGCTTCAGCGTCGGCGTCGTCGAAAGCTCGTTCCGCCGGCTCGGGCGGCGCACCGAGGTCGTGTACAACGCCGTACCCGGCCCCCCGGCGCACCACCCGGTCCGGCGGGACTTGGAAGGCGGGATGCACCTCACATACATCGGCCGCCTCTCCCCCCGCAAAGGCGTCGACATCGCGATCGACGCCCTCGCCGAACTGCGCTCCCGGGGCGTGGACGCCGAACTCGACCTGGTCGGCTCCGTCTTCCCCGGCTACGAGTGGTACGAGAACGAACTCCGCGAGCAGGTCGCCGCCGCCGACCTCGGCTCGAGCGTCACCTTCCACGGCTTCCAGCCCTCCGTCTGGGATCTGGTGGGCTCCGGCGATGTAGTCGTCGTCCCCTCCCGCGTCGACGAACCGTTCGGCAACACCGCGGTCGAAGCGATCCTGGCCGGTCGCCCCGTCGTCGCCAGCGCCACCAGCGGCCTGCTCGAGGCGACCGCCGGGTACCGCACCGCCACCACCGTCGCCCCGGGGAGCGTGAACGCTCTCGCCGACGCCCTCGAAGACACCATCGAGGCCTGGGCGGATCACGCCGACGCTATGCACGACGACACTCTCGCAGCCGAAGAGCGGCACAGCGTCGACGGCTACCGCCGCCGCATCGCCGCCATCGTGCGCCGCCTCGCCTCCCGCACCGCCTGACCGGCCCACCCCGCCCCGCGAGCCACCCCGGCCGAACGGTCGCAAACTGTCGTTCTCCGCCCAGAAGGGCTGGGCAGAACGACGGTCTGCGACCGATGAGCACCCGCTCACCGCCGGAGCTGTGGAGAACTCCGGCGGGCGAGATTACTTCTTGGTCTGCTTCGGGCGATCGGGGAGCTCCCGCTTGGCCGTCGTTCCGGCGTTCGCGGGCTCCAGCAACTCGTCGTCGTCCATCGTGGGGTCACCCAGATCGTCCTCGAACTCGTCGTCGAGGGGTGAATCGTCCACATCGGCGGGGTCCGCCTGCGGTTCTTCCTCCGGGAATTCGAGTTCGAGCGCGTCGAGTGCGACGGTGGCGTCCTCCTGCGGGGCGTCCTCCTGCGGGGCGTCCTCCTGCGGGGCGTCCTCCTGCGGGGCAGCCTTCTGCGGGGCAGCCTTCAGCGGGGCAGCCTTCTGGGCAGCCTTCGTTAGGGCGTCAGCAGTCAGGGCGTCAGCAGTCAGGGCGTCAGCAGTCAGGGCGTCAGCCGCCACGGCATCGGCAGTGATCGCAACAGCGGGAGCCACGAGCGGCGCGACGGGCGCAACCGGCGTCACCGCAACCGGCGGCACCATCGACCGGCGCGAGAACATCCGGCGCCACCACGGCTTCGTCGGTTCCTGCGGGCGGTAATAGTAGGCGTGCCGGTCTTTCGCGGGTGTCGAGCGGTTCAGCACGAGGCCGAGCACGCGTACACCCGACTTCTCGAGCGAGTCCATCGTCTGGGCCAGCTGGGGCCGGTGCACCCGGGTTCGGTCGGCGACGAGCAGGGCGCCGTCGAGCATCCGGGCCAGGATCGCGGCGTCGGCGACGGCGACCATCGGCGCCGTGTCGAACACGACGACCTCGTACTCGTGCACGAGGGAGTCGACCAGCTCGGCCATCGCCCGGGAGGAGAGCAGTTCGCTCGGGTTCGGCGGGATGGGTCCGCTCGCGAGCACCTTCAGTCCGGTGTCGCCCCAGGTCTGCACCACGTCGGCGGCCGTGGCGCGTCCGACGAGCACCGAGGTGAGGCCGGCCTCGCCGGGCAGGCCCGTGTACGCCGCCACCATGGGTCGTCGCAGGTCGGCGTCCACGAGCAGCACCTTGCGGCCTCCCTCGGCCAGCGCCAGGGCCAGGTTGAGGGCGATGAGCGACTTGCCTTCACCGGGGACGGACGAGGTCACGACGAATCCGAGCGTGTCGGAGTCGACCGCCACGAATTCGAGGTTCGAGCGCAACTGGCGGTAGTTCTCTGCCGCGTTCGAGAGCGGATCACGCAACACGACGGGCCCGACCGCCCGACGCTTCTCCCGGTCGGCGGTTCCGAGCAGGGGCACACCGGTGACGGCGGTCGCGATGGCCGCCGAGTGCACCCGGGTGTCGAGCAGCTCGCGCAGCACGACGATGAGCGAGCCGAGCAGGAGCCCGAGCACGAGACCGGCCACCAGGTTGAGTCGTGTGTTCGGCGACGACGGGTCGGTCGGCGCCGACGCCGGCTGGATGACGCGCACGGCGACCGTGGTGCCACCGCCGACACTCTTCGGGGCGATCTGCTCCACCTTCTCGCCGAGGCTCGCCGAGACGGCGTTCGCGATCTTCGCCGCCTGTGCGGGGTCGGTGTTCGACACAGACAGCTCCAGGATGACGGTGTTCTGCGGTGTGCTCACCCCGATCGCATCCGAGAGGGCTTTCGGCGTTGTGTCGAGGCCGAGCTCGTCGATCACCGGGTTCAGCACGAGCGGGGACACTGCGAGCTGAGCGAACGACAGCATCTGGTTCTGGGTGTACGTCGACCCCTGGTTGAGGTCGTTGGCCGAGCCTCCGAAGTTGAGCGAGAAGTAGAGACTCGAAGTGGCCGTGTACACCGGCGTCGCCACCTGGGAGAGGCCCCACCCCCCGAGAGTTCCCACGATCGTCGCGACGACGACGACGTACCAATAGCGCCGGAATGCGGCGAGGTACTGATGCTGACTCATTGCTGTGCCTCTCACGTGGTCGGAGGTGGGGCGAGGTGGTTGGACGTGCCGCGAGCGTGCTGGAGGCATTCTAGGCTCGCCTCCCGCGCGCGGTGCCCGCGAGTTCTCCCGGTGGTTCCGGTTCGCGGCGACGGACGAGCGTGAGCCCGTCGTCCGCTTCTGCGCGCCCGCGGCCGCGCAGAGCGAGTTGCGTGGAGGCCGCGAGACCGATGACGAACCAGACGAAGACCGAGTACTGGGTGATGAGCGCCACCGTGGCGAAAGCGGGGATCTGTGCCACCACCGCGATGGTCGGCGCCGTCGCGCGACGCAGAACGACGAGCACGATGCCGACGACCAGGGCCACGACGATCAATGCCAGGGCGAGGAGACCGCTGGACAGGCCGGTGAGGATGAGCTGGCTGTCGATCGAGCGGAAGTTGCCGAAGTAGACCTGCCCGGTCGAGTCTTTCGTGGCCGATCCGGCCACACCGACCAGATTCATGCTGCCGAGCAGGGAGAGCAGATCGCCGCGGTAGGCGGCGCTCCCGCTCGCCTCCGCTCCGGCGTCGTCGAACACGGTCGTCACGAGCGGGAACAGCACCGCCGAGACCACGACCAGGGTCGAGGTGAGGAGGATGCGGCTGCGGCGCGAGATCGCATCCCTCATGAACACGATCGAGAGCACGAGGCCGAGGAGTGCGCCGATCATGCCGATGCGGCTGAAGGTGAACACCGTCGCCAGAAGCATGAGCAGCACCATCCCGCCGCGCACCAGCAGCGGGAACCGCGAGGCGAGGGTGAGCGGGATGGCGATGGCCAGGCTCGACCCGAGCGCGATGGAGTGCCCGAAGGCGCCCTCCGCGCGAAGAACTCCGCCGCGCGCTTGCAGGCTTCCCCAGATCGTGTACATCGAGTTGTTCACACGGATGAGCACGAACGGGTTCCAGCCCGCGAAGAACTCGATGATGGCGAGGATGCTCACCACCGTGAACGCCACCGCCACCGCCCCGTAGATCCAGTCGGCCGACACCCGGAGGGGGGCGAGCCGGCCGAGCAGATAGCCCACGATGAAGTAGGTGAACAGCGAGAAGGCGAAGCCGAGCGCGATGCCGGGGTTCTCGGTGAGCAGCGAGGCGAGCGCGAACACGACGAGCAGGATGACGAGCGCGTCGAGCAGGCTGAAATGGAAGGAGCGCACGGGCAGCAGCGCCACGATCACCAGCAGCGCGGCCGCGCTCACCGCCGGCAGGTAGTAGTTGCCGTTGAACCCGATGCCGATCCCGATCCAGACCGGCACGAAGCAGAGCACCACGATCCACACGGCCACCGCGAGCTTCGGCGATCGCCGCAGCACGAGGAACGCCGCCACCGCCGCCGCGATACCGGCCGCGGCGACCAGGGAACGGTCGACGGTCGGGCCTGTGACGGCGGTGAGGACGGTGGCGGAGATCATGGAGGGTGCGTCCGGCTGCTACTTGAAGACCGTGATGGGCGAACCGGCGGCGTCGGTCATCGTGATGACGGCGGAGTCCTGCTGGCTGACCGGCATGGTGAAGAGGTAGACCCCGGTGGCGGTCGCCCCGGCAGCGAGCGGACCGAGCAGCGGCTTGGCGCCGTCGGTGAGCGTGGGAGCCGGGGTCGACTTGGAGCCGGAGAACGCGTTCACCGAGACCTGGGCGAGCGAGACGTCTTTGCCGGTCGTGTTCGTGAGGCTGATCGTCACCTCGATGGCCGGGCCGGCCGTCTCACCGGCGCGGATGGCTTTTCCGTCGACGGAGGCGACCGAGACGATCGTGGCGGTCAGCCCGCCGCTGAGTTTCGCATCCACATTGCGGTCGACCGTTTGAGCGACTGCGGCGCCGTACCGGGCGTCGACCTTCGGCGGCGTGACCTTCCCGTCTTTCGACGGTGCCGGGGTCGTCTTGGCGGACGGTGGCGGCGGCGAGTTGGTGCCGTACGTGGGCAGGGTGAACGCCGCCGGGTCTTTGGCGGTGTTCGCGGCACCGCGGATGCCCGCGACGACGAACGCGGCCGCGACGAGCACCACGACGACGGCGCCGACCACGATGAGGACGATCCGTTTGGTGGTCAGGCGTCGGGGCCTGCTGTCGACCTTCGTCATCGGAGGTCCCCTTTCTGAGGTGTGGCCGGGGACGGATTCGGCGTCCAGGCCTGAAGCTCGCGGAACCATTTCACGGCCGCGAGGAGGAGGAATGCAGTGGTGGCGGCGGCGATCAGCGTGTAGACGACCACGAAGACCGGCACGGCGCCGAGCAGGACGAACGAGAGGCAGAGCACCCCGTAGTCCATCGGGAGAACCGCGAGGGCACGCACCCAGGAGGGGCGTCCCGGCTGCTCCGCGGCGAGGGGCACGGCGCCGGCAGTGCGCCGGCGCAGCTGTTCGGTGAGGATCATGCCGAAGAACAGCACGGCCGAGACGACGGCGAACGCGATCGGCACGAGCAGCCAGCCCCGCGGCACGACGTCGAAGCGGTAGAAGCCGATGGCGAGAGCGAGCGGCATCGCCGAGACTTTCGTGGCGTCGACCATGTGGTCGAGCCATTCGCCGGACGGGCTGCTCGTGCCCTGCAGGCGGGAGACCTGCCCGTCGGCCGAGTCGAACGCATAGCCGACGAGCAGCAGCACGGCGACTCCGACGCCGAGACCCCACGAGGGTGGGGCGACGATCAGCAGGGCGACGGCCACGAAGGTGAAGATCGCACTGATCCCGGTGACCGCATTCGGCGAGAGCCCGACCCGGTAGGCCCAGGCGGCGAGGTAACGGCCGATGCGGCGGTTCACGAACCGGGAGTATGCGGGCGCCGAGCGGGCGGCGGGTTTCTGGGCCGCGGCGAGGCGGCGCACGACGCCGAGGTAGCTTTCGGCGGTGGGCGTGGAGGCGATGCTGTCGTCGGTCACGGTGTCGTCAGCTCCTCGGGGGCCGTGTTTGAGGATACGGAGGCAGTGGCGGCACCGGATGCATTCTCGGCCGCCGTCCGGGCGGCCCGCCCGCTGCGCTGCGCGAAGAACGGGCGTCGCGGCCGGCGGAGCTCGCGGGCGGCGAGGCCGAGGCACATCCGCTCGTAGGCGTCGGCGACGTCGTCCCAGTCGTACGCCGCGGCGCGTTCGTGGGCGAGCGCGCGACGGGCCGCGATGATCTCCGGGCCGGCTTCGGCGGCCTCCAGGGCGGCGGCGACGCCCTGCGCATCGGCGAAGTAACTGCCGGAGGCGCCGACGACCTCGCGGTTGAAGGAGACGTCGTAGGCGATCGTCGGTGCGCCCGCGCCGAGCGCGCGCAGCAGCGAGGGGTTGGTTCCGCCGACGGAGTGCCCGTGCAGGTAGGTGTACGCACCGGCGTAGAGCTGGTCGAGCAGCCGCTGATCCCACACGCCGCCGAGGAAGGTCACCCGGTCGTCGCCGAGGGAGTGCACCCGGCGGGTGTAGTCGTCGGCGTACGGCGCCGATCCGACGACGATCAGCGGCTTGGTCGCGTGGCTGCGCCGGTACCCGTCCACGATCACGTCCACGTGGTTCTCCGCCTCGAAGCGGGCGACGACGAGGTGGTATCCGCCGGGCTCCAGGTCGCGGTCGGCGAGCAGGTCGGTCGCGCCGTCGACGGTCGGAGCGCCATAGGCGATGAGTTCGGTGCCGGCGTCGAACTCGTCGCGGTAATAGTCGGCGATGCCCTGCGCGTCGGCGATGAGCGCGTCAGACCAGCGCACGGCCCACGATTCGGCGAACCGGTAGTAGCGGCGGCCGCCGCGGCCCCATTTCGCCCGACGCCACTCCAGTCCGTCCACGTGGGTGGCGACGGGGATGCGCGCGGCGCGGAGCAGCGGCAGGTACGGCGAGTTCGCGGCGTTGAAGACGATGGCGGCATCCGTTCGGTGGCGCAGCAGGTGCGCGACCGAGAGGCCGGTGTGGCTCAGCGTCTCGAGGGACCGCTTGCGAAGCGCGCCTCGGTGTACGAGGCGCATGCCGGCGTAGGTGTCGGGACGGTCGGCGGCGTCGTCGGTGGAGCGGCAGTAGACCACCACTTCGTGCCCGCGGTCGGCCAGCCGGCGACCGACCTCTTCGACGCAGGTCTCGAACCCGCCGTACCGTGCCGGCACGCCGCGCGTGCCGACGAGAGCGATGCTGAGGCGCTTTCCCCCACTGGCCATGACTTTCTCGCTCTCGGTCGACGAACGGAACGACGGATCGACGGAGTGTGGTCACCTTCTCGCTGAGACGTGCGGGAAGGACGCATGCTGATCGCACCAGGGTCGGGTCGCTGTTGCTTCACCCCAGCTTAATGCGAGATTTCCTCACTTGTCGCCCCCTCATCCGGGGGCCGCCCCAGAAATGCCGGATCAAGCGCGGTCCGCGCACCGGTCCTCCGGCACCGGCCGCCCGCCGAGCGCCCTCGCCCGCATCTCATCACGAACGATCCGCCTGCCGTCTCGCAGCGCGCGCGCCGCCGCACCGAACGGGCGCAACGAACGAAGGAACTGTCGTCGACCGCCCTGCAACAGGATCTCCCACGCCACCGGCCACGCCGTGCGCCGCCAGACGAGAAGATCGTCTGTGCCCAGGTTGCGGGCCGCGAACAACAGTCGGTTGCGGATGTTGAAGTAGTAGTAGCCGTTCGACTTGGCCGGCGACTCATGCGCCTGTCCCGACCGTTGGGTGCCGCCCTCCGCGTGCACGGCCACTGCATCCGCGGCGACGTCGAGCGCGCCACCCACCGCCACCACCCGATACGACAGCTCCACATCCTCCCAATACAGGAAGTAGCCGTCGGCGAAGCCGCCGACACGATCCCACAGCTCGGCGCTCACGCACAGACACGCCCCGCTGAGCCAGGGATGCGCCCGGCGCTCGGGCGGCTGCGGCCGTTTGGCGGCCGAGCTCATCCGGCCGTCGGCGAGCGCCAGGTCGGCTCCCGCGAACCAGACCGATCCGTCGGGGCGCAGCACCCGCGGTGAGACGAGCGTCAATGGTTCGGCGGCCACGCGCTCGAACAAGCGACCGGCGTCGGCTGCGCCGATCGACGCATCCGGGTTGAGCAGCAGAAACCGGTCCGCCCCGAGCTCGCAGGCCTTCTCGACGCCGGCGTTCATTCCGAGCCCGAACCCGAGATTCGTGGCGGGGAGAACGGTGGCCCAGCCCTCCGCTCCGGCGAGCGCTGACACCGCAGAACGCTCGGATGCGCTGCTCGCGTTGTCGACGACGACCACCGTGAGTCCTTCCGCATCCCGAGCCAACGGCGCGAGGTTGACGGCGAGCAGCTCGGTGGACGCGTAGTTCACGACGACGACGGCGCAACCCGCGAAACGTGCTCTCTCTGGCATAGACTTCCGCTCTTAGAGCCAAGGGGGTGGAGACAGTGCAACCGGACGAGCCGGTGAGAGTGACGATAGCCGTGCCGACGTTCCACCGTCCAGCCGAGCTGACCACGCTGCTCCCCATGCTTCTCGCGCACGCCGACGAGGTTGCGCAGCTCACCGTCGACGGTGCCTCCCCGCGGTTCACTGTCGACGTCCTCGTCGTCGACAACGATCCCGACGGCAGCGGGCGGACGGCAGTGGCGGGCGTCGGCGACAGCCGCCTCCGCTACGTGATCGAGGCGCATCCGGGCATCTCGGCGGTGCGCAACCGGGCGCTGGACGAGACGGATAGCTCCCGCCTGCTGGCCTTCATCGACGACGACGAGCACCCCCACGACGGCTGGCTGCGCCACCTGCTCCGCACCTGGGCGGCCGCCGGGCGCCCCGCCGCCGTCTCGGGGAGGGTCGTCGCCGCGTTCGCCGGCGAGCTCGACCCCTGGCTGGCGGCCGGCTCGTTCTTCGTGCGCCGCAGCATGCCCACCGGCAGCGCCATCGACGTCGCCGCTGCGGGCAACCTGCTGCTCGACCTCGACCAGGTGCGCGAGTCGGGTGTGCGTTTCGCCGACGACCTCGGCCTCAGCGGTGGCGAGGACACCCTCTTCAGCCGTCAGCTCCACGCGGCCGGGCGCCGCATGGTCTGGTGTGACGAATCCGTGATCACCGACCTCGTCCCCCTCGACCGCATGACACGGCGCTGGGTGCTCCGACGCGCCTGGAGCCACGGCAACTCGGCGAGCGTTCTGCGTGTGCGGCTGGCCGGCGGCGGTGCCCACTCCCTCGCCGCCCGGGTGACCGGTGTGGTCGGCGGTGCCGCGCGCGTCGCCGGCGGCGGGCTGCGCTGGGCGTTCGGGATGCTGTCCCGCTCCCTGCGCCACCAGGCCCGCGGTGCCCGCGCCGTCTGGCGCGGCGGCGGCATGATCTCTGGCGCCGCCGGCATGGTCTACCAGGAGTACGCCAGAACGGAGACGACGCCGTGAGCGCCAGAAGCACAGCCGCCACCCTGGTGCGCAAAGCCACCTCGTTCGCCGGAACGGTGATGGCGGTGCGCACGGACGCCCCGGAGTTCGTGCTGACCTACGACGACGGGCCCGTCGCCGGGAGCACCGACCGCATCCTCGCCGTCCTCGCCGAACGGGGGGCCACGGCCACCTTCTTCATGCTGCTCAGCCGCGTGCGTGCCGACCCCGGTCTGCTCGCCGAGGTGGTCGCCGCCGGCCATGAAGTGGCTCTGCACGGCGTGGACCACCGCGACCTCACGACCTTCCCTCTCGACGAGGTGCGCCGCCGGATGCACGACGGACGCCGCGAGCTCGAAGATGCGGCGGGCCGGCCGGTGCCGTGGTTCCGCCCACCGTACGGGCATCAGACGTTCGGCGTCTGGCGCGCCATCCGGGCCGCCGGGATGACGCCGGTGCTGTGGGGTCCGTCCACGGGGGACTCCCGGGGCGACTTCGACCAGGAGCAGCGGGTCACCGCCGCACTGACCGGTGCCATGCGCGGCGCGATCCTGCTCGCCCACGACAATTTCGCCGACGCCCTCGACGGTGTCGACGACGGAACGCCGCCCCTCCTCGACCGGGCCGATCTGCTCGTCCGCGTGCTCGACGGCTACGCCGGGCTCGGTCTCCACGCCCGCTCGCTCACGGCCGCACTCGCCACCGGCGCCCCCGTCTTCGAGGGCCGCTTCACCCGCTGACCCCTCCCGTCTCCGTGCGGAGGGGCGGTCAGCGTGTCCGTGCGGGATGCGCGCTCAGCGCAGCAGGGCGATGGCGCGTCGGTAGGCTGCGACGTGGGCGCGACCGGCGTCGTCCCATTCGCGGCGGCTGAGGTCCGGTCCGGCGTCCGCAGACAGGGTTCGCACCTGTGCAAGGGCGGACTCGAGGGCTGCGGGGGTGAGCTCGCCGTCGTAGCGGAGAACCCACGGTTCGCCGACCTCGGCCGCGAGCATCCGGTTCACCTCGTTGTCGGGCACCAGCACGGGCCGGCCGAGCGAGAGCGCAGAGAGGGCGCCGCCGGAGTTGTGCATCTCGCGGTACGGCAGCACCACGATCTCGGCCCGGGTCACGGCTTCCACGAGTTCTGCGTCGCTGAGGAAGGAGAAATGCAGGGCGATCCGCCCGTCGCCGGCGGCCAGGGACCGTAACTGCTCCACGAGTTCGGCTGACGACGGCTTGCCTCCGACGGTCAGGGAGACGGGTTCGGCGCCCTCTGGTCCGCCGAATGCCGCATGGAACGCCGTGACCAGCGCGTCCACGCCTTTGTACCGCCGAACGAGACCGACATAGGCGAGACGGCCGGCCACACGCGGCGAGCGCGGGTGAGGCGCGTACCAGCCGCGGTAGTGCCCGTGCACGATGGTCTCGAACGCGGCTTGCGGCGGCATCGGCGTGAGCGGGTTGAGCCGGATGCGCAGGGTCGTGCGCCGGTCGATCAACCGCAGCAGCCATTTCTCGCGCCGCGAGATGCCGTCCGGAACGTCGAGGTTGTGCACAGTCCGCACGATCGGCGTGCGTGTCACGGCGAGTTTGCCGAGCAGCAGCAGGGTGAGTCCCTGGCGGACCAGCTTCTTCACCGGACTGTGCCCGGAGACGAGGATCTCGGGCCAGTGCACGTGGAACACATCGAAGCGCCTGGTGAGCACCCCTCGCCAGCTGAACGTGCGCACCTCGACGCCGGGAACGGTGCGGATGCCGTCCCGCAGCATCACGAGGTACGGGTTGGTGGTGGGGCGCGGTTCGGGGAACGACTGCTGCACGATCAGCTCGGCCACGGCATCCCCTTTCGCGTGTGTTCTCGGACGCGGGCGTCCGTGCGCTCCATCTTGGCCTGCCGGGGCGGAGGCCGCGAACCGCGCGCCCTGTACTGGGGTCATCCCCCGGGGGCGCGCCGGGCAGGGCACGTGGCTAAGATACATGAGTAAGTCTCAACTAGAGGCACCCGTGCAGCGGCTGCCGGGCCCGGCGCGTGAGGGACGCGCCCCGCGCATCCGTTGACCCGATGACGGAAGTGTTGCCATGCGAGTTCTCATTCTCTGGGCCGACGACGCCTCACCCAATCTGGGCGTGCGCGCCCTCGGGTCCGGCACGGCCGAGCTCGTGCGACGCGTCTGGCCGGATGCCGAAGTCACCTTTCAGAACTACGGCCGCCGCGTGCCGCAGCTCCCCATCGGTCGGGTCCGCTCGCTGGTGAAGGAGCGCGTGCTCGGCCGGGCCGGCATGCAGAAATGGCTGGCCGGGTTCGACCTCGTCGTCGACACCCGCTCCGGCGACAGTTTCGCCGACATCTACGGCACCCGCCGGCTCGTCGTCATGTCCACCGTCGCCGAGTTCGCGAGCCAGGCCGGCGTTCCGGTCGTGCTCGGCCCGCAGACGATCGGGCCGTTCGACAGCCGCCACGGCCGCGCCATCGGCCGGCACTCGCTTCGCCGCTCCGCCCTCGTGATGGCCCGCGACTCGGCGAGCGCCGGGCACGCGAGCGAGCTGGGCCGCACCCCCGATGTGCTCACCACCGACGTCGTCTTCGCCCTCCCCCGGCCCACCGTCGCGAAGACCCGGGACATCGTGCTCAACATCTCCGGGCTGCTCTGGTTTCCCAACCCGCACGTGGACTCCGACGCCTACCGCGCCACCGTCACCCGGCTGTACCGATCGCTGCGCGTCGACGGGCGCGATGTCACACTGCTCGCCCACGTGCTCGACTCCGACAATCCCGACTCCGACATCGCGGCCATCCGCGAGTTCTCGGCGACGGTCGCGCCCGAGGCCGAAGTGGTCGTGCCGACCGGTCTCGACGATGTGCGCACCACGGTCGCCTCGGCCGCGACCGTGATCGGGTCGCGCATGCACGCCTGCCTCAACGCGCTCTCGGTGGGCACCCCGGCCATCCCGCTGGCGTACTCGCGCAAGTTCACGCCGCTGCTGGCCGACCTCGGCTGGACCCACACCGTCGACCTGCGCACCAGCGACGACCCGGTGGCCGAGACACTGCGCGAGCTCGACTCCCCCGACCTCGAAGCAGACGCGGTGAGCACGCTCGCCCGCGCCCACGCCACCCTCACCATCGCCGAGCAGGCGCTGCGGGAGGTCGCGTGAGCACCTCGACTCCGACGACCTCGCCGCTGAGCGCGGCCTCCGTCGCGCTGGATGCGGCGATCGACCGCGTCGTGCGCGCCGGCAACTGCTCGGGATGTGGCGCCTGCGCCCTGCTCGACCCGGGTCTCGAGATGCGGCGGACCGCCGACGGGTTCCTGCGCCCGGTGCGCCGCGGAAGCGCCGCCGATGCCCAGGCCCTGCCGGAGGCGGCCGAACGCTCCGCGCCGGTCACCGAGACACCCGCTGCGCCCGTCGCAGACGCGGTCGCCCGTTTCGACGCCGCCTGCCCCGGCGCCACGGTGAGAGCGGCCAACCCCGTCGGCGCAGTACGGCATCCGACGATGGGCCCGGTCGTGCGCGCCTGGAAGGCCTGGGCCACCGACTCCGAGACGCGGCACCGCGGTTCGAGCGGCGGCGCGCTCACCGCCATCGCCGCCTGGCTGCTCGAATCCGGCGAAGCCGCGCGCATGGTGGGGGCGACCGCCGAGCCGGCCGAGCCGCGCCGCACCGTCAGCGTCACGATCCTGTCGCGCGAGCAGGCGATCGCGGCGGCCGGCTCCCGCTACGCCCCGACGGCGAGTGCGGCGCAGCCCGCGGCCGTGCAGAACGGCTCGGTGTTCGTCGGCAAGCCGTGCGAGGCGTCCGCCGTGCGCTCCCTCATCGGCACCCGGCCGGCGGTCGAGGCGACCGCCCCCGGGCTGGACCCGGTCATCCTCTCTTTCTTCTGCGCCGGAACACCGAGTCAGCACGCGACGGATGCGCTCGTCGAGTCGCTCGGCGTGCCCGCCGGCGAGCCGCTCGCCGACCTCTGGTACCGGGGCCGGGGCTGGCCCGGGCGGTTCACCGCCGTGCGCCGCGACGGGTCGTCGGCCGACGCCAGCTACGACGAGTCGTGGGGGTCGACACTGGGACCGGCGGTGCAGTGGCGGTGCAAGGTCTGCGCCGACGGTGTGGGCGAGAGCGCCGACATCACCGCAGCCGACTTCTGGCGCGCCGACGCCCAGGGGTACCCCGTGTTCGCGGAGGGTGCCGGCCGCAGCGCGCTCATCGCGCGGACCGAGCGCGGCTACGACATCGTGGTGCGCGCCGTCGAGGCCGGGGTCATCTCGGTCACCCCGATGAACATCGACGATCTCGCCGGCGTGCAACCCCTCCAAACGACGCGCCGCGGCACCCTCGCCGGGCGCCTCGTCGGTGCCCGTCTCGCCGGGACGACCGTTCCCCGCTACCGCGGCTTCTCGCTGACGTACCTCGCCCTGCCGCGGCTGCGCGAGACGTTCCGGATGGCGAAAGGCACCTTCCGTCGCCGCCGCGCGGCCTCGAACACGGCCGGTACCCGCAATGGAGCGCCGACTCCGTGAGCGACCGGCGCTCGCCACGCCCGCCCGCCCGCCACCGCGGCGAGCGCGGAGGAGCGACGAGCGCATCCGCTCTGAGCGACCGCGGGCCGTCCGTCGACCTCGATGTCGTCGACCCTGCGACCATCGGCGATGCGGCCGACCTCGCCGCGGCGACCCCCGCCGAGACCCTGACCGAGGAGACCCTGGCCGAAGCGGAGCTCGCCGATGCCGAACTCGCCGACACGGACCTCGCCGACACCGGCGGTGGGCGCCCCACCGGGCCGGCCCGCACCGGGCCGGCCCGTGCCGGGCGGGGTGCACCGGCCGCGCCGCGGCTCGGCGCTCAGGCCGCCCGCGGAGCCGCGGTCACGCTCGGGGCGCAGGGCGGCAAGGTGCTCGTGCAGATCGTGTCGGTGGTCGTGCTGGCACGCCTGCTCTCCCCCCACGACTACGGACTCATCGCGATGGTCGTCGCGATCATCGGCGTCGGCGAACTGGTGCGCGACTTCGGGCTCTCTTCCGCCGCCATCCAGGCCACCACCGTCACCCGCGGACAACGCGACAACCTCTTCTGGGTGAACGCCGCGATCGGCCTCACCCTCTCGGCGGTGGTCTTCGTCGGCGCCGGTCTGATCGCGGCCGCGTTCGGTCAGCCCGACCTCGTTCCCATCTCGCATGCGCTCTCGTTGACCTTCCTCATCAACGGCCTCGGCACGCAGTACCGCGCCGACCTCGTTCGGCGCCTGAAGTTCTCCGCGGTGGCCTCCGCCGACATCACTGCGCCGGCCGTGGCGCTGGTCATCGCCATCGGCGGCGCGCTGCTCGGTTGGGGGTACTGGGCGCTGGTCGCTCAGCAGCTCAGTCAGGCTCTCGTCCTGCTCATCGTGCTGGTGGCGGCGGCCGGGTGGCTCCCTCGCCTCCCCCGACGCAGCGAGTCCATCCGCGGGTTCCTCCGCTTCGGCTGGAACATGCTCGCCTCGCAGCTGGTCAGCTACATCAGCAACAATGTGGACAACGTGCTCGTCGGCATCCGGTTCGGTCCGCTCACGCTCGGCGTGTACAGCCGGGCGTTCCAGCTGCTCATGACGCCGCTGAACCAGGTGCGCATCCCGCTCACCACCGTTGCCCTGCCGGTGTTCTCACGCCTCAAGCACGAACGCGCCCGGTTCGACGACTGGCTCTGCCGGGGCCAGCTCGCGCTCGGCTACACGATCGTGGCGGGTCTCGCACTGGTCGCCGGCGCCTCGGAACCACTCACCGCGATCCTGCTCGGGCCGCACTGGTCGGAGGCGGCGCCCATCCTGCGCATGTTCGCCATCGCCGGAATCTTCCAGCTGCTAGCCTTCGTCGGCTACTGGGTCTACGTCTCGCGGGCGCTCACCGGCGACCTGCTGCGGTACTCCCTGGTGAGCGCGGCCATCAAGATCGTCTGCATCCTGATCGGCGTCTCCGGCGGCGTGATGGGGGTCGCGATCGCCTACGCCATCGCCCCGGCGATCTCCTGGCCGATCTCCCTCTGGTGGCTGTCGCGCCGCACGCAGATCCCGACGGCCCGCCTCTATGCCGGCGCCGGGCGCATCCTCACTCTCGCCGTGCTGACCGCGGTGGCCTCGGGGGTGGCCACCTGGCTGTGCACCCCGTGGGGCGCGATCGTGCAGGTGGCCGCGTCGATCGGCGCGGCCCTCGCGGTCTACGCGCTGGCCACACTGCTGGTGCCGGCCGTGCGCCGGGACCTCGGCGGCGTGCTTGCCGCCGCGCGGATGATCCGCTCCCGCTGACCATCCGCTCCCGCTGACCATCCGCTCCCGCTGACGCCCCGGCCCCGGCCCCCGCTGACCATCCGCTCCCGCCCCGGCCCCGGGGCCGGACCCCGGACTTATCCACACCTCACACCCGAAATCGCGAGTGAGTGGTCGCAAACTGTCGTTGTCAGTGCCGAATCGGCAGAGATAGTGACAGTTTGCGACCGCTCGACAGGCTCACGCGGGGCAGGCTCACGCGTGGCAGGCTCACGCGGGGCAGGCTCACGCGGGGAGGCCCGCGCGGGGCAGGCTCACGCGGGCCAGGCTCCGACCTGCAGGGCACCGACCGGTTTGCCGGTGAGCGCAGCGGTCGCGGCTGGCAACGGCTGCGCCAGGGCGGAGGCACCGACCGAGGGCACGAGCTGCGTGAAGCCGGTGAGCACATCCGCGCCGTCGATCGCGCGGGACGACTTCTCCTGCCCGGTCGCCGCCGTGAAAGCGGCGATGGAGGTGTACACCGCCGGGTCGCCAGGACCGCGCGACCAGACGATCGCCCACGTAGGCAGCGCCGTGCTCGACCGCTGGTAGACGTTGCCATTCGTCGTGATGCCCATCTGCGCCGCCGACCGCTCGTGGCTGTAGTCCTCCACGGCCAGGATGGCGTTGCCCGTGCTCTTCGCCAGCACATTGTTGATCACGGTGATGTTGCCGGTGATCCAGGTGACCGTCGGGTCCGGCAGCTTCTGTCGCGGGTCGTGGCCCGCCGTGGAGAGGTCGCTCGCCCGCCGGGTGCCCTGCGTGATGTTGATGTCGCGCTGGTTGCCGGTGATGGTGTTGTTGCGGATGTCGACCGTCCCGGTGTCGCTGACCAGCACCCCGGCCAGTCCGTTGTTCGCGATCACGTTGTTGGCGATGGCGAACTTGGCCGAGATCTCCGCCACCAGTGCGTTCCCGTCATTGCCGACGATGTCGTTGTTGGCCACGGAGGCGTTGTAGACCGATTCGTCGAACCAGAGCGCGTTGCCGGCGTTGCCGAGGAAGTTGCTCCGGGTCACGGTGATGTCGCGGGAGCGGGCGATCTTCAGGCCGCCGGCGACCGGCGCCCGGTTGAAGTGCTCGGTGTTGTTGTTCGCCGCGAGCAGCCCGGTCACTTTGAGACCGTCGGCGTAGGTGGCTGTGGCGCCGAGCATCCCGTTGCGGGCAACGGTGACGTTGGTGACCGTCGCGCCGGTGTCGCCGATCGCGAGCCCGGTGGTGGCGTTGTCGGTGATCGAGAGGTTCTCGAGCGTGACGCCCTTGGCGTACACCTGCAGCGCACCCATGTCAGGAACGGAGGGGGCGTACCGTTTCACGCCGAAGCCGCGCAGCACGGTGCCGTCGCCGACCACGGTGAACGCCTTCACGGTGTCGCTGGACTGCACCTGCTTGCCGTTCGGGTCGGAGCCGAGCACGAGCTGCTTCGCGGCGGTGTCGACATAGAAGGTGCCGGGGGTCACGGCCGAACGCGAGGCGACCTGCGTCAGGGCGGCTCCGTCGATCCAGACCTGGTCGGGATGCGCCGCCATCGGGTAGTTGGGGCTCACGAACGCCCAGCCGGGCTGGGTTCCGTCGGGGGCGCCGCGCGTGTAGGTGGGGCTGTTGTCGAAGGCGACATTCCAGTTGCCGGCCACCCAGGTGCTTCCAGAGCGTGTCCAGCCGGTGACCGTGCGGCTGCCGTCGAACCAGACGGCCTCCTTCGGGTACGACTGGATGGTGACCTGCTTGCCGCGCGGGATCGTGACGGTCTCGTGGTACGTGCCGCCGCGCAGCACGATGGTCGAGCCGCTCGGCACCACGTCGACGGCGTGCTGCACGGTCTGCCACGGAGTGGCCTGGGTGCTGCGCGCTGTGGCGTCCGAGCCGCCCGGGGCCACGAAGTACGCACCGGCCGGAACGGCGTATGCGGTGCTGCCGACCGCGGCCGCACCGGTGGCGACGCGCGCTGTGCTCTGGTCGATCGTCGGGTCGGCGGTGGGAACCGTCGGCGTCGTGGGGGTGGTCGGCGTCGTCGGTGTGGTGGGCGTCGTCGGTGTCGGCGTCGGCGTGGGCGTGACCGTCGGCGTCGGGGTCGGCGTGGTGGTCGCGGGCGGGGTCGGCTGGCCCGGCTGCACCGACTTCAGCGAGTAGGCCTTC
Source organism: Leifsonia poae (assembly GCF_020009625.1). Lineage (NCBI taxonomy): Bacteria > Bacillati > Actinomycetota > Actinomycetes > Micrococcales > Microbacteriaceae > Leifsonia > Leifsonia poae. The sequence goes on from NZ_JAIHLP010000002.1 coordinate 1,953,265, forward strand.
AGATCGTCGAAGGAGACCGCCGTGGCTCGGCTGCCGCTGGACACATACGTCCAGACGCCGACAGAACCGGCGCCGCTGAGGCGTTTGGTGGTCATATCCGTTCCAGACACCTGCCAGGCGGGCGCGGGCTGCGTGGCGAACCAGGCCTTCGCGGTGGTGGTCACCGTGTCGCTTCCGGTCACCCGGAAGTCGATCGCGATCTTCTGACCGGCGGTCACCCCCTGTGCCACCAGCTTCTCGCCCGCCAGCGTAGTCTGGTCGACGGTCGAGCCGTTGACCCGCGACACCGAGAGCAGCACGCGCGCATACGCATCCACTCGGATGGTCGCCTGGTAGTACGAGCCCTTCGCCGAGCGCAGCTGCAACCCGGCGTAGACGCCGTTGCCAGTGGTGGGGATCATCGGAAGCGTCACGATGGCCGAGGCGTCGGTGTCGACGGCCGTGGCGGAGGGGAGGGATGCGCTGAGCGACGCTCCGGGGCGCGGCACCGTCGCGACGCCGGTCGCTCCGTTCGCCGAGAAGGCCTGGGGGCTGTTCACGGCGTATGCGCCGCCGACCGGGGCGGCACCCCAACCGTTCTTCTGCACACGGGTGAAGGGGTCGGAGACGATCTGTTTGTCGTTCTGGTAGCTGACCGGCGCGGCGTTCGCCGCGAGGGCCGGCAGACCGAAGGCCGCGAGGGCGATGGCCGCCGCTCCGGCGGTGATGCCGAAGCCGAGCCGGTGAGTCTTTTTGGGGGTTGTGAGGCGGTGAGCGGGCTGACGAACCATAAGGGGTGTCTGTCCAATGCTGTCGTCGTTGTTGGGTGGGGCAGTAGGTGAGACCAACGACTACTGAATTGCTGCAGGCGAGGCTAGCAGAATGCATGTATTGACGCGAACGCAAACTTTCAACTGTACCGGAGTGTTACGCGACTGCGGATAACGATTGACCCCCTTTCGGGTGTCCGTCGCCTGCCGAAAACCCCCGGTCTCCTCGCAGAACGACCCGATCTGGTTGGCGTCCAGTATTCAGGATGCGCACGGTGCGTCGTGGTGCCGCGCCGACGCCTGCTCCCAGGGCCTTGACAGATTCGGTTCCGCCTCATGTCGTCTCGCTCGGCGAGAATGGCGGCATGCCCGACTCCCTCTTCCGCATCCTCACCGTCTGCACCGGCAACATCTGCCGTTCGCCGGCCGCCGATCTGCTGTTCGCCGCCGACCTGGCCGGCGACGAGCGCTTCGCTGTGAGCTCAGCCGGAACCCATGCGGAGTCGGGCTGGCCGATCTCGCCGCCGATGGGCGCCTTGCTGGCCGAGCAGGGCATCCCGAGCGACGGTTTCGTCGCCCGGCAGGCCACGAAGGCCCTCCTCGCCGAGTCGGATCTCGTGCTCACCGCGACCCGTGAACACCGGGAATGGATCACCGGGCACGACCCGCGCACCGTGCGCCGCGCGTTCACGATGACCGAGTTCGCGGATGCGGTGCGCGCCCACCCGAATCCCGCTGAACTGACCGCCGCCGAGCTTGTCGCCTGGGCGGCGGCGAACCGCCCGAGCGCCGGTGTGACCACCCGGGGCGCCACCACCCGGCGCGGTTATGTCGAGGGCGACATCCTCGATCCCTACGGGCGCGGGGATGCAGCTTATGTGGCCTCGCTCGCGCAGATCCAGCCTCTCACTCGGGCGATCTCGGCGGTACTGCTGACCACGCACTGAGCCCGAGCGGCGGCCACCCATCGGGGGTGACAAATTCTCACTTATGCGACAGAATAGGTGAGGATATCTCAACCCGGAGGAGTGCAGCCCGTGACCCGACGCGTCGGCTACGCAGCGGGGGCGTTCGATCTGTTCCATATCGGACACCTCAACATCTTGAAGCACGCCAAAAGCGAGTGCGACTACCTGATCGCGGGCGTCGTCTCGGACGAAATGCTGCACCTGACCAAGGGCATCGACCCGGTCATCCCCCTCGCCGAACGTCTGGAGATCGTCGGGAGCATCGGTTTCGTCGACGAAGCCGTCGCCGAGACGGTTCCGGACAAGCTCGACACCTGGCGCGAGCTCCGGTTCGACGTCTTCTTCAAGGGCGACGACTGGCGCGGCACCGAGAAGGGCCTCCGCCTGGAGCGCGAGTTCGCCGCCGTCGGCGTCGAGGTCGTCTACTTCCCCTACACGATGTCCACCTCGAGCACCGTCCTCCGCCGCGCCCTCGACGCCCTCACCGCCGGCGCCGCACCCGCCCCCCGCTCCGCCCAAGCCTGACCCCCGCCCAGCCCCTTCCCCCGCGCCCCACCAGCCGAGTCCACGAACTATCCGCGGACTCGACGGTTTCGAGCCGATTTTGCGAGGACTCGCGGGCTACTTTGTGCGTAGTCGGGCTGACGCGCGGGCGGCTAGGCGAATTCGACCCCGCCGACGAGCACCAGCTCGCGCGGCGGAGCCGCGACGAGCGCCTCCGGAACGTTCTCGGCGTCGACCAGCACGATGTCCGCAGGAGACCCCACTACCAAGTCGTGCACCGCGCGGCCCACGAACGCGGCGGCGTCGCTGGTCGCCAGGCGCACGGCCGCCGTGAGCTCCTCGTCGCGGCGCGCCCCCGCCAGCTGGGCGAGCCGCGCGGCCAGGCGCAGCGGGTCGCCGTCGCCGAACGGACCCCACAGGTCCCGGATGCCATCGGTGCCGAGCCCGACCGGAACGCCGGCGGCACGCAGCGCATCCAGGGGGAGTCGCGGAGCGTTGATCGGCGCAACGGTCGTGATCGAGACTCCGGCCTCGCGCATCCGTTCGATGAGGCCCTGCTGACGCGCGGGCGCCACCTCGCCGATGGCGAAACCGTGCGCCACATTGACGCGCCCCGCAAGACCGGTGGCCAGCGTGCGCTCGATGATCAGCTCGTACTCGAATGCGCCGAGCTCCCCGCCGTCGTGCAGGTGGATGTCGATGCCGACTCCCCGCCGCACGGCGATGTCGAACAGCGCATCCAGCTGGCCGACCGGGTCGCGGTCGATGGAGGCCGGGTCGAGCCCGCCGATGTGCTCCGCACCGGCAGCGGCAGCCTGGTCGAGCAGGTCGAGCACGCCCGGGCGGCGCAGCACACCGTCCTGCGGGAACGCGACGATCTCCAGCGCGACCGGCACGCCGAGCGATGCCACTGCATCCCGGACTACGCCGATGCCGTCGAGCCCCACCCCGAGGTCGACATCGACGTGCGAGCGGAAGGCGGTCGCCCCCTGCGAGACCAGCGCCCGCAGCAGCGCCGCGGTGCTCTGCGGGCTCGGGATGCCCAGCTCGCCCCGGTGCGCCCGCTCGTGTTCGATGCGCCCCTGCGTCGTGGCCACCCCACCGTAGGAGACCCACGGCCTACCCCACCAGCTCTTGTCGAGGTGGGCGTGCGCGTTCACGAACCCGGGCAGGGCCAGAAGCCCGCGCCCGTCGATGAACCGCGTCGCCGGATCGCCGGCGAGCACATCGTCGCCCGGCCGGTGCGGGTCAACCGCGACGATCGCCCCGTCGGCAATGCGGATATCGGCCGCGGCCGCGCCCCAGGGCCGCACATTGCGAAGAACGGTCTGCACGTCGCTCACCCCGCGAACCGGTCGGTGGCCTCGATGAGCGCGTCAAGGATGCCCGGCTCATCGAAGGCGTGCCCCGCATCCGGGATCATCTGGAACTCGGCCTCCGGCCACGCCCGGTGCAGATCCCAGGCCGTCATCGGCGGGGTGCAGGCGTCGTACCGTCCCTGCACGATCACACCGGGGATGCCGCTCAGTCGACCCGCATCGCGGATCAGCTGCCCCTCCTCCCACCAGCCGCCGTGCCGGAAGTAGTGGTTCTCGATGCGGGCGAATGCCACCGCGTACTTCGGCTGTGTGAAGGTCGCCACCACATCCGGCCGGGGCAGCAGGGTGATCGTCGACGACTCCCAGCGCGACCAGGCGACGGCGGCGGGCCCGTGAACGGCCGGGTTCGGGTCGTTGAGCAGCCGACCGTACGCCTCGATGAGGTGGCCGCGCTCCGCCGGCGGAACCGGCTCCAGGAACCCTTCCCACAGGTCGGGGAAGAGGGCCGCGGCGCCGCCTTCGTAGAACCAGTCCAGCTCCATCTTCCGCAGCGTGAAAATGCCGCGCAGGATGAGCTCGGTCACACGCTCCGGGTGGGTCTCGGCGTAGGCGAGCCCCAGCGAGCTGCCCCAGGAACCGCCGAACACCATCCAGCGTTCCACCCCGAGGTGCCCCCGCAGCCGCTCGATGTCGGCGACGAGATTCGCGGAGGTGTTGCTGCTGAGATCCGCCTCGGGGTCGCTCGCGTGCGGCAGGCTCTGCCCGCAACCCCGCTGGTCGAACAGCACGATGCGGTACTTCGCCGGGTCGAATGCCCGCCGCTGGCTGGGGTTCGTTCCCGCGCCGGGCCCGCCGTGCAAGAAGACGACCGGCTTCCCGTCGGGGTTCCCGCTGGTCTCCCAGTGGATCCGCTGCCCGTCGCCGACGTCGAGCAGACCGGATGCGTACGGTTCGATTTCGGGGTAGAAGGTGCGCATGCTCCGAGCCTAAGCGTGGATGCGCGCCACCGCGTCTTAAGCTGGCAGCGTGAACACCGCATCCCGCCCCGCCGTCACTGTCACCGTCACCGGAGCGGGCGGCCAGATCGGCTACGCGCTGCTGTTCCGGGCTGCCGCCGGCCATTTGCTCGGCCCCGATGTTCCGGTGGACCTGCGCCTGCTGGAGATCCCGCAGGGGCGGGCGGCGGCCGAAGGCACCGCCCTCGAACTGGAGGACGGCGCGTTCCCGCTGCTGAACAGCCTGACGGTCACCGAAGACGCCACGGCTGCGTTCGACGGGGTGAACATCGCCCTGCTGGTCGGCTCACGCCCGCGCGGCCCCGGCATGGAGCGGGCCGACCTGCTCGAGGCGAACGGCGCGATCTTCGGGCCCCAGGGCGCTGCGATCAACGCGGGCGCCGCCGACGACGTGCGGGTGCTCGTGGTCGGCAACCCGGCCAACACGAATGCGCTGATCGCCGCCGCGCACGCCCCGGATGTGCCCGCCGAGCGGTTCACCGCGATGACGAGGCTCGACCACAACCGCGCCGTGGCGCAGCTCGCACGCACGCTGGAGGTTCCGGTCACCGTGATCGACGGTGTCGCCATCTGGGGCAACCACTCCGCCAGCCAGTACCCCGACATCAGCCACGCCACCGTCGACGGCCGGCCGGCCACCGACCTGGTGGATGAAGCATGGCTCGCCGGGGAGTTCATCCCGCGCGTGGCCAAGCGCGGCGCCGAGATCATCCAGGTGCGCGGCGCGTCCAGCGCGGCATCCGCCGCCAGCGCCGCCCTCGACCATGTGCACGACTGGGTGAACGGCACCGGCGACCGGTGGACTTCTGCCGCGGTCGTCTCCGATGGCTCGTACGGCGTTCCCGCCGGCCTCGTCTCATCGTTCCCGGTGCACTCCATCGACGGAGCCTGGCGGATCGTTCCCGGCCTGGAGATCGACGAGTTCTCCCGCACTCGCATCGACGCCTCCGTCGCCGAACTGCTCGACGAACGCGACGCTGTGCGCGCCCTGCAGCTGCTCTAGCCTCCGCCGCTGGCGAAACATTTGCGCCGAGCGTCGCCTCTGCGTCGCCTATTCGCCGCATTCGGCGCACATGTTTCGGCGGCTGCCCGCCGCCGAATCAGCGCTTCTTCGACGTGAGGGTCTTCTCGTCGACGGGGGCGGTGCCGGAGGCGCGCTGCGCCTTGTAATACGCGCGAGCCTCAGCCTGCCGCTCCGCCTCCGCGCCGGTGGCGATCTTCGCGCGCACCAGTTCGGGGCCGTACCCGAAAGCGTCGACCAGGTCGACAGCGTGCGGGCGGATGCGGGCGAGCAGTCGGTCGATGTACGCCGTCACGGCCTGCGCGCGCTGCGGCGCGAGGCGGCCGTGGATGAGGTACCAGGCCAGGTGCTTCTCGATCAGTCCGAAACCGAACAGGTCGCGAAGCCAGGTGAGCACCTGCTTGGTGCCGGCGTCGGGCGCCTGCTCCAGCGCATCCGTGAACGCCTCCCACTGCAGAAGTTCGGCGTGGGCGCGGGCCGCCTCGATGAGATCGTTCTGCTGCGAGTTGAACAGGTCGGCCGCCGCCTTCTTGCCGAGCTTGGATGCCGGGCGCAGCCGGCCGCCGATCTCGGCGATCATCGTCTCGACGCGGTCGGTGAGCAGCTCGCGCTGGGTGCTCGCCTCCTGCAGCCAGTTGACCGAACGGGCGGTCGAGCCGAAGTCTTTCACGGTCTGAGCGACGCTGCGCAGGCCCGTTCCGTGGTAGGCCTTGCCCGCCGCCTGGGTGACGACATAGCGGGCAAGCGCCCCCGCATCCGCCTTCGCGAACTTGCGACTGAAATCGGTCAGCAGTCGCTTGGCCACCAGCTGCAGCAGCACATTGTTGTCGCCCTCGAATGTGACGTAGACGTCGAGGTCGGCGCGCAGCGAGGTGAGCCGATTCTCGGTGAGGAAGCCGGAACCGCCGCAGGCCTCGCGGGCCTCCTGCAGCGTGTCGAGCGCATGCCAGGTCGAGAGCGGTTTGAGCGCGGCCGCGATGGTCTCGAGGTCTTGGCGGTCGGCATCCGTCGCGGCGCGGCCGCTGAACACGTCGTCGAACTTGTGCAGGAAGACTTCGTGGGCGAAGCTGCCGGCGTAGGTGGTCGCGAGCAGCGGAAGCAGCCGGCGCTGGTGCCGCTGGTAGTCGAGGATGACCTCCTCGTCGGTGTCGCTGCCGGCGGTGAACTGGCGGCGCTCGTCGCCGTAGGTGATCGCGATCTTGAGCGCGATCTTCGCGGCGTTGATGGCCGAGCCGTCGAGTGAGACGCGCCCCTGCACGAGGGTGCCGAGCATCGTGAAGAACCGTCGGCCGGGGCTGTCGATCGACGAAGTATACGTGCCGTCTTCCGCGACGTCGCCGTACTTGTTCAGCAGGTCGAGGCGCGGGATCCGCACACCGGTGAAGTGCAGGCGTCCGTTGTCGATGCCGTTGAGCCCACCCTTGATGCCGTCGTCTTCACCGCCGATTCCGGGCAGGAAGTCGCCGTTCTCATCCCGGATGGGCACGTAGAACGCGTGCACGCCGTGGTTGACGCCCTTCGTGATGAGCTGGGCGAACACGGTGGCCGCGATGCCGTCTTTGCCGGCATTGCCGAGGTAGTCCTTCCACGCCCCGCGGAACGGGGTGTCGATCACGAACTCCTGCGTCGCCTCGTCGTAAGTGGCGGTGGTGGCCACCGAGGCGACATCCGATCCGTGGCCGGTCTCGGTCATCGCGAAAGCGCCGGGCACGTCGAGGGACATGATTCCGGGCAGGTACTTCTTGTGGTGGTACTCGGTGCCCAGCTGAAGCACCGCGGCCCCGAACAGGCCCCACTGCACGCCCGACTTGATCTGCAGCGACGGGTCGGCCGCCACGAGCTCCTCGAAGCCGGCGATGTTGCCGCCGTTGTCCTCCTGGCCGCCGACGCTCTTCGGGAACGCACGGTGCACCTGCCCGTTCTCGACGAGCAGCTTGAGCTGGTGGAATGTGCGGGCCCGCTGGTCGTCGAGGGTCAGCCCTTCGACCTTCTGCATCTCGGGCCGGCTCGAGAGCTCGCGGGAGGCGAGCCGGATCTCGGCCCAGTCGCCGAGCAGTTGACGGCCGAGAGCGGCGACGTCCACGCGGGGAGCGCCACCCGACGGCGCCGAATCTCGGGCGGGTGCGGATGCCCGGGCGGGCGTGGCGGATGACGGTGTGGTGCGCGCGACAGTGTCGACCATGAGCATTCCTCTTCGATCTCGCGGGGATGCTGTCACGCTACGACGCCGCGCCCGGAACACGAAGTCTGCGGTGCGGGGCCTACAAACACCCAAGGGATGCAGCGCCGCACGTTTGCGGATTGCTCCAATTCGTAGCGCCCGTGTTGTGCGCGAACCCACAATCTCGGACGCTTGTCGCCCGAGGACGTCGTGCGGTCAGGCGGCGCGGCGCGCATCTCTCGCGGTTCGTGGGTGCGCGTGCAGCGGCGCCGCCAGCGCCGCGCGAGCTGCCCCGGCCCCGCGGAGTTCGATCACCGTCCCGGCCGCCACCTGGAGGTCGCGATCGACCCGCGCACCGTTGCCGACCATCACATTGCGGCCGAGCTTGGCGTTGCTGCCGATGCGGACACCGGCGCCGATGACGCTCTCTGCCCCGATGTGCACATTGGCGCCCACGAAGGTGCGGTCGCCGATCATCGCGCCCTGGTCGATCCAGCTGCCGGCGCCGACATAGGCGTCGAGGCCGACGCGCGCGTTCGCCTCGACGTAGGCCGTCGCGTCGATGTAGGCCGAGTCGGCCACCCGGGCCGACGGGGCGACGAGGCCGCGCCCGTTGGCGTGCCTCTTGTACTTGATCACGGCGCCGGTCTCGTCTTCGAGCTCTTCGATCATCCTTGCCATCGCGTCCTCCTCGAGATCGTCACAGAAAGGTTCATTGTGATAACACGTAGACGGTAAAGATAATTCCCTGGCTGCCGGGCAGAACCGTCGACCGTGCACCGTCGACCGTGCACCGTCGTGTTCCTACCAGAGCCGTCGGGCCGATCGGGGCATGATCGGTGTATGGCCGATTTCGAGACGATCTACCCCCTCAGTGCCGCCGAGTGGCGATCGTGGTTGGCCGACCACCACGACGACACGGCCGGCATCCGACTCGCGGTCGCCAAGAAGGGGTCGGGGCACACCAGCCCTGACTGGGACGAGGCCGTGCGCGTCGCCCTCTGCTTCGGGTGGATCGACGGGCGGCGCAACGCACTCGACGACACGCACTTTCTGCAGAGCTTCACACCCCGGCGACCGCGCAGCACCTGGTCGCAGCGCAACCGCGATCTGGTCGCCGAGCTGATCGCCTCCGGCGACATGACCGAGGCGGGGATGCGCGAGGTCGACCGCGCCAAGGCCGATGGGCGCTGGGATGCGGCCTACCAGCGGGTCTCCGACAAGACCGTGCCCGACGACCTCGCCCGGGCGTTGGCGGCGAACCCCGAAGCCGCCGCCTTCTTCGAGACGCTCACCAGCCAGAACCGGTTCTCCATCGTCTACCGCACCACCAACGCCAAACGTCCGGAGACGCGGGCCCGGCGCATCGCCGATTTCGTCGCCATGCTCGCCCGGCACGAGACCGTCTACCCCCAGAACTGAGCCGAGACCCAGAACCGGGGGTCGGCCTCAGAAGCGGAGGCCGTGACCGAAACGGAAGAGCGGGTCGGCCGTGTCGAAGGGCACGTCGGGGCGGTTGGCCCGCACCGCATCCATCGACGAGGGGAGCTCCATCGGCAGCGATCCCTGCGGCTCGGCCTCGCCGAACAGCACGTCGAGGAGGGCGCGCTGGCTGGCGCCGAAGTCGCCGAGCAGGGCGGCCGCATCCGCCGCGAACGGGGTGAGGATGGCCGGCCGGTCGAGGAAGACCTCGATCACGGTCGGCACAGCGCGCGCGATGGCGAGCACCTCGTCGACCGTCTCCTGCGGGAAGTCCAGCGATCCCGCGTGGAAGAAGTTCTCGAACATGGTCGCGCGCTGCTCATAGGGCGCGTGCAGGCGCACGAGCGCCGCATCCGCCTCCTGAGGAGTGGCGACGACGGTGGCGAACCCTGCCGCCACCTCGGCGTCGAATCCGTGCAGGTATACGCGGATGCCCCGTTTCAGCGGCAGGATCGGCGCACTCGCGCCGGTGGGGGTCTCGTTGGTGAGTAGGGTGACCGCGGCGCGCTGAGCGGCCTCGCCGGCGGCGACGAACTCCGCGTTGCCGACGACCTCTGTGGCCCGCGCCACATCCACGAGCGGAGCGTCGAACAGCCCGAGCACGAACTTCTCGCGCAGCAGACGGCAGGCGGAGGTGTCGATGCGGTCCTCGGCGATCTCTCCGCTACGCACCAGTTCGACCAGCAGTTCGGGGATGGCCTCACCGCCGAACTGGTCGGCGCCCGCGTTCAGCACCTTGACCATCCGCTCCCTCGTGCTGAGGTGTTCGACACCCCAGGCGCGGGCGGGAAAAGGCTGACCGGCGATCTCGGCGTCGCTGAGGAGCCCCCAGTCGGTGCAGACGATGCCGTCGAAACCGAACCGCTCGCGCAGCAGCCCGGTGATCACCGACTTGTTGAAGCCGAAACCGACCTCTTCGTACTCGGTGCCGACGGGCATGCCGTAGTAGGGCATGATCTGGCTGGTGCCGGCCTCGAAAGCGGCCTCGAACGGCTTGAGGTGCAGTTCGAACTCCCCGCCCGGATACACCTGCTCGCGGCCGTAAGGGAAGTGCGGGTCTTCGCCGTCTTTCTGCGGACCGCCGCCGGGGAAGTGCTTGGTCATGGTGGCAACCGAGTCGGGACCGAGCTCGCTGCCCTGGAAACCGCGGATGTATGCCGCTCCGAGGCGCGAGGTGAGGTCGGCGTCCTCGCCGAACGTCGCCACCTGGCGCGCCCAGCGCGGCTCGGTGGCGAGGTCGATCTGCGGGTGCAGGGCCACCCGGATGCCGACGGCGGTGTACTCCTGGCGGGCGATGTCGCCGAACTGCTCGACGAGCTCCTCCGAACCGATCGCCCCGAGACCGAGGGTCTCCGGCCACTGCGAGAACGGCCCGGCCAGCATCGAGGCGCCCGGGTTCTCGCTGAACGAGTGACGCGGGTCGGTCGAGATGGTCACAGGGATGCCGAGCCGGGTGCGGGCGGCCACCCCCTGAACGCGGTTGTGCCACTCGGCCATCTCCGCCGCGGTCTGCGCCGCGCCGAACACGTTGAAGTGCGTCATCTGACGGTCTTCGATCAGCTCGGCGGTCGCCGGGATGCCGAAGGTCGGCTCGGCCTCGGCCACCTGGCCGCCCTCGCCGATCGTGATCATGGTCTGGAAGAAGAGGCCGGCCTTCTCCTCGAGCGTCATCTGGCCGAGCAGGTTCTGCACCCGCTCGTCGACCGGCAGCGCGGCGTCGCGGTACGTGGGGTCGACCGGGGCGGTTTCGGGGGTGGTTTCCGGCATCACTTCTCTCCTTTGATTCGCAGTGCAGCACGAGTATAGGTCAAATTCGACCGCTTGGTAACATGGTGGTCCGCGGCTATCCTCGAACGATGGCGGCGACAGCGGATGCGGGGCCGGGGCCCCGAACGGAGCCCCGCCGTTCCGCGCGCGGCCTCGCCCGGCGGGAGCAGATCCTCGACGCGGCGGGCGCGCTGTTCGCCGAGGGCGGCTTCGCGGGCGTCTCGCTGCGCGAGATCGCGGCGCGGGCCGAGCTGTCGCATCCGGGACTGCTGCGCCACTTCGCCTCGAAAGACGAGGTGCTCCTCGAACTGCTGCACCGCCACGAGGCGGCCACCGGGGCGTGGCTCGCCGAGCAGTCGTTCTCGCCGAGCGACAATGCGGAGCGCATCGTTCGGATCGCCGAGCGCAACGTCGCGATCCCCGGATACGTCGAGCTCTTCACCGCGCTGGCCGGGGAGGCGACGAGCCCCGCACATCCAGCGCACGACTACTTCGCCCGCCGCTATTCCGGGCTTCGGCGCTCCAGCCCTGCCGGAGCAGCGGACGCGCGGCTCGCCGCGGCATGGGACGGACTGCAGCTGCAGTCGCTCTACGATCCGGCGCGGGTGGATGTGGCCGAGCGCCTGAGAGCGCACCTCGCGCCGGCCGGCACGCAGCCCGCAACACGGGCCGCAACACGGCCTGCTCCGACCGGGGTCGACCCGGTGCGCGGCGAAGCGCGCCGCGACGTGCGCAGCGACGTGCGCAGCCGCGGTGGAACGGGCTACGCCGCCGGGCGCGCCCGGCGCGAGCGCATCATCGACGACGCGACCACCCTCTTCGCCGCCGGCGGCTTCACCGCCACCAGCCTGCAAGACATCGCCGACCGGGTCGGCGTCACCAAGTCCACCCTGCTCTACCATTTCGCGAGCAAAGACGATCTGCTGCTCGCCGTGCTGCGTCGGCGCGACGACCTCTCGATCGCGAGCCTTCCCGAGACCGGCTTCACCGCCCGCGACCTCCTCGACCCGATGGTCGACGGAGCGCGCAGGAACGCCACCCAGCCGGGCCTCGTCGAGCTCTACAGCGTGCTCGCCGGTGAAGCGACGAGCTCCGACCATCCCGGGCACGACTTCTTCCGCGAACGCTTCCGGGGAATGCGACACCTGCTCACCGACGCGTTCGCCGAACTCGCCGGCACGGGCGCGCTGCCCACCACGATCGACCCCGACCAGGAGGCCGTATGGTTTCTGGCACTGTGGGACGGCCTGCAATTGCAATGGCTCTACGACCGCACCGCGGTGGATGTGGCCGACCAGCTGCGAGCGCACCTGGTCGCCCTGGCTTCGCGCTAGCTTCGCCCTGGCTTCGCGCTAGCTTCGCGCTGGCTTCGCGCTAGCTTCGCGCTAGCCCAACCGACGGGTCGAACGGCGGGTCGAACGGCGGGTCGAACGGCGGATCGAACCGGCGGTTCAGCCTGCGGCGACGACGCCGAGCAGAGCCTCCCCGTAGGCTTCGCGTTTCTTGGCGCCGATGCCCGTGATGCCGTCGAGATCGGCGAGGCTCGCGGGACGGGCCGCCGCCACCGCCTTCAGGGTGGCGTCGCCGAAGACGATGTAGGCCGGGACTCCCTGGGTGCGGGCGGCCTCGGCGCGCCAGGCGCGCAACGCCTCGAACAGCGGCTGGTCGGCAGGCGCGAGATCGGCCGTAGCGCTGCGCGAGGAGCGCGAGACGCGTTCGGGGCGATCGGGTTCGCGGCGCAGGATCACGGTGCGCTCGCCACCGAGCACGCTCGCGCTCTGCGGGGTGATGGCGAGAACGCCATACTCACCTTCGGGCTTCAGGAGTTCCTGGGCGATGACCTGGCGCACGACACCACGCCACTGGCTGTCGCTGAGGTCGGCCCCGATGCTCCAGGTGGCGAGGTTGTCGTGGCCGTACTGGTCGATCCGGGGCGTGCGCTTTCCGCGCAGGATGTCGATGAGGTGGCCGGCACCGAAACGTTGATTGCGTTCCCGCTGCAGGCGCACCACGGTCGAGAGCAGCTTCTGGGCCGGGACGGTTCCGTCCCAGCTCTCCGGCGGGGTGAGGCAGGTGTCGCAGTTGCCGCAGGGCTCAGAGCGCTGGCCGAAGTAGCCGAGAAGGTTGACCCGGCGGCATTGCACTGTCTCGCAGAGGGCGAGCATCGCATCCAGGTGCTGACTCATCCGGCGGCGGTGCGCGAGATCGCCCGGGGAGTCGTCGATCATGCGGCGCTGCTGCACCACGTCGTTGAGACCGTAGGCGAGCCAGGCGGTAGAAGGGAGGCCGTCGCGGCCGGCGCGGCCCGTCTCCTGGTAGTAGCCCTCGACCGACTTGGGCAGGTCGATGTGGGCGACGAACCGCACATCCGGCTTGTCGATGCCCATGCCGAACGCGATTGTGGCGACGACGATGATGCCGTCTTCGCGCAGGAAACGGGACTGGGTCGCCGCTCGCACCCTGGCGTCGAGACCGGCGTGATAGGGCAGTGCCTTCAGGCCCCGGGCACTGAGGAACTCGGCGGTCTTCTCGACGGTGTTGCGCGAGAGACCGTAGACGATGCCCGCGTCGTTCGGGTGCTCGGTCGTTATGAAGTCGAGCAGCTGCTTGCGCACCTCGACCTTCGGAACGATGCGGTACTGGATGTTCGGCCGGTCGAAATCGGCGACGAACTGGGCGGCGCCTTGCAGCTTCAACCGGGCGGTGATCTCCTGGTGGGTCGCCTCGGTGGCGGTCGCCGTGAGCGCAATGCGCGGAACCTCGGGCCAGCGCTCGGCGAGCTCGGAGAGTGCGAGATAGTCGGGGCGGAAGTCGTGCCCCCACTGGGAAACGCAGTGCGCCTCGTCGATTGCGAATAGGGCGATCGTGCCCCGCTCCAGGAACCGTTTGGTGGCCTCGGAGGAGAGACGCTCCGGGGCGACGTAGAGGATGTCGAGCTCGCCGGCGAGATAAGCCTGCTCCACCCGGGAGCGCTCGGTGGCGTCTTGCGTGGAGTTGAGGAAAGCGGCACGCACGCCCACCGCGAGGAGCGCATCCACTTGGTCTTGCATGAGCGCGATGAGCGGCGAGACGACGACACCGGTGCCCTCGCGCACGAGCGACGGGATCTGGTAGCAGAGGCTCTTGCCGCCGCCGGTGGGCATGAGCACGACAGCGTCGCCGCCGCCGACCAGCTGCTCGATGATCTCGCCCTGCTGACCGCGGAAAGAGTCGTAGCCGAACACCGTGTGCAAGGCGTCGGCGGCGGTGGCGAACGTGGATGCGGATGCGCGCGGCTGCGGCCGCGCCGCTGGGACCGGCACAGAAGACCCGCCCGCCGGCGCCCCACCCGAATCGGCCGGCGCCCCACCGAAGTCGACGGGACCGCCGAGGTAGGGGTCGTCGACGAGGTCGGGGAACGGGGGTTCGTCGTCGGCCGGCGGCGCGTCTCGCTCGTCGGGCTCCCAGGGTACTTCCGCGTTCCAGCTCATCACCCGATCGTAACGAGAGCAGCCGACCTGCGGAGACCGAGGCGCCGGGATGTGGACGACGCCGGACTGTGGAGAACCTCCCACTGCTAGCATCGGCACACCACGTCGCCGCAACCGGAGGAGACAGCATGCGCCGCCTGATCGTCACCGAGTTCATCACCCTCGACGGCGTGGTGGAGGCGCCGGGCGGCGAGAAGACGCATCCTCACGCCGGCTGGACGTTCCCCTTCGGCACCGACGAGCTCTTCGCCTTCAAGCTGCGCGAGACGCTCGAGGCGGAGTCGCTGCTGCTCGGACGAAAGACGTTCGAGCAGTTCCAGGCCGCATGGCCGGAGCGCGACGGCGAGTTCGCCGACACGATGAACGCGATGCCGAAGCATGTCGTCACGGCCCGCACCGACGAGCTCGGCTGGAACGCGACCCGTCTCGCCGGCGATGCGCGGGCGGCGGTGGGAGAGCTCAAACGCGGCGACGGGGGCCCCATCCTCGTGGCCGGGAGCGCGACCCTCGTGCGCTCGCTGCTGGTCTGGGGGCTGGTCGACCAACTTCGGCTCCTCAGCTTCCCCGTCATCGTCGGCGGCGGGCTGCGCATCTTCCCCGACGACCGCGCGAAGGCGCAGCTCGAACTGACCGAGCTGGTGCGCTTCGAGAGCGGCGCCGTGCTGCACGTCTACGACTTCGCCGGGAACTGAGCTCCGCCCCTCGATGCTCACAGCGGTCATCGGGCTCCTCGGAGCCGTCGTCTACGGCTCCGCCGATTTTCTGGGAGGTCTGGCATCGCGCCGGATCAGCCCGCTGCGCGTCACCGCGATCGGCGCGGTCTCCGGGCTGGTCGGCCTGCTAGTGGCGCTGCTTGTGGTCGGCGGACGCTGGTCGGCCTCGGCCGTCGGCTGGGGCGCTCTCTCCGGTGTGACCGGCGCGGCGGCCATCTCGCTGCTGTACGCCTGCCTCGCGATCGGGCCGATGAGCATCCTTTCACCGCTGACAGCCGTGGTCTCCGCGGTGGTTCCGATGACCTGGGGACTGCTCGGCGGTGAACGGCTCGCCCCGATCGGCTTCGTCGCGCTCGGGTCGGCCCTCGTCGCCGTCGTTCTGGTGGGGTTCGTTCCCGAGAAGGGGGCGGTGCGGCCCCGGCCACGCGGCCTCCTGATGGCCGTGTGTTCCGGCACCTTGATCGGCGTGTTCCTGATCCTCGTCGATCAGACACCCGACGACTCAGGGCTGGTACCGCTCGTGCTGAACCGCACTGTGAACGGCGCGATCATGTTCACCACCATCGGGGTGCTCGCCCTGCTGGCGCGTCGGCGGCGGGCGCGGGCGAACCTGCCGGCCCCGGATGCGCGCTCGGGCTGGCTCCCCGGCCTCGGCCTCGCGATCGCCTGCGGGTTCGTCGACACGGCCGCCAACGTGCTTGTGCTCTTCGGCCTCCGCGCCGGCGACCTGAGCGTGATGTCGGTGCTGATCGCGATGTACCCGGCCGGCACGATCCTGCTCGCCGCGGTCGTACTGCGCGAACGGATCGCACCGGTGCAGTGGGCGGGTCTGGCACTCGCGCTGGCCGCTGCCGGGATGCTCGCCGTGGCCTGAAAAGCGAGACCCGCGATCGATACCGCCACGGCGTAGGACCGGTTGGAGCGCGACCACGCTCGAGCCCCACCGGTTGTAAGGCTAGCCTTACCTCATCTACGCTGGAGGGAGCATCCCACCCCCGACCGCAGAGAACGGCTCATGAAAAACACCAGCACCCGCCTTCTGCTCACGTGCGCCGCGATCGGGGTGGCCGGCGGCATCGTGTTCTCCATCAGCGCCTACATCTCGGGCACACTCGCCGCCGCCGCGCCGATGTTCTACGGCGCCGTGATCGGCGTGTACTTCCTGCCCGGCGTGATCGCGCAGGCCCTGCTCCGACGCGGCGGCGTGGCCCTGATCACCTCGGTCATCGCCGGGCTGGTGTCTGTCCCGTTCCAGCCCATCGGGTTCGCCGCCGTGATGGCGGCCGGTTCGATCGGCCTGCTGCAGGAGCTCCCGTTCGCCGTGACCCTCTACCGCTACTGGCGGGCCTGGCTGTTCTACGCGGCCGTGACGGTGGCCGGGCTGGTTTTCGGGTTCGGCGTGTACATCGCCCAGGGCGCCGAACAGAGCAAGCCGTGGGTGCAGGTGCTGCACGTCGGGCTGTTCGTGCTGAGCCCCATTCTGTTCACCTGGATCGGTCGTGCCGTCGCGGCTGGCCTCGACCGCACCGGCGCGGGCCGCGGCCTGCAGATGCCGCTGGTGCGACGCCGCCCCGGCCGAGGCGGCGACGCGATGCCGATGACGGCCGCCGCGTTCGCAATGCCGTTCGGCCCGTTCGCCCTTCCGGCCCTGCGCCCGGCGCGGCGCGTTCGGCCGACACGCTGAGGCGGCGGTGACCGCGCAGCCGGCGGCCCTCACCCTGCGCGGTGTGCGCATCCGTCACGAGGGGGCTCCGGCCTGGACGCCCGACGGGGTGACGCTGGAGGTCGCCGCCGGGGAGGTCCTACTCGTGCTCGGACCGAGCGGATGCGGCAAATCGACTCTTACGCTGGCGCTCAACGGTCTCGTTCCGCATGCTGTGCCGGCCGACCTCGAAGGTACGGTGCTCGTCGCCGGGCGCGACACGGCCCAGGCCCGCGTCGCCGAGCTGAGCGAGCAGGTCGGCATGGTCTTCCAAGACCCTGACGCGCAGCTGGTGTCGGCCACCGTTCTCGACGAGGTCTGTTTCGGACCGGAGAACCAGCTGGTGACCGTCGACGATGTGCTCGAACGCGCGGAGTGGTCGCTGCGCGCCGTCGGGCTCTGGGAGCGACGCGACGACAACCCCGACACACTCTCCGGCGGCGGGAAGCAGCGGCTGGCGATCGCGTGCGCACTCGCCCTGGATGCGCCCGTCCTGGTGCTGGACGAGCCCACCGCCAACCTCGATCCTGCGGGAATCGAGGAGGTGTACGAGGTGCTCCGCTCGCTGCGAAACGCCGCCGAACCCCGCAGCATCGTGCTGGTGGAGCACAACCTCGACGCGGCGATGGACCTCGTCGACACCGTGGCGGTGCTGGATGCGGCCGGGCGGCTCGTCGCCCACGGTCCGGTCGGCGAGGTGCTGCGCGACCGCGCGGACGAGCTCCTGAAGCTGGGCGTCTGGCTTCCGACCGCGACCCTGGCGGCGCTGCGACTGCGCTCCGCCGGCGTCACCATAGACCCGCTTCCCCTGACCACCGCCGACCTGAGCGCGGCCCTCGACGCCCTACCGTCGCTTCCCACGCTCCCGACGCAGACCCTTGCGCGCGCCGGCGACGCGACATCGCCGGAGTGGGCCGTGCGCATCCGGGGCCTGACCGTGCGCCGCGGGCGTGGGGACGCGCGACGCGAGGTTCTGCACTCCGTGTCGCTCGACGTGCGACGCGGCGACTTCGTGGCTGTGCTCGGCGCCAACGGCACCGGCAAGACCACGCTCGTGCAGGCGCTCGCCGGTGTCGTCCGCCCTCCTCGCGGAACGGTCGACCTCGACGGGCTCGACCCGGCCCGCGCCTCCGTCGCCGCCCTCACCGCCGCGGTCGGGTTCGTCTTCCAGAACCCGGAGCACCAATTCGTGACGGCGTCGGTGACCGACGAACTCGCCTACGGGCTCCGGCTGCACCGCCGGCCCGAAGCGGAGGTGCGCGAGCGCGTCGACCGGATGCTCGCCACCCTCGGTCTGCAGAACCATCGCGATGCGCACCCGTTCCTGCTCTCCGGCGGCCAGAAACGCCGCCTCTCGGTGGGAACGGCGCTGATCGCCGGCGCGCCGCTGCTGGTGCTCGACGAGCCGACCTTCGGGCAGGATCGGGAGCGCGCCGCCGAATTGCTCGGCCTGCTCGGCGAGCTGAACGCTGCCGGCACCACCGTGATCATCGTGACTCACGACCTGCAGCTCGTGGCCGAACACGCCAATCACGTGGTCGTGCTCACGGACGGCGGGGTCGTCGCTTCCGGAAGGACGGCGGCGGTGCTGGCCGACCGGGCGACCCTGGAGCGGGCAGGACTGCGACCCCCACCGCTCGCCCGTGCGTTCGCGGACCTCACCGCGCATCCGTCGTGGCGCTCGGTGACACGCCTGGCCGACCTGCCCTCCGGCCCCGACCTGCCCTCCGCCCCCGCCCCATCGATTCGGGATGTGCGCACAGGGCAAGCGGCCGCCGGCACCATCGACGGGGGCACCCCCTGAGCCTCCTGACCACCGACCCCTACGCCTCGACGACCGACCCGCCCGCACGGTTCCTGCACCACCTGAACCCGCTCGCGAAGATCGCGGCGGTGCTGCCGGCGATGGCCGTGCTGCTGTTCACGCGCGACATCGTCACGCCGCTCGTGTTCGTCGTGCTCAGCGTGCTGGTCGTCCTGGCCGGCGCTCGGATGCGACCGGCCATCCTTGTGGGGCTGCTCGCCGCCCTGCCGGCGCTCGTGTTCGTGATGGCGCTCAGCTTCGGATTCTGGACGGATGCGTCACGTTTGGCCGATCAGCGCATCCTGTTCGGCATCGGGTCGTACACGTACACCGCGGGGGCTTTCGCGGTGGGAATCGCCACCTCCCTGCGCCTGGCGGGCCTGGTGGTTCTCGCGCTGATCGGCGGCCTCACCACCACCGGACCCGACCTCGCGCGGGCGCTGGTGCAGCAGTTGCGAGTGCCGTACCGCATCGGCTACACGGCGATCGCCGCCTACCGGTTCATCCCGCGTTTCGGCACTGAGCTGGCGCTGATCCGGCAGGCGCAACGCGTGCGTGGGGTCGCGACCGGGTGGGGCCCGGTCGCAACCCTGCGGCGAGCATTCGCGGCGGTCGTACCCCTGCTGGCCGGTGCGATCCGGCACGCGGACCGGATGGCGCTCGCCATGGAGTCGCGTGCGTTCGGTGCGCATCCGACCCGCACCGAACGCCACCCGACCCCGTGGCGTGTGCGCGACACCGTCTTCGTCCTGCTGTTCTGGGCGGTCAGCGCGGCCGTCTTCGCCCTCACCCTCTAAGCCTGACCCCCGGCGGTTTGCCACTGAGTGCCGCTCTGACCGCCTGAGAGCGAGCGCCGGTTGCAATCGGCGGGCGGCGTCAGCGGGCTGGACCGGCGGGCGGGGTCAGGGGTTCGGGGAGGTGACCTGGGCGGCGGTTTCGAGTGCGGGGATGGCCCGGCGGATCTGTTCCACCTCGGTGGCGCTGAGCTCGGCGAGGATGGCGGTCACCGCTCGCGCCCGGTCGGAGCGGGCCCGCAGGAGCAGCTCGATACCGGCATCCGTTCCGGTGACGAAGAACGAACGGCCGTCATCGGGGTCGGGCTGGCGCGAGACCAGCCCGCGCGCCTCCAGATCGGCGATGACACGGGTGATCGTGGGGGCCGCGACGACCTCGATCGCGGCGATCTCGCTCGGCCGCACCGGCCCGCGGCGCACGATGGTCGACAGGGCCGAGAGCTGCCCGTGGCTGAGGCCACCGGTCGACGATCGCATCCGGCGGTTGAGCCGGCCGACGGCGAGAGCCAGACGGCTCGCCAGATCGTCATCCTCGGCGAGGATGCTCTCCGGCGCCGCCCGGCGCCCGCCGCCCGTCACCATCGACGTTCCCTGCTATGCGCTCGTCGCACCGACTTCCTCACCCTCCCGCTGAACGACACTCTCCTCATGAACATACTTGCCCCCGCCCGCGAACGAGGCGATGGCGCCGATGATCGACATGACCGCGGCGGCGATGAACACCACGATGAGACCGTCGTGGAACGGTCCGGAGATCAGCTGCGGGAAGAACTCTTTACCGGTGAGGGTCGCCGCATCCACGTGCGGGCTGGAGAGCACGCCCGTCGGCCCGAGCAGGTTCTTGATCGGGTTGTAGCCGAGGAACGCCGCGAACAGACTGCCGACCGGCGGCGTCTGTCCGACCTGCGCCGCAATGTTTGCGGGAACCCCGTTGGCAGTCAACCCACTGGTCAGTGCCCCCGGCAGCGAAGTCGACAACCCGGCGATCATCAGCGAGAAGAAGATGCCGATCGACAACGAGCTTCCGGCGTTGAGGGCGACGCCGGCCATCCCGGAGGCGGATCCGCGCTCGTTCGCGGGCACGCTGTTCATGATCGAGGTGCGGTTCGGCGATGAGAACAGTCCGGAGCCGATGCCGTTCAACCCGGTGAGCAGCGCGAACTGCCAGTAGTCGAAGTTGACCGGGATGAGCAGCAGCCCGATGAAGGTCAGCCCGACGAGGGTGAGACCGACCGTCGCGAACATCCGCGACCCGTACCGGTCGGAGAGAGCACCGGAGATCGGCCCGGCGATCAGGAACCCGATCGTGATCGGCAGCATGTAGATGCCCGCCCAGAGCGGCGTCTGCTCATAGCTGAACCCGTGCAGCGGCAACCAGATGCCTTGCAGCCAGATGATCAGCATGAACTGCAGCCCGCCGCGGCCGATCGAGGCGAGGAAGCCGGCGAAGATGCCGGAGGCGAACGAACGGATGCGGAACAGCCGCATCTCGAACATCGGCGATTTCACCCGCAGCTCGATGAACACGAACGCCACGAGCAGCAGGATGCCGCCGATGATCGAGCCGAGGACCCACGGGTTCCCCCAGCCCTGCGTGCTGCCGCCGTAGGGCTGGATGCCGTAGGTGATGCCGGTGAGGAGCGCGATCAGCCCGACCGCGAAGGTGGCGTTGCCGAGCCAGTCGATCCGGCCGGGGTTCTTGGTGCCCACCTCGTGCAGCGACTTGTACGACCAGATCGTGCCGATGATCCCGAACGGAACCGAGACGAAGAAGACTGCGCGCCAGTCGATCTCGGCGAGGATGCCGCCGACGATCAGTCCGATGAAGCTTCCGGCGATGGCCGCCACCTGGTTGAGCCCGAGGGCGAACCCGCGCTTGTTGGCGGGGAACGCATCGGTGAGGATCGCGGTGGAGTTGGCGAACAGCATCGCGCCGCCGATGCCCTGCACGAACCGCCAGACGATCAGCCACATGGCCGCCGGGCCGCCGGTGAAAGGGTCGAGACAGAGGGCGATGGCGGCGATGGTGAAGATCACGAAGCCGAGGTTGTAGATCTTCACCCGGCCGTACTGATCGCCCATGCGCCCGAACATCACCACGAGGACGGCGGTGACCAGCATGTAGCCCATCAGCATCCAGAGCAGGTAGCTCACATTGCCCGGTTCGAGCGGATTCAGTTTGATGCCGGTGAAGATGGCGGGCAGCGAGATGATGACGATCGACGAGTTGATCGTCGCCATGAGCATGCCGAGGGTGGTGTTGCTGAGTGCGACCCACTTGTAGTGGGGGTGGTCTTTGTTGAAGATGCCGGTGCGGGCCAAGAGAGTCCTTCGAACGTTCACGTCAGATAGTTGCTTTATATGCATTAACTATATATCCGGATGCGCGGGCGGCAGCTTCGCGGGTATCGGGCGAACAATAGGCAGTTGACATGAACCCGTCGATCCCTCGTCGAGTGGACGTCACTTTTGGTCTGGTCGCTCTGACCGCCATGGTGATTGCTGTCGTCGGACTCTTGAGCTGGGCCGGCCACGCACGCTCTAGATGTAGTGCCCAGGGACGTTGTTTGATTTGGCATCCGTGACATGGCGAGAACCTCCGGGCCAGAGTGGGAGTTGCTTAGACACTCACTCGAAACCTGGAGGTTCTCGTGTCTCACGGTAATGCGGCTTTGACGCCGCGGCAAAGGTTGCGTGTTGCGCGACTGATCATCGACGAGGGCTGGACCGTCGCTGCGGCGGCTGACTACTTCCGTGTTTCGTGGCCGACCGCCGCGAAATGGGCACGCCGCTACGTCGAACTCGGCCCGGAGGGGATGACAGATCGGTCCTCCCGCCCGCACGCGCATCCGAATCGGACCCCGCAGCTGCTGGTGAAGAAGATCGTGCATCTGCGGATCAAGAAACGCCTTGGTCCGGTGCAAATCGCTGGCCGGCTGGGGATGCCGGCGTCGACCGTTCACGCGGTTCTGGTGCGTTGCCGTCTCAACCGGCTCACCCATGTCGATGTGAAGACCGGGGAACCGGCCCGACGTTACGAACACGACTACCCCGGATCGCTGATCCATGTCGATGTGAAGAAGCTCGGCAACATCCCCGACGGCGGCGGGTGGCGGTTCGTCGGCCGAGCCCAGGGCGACAGGAATCGGGCGAAGACGCCGGGCAAAGACCGCAACCAGTACTACAACCCGAAGATGCGACACGCGTTCGTGCACACCGTGATCGATGACCATTCCCGCGTCGCCTACGCCGAGATCCACGACGACGAACGCGCTGAGACTGCGATCGGAGTCCTCCAACGGGCGACGTCCTGGTTCGCCGATCGTGGAGTCCGCGTCGAACGCGTCCTCTCCGACAACGGCTCCGCCTACCGCTCCCACGCCTGGCGACACGCCTGCACGGACCTCGGCATCCGCCCGAAGTTCACCCGCCCCTACCGGCCGCAAACGAACGGCAAAATCGAACGCTTCCACCGCACGATGAGCGACGGATGGGCATTCGCCCGCCACTACAACTCCGAGTCAGCCCGCCGCGCAGCCCTCCCCGCCTGGCTCCATCACTACAATCAACACCGACCCCACACCGCCACCGGAAAGCTCCCGCCCATCACCCGGCTATCGAGCAACCTACCTGGGCACTACATCTAGAGCAGGCTAAATCGATTTCAGAGGGTCGCCTCCCAATCCATTCGGCCGCAGACTGTGCCTCAATTTCGCGCGCCGGCCCCCGTTCTGTGAAATGTCTCAGAAACACGATCGCGCACTGCCGGAAACAGCGGTTCCGTATCGTCCTTCGTGTCGATGGCGCCGCTTCCTCAGCCGCCGGCCCGCTCCCCTGGGCCGGCCTTGGACCGTTCGCAGGTCGTGCTCCCCCGGCGCCTCGAGTCTCCCCTTCCTCCCGCTGACGGCGGACGCATCGGCGTCCCCTTTCGCCCCCAGAGGAAGGCACCACCCGAATGCATCAGAATCCCAGGCGGCTCCCGCGCCTTCTCGCCGTCGCCGCGGCCGCACTGGCCGGTCTCGGCCTCGCGGTCGGCACAGCGGCTCCCGCTCTCGCGGCCCCCGCTGTCGCGAACGTCTCCGTCTCGGCGCCGTCGACAGTCACCGCCGGTGACGCCTTCGAGGTGACGGTGAAACTCGCCGGCGCGACCGATGTCTACGGCTATGAGGTGGTGCTGGCATTCGACCCGGCCGTGGCCTCCCCCGTCGACGGCAGCGCCGCTGTCACCGCCGGCGGCTTCGATTCGGTCCGCACCGGAACCGGCACGGTCGACCTCGTGTACACGCGGCTCGGCACCTCCCCGGCGCTCTCCGGCGACCTCACCTTCACGCTGACCTTCACCGCGACCGCGGCCGGGTCGACAGCGTTCACGGTCCGCTCGCTCTCGCTGGTCGACTCCGCCTCGGCCGTGACGGCGTCGACGAATGCGGCGACCAGCCCGACGGTCGAGGTCGTGTCCGCCGCGGCGACCCCACCCCCGACGCCCACTCCCACCGGCAACCCCGGGACCGGCGGCACGGGCACGGTCGGCACCGCCTCGGTATCGGACGATGACCTCGCCTCCACCGGTACCGATGTCGTCCCCTACGCCGCCGCCGCCCTCGCGCTGCTCGCCGTCGGCGCCGCGGCCGTACTGATCGCCGCACGCCGCCGCCGCGCAGGAGACGCCCGATGACCGCCAGCCGCCCGACCGAGAGGAGAACCACTGTCATGCACACCCGATCGAAGCGCCCCCGCACCGCGACCATTGCGGGCGCCATCGCCACCCTGGCCGCGCTCGTCGCCACCGGAGCCGTCGTCGCCCCGGCCGCATCCGCCGCGCCTTCCGACACCACCACCGGCGCGTTCCTCGCGCCGTACTACACCGCGCTCGACCTGACGGGCGACCGTCAGGTCACGAAGGCCGACCTCGATGTGCTGGCGAAGCACCTCGGCGACACGCCCGCCTCGGCAGGCTGGTCCCTCGTCTCGAAGGCCGACACCGACGGCGACGGCACCATCACCATCCGAGACCTCGTCGCACTCTCCCAGCGCATGATCTACGATGATGGACCCTTCCAGCTGGTGGAGGCGTCCGCCCTCGACATGCAGGCCGCGATGAACGCCGGCGTCACCACCTCCGTGAAGATCACCCAGGAGTACCTCGACCGCATCGCCGCCCTCGACCGAACGGTCGTCGACACGGGTGCCGGTGGGCGAGCGCTCAACTCGATCATCTCGACGAACAAGCAGGCACTGACGATCGCCGCCCAAGCCGACGCCACTCGCGCCCGGAAGGGGATGACGAGCATGCTCCTCGGCGTCCCGATCGCGGTGAAGGACAATTACGACACCGCCGACATGCCGACCACCGGCGGCTGCGGCTGCTGGGATACGAACCAGACCAGCGATGACGCGGCGATGGTGAAGGGCCTTCGCTCGGCGGGCGCCGTCATCCTCGCCAAGGCCAGCCTGGACGAGTTCGCCTACGGGTTCGTGTCCGAGTTCTCCTCATTCCAGGACGCGGGCACGTCGCTCCTCGTCGCCAGCCCCCTCAACACGACGAAGACGGCGGGCGGCTCCAGCGGTGGAACGGGGGCCGCCATCGCCGCGAACCTCGCGGGCATCGGGTTCGGCACCGACACGGGAGGCTCCATCCGCGTGCCGTCGACGTACAACTCGCTCGTCGGCATCCGCCCGACTGTCGGCCTCACCAGTCGCGACGGCATCATCCCCTCGCACTCAGCCAGGACACCGGCGGCCCGATCGCGCGAAGCGTCACCGACGCGGCCGTGGCTCTCGACGCCGTCACCGGCGTGGACTCCGCCGACCCGATCACCGCGGAGCAGACCGGCCACGTGCCCGCCTCGTACACCGCGGCTCTCGACCCGACCGCGCTGAGAGGCAAACGGATCGGCATCGTCACCTCGATGGTCGGCACGAACGCGACCGTCACCCGGCTGTGGGCGAACGCCAAGGCAACGCTCGAGGCGCAGGGCGCGACCGTCGTCGAGCTCACCGCGAGCACGGCGTTCACCGCCACGCTCAACGAGGGGAGCGGGAGCACGAACGAGTTCAAGCACGACCTGAACATCTACATCCAGAACCACCTCGCCCCGGCGGTGACGGCCCGCTCGATCACCGACATCCTCGCCTCTGGCCGGAACGTCACCTCCCGCAACAGCATCTACACCTCGCGGAACGCCGTGACGGATGCGCAATACCAGGCGTGGGCGGGCCCGGCGGGCACGCACACCACCGCCATCGCGAACGGCAACACCACGGTCACCCAGCTGATGAACGACAACGCGCTCGACTCTCTGGTCTACCCGAGCGGTTCGCCGTACGGCACCATCGGCACGAACATGCGCCTCAGCCCGAACACCGGGATGCCGGCCATCACCGTGCCGATGGGTCAGGCCATCGCCTCCGACGGCAGCAACCCGGTCGTCGGAGCCAACGTCAACCTCGAGTTCCTCGGGCGCGACTACGACGAGAGCGGCATCATCGGCCTGGCGTACGCCTTCGAGCAGGCGACCCACGCCCGCGCGACCGCGCCACTCTACGGTCCGCTGAAGTAACCCTGTCGTCCACCCCGTCGAGGGCGGTAGAAGCAGCGCCAACCGGCGCGGATCGGTGCTTTTGCCGCCCTTCGACGAAGGGGGTCAGCCGAGGCGGATGAGCTTCTTGTTGACGAACTCGTCGGCGCCGAAGCGGCCGAGCTCACGGCCGGAGCCGGAGCGCTTGACGCCACCGAACGGGAGCTCCGCGCCGTCGGCGAGCACGACGTTCACGAAGACCATGCCGGCCTGGATCTGGTCGGCGACCCGCAGGGCTTGCTCGTCATCGGTGGTGTACAGGTATGAGCCGAGCCCGAACGGGGTGTCGTTCGCGATGCGCACCGCGTCGGCCTCGTCTTTCGCGCGGTAGACCTGCGCCACCGGGCCGAAGAACTCCTCCTGCGAGGCCGGGTTGTCGGGGGCGACATCGGCGAGCACCGTCGTCTCGAAGAACGCGCCCGTGCGTCCGCCGCCTCGCACCAGGGTCGCGCCGTTCTCGACCGCGCGCTTGACCTGCTCGTCGAGGTTCTCGGCCGCGCGCAGCGAGGAGAGCGGCCCGAGCGCCGACTCCGCCGAGGTGGGGTCGCTCGCCTCGACCTCGGCCAGTTTCGCCGTGA
Organism: Leifsonia poae; assembly: GCF_020009625.1. NCBI lineage: Bacteria > Bacillati > Actinomycetota > Actinomycetes > Micrococcales > Microbacteriaceae > Leifsonia > Leifsonia poae. Next base: position 1,979,891 of record NZ_JAIHLP010000002.1, read on the forward strand.
ACTTCTGCAGGAACGGCTCGTACAGCGCGTCGGCGACGACGAACCGTTTGGCGGCGTTGCAGGACTGGCCGCTGTTGTCGAGGCGCGCATCCACGGCGTTCTGCACGGTCGCGTCGAGGTCGTCGGTGGAGAGCAGGATGAACGGGTCGGAGCCGCCGAGCTCCAGCACGACCTTCTTGAGGTTGCGTCCGGCGACCGCGGCCACCGTGGCGCCGGCGCGCTCGGAGCCGGTGAGCGAGACACCCTGCACGCGCGGGTCGGCGATCACGGTCTCGATCTGCTCATGCGAGGCGTAGATGTTCACGTACGCGCCGGCCGGGAAGCCCGCGTCGAGGAACATCCGCTCGATGGCGGCGGCCGACTCCGGGCACTGTTCGGCGTGCTTGAGGAGGATGGTGTTGCCGATCACCAGGTTCGGGCCCGCGAACCGGGCGACCTGGTAGTAGGGGAAGTTCCACGGCATGATGCCGAGGAGCACACCGAGCGCCGAACGCCGGACGAACGCCGAACCGTCGCCGTCCAGCAGCGTGATCGGCTCGTCTTTCAGGAATTCGGCGGCGTGGTCGGCGTAGTACTCGTAGATCGCTCCGGCGAAGTCGACCTCCCCGAGCGCCTGCTCGACCGGCTTGCCCATCTCGCGCACGATGATGTCGGCGAGCTCCTGGCGACGCTCGATGTGCAGTTCGCCGACGCGGCGAACCAGGGCCGCACGTTCGTCGACGCTTGTCGTTTGCGACCAGGTCCGGAAAGTGTCGTCGGCCGAGGCGATCGCGGCGCCGAGGGCATTGTCGTCGATGGTGTCGAACGTCTTGACGATCTCACCGGTAGCGGGGTTCGTGACGGCGTAGGTCATGTCGTCTCTCCTCTTTGAGCGTTTGGGACAATCGTACTAGGCCGCACGCGCGCCCCGATAGGAGAGGGCCACCGGGCTGTCCGCCTCAGGGGGTGCTCGTGCTCCGGCCGATGGTCAGGGTCCGCACCCCCTCAGTCGCCTGGATCAGGATGTCGCCCGTCGCGGCGGCCACGTCGATGGTGACGCCGGGCTCGTCCTCCCCCAACGGTTCGAGCGCACCGAGCTGGGAGTCCAGGAGTGTCGCCGGCATGAAGTGGTCGGAGCGGCCCTCCATCCGCACGGCGAGCACCTCCCGGGATGCGGCGAGGTGGACGAAGACCGCGGCCGGCGACTGGCCGAGGATGGTCTCCCGGTACGACCGTTTGAGCGCCGAGCAGGCGACGACGAGACCGTCGCCAGCGGCGAGCGCCTGCCCCACCGACCGGAGCCAGGGTGCACGGTCGGCGTCGTCCAGGGGCGTGCCGCCGGCCATCTTACGGACGTTCTCGATCGGGTGGAGGGAGTCGCCGTCGACGAATGGCACGCCCAGCTCGTCGGCGATGAGGGCGCCGATCGTGCTCTTGCCCGAGCCGGACACCCCCATCACGACGACTCGCACCGGCGCTGCTGCCGCGTCGGTCACCAGTCGTGCATGGAGCCGTCGAGGAGACGGTTCACCGGCAGGTACGCCGCCTCGTACGGGAACGACTGCGCGATGGCCTCGTCGTAGTCGACGCCGAGGCCGGGCGCTTCGCTCGGCTTCAGCATCCCCTGCTCGAAGGTGTACGTGGTGCGGAACACCTCGTGCGTGGTGGGGCTGTGCTTCATGTACTCCTGGATGCCGAAGTTGGGGATGGCGATGCCGAGGTGGATCGCCGCGGCCAGTCCGACCGGCGAGACGTCGGTCGGTCCGTGCACACCCGACTTGATCTGGTAGACGGCGGCGTAGTCGAAGATGCGCCGCAGGGCGGTGATCCCGCCGGCGTGGGTGATGGGCGAGCGCACGTAGTCGATCAGCTGCTCCTCGAACAGTTCCCGGTAGTCCCAGATCGTGTTGAACACCTCCCCGATGGCCAGCGGCGTCGTGGTGTGCTCACGCACCCGGCGCAACGCCGCCTGGTTCTCGGCCGGGGTGACGTCTTCGAGCCAGAACAGGTCGTACGGTTCCAGTGCTTTGCCGAGTTTCGCCGCCTGGATGGGCGTGAGCCGGTGGTGCGCGTCGTGCAGCAGCGGCAGTTCGGGGCCGAACTCATTGCGCACCGCCTCGAACACGGTGGGCGCGTGGCGGAGGTAGGCGCGGGTGTCCCAGCTCTCCTCCACCGGCACGGCGCTGCGCCGGGCGGGCTCGTAGTCGTAGCGGGCATCCGACCCCGACCCGGCGCCGGCGGCCGCGTTCTTGCTCGACGCGACCCCGTACACGGACGGCAGGCCCGGGATGCCGGTCTGCACCCGGACGGCGCGGTAGCCCTCTTCGAGGTGCTCGGTGATCGAGTCGAACAGTTCCGGCAGCTCGGCGCCGGAGGCGTGGCCGTAGACCAGCAGCCCCTCGCGACTGCGACCGCCGAGGAGCTGGTAGAGCGGCAGGCCGGCGACCTTCGCCTTGATGTCCCACAGCGCCGTGTCGACGGCGGCGATCGACGCCATCGTCACCGGACCGCGGCGCCAGTACGCACCCCGGTAGAGGTACTGCCAGGTGTCCTCGATCTGGTGGGCGTCGCGGCCGATCAGGAGCGGGACGACGTGCTCGCTCAGGTAGGCGGCGACCGCGAGCTCGCGGCCGTTGAGCGTCGCGTCGCCGAGACCGGTGAACCCGTCATCGGTCGTGATCCGCAGGGTGACGAAGTTGCGTCCGGGGCTCGAGACGAGCACTTCGGCAGAAGTGATAAGCATGTCAGTGTGCTCCTGTCGGTAGCGGTGGTTCGGTGGTGGTTCCGGCCCGCAGGTGCGCGATCCGGCTGTGGATGAGGTCGGTGACCGCTGACACGCCCGCCAGGTCGGGAGCCAGTTCGGTGAGAACAGCGGTTGCGAGCGCGCCATCGTCGTCTGGGTTAGCGCGAAGGCGCACGACGAGCGCGATGGCGGCGGGATCGCGCACATCATCACCGAGCAGATGCAGTGCCCAGGCAGCGAGAACCCCGGCCTGAGCCTCGCCGGGCCCCCGGCCGTCCGTCAGCCGCAACCTCAGCGGGTCGAGGATGCGCGGACCGAGCTTCTGCGAGCCGTCGGACGCGATCTGCGCCAGTCGGTGCTCGATGCGTGCGTTGCCGAAGCGATCGCGGAGGGCTGCGAGGGTCGCATCCACTGTCTCGACATCGAATGGGAGTTCGGTGCGCGCCTCCGCCCAGAGGGCTTCAAGGTCGCCGACGATGTCGACGTCGCGCATCGCCTCCGCGATGGTGGTGTAGCCGCTCAGTAGCCCGCGGTAGGCCAGAAGCGAGTGTCCGGCGTTGAGCAGCCAGAGCTTGCGGCGCTCGTACGGCTCGATGTCGGCGACGAACTGTGCACCGACCGCTTCCCAGGCGGGGCGGCCGGCGGGGAAGTCCCCGCTCAGCACCCACTCGCTGAACGGCTCGGTGACCACGGGCGCAGCATCGTCGTAACCGGTCAGCCGCGCGGCGGCCTCGCGGTCGGCGTCGGTGGCGGCCGGGGTGATCCTGTCGACCATCGACGACACGAACGAGACCGATCCCTCGATCCACTCGGCCAACCCTGGGTCGACGTCGCTCGCGAGGCCGAGCACCGCATTCCGCGCCACCCGGCCGTTGTTCGGCAGGTTGTCGCAGCTCACCACGGCGATGCCGCCGGCACCCGCTGCGCGACGAGCACGCAGCCCGTCCACCAGTCGACCGGGGGCAGTGGCTGCGCCATCCCCTGCCGCGAGCGACGCCCGGTCAGCATCCAGCGCCTCCGCCGGTGGTCGGTAGCCGGCCTCGGTGACGGTGAGCGTCAGCACCGCGACTGCCGGGTCGGCGACGGCCGAACGCCAGCGAGCGGTGTCCCCGCCGTCTGCCACAGTGCTCAGCGCATCCACGATGGTCGCCGCATCGGATTCCGGGCCGCGCTCGATCAGCGTGTACACCGCGTCCTGTGCGGCGAGCACGCGCGCCCCCTCCGGGCTCCGGCCGGTGAACGCCGCGATACCCCAGCCCGCGCCGCCCGCCCGGTCGCCACGCTCGTTCGCCCGCTGGGTGTACCAGGCCTGGTGGGCACGGTGGAATGCGCCGAGACCGAGGTGGACGATGCGGACGGGGTGACGCTCGGCGCGCGGCGGCGGTGTCATGCGCGCGCCGCGACCCGCGAACGCGTGCGAGCCTCGACCTCGCGCAGGTAGGCCAGGTTGTCGCGCGTGCGCTCGGCGAGCGGCAGTTCGGTGGAGAAGTCCTCCGCCGTGACCCAGCCGTCATAGCCGAAGGTGTGCAGCGCCTCGAAGTACGCCTCGACATCGCCTGCGCCCGTGCGAAGAGGCGCCCACTCGTGGTGCCAGCGCACGGTGCTGTCGGCCTCGGGCGCGCCCGGCAGCCAGGCGACATTCTTCACGTGCACGTGCGCGAGGTACGGGCCGAGAAGCTGGAAGGCGGCGAGGGTCGCCTCCTGGCCCTCGATGACGAGGTTGCCGAGGTCGTGAATGACGCCGACCGTCTCCGGGTCGATGCCATCGACCAGCCGGAACGCCGCAGACGCCGATGGTGTGATGGTCTCGTGATGCAGTTCGATCAGCGCCTTCACACCGAGTTCGCCGGCGCGGGACGCCGCGCGCTCGATATCGCGACGCGCGGAGGCGAACAGCTCACGGTAGTCACCCGAGTCTGTGCGCAGCACGGTGACGCGCACCTGCCGTGCGCCGAGCGCGGCGGTGGCGGCAAGCATCCGGTCGACGTTCGCGTGGTCGTCGCAGCGGGCATAGCCGCCGATGCCGGAGAACTGCAAGCCGGACTCTGCGGTCAGGCGGGCGATCTCGGACACGGACTCCTCGAGCCCGGTCAGCGGCCAGGTCGCGCGATTCCCGGCCCAGAAGCCGGGCGGGTCGGCTTCGTCCTGGTCGATGATGCGCCACTCGATTCCGTCCCAGCCTTGGGCGGCGAGCGTCTCCGCCGCTTCGGCGGGGGTCCAGTCGGGGGTGGACGCGGTGAACACAGAGAACTTCATCGGTCAGGCTCCTGTCGTGACGGTGATGTGGTCGAGCGCTCCGGAGAGCACCTCGTCGAACGCGATCGGTCGGCCGAGGGTGGCCGACAGGTAGATGGCGCGGACGACGGCGAGCGACACGAACGCGTCCTCGACCGTGACGCCGGGTGCGCGGTGCTGCTGGATCGCATCCACCACGTCTTCGTATTGACGCAGGTGGCCGACGATGAAGCGGTCGGCGCCGCGGACTCCCCCGCGCACCTCGTCCGCCTCGACGAGCTCGGCCGCACGATTCACCACGCTGGCACCGCTCGCATCGAACGCTGTCGGGTCCGCGGTGCCGAAGTACTCGAGCTGGTCGTCCTCGATGATCGCCGAGCCGCGGTCACCGTGCACGTGGATGCGCACCGACCCTCCGGGGTATGCGGCGGTCGTCGCGTGCACCACGGCGAGCGCGCCGGACTCGAACCGCACAGTCGCGACGGCGATGTCCTCGACCTCGACACGCTCGTGCGCGAGGAGTGCCGTCTGCGCGACGACCTCGACCGGTCGGCCGAGGAACCAGACGAGCAGGTCGACGGTGTGCACGCCCTGGTTCATCACGGCCCCGCCGCCGTCGAGCTCCCAAGTGCCGCGCCACTGGCCGGAGTCGTAGTAGTCCTGGCTGCGCCACCAGGCGACGGAGGCGATCCCGCTGGTCACCCGGCCGAACGCGCCGCCGTGCGCGGCCTCGGCGACGACGACCGAGGCCGGGTCGAACCGGTGCTGACTGATCACGGACACCACCAGACCGCGGCTCTCCGCCTCCCGCGACAGCTCCAGGATGCGCTTGGCCCGCGCCATCGAGACGTCGAGAGGCTTCTCGATCACGACATGCTTGCCGGCGGCGAGCGCTTCCTCGGCGAGCTGCACGTGCAGCCCGCTGGGGGTGCAGATGACGACGATGTCGACGTCGGCGCCGGCGACCGCGGCGGGAAGGGTCTCGAACTGCGCGGGGCGCTGCCCGCCGAACTCGGACACGATCTGATCGGCGAGAGCGCTCGCCGCGGCGGGGACCGCATCCACCAGGGCGGTGATCGCGAGGTCGGGGTGCCGGGCGATTGCCCTGGCGTGGTTGAGGCCGATGATGCCGCAGCCGACGATGGCCACGTTCAGGCGAGAGCTCATACGAGCTGCACTCCAATCTGGTCGGTGAGGCGACGGAACGCGCGGCCCGCGCGGCCGAACGCCTCCGGTCCGGAGAAGCCGCCCATATTGTTCACGTCGGCGAGGTGGGGTTCCAGGGAGGCGAAGCCGGCGTAGCCGTCGTCGCGGAGGGCGGTGAGGGTGGCGAGCAGTTGCCCGTCGCCCTCACCGGCGGGGGTGACCTCGCCGGTGGCGCCGATGGCGTCTTTCACCTGCAGGTACTCCACGTGCGGGCGAAGGGCGGCATATCCGTCGTCGAACGGGAAGGCGACGCCCACCTGCACGAAGTTGGCGCTGTCCCAGGCGAGCCGGAGGTTCGGCGATCCGACGGTCTCGACGATATCGAGGCAGCGCTCGGGAGTGTCGCCGTAGATGTCCTTCTCGTTCTCGTGCAGCAGCACGACATCGGCGGCCTCGGCGGCGTCGGCGAGGCCGCGCATGCGGCGCATCACGTCGTCGCGGATGCTCGCCACGGCCACGTCGTCTCCGCGGTAGAAGGAGAACACCCGGATGGAGCGTGTGCCCAGACGTTTGGCCGCTGCGATGGCGCGGCCGAGGCGTTCGATCTCGTGCTCGACAGGGAGCGACACATCCACTTTGCCGATCGGGGAGGCGATGGCGGAGACGCCCATCCCCCGCTCGCTGACGATGCCGGCGAGACGATCGAGCTGTTCGTCATCGAGGTCGACGACGTTCACTCCCCAGGCGCTGCGCACCTCGATGTGGTTCGCGCCGAGCGCTTGCAGCACGGCGACTTGGACCACCGGATCCTGGTCGATCTCGTCGCCGAAGCCCGACAGGGTCCAGCTCACCGATCTTTGAGCGTTTTGGCTCACTTCACTCCTCCTGAGGTCAGGCCACCGACGAGGTAGCGCTGGAATACGAGGTACAGCGCGACGACGGGAACGGCGCAGATGAGCGACGCAGCCATCATCTGCCCGTAGAGCGGTATCGCGCCACCCTCTTGCGTTGCCCCGAACACCTGCAGTGCCACGGCGGCAGTGCGGGTCTCGGGGTTGGTCAGCACGGATGCGAACAGCACGTCGTTCCAGCCGAGCAGGAACGCGAAGATGCCAGAGACGACGATGCCCGGCCAACTCAGCGGCACCACGATGCGGGTCAGGATGCGCCACGACGACGCCCCGTCGATCCGCGCCGCCTCCTCGAGCGCCTTGGGCAGGCCGCGCAGGTAGGTGACCATGACCCAGGTCGAGAACGGGAGCGCAAACGTCAGGTAGGTGACGAACACCGCCCAACGCGTGCCAATGATCTGGACGCCGAGAAGGCTCGCGGTCGACGAGAACAGCACGAACACCGGAAGCAGCATCAGCGTGCCGGGTATCGACTGCAGGCCGAGAAGACCGCGCAGGAACGTCAGGCGCCCGCGGAAGTCGTAGCGGACCAGCACGTACGCTGTCGCGACCGCGAGGAACGCGCAGACGATCGCGACGGCGACACAGACGATCACACTGTTCATCAGGCCGGTGCCGAGATCCACCGTGGACCACACTTTGAGGTAGTTGTCGAAGTGCAACTCGGTCGGCCAGAACGCGCCGCCGGCAACGGCCACGTCGGAGTTGATCGACGCGAACAGCATGTACAGCACCGGACCGAGCACGATCACCAGGAGCACAACGATGATCGCGACAAGTAGTGGACGCGGCAGCAGTCGCGTGATATCGGCTGAAGACGGCTTGACGGCGGTCATTTCTGCTCCTCCTCTCCCGAGTCGAGTTTTACGGCCCGCAGGTAGACGAACAGCGGGATGGCGATGAGCACCAGGGAGCAGATCGCCATGGCGGCGCTCAGCCCGAACCGGAAGCTCTGAAAGCTGGTGACATAGGTGAGCACCGGCAGCACATCGACGTCTTGCGGGGCCGGAACGCCGAACAGGACGAACGGCAGTGTGAACGCGTTGATGTTGTGCAGGAACGCGATGATGAGCGCCAGGAGGATCGGGCCGCGCAGGTACGGCAGAATCACCGAACGCAGCTTGATCCACCAGGTCGCGCCGTCGATCGCGGCGGCCTCGTGTACCTCGTGGTCCACGGATTGCAGACCGGCGAGTACGAGCAGGTAGAAGAACGGCCACGATGTCCAGATCTGCACGACGATGAGCGACCAGTAGCTGAGCGGGCCGTTGAGGAACAGGCCGGTGTGGATGCCCATGCTGCCGAGTGTCGAGTCGACCACGCCGCCCGGCTGCAGCATCGTGCGCCACAGCGTACCGACAACGAACGCCGGAAGCACGTAGGGGATGAGGAACAGCGAACGGACGAGGGCGCGCCCGCGGAACTTGTTCTGCGTCGCGAGGGCGGCGGCGAGGCCGATCGGCATCGTGACGACGGCCGCAATCAGCGCGAAGGAGACACTGATCCCTATGGAGCGCAGCAGTGACGAGGAGACGATCGCCTCGATGTAGTTCTGCACGCCGATGAACGGCGCCTGCAGCCAGCTTTGCAGCGTGTACTGGTCAAGGTCGAGCGTGGACAAGAGCGCTGCAACCAGAAGCGGCACCACGATGATGACCAGCATGAGGATGCCGCCGGGCAGCAGCATCCAGAGCGGCCGGTTGCGCTCGTACTTCCGCCTGCGGCGCGGCTTGGGGTGCTGGTCGGCTCGGCCGGAGCGGCCGCCCGCGGGGGTGATCCCCGCGGGCGAACCACTGTGGTGACCGGTCGCGCCTTCCGGAGCGGCCAGGGTGGAGTTGGACATGATCGGGGCCGGTTACTTGGCCTTGTTGAGCGAGCTCTGCGCGGTGTCTTGTGCCGTCTTGAGCTTGGCTTGGAGGTCGGAGGACGACACCGATCCGCTGGCGAGCGACGGAATGGACTGCACCACCACGTTCACCAGGGCGAGCTGGGTGTCACCCCATGCGCCGCTGAACGGCGTGCCGAACGCCTTCGTACCCGCATCGAGGATCGGCGCGATGAGCTGGTTCCCGCTCTCGATCTGCTTGGCTGCGTCGGCGTTCGTCGGCAGGTCGCCGAACGTCTTGGTGTACTTCACCTGGTTGTCGGTGCTGGTGAGCATCTTGATGAGCGAGAAGGCGAGGTCCTGGTTCTTGGAGTACTTCGCCACGACCATGTTGTCGCCGGAGATGATCGTCGCTGCGGCTTTGCCACCGCTGGGGAGCGTGGTCGCTCCCGGCGGGATGGTCGGCATCACGGCGTAGGCGTACTTGCCCGCGACGCTCGACTTGTCGAGCGTGACCTGCGACGACGAGGAGACCATCGGCAGGATCGCGGCCTTTCCTTCGGCGAACGCGGCGACAGCGTTGGCGTTCTTCCAGCCGACCGCGGCGGGGTCGACGACCTTGTCGTCGGTCAGCCAGCCGAAGTACGACTCGTACGCCTTCTTCACGGCGTCGTCATCGATCGTCGCCTTCTTGCTCTTCAGATCCAGAATGGTGTTGCCCTGCTGCATCGACATCGCCCAGATGAACTTCCACGGGTCGAAGCTGTCCGCGTACGCGATGGCCATCCCGTGGACGTCGCCCGAGGTGAGCTTCTTCGCCTGCTCGGCGAGCCCATCCCAGGTGTCGGCGGGCTTGTCGATGCCTGCCGCCTTCAGGAGGTCTTTGTTGTACGCCATGACGAACGGACGGCTGAGGAACGGGATGCCGACCTCGTTCTTCTCGTCCGGCCCGGAGATTCCGAGCGTGGCCGGCACGAAGCGGTCGCGACCACCGATCTTCTTCCAGTCGTCGTCGGTGAGCGTGACGAAGGCCCCGGTCGAGTATGCGGTGGGCGTGAAGGTGGTGCCGAGGTCGTAGATGTCCGGGCCCTGGCCGCTGAGCACCGAGGTCTGGATCTTGGTCAGCTCATCGTTCGCCGATGCGAACGTCTCGAACTGGACCGTCGCGCCCGTCTCCTTCTGGAACTGGGCGGACACATCCTTGAACCACTGCTGCTGTTCGGTCGGGTAGAGGGCGTTGGCCGCGATCATGACGTCGAGAGTCTTGCCCGTGCCGTCGACCTTTCCCGAGGTGGAGGAGCCAGTGCTCCCCGACGAGGAGCAGCCGCTCAGTGCTAGGCCGATGACGGCCAGTCCGGCGACCGCGCCGAGCGCGATACGTGATCTCATTCGTGACTCTCCTTTGAGACAGGGACGTGAGTGTCAGCACCCTCTGCTGGTGCGTCGAGGATGGTTGCTGAGGACTCTAGGCAGGGCGGCAACGGCACTGCAACCGATTGCCAAAAATTGCCAAAGTGTGCTGAGATGTCGTCATGCAACCTCTCGCCGGAGCGGGGTCGGATCGCCCAGCCACCCTCGCAGACGTGGCGGCGGCCAGTGGAGTCGCCACCTCGACGGCCTCGCGTGCCCTCTCGAACCCCGGCCGGGTGAATGCCATCACCCGCGAGCGAATCGAGCACGCCGCCCGCGAACTCAACTATCTCCCCAACTCGCAGGCCAGAGCACTCACCAGCGGCAAGACCCGCGCCATCGCCGTGCTCGTCTCCGACGTGACGAACCCGTTCTACTTCGGGATCATCCGCGGCACACAACAGCAATTGAAGGCGGCCGGGTACACCCAGATCCTCGTCGACACCGAGGAGTCCGACGAACTGGAGGACGGAATGCTGCACAAACTCCGGCGCTCCTTCGACGGCGCGATCCTCGCCGCTTCCCGCCTCACCGATCGGCGGCTGACCACGCTCGCACGGGAGATCCCCCTGGTCGCAATCAATCGGCAGACCCGCAGCGTGCCGCACATCTTCATCGACACCCCGAGCGGGATCGAACAGGCCGTCGGCCACCTCGTCTCCCTCGGCCACACCCAGCTCTGCTACGCATCCGGCCCAGAGACGTCGTGGTCGAACGAAGGCCGTTGGCGGGCGATGGTGCGGGCGGCGGATCGCTACGGGGTGACCGCCACGCGACTCGGCCCGTTCTCCCCGCGCCAGTACGCCGGCGCTGCGGCCGCCGACGCCGTGCTGCATGCGGGCGTCACCGCCTGCATCGCCTTCAACGACCTGCTTGCCATCGGGATGCTCGCCCGCTTCCGCGAGCGCGGCGTCGATGTGCCCGGTGATGTCAGCATCGTCGGCTGCGACGACATCTTCGGCGCCGACTTCTGCAACCCGCCGCTGACCACCCTCACCGCGCCGATCGAGCAGGCCGGCCGCACGGCCGTGTCGATGCTGCTCGCCCGGCTCGACGACGAGAGCACCCTCGGGATGCGCCAAGGCGCCACCCTCCCCACCCATCTCACCGTACGCGCCTCCACCGGGCCCGCGCGGAGCTGAAAGGACGCCGATGACAACGCTCGCCCCGCATCCGGACCGTCTGTTCCCCGCCGACCCGGCGGAGCGCGACCTGGCCAGGCGTCTGCACGCCGCAGTCGCGGATGCCCCCATCGTGTCACCGCACGGCCATGTGCCCGCGGCGATGCTCGCCGCCGACGAGGCGTTCGGCGACCCGTCGGCGCTCCTCATCACGCCCGACCACTACGTGACGCGGATGCTGCACGCCGTCGGTGTGCCGCTGGCCGACCTCGGGCTCTCGCGCGACGGCGCGGCGCCGACCACCTCCGGCCGGGAGATCTGGCGCAGGCTCTGCGAGAACTGGGACGTCTTCCTGGGCACCCCCGTGCGGTTCTGGTTCGAATCGGAATTCAGCGAGGTGTTCGGGCTCACCGAGCAGCCGTCGGCCGCGAGTGCCGACGCGCTCTACGACCAGCTCGCCGAGACGCTGACACGCCCCGAGTTCCGTCCGCGCGCTCTATTCGACCGGTTCCGCATCTCGGTGCTGGCGACGACCGACGACCCGGCCGACGATCTCGCCGCCCATCGACGCCTCAACGAAGATCCGACGTTCACCGGCCGCGTCATCCCGACGTTCCGCGCCGACCGGTACATGCACCCGGACGAGCCCACCTGGCGGGGCAGACTGGACGCTCTGGCCGCACGGGCCGACATCGACACGTCCACGTACCCCGGCCTTCTCGCCGCCCTCCGCGCGCGCCGCCACGTCTTCCTCGCCGCGGGTGGCACGGCGACGGACACCGGCGTTATCGATGCGGGATGCGAGCCGCTCCCAGACGCGGAGGCGTCGCGCATCCACCAGGCCGCCATCAGCGGCAGCCTGACCGCCGCCGAGGCGGTGGCCTATCGGCACAACATGCTCTACCGGCTCGCCGAGATGGCGGCGGACGACGGACTGGTGATGCAATTGCACCCGGGTGTCATCCGCAACCACCACCGCCCGACGTTCGACGCGTTCGGCCCCGACACCGGCCACGACCTGCCGGCCGTCGGCGGGTTCACGACGCCGCTCACGCCCATCCTGCGCGACTTCGGCACCAGCTCGACGTTCCGCATCGTGCTGTTCACCGTGGACGAGACGACGTTCTCACGCGAGATCGCGCCGCTGGCCGGCTTCTATCCGAGCGTGTACGCGGGCGCGCCGTGGTGGTTCATCGACACCCCCGCCGCGATCCTGCGCTACCGCCAGGCGATCACAGACAGCGCGGGCTTCACGAAGACGAGCGGGTTCATCGATGACACGCGGGCGTACTGCTCCATCCCGGCCAGGCACGACATGTCGAGGCGGGTGGATGCGTCGTTCCTGTCCTCCCTCGTGATCACGCACCAGCTGACGGAAGAAGATGCGTTCGCCCTCGCGCACAGGCTCGTCGACGAGATCCCACGGTCGACGTTCCGCCTCGACCGACCGACGCTCCACATCTGACGCCGGGGCCATCCACAGACGACCCACGGAGTCGCGTATATACTCGTTCTACATTGACATATACGGAGGGGGAGGGGGATGACTCACATGACGCCTCCCGCCCGGAGCAAGAAGCTGATCGCGTTCCGTGAAGACCAGGTGCGCGCGCTCGGCTCCATCGCCGATGACACCGGGTCGAACTTCACCGCGACGGTGCTCGACGCCGTCGACGCCTACATCGCCGCGCACGACAGCACCACGCAGCAGATCGTCGACCGCCTGGCGTCCAAGAACGCCGGACTCCTCGAACGACTGCGCGACGCGTGAGCATCCGGTACGTGGCCCTGGAAGAAGCGCTCATCGTCATCCGGGTTGTTCACGGGGGCGAGCCACTCGCTTCCATCCGGGACACCGTGCTCCTGCAGTCGGCATTGGAGCGGCCGAAGGCCACCCTCTTCGGCCGGGACGCCTACCCGGATGACTACGCGAAGGGGGCAGCCCTCCTGCATTCGATCACGCGCAACCATCCGCTCCTCGACGGGAACAAGCGCACCGGCTGGCTGTTGTGCGCCCTCTTCTTCGAGCTGAATGGCTACGAGGAGCACTACGACGAGGACGCGATGTTCGATTTCATCCTTGCTGTCGCCGCCGGCGAGATCGAGGAGATCGGGGAGATCGCCCGACCACTCTCCGGCTGGTTCACGCGGCGACCTCCACGCGAACAGGTGATGAACGCCGTCGCTGGTTGAGTCGACCGAGCGCGCACATTCGCGCTACCCATTGCTTTTGGCCGCGGGGAGGGCGACTCTGGGAATGCGGGCGCCGCCCGCCCGTGCGACCGTTTCCCGACCGGTGGAAAGGAGCGCGCACATGACCCACCCCGTCATCCCCATCGTGCCCGTCGTGCCATTGGCGCAGAAGTCCGGATTCTCGCTGCAACTCCACCGCGGTGAGACGTTCGCCATCGCCATCGCGGGAATCCTCCTCGGCATCATCGCCCTGGTCTGGCCGAACGTCACCCTGGTGTTCATCGGTGTGATCTTCGGCGCCTACCTGATCGTCTCCGGGTTCGTGCGGCTCTCCGCGGCGATCGCGTCCAAGCATGTCGGCGCCGGTCACCGCTTCCTCGTCGGTCTTCTGGGGGTGATCGTGCTGGCGGCAGGGGTGCTCTGCCTCATCGACCCGACACGGTCGGCCGTGCTGCTCGCCTTCGTGCTGGGCCTCGGCTGGATCGTCTCGGGCATCGTCGACCTCATGGGGGCGGCGACCGGTGCGACACGTCCGAGGTGGGTGGGGCTCGTCAGCGGGATGGTCTCCCTCCTCGCCGGCCTCGTCGCCCTGACCCTGCCGGCGCTCACCCTGCAGGCGTTCATCGTCGTCGGCGCGATCCTGCTGATCTCGGTGAGCCTCATCTCGCTGCTGACGGTGCCGCGACGCGGGGCGACCGCCGCCTGGTAGTCGCCCCCTCACGCGATCGCCACGAGTCGTCGATTTTTGCTACGGTGAGGGCGGATAATATTTCCACGTGGAAATGCGACGATGAGGACGCCATGATCACCCCTGCAGAAACCGACGATCCGTCGCGCATCCGAAAGCGGGGCACCGCCCTCGGCGGCCGCACCTGGACGTCCCTGATCCTCCTCGGGCTCGTCGGCCAGCTCGCCTGGACGATCGAGAACATGTACCTCAACCTGTTTGTGTACGACACGATCAGCCCCGACCCCACCGTCATCGCGATCATGGTCAGCGCGAGTGCGATCGTCGCGACGCTGGCCACGATGATCGTCGGGGCGTGGTCCGACCGGGCGGGCCGACGCCGCCCGTTCGTCTCGCTCGGCTACATCGCCTGGGGTCTCTGCACGGCGGCGTTCGGTTTCGTCGGTGTGCCCGGCGGCACCGAGACCGCCAGCGGCACGGCCGTTCTGGCGGCGATCGTCGGCATCATCGCGCTCGACTGCATCATGAGCGCCTTCGGCTCCGGCGCCAACGACGCGGCGTTCACCGCCTGGGTCACCGACTCGACGGTGCCCGCCAACCGGGGTCGGGTGGATGGCGTGCTCGCCGTCCTGCCGCTCATCGCGATGCTCCTCGTCTTCGGCCTGCTCGACGGCCTCACCCGCGCCGGCGATTGGAAGGCGTTCTTCGCCGTCGTGGGAGTGGTGACGGCCGCGACCGGTGCACTCTCCTGGTTCCTCCTGCGCGATCGTCCCCTCCGCGCACCCGCGAGCGCGTGTTCGCCGCCGTGCTGCACGGCCTGCGCCCCAGCACCATCCGGCAGCAGCCGACCCTCTACCTCACGCTCGGACTGTGGGCCGTGATCGGGACGAGCACGCAGGTCTTCCTGCCGTATGTGATCATCTACCTGCAGCGGTACCTGCACATCGAGGCGTACGCGCTCGCCCTGGGCATCGTGCTCATCCTCGCGTCGGTGCTCAGCGTCATCGCCGGCCGCATCATGGACAGGATCGGGAAGATCCGGTTCCTGCTCCCCGCCGTCGTGGTGTTCGCGGCCGGCCTCGTGGCGATGACCTTCGCCCGCGAGCTGCCATTCGTGATCGCCGCCGCAACTGTGATGATGGCCGGGATGATGGCCTCCCTCGCCACCGTCTCCGCCCTCACCCGCGACCAGACGCCACCGGATCGGGCCGGTGCCGTGCAGGGCATCCGGATGATCCTCGCCGTGATGGTGCCGATGATCGTCGGCCCGTTCGTCGGCGCCGCCGTGATCGCCGGCGCCGCCAACACCTACACGAGCCTCGGCGTGACCCAGCCCGTGCCCGGCCCCGAGATCTTCCCGGCGGCGGCGATCGTGCTCGTGCTCGTTCCGGTGCTCGCCTTCCTGCGCGCGCGGACGGTGCGCGCGTGAGCCGCACCACGCCGTGGGCCGGTTCACTCGACCCCGACGCGGTGCTCACCGAGTATCCCCGCCCGCAGCTCGTCCGAGACAGCTACCTCAACCTGAACGGCCGCTGGCGGTACGCGATCCGCGACGCCGCCGGCACACCCGCGAGCTGGGACGGCGAGATCCTCGTCCCGTTCTCGCCCGAGGCCGCCCTCTCGGGCGTCGACCGACAGCTGAAGCCAGGCCAGCACCTCTGGTACGAGCGGACGGTGAGCCTGCCGCCGGGCTTCGCCGACGATCGGATCCTGCTGCATTTCGGCGCGGTCGATCAGGCCTGCGCCGTGCTCATCGACGGCGTCGTCGTCGGAACGCATTCCGGCGGGTATCTTCCGTTCGCCGTCGATGTGACGGAGGCGTTCCACGCCGACGGCGAGCACCTGCTGCAGGTCGACGTGATCGACGACTCCGACACCGGCCACCACTCGCGCGGCAAGCAGGCGTTGCGGCGCGGGGGCATCTGGTACACCGCCCAATCCGGCATCTGGCAGACGGTGTGGCTCGAATCCGTTCCGTTCGTGCACGTCGAACGCCTCGACATCCGCCCGCTGCTCGCCGAGAGCGCGGTCGAGGTCACGGTCGAGGCCCGAGACGCGCCGGTCACCGTGATCATGACGGCCGACGGCGTCGAATGCGCGCGCGCGAGCGGGCGACCCGGCCGGGCGATCCGGCTGGCGCTGGATGAGGTGCGCGAATGGAGTCCCGAAGATCCATACCTCTACGACCTCGAGATCCGCGTCGCCGACGACATCGTTCGCAGCTACGTCGGCATGCGCTCGGTCGGGCTCGAGCGCGACGCCTCCGGGCTCCCCCGATTCACCCTCAACGGCAAACCGTACTTCCACGCGGGCGTACTCGACCAGGGCTACTGGCCGGACGGACTGTACACGGCACCCTCCGATCAGGCGCTGGTGCACGACATCCGGTCGATGAAGGAGCTGGGCTTCACGATGCTGCGCAAGCACATCAAGATCGAGCCGCTTCGCTGGTACCACCACTGCGATCGCCTCGGGATCCTCGTCTGGCAAGACATGGTCAATGGCGGCCGGTCATACAATCCCGCCGTGATCACTGCGCCGGTCCTGCTCCCGGTGCGGCTCGACGATCGGCGGCATCGCGCGTTCGGACGGCAGGACGCGGCCGGTCGTGACGACTTCCGGGCCGAACTGGCCGAGACCGTCGCGCTCCTCAGGAACACGCCGTGCGTCGTGGCGTGGGTGCCGTTCAACGAGGGGTGGGGGCAGTTCGATGCGCTCGACGCGGTGGCGCGCATCCGTGCTGCCGACCCCGACCGCCTCATCGACCACGCCAGCGGATGGCACGACCAGGGCGGCGGGGACATGCGCAGCCTGCATGTCTACTTCCACAAGCTCCGGCCGCGGCGCTCGTGGGGGCGCGACGGCCGGGCCGTCGTGGTGTCGGAGTACGGCGGATACAGCCTGCGGCTGCCGGGGCACGCTTTCGGCCCCCGCGAGTTCGGCTATCGACGACTCCCGACGATCGCCGCCTTCACCGCGGCGTTCGCGGCGTTGCACCGGGAGCAGATCGTCCCCGCGATCGGGGCGGGCCTCTCGGGCATCGTCTACACGCAGCTGGCCGATGTCGAAGACGAGCTCAACGGTCTGATGACCGCCGACCGCACGGTGTTGAAGGCCTTACCCGATACGGTGCGAGAAGTGAACCGCGAACTCGCCGAGGCATTCCGTCGAGCCGTCGGGGAACCAGGGATCCGCGAAGAAGAGGAACAGGATGAGCCGCACGATCAGCGAGCGTGAGATCACCGAGCCGGTCGCGCTCCGCCTGCCGAACGGCCGGCTGAACCCGGCGGCCGTCGGGTGGAGTCGCACCCCTCTGCACGACACCTCCGGCATCGGCCGACCGGGCTTCCGGCGCGGCTGGGGACGGGACAAACGCTGGGAGTACTGGGCCGTCACCACGCCCACCCACCTGATCGCGCTGACCGTGTCGTGTCTCGACTACGCCTCCGTGCACAGTGTGATGGTGCACGACCGACGCACCGGGAACACCGTCGAGCGCGGCGCCGTCTCCCCGCTCGGGAAGAGCGCCGTCCTTCCGCCCTCGCTGGGCTCGGGGCCGGCCCGCGCCCGCGCCGGGTCGATCGCGATCGACATCGACGAGACGGCGGAGGGCACCCGGCTGCGCGCCACGGCTGACGGTCTCGCCCTCGATATCCTCGCCGTGCGTCCGGTGGGGCACGAGGCGATGGCCGTCGTCGTGCCGTGGTCGTCCCGTCGATTCCAGTACACGGTGAAGGATGTCGCCCGGCCGGCACGCGGGTTCGTCCGCGTCGGCGACGACCAGACGCTCGTGCCCGCCGGCGAGAGCTGGGCCGTGCTCGATCACGGCCGCGGCCGGTGGCCCTACCGGGTGCGCTGGAACTGGGGCGCCGCCTCCGGCCGCCTCGCAGACGGGACGACGGTCGGCCTGCAGTTGGGCGCACGGTGGACCGACGGCACCGGATCGACCGAGAACGCCGTCGTCGTCGAGGGCCGGGTGCACAAGATCAGCGAAGAGCTCGACTGGGAGTACGACGAGACCGACTGGCTCGCCCCGTGGCGTATCCGCGGCTCGTCCGTCGACCTGGTGTTCGAGCCGTTCTGGGATCACACCAGTTCGACCGAACTCCTCATCTTCGGCAGCCGCGGGCACCAGTGTTTCGGGCACTACCGCGGTTGGGTGCAGACCCCAGTCGGCCGGGTCGCCGTCGACGGGCTGCTCGGCTGGGCGGAAGACGTGCGCAACCGCTGGTGACCGGCCGCGCCGGCCCTCAGCTCGAGAGGGCGTTCACCGGCGAGGGGAAGGATGCGGCCGAGGCCGCGATCAGCGTGTAGACGACGACACGGTCTATCTGCGAATGCCGCACCCACGACCGGCTGTGCGACGCATCCCCGTCGTAGTCGATGATGATGAGATCGTAGGGATCGTGCGTGCCGACGATGGGCACCAGGCGGGCCGTTCCCGCACCGGCCGGGCCGGTGAGCCAGGCCGTGTACCCGCTCGAATCGTCGCCGTCGCGCGGCACCTGGAGCGCACGCTCGGGGATGCGGAGCACGGTGGGGGTGGCGTGTTGCAGCTGTCTCACAGTCATGATGTTCTCCGTTCAGGGGAGGGGATGAGCGGAGCACCGAATATCGGTACGGCGCTCCGCTCGGCTCCGGCCGTGACAGTGGACGTGCACGGTGATCCCGGAGCTGCTCAGGGGTGGCGACGGCGTCAGCCCTCGCCGGTGCGGCGGCTCACCACCGTCGCTCGACCTCCTCGACGTGACCGAAGACGTTCGCGAAGGCGACGACCTCGCCGGTCGCCAGGGTGATCCGGCCGGTGTACGTGCCGTAGCAGGTGTCGCCGCGGCTCTTCACCACCCAGCGGTCGAAGAGGTGACGCCGATGATGCTCGGGGGCGAAGACGACGTCGACATCGGGACCGGTGAGCGTCCAGGGTTCGAGCCAGTGGGCCGGGTCGTAGTCCCAGGCCAAATGCGAGCTGATCTTGTGCAGTCGGCCCTCGATCCGGATCCAGTTCTCGGTCGAGGGTGTCCCGTCGGTCCATTTGCCGCCGAACTGCAGCCCGATCCGACGCCCGAGGGTGTCCTGTCCGTGGCCGGCGCCCCAATTCCACAGCGTGAAGTACGGCCAGCGGCCACGACCGCGATCGTGGACGGCCGTCGATTCGTCGGCCTCAACGCGGTGGCTCACCCCATCGACGACGATGACACCCTTCGCCGTCAGCCCATTGTCCTTCTTGGTGTACTGGAACGCCTTCGCCGACCAGGGCACGACAACGCCCATCGACTCGTGCCCCGGCTCGCCGGTCACGGTGAGGTCGACTCGGATGCGCTCCGACTCCGCGTGCAGCACGGTGCCGGTTCCGCGCGGCGTCATCCGCACCAGCACGTTGCCACGGCGGGCCTCCATCGGCTCCCCGGTCGTGGCGCTGCCCAGGCCGCCCCCACCGGGCAGCCAGGTGTTCCCACCCTGGGTGATCTCCGCGTAAGTGGAGCGGTCGATGTACGAGATCGAGACATTGGCCCGATAGTCGTGGTGCGAGATGTTCAGCGAGACGATCGCCGTCGGTGTGACGATCGACCAGTACTCGAAACGTTTGTTGCGGCCCCAGCCCGGCAGTCCGGTGCGGTGCAGCGCCGTGCGGGTCCAGCCGACCGCGTCGGGGTTCAGCCGGCCGGAGGGCAGGCACAGGTCGACAGGCGCCGTGATCTCCCTCTCGGTCACGCGTTCTCCGGCGGGTGGGATCTGCTTGACGGGGAGCCTCACGCGGTGGCGCCTTTCTCTTGTGATCGTTGATGACATGGTTCGGTGACCGACCGGTCAGCCCTTGGTGGCGCCATCGGCGAGACCGCGGATCAGCCATTTCTGCACGACGAGCGCCAGGATGACGACGGGCACCACGGTGAGCATCCCGGCCGCCGACAGGGCGCCCCAATTCGCGCCGTGCTCGGTGTCGCCGGCCATACCCACGATCGCCACCGGAACGGTGACCGCGTTGCGGCTCGTCAGCACGAGCGCGAACAGCAGCTCCTCCCAGGCGAGGATGATGCTGAAGATGAAGGTCGAGATCAGCCCCGGCGCCGAGATCGGAACGATGATGCGGAAGAACGCACCCATGCGCGAGCATCCGTCGAGCATCGCCGACTCCTCGAGCTCTTTCGGCAGTGAGAGGAAGAAACCGCGCATCAGCCACATCACGTACGGGATGACGAACGAGCAGTAGGCGAGGATGAGCGTGATGTGGGTGTCGGTGATCCCCAGAGTGCGGGCAACGAGGAACATCGGCACGGCGAGCGCGATCGGCGGCACGCCTCGCGAGAGCAGGATCAGCACGCCGATCGTCGCCGCTCCCCTGATGCGCAGGCGGGAGAGCGCGTAGCCCGCCATCGACCCCGCGACCAGAGAGAGGATGCCCGCGCCGAGCGCCACGATGACCGTGTTGATCATCTTCTGGCCGAACCCGTTGCTCATGAAGGCGGCGACGTACTGCGAGAGCGTCGGATCGAAGAAGAACGTCGGGGGCGTGGTGAAGATGTCGCGCTGCAGCTTGAACGAGGTCAGCAGCATCCAGAGCAGCGGGAGCAGGAACAGGATGCAGACGATCACGCCCGCCCAGATGCGGGTGCGCTCGCTCCGGCTGCGCTTGCCGACGGGCGCGACGGAGTTCTCGTCGACGCGCATTCTTCGGCGTTCTGCGGTGGTGGTCACAGTCTGTCCTCCAGCTTCTTGCTCCCCAACAGGAACACCAGGGTCAGGATCATCGTGATGACGAGCACGATCACCGCCATCGCCGACGACTCGCTGAACTTCAGCAATCGGAACGCCTGTTGGTAGATGTACAGGTTCACGACGTTCGTCGACTGGCCGGGACCGCCGTTGGTGGTGGCGAGGATGATGTCGAACATTTTCACGGCGCCCAGCCAGCGCACCACGAAGGTCGCCGCGATGATCGGTCCGAGCATCGGGAGACTGACCGACCAGAGGGTCTGCCACCAGGATGCGCCATCCACCTTCGCCGCCTCGAAGACGTCTTTCGGGAGGGCGAGCAGGGCGGCGGCTGCGATCAGGGCGACGAACGGCACCGAGCGCCAGGTGTCGATCATGACGATGCTGATCATCGACATCGTCGCGTTGCCGAACCAGTCGATCGGCGCCACCCCGAACAACCCGAGGAACCAGCCCACGACCCCCCAGAGCGGGTCGAGGATCATCTTCCAGATGCCACCCGAGACGACCGGGGCGACCACCATCGGGATGAGGAAGAGGGCGCGGACGACACCGCGCCCCCTCCACTCGGCGTTCATGAGGTAGGCGATCCCGAATCCGAGGATGATCTGCAACGGCAGTGCGAGTACCAGGTAGATCCCGGTGACCACCAGTGAGTTCTGGAAGCTCTCGTCTTGCAGTGCCGCCGTGTAGTTGTCGAATCCGACCCACCCCGAGGGGGAGAACGATGCGAGGTCGAACGTCGAGAAGCTGATGCGCAGCGTGTAGAGCAGCGGGTAGATCAGCACAGCGGCCAGGAGCAAGGTGGCCGGCAGCATGAACGTCCACCTGCCCAGGACATCCCGCATTCGTGATGCCCTGCGCGTGGGGATGCTCCGCGTGGCGGCGCGTCGGCGTCTCGTGAGTTCGACCGTCATCACGTTACTTCTTCAGCAGAGCGACGATTTGCTGCTTGGCCTTCTTGAGGGCATCCGATGCGGATGTCTGGCCTTGCACGGCAGCACTGGTCTGATCGGCGAGGATCTCCTGGATGGCGTTCGACTGCGGCGAACGAACACGCCACATCTCGCCCTTGTCGGCGATGTCGTACGCGCTCTGGAGCGCGGTGAACACCGGGGCCAGCCACGGCTGTGTGGGCGTCGTGGCGAGTGTCGACTTGCGGGCGGGGAAGGAGCCCAAGGTGTTGGTCGTCCAGACCTCGCCCTTCTTCGACGACATCCACTGCAGGAACGTCCACGCGGCCTGCGGATGCGTCGAGTTCTTGAAGACGGAGCCGCTCCAGATGCCGCGGTGCGTGCTCGCGCCGGCACTGCCGGCGGGCAACGTCTGGATTCCGACCTCATCAGGGGTGAGCTTCGTCACTGCCGGGTCGACCGCTGCGCTCTTGTACGCGCTGCCCCAGGTGAAGATCGAGGCGACCTTGCCCTGACGGAAAGCGTCGAGCGGCTGGGTGTAGTCATAGTTCGTCGCTCCGGGCGGGGCGTACTTGAGCAGGTCGACCTGCGTCTGGAGCGCCGCGACGCCCTTGGCCGTGTCGAAGGTCGGGTTCAGATTCTTATCGAACAGCGCCCCTCCGTTGGCGTTGAGCACGGACTGCCAGACCGGCGGTGAGAGAACGCCGCGCGCCCAGGTGAGCCCCGTCGACCAGGAGTCGATCGTGCCGTCACCGTTGGTGTCCTGCACCAGCTTCGGCGCTTCCTGCATGTACTGATCCCAGGTGAGCTCCGGCGTCGGCTCGGCGAGACCGGCCTTCTTGTAGAGCGTCTTGTTGTAGAACATGAGCAGCATGTTCGAGCGCAGGGGAACGCCGTACTGCTTGCCCTTCCACTCACTCGACGCCAGCGGCGCAGCGTTGAAGTCGGCCCAGTCGTACGATTTGTCCGTCCACTGGGCGGCATCGCTCTTCAGCTCGTAGAGCACGCCGGCATCGGCCAGCTGTGGGGTCCACGGGTCGTCGAGGGTGATCAGGTCGTATTGGGGATCCGTGGCGGTTCCGTTGAGCATCCCCTTGGCCAGCAGCTCGTCGTAGGGCACCGAGTCGATGGTCACATCGATGTAGGGGAACTCTTTGTTGAACTCGGGCACGAGCTGGTCCTGCCACTGCTGGGCGAAGGCGTCGTTGGCCATCATCGTGATCTTGACGTGCTTGGCTGCGGTGCCGACACCGCCGCCGTCGACCTTTGCGGGTGTCTCACTCGTCCCGCTGCAGGCAGTGAATGCCATGAGGCTCAGGACTGCTGCACCGGCCGCGAATCCTGCTCGCGCTCGCCGCATTCGAACGGACTTGTTCATTCGTACATCTCCTCGTCGTTGATTTGGATGTTCGTGGTCGTCGCACGACGCACGAGCGCCTGGCGCGGGTGTGCCGCGCAGACGGCGCCGACGTGTCGCCGACCGGAATGTGAGTGCGGGACGGCCCGTCGGGGGTTCGATGGGGAGCGCCGCAGAGACACTCAATCAGATCTGATCGAATATTGCAACGTGGAAATAGAGAAATATCGCAACGTTGCAACATGGTGGCTACGATATGGGGGTGAGCTCCAGAGACGACTCGACACCGGCCAAGCGCACCGGGGCGCCGACGATCAAAGACGTCGCGGCGCTCGCGGGCGTCTCCTACCGAACCGTGTCCAATGTGGTGAACGGGCACCGCTACATCAGCGACTCCACCCGGCAGAAGGTCGAGGCGGCGATCGCCGAGCTCGGCTATCGGCCGCAGCTCGCCGCGCGCCAACTGCGCAGCGGTCGCAGCAACCTCCTCACCCTCTCGGTGCCGTTCGTATCGCATCCGTACTTCGCCCAGCTCGCCCACGCGGTCGTCACCCAGGCTGAGCATTTCGGCTACGACGTTGTCATCGACGAGACGCGCGGCCTGCTCGAGCGGGAACTGCGCGTGGCGGCCGGGTTCAGCACCATCCTCACCGACGGCATCCTGTTCAGCCCCCTGACCATCGACCTACACCGGTTCGAAGCCGAACGCGGGGCGACCCCGCTCGTCCTGCTCGGTGAGCGCTTCCGCAGCACCAGCATCGACAGCGTCGTCGTCGACAACGTTCACTCGAGCTTCGACGCGACGACCTGTCTGGTCGAGGCGGGCCGTCGGCGACTCGGGTTCCTCGGCCAGGTTCAGGTCGGCACCATCGGCGCGGCACCCGCCGACCTGCGCATCCGTGGTTTCCATCTGGCACTGGAGGCCGCCGGCATCGAGGCGGATGCGCAGCACATCATCTCGGTCTCGCGGTGGGACCAGTCGAACCCCGACGGCGACTACTCGCGCGAGGAGGGGTACGAGCGCGTCAAAGAGCTGATCGCGCGCCCGAACGGTCTCGACGGCCTCGACGGCCTCGTCTGCGCGAACGACCTGCTCGCGATCGGCGCGCTTCGTGCGTTCCGTGAAGCCGGGATCGCCGTTCCCGGCGACGTCGTCGTCGTCGGCTGGGACAATACGGCCGAGGCGGCCTTCTCCGCGCCCTCGCTCACCACGATCTCCCCCGACCTGAACGAGATCGCCCGCCTGTCGATCGTTGCGATGTTGCGCCGCCTCGACGACCCGGCGGCCGCCCCGCAGACCGACATCGCGCCCTACCGCCTGGTGCAGCGCGAGTCGACCAACACCGCGGACGCCTCCCGCTAGGACGCCGCCCGAAACGGAGGATGGCGCTCACTCGGGTGCGTGGCGATATCCTGACTCGCTGCGGGGCGTCTTCGGTCAGAACACGATCCTTTCCACGATCAGCACCAGGCCGATCACGATCATCGCCGAACCGGAGACCCGGCTCACCCAGCGGGATGCCGCCGGGCGCGAGCGCAGCACCGCGCGCGCCCCGAATCCGACACCGGTGTAGACCACCGCGCAGCTGAGCACATGCACAGCGCCGAGCACCGCGATCTGCAGGGCGACCGGCCATACGGCCGTTGGCGTCGTGAACGGCGGCAGCAGTGCCAGGAACAGCAGGAGGAGTTTCGGGTTCAGCCCGCTGACGCCGATGCCTTTCGTCGCCCAGCGCAGCCACGACCCCTCGCTCCCGCCGCTCTCCGCGATCGGCACGGCGGGGCGACGAAGCGTCGACACGCCCAACCAGATCAGGTATCCCGCGCCGGCCACCGTGAGCATGGTCAAAATCACCGGAGCGCCCGCCACCAGGGCACCGACACCGGCCGCGACGACGATCGTCGCGATGACATGTCCGGTGAGCAGGCCGCCGACCGCCGGCGCGATGCGGTCGCGCAGCCCCCCGGCGATGACATACGCCCAGTCCGCGCCGGGCGTGATGACGAACAGGAACGACACCGCCCAGAACGCGAGAATCGTGCCGAACGCCATGACGCTCCCTCTGCTCCGCCCCGGTCGGGCGGTCGCCCTCTGGAAGAGTAGGCGGGATCACGCGAAAGGTGCTTCCAAGATCTTCCACGCAATCCGAGGTTTTGGGGGAGAATCTTTCGTGTGGATGACGTTGACAGAAGAATCCTTGCCGAGCTGCAACAGGATGGGCGGCTCAGCATCACCGAGCTGGCCGAGCGCGTGCGCCTCAGCGTCTCCCCGTGCCACCGCCGTCTGCGCGCCCTCGAACGCTCGGGGGCGATCAGCGGATACCGGGCCCACCTCAATGCAGGCGCGCTCGGCCTGACCTTCGACGCGCTCGTGTTCGTCACCATGCGCGACTCGACCCGGGACACCATCGCCGAGTTCGAACAGTCCGTGTCGACCGTTCCGGCCATCATTCAGGCCCAGCGACTCTTCGGCGACCCCGACTACCTGCTGCGCGTGGTCGCCCGCGACCTCCCCGCTTTCGAGGCCCTCTACGACCAGGAGCTCTCGGCGCTTCCCGGCGTGCAACGCCTCAGTTCGACCCTCGTCATGAAGAATGTCGTGCAAGACCGGCCGCTGCCGCTCGACCCGCTGCGCTGACCGGGTGGGCGGCAGAGCCGTCACATCGTGTCGAGGATGCCGACCAGCTGCTCGAACGTGGTCATCGGGTTGAGAATCGCGAACCGCGTGTTCGGCCGCCCCTGGTGCGAACTGGGGGTGACGAACGCCCGCTGTTCGGCGAGCAGACGCGCGGACCACTCGGCGTAATCGGCGCGCGACCAGCCGTCGCGCTCGAACACGACGACCGAGAGCTGCGGTTCGCGCACGAGCCGCAGCCCCTCGCGGGTGTCGATCTCACGGGCGATGTCGTGAGCGAGCTGCAGAGAGGCCCCGATCGCGTCACGGTAGGCCTGCGCGCCGTATGTGGCCAGCGAGAACCAGAACGGGAGCCCGCGTGCCCGACGCGTGAGGTGCGCCGCATAGTCGGAGGGGCTCCACTCCGACGTCTCCGTGAGGGTGTCCAAGTATTCGGCATGCTGCGTGTGCGCCCGACGACCGGCCGCCGGGTCACGGTAGATCAGGGCGCAGGCGTCGAACGGCGCGAACAGCCACTTGTGCGGGTCGACGATCACCGAATCCGCCTGCTCGACGCCGGCGAACCGGGCACGGGCGAGCGGGGAGAGCATCCCGGCCAGACCATAGGCGCCGTCGACGTGCAGCCAGAAGTCGAACTCCGCCTTGAGTGTGGCGAGGGAGGCGACGTCGTCGACGATCCCGAAGTTCGTGGAACCGGCCGTGGCCACGACGGCGAACACGGAGGATCCGTGCTCCTCGAGCGCTCCACGCACATCGGCGCCGGTCAGCATGCCGCTGTCGCCGACCGGCACGGGAACGACCTCAACATCCATCACCCGGGCGGCCGAAGCGATGGAGGAGTGCGCTTCCGCGCTGCAGACGATGCGCCAACGCGCCGGCGGCACCTCGCCCGCCTCCTCACAGCGCGTGCGCGCCGCCTCGCGGGCCGCCACCAGCGCAGACAGGTTTCCGAGCGTCCCACCCTGCACGAACACACCGCCGGCGGTGTCCGGCAGCCCGAATTCGCCGGCCAGCCAGGAGAGCACCTGGTTCTCGGCGAACACCGCCCCCGAGCCTTCGAGCCAGGAGCCGCCGTACACCGCGCTCGCCGAGACCACGAGGTCGAACGCCGTCGCCGCCTTCGTCGGGGCGGTGGGGATGAACGAAAGGTACTGGGGGTGGTCGGTGGTGATGCAGGCGGGCGCGAGCACGTCTTCGAAGAGTTGCAGCGCACGGGCGGCGCCGATCCCCTCGTCCACGACGGTGCGGCCGACGAGCCGCGCGAGCTCGGCCTCCGCAACGGGACCGTCGAGCGGTGTGTCTGTGCTGAGGATGCGCCGGCGCGAATACTCGAGCACGAGGTCGACGAGATCGACCGTCTCGGGCGACACCTCGTGCATGCGCCGTGTGTTCGCGGGTGCGTCGCTCTCGGTCATCGGGGCTCCTTCTCTGCTCATCTGCTCGTCTGCTCTCGCGCAGCACGCGCGTCGACAGACTCTCACACAAAGGAGGTCTGACGCACGTTCAGCGCATTTCTTGACGATACAACGCACGCTTTCCTCCCTTGTGTGTCATTTTGCGCAACAAAACATCACCGCTGCATCACGGTCGAAAGATGTCGGAGGCCCGGCGTAGAACGGCCTCATGGCCGAACGAAATCGCGTGACTCCGCTCGGCGACATCGTCGCCATCCCCCTTCGTGGCGCTTGGACGGGCAATCGCGGGCGCCTGCACGTCGGCCACGAGATCACCCGCTTCCACACCAGCGACCTCTGGATCACATGCGAACTGGACTTCCGCGGACGTTGGAGCGAGCAGTGGCTCCCCACGCGCTACACCTACCTCTTCTTCCACGACGAGGCGGTCTCGTTCGCCGCCGGGCACCGACCGTGCGCCGAATGCCGTCGCACGAGCTACCAGGCGTACCAAACCTCGTGGGCGAACAGTCTGGGCGAAGACCTCCCGACGGCGGCCCAGATGAACCACCGACTCCATGCCGAACGACTCGTCGCCGGCAGTCACCGCCGCCGCCTGCACATCGAGTCGTGGCCGCACCTGCCGACGGGCGCGTTCGTGCTCACCTCTGAGGGCCCGGCGCTGGTGCTCGACAGCGAGGTCGTCGAGTGGAGCCACGACGGCTACGGCGACCGGCATCCCCGACCGGTGCGCGGCGAGGCGATCGCGATCACCCCGCCTGCGACCCTGGCCGTTCTCCGCGACGGCTACCCCGTGCAACTCGGCATCCCGCGTTCAGCCTGATTGACTGGACGGATGTCGGATGCTCCGCTCTCCGCCCCCGCGCGGGCCCTCTTCCTGAACGGAACCGTCGGCGTGGGCAAGACCACCACCGCGCGGCCGGCGCGAGGGTGCTCGTGCTCGCCGGCGTGATCGAGGAAGCGGCGACGGTCGAACGCTACCGCGAGGCGGTGGATGCGGAGCTCACCGTCGTACGTCTCACAGTCGCCCCGAGGAGGGCGAACGCCGGCTCCTCCGCCGCCACGAGGGCGACCCCGCCGGCCTGGCCTGGCATCGCTCCCGATTCGGCGAACTCTCCGCGGTGCTCGACGCCACCGGACTCCCCGGTCCGACCGTGGACACCACCTCGCGCACCCCGGATGAGGTGGCCGAGGAGCTGCTGAGGGCTGTGGGCCTCTGACCCGCGCCGCGGGAAGACACAGCGAGGGGAACGATCGCTACAACCCGTCTCGGTCGTGCCAGTGCTCCTGCCAGCGCCAGTCGATCGGGTCGGAGACGCGCTGGTAGCGGATATCGGTCGACAGACGCATCCGGCCCTGGGCATCCGTGTTGTCGCAGGAGGCGTGCACGATGTGAGCCGAGTGCACCATCACGTCGCCGGCGCGATAGTCCGCGAATAGCCAGCGTGCGTCGTACTCCTCGGCCAGGCCGGGAAGGTCTGCGGTGATGGAAGCGGCGGGCCGTTTGAGGGTTCCGGCACGCTCCTCGGCCAGCACACGATGATGGCTGCCCTCCAGGTAGGCGAGACCGCCGCGATCGAGCGGGCAGTCACCGAGCGGAATCCACATCGAGAGCACCCGGTCGGTGCCCTCGCGCAGATACACCAGGTCGTAGTGCGCCTGCGTCGCGGTCCCGACGCCGTTCTCGCCCGCGCGGGTGTGCCGGATGATCTTGCGCCTGTGCAGATGCACCTCGTCGTCGAGCAGCCAGGCGAACCAGTCACGGATGCGGGGATGCTCGGTGAGCGCGCGGTACGCCTCGCCGGGCACGATCTCGTCGAAGAGCACTCGGCGGAGTTCGGCGCGGTCGACCTCACCGTCGGCGCCGAGGCCGAGCCCCGGATCGGTTCCCGCTCGCACCAAGCCGGTGCCGGCCAACGCGGCGAAGTAGTGGGCGCGGAAGGCTTCGACCAGCTCAGGCGCGAGGTGCCCGGGCAGGTAGAGGTAGCCGTCACGGCGCAGGCGGGCCCAGAGGGCGTCACGATCGTCGCGGTCGGAATCCGGTACGGGGTCGAGCATCCCGAACCGCGCGGGGGATTCGTCGAGCCGGTATCCGTTCGAGGTGAACATGACACCATGGTGCTGCCGCTTGGATTCCTGCGGCTTGGACTTCTGCGCTCCTATGCTTGGATTCTCGGCGATCAATGACCTCGACTTGGACGGAGACGCCATGTGGTCCTCCTTCGCAACACCCCCGGACGTGCTGCGCGACACGGGGTTGGTGTGCCTCGGCGCCGGCGAGGCGAACGGGGTCGCGCCCGGCTTCGTGCGTCGCGCGCTGCCGAGCCACGGCCTGGTACTCGTCACCGCGGGCGACGGTTGGTATGCGAGACCCGGCGAACGCCGGCCGGAGCGGGTGATCGCGCCGGCGGCGATCTGGCTGTTCCCCGGTGTCGAACACGGCTACGGCTCTGGGCCTGCGGGCTGGCATGAGCACTGGATCCTGTTCTCCGGCGCGATGACCCGCGTGTATCGCGAACTCGGCGCCGATTCCCGCCGTGCCGTCGTCGGCACTCGGCACGGGCCAGACGCCGACACGATCGGGGCGACGTTCGCCGGGCTGCGCGAGGCTCTCTCGACCCCCGGTCTGCCCGCCGCACTGCGCGCATCCGCGCTCGTTCAGCGTCTCCTGCTCGCCGCCGCGGCGGGCCTGCCCGAGCGACACCCGACCCACGACGTGCTCGGCGCCCTCGAGCAGACAGCGGCCGCCCCGACCCCGATTGCCGAGCGAGCCCATCGCCTTGGCCTGGCACCGGCCGGGCTGCGCGAACGGGTGCGCGAGCAGACGGGGATGACCCCGCAGGAGTACATCCTGGGCGTCCGCCTCGCCCGCGCGCAATCCCTGCTCGCCGAGACCCGGCTCGACATCGCCACCGTCGCCGCCCGCGTCGGCTACGACGATCCGGCATACTTCTCCCGCCTCTTCGCGGCGCGGGTGGGCGTGCCGCCCCGCGCGTTCCGCGCCCAACAGTCCCGCGACCGCGAGACCCCGATCGGACGTCAACCCGATTCGGGTTCCGCCCGCGACGACGACGCGGCAAGATGAAACCATGACCATCGACGAGCTGTACCGCGACCTGCACCGCCACCCCGAGCTCTCCTTCGAGGAGGTCCGAACGGCCGGCATCGCCGCCGACAGGCTCCGCGCGGCCGGCTACGAGGTCACCGAGCACATCGGCCGCACCGGCGTCGTCGGCGTGCTGCGCAACGGCGAGGGACCGACGGTGCTGCTCCGCGCCGATATGGACGCCCTGCCCGTCGCCGAAGACACCGGTCTCGACTACACGAGCGAAGCAGCCGGTGTCATGCACGCCTGCGGACACGACGTTCACGTGACCTGCCTGATCGGTGCCGCCGACCGGCTCGCCGCCACCCGTGACGAGTGGCACGGCACCCTGATCGCGCTGTTCCAGCCGGCCGAAGAGGTCGGCGGCGGCGCGCAGTCCATGCTCGACGACGGGCTCTACGAGTCCGTTCCGGTTCCGGATGTGGTGCTCGGCCAGCACGTCGGTCCCGCCCCGGCCGGGCTGGTCGGCGCCCACTCCGGCGCAGCCTTCGCCTCGGCGAACAGCATCGACATCACCGTATACGGTCGCGGCGGGCACGGCTCCCGGCCGGAGACGACGATCGACCCCGTCGTGCTGGCGGCGGCGATCGTGAGCCGGCTGCAGACGGTCGTGGCCCGCGAGATCGCCCCACAGGAGACGGCCGTCCTCACCGTGGGGCGGCTCAACGCCGGTACGAAGAACAACATCATCCCCGACTTCGCCAGCCTCGGCCTGAGCGTCCGCGCGTACAGCGAAGAGGTGCGAACCCGTCTGCTCGGCGCGATCGAGCGGATCGTGCGGGCCGAAGCCGCCGCATCCGGCGCCCCCGAACCACTCATCGAGCATGCGGAGTCGTTCCCCGTGACGGTGAACGAACCGGCGGCCACCGAGCGCACGGGCTCCGCATTCCGCGCCGCGTTCGGCGAAGGTTCGGTGCTCGACCCCGGCCAGGTGAGCGGCAGCGAGGATGTCGGCCTGCTCGCCACCGCGGCGGGCGCACCCCTCGTCTACTGGATCCTGGGCGGCGCCGACCCCGACAGCTATCTCGCTGCGGCACGAGCCGGAACCGTCGACCGCGACATCCCCTCGAACCACTCGCCGCACTTCGCACCCGTGATCCAGCCGACGCTCGACCGCGGCGTGGAGGCGCTCGTCGTCGCCGCCCGGGAGTGGCTGGCCTGACCTCGCGCACATTCGGTGCGAAAGTTCGGCCCGCCTATACTCCGAATTGGGCGACGACCACGCCGACCCGGAAGGAAGAATGAAGATGGCCGCGTCCCGCCCCACCCGCCGCAGCGGGGCCGCCGCCGATCGGGTGGTGAAACCCCAGGCGCGCACGGCCGCCACCCGGCAGCGCATCCTCGACTCGGCGATGGCCGTGTTCGCCATCAGGGGTTTCAACAACGGCTCGCTGATCGAGATCGCCGAACAGGCCGGGATGACGCATGCGGGCGTCCTGCACCACTTCGGCTCCAAAGACCAACTTCTCATCGCCGTGCTCGAGCACCGCGACCAGGCGGACGTCATGCACTTGGAGGGCCAGCACCCGCCGGTGGGCAAAGACCTGCTCCGTCACCTCGTCGACACCGCCCGGCTGAACGCGACCCGGGCCGGAATCGTGCAGGCCTACGCCGTGCTCTCCGCCGAGTCGGTCACCGACGACCACCCCGCGCAGGACTTCTTCCGGGAACGCTTCATCGGTCTGCGCAGCATGGTGGCTGAGGCTTTTCGCGAGGTTGCGCCCGCCGACGTCGCCGAGGAGAAGCTCTGGCAGGCAGCGGCGGCGGTCATCGCCGTGATGGACGGCCTGCAGGTGCAGTGGCTGCTCGAACCGGATGCGGTGCAGATGCCGGAGTCCGTCGACGCCGTGATCGGGGCACTGACCGCCTGGCTCAACGCCTGATGCTCACGCCCGAAGCAGACATCCCGTTGGATGTCGGCACGGTCGCTGCGCTCGTGGCGGCCCAGCATCCTGATCTCCTCGCCGAACTGCGGCTGGTGGCCGACGGCTGGGACAACTCGATCTACCGTCTCGGCGACCGCTACGCAGTGCGGCTTCCGCGACGGCAGGTAGCCGCGCAACTCATCGTGAATGAACAGACCTGGCTGCCGCGACTGGCGATGGCCCTCAGCATCGCGGTGCCGGAGCCTGTGCGGGTCGGCGTGCCGACCGCCGCCTTCCCCTGGCCGTGGAGCATCGTCCGCTGGTTCGACGGCATCGACGGTGCCGATGTCTCGGCCTCCGAGCGGGCGGCCCTGGCTGTTCCATTAGCCGAGTTCGTGGTGGCATTGCACTCGCCCGCTCCGCACGACGAACCGGTTCCCCACAACCCGGTTCGCGGTGTTCCTCTCTCCTCGCGCGATGCGTCGGTGCACGACCGGCTCGCGCAACTTGTCGACCGGCCGGAGGCGGGCGCGCTTGCCGACGGCTGGGAGCGCGCCCTAGCCGCACCCCCGTGGGCGCGCGAACCGATCTGGCTGCACGGCGACCTGCATCCGGGCAACCTGGTGCTCAGTAGGCCGCCGGGAGCGGGGCAGCCGGGCGCGGCGCTCGCGGCCGTGATCGACTTCGGCGACCTGACCGCGGGCGACCCCGCCACCGACCTCGCCACGGCCTGGCTCACCTTCGACGCTGAGGCGCGTGCTGTCTTCCGCGCCCGCATCGACGAGCTCACCGACACCGACGAGGCGACCTGGCAGCGGGCCCGCGGGTGGGCGATCGCCCTGGGCACCGCCCTCGCCCTGCACTCGGACGACAACCCCCGCATGGCGGGGCTCGGCCGTCACGCCCTGGAGCAGCTCAGCGGCGCGTGACCAGCGCACTCCGACGCCAGACGGCCCGGCGAGCGATCAGCGCAGGCCGAGCCGCTCTCCGATCCCGCATGCGGCGGCGCGCCCGACCGCGAACCCCGCCTCTGCGGCCGGCCGGCGGGTGTGCGGGTCGAGCGGGTTGACGCCGAAGGCGGCGACGGACGCATCGTCGGCGTAGACGACGGCCACCGGTGCCGGTCGCAGCGCCTCGAGCTCTTCCGCGGGGAACTGCCCGAACCCCGGACCGCCCGGTAGGATCGGCGCGATCACCAGCACCCAATCGGATCCGACGGCCAGATCGGCATTGGCGAGGGAGCGCATCCCGCCGTCGATGTACCGCCGGTCGCCGATGGTGACCGGCGGCCACACTCCGGGCACGGCACAGCTCGCGGCGACGGCGTCGGCAAGGCGCACGCCCGATGCGGCGTCGAACACGCGCAGCTCGCCGCTGCCGGCATCGATCGCCGTGAGCAGCATCCGCCGTTCCGGCCAGTGTTCGATCGGCAGCCGGGCCTCGATGGAGACCATGCGCTCGGCCTCGGTCACCGTCTTCGCCGCCAGCGCGAGACCCCCGATGCGCCGTCGCCCCTCCTCGGGTGTCGCGTCCGGGTCGGCGATCGCGAGATAGCTCGCCATCAGGGCCTGCATGTCGACCCTCGGATCGAACTCGGCTGTCTCCGGAGCGAGTTGCGCCGCGTAGAGCTCGGCCACGGGTCGCCCGCTCGCCAATTGCGCC
Organism: Leifsonia poae; assembly: GCF_020009625.1. Classification (NCBI taxonomy): domain Bacteria; kingdom Bacillati; phylum Actinomycetota; class Actinomycetes; order Micrococcales; family Microbacteriaceae; genus Leifsonia; species Leifsonia poae. Next base: position 2,013,810 of record NZ_JAIHLP010000002.1, read on the forward strand.
GCCACGGCTGAGCCGGCCGAGGTGCCGATGAAACCGACCTCCGGAGCGAAGAGCGCCTCGACCAGTCGTGGGTCGGCGTCGGCCAACCCGTTGACCACGCCCAGCTCCCAGGCGATGCCCGCGACCCCTCCTCCGGCAAAGGCGATCGAACCGGCCACAGCGCACCTCTCTCTCCTTGGTGACTTCCCAGCATCACGCTACTCCGCGCCGCAGACACGGGCGCGCTGGTCAGCCCAGCAGGTGCGGCACCGCAGTGGCGGCCTCGCGCAGGCTCGCCGCGGGGATCACCGGTTGCAGGAGCACGTTCAGATAGACCGCGATGCTCGGCCCTCCGGCCGGGCGCTCGTCGACGTAGCATCCGTAGAACCAGTCGGCTCCGAGCAGGGCGAGCGTCCACCCGAACAGGTCGCCGAGCGCCGTCTCGTCGGAACCGGCCGTCATCCGGATGCACACCGTCGGCACGGCTCCGTCGACGCGGCCGATGCGCACGACCGTCTCGGCGAACCCGGGATGCGCGGGTGTCACGCAGGAGCGGATCACGTCGAACGCCTCGGGCTCTCGCGAGCGGTCCTGCAGGTGGTCGATCACCAGATCGGTCAGCCCGACGCGGGCCGCCGCCAGCTCGGTGAGGCAATCCGCCGTGACGGCAGCCGCGATCCGATCGGCCTCTGCTGCGGCGATGACACTGCCGGCAGTTCTGACCGTCATAGATGATCCTCTCGAGCGTCCCCTCGATGGTCTCACATTTCTACACGTTGTAGAAGTCAGTTCTGGGATTCTCATCACCGCCAGGACTCCATCCGCACAAACGAAAGGCCGCCGACGAACCGGAGTTCGTCGGCGGCCTTTCTCGGGCGGATCTCAGGCGCCGGCGTGGGCGAGGTCGCTGAGCAGCTGGTCGCCGGGGATCGCGGGAACGAACTCGGCCTCGATCTCAGCGCGACCGAGCAGCTCGGTCATGCGACGCTGGCGCTGGCGCGGGATGAGCGTGACCACCGTGCCCTGCTTGCCGGCACGACCGGTGCGACCCGAGCGGTGCAGGTAGGTCTTGTACTCGTCCGGGGCGTCGGCCTGGATGACCAAGTCGATGTCGTCGACGTGGATACCGCGCGCGGCCACATCCGTCGCCACCAGCACGTTGACCCGGCCGCTGGTGAGCTGCGCGAGGTTGCGGGTGCGGCGCGACTGGTTGAGGTCGCCGTGCAGGCTGACGGCCGGGATGCCGGCGTCGTCGAGCTGGTCGGCGAGCATCTCGGCGAACGCGCGGGTGCGGGCGAAGACGAGAGTCTTGCCCTCACGGTCGGCGAGCTGCTCGATGATCGCGCCCTTGTCGCGGTGCTCGATCACGAGCACGCGGTGGTCGATGGTCGACGACGCCTGGTCTTCACCGGCGACCTCGTGCACGCTCGGCTCGGGGAGGAACTCCTCGACGAGCTGGGCGACGCCCTTGTCGAGCGTGGCCGAGAACAGCAGCTTCTGACCACCCTCCGCGGTCTCACGCAGGATGCGCTGCACCGGCTCGAGGAAGCCGAGGTCGCACATGTGGTCGGCCTCGTCGAGCACCGTGATGACGACCTCGCTGAGGTCGAGGCGGCCCTGCTCGATGAGGTCTTCGATGCGCCCGGGGGTGCCGATCACGATGTCGACGCCGCGCTGGAGGGCGCCGACCTGACGCGCCTGCGGAACGCCGCCGTAGATCTGCGTGGTGAACAGTCCGACGCTGCGGGCGATCGGCTGCACAGTACGGTCGATCTGCAGCGCGAGCTCGCGGGTGGGCGCCAGGATGAGGGCGCGCGGCTTGCGGCCCATCTGACGCTTTCCGCCCGATTTGCCCGAATCGGCCCAGAGGGTCATCAGGCGTTCGACGAGCGGGGCGCCGAAGGCGATGGTCTTGCCGGAGCCGGTGCGGCCGCGTCCGAGCACGTCTTTTCCGGCCAGCACATCCGGGATGGTCGCGGCCTGGATCGGGAACGGCTTGTCGGCGCCGAGTTCGGCGAGGGCGCGCTCGATGTTGCCGCCGATGCCGAGATCGCCGAAGCTCACGCCTTCGACGTCGGTGGCCTGGATGGCGTCGGCCTCGAGGCGTTCGAGCACGACATCCGCGCCGGGAGCGAAGGACGCCTTCTCGTCGCGCGACGGGTAGAACGAGGAGCTGCTGTCGCGGCGCGGGCCGCGGTCGCCGCGGTCGTCGGACGACCGACGCGGACGGTCGTTGTCGTAACTGCGGGCCGGACGGTCGTTGTACGCGGGACGCTCGGTGCGGGCCGGGCGGTCGTTGTACGCGGGACGCTCGCCACGGGCGGGACGGTCGCCGTATGCCGGACGCTCGCCACGGGCGGGACGATCGTTGTACGCCGGACGCTCCGTGCGGGCCGGACGCTCCGTGCGGGCCGGACGCTCACCGCGGTCGGCGAACGAACGACGCGGACGGTCGTTGTCATAGCTGCGGGCCGGACGGTCGTTGTACGCCGGGCGGTCGGTGCGGGCCGGACGGTCGTTGTACGCCGGGCGGTCGCTGCGGGCCGAACGGTCGCCGCGGTCGTCGAACGAACGACGCGGACGGTCATTGTCGTAGCTGCGGGCCGGACGGTCGTTGTACGCCGGACGCTCACCCCGCGGGGCACGGTCGCCGTACGCGGGACGCTCACCACGGGCCGGACGGTCGCCGCGGTCCGGGCGGTCGCCGCGGTCGTCGAACGAACGACGCGGACGGTCGTTGTCGTAGCTGCGAGCCGGACGGTCGTTGTACGCCGGACGCTCACCCCGCGGGGCACGGTCGCCGTAGGCGGGACGCTCACCACGGGCCGCGCGCTCACCGGTGCCGGGGCGCTCGCCGCGCGACTCCCAGCTGCGTGCTTCCTTGCCGCGGGGCTCCCAATTGGGTCGCTCCTTGCGGGCGCCGGCGCTTCCGGCGGAGTCGCGCGAACCGTATCCCTGACGGGCGGCACGGTCTTCGGTGGTCCAGCGCTGCTTCTTGGGCGCGGGGGCGCCGGTCGACTCTTCCGCGCGGTAGCCGCGGTGGCCGGGGCTGCGGCTGCCCGACTTCGGTCCGCCCTTGCGGGCGCCGGGGGCACTGTTCTTCTTGAATCCTGGCATGATGTTTTTCCTGGGTTGTTCTCGTGTGCATGGCACAGCGCATGACACGTGGTGTCATGGTCTGGGGAGAACCCGGGCAGTCTTTGGCCGGGGCCGTTCACATACAGTGATCATTCGCCCGCCGAATTGGCGACGAAACCGGCCCACCTGACTTACAAACCCATCCGCGCACAGAAGCGCGGTGTCAAGAGCCGACCTCCCTACGATACCCGATCGAGCCTGAGAATGGGTCGGGACTGCAAAAGACGCCGGGATGCGGCCGGCCGGCCCCGTCTCCTGCACGCACAAGCGGCGCACCAAGGGGTATACAGGGAGACATGAGCCCCGACCCCGACGCGATCGTCATCGGTTCCGGACCGAACGGTCTGGCGGCCGCCGTCACCCTCGCGCGGGCGGGCCTCGCCGTGCGCGTCTACGAGCGCAACGCCACGGTCGGCGGCGGGATGCGCACGGAGCCGCTCACGCTGCCCGGTTTCCGACACGATGTGTGCTCGGCCGTGCATCCGATGGCCTTCGCCTCCGGATTCTTCCGGCGGTTCGGGCTGGCCGAGCGCACGCCGTTCGTCGTGCCGTCCGCGTCGTACGCGCATCCGCTCGACGACGGACGCGCCGGAATCGCCTACCGCGACATCGACCGCGCCGCCGCCTCGCTCGGCGCCGACGGCCGCGCCTGGCGGCGGCTGCTCGGCCCACTCGCCGCCCGGGCCGACGAGGTCGCACAGTTCACCGGCTCCCCTCTGCTCCGGGTTCCCCGGCACCCGGTGGTCGCAGCCCGCTTCGGCCTCGCCGCACTCAACCAGGCCGGTCCGTGGTGGAACAGCACCTTCCGCACCGAAGAGGCGGCCGCCCTGCTGACGGGCGTGTTCGCCCACGCCACCGTCGCCCTGCCGAGTCTGGCCGGCGCCGGCGCCGGGCTCGCGTTGGCCACCTATGCGCACGCGCACGGCTGGCCGGTTCCGATCGGGGGCAGCCAGGCCATCGCAGACACTCTGGTCGCCGATCTCGTCGCCCACGGCGGCGAGGTCGTCACCGGGACCGAGATCACCAGCCTCACCGAACTCCCTCCTTCCCGGGCCGTGCTCTTCGACACCGGGGCCGCTGCCGCCGCGCGGCTGGGGGGCGAGCTGCTGCCGTCTGCCTACCGCCGACGGTTGACAGCGTTCCGCACCGGGAACGGCGTCGCCAAAGCCGATTTCGCCCTCGCCGGCCCGGTGCCCTGGGCGAACCCCGAACTCGCCGAAGCCCCGACTGTTCACCTCGGCGGAACACGAGCGGCCATCGCCCGGTCGGAGAACGACGTGGCGGCCGGGCGCCACAGCGAAGACCCATACGTACTCGTGTCGCAACCGTCGTTCGTCGACCCGTCGCGCGCGCCGGCCGGCAAGCAGGTGCTCTGGGCGTACACGCATGTCCCCGAGGGTCGACCATCGACCAGAAGGATGCGATCATCCGCCAGATCGAACGGTTCGCACCAGGCTTCCGCGACCTCATCCTCGCGTCGGTCTCGCGCACCGCGGCCGACATGGAGAGGTACAACCCCAACTACGTCGGCGGGGACATCGCCACGGGCGCCCCCAGCTTCGCCCAGCTCGTCGCCCGGCCCGTCGCCTCCGCCGACCCGTGGCGGATGCCCGGCCGCGGTCTCTACCTGGCATCGGCCGCAGCCACCCCCGGACCGGGCGTGCACGGTCTCGCCGGTTACTACGCCGCGCGCAGCGCACTGCAGCACGAGTTCGGATTGCCGGCCCCCTCGCTCTCCCCCTGATCGCGAGGCGTGCATCCGTTCGGCCACCCCTGGTCTGCGTCGGCGGCTCGGCGTACCCTCATCGCATGTGCCGGAACATTCACACCCTCCATAATTTCGAGCCCGCCGCCACCTCAGACGAGGTGCACGCCGCCGCGCTCCAATACGTGCGCAAGGTGAGCGGATCGACGAAACCGTCGCAGGCGAACACCGCCGCGTTCGACCGTGCTGTCGCCGAGATCGCCCACATCACCCATCACCTGCTCGAAGACCTCGTCACCACGGCGCCACCCAAGAACCGTGACGAGGAGGCCGCCAAAGCGAAAGCCCGCTCGGCCCGTCGTTTCGCCGCCGCATAGCCGCCGCTCAGCTGCCCCGGATGCGCCGCGACAGTTCCGCCGCCGCCGCACCCACCCGAGCGGCGAGCGCCGGCCACTCCTCGCGCGGTACATGCTCCCGCGGGAATGTGATCGCGATCCCGGCCGCCGGCCAGCCCGCGTGGTCGCGCACCGACACGGCGACCGACGCGAGACCGGGGGTCACCTCACCGTCCTCGGTGGCGTAACCGGCCGCACGCACCTCGGCAACCACACGTTTCAGCTCGGCGTAGGTGTGGGGGCCAGAACCGGTGCGGCTCTCGAAGGCCCCCGCATCCGGGTACAACGCCCGAAGCTGCTCGGCCGGCAGCGTCGCCAGCAGGGCTCGCCCGCTGGCGGTCAGATGGCTCGGCAGGCGAACTCCCACATCCGTGACCAGGCGCGGCCTCCGCGGGGCCCGCTCCTCAACGATGTAGACGACATCACGTCCGTGCAGCACGGCCACATGGCCGGATTCCCCGATCGCATCCACGAGCCCGGCGAGGATGGGTCGCCCCAGCCGACTGAGCGGCTCCTGCCGCGAGAACGCCGAACTCAGCTCGTACGAGGCCACACCCAGCCCGTAGCGTTTCGCTTCGGGGAAGTGCAGAACGAACCCATGCTCCAACAACACGGCGAGCAGGTGGTAGACCGTCGACCGCGGCAGACCCAGCGCCCCGGCTATCGATGCCGCGGCCACCGGCCCCCGCTGCCCCGCCAGGTGCTCCAGAATCCGCAGCGTGTTCTCCGCCGCAGGAACCTTGCTCGCCATCGAGCTCCTTTCGCCGTCGAGTCCAGGCTTTCGCGCTGAATCCGGCCCGCATCATGCATGGAACCCAGAAACCGATCGCGGAACACGTCTGGGATACGAGACAGTGATGAGTCTAGGGGAGGCGCGCGCGGGCCGCGGAACGTGTGGGATGAGGTCATGGTCACGAACAATGTCGTCATCGTCGGTGCACGGCCGCTCAGCATCGCTGAAGTGGTCGCCGTCGCGCGCAACGACAGCCCCATCGAACTCGATCCCGCCTCGCTCGAGAGCGTCGAGGCCTCCCGCGCCCTCGTCGAAGCCCTCGCCGACGACACCGAACCGCACTACGGCATCTCCACCGGTTTCGGTGCGCTCGCCACCACGTTCATCCCGAGCGACCGCCGTGCCCAGTTGCAGGCGAGCCTGGTGCGCTCCCACGCCGCCGGCTCCGGTCCGGAGGTCGAACGCGAGGTGGTTCGCGCGCTCATGCTCCTTCGGCTGTCCACCCTGATGACCGCCCGCACGGGCGCCCGCCGCGTCACCGTCGAGACCTACGCCGCCCTGCTGAACGCCGGCATCACGCCGATCGTGCGCGAATACGGCTCCCTCGGCTGCTCCGGAGACCTCGCCCCGCTCGCCCACTGCGCGCTGGCCGCGATGGGCGAAGGCCAGGTGCGCGTCGGCTCCGCCCCGGACGGGCCGGGTGCGCTCACCGACGCCGGCGCCGCGCTGGCCGCCGCCGGCATCCGCCCGGTCGAACTCGCAGAAAAGGAGGGTCTCGCCCTCATCAATGGCACCGACGGGATGCTCGGGATGCTCTCCCTCGCCATCCACGACCTCGCGGCCCTGCTCACCACCGCCGACATCTCCGCAGGTCTCAGCGTCGAAGCCCTGCTCGGAACCGACGCCGTCTTCGCCGACGACCTGCAGCGCCTGCGCCCCCAGCACGGCCAGGCCCTGTCGGCCGCGAATCTGCGGGCCATGCTCGCCGGATCCCCGATCATCGCGAGCCACAAAGGCCCCGAGTGCACCCGCGTGCAAGACGCGTACTCGTTGCGCTGCGCCCCACAGGTTCACGGCGCTGCCCGCGACACTCTCGACCACGCGACCCTCGTCGCCGAGCGCGAACTCGCCTCCGCGGTGGACAACCCGGTACTCACGCCCGATGGCCGCGTCGAATCGAACGGCAACTTCCACGGCGCCCCGGTCGCATATGTCCTCGACTTCCTGGCGATCGTCGTGGCGGATGTGGCGAGCATGTCCGAGCGGCGCACTGACCGCTTCCTCGACGCCTCGCGCAACCAGGGGCTCACCCCGTTCCTCGCACACGAAGTCGGAGTCGACTCCGGCCTGATGATCGCGCAGTACACCGCGGCCGGTATCGTCTCCGAGCTCAAACGGCTCGCCGCGCCGGCATCGGTGGACTCGATCCCCTCGTCCGCGATGCAGGAGGACCACGTCTCGATGGGCTGGTCCGCCGCCCGCAAACTGCGCCGCTCGCTCGACGGGCTCGGCCGGGTGCTGGCCATCGAGATCATGACCGCCGCCCGCGGCGCCGACCTGCGCGCCCCGTTGAAGCCGGGCCATGCCACCGGTGCCGTCATCACAGCTGTGCGCGAGGTCTGCGCGGGCCCCGGCCCCGACCGCTTCCTCTCGCCCGAGATCGAGGCGGTCACCGCCCTCGTGCAGTCCGGCCGCATCCGAGCCGCCGCCGAATCCGCGGCCGGCCCCCTCACCTGACCCGCCTGGCCCGCCCGGCCCGCTTCAACGTGGTTGAGGGAGGCGGTGGCGCGCACGAGACAGACAGAGAGACAAGAGAAGGAGAAGGAAGATGATGGATGGAGCGAGGGAGGTGCGCGCAGCGCGCGGCACCGAGATCACCGCGAAAAGCTGGCAGACCGAGGCGCCGCTGCGGATGCTGATGAACAACCTCGATCCGGAGGTCGCCGAACGCCCCGACGATCTCGTCGTCTACGGCGGAACCGGCCGGGCCGCCCGCAGTTGGGAGGCGTTCGACGCCATCGTGCGCACGCTGCGCGACCTCGAGAAGGACGAGACCCTGCTCGTGCAGTCCGGCAAGCCCGTCGGCGTCTTCCGCACCCACGAGTGGGCGCCACGCGTTCTGATCGCCAATTCGAACCTCGTCGGCGACTGGGCGACCTGGCCCGAGTTCCGCCGCCTCGAAGCCCTCGGCCTCACCATGTACGGGCAGATGACCGCGGGCTCCTGGATCTACATCGGCACCCAGGGCATCCTGCAGGGAACGTACGAGACCTTCGCGGCCGTCGCGGCGAAGCGGTTCGGCGGCACGCTCGCCGGAACCCTCACGCTCACCGGCGGCGCCGGCGGCATGGGCGGCGCCCAACCGCTCGCCGTCACCATGAACGAGGGCGCGGTGCTCATCGTCGACGTCGACGAAACACGCCTGCAGCGCCGCATCGACCACGGGTACCTGGATGAGCTCGCCACCGACCTCGACGACGCGGTCGCACGCGTGCTCACGGCCAAGCTCGAACGCCGCCCACTCTCCGTCGGGCTCGTCGGCAACGCGGCAACCGTCTTCCCCGAACTGCTCGCGCGCGGCATCCCGGTCGACATCGTCACCGACCAGACGAGCGCGCACGACCCGCTCAGCTATCTGCCCGAGGGCGTCTCCGTCGCCGAGTGGCACGATGCGGCGGCCTCGGACCCGGAGGGCTTCACTCTGCGCGCCCGCGCCTCGATAGTGAAGCATGTCGAGGCGATGGTCGGCTTCCAGGATGCCGGGGCCGAGGTCTTCGACTACGGAAACTCTCTGCGGGCCGAGGCCGAACTGGGCGGTTACGCACGTGCCTTCGACTTCCCCGGGTTCGTGCCGGCCTACATCCGCCCCCTCTTCGCCGAGGGCAAGGGGCCGTTCCGGTGGGCTGCGCTCTCGGGCGACCCGGCCGACATCGCCGCCACCGACAAAGCGATCCTCGAACTGTTCCCCGACGACGAGCACCTGCACCGCTGGATCACCCAAGCCCGCGAGAAGGTGCACTTCGAGGGCCTGCCGGCGCGCATCTGCTGGCTCGGTTACAAGGAGCGGCATCTGGCCGGCCTGCGCTTCAACGAGATGGTCGCCAGCGGCGAGCTCTCCGCACCGATCGCGATCGGCCGCGACCATCTCGACTCCGGTTCTGTCGCCTCCCCCTACCGGGAGACCGAGGCGATGGCCGATGGCTCGGACGCCATCGCCGACTGGCCCCTGCTGAACGCCCTCCTCAACACGGCCTCCGGCGCGACCTGGGTGTCCATCCACCACGGCGGTGGCGTCGGGATCGGCCGGTCGATCCATGCCGGGCAGGTCGTCGTCGCCGACGGCACGTCGCTCGCCGCGGAGAAGATCGAACGCGTGCTCACCAATGACCCCGGCACCGGCGTCATGCGCCACGTCGACGCCGGCTACGAGCGCGCGGCCGAGGTCGCCCGCGAACGTGGGCTGCGCATCCCGATGCAGGAAGGCTGACCATGGCCGCTCCGACCACCCTCGTCACCGGCATCGGCCAGCTCGTCACCAACGACCCGGCGAACCCGGATGCGTCGGGCACCGAGCGACTCGGGCTGATCGAACGGGCGGCGCTGCTGATCGCCGACGGCGCCGTGGCCTGGGCGGGGCCGGAGTCCGCTCTCCCCCGCGCCGCCGTCGAGGCCGCTCGGACCGTTGACGTCGGCGGGGCTGCCGTGCTCCCCGGCTTCGTCGACACGCACACCCATCTGGTGTTCGGCGGCGACCGGGCAGCCGAGTTCGAGGCACGCATGTCGGGGGAGGCATATACGGCGGGCGGCATTCGCAGCACGGTCGCCGCAACCCGGGCGGCGACGAATGCGGTGCTGGCCGCGCGCCTCGACGGGTTCGTCTCCGAACTGCACGCCCAGGGAACGACGACGTTCGAGATCAAGAGCGGATACGGCCTCACGGTCGCTGACGAGGCCCGTCTCCTGGCCCTGGCCGCGCGGGTCACCGACGAGACCACATATCTCGGCGCCCACGTCGTTCCGCCCGAGTTCGCGGGCGACCCCGACGGGTATGTCGACCTCGTCGTCGGGGAGATGCTCGACGCCTGCCTCCCCCACGCGCGCTGGATCGACGCGTTCTGCGAGACCGGAGCTTTCACCCCGGAGCAGTCCCGCCGCATCCTGGAGGCCGGCGCCGCCCGCGGGCTCGGCGTGCGCCTGCACGCGGGCCAGCTGGCGCCCAGCGAGGGCGTCGCCCTCGCAGTCGCGCTCGACGCCGCGAGCGTCGACCACTGCACCTACCTCACCGACGCCGATGTCGCCGCCCTGGCCGCCTCCCGAACCGTCGCCACCCTGCTTCCCGGCGTCGAGTTCTCCACGCGCCAGCCCTACCCGGATGCGCGACGTCTGATCGACGCCGGCATCACCGTCGCCCTCGCAAGCGACTGCAACCCCGGCTCCTCGTTCACGTCTTCGATGCCGTTCTGCATCGCCGTCGCCGTGCGGGATATGCGCATGACACCCGCCGAGGCCACCTGGGCCGCCACCGCCGGCGGGGCGGCCGCGCTCCGCCGCACCGACGTCGGTCGCCTCGCCGTCGGAACCCGCGCCGACTTCACCGTCTTGCGCGCCCCGAGCTTTCTGCACCTCGCCTACCGGCCGGGGGTGCCCCTCATCGACGCGGTCTGGCGCGCGGGGGAGCGGATCGTCTGAGATCACGGGGCGACCCGCATCCCAGCTGCCCCTCCTGTTCTCAGGAGCCGGCACCCACCGGCTCGCTGCTCCCGAAACGAGGGGTGCCGCTACCTGTTCTCAGGAGAAAACGGCACCCACCGGCTCGCTGCTCCCGAGACAGGGGGTGCCGCTACCTGTTCTCAGGAGCCGGCACCCGTCGACTCGCTGCTCCCGAGACAGGGGGTGCCGCTACCTGTTCTCAGGAGAAAACGGCACCCACCGGCTCGCTGCTCCCGAAACCGGGGGGGCCGCTACCTGTTCTCAGGTGAAAACGGCAACCGTCGACCGGTGGCTCCTGAGAAAGGGACGACGCGGCGCTCCCGACACACGGGCTCCTGAAAAGCGCGCGCCCTCCTCACGAGAACCGCCGAGCGGCCGAGCCGCCGAACCGCCGAACCACCGAACGGCTGATCCACGCGATCCGGTCAGCGCTCCGCGACACCGGCGGCCGCCTCCAGCACGCACAGTGCCATGAGCCGCACCGTGCGTCCGTCGGGGGCGTCCGCGGTCGCATCCACCTCGGCCAGGTCGAGGGACCGCACGGCGGGATGCGCAGCCGTCACCCGAGCCGCGCGGCGCAGTTCCCAGGCCGAGAGGCCGCCGGGAACGGAGGCGGGGCAGCCGGGCGCGACCGACCGGTCGCAGACATCGACATCGAGGTCGACGTGGATGGGGCCACCGGCGCGACCGGCGATCTCCAGGGCCTCCTTCAGCACATCGTCGAGCGGGCGACGGTGCAATTCGTCGCGGTGGATCACGGTGATGCCGAAATCGGCGGCGCGAGCCGAGTACTCGGGCGAGTTGGCGAAGTCGGCGATGCCGATCTGAACGATGCGCCGACCGGCGAGGCCGGCTTCGATCAACCGGCGCACCGGCGAGCCGTTGCTGACACCGTCGCGCAGATCGTGGTGGGCGTCGAGCGTGATCAACCCCGCGGTCGCGAGCTCATCCCCCCACGCGCCGAGGGCCGCCGGCACCGTGAGGGCGTTGTCGCCGCCGAGCGCCACGACCAGGCTGGCGCGGGCGACCGCATCCGCCATCGCCGCGATGGCTCGGCCCTCACCCTCGGCCCCGTCTGGTTCTGGCACATCGCCGGCGTCGGTGATGGTCAGGTCGGCCAGTGACCGCGCCCGGGTGCGACGCCTGTCGGGCGAGAGGAACGGCGCGTAGTAGCGCAGTGCTTGGCGAACCGCCGCCGGAGTCTCCCCCGCGCCCGTGGCCGACAACGAGGTGCGCCAGGTCGGGATGCCGAGCAGCGTCAGGTCGATCTGCTCACCCGGTTCGATCGTCTCGGGGGATGGCCAATCCCCTGCCCGGCCCCACAACGGATCCACGGACAGTTCGCGTGTGCTCATACCGCGAAGCTACCAAGGCACCCTCGTCGGCGAAACGTCTGCCGCTGCTTTCGTGTCCGAGATCCCATACACCCCAGGCTCCGGCGGCAGCTAGGGGGTTGCATCGACCGGGGCGGGGATGTGTTCGGCCGCCCTGGCCGCGCGTCGCGCGTCGCGACGCTCCCGGCGACCCTCCACCAGGTTGTACAGGGTGGGCAGCACGACCAGCGTCAGCAGCGTAGACGAGACGAGACCGCCGATCACGACGATCGCGAGCGGCTGCGAGATGAACCCGCCGCCACCGGTGAGGCCGACCGCCATCGGCGACAGGGCGGCGATCGTCGCCAGCGCGGTCATGAGGATCGGGCGCAGACGGCGGGAGGCGCCGTGCGCCACCGCCTCGGCCACCGACATCCCCCGACGCCGGTACTGGTTGACCAGGTCGATGAGAACGATCGCGTTGGTGACCACGATGCCGATCAGCATCAGCACACCGATGAGCGAGGCCACTCCGAGCGGGATGCCCGAGATGATCTGCAGGGCGATGGCACCGGTCGCCGCGAACGGAACCGAGACGAGCAGCAGCAGCGGCTGTCGCAGCGAGCGGAAGGTCGCGACCATCACGATGTACACGATCAGGATGGCGGCCAGCAGTGCGAGCCCGAGCTGGGAGAACGCATCCGACTGATTGGAGGAGACGCCGCCGATCTTGGCCGTTGCGCCGCCCGGGAGGTCGGCGGCCTTGAGGGCCTTCGTCACGTCAGCGTTCGCGGTCGCCAGGTTGTCCGTGTTGGGCGTCGCCGTCACCGTCGATGTGCGCAGTCCCCGCGAACTCGTCACAGTGGACGGGCCGTTGGCCTGCTCCACGGTTGCGAGCGTGCTGAGGGCGACCGGCCCGGTGGCTGTCGGGATCGACAGCTGCGAGAGCGCCGCGACGGTGGTCGGCGGGTTGGCGCTCTGCAGGTAGATGTTCAGCGTCGAGTTGTCGATCGCGATCGTTCCGGTCTGGGTCGGTTGCATCGCCTGCGAGACGAGCGACCCGATGGCCACCTCGCTGAGCCCCGCGGCGGCGGCCTTCGTTCGGTCGACGCTCACCGAGACGTACGGCAGCGAGGCGCTCAGGTTGTCGCTGGTCTGCTTGAGCGAATCGAGCTTCTTCATCTGCGCGACGACCGAGTCGGTGGCTGTCTGCAGGTCCGCGTTGTTCGGGGCGGTGATGTCGACCTCGATGTCGCTCGAGGTGCCGAACCCGCTTGAGGCCGAGACCTCGATGTCGCCCTGCCCCTTGATCGCGGCCATCTCGTTCTCGACCGTGTTCTGCAGTGCGGTCTGGTCGTAGCTCGGGTCGGTGGTGACGGAGAACGTCGCCCCGCCCCCGCCCCCGCCGGTGAACGCAGCGGCGAGCGAGCCGCCGCCGATCGACAGCTGCACGGTCTTCACGCCCTTGGTGTCGAGCAGTTTCTGTTCGACGACGCGGGCCGCGTCATCCTGCGCCTGCAGGCTGGCTCCCGGTTCGAGCGTCTGCGTGATCGACAGGGTGTTCTGGCCGGTGGAGCCGAGGAAGTTGGTCTTCATCAGCGGTGTCAGCGCGAGCGTTCCGACAAGCACGACCACCGCGATCAGCACCGTGGCCACCGAGTGCCGCAACGTCCAGTGGATGATCGGCAGGTAGCCCTTCTGCAGGCGTGAGGGATGCTCGAGCTCGTCTTCGCCCTTCTCCATCGCCTCAGCGATCGACAAGTGCGAGGCCTCCGACGCGTCCGCCTCATGCTTCTTCGACTTCGGGGCGCGGAGGAACCAGTAGGCGAGCACCGGCACGATCGTCAGGGCGACGAGCAGCGATGAGAGCAGCGCGATCGTCACGGTGACCGCGAACGGACGGAACAGTTCGCCGGTCGTGTCGCCGACGAAAGCCAGCGGGAGGAATACGGCGACGGTGGTGATGGTGGAGGCCGTGATGGCGCCCGCGACTTCGCGCACCGCTTTGACGATCGTCGAGGCCCGGTCGACCCCGGGCACGAGCTGTCTCTTGATGTTCTCGATGACGACGATGGAGTCGTCGACCACACGGCCGATCGCGATGGTGAGCGCGCCGAGGGTGATGATGTTGAGCGTGTACCCGCTGGTCCACATCACGATGAAGGTGATGAGCACGCTGGTCGGGATGGAGATCGCCGTCACGAGCGTGGAACGGATCGACAGCAGGAACACCAGGATCACGATGACCGCGAAGAGCAGGCCCAGCAGGCCCTCTTCGGTCAGCGAGTTGATCGACTGCGTGATGAACGGTGCCTGGTCGAACACGACGGTGACCTTGGCGCCGTTGCCGAGCTTCGTCTGCAGGTCGTCGATGAGAGCGTTGACGCCCTTCGACACCTCGACGGTGTTCGCCGAGGGAAGCTTCGTGACCGCGATGGTCAGGGCCGGCTTGCCATCGACGCGCGAGATCGAGCTGGTGGGGTCGTCGGTCTCTTTGACACTGGCGACGTCGCCGATCGTCTGCGGGGTGGCAGCAGCGGCGGCCGCTGCAGCAGCCTCGGCAGCGGCGGCTCCTGCGCCGGTGCCGGCGCCGGCGGAGGCTCCTGCGCCCGTTCCGGCACCGGCCGTGGCCGAGCGGATGAGCGGGAGCGACTCGAGGTCGGCGATCGAGTCGAGCTGCTTGCCCGACTGCACCGAGAGGGTCTTGCCGTCTTCTGTGATCGACCCACCCGGAACGAGGACGCCGTTCTGCTGAAGCGCGTCTTTGATCGACTGCACGCTGAGCCCGGCAGCGGTGAGCTTGGCGGTGTCGGGGACGATGGTGACCCGCTGACCCACCTGGCCGACGAGGGTAGCGTCGTTGACGCCCGTGACGTTCTTGATCTCGGGGAGCGCCAGCTTGGTGATGTCGTTCCCGAGCGACTTCACGTCGGTGGCACTGGTCACGGCGAGCTGGATCACCGGCAGATCGTCGATGCTGCCGGAGAGGACCTGCGGGGTGACGTTCGTCGGAAGCGTCGACTGGATGCGGTTGATCGCCTGGTCGATCTTCTGCTCGGCCGTGGCGAGATCGGTGCCGTAGGTGAACTTCGCCGTGATGAGCGACTGGTTGGTGCTGCTCACCGACGAGGTGCTGTCAAGGCCCGGGACGCCTTGGATGGCCGCCTCGACCGGCGTGCTGACGTCGTTGTTGACGATCTCGGGCGATGCCCCCGGGTAGGTCGTCATGATCGCGAGCTGCGGGAACTCGATCGACGGGATGAGCTCCTGTTTGAGGTTCGCCAGCGCGAGTCCACCGAACGCGGCCGCGACGATCGTGATCAGCGCGATCAGGGCGCGGTTCTTCATACTGAGGACGGCGAGAAAATGCACAGGCGCACCCTTTGCGAGATCTGTTTGCGAGGATTGCGACGCCTTCGCCGCAGACGAAGTATCTCATTGCAGCCTGTGCACGTTCCTCATGCCGTGGTACGACTTCCGGGCCGCGCACTACTCCCCTCGGAGTGTGTCAGCCCGCGATGGCTCTCTCGTCGGGACGGAGAGATGGACGGTGGCCGACGACACCGGAGATCCGTGGCACCCGCCCCGGTGGGGTCATGGCCAGGTGGATCATCCGCCCGAAGGCGGGGCGAGGCGGGGCGGAGGAAGCAGGGAGAGGTGCGCGTCAGACGACGTCGGCGAGGATGGCGGGGTCGGTGTAGGGGACGGGTTGGTGCAGCGACGTCGCCCATGCCCGGGAGAGGGCGCGGAAGGCGCGGATCGTCTCGTCCTCCCCCGACGTGATCGGGATGCGCAGGAAGCGCTCGAACGCTCCGTCGAGCCCGAAACGGGGACCGGCGGCGATCAGCAGCCCGTGGTTGCGGGCCCCGAGTGACAGGGCCGAGCTGACGGGGGCGCCGAGGCCGACCCAGGCAGCGAGACCGCCGTGCAGGTGGGGAACGGTCCAGGTCGGGAAGTGCTCGGCCACCAGGCGGCGCACCGTGTCCCGGCCCGACCGCAGCTGCGCCCGGCGCTCTTCGACGATCTCGCCCATCTGCGGCAGCATCCTCGCCACCACCAGCTGCTCCAGGATGGGTGTGCCGAGGTCGGTGGAGGGTTTCGCCGCGACGAGTTTGCGGATCAGCGGCCGGTCGGCGCGGATCCAGCCGATGCGCAGGCCGCCCCACATGCTCTTGCTCGCCGAGCCGATCAGGATGACGGGCGCGTCTCCTGCGCGACGGTCGCCGTACGCCGCGAGCGGGAGCAGGTGGTCGGCACGGTCGATGTCGAGCTCGGCCGTCGTCTCGTCGCCGACCACAATGGTGCCCTGGGAGGCCGCCGCCGCCAGCACGCGCTCGCGCGTCTCGGCCGACATGGATGCGCCCGTCGGGTTGTGGAAGTCGGGGATCAGGTAGGCCAGCGCCGGGTTCGCCCGGCGGATCGTCTGCTCGACAGCGTCCACATCCCAACCGTCGGCGCCTGCCTCGAGGCCCGGGGTCGTGCCGACGGTCACCGGCACCAGCCGGGCGCCGGCCAACCGAAGCGACTCCGTTGCATGGGGATAGGTCGGCATTTCGACCAGCGCACGGTCGCCCCGGCCGAGGAACGTGCGCGCGAGGAGGGCGATGGCCTGCTGCGCCCCCACGGTCACGAGGATCTGTTCGGCGTCGGTGGGCAGGCCGCGCTCGCCGTACCGTTTCGCGATCGCTTCCCGCAGGTGCGGCAGCCCGATCGGGTCGTAGCCGGAGTCGGGCAGGAAGTGCGGCAGCTCTTCGGCGGCGGCCCGCGCGGCGGCGGGCAGGGAGGCGACCGCAGGCAGCGCCGCCTTGGTGAAGTCGAGCATCCCCTCGCCACCGAGGGGGGACGCTGCAACCAACACCGGCCCCGGGAGCCGGGTCAGGCTGCCCGATCCGCGCACGCTGTCGACGAAGCCCGCCTCGCGCAGTTCCCGGTAGGCGGCGGTGACTGTCGTCCGGCTGAGGTCGAGGCGGCCAGCGAGGTCGCGCTCGGCCGGCAGCCGGGTGTCGATGGGGATGCGTCCGTCGAGCACGAGCAAGCGGATGCGGTCGGCGAGCGCCTGGTAGTGCGCCCCGTTTCCGCGCCACTCGCCGAGCAGGGTTCCGAGAGAGCGGGCGGTCAGCTGTGCATTCGGCATGATGCCACCTTAAGCAGATTGGCATCTTGATAAAAGGCCAATCGTCAAATTGGATGATTGTGTGACCGCTCGACTCTTCCCCCGCCGCCTCGCCCGGCTCCTGCTCGGCCTCGTTCTCTACGGCATCGCCATCTCGATGATGGTGCGAGCCGGCATCGGGCTCTCCCCGTGGGATGTGCTGGCACAGGGACTGTCGATCAAGACCGGGTGGGCGTTCGGCCTCATGACCAACCTCATCGGGCTCGTCGTCCTGCTGTTCTGGATCCCGATCCGTCAGCGTCCGGGGCTCGGCACGATTCTCAATGTGCTGCTGATCGGTCCGAGCGCGCAGCTCGGGCTGACCCTCATCCCTCAACAGACCCAGCTCTGGGCGCAGGTGCCGCTGTTCGCCGGCGGCCTCGTACTGCTCGCCGTCGCGACCGGGCTCTACATCGGCCCGCAGCTCGGGCCCGGCCCGCGGGACGGCCTGATGACCGGGCTGCACACGCGGACCGGGTGGCCGATCTGGGTGGTGCGCACCGGCATCGAGGTCACCGTGCTGATCGTCGGGTGGCTCCTGGGTGGCAACGTCGGGTTCGGCACCCTCGCGTTCGCCGTGCTGATCGGCCCCCTGTGCACGCTCACGCTCCCCCTTTTCGCGATCCACCTCCCCACGGCAGCGACGACGGATGCGGCTGAGAACGAGCTCGAGACGCGCACGACGTAGCCGCCGAGCACACACCGCCTGGCCCTCGTCAATGAGGAGGGGGCCACATCGCGTGTACTCGGCGGTCGCCGTTCAGAGGGTGCGGTCGGCGTAGACGCGCAGGGCGTCACGCACGAAGGCCGCACCGACGGCGCCACCGTAGTTCGCACCGAACCGCGGATCGGCCACATACATCTCGCCGAGGCCGAGGAGATACGCCTTCGTCGGACCGTTCGCGTCACTGCCGGGCGTGCCGGGCACGCTCGCAAGCCAGTCGAAGTGCCGCTGGGCGAGCGCCTGGGCCTCCTCGCCGTCGGGAGTGATCCCACTCTCGGCCGCAGCGGCCCAATCGGCGTTCAGCCGACCGACGACGGTTTGGAAGGCCTTCTTCTCGTCCGGCGAGGTGCTGCGCCACCAGGCGTCGCTCGTTGCATACGCCTGCGTGCCCCAGCGTTCCTCGACCTCGTCTTTGTATTGCGTGTGGTCGAATCCGTCGAACATGTCTTCTGCCATGATCTGTTCACCCCCCTCCAGCGATCGGATCGTCGCTTCGACCGCCGCGATCTGCCGCGCCAGCCGGCCCCGCTCGTCACGCAACCAGATGAGGTGGTTACGCAGTGCGGGGGCCGCATCCCGGTCGCTGCCGAGAACATCGGCGATGGCCGGAAGGCCCAGGCCGAGTCCCCGCAACAGCAGGATGCGCTGCAATCGCACGAGGGATGCCCGGTCGTAGTACCGGTAGCCGTTGTCACCGATGCGGCTGGGCGGGAGGAGGCCGATCTCGCCGTAATGGCGCAGCGTGCGGCTCGTCGTTCCGGCCAACCGCGCGATCTCCTGGATGGACCAGTCCATCGTCTTCTCCTCTCTCGTGGGGTGCGAACTCCACGGTAGAGGTTGACGCAGCGTCAAGGTCAAGTGCCCGACGGCGCTGATCTCAGCGCTTCGCGCGCGCCGGAACCTTCTTGGTCTCGGCAGCCGGCTTCTTCGCCGGCTTCTCGTCCGGCGACGGCGCGGCAACGGACGGTGCAGCAGTTGACGGCGGCGTCGCGGCGGGCGGCATCCCACCCGACCGGGTCGGCCCGTGGCCGCGACCACCGTGCGTGACGGAGGCGGGCTCCAGCGGCCGGCGGGCCACCGGGCGAACCGGCTCGCCGCGCCGATCCTGCCCCGGCAGCGGGCGGGAACGACGACCGTAGATGAGCGACGACGAATCGAGCAGCCACGGCACCAAGGCGACCGTGACGCCGTGACAGAGCAGAAGCTGCTGGCGCAGACGACGCGCCCGGTGGTTGTGGAGCAGCGCCTCCCACCAGTGCCCGACGATGTACTGCGGCAGATACACGGTCACGACTTCGGCGCCGTGCTCCTCCCGCCGGTGCTTCAGATACTTGATCAGCGGGATGCCGAACTCGCGGTACGGCGACTCGATGATCGTCAGCGGCACGTGGATGTTCTGCTCGATCCAGTCTTTCTGCAACTGCTCGGTCGCATCCTCGTCGATCGACACATGCACGGCCTCGATCGATTCGTGCCGGGCGGCGATCGCATAGTCGAGGGCCTTCAGCGCGGGCTTCTGCATTTTGCCGACGAGGACGATCGCGTGGTCGCCGCGGCTGCCGAACGTGGTGACCGGGTCGACCTCGATCTCTTTCTCCACATCCCGGTAGTAGCGGTTCACGCCGAGCATGAGCAGCCAGAGAATCGGCATGAAGATGAACACGAGGTACGCGCCGTGGGTGAACTTGGTGATCGTCACGACGATCAGCACCACCGCCGTGAGAAACGCGCCGAAGGCGTTGATGCAGAGGCTGCGCACGATGCTTCCGCGTTCCCCGTGCGGCACCGTGCCCGAACGCAGCAGGGAGATCCAGTGCCTCACCATGCCCGATTGACCGAGGGTGAACGAGACGAAGACACCGATGATGTACAGCTGGATGAGGTTGGTCAGATTGGCCTGATAGACGAGCAACAGGGCGGTCGCGGCCAACGCCAGGACGATCATCCCGTTCGAGTAGACGAGACGGTCGCCGCGAGTGTTGAGCGACTTCGGCGCGTAGGAGTCGCGCGCCAGCACCGAACCGAGCAGCGGGAAGCCGTTGAACGCGGTGTTGGCGGCGAGCAGCAGCACGACCGCCGTTGCGGCCTGCACGATGAAGAACAGCAGGGAGTTGTTGCCGAAGGTCGCGGAGGCGATCTGGGCGATCAGGCTGCGCTGCGGCGACGTGGCGCACTGGGCCCAGCCCTGCAGATCGCAGGGGTTCTCTGCGTAGTGCACACCGCTGATCAGGGCGACCGTGGTGAGACCGGCGAAGAGCACGATGGCGATCCCGCCCATGAGGGCGAGCGTCTTGCGAGCGTTCTTGATCTTGGGGGTGCGGAACGCGGGGACGCCGTTGGCGACCGCCTCCACCCCGGTGAGGGCGCTGCATCCGCTGGAGAAGGCGCGCAGCAGCAGCAGGATCATGGCGGCTTGACCGAGGCCTGCCGCGTGCACGGTGTATCCGGCGGATTCGGCGACCGGCGCATGGCCGAGCGCCGTGCGGATGAGCGCGGTGACGACCATCACGAAGATCGACCCGATGAACAGGTAGGTGGGGAGCGCGAAGGCTTTGCTCGACTCGCGCACACCGCGCAGGTTCACGGCGGCGATGAGCACGACGAAGAGCACGGCGAGTTCGACTCGCCAGCCGCTCAGGAAGGGCAGCGCAGAGATGATGTTGTCGACGCCCGAGGCGACGGAAACCGCGACCGTCAGCACGTAGTCCACGAGGAGTGCCGAGGCGACGACCAGTCCGGCCTTCTCGCCGAGGTTCTTGTGCGCGACCTCGTAGTCACCGCCGCCGGAGGGGTACGCCTTCACGAGCTGCCGGTACGACAGCACGACCGTGACGAGAAGCACGACGACGGCCGCCGCCACCCAGGGCGCGAACGTCAGGAACGCCAGACCGCCGAGCAGCAGGATCATCAGAAGCTCCTGCGGAGCGTACGCCACACTCGACAGCGCGTCGGAGGCGAAGATCGGGAGGGCGAGGTGCTTCGGGAGGAGCTGTCCTTCGAGTTTTTCGCTCGGAAGCGGGTCGCCGATCAACCACCGCTTCGGGGATCTCCCGTCATTTGTCACGAGGGTCGAGAATACTCGCTGCCAATCCCCTGTCAAGTCGGCGCGTCGACCGCAGGGAACGTTGCGGTTCTGCAATACATGGATGCAGGCCTGCGGGTGGCCCGAATCGGCCCCGCACACACGCGAAGCGCGTTCGAACCTGAGTGTCGAACGCGCTTTCGCTGTATTCGGCTGAGTGCCGGTCGCCGAGCGGTCAGCGGCGGCTCAACGACTCCAGAACCGAGGCCCGCACCCGGGCGAGCTCGAGCTTCAGCTGGGGGATCACGTCGTCGGGGATGAACCCGCGCGCGGCATGCGAACGCAGATCGGTTCGCAGCTGCTGACGGAACTCATTGAGCACCGCCTCGGCCTCACGGGCGGAGGCGGAGGCCGCCTGGCGCGCGTTGCGGACCGTCGACGTGAACTCGCTCACATTCGGAGACCTTTTCGCCTCGCGCGCGGCTGAGGCGAGATCGGCGCGCAGGCTGCGCATCGCGTCATCGACCCCGGCGCGGACCTCGTCGGCGAGCCGACGGACCGAATCGGTGACCTCATCTTCGATGGCGTCGAGTTCGTGCTCCCGCTCTGCGAGTTCAGCGCGCCCGGCGTCGGTGATGGCGTAGACGGTCTTGCGGCCCTCGGTGGACTTGGTGACGAGCCCCTCTTCCTCGAGCTTCGCCAGCCGGGGGTAGATCGTGCCCGCGCTCGGGCTGTAGGTTCCGCCGAACCGTTCGCTGAGCGCCTGGATCAGCTCATACCCGTGTCTCGGCGACTCACCAAGCAGGCTCAGCAGGTAGAGCCTCAGGCTGCCGTGGGCGAAGACGGGGGTCATTCGGGCGCTCCGTCGTGAGCGGTGTCGTTCGCGGCGCCGGCCGGAACCGCGCTGCGCACGACCGAGACATTGCCCGACACCGAGTTGACGCTGACCTCGGCCCACGAACCGTCGAGTCTGCCGGAGGTACCGGTGAAGTTCTTTCCGGGCGACGAGGAGATGAGCGCGTTGTCGAGCAGGATCTTGCCCGACACCGTGTTCACGCGGTAGCGTGCCCCCAGCCCATCGGGGATGCGCACGGTCAGGTCACCCGAGACCGTGTTGCTCGAGAGCTCGTCGAGCCGCCCCGTGATGTCGACCATCACATCGCCGGAGACGCTGTCCACCGTGAACCGCGGGATGTCGCCCGACGCGGTGACATCGCCCGACACCGTGTGAGCGGAGATCCGCCCGATGTGGTCGCGCGCCGAGAGTTCGCCGCTCACGGAGTTCAGCTCGATGTCGCCGATGAGCCCGTCGACCACCAGGTCGCCGGAGACCGTGCTCAGTCGGCCGTTCGTCTTCAGCCCCGACACGAGCGCGGTGGCCGACACGATGCCGAATTTGAGGGCCACATCCCGGGGGACGAGCACACTGACGTCGGCCTTGCCGTTGCTGCGCATCGATTTGAAGACTTCGATGAAGTTGTCCCACCGCAGTTGCGGGTGGTCGATCTCGAGCTGGTCGCCTTCGATACTGATCTTGAGGTCGCGCCCGCTGACCGAGTGCACCTCCACCCTCGCTCCGGGTTCGTCGTGCCCGATCACGTCGATCTGCCCGCCGATGAACCCGACCTTGAGCGAGCGGACCAGCTCGAGGTCGATGACTTTGCTCTCCCCGGGCTGGATCAGCCACTTGTCCTGTGCCATTGTTCTCTCCTGTTGCGCCTGTGTGGTGCCGCGCTGCGCGGACCCTCGGTGATTCGCGATATATCGCGTTGTTGACAAATTCACGATATATCGCGTTTGCGGGCATCGCAAGCCCGCGATGCGATTCCCACCGCTTTTCAGGGTCGGCTCAGGGTCGGCTCAGGGTTCACCCGCGCCGGTCAGGACCGGCGGAGCCAGGGCTGCAGCGTGCGGGTGACGAACGGCAGCAGCAGATAGGTCATCGTCGGGGTGAGACAGAGCGTGGTGATCAGCACCGTCGCCAACGGCCAGAGCTGGTGCCAGCCGGGGATGAGGTAACCGGTCGCGTAGGTGAACACGAGCGAAAGCGGGAAGAAGCCGAGCCAGATCGTCACCGCCTGCTTCCAGCGGGGCGGCGCGGGCGGCACTCCCGCCTGCGGTTCGTCGAACCAACCCTCGATGCCGGTGCGACGCTCCACACGGGAGACCTCGACGAGCTCACGCCCCTCGTAGAGCCAATCGGCCCGGTCTTCCGACGCCTCCCAGGCGTCGAGCGTGGCCGTGTCGGCGAACCGATAGAGCATGTGCCACTCGTCGGAGTCGTGGCGGGCCCGCACCCAGCCGGAGCCGAGGAAGCCGTCATAGGTATTGGCGAGGTTGACGCCCGACTGCACCCAGCGGGTCACTTCGGGCAGGCGGGTGTGGTCGACGCGGCGGGTGATGGAGACGGTGACGGGGAGTCTGTGCGCTTGTGGCGCATCCCGATCGGACTCTTGTGGAGGCATACCTCCAGTGTCGCCGATTCTCGGTTACACCGGTGTTTCGACCGACTCGACCGGTGTCAGCGGGCGGCGGCGATGACGGACGGCCCATCGCGCACGACGAGTCGGGGCGCCACCATGCGGTGCCGAGGGTCGGAGGCCGAGGTCTCGGTGGTGACCCGGCCGCCATGGGCGCCTGTGAGCAGGTCCAGCACGCCCGTGGCCACTTCATCGAGCGGCTGCTCCACGCTCGAGAACCCGATCGACGCCGCTACCGGGGTGTTGTCATAGCCGATCACGGGAAGGCGGCCCGCCGTCGCCATGAGCGCGCCGAGGGCGAGCGAGTCGCTCGTGCAGACCACCGCATCCAGCGTGCCCGCGGCGAGCTCCAGACGGCGCATGGCCTCGGCGCCGAAGTTCACACCGTCTTCGGCGGCGACCTCCAGCACGGCGAGCTCGTCGGCGCTGAGGCCGCTGTCGGAGCGCATGGCCTCCAGCCAGCCGAGGCGACGGTCGTCGCCGGTTCCCGACCCGGTCGGCCACCCGAGGAATCCGATGCGCCTGGCCCCGCCCGCGAGCAGATGGGTGGTCGCCTCGCGCAGGCCGTGCCGGCCGTCCACATCCACCCAGAGGTGTTCGGGGTCGGCCATGTCATCGATGCCCCACGGCCGACCGAAGGTCACGAACGACTGGCCGCGCTCGATCAGCCATTCGGTGCGCGGATCGCCGTGGAAGGTCGATGTGAGCACGAAAGCGTCGACGTCGGCGCCGTCGCTGAGACGGCCGAACTGGGCGATCTCGTCTTCGGGCCCGGCGGCGGTGAAGAGCAGCACGCGCAGGTTCTTGCGATCGGCCTGCTCCGTGAGGGCGTGCAGGAAGCGGTCGAGGATGCTGCCCGAGATGCCGTCGGTCGTGATCGGGTCGAGCCGGATGCCGATGGTCGAGCTCTTCTGCGTGCGCAGACGCCGTGCGGAGGCGTGAGGGCGGTAGCCGAGGTCGAGGATCGCCGCCTCGACGCGTTCCCGCGTTCCCTGCCGCACCATCTCGGGGGCGTTGAGCACATTCGAGACGGTCTGACGCGAGACGCCGGCCGCGAGGGCGACATCGAGGACGGTGGGCTGGGCTCCCATGCCGCTCCTCTCGCTTCGTCGCCGTTCTGGCCGTTCGGGCCGGTAACGACCATACTGCCCGGCAGCTTGACACCTTCGGAACGACGTGACTATGGTGACAACGCCCCAATTTGATCGTTCAAAAACGAATGTACCATGTCGAAATTTGAACGATCAAAACCGTTCCACGACCAGAGGAGGTCCGATGCCCGCCGCTCGCGTGCCGCATCCCTCCTCCCGTCGGAACAGCCGAACCGACCGGCCCCGGGGCAACTCCGCCGAACACGGCGCCCTCCCGACTTCTGCGACCCACCCCCTCGTGCGCCCCTCCAACGGGCACACTCACACCAAGGAGAAAACAATGCAACGAAGCACACCACGCTGGTTCGCAGGCGGCGCTGTCGCCGTCGCCACCGCGCTGGCCCTCACCGCGTGCGGTTCGGGCTTCAGCGGCGGCGGAAGCGACTCGACCGGCAAGCTCACCTCGTCTGACAAGCCCCTCACGGTCATGATCGGCTCGAGCGGCGATGCGGAGACCGCAGCGGTCAAGTCGGCCGTGGCCGACTGGTCCACGAGCGATGGAACCAAGGCGTCCGTCGTCGCAGCCTCCGACCTCAACCAGCAGCTGTCGCAGGGTTTCGCCGCCAAGAAGCCGGCCGACGTGTTCTACCTGTCGACGGATGCGCTGGCCGGTTACGCCTCCAACGGCTCGCTGCTCGCCTACGGCGACCAGCTCAGCAACAAGAGCGACTTCTACCCGAGCCTGGTCAAGTCGTTCACCTACGACAATAAGTTCTACTGCGCGCCGAAAGATTTCTCCACGCTGCAGCTGATCATCAACACCGACATGTGGAAGGCCGCCGGCCTCACCGACTCGGACATCCCCAAGACCTGGGATGAACTCACCACCGTGTCGAAGAAGCTCACCACCGCCGACCACGTCGGTCTCGGCTTCTCGGGCGAGTACGCCCGCATCGGCTCGTTCATGACCCAGGCCGGCGGCAACCTGATGAACGCCGACAGCACCAAGGCGACGGCGAACAGCGACGCCAACATCAAAGCGCTCGACTACGTGAAGTCGCAGCTCGTCGCGGGAGACTTCAAGTACGCCAAAGACCTCGGCGCCGGCTGGGGTGGCGAGGCCTTCGGCAAGGGCCTGGCCGCGATGACCATCGAAGGCAACTGGATCACCGGTGCCCTGAAGTCCGACTTCCCGAACATCAAGTACAAGGTGGCCGAGCTGCCCGCCGGCCCCGCCGGCCAGGGCACCCTGCAGTTCACCAACTGCTGGGGAATCGCCGCGGACAGCCCCAACCAGGCCGCCGCGCTCAAGCTCGTCGAGAAGCTGACCAGCAAAGACGACCAGCTCGCGTTCTCGAAGGCCTTCGGCCCGATGCCGTCGATCAAGTCGGCCGCCAGCGACTGGAAGGCCGCCAACCCGGACCTCGTCCCGTTCCTGAGCGCCGCCGACTACGCCCAGGGCGTTCCGACCGCCAAGGGCTCGGCCGACGTCGTCACCGACCTCAACAGCAAGCTGGAGACGCTGAAGACGAGCGATCCGAAGACGATCCTCGACGCCACGCAGAAGAACCTCGAAGCGCTGCTGAAGTAACGAGAAGATCGATCATGTCAACAACCACGAGTCGGTCTCGTCGCACCGGAATCCGGCGCGGCGAGGCCGCCTCGGGGTGGCTCTTCACCGCCCCGATCATCATTCTCCTGGGAGTGTTCCTCCTCGTTCCGGTGCTCATGGCACTCTGGGTGAGTTTCTCCGACTGGGGCGGCCGGGGCAGCCCCTTCTCGAGCGACGTGCACTTCGTCGGCTTCGAGAACTACAACACACTGCTCTCCGGGGGCGGACTGGCCGAGCAGGACTTCGGCACCGCCCTGCGGAACAACGCCTGGTACGTGGTGCTCGTCGTGCCGCTGCAGACGATCGTCGCCCTCTTCCTCGCCGTTCTGGTGAACCGGGCGATCCTTCGCGGTCGCGGATTCTTCCGCACCGCCTTCTACTTCCCGTCCGTCACGAGCTCCGTGGCGATCACCGTGCTGTGGCTGTTCCTGTTCAGCTCGTCGGGCGCGGTCAACAAGGTACTGTCGTGGTTCGGCATCAACGGACCGAACTGGTTCAACGACCCCGACGGCATCATCCACAACCTGCTCGCCGGGTTCGGCATCACGACCGGGCCGGCCTTCCTCACCGACAACTCGCTGCTCGGCGTCTCCTGGTGGGACTGGCTCGGCGGCCCCTCGGTGGCGATGAGCGCCTTCGTGCTGATGGCCATCTTCACCACCAGCGGCACCTTCATGCTGCTCTTCATCGCCGCCCTGCAGAACCTCGGCGGCGACATCACGGAAGCCGCGATGATGGACGGCGCCAACGGCTGGCAGCGCTTCTGGCGCATCACGCTCCCGCAGCTGCGCCCCACACTGTTCACCGTGCTCACCCTCGGCCTGATCGGCTGCTGGCAGATCTTCGACCAGATCTACACCGGCACCAAGGGCGGCCCCGGCAAGACGACGCTGACGCCTGCCTACCTGTCGTACACCTCGGCATTCCAGAACCAGGAGTGGGGCCAGGGCGCGGCGATCGCGTTCATCCTGTTCGTGATCATCGTCGCCTTCACGCTGCTGCAGCGGTGGATCCTGCGTGAACGCAAAGTCTCCAAGCGCCGCATGCGGCTCTATGAGGTGCCGGCCGCCGACACCGTCGCCCAGAAGTCAACCGGAGGCACCCTGTGACCATCGCAGCGAAGCCGGCGCCGACCGGCACGACGCCCGCACCCGTGCGCAATCCGGAGAAGCGCCACAAGTCGACCGGATCGATCGCGGCGCAGTCCGTGCTGTACGCGATCCTGATCGCGATCGCCGTCATCTACATCATGCCGTTCCTGATCCAGGTGTCGACGTCGTTCAAGACCGAGCCGAACGCCACGGCCGACCCGATCTCGCTCATCCCGTGGAGTTGGACGACGGCCGCCTACGAGAAGCTCTTCGCCTACTCCGACTTCCCGCTCTGGTTCAAGAACTCGGTGATCGTCACCGTGTTCGTGACACTCGGCCGGGTGTTCTTCAACTCACTGGCCGGCTACGCGCTCGCCCGCCTGCACTTCCGCGGGCGGACCGTGATCTTCGTCTCGCTCATCGCGGTCATGTCGGTGCCGTCGGTCGTGCTGCTCATCCCCAAGTTCCTGGTGCTCAACCAGATCGGTATGTACGACTCGTACGCCGGCATGATCGTGCCTCTGCTCACCGATGCGGCCGGCGTGTTCATCATGAAGAACTTCTTCGAGTCGATCCCGCCGAGCGTCGAGGAGCAGGCCCGGATCGATGGCGCAGGAACGTTCCGCGTCTTCTGGTCCATCGTTCTGCCGATGGCGCGACCGGCGCTCATCACGATCATCATCCTGTCGTTCCAGGGGTCGTGGAACGAGCTCAGCCACTTCATCATCTCGACCCAGGATCCGTCACTGACCACCCTGACGAAGGGTGTCGCCGGCCTCGCGAGCGGGCAGCTGAGCCAAGGCTCGCAGTACCCGATCAAGCTGGCCGCAGCGGCCATCATGACGATCCCGGTCGCCGTGATGTTCTTCATCTTCCAGAAGCGCATCATGAACTCCAGCGAGGGCGCGGTGAAAGAGTGACGGCCGCCCGACCGACCATCCTCGCCACCTGCGGCGGGCTCAACCCGGGAACGTGGACCGACGCCGTCTACGGCCCCCTGCTCACGCACGCCATCGAGCTGGCCCGCGTAGACGGTCGCGCGCCCCGCGTGGCGCACCTCAATACAGCGGGCGGCGACCAGCGTTCGGTCGAAGGCATCGAGCTCGAGGCCGCGCGCGCCGCCGGCGTCGAGGCGAGCCATGTGCGCTTCTTCCCGCACCCCAATGTTCCCCACCTGCGCGAGCACATCCTCACCCGCGATGTGATCTGGGTGAGCGGCGGCAGCCTGGTGAACCTGCTGGCCGTGTGGCGCGCCCACGGTCTCGACCGCACCCTGCGCGAGGCGTGGGAGGCCGGGGTCGTGCTGGCGGGCGGTTCGGCCGGCGGCCTCTGCTGGCACAGCGGCGGCACCACTGCCTCGTTCGGCCCGCAGATCAGCGCTGTCGCCGACGGTCTCGGCTTCCTGCCCGGATCGCTCGGCGTGCACTACGACTCCGACCCCCGGCGGCGGGTCGCACACGAGGCGGCGATCGCCTCCGGCGCCCTCCCGCCCGGCTACGCCCTCGACGAGGGTGTCGGCCTGGTCTACGCCGGGACCGACCTCACCGACGTCGTCACCGAACGCGACGGCCAGTACGCCTGGCGGGTCGACGTCGAGAACGGGCACGCCGTGCAAACGCGTGTGACCCCCCGGGTTCTCGGCGCCGTCGACGCGGCGAGCGCCGCGACCGAAACCCTCTGAACATCCTCCCCTCCCATCCCCTGACCACACCCCTTCGAGGAGACGTGAACACCACGATGACCCAGCCGCTCCAACCCCTCCTGCACGACAGCGTCGTGGTGCTCACCGCACCCAGCCAAGCCTGGTCGGCGACAGACGGCACCGTGGACGGGTGCGGCATCCACGGCTTCTACCACTCGGATGTGCGGGTGCTCAGCGAGATCGGCCTCACGGTCGGCGGCGCCGTGACCGAGCACATCGCCACTGCCGGCCCGGACGCCGGGACCGCCGTGTTCACCTCGCTCGCCCGCCCGCTCGACGACACCACGGCCGACCCCCGCGTGCGGGTCGAGCGGGTGCGCACCGTCGAGGCGGGCGCGCTCCGTGAGACCGTCACGGTTCGCAACGCCCTCGGCACGCCCATCCGTCCGGAGATCGTCGTCTCCCTGCGCGCCGACTTCAGCCCCATGCAGGTGATCAAGGCGGGCCGCAACGGAAGCGAGCATCCGATCGTCGCCGCCGCGACCGCTGACGGCGTCACCTTCACCTCCGGTGTCGTCACCGCCACCCTGGCGGCCGACGGCGCGGCGATCACCACCGCCGGCGACACAGCGACCCTCAGCTGGACGCCGGAAGTCTCCGCACGATCCGTCGTGACCGTGAGCTGGCGCATCGACGTCGACGACCCGTCCGCCGTCGTCGCCGGCGCCGCACCCTCCGCAGACTGGTCGGCGTTCACGGCCGCCACCGGCGACTCCCGTCTCGCCGCCTGGCTGTCGCGCGCCCTCGACGATCTGCAGGCTTTGCGGATGTCGACGACCGCGCACCCCGACGAGGTCTTCCTCGCCGCCGGGGCCCCCTGGTTCTTCACCCTGTTCGGTCGTGACTCGATCTGGGCCGCCCGCCTGTTGCTGCCCCTCGGCACGGACATCGCGGCGACGACCCTGCGCATCCTCGCGGAGCTGCAGGGCACCGAGATCGTGAACGAGACCGCCGAGCAGCCGGGCAAGATCATGCACGAGCTGCGCCCGTCCGCCCTCACGATCCCCGGCGAGGGAATCGTGCTCCCGCCGCTCTACTTCGGCACGGTCGACGCCACGGCCCTCTGGGTGAATCTGCTGCACGACGCCTGGAAGTGGGGGATGCCCACCGACCAGGTGGAGGCGCTGCTCCCCCACCTCGAAGCGGCTCTGGCATGGATGCGCGACTTCGGCGACAGCGACGGCGACGGCTTCCTCGAATACGTCGACACCACCGGTCACGGTCTGGCGAACCAGGGCTGGAAAGACTCGGGCGACTCCATCCAGTGGAAAGACGGCACGCTCGCCGACGGCCCGATCGCCCTCTGCGAGGTGCAGGGGTACGCCTACGAGGCCGCCGTCGGGGGCGCCGATCTGCTCGACGCGTTCGGGCGTCCGGGCGGCGCCGAGTGGCGCGAGTGGGCGGCCGGCCTGAAGCAGCGCTTCGCCGACGAGTTCTGGATCGATGACCCGGCGGGGGCATACCCGGCGATCGCCCTCGACGCGGCGAAGCGCAAGGTGGACACCGTCACCAGCAACATCGGGCACCTCCTCGGCACCGGCATCCTCACCCCGGAGCAGTCGGCCCTGATCGCCCGCCGGCTCGTCTCGCCCGAGATGAGCTCCGGATACGGTCTCCGCACCATGTCGACGGATGCGGCCGGCTTTTGGCCGCTGTCGTACCACGGCGGCTCGGTGTGGGCGCACGACACCGCGATCGCCATCGCCGGATTGGGCCGCGTCGGCCACACCCGCGAAGCGGAGATCCTCGCCGACGGTCTGCTCGCCGCCGCCGAAGGATTCGACTACCGCATGCCCGAGCTGCACTCCGGCGACCCGGCGGCCGAGACGTCGAAACCCATCCCATACCCCGCTGCGTGCCGGCCCCAGGCCTGGTCGGCGGCGGCAGCCGTCGCGGTGCTCTCCACCCGGCTCGGCCTGCGTGCCGACGCCCAGGCACGCACCCTGCAGGTCGAGCCGATCGTCGGCACCGGCGTGATGGAGGTCACCGGTCTGCGCTTCGCGGGAGCGCCGGTGGCGGTCAGCGCCGACGCCGACGGCACGGTCACGCGCGGCTGATCCCCGCCCCCCGAACCGGCGGGCCGTCTCTTCCCCCCACTGAGACGGCCCGCCTTTTCCCTGCCCGGCGCTCCTGTGGCAACCCAGCGTGAGCTGCGTCGGGCTGAAACGCCGCTGATCGTCCCCGTCGCGCCTCGCTAGCCCGCGACCTCAGCACCGGTCGTGTCGTCCGTCTCCGGCTCTGTCTTCGTGTCTGTCTCCGGCTCCGTCTCCGGCTGTGTCTCCGTCTCCGGCTGTGTCTCCGTCTCCGCGCGACGCGATCGCACGAACCCGAAGATCACGAACACGGCCGCCAGACCGGTGAGCACGAGTCCGCCGATGGTCGCGGCGAACTGGAATTGCGACCCCTGCTGGGCGGTCCAGTCGGATGCGGTGATGGTGCCGGTGAACACGGCGGCGAGGATCGTCCCCGCGACCGCGATGCCCACCCCGTTCGCCACCTCGGTCGTCGTGTCGGTCAGCGCCGAGCCGATGGAGGTGCGATTCTTCGGCAGACCGTTCAGCACGGCGATGGCCGAGACAACACCGATGACACGGAGGCCCGCCGCGACGAGGGCGAGAGCGATCGCGACGAAGACATAGCCGAAGCTGTTGAAAAGCGCGTAGACGGCGAGACCGATCACGACCGCGGCAGCGCTCATCCAGGCGGCGCGATTGATGCCGACCCGCTCGACGAACGGGTTCACGAAAGGGCCGAGCGACAGGAGCACGACGACCTGAGGCAGCATGCCGACGGCAGCCAAGGCGGGAGGCCACCCCCAGGCGAGCTGGAGTTGCAGGGTCACCAGGTAGCCGAGGCCGGCGGTGGCGAGCCCGGCCGCGGCCTTGAAGGCGAGACCGCTGGAGACGAGCGGCCGGGCGATGAGGCCGAGGTCGAGGAGCGGATGCTGCGCCGATCGCTCCCTGACCATGAACAGCGCCGCGGCGAGGACCGCCGAGCCGGCGACCACCCACGGGGCCCACGAGGCGGCGCCCTGATCGATGAACATCGTCGGCGCGACGAGGGCGAGCACGATCGTCGCCGTCGCGAGCAGCGCTCCCGGAATGTCGAGGGGGTCGCGATGGAGCTCACCCGGCTCGTCTGCGGCGATCCCCGTGCGGATGCCGACGATCGCCAGTAGAGCGATCGGCACATTGATCAGCAGCAGCACCTGCCAGGGCGCCACGGCCAGCACGAGGCCGCCGACCGTCGGCCCGATGGCGAGCCCGACCAGGCCCACGGTCGAGATGAGCGTGATCGCTCGAACACGCAGACTCTCCTCGTCGAACAGGCGGTAGGCGAGCGCCATCGAACCCGGGGTCGTCATGGCCGCCGCGATTCCCATCACCACGCGTACGGCGATCAACTGCTCGGCCGTTGTGACGAATGCGGTCGCCAGGCTTGCGACGCCGAGGAGCACCAGACCGATGAGCATCACGCGGCGGCGACCGTATCGGTCGGCCATCGCGCCGAACAGCAGCATCAGACCCCCGAACACCACGGCGTAGCTGCCGGTCACCCACTGCAATGCGGTCGTCGATGCGTGAAGGTCGCGGCCGATCGTGGGTAGCGCGACGTTCAGGATCGAGTTGTCGAGCATCTCGAAGAGGAAGATCGCCGACAGCCCGCCCAGGGCCAGCCATGACCCGCGCAGCGTAGTAGAACGTTGTTCGTTATTCACAAACACTGTTCTACTTGCAGAACAGTGTTCGTGTCAAGGTACGATGGCATCATGGCATCCCCACAGCAGCGTCGCGCCGCCCGGCACGCGACCGCCGAACCCTCGCTCACCGGCCGCAAAGCGCCCATCACCGTCGACCGGATCACGGATGCGGCGCTCGCGATCGTCGCTGCCGACGGATACGACGCCCTGACCATGCGCAGGGTCGCCGCGCTGCTCGAGACCGGTCCCGCATCGCTCTACGCCCATGTCGTCAACAAGGCCGACCTCGGCGAACTCGTCATCGGCCGCCTCTGCCGCGAAGTCGACCTGCCCGAACCAGACCCCGCGCAATGGCGCCGGCAGATCACCGACATCTGCACCCAACTCCGCGACCAATACGCGAAATACCCCGGGGTCTCCCGCGCCGCCCTCGCGATGGATGTGACCGACCTCGACGTTCTGCGCGTCAACGAGGGGATGCTGGCCATCCTGATCGCCGGTGGCATCGACCCCCGGATCGCCACCTGGACCATCGACGCGCTGTTCCTCTACGTCGGGGCGTACGCGATGGATGTCGCCGTCGCAGGAGCGGGCCCGGACACGGGCGACCGCCGACTCGGCACGAACGATCGAATCGACCTCATCGCCCGCTTCCGAGCGCTCCCCGCCGACCGCTTCCCGAACATCCGCACCTACGCGACCGAATTGACGTCCGGAACAGAGCACGAGCGCTTCGACTTCTCGCTCGGTCTCCTCCTGGGCAACCTTGCCCAACTGGAATCGAACGCGGCGCAATCGACCGCGGCACACGCCTGATCGGCGCTCTCGAGAACATGCTGCCTCTCATTCCATCGAGTCAGTGGCGCGGCGGCGCGCTCATCCCGAGGTCGGTGCAGAAGGCGTGCACACTCGAGGTGTCGCCCTCCGGGCGGGGGAAGACGGCCGGCACCTGATCCGGGCGCAGGCAGGCGACCAGTGGCGGCACGGCGAACTCGGTTCCAGCCGGCGCCGTCGATGCGGAGAAGACGCCCACCCGCCAGGCGGCGGCGCAGTTCTCGATCGCCGCGGCGAAACGATCCGCGGGGTCGGCGATCGCCGTGGTGTGCCCGTCCGGGCCGGTCATCTCGTCGGGGATGCCGGCCTGGGCGAACCGGGAGTTCGCATCCGGCGCGCTGTAGCAGTACGCGGTGCGCGCCTGCATCTTCTGGTTCGCGATGGTCACGGCGGCGATACCCGCGCCGCCGCCCACGAGCAGAACGGCTATGCCGGCCGCCACGAGGCGGTGCCGCTTCGCGCGGCCCCGGGTCTCGGTGTCGAGCCTGACGAACAGCTCGCGCTCCATGCGGAGGGTGGTGCCGTCTGGGAGGGGAGGAAGGTGGCCGATGGTCATGTCAGTGCCCCCGTTTCAGGAGAGTCAGTTCGGTTCGGAGACGCTGCTTCATCCGTGAGAGCCGGTTGCGCACCGATCCGTGGCTGAGGCCGAGCCGCGCGGCGGCCTCCTTGTAGGTGAGGTCTTCGACGAGACAGAGACGGAAGATGTCCCTGTCCTCTTCCGGCATCGCAGCGATCATGGCCTCGAGACCGCGCATCGCCTCCCTGCTGATCGACAGGTCTTCGGGGCTGGGGGCGTCCGCCTCGAGGTCGGCGCTGGTCTCGAGCGGCACCGTCGGGCGGCGTTGCACAGCGCGCATGCGGTTCTTCGCGAGGAAGCGTGCCGTCGTGACGAGCCACGGCAGGGTCGATTCCCCCACCAGGTCGATGCCGTCCCGTTTCGTCCACAGCGTCATGAAGGCGTCGACCGCGATCTCCTCGGCATCCGGCCGGGACTGCAGCACCGAGAACGCCGCCCAGTACACCGGAACGTGGTGCAGCTGGTAGAGCTGACGGAAAGCATTCCGGTCGCCGGCCACCACCTGCTGGAACAGCGCAGCCTCCGCGAGCCCGGGTGGGCTCTCACCCGGCCGTGCCTCCGTCGTCATCCCGAGCCCTCCCCCGTCGTCGTGCGGCCGACGGCGAGCCCAACGATGCCGTCATCTTGAGGTGTTCGCCACGAGGCCGGCCGTCTCACCGTCACACGAAATGCGCATCCCTTTCTCCAATGTTCACGAAAACGGATGCGTCTCAAAACGGTCGACCGGTCGGCGTGTCGCCACGCGCTCGGTTGACGAGCCGCCATCGGTCGAGTTGATTGAGTATGCAGCCTTTCGGGTGGGCTGCCAACCCGTGAGGAGAGCGACGATGCGTGCTAGGGGATATCGCCTGGGGGCGCTCGTGGGGGGCCTGGGGTTGATCGCGACGATGTCGACGATGGGGGTGGGGGCCGCGAACGCGACGCCCGCCCCGTCGGCACCGCCGGCGGACAAGTCCTGCTGGATCGCCATCGACACCGGCGACAGCCTCTGCGTTCCCGCCGGCGACGACCTGGTGGCCGCCGTTGCGGAACAGAAGGGCGTTCGACTCGTCATCCCCGACGGCACGGTTCTCGGTGGCGTGGCCGTGAACTCCGCACGTTCAGACCTCGCACCGGCCGCGGCGCTGGCGAGCGTCGCACTCTCCGCGATCTACGACGACGTGAACTACGGCGGAAGCTCGTACGTCATGTCGGTCAGCGGCGGCAATTGCTCGGTCTCGGCCTACGGACTCACCGATCTGAACGGGATCGGCTGGTACGGCCGGGTCTCGTCGTACAAGAGCTTCGGCACCTGCAAGACCGCCCTCTTCAAGAACACGAACTACGGAGGGACCTCCACCGGCTACGCCGTCAACGCCGCCTCGCTCGGGTCGATGAACGACCAGGCGAAATCGTGGCGCGTCTCGGGCTGAGACGATCTCGCGGTCTGAGGACACTACTGGAGTAGACACTCTTGTCCACGACAAAGGAGACTCCGATGACCTCGAACCCGTCCCCGTCCGCCCGCCCCGGATCCCTGGCCTCCGCCATCGACCTTCCGCCCACGCAGCCGATCGACATCTCCGAGCTGATCACCCGCGCTCTCGCCGAACACTGACCGAGCTGCGCCGGCTAGAGCTGAGCCATGATCTGGCGGGCGATCACACGCCCCGCCCGATTGGCGCCGATCGTGCTGGCCTGCGGGCCGTAGCCGGCCAGGAAGATGCGCGGATCCTGCCAGGAGGCGCCGGAGGCGACCGTGAGGCCGCCCGCCTTCTCGCGCAGCTTCAGCGGAGCGAGGTGACGCAGTTCGGGTCGGAAGCCCGTCGCCCAGATGATCGTATCCGCCTCGGTGAACGAACCGTCGGACCAGCGCACACCGTGCTCTTCGATGGCGGCGAACATCGGGCGTTCCACGAGTAGGCCACGGTCGACGCCGGAGGCGATGCGCCGGGTCCTCGGCACGCCCGTGCCGCTCACGATGCTGGGGAGCGCCCCGCCGGCGCGGGCCGCCGCATCCTGGGCCGCCACCGCTGCGACGCCGCCCTCGATGGTCAGCTCCGACTCATCCTTGAACTCGACCGGACGACGGGTGGCCCAGGTGACCTGCCGCACCACATGCTCCAGTTCCAGCAGGAAGCCGATCGCCGACGTGCCGCCGCCGACCACGACCACCGACTGCCCGGCGAACTCGTCGGCGGCGAGGTAGGAGGACGTGTGCACATGCCGTCCGGCGAATACGTTCATTCCCGGGTAGTAGGGCACGAAAGGTGCACCCCAGGTTCCGCTGGCGTTCACAACGACGCGGGCGACCGTCTCGCCGGCCGTGTGCTGCACCACGAGGTCGGCCCCACGGTCGAACACGCTCGTCACCGTCACCGGCCGCTGCACGGCGAGCCCGAAATGCTCCTCGTATCGGCGGTAGTAACCGGCGACGATGTCCTTGGCGGGAAGAGACCGGTCGGCGGTCTCGAAACTGATACCCAGCTCCGCCATGCCCGGCAGGTCGTTGACATGATGAGCACTGCCCAGTTTGAGCGCATCCCACCGATGCTGCCAGGCCCCGCCGGTGGCCGGGCCGCGGTCGTAGAGCACGAAATCGACGCCGGGCGTGAGCTCGAAACGGCGCAGATAGTAGGCGACGGCGAGGCCCGCCTGGCCCGCACCGACGATCGCCACCTGGGTCTCGGTGTTCGTCGCGGTCACGCGCTCATCCCATCATTCATGCCTGTGTGGGAACTCGGGGCGGGGCGGGTCCCCCATGCTAAACTAGCGGTTAGTTTTCACTGTTCCTGTTCGGATTCCCGGGTGGCTCATTGCCCACCCGGCCTGGCACCGTAAGGGGGTCACGCATGGGGCGCGGCCGTCAAAAGGCAAAGCACACCAAGATCGCGCGCGAGCTGAAGTCGTTCAGCCCGGACGTGAACTACGACGCGCTCGAGCGCGAGCTCACCGGGCACGCCCACCACGACACTCAGTACGACGCGTGGGCCGACTACGAGCCCGACGCCGGTGGCTACCAGGAAGACTTCGAGGAGCACGACCAGCCGAAGCGCGCATAGCCGACCGAGGCGCCGCTAGAGCCAGCCCTTTTCGGCGGCGATCGCCGCCGCCTCCGAACGGTTCCGCGCACCCGTCTTGCCGATCGCGCTCGACAGGTGGTTGCGCACGGTTCCTTCGCTGAGGTGCAGCGCGCGGGCGATGTCTGTGATGCTGCCACCCTGCGCGGCCACGACGATCACCTCCGTCTCACGCGGCGTGAGCGGCGAGCTGCCGGAGGCGAGCGACTCCGCGGCGAGCGCCGGGTCGACGACGCGCAGGCCCGAGGCCACGCGTCGCACCGCATCCGCGAGCTGACCGGAGGGCGTGTCTTTGACGACGAATCCCGAAGCCCCCGCCTCCATCGCGCGGCGCAGATAGCCGGGCCGGCCGAAGGTGGTCACGATCAACGAGCGGCACGACGGCAGCGTCTCCCGCAGCGCCGATGCCACCTGGATGCCGTCCAACCCCGGCATCTCCACATCCAGCAGCGCCACATCAACCAAGCCGGCACGTGCCGCCGCCACCACCTCGTCACCTCGGCCTACCTGCGCGACCACCTCGAGGTCGGCCTCCAGGTCGAGGAGCGCCGCGAGTGCCCCGCGCACCAGCGCCTGATCGTCGGCCAGGAGCAGCCGGATGGTCTCGGTCACGCTTTCGCCTTCCGTACGGTCAAACGGACGCCGCCGTGCTCGCTCGGGCCGACGAGCACCCGGGCTCCGACCGTACGCGCGCGGACGGTGAGGCCGTCGAGGCCCGAACCGCGCGTCGGGGTCGCCGCCACGTCGACATCGGGCGCACCCACCACGCCCACCGCGGCCAAACCGCGCCCGTCATCCTCGATCTCGAGGGTGTCTGGCGAGACCGTCACCCAGCAGTTCCGCGAGCCGGAGTGACGGATGACATTCGTCACCCCTTCCCGCAGCACCCACCCGAAGAGCTCCCTCAGATTCGGGTCGACACCGTCGCCGCTCCGCGGAAGATGCGCCTCGATGTCGGCGGCCGCGAGCCCCGCCTGAGCGGCGGCGAGTTCGGTGGAGAGACTCATCTCGCGGTACCCGGCGACGGCCGCACGCAGATCGGCGAGAGCCGAACGGCTGAGACGTTCGATGTCGGCGATCTCGGCTTCCGCCTTCACCGGGTCGATCGTGACGAGACGCCGTGCCAGCTCCGATTTGACCGTGACGACGGTGAGGGAGTGCCCGAGCACGTCGTGCATGTCCCGCGAGAACCGCGCGCGCTCCTCGATCACGGCGAGCCTCGCGATCTCGCCCTGCGCCCGGCGGAGCCGACGGAACGACTCGAGCTGCCGGGCGAAGGCGAACATCATGATGCCGATCGACACCGTGATGAGGGCGATGTACCAGTTGTCGTCGAACGTCCCGGTGATCGTGATGATGACCAGCTGCGCCGCACCGAGGCCACCGATGATGCCGATCGCCAGCGCCGGGCGGAAGGCGAGCATCCCGGTCATGCAGGCCACGTAGACCCACGTCCAGCACGCGGCGAGCCCGATGAACGGGAACAGGGTCAACGTCAGCAGGAAGTACGCGGCGATGACCACCATCCTGGTCCGCTCGCTCGACGCCCAGAACAGCGGGGGAAGCACCAGGAACCCGATACTGATGACCGCGAGCAGGGTGGTGACGATCACCTTCGTGCCCACGCTGCCCGGCCCCGCCCAAAGGGTGAAGAAGGTCGAGACCTGATAGATCAGCCCGATCAGCGCACCCGGATACCAGCGACGCGCGGAGAGGTGGGTCAGCTTCGCCCAGACGCCGTCGGGTGTCTCGTACTGCGAACTGTCCACCGTCAACACACTAGTCACTGGATCCGGCCCCGGGCACGGCGCCCCGTCGCCGCTCCGGGCTGCGGGCCCGCGATCGTCTGCGGGGATCCACACCATCAGCTGCGCGAGGCGTCTCGGCGGTAACGCCAGACGACGAGGCCGCCGAGCACGAGCGTCCACCCGAGGAGGACCAGAGCGGGCTCCAGCACCCCGCCGCTCTGGTGGGCGCCCATCTGCCCGAGCCGGTTCAGCCAATAGGAGGGAACGATCTGGGCAACGTTCGCGACCCAGGCCGGGAAGATCTGCAACGGAACCCAGAGCCCACCGAGCACCGCCATACCCATGAACACCGCCATGAAGAGGGGCTGGGCGAACTCCGGCTTCGCGAGCTGGCCGATCAGGATACCGAGCAGCGCGAACGGGACGACTCCGAGCCACAGCCCGAGCCCCGCGGTCAGCCAGTTGCCGAGCGGCAGTGGCGAATGGAAGAGCATCGACGACACCGCGAAGATCACGATGATGGAGACGAGCGCCATGAGCAGGGCGGCGATCAGCTTGGAGAAGAGGTAACCGAGGCCCGAGAGCGGTGTGATGCGCAACTGACGGTTCCAGCCGATGGACCGCTCGGTGACGATGTTGAACGCCTGCGACAGCGCCGCCATCATGCCGCCGTACCCGGCCACCTGGATGGTGGTGACCACGATCCATGGCAGCTTGGTGGTCGGGTCGACCTGCCCGCTCGCCCCGAAAGCGCCGCCGAAGGCGACGAGCATCACGAGAGGGACGGCGAGGGTGAAGACCAGTGCTCGCGCGTTCTTGATCTGGCGCAGAGACTCGAGTCCGAGGTAGGCGATGCTCATCGCTGGGCTCCGTTCAGGGCGGCGCCGGCGGGGGCGGCATGGGCGGCGTCCGCGTTCGCGGTGCCTTCGGTGAGAGCGAGGAACGCGTCGTCCATCGTGTGGGCCGTGACCTCGATGTCGTGGATGTCGGCGTGCTCGGCGAGCAGCGCGCGCAGAGTCGTATCCGAGTCGTCGCTGACGATCGTGAACTGTTCGCCACGCCGGTCGAGCGAGCGCACGCCGGGAAGGCGTCGCAGCCTGGCCTCTGCCTCGGCCGACCAGGCGAAACCGAAGCCCGCGCGGATGCGGCGGCCCGAGACGACAGCCTTCACCTCTCCGGGGGTTCCGTCGGCCACCACCCGCCCCGCGTTGAGCATGACGATGCGGTCGGCGTAGGTGTCGGCCTCGTCGAGGTAGTGCGTGGCGAAGACGACGGTGCGGCCTTCGTCCGTGAACTCCCGCATCGACTGCCAGAAGGTGCGGCGAGCCTCCACATCCATCGCAGCGGTCGGCTCGTCGAGGAAGAGCAGGTCGGGGTTCGAGACGACGGCGACCGCGAACCGGGCCCGCTGCATCTGCCCTCCGGAGAGCTTGCTGACCTTCTGTTTGGCGATCTCGGTGCAGCGGGCGCGTTCAAGCGCTTCGGCCACGCTGAGCGGATGCCGGTGGGCGGCAGCGACGAGGGCAACCGACTGCGCCACGGTGAGGGTCGGCAGAAGCGCGCCACCCTGGAGCATCGCACCGACGCGCCCCTCCTGGATGGCACGGCGCGGGTTCTCCCCGAAGAGCTCGGCCGTTCCCGAGGTCGGGTGCGCCAGGCCGAGCGCCAGGTCGATCGTCGTCGACTTTCCTGCGCCGTTCGGACCGAGCAGCGCGACGACCTCACCACGGTCGATGCTGATGGTGACGCCGTTGACGGCCTGCAGGGAGCCGAATGACTTCCGCAGGTCGGTGAGCTGGATGGCAGGTGTTCGATTCACGCTTTCAGCGTGCCGAACGGGCCGCGCCCCCACGAAGAGCATCCGTCAGGGTTCGGGGGTGACATTTGTCACCCCCTGAGCTCAGGCTTTGGCCTCGCGGGAGCCGCCGAACCGCACAAGCCCGACGACACCGAGAATGCCGCCGACTGTCAGCAGGGCCGCGCCGATCATGAGCATGAGGTCTTCCCCGGCGCGTTTCAGCGGGGGCGCCGTCGGGTCGATCGCCGGCAGGGCGGAGTCCGGCCCGGCGCCCGGAGGGCTGTCGGAGAGCGTGACGACTCCCGCACCCGCGCGGGAGTATGGAACGGCCGGCAGTGCGACCGCGGCTCCGGCCGCATCCACTGTCGTGCTCGCCCGCTGCAGCAGGACGAAGAACGTCGCGGCGGCCGAGCCGGCCGGCCGGTGCGCGAGCGGAACGATGATCGTCGCCGAACGCTGCCCCTCGGCCAGCACGAGCCGCCCGCGGGTGGCGGTGTAGTCGGTGCCGGCCACGGCCGACCCGTCTGCGGTCGTGTAGTCGACGGATGCGGTTCCCGCGTCGCTCGCCCGAGTCACGGTCAGCACAGCCTGATCGGCGGAGGGGGAGAGCACCGGCGTCATGATGGAGAGCGCGCCGCTGGCGGCAGAGACGGTGAGCGTGGCCGTCGCCCGCGAACCGAGCAGCGGGGAGCCGTCGGCCGGAACATAGTGCGCCGTGACCGTGTGCGCACCGGATGCGGGGGCGGGGAGAGTCACGCGGGCGACACCGTTCGCCGCGACGGTGGCCCGCACGGGGTCGTTCGCATCGACCGCGAACTCGACCCGGCCGGTGTCCGGCGCCGCCAGCAGCATCCGCGTGACGGCCGCCGTCAGGGTGACCGTGTCGCCGGTTGCGACGGTCGCGGGAGCGGAGAGCACGACGGTCGTGACCGTGGCGCAGGGCGGCGAGGCTTGGTCGGCCGCGGCGGAGGCGGACCCGATGAGCCAGGTGGTCGGAGCGGCGACGGGATCGACCGTCACGGTCCAGACGCCGTGGTGGTCACCGGGGAGGAAGGCGCTCGGTTGCCCGCGATCGGTCGCTCCGGGGGTGACCAGGTTGGCCGCCGCTCCGGCCGGCACGGAGACCGGGGCCGTGGCGCTGCTGCGGTAGCCGAAGACCACGGTGCGCACCGCGACTCCGCTGTCGAGGGACGCGTCGACGACACAGTCGACGACGGGTGTGACGGCGTCGGCGGGCGATGTGGCCGGCACCGTCGATGCGCTCGGCGGCAGCGCCATCGCGGCCGGCGCGATCACGGCGACCCCGAGCAGCGCGAGACCGAGAGAAGCGAGCGCGCATGCCGCACGGATACTGGCATGCGTTCGGCTCACAGCCGCAACTCTATCCACCCGGGGTGACCCACCGCGTCTACCCATCCGGGTGTCGCCCCGGCCTCGCCCGCCCGCGTCGGGCCCGATCAAGCGAGGACGCGGCTGTGGCCGGCGGGAAGGAGGGACGAGGAGCCTAGGCGGGGTAGGCGCCGGTGAGGCGCACGGCACCGCCGTCGACGCCCTTGGCACCCTGCTCGAAACCGGCGAAGTCGCGGGATGCCGTGGCGACAGTCCCGGCCGCCCAGGCCGGAATGCCCGCGGCGACGATGGCCGCGATCACGGCGTCGGCCTTCTCAGCGGCAACGACGGCGAACATGCCGATGCCCAGGTTCCAGGTGCCCTCGCTCGACTCCAGGGTCGAGCCGGCGAGGTCGCCGAGCACGCGGAAGACCGGGGGCGGAGACCAGAGGGCACGGTCGAGCTCGACCCACGAGCCGCGGGGCAGCACCCGGGCGAGGTTGGCCGCGATTCCGCCGCCCGTCACATGGCTCAGCGAATGCACGGCACCGGCCAGCGCCGGGGTCTGCAGCACGTCGAGCAGGGGCGTGGTGTAGAGGCGCGTCGGCTCGAGCAGGGCCTCGCCAACGGGGCCGCCGAGCTCATCCAACCGGTCGGTGTAGCCGATCTTCGCCTGGGCGAGGATGTGGCGCACGAGCGAGAAACCGTTCGAGTGGAGGCCGGAGGAGGCGAGGGCGACCACCACATCACCGTCGCGCACACGGTCGGGGCCGAGCAGCGCATCCGCCTCGACGGCGCCGACGGCCGCGCCAGCCACGTCGTAGTCGTCCGGGCCGAGCAGACCGGGGTGCTCGGCCGTCTCGCCGCCCACGAGGGCCGTTCCTGTCGCGGAGCAGGCTCGGGCGATGCCCGCGACGATGTCGGCGATGCGGGAGGGGACGACCTTGCCGCAGGCGATGTAGTCCGTCATGAAGAGGGGTTTGGCACCGACCACGATGATGTCGTCGACGACCATGCCCACGAGGTCTTGGCCGATGGTGTCGTGCTTGTCGAGCGCCTGGGCGATGGCCACCTTCGTGCCGACGCCGTCGGTGCTCGTGGCCAACAGCGGACGTTCGAACGCTTTCAGTGCGGAGACATCGAACAGCCCGGCGAAACCGCCGAAGCCACCGACCACATCCGGTCCGTGTG
This sequence comes from Leifsonia poae, assembly GCF_020009625.1. Lineage (NCBI taxonomy): Bacteria > Bacillati > Actinomycetota > Actinomycetes > Micrococcales > Microbacteriaceae > Leifsonia > Leifsonia poae. The sequence goes on from NZ_JAIHLP010000002.1 coordinate 2,056,893, forward strand.
TGCGGGAGACCGCCGCCTTCATCAGCTCGACCGCGAGGTCGCCCGCCGCAGTGTCGACGCCGGCCGCGGCGTAGGAGGCGGAGGCGGTCGGGGCTGCGTGCTGATCGGTCACCGGTTAAGGGTACCGGGTGTCAGCCCGCTGCGATGCCCGTGATCGTGCGACCGTTCAGCGGTTGCACCGGTCGGTGGTTGTCCGAGTAGATGTCGGTGAGGTCGTGCAGCTGCGCGGGCGACACGGTGAGCGGGTGGAGGTAGACGTTCCACAGCACGTCCGCGGTGCAGGGCGGGCTGGTGAGCGAGCCGATGTACCGCGCGCTCGTCGACCCGGGCGGGATGAGCGCGGCCGGGTCGATCGGCTCGGTCAGGTCCACCCTGTCTGTCCCCACCGTCACCGGATGCGGCATCGACGAGAACACTTCGTCGAGCGCGGCGTTCGCGGCACCGGTGCGAAACAGCACGCTCATCACCGCGATGGCGCCGGTGCTGCTGACGTGCACGAGCTGCAGCTCGGCCGCGGCCGGGCGGCCGTCGAGCTCGTGCTCCGACCCGGCGTGGAAGTCGAGTTCCCGCAGGTCGTACCGGGTTCCGGCGATGGTGATCGCATAGGCGTGAGGGTCGTCAGCGACAGCGACGATCATGTGTCCGTCGTTTCCGAGCTCGAACGATGCTGGCCGGTCGTGCAGCACGACGGGCGCCGCGGTCGGATCGATCGCGAGAGTGCTCGTGTCGATATCGACGGGCGATTGCCGGGATGCGCGAGTCGTCGAGCAGGCCGGGTCGAGCGTCTGCCACTGGGCCGGACCGGTGTCGGCGCCGTACGACCAGCTCGGCCGCGCCTTCTCGGCCGTGGCGGCGGATGCGCATCCGCTCAGCGCGACGGAGGCGGCGAGCAGCAGGGAGGTGGCGGCGATGATTCTGCGCATGACACCCTCAGTTGTAGCTCTTCTTGCAGTGTGTGCAAAATTGACGGATGAGTCCGGGCCGATCCGCCCGCGCACCCGCTCTCGCTAAAGTCGGCGGGATCGCTCGACGCGACTCATGATGACGAGGCCGATGACGGCGGCGACCGCGAAGGCCGCGGGAATGAAGAAGACGAGCGGGAGACCGATCGCGGCGACGCCGAGGCCGCCGGCCAGGCCGCCGATGGCGGAACTGATCGCGGTCGAGCTGAGGAAGATCGCGGAGGCCGTGGCGACGGCGGCCGGGAGAAGGCGCTGCGCGACGATGATCCCGAGCGCGGCGAAGACACCCCAGACCGCGCCCATCAGGATCTGTCCGGCGAAGAGCCCGACGGCCGTGCCCGTTGTGGCGAAGCAGACATTCGCGGCGACGCCGCAGGCAGCAGCGACCGCCATGAGCCGGATCATGCCGATGCGACGGCCGACCAGCACCGCGAGAGGCATGAGCGCGAGTTCGACGAGAGGCTGGATGCCGATGATCGCGCCGCTGAGGGCCGGAGCGAGGCGCAACTGCTCGTTCATGTAGATCGGCAGGTACGCATACTTGACCGATTCGCCCGCATAGACGCAGATGTACAGCCCAGTGAAGGCGAGCAGCGGCAGCATCACGCGGAACGTCGGTGCGCTCGAGCGGGGCGCCGGATCGTCGGGGGTGGAGGGCACCGGGGTGCCACGGAGACGGCCGAGGGGGATGATCTGCGCGAGGGTGGCGACGGCCACGGCGACGAACATGACGCGGAGCCCGGCAGCGGCGGCCAGGAAGGAGCCGAGCACGGGGCCGAGCACCCACCCGGCGGTGAGCGCCATTCGCACGACGGCGACGACCCCGTCATCGGCGGTGGTGGGTCGTGCGGTGAGTTCGTCGTGGACAGCCGCGAACAGCTGGGAGGTCGCGGCGCCGGCGAAACCGAGCACGACGATGCTGATGACGAAAGGCATCCATAGCTGGGTGGAGAACGCGATGCCGATCCACCCTGCGAAACCGGCGACGGCGCAGAGCCGGAAGAGTCCGAGCCGCTTGCCGGTGCGGTCGGAGCGCGAGCCGACCAAGTAGCCGGCGATCGGAGCGGTGAGATTGGTCAGGTAGTAGAGGCCGGCGACGGGGAGCGAGGCACCGAGATCTCTGACGAGGAACGATGCGATGAGGGGCGCGGCGGCGGAGATCCCGAGCCCGGAGAGGAAGAGTGCCAGCGTGGACGCCCGGTAAAGCGGATGCGCGAGAACGAGCCGGAGCGCCGAACTCCGGGCACCTGAGGAGGCGACGCGCGTCGGTGATGTCTCGGTCATCGCGCCTCCCCGAACACAGCACTGACGACCTGGTGTTCGATGTCGAGACCGGACCATTCGTCGACGAAGTCGTCGTCGTAGACGAGCGCGAGCGGGCCGTCGAACCCGTTGTCGCGGAGGGTCTCCAGCGAGCGACGGTAGTCGTCGAGGTCGCCGCCGGCAGGACCGAAGTGGCACTTCGCGTGGCAGGTCTCACCGCGGGCCGCGACCGCGGCAAGGTCGTCGTACTTGGTCTCGCCGACCCAGTTGCCGGTGTCGATCAGGAGGCCGACCGCGCCGCCGGCCGCATCGAGGAGCTGCAGCACTTCGCGAGGACCGGGGGTGAGTTCGAGCCAGTTCTCGGTCACGATGCGGATGCCGTCGTGGTCGCGAGCGAGCCGCGCGAGACCCTGGGCGCTCGCGCGGAGCGTCTCCTCGTCAGGTGCCGATCGACCCGCGATGACCCGGGCGCGCCGTGCCCCCAGGATGGTCGCATCCTCGACCCAGCCGCTGATCCAGTCACGGTGCGCTTCGCCGTCGTCGGGGTTCGTCAGGTCGCCGTCGTCGATGAGCAGCGCGTCGAGGGCTATGCCCGACTCGGCCAGCGCCTGCCAGAGCTCGTCGAGGTAGCCCGCCTCCCGCGACGGCAGATGGAAGTGGCAGAGCTGCACGGTGTCGAACCCGCGCAATTTCAGCAGGGCGGGCAGCTCAAGCAGCGGCACGCCGGAACCGAGCGTGCGGTGCAACGACCAGGACGAGACGGTCTTCAATGACTTCTCCAGACAGGGGCGAGGGGCGGGGATGCGGCGGCCGGCACGGAGTCAGGCGATGACGATCTCGACGCCGAGGGAGCGGAGCTCGGTGAGCACGTCCTCCGGCGCCGTGTCATCGGTGACCACGACGTCGACGTCGCGGAAGCCGCAGGTGACGGACATCGCCGACCGGGAGAACTTCGCCCCTTCGGCGATCAGTACCACGCGGCGACCGGCACCGACCATCGCCCGCTTCGCCGCCGCATCCTCGAGGTCGTGCGCGGTGACGCCGTCTTCGATCGAGGCGCCGCAGCAGCTGAGGAACACGGTGTCGAAGCGCAGCCCGCGAAGCGACTGTTCGAGCAGCGGGCCGACGATCGACCCCTCTTCCGGGTTGACGGAACCGCCCGGAAGCAGGATGTGCGCGGTCTCGCTTCCCGCGAGCGCGTTGAGGGCCTGGATACTGAAGGGCATGACGGTCAGTCGGCGCGACGCCAGCCGCCGGGCGAGCTCAGCCGCCGTGGTGCCGCTGTCGACGCACACCGCTTCGCCGTCGGCCACCAGGGCCGCGGCCGCCACCGCGATCCGCTCCTTCGCCGAAGTGTCTTCGAGGCGGCGCAGCGCGTAGGGCAGGCCTTCGCCACGCATCCGCACGCTCACCGCTCCGCCGCGCACCCGGCGCAGGATGCCGGCCCGGGCGAGCTGGTCGAGGTCACGGCGGACGGTGACCTCGGACACGTCGAAGGCGGAGGCGACATCGGTGACGTCGACGCGACCGCGGGCGTTGAGGGCCTCAAGGATGGCCTCGTGTCTCGGGTTTCCGCTCATGTCGACAAACATACACGGATGATGTTCGTTTGGTCATGTATTGTGAATGTTCTGTCGCCGCGTGCATCCAGGAAGGACGGTCGTGACCGTGACGAAACACCTGCTCGTGGACTTCGGCGAAGTGATCAGCCGACCACAACCCCCCGCCGCCATGACCGGGATGGCCGCCCTTGTCGGCCTGCCGCCCGAGACGTTCAGCGAACGGTACTGGGCGTTCCGGGCGCCATACGACCGCGGCTCATCGGCGCAGGAGTATTGGGCCGACGTCGTCGGCCGGCCCGTGCCCCGAGATGAGCTCGCCGAGCTCCGACGCCGTGACCTCGAAAGCTGGACCCACCTGAACACCGCGACGATCGCGGCACTGCGCGACGCCTACCGGCGAGGAGCCCAGCTGACCCTGCTGTCGAACGCGCCCCACGACCTCGCCGAGGAGGTCGGCCGGCACGCCGATCTGACGGAGGTCTTCACGCTGCTGCTGTTCAGCGCCGAGCTGCGCCTGGCGAAACCGACACCGGAGATCTTCGACATCGCTCTTTCGCTCGCCGAACGGCCTCCGGAGGACACACTGTTCATCGACGATCGCGACGAGAACCTCCGCGCGGCCGAATCCCGCGGCATCCGCACGCACCGCTTCACCGCGGCCGAGACCCTCGACGCCACGCTCCGGGACATCGACTTCCTCCCGCCGCGGCCACCGTCTCGGAACCGGGCGGGTTGAGCCGGAAGTCGCGGTTGGAGACGAACACGCGCAGCGATTCGAAGCCTATTGAGAACCTGAGAGACCTCTCAGGCAGTTTCGAAACCGTTCAGAGAAGGTTCATTCGTGCCGTCTTCGAGCCATCGACGGCGCCCGCCGAAGCGTTCCGGGCGCGCCGGACCCGGCCGATCCACCGGCGGCAGAGCCACGATGTCGGCGGTCGGCCGAACGAGGGACTACTCCTGACGGGCCGGATCGCCGAGCGTCGCCGCGGGGAGCAGGGACTCGAGCTCGGAGTCGGGACCGGGGTCGCATCCGTCGGCCGCAGCCGCGCCCTCGACGGGCGATTCGGCGCCGGCGGGACGCTCCAGCAGGTTCTTGCCGAGGTGGTGCGCATCCGGGAGCTCGATCGGGTAGACCCCGGTGAAGCAGGCGGTGCAGAGACGCTCGCGCGGCTGCTCGGTGGCGGCGATCATCCCTTCGGCCGAGAGGTAGCCGAGGCTGTCAGCGCCGATCGACTGCCGCACCTCGTCGACGGCGAGGCCGGTCGCGATCAGTTCGGCGCGCGAGGCGAAGTCGATGCCGTAGAAGCACGGCCAGGTGATGGGCGGGCTGGAGATGCGCACGTGCACCTCGGCGGCGCCGGCCTCACGCAGCATGGAGACGAGAGCACGCTGCGTGTTGCCGCGCACAATCGAATCGTCGACGACCACCAGACGCTTGCCCTTGATGACCTCTTTGAGCGGGTTCAGCTTGAGCTTGATGCCGCGCTGACGGATGGTCTGCGACGGTTGGATGAACGTGCGACCCACATAGGAGTTCTTCACGAGACCCTGGCCGAAGGGGATGCCCGATGCCTGGGCGTACCCGATCGCGGCCGGCGTGCCCGACTCCGGGGTGGGGATGACGAGGTCGGCTTCCACCTGGTGCTCGCGGGCCAGCTGCCGGCCCATCTCGACGCGGGCCTCGTGCACGCCACGGCCGGCGATGGTGGTGTCGGGCCGGGCGAGGTAGACGTACTCGAAGACGCAGCCGGCGCGCTTCTCTTCGGCGAACCGCTGGGTGCGCAATCCGTTCTCGTCGATCGCGACGAGCTCGCCCGGCTCGATCTCGCGCACAAAACTGGCGCCGACGATGTCGAGGGCGGCGGTCTCGGAGGCGACGACCCATCCGCGCTCAAGCCGGCCCAGTACCAGCGGACGCACACCCTGCGGGTCGCGGGCGGCATAGAGGGTGTGCTCGTCCATGAAGACGAGACAGAATGCGCCGCGCAGGTGCGGAAGCACCTCGAGGGCAGTCGCCTCCAGCGTGTGGTCGAGGTCACCGGTGAGCAGCGCCGTGACCACGGCGGTGTCGGTGGTGTTGCCGCGGGAGAGCTCGCCGTCGAGCTCCGGGTAGCGGTCGTGCACGAGCTGCATCAGCTCGGCCGTATTGGTGAGGTTGCCGTTGTGGCCGAGCGCGACCGTTCCACTCGCGGTGCGGCCGAGCGTCGGCTGCGCGTTCTGCCAGGTGGATGAGCCGGTGGTCGAATAACGGCAGTGGCCGACGGCGATGTGGCCGGTCAGGGAGTTGAGGGCGTTCTCGTTGAACACCTGCGAGACCAGACCCATGTCTTTGTAGATGAGGATCTTGTTGCCGTCGCTGGTGGCGATGCCGGCCGACTCCTGGCCGCGGTGCTGCAGGGCGTAGAGGCCGAAGTAGCTGAGCTTCGCCACCTCCTCGCCCGGAGCCCAGACGCCGAAGACACCGCAGGCATCCTGCGGACCCTTCTCGCCGGGCAGAAGATCGTGACTGAGAAGACCGTCGCCTCCGGACAAACCGGAACCCCCTTAGATCGGGATGAGTTAGTTCTCGATGGATTTGTGGGTGTCGGATGCTTCGTCGACAGCCGCTGACTCGCTGTGGGTGACGTGCACGTCCAGTCTATCCGCCAGAACGGTACGCGCCCTGCGCGTGCTGGAACGGTCGATCAGCAGGGCGACGAAAGCCCCGAGCGCCACGCCGACGACCACGCAGAACAGCAGCAGGAAGCCGAAGACGGTTCCGCGGTCGTAGGTGGGGTTCGGCGGGAAGGCGAACGTCAGGATCAGCGCGACGACCACGAACACCAGCGCACCCGCCAGCATGAACCGGAAGTACCTCGGCGAGCGCTTGACCCGCACCGAGCTCTCGGTGACGGTGGCCTGCTCCTCGGGGTTGTCGCTCATGTCCCTATTGTCCCTTAATGAAGCTGGGAGCGGAGCCTCACGAGATTCCGGCGACCCGCAGCGGCAGGAGCCCGTGCAGGTCTGCGCGCTGACCGGAGGCGTGCACCTGCCCCGCCGCCACGGCCTGCTCCCACGTCGTGCGGCCGGTGGCGAGTGCGAGCCAGGTGGCCGCATCCGTCTCGATCACGTTGGGCGGGGTGCCGCGCGTGTGACGGGGGCCCGGGATGCACTGCACAGCTCCGAACGGCGGCACCCGAACCTCCACGGTGTTGCCGGGCGCCCGCTCCGCCAGCAGTTGCAGGAGGTAGCGCACCGCTGTCGCCCGTGCGTTGCGGTCCGCGCCCTCCCCCAGCGCGGCGTGCACCGCCGCCTCACCGTCCGCATCCTGGATCTTCGCCCTCGCCATCCCCCCATCCTCCCGCACGCCCGTTCGGAGGAAACGGAGGAAACGAAAGAAAGGGGGATGGGTAGGATTTGGGCGTGAAGATTCTGGTGCTGGGTTCGGGCGCGCGCGAGCACGCCATCGTCACGTCGCTGCTGACGGAAGAGGTGGCGCACGAGATCGTCGTGGCGCCGGGCAACGCCGGGATCGCCCAAGACGTGTCGGTCGAACCGGGCCTGGACCCGCTGAACGGCGAGGCCGTCACCGAGTACGCGATCGAGCACGACATCGATCTCGTGGTGATCGGGCCGGAGGCACCGCTGGTGGCCGGAGTGGCCGACCCGCTGCGCACGCGCGGCATCCCGGTGTTCGGCCCCGGCAAGGTGGCGGCGCAGCTCGAAGGCTCCAAGACGTTCGCGAAGCGGATCATGGATGCGGCCGGTGTTCCCACCGGCCGTGCCGTCCGCGCCACCACCCTGCTCGAGGCCGAAGAGGCGCTCGACGCGTTCGGAGCCCCCTACGTCGTGAAGGCAGACGGGCTCGCCGCCGGCAAGGGCGTTCTCGTCACCGAGGACCGCGAGGCGGCCGTCGCCCACAGCTCGCACTACCTGGAGCACGGCGCCGTCCTCGTCGAAGAGTTCCTCGACGGCCAAGAGGTGTCGCTGTTCCTCGTGAGCGACGGCCACACCGTGCTGCCCCTCTCGCCCGCGCAGGACTACAAGCGCCTGCTCGACGGCGACGCCGGCCCCAACACCGGCGGCATGGGCGCATACTCCCCGCTCCCGTGGCTGCCGGAGACGTTCGTCGACGAGGTCATCGAGACCGTGGCCCTGCCCACCGTGCGCCAACTCGCCCGCGAGCAGACCCCGTTCATCGGGCTGCTCTACTGCGGGCTCATCCTGACCGGCCGCGGCATCCGCGTCATCGAGTTCAATGCCCGCTTCGGCGACCCGGAGACCCAGGTTGTTCTGCCGCGTCTGGTCACGCCGCTCTCCGAGCTGCTGTTCGCGGCCGCCACCGGCGCTCTCGCCACGCAGCCGCGGCCAGAGTTCGCGCTCGACGTGGCCGTCGCCGTCGTGCTCGCCAGCGAAGGCTACCCGGAAGCCCCGCTCACCGGCCGGGCGATCACCGGGCTCGACGAGGCCGCCGCCGTCCCCGAGGTGACGATCGCGCACGCGGCGACGGTCCGGGATGCCGCGACCGGCGCCCTGCTCGCGACCGGCGGCCGGGTGCTCTGCGTCGTCGCCCGCGGGACCACCTTCGCCGAGGCGCGCGCGCTCGCTTACGAGGCGGTCGGGAAGATCGGCCTCGACGGCTCGCAGTACCGCACAGACATCGCCGCCCGCGTCGTCTGAACCGGTTGCAGGCTCAGTCGAGCAGGCGGGCGAGGAAGGCGTTGCGGAACGTGCCCTGCGGGTCGAACGTCTCCGTCAGCGTGCGGAACTCCGCGAGCCGCGGATAGCGGGTCGGCACGACACCGGCAGTGTCGCGATAGACCTTGCCCCAGTGAGGCCGGGCTCCCAAAGGGAGAAGGGCATCCTCGACAGCGGGCAGCACCGCTTCGACGCCCGCCTGATCTCGCAGCCAGGTGAAGTGCAGGCCGACCGCATCCGTCTCGTAGGCCGACGACAACCACAGTCCGTCGGCGGCGACTGTGCGGATCTCGGTGACCTGGAGCAGCGGGGCCACGAGCGGGCCGAGCGCGCGGACGGCCTCGATGGCTTCCACCGCGCGAGCACGTGGCACGAGGTACTCCGACTGGATCTCTTCGCCGTTGGACGGCGTGAACTCGAGACGGAAGTGGGGAAGCCGCTCGTTCCACGGGCCGACGACGCCGAGCTGCTCGGTGGTGTTGCGCACATCCATGGTCGGGATCATGTGCCTCGGCTCGGTGAGCGCGCGGGCGCCGAAGAAGTCGTCGCCGACGGTGACGGTGTCGCCCTCCCGCTCCTTCAGCCAGGCGAGACCGACCGCATCCTCGGTCCAGGTCGTGAAGAGGGAGACGCTGTACGCCGCCGAGGTGATGTCGTCGAACCGGTCGAACACGGTCGACCAGGGCAGGGTCTCGAACAACCGCTGGCGCACGCCGAACGTGGGCTGGATGTCGAGCGTCAACTCGGTCACGACGCCGAGGGCACCGAGCGAGACGACCGCGCCGGCGAACGACGGATCGTCGCGATCGAGATCGACGATCTCCCCGTCGGCGCGCAGGATGCGCAGGGCCCGCACCGCGGTGGCCAGGTTGCCGTTGCGGTCGCCCGACCCGTGGGTGGCGGTGGCGACGGCGCCGGCCACCGAGATGTGCGGGAGCGAGGCCAGGTTCGCCAGCGCCCAGCCGGAATTCTGCAGCACGCGGGCGAGGTCGCCGTAGCGGGTGCCGCCGCCGACGGTCACGGCCCGGGCCCCCTCATCGATGCGCACCTCGGCGGGAAGCCCGGCCGTGCTCACCAGAAGATCAGTGTCATCGGCGAGATCGTTGAACGAGTGCCGGGAGCCGAGCGCCCGCACGGAGCGCGCCGCGACGATGAGGTCACGCAGCTCGTCGACGCCGGTGGGATGCGCGATGCGCTTCGCCCGGTACTCGTGATTCCCAGCCCAATTCCACTCGCCCACGCCGGCCTCCTTCGAACCTGTGCGCACCAGTCTCGCAGGTTGTGTGACCGTGCACATGAACGCGAGACGACTATGTCTTCTCACGGCCGACCCGCGCTGGTAGCGTGACGACTACGGCGCCGCGCCGTAGAGCGAGCGGAGGAATTGCGTGACCGATTTCGAGTACGGACCAGCTGAATTCATCGTCGCGCAATTCGACAGCGACAGACCATCGCCGGGTGTGGTGCAGGCGATCCTCGATCTCCTCGACACCGGAACGGTGCGGCTGCTCGATCTGCTCTTCGTGTCGCGTGCGCCGAGCGGTGAGGTCACGCTGCTCGAATTCGACGATGTCGGCGACGAGTACGGCCTGGCCGGCGTCACCCTGGAAGCCAGCGGGCTCGCCGGCGCCGAAGACGTGGACGACATCACCGAGCTGATCGATCCCGGCACCTCCGGCGCGATCCTCGTGCTCGAACACACCTGGGCCAAGAACCTCGCCAACCGGTTCTTCGCCGCGGGCGGGAGCGTCGTGCACGCCGAACGCATCCCGGCACCGGTCGTGAACGCCGTGCTCACCGAAGCCGCCGAGGAGTGACCACCGCAGGCCTCAGGCGCTCCGGCGCATCCACAGCGGGGCTGCATCACGCGGCCGCGTACGAGAGCAGAAGGAGAACACCATGCCGTTCATCCGTCGAGTAGGTCGTCCCGGATTGCTGGGGCTCGCCGCCCGCACCGCGGTCGTCGCGGGAACCGCGACCGCCGTCGCCGGTGGGATGCGCTCCCACCAAGAGGCGAAGGCGCAGGAGCAGTACGAGGCCGAACAGTTCCAAGCCCAGCAGCAGCAGGCCGCCATGGGTGCGGCGGCGCAGCAGGCCGTGGCGCAGGCGACGCCGGCGGCCCCGGCGGATTCCGGCGGCTCCGATCTGATGACTCAGCTCTCCCAGCTGGGGGCACTGCACTCGCAGGGCATCCTGTCGGACGATGAGTTCAGCGCGGCGAAGGCCAAACTGCTCGCGTAGGGAACGGTTGGGGCGGCGTCAGTCGTGGCGCGATTCATCGCGAGCGTAGCCAGGGTGCCCGTCGGGGCCGAGCCCCGCCCCTGCCGCGACTTTCGCCAGCAGGCGCGAGAGCACGAGACGTTCGTCGTCGTCGAGCGTTTTGAGCAGTCCGTCCTGGTGCGCGTCGGCGACGGTTCTCAGCTGCGCCAGAAGGGCGGTTCCGGCGTCGGTGAGTTGGAGCTCATAGTTGCGACGGTCTTTCGCGCTGCGGACTCGTTCGACGAGCCCCCGGTTCTCGAGGTCGTCGACAAGGGCGACGAGCCGGCTGGGCACCGTGCCGAGCCGGCCGGCGAGCTCGCGCTGGCTGATGCCCGGGCTGCGGCCGAGGGCCCGCAGAGCCCCGGCGTCGCGCGGCGTGAGACCGATCTCGGCGACACGCGCAGCGAAGCGGTCGGCGGCGTGCGCGCCGAGCTGCGTGAGCAGGAAGGCGGTGCGCGGCGATGGCCGTTCGGGGCGGGGGGCGGATGCGACGGTCACGGATCCAGAATACCCCTTGCGATAAACGATTACAAAGTGTAATCATTTCATCATGAACGCTCTTCCTGCTCCCGCCCGCCGATCGGGCGGACCCCATCTGGGCACACTGGCCATCGTCTCGGCCGCGCTCCTGCTCGCCTCCCTCCTCATCGGCGCTGTGCTGACAGGCGGCCAGGCCTTCGTCTCGCCATTCGACGGGAAAGACGCGGTCATGGCGTACGCGCAGAAAGACTGGGCGAGCATCCGGGTCACCTCGATGCTGCAGTTCGGTTCCGCCGTCCCGCTCGGCATCTTCGCCGCCACGGCGTTCGCGCGTCTCCAGCGGCTCGGCGTGCGCGTCCCCGGGCCGGCCATCGGTTTCTTCGGCGGCCTGACCGCCTCGGTGCTGCTCATGGTCTCGGCCCTGGCCGAATTCGTACTCAGCCGCCCGGAGGTCACGACGGATGCGAACCTCGCCCTGGCGCTCTCCTTCCTGTCGTTCGCCACCGGGGGCGTCGGCTCCGTCACCGGCATGGGTCTGCTCCTCGCCGGCATCGCGGTGCCTGCCCTCATCCTGCGCCTGTTCCCCCGCTGGCTCGCGTGGGCCGGGCTCGTCATCGCCGCACTGGCGGAACTCAGCTTCCTCTCGCTCGCGGTCGAACCGCTGCAGTTCCTGCTGCCCATCGGGCGCTTCGGCGGAATGCTGTGGCTGATCGCCGCCGGCTTCCTGCTGCCGACCGACCGCCGCGACGTGCGCGACCGGAGCCACGAGGTGCGCGGCGGATCACCGGCGGGGGACGACGGCACGAGCGAGTAGCGCCGCACGCGCCCCTTAAGATGGGCGCGTGACTTCCTCAGCCGCCCTGCCCTCCTGGTCGCACGTCTACTCCGGAAAGGTGCGCGACCTCTACGTTCCCGAGCGGGCCGGCGGCCTCGAAGACACCGACGCCGTGCTCGTGGTGGCGAGCGACCGGGTGAGCGCCTTCGACCACGTGCTCGTGCCGGGCATCCCCGGAAAAGGGGAACTGCTCACCACCCTGAGCCTGTGGTGGTTCGACCGGCTGTCGACGGTGCCGAACCACCTCATCCCCGACCACCGCCTGGTGGGCGATCGGGTCGTCGAAGCGATCCCGGATGCGGTGGCCGGCCGTTCCATGCTGGTGAAGCCACTGCACATGTTCCCGATCGAGTGCGTGGTGCGCGGCTACCTCACCGGTAGCGGGTGGGCGGAGTACCAGGCGACGCAGGGCGTGTGCGGCATCCCCCTGCCCGCCGGGCTCGGCAACGGCGACCGGCTGCCCGAACCGATCTACACGCCCGCATGGAAGGCGCCGCTCGGGCAGCACGACGAGAACATCAGCTTCGAGCGCACGATCGAACTCGTCGGCGCACCGGTCGCCGAGGAACTGCGCCGACTGTCTCTGCTGATCTACCGTCTGGGCTCCGAGATCGCCGAGGCACACGGCGTGATCATCGCCGACACCAAGTTCGAGTTCGGAGCCGACCGCACTACCGGCGAGATCACCCTCGCCGATGAGGTGCTCACCAGCGACTCGAGCCGGTACTGGGATGCGGCGGCCTACGCCGCGGGCACCACCCCGGCCGAGCGGATGGCCAGCTTCGACAAGCAGATCGTTCGCGACTGGCTCGCCGCCCATTGGGACAAGAACGGCACTCCGCCGGCCCTTCCGGCAGATGTCGTGGAGCGGACGGCCGCGCGCTACCGCGAACTGCTCGCCCGCCTCACAGCGGATTGAGCGCGGCGCGGACGCCTCACCGCGGGGTCGAAGCCTTGCCGGGCCAGAGGGTATAGCTCACCGGCCAGATCGCGCAGATGCCGAGCACGAGCGTGAGCGTCGAGAGCCAGCCCTGGAGGGCCGCGGTGCGGTCGTGGTCGCCGACGATCGCGATCGCTGCGAGGAGCAGCACGCAGGCGATCGCCCAGGCGACGACGGTCAGGCCGAACTGTCTCCACTCGTGGCGCACACGCGGCGGTCCTCCTTTCGGCACTGTCACCGGTGCCGGGCCGCCGGCGAACCGGTGGGCGAAACGCGCATCCATCCGGGTGATGATGCCGTGACCGAACGCGACCGAGAAGCCGAGGTAGGCGGCCGCGAGACCGTGCGTCCATTCGGCGGTCGCTCCCCGGGCGAGGTCGAGGACGGTGGCGGCCAGGAGGACAAGGTCTGTCACAGGCACCAGAACGAGCAGCATCCCACCGAGGCGGCGGCGGCGCAGCACATAGCGAGAGAGGAGTCCGGCCAGCAGGAGGATCCAGAACAGGATCTCGCAGGCGACGATCACAGCGATGAGCATGCTCATTTCTAGCACAGTCGTACTAGACTCGTCGAGGGAGAGGAACCGTATCGTAGTCCGCATGAGAACCAGCGAGTCCGTCGAGGAACGCCGCCGGCACATCGGCGAAGCCGTCTGGCGGGTGATCCGCCGCGACGGCATCAACGCGGTGAGCACGCGCACGGTGGCGGCCGAAGCCGGCATGGTGCTCGGGTCGCTGCGCCACTACTTCCCCCGGCAGGCCGACGTCGTGGAGTTCGCGATGCGCCTCGTCATCGACCGCACCACCGAACGCGTACGCCGCATACTGCACGAAGCCGGAGCGGATGGCCCCGACCCGCAACTGCTGCTGGAGCAGTTCCTCCCCCTCGACGATGAGCGACGCGAAGAGATGGAGGTCTGGCTGGTGTTCGCCGGAGCGACCCTGTCGGACGCGACGCTCGCCCCTGTGAAACGCGACTCGGACGCGGCCCTACTGCTGCTCATCCGGCAGCTGGTCGAAGCGCACTCGCCCGCCGGCACGACCGCGACCGAGCTCGACCGGGCCGCCGACCGGCTCCGGGCGCTCATCGACGGGATGGCCGCGCACCTGGTCGGACCAGCCCCCGCGCTCGACTCCGTCACGGCCCGAGCAATCCTGGCGGCGGAACTCGACCGGATCGGCGAAGACCCCCGCCGTGCACACCCTCAAGAAATACCGGGAGCCGCCCAAGCGTTGAACGGGGCATGACCGAGCTCCTCTCCCCCGACACCGCCATGGGCGCCGTCACGCTGCGCGTGGCCGACCTCGACACGATGACCGCCTACTACCGCGACGGCGTCACCCTCAGCGTGCTCGCCGCGGAGGGGAGCCGGGTGATCCTCGGCCGGGATGCGACCCCCATCGTCATCCTGGAGCACGCTCCCGAGCTGCGGCACGCATCGCCGCACGACGCCGGCCTCTTCCACACCGCGATCCTGTTCGACAGCGAAGAGACCCTCGCCGCCGCCGTGTACTCCGTGGCGACCAGGGCGCCGGGCACCTTCACGGGAAGCGCCGATCACCTGGTGAGCAAGGCGTTCTACTTCACGGACCCCGAGGGCAATGGCGTGGAACTCTACTGGGACCGCGACCGCACGCAGTGGAGCTGGGCTCACGGTCAGGTGGAGATGGGCACCCTGTACCTCGATCCGAACGACTTCCTCGGCGAGAACCTCAGCGAGCGGGCCGCCGCATCCGTCGACGCCGCAGACGGCAGCAGACTCGGCTCGGCCACGGTCGGCCACGTGCACCTATCGGTGGGCGACGTGGCCTCGGCACGCGAGTTCTACGTGAACCGTCTCGGCTTCGAGACGACCGCCGCGCTCGGCGACCAGGCGCTCTTCGTGAGCGCCGGCGGCTACCACCACCACATGGCCATGAACACCTGGAACAGCCGCGGCGCGGGGCGCCGGCAGCTGGCGCTCGGGCTCGGTCAGGTGGAGATCCGCGTGCCGAACGCTGACGATCTCGGCGAGCTGAGCGAACGGATGCGGCACTACGGCATCGAAGCTCGCGACGACGGTCGGTCGGTGACGTTCGACGACCCGTGGTCCAATGCGGTGCGGGCAGTGGCGGGGACAGCAGCGTAGCCGGCGACGACGTTTTCGGCCGGCTGGGCCGATTCGTCCGACATGTTCGGACAGAGAAGGCCCCGCCCGGAGAACGGGCGGGGCCTTCTCTGTCGGATCAGTCGACCGGGGCGGCGTGGAGGCCGTGCGGCGGCTCCTCGTCGGGAGCCAGA
Organism: Leifsonia poae; assembly: GCF_020009625.1. NCBI lineage: Bacteria > Bacillati > Actinomycetota > Actinomycetes > Micrococcales > Microbacteriaceae > Leifsonia > Leifsonia poae. The sequence goes on from NZ_JAIHLP010000002.1 coordinate 2,072,151, forward strand.
TCGGTGACGGGCGGAACGTCGGCGGCATGCGAGCCGTGCGTCACCGCATCAAGCGGCACCGCTGCGGCATGCGAGCCGTGAGCGGCGGCGACACCGACCGGCTCCGGCTGACCGGCGCCGGAGGGAAGGCCGTCCACCGCACCGGAAGCGCCCGCACCGGAAGCGCCAGCAGCGGCGCCCGCGGCGGCAGCGCCCGCGGCGGCAGCAGCCGCGTCGGCCCGCGGGCCCCAGGCCGGCGGCTTCGGCTTGGCCCAGAACACCACGATGATGGCGCCCAGGAAGGCGACGGCGGCCGGGAGGAGCAGCGCCTCCGACATGGCCTGGGTGAACCCGGCGTGCAGGAACTCGGGAAGCTCCGTTCCCCCGGTCACCGCGCCGGCGCCGGAGGCGCCACCGGGCGCCTTGGGCAGATCGACGGCGAGACGGCCGGAGATGAGCGCAGCGATCGACGCCGAACCGAGCACGGCACCCACCTGACGGGTGGTGTTGAAGACGCCGGAGCCGGCGCCCGCCTGGTTCATCGGAAGGTTCCGGGTGGCCGTCGTCGAGATCGGGCCCCAGACCCCCGACATGGCGATACCGAGCAGGGCGCTCGGAGCGAGCAGCCACCAGATCGACACATCCGGGGTGAGCAGCCGCGAGTACCAGAACAGTGAGACCGCGAACAGCACGAGCCCGGTGGTAGCGAAGTAGCGCGGGTTGATCCGGTCGATGAGCTTGCCGACGAAGGGAGCGAACACGCCCGAGAACACGGCCATCGGGGCGAGCATCAGCGCGGACTCGGTCGGCGTGAGGCCACGCACGGTCTGGAAGTAGAACACCAGCGGCAGAGCCATGCAGGTCACCGCGAACCCGACGGCCGTGATGGCGCCGTTCGAGAGCGAGAAGTTGCGGTCGCGGAATAGCGCGAGCGGCAGCAGCGGCTCCTTCTTGTTGAAGGCCTGCCACACGACGAACGCGACGAGCACCACGATGCCGGCGATGATCAGACCCCACACGGAGATCGGGCCGGTGATGACGCCCCAGTTGTAGGTTCCGCCCTCCTGGATGCCGAACACGAGGAGGAACATGCCGACGGCACTGAGCACCACACCGATGATGTCGAAGCGGTGCTTGTGGGTGGGCAGTTTCGGCACGAGCCGTGCCGCGAGGATGAAGGCCACGACACCGACAGGCACGTTGATGAAGAAGATCCACTCCCAGCCGAGTCCGTCGACGAGCACGCCGCCGAGCAGCGGGCCGATCAGCGTGGCGACACCGGCGACGGCACCCCAGAGCCCCATCGCCGCGCCGCGACGGTCGGGCGGGAAGATCCGCGTGATCACAGCCATCGTCTGCGGCGTCATCAGCGAGGCGCCGAGACCCTGCACGACACGGGCGGTGATGAGCATGCCGATGCCGCCGCCGGCCATCGTTCCGGAGAATCCGCACCACGCGGAGGCGAGCGTGAAGATCACGAGGCCGACGAGGTAGAGGTTCTTCGGGCCGAAGCGGTCACCGAGACGGCCGGTGATCAGCAGGGGAACGGCGTACGAGAGCAGGTAGGCGCTCGTCACCCAGATGACGGCGTTGTAGTCGGTGCCGAGGTTCAGGCCTTTCATGATCGCCGGGTTGGCGACCGACACGATTGTCGTGTCGATGAGGATCATGAAGAACCCGATGACCAGCGCCCAGAGCGCCGGCCACGGCTTCAGTTCTTTTTCCATGTCGAGTCTTCCTTCTGATGGTTCTTCTCCTCGGTCCAGGACAGTTCGCCTGATTCGAGGTCGTCGATGAGGGACTCCAGCCAGGTCACTTCGACCCGGGTCAGTGTCCGCGTGTATTCCACGTTGATCCAGTACTTGCGGGGCAACGATTTCGCCCGGAGGTCGGCGATGCCGTCGTCGATGAACGCCAGGTCGGCGCGCAGCAGGTTCAGCCGGTTGCGCAACAGCTGGATGACCGACTCGAGCGGCAGATTGTGCGACTCTCCGAGGGCGAGCGGAAACTCCGGGTACTCGTTGGTCGGCGTCGCGAGGATGGTCGCGATCCGCTCGCTGAGAGCGAGGTTTCCTTGCTCGGTGATCTCATACGTCGTGCGCTCCGGTCTGTTGCCCTCGCGCTCGGTCCCGGTCGCCCGCAGCAATCCCAGCCCGGCCAGCCTGTCCACCGTGTGATAGAGCGAACCCGGCCTCACCTTGACGACGCGATCCTCCGAGCGCTGGATGAGCGTCTGGTACATCTCGTAGGGGTGCATCGGTCGCTCGACGAGCAGCGCGAGCGCGGCGACGCCGAGGGGCGTGAGCGGGGTGGGGGGTGTCATGATCGTTCGAATTCCAGGTTGATTATTCCACTCGGAATAATACGACGCTGAGTACCATTTATCAACACTCGATCGAATGTCGCGTGCTCCAGAAGCTCGAGATCTGACCCCTGACGGCGAACGGACACGGTGGTATGGTCGGGTCCCGGCGTCGAACCAGGGGGTCACGTGAAGAAGCAGCAGAAACAGGATGCCGTCGCACCCGCGCCGCGCACCGCGGTCGGCGCCCACCGCATCCGGCCGTTCTCGTTCGGGCTGGTCGGCGCGCTCGGGGTGCTCGTCGCACTGCTGATCGGCGCGGTGGTGGGGCAGCTCTCGACCGTGCTCGTCTACATCGGTCTCGCGCTCTTCCTCGCTCTGGGGCTCGACCCGATCGTCTCGTTCATCGAACGCAAGCTTCCGCGCGGCGCCGCGGTCACGATCGTCGTCGCTGCGGTGATCATCGTGTTCGCGGGCATCATCCTCGCGATCGTGCCCGTGCTGGTCGAACAGATCAGCCACCTGGTGAAGACCCTGCCGACGACGGTCGACGACATCACCAGAAGCGGCTGGTACAAAGACGTCACGCGGCAGTACGGCGACAGCATCCAGCAGGGGCTGGACGGCATCCTCAACTTCCTCAAAGATCCCGGCAACCTGGCCACCATCGGCGGTGGCCTGATCGCCGTCGGCGCGGGCATCGCAGGTGGTGTCACCGGGGTGACCATCGTACTGATCCTCACGCTGTACTTCATGGCCTCACTGCGGTCGATCAAAGGGATCGCGGCCCGGTTCGTGCCCGCCTACCGTCGCGAACGGTTCAGCGAACTCGTCGAAGACGTCTCCGGCGCCGTCGGCCGCTACGTCATCGGGCAGGCCGGCCTCGCGCTGATCAACGGCGTCCTCAGCCTGATCTTCCTCACCATCATCGGGGCGCCGATGCCCGCCCTGCTCGCGCTGATCGCGTTCCTCGGCTCACTCATCCCGTTGGTCGGAACGTTGATCGGTGCGGTCGTCAACTCGTTGATCTGCCTGATCGCCTCACCGCTCACCGCGCTGGTCGCGTTCATCTACTACCTCGTCTACATGCAGGTCGAGGCGTACATCATCAGCCCCCGGATCATGAACAAAGCGGTCTCCGTGCCCGGGGCGATCGTGGTCATCGCCGCGGTGGGCGGCGGCACGATCGGCGGGATCCTGGGCGCGCTGGTCGCGATCCCGGTCGCGGCGAGCGCGATCATCATCATCCAGAAGGTGGTCTTCCCCGCCCAGGACGAGAAGGTCGTCCCACCGGCGGAAGGCTGAGCCGCCGGGCTAGTTCTTCCTCGACATCCGGTCGATGGCGGCGAGCGCCACGGCCGACAGGATGAAGACGCAGTGGATGACCACCTGCCACAGCACCCCCTCGGAGGTGTAGCGGACGCCGTCGATCGACCCGCCGCCGGCAGCTCCGATATCGGAGACGCCGATGAAGGTCTTGAGCAGGTGGATGGAGGAGATGCCGATGATCGCCATCGCCAGTTTCACCTTGAGCACGTTGGCGTTCACATGGGACAGCCATTCGGGCTGATCCGGGTGGCCGTCGACGTTCATGCGTGAGACGAAGGTCTCGTAGCCGCCGACGATGACCATGATCAGGAGGTTGGCGATCATCACGACGTCGATGAGTCCGAGCACGTAGAGCATGATCGTGGCTTCGTCGATGTGCGTCGGGTCTTCGATGACCTTGGCCCCGAGGTGCCAGAGCTCGGTCATGAACACGAAGACGTAGATCGCCTGGGCGACGATCAGCCCGAGGTAGAGCGGGGCCTGCAACCAGCGGCTGGCGAAGATGAGTGTGCCGATGGCGCGTCCGACGCCTCTCTCGGCGTGGCGGGTGGGCGGAGTCGACGGGGCAGTCTCTGTCACGGGGGCTTCCTCACGGGGGTCGGGCAAGGAAGAGAATAAGCGGTCGAAACCGAGTTTTTATGTGAGAATGCTCAGATTTTGCAGGATGTTCTCAGCCGGCTGTTCCTCGGCGGCCGGTGAAGGCGCGGGTCACGGCCGTGCGGTCGAATGCCGGGTCGGCGAGCGCAGCCCGGTGAACGGCGGATGCGCCGCTCGCGGTGGCGCTCGCGCTAACCGGCTGTGGCTCGGCCCCGGCTGCGGCTCCACATGCGACACTGACAGCATCCACGCCAACATCAGCCGCCCGGTCGGCCGCTGACGAAGCGTACATCGCCGCGATCACGCCCACGCTTTCCGAGTACCCCGATGTTCAGCCGATATTGCTTGACTATCTGACCGAGGACAAACTCATCGAGCTCGGCAAGCAGGCATGCATCGACTTTCGGAGCGGCGACTCGCGATCGACACAAAGGTGCCTTGGTTCGCTGAGCCATTGTGGCTCACATACGCCCACCACCGCACTCCATTGGTTTCCGTCCCACTAGTGACCGCGAGCCACGGGCTATCGACGAAGTAGCTCACCCCAAGCCATGCGGCACCCAGGACTAATACTGAAGCGAGTCCACCCGCCACCCATTTCACGATCCGCTTAGTCCGCGGATTGGTTTTTTCTGGCATTTGTATGCGCTTCCCGCTACCCCCAGTCGTTTCCCGCCGTTCCCGTCCGGGCCGTAGTGGTCCACACCGTAGCCGAAGTACCGGCACCACCAAGGGTGAGGTGATCCACTACTACGCGACGATCGCGCCGGCGCCGCTCCCGCACACCGGAGCACCCGAAGGGGACGCGGCACTGGTACTGGACGACGGAACCCGAACGGGAGCCATCTCATCGCTTGCTGGCGTTGTCCTCGTTGAGCTCATGACCGAGGGGATATGTCGCGAATACATCAAGGCCGGCCGAAAGCCCCCGGTCTATCGCTCGCTCAACCTGCCAGACGGCGACGCAAAGAACGCTGAGCTCGAAATTCAGTATGCCGCTCGAGTTCGCCCCATCGAGCCTTAGGCTCGGCGCCCCTGCTGCCATCGCAAGAACAGCTCGCCACGTGGCGTATCGGCCGGTGCCTCATCCCAAACTGGCAAATGCGGATGTCATCGAGACAGAGTTTGAGATGCGCGCCGAACGCTCAGCTTCACCAAATCGAGGAGACGAGTGCGTCCGTGTCAAACCATCGAGCGAGCGTCGGCTCGATCCTCTCGGCACTAGGGCGTTGGCGATGAGGGGGTTGTGACCGCGCCGATGGTCCACACTCGCCGATCTTGATTCCAGTACATCCACCACCGGCAGGGATCTGAACCTTTGAGGTCGCTGTAGGCGATGACGAGCACGGCTTGTGGACCGTTCGGTGCGTCCAAGCTGGTGTGGCTCGCGTGCCCGTCCAGGTAGGTGCAGGCGGCGATGACGCTGGTCACGTCACCTGCTGGTGATCCGGGGACGAGCTCGTCGACACCACTATGGTTGCCTGACTCGAGTGCCCGAAGGAGCTTGGGCACGAGGTGTGAAGCACTGTCCGGCGGGGGCGCGCCGCCGGAGTCGACATCGGAGGAAGGTGTGCAGCCCGTCAAGGCAAGCAGAAGTCCCGTCACCGCGGTGACGCGAAGGACTCGGGCCTTGGCGGGCTGCTTCATGGAAATCCTTAGTAGCTGGTGTGCAGGTGCATGTCAGCAACGTACGCGTGCGGATTAGCCACGATATAGGCCGAGTATGCCTGGTTGTAGTGATTGGCCGAGTGCTGGGTGAAGTACGGGCTACCGCTGGCGTCGACGTAGGTGACGATCGTGGTGTGGTCGTACTTGGCGGTGGTGTCACCGTTCCAGATCCAGAAGGCGATGTCGCCCGCTTTCCACTTGGGAGTGGAAATGTCTGCGTAGAACCGGGGCGAGTAGAGCACCCCCAAAAGCCGGGACGCTACGGCGCACCTCGACGATCTGAGCAGCCAGTGCCTCCGGCGTCTTGTAGCCGCCGGCCAGGAACCCCAGAGCTCCGGCGCGCGCGGCCGCGATAACGAGGGCGGGGGACCGCCCGCCATCGGTGCTGCGACGAGGGGGATGCGCATCCCGAGCGAGGTCTGCAGGCGTGAAGCACGATGACACCATCGGATGCGGCCACGCCCCGCTCGAGGTCTGGGCTTCCGACTCTGTTCTGCTCAGCTTCGACGGGCGCGCGCTGGAAGTCTTCGGGTTCACCGATGTGCAGCGCTTCCATATCCCGTTCCGCCCGGTGGTGCAGTTCTCGGGCCGATCCCCCGTCTGACCCCGGCTCAGCCCGGGAGCACGGCGACCCGGGGGTACGTGCCTGTCGCGGCCTCGGCGATCGCCTCGTCGACATCGGCGAGAGGGAACGTCTTGCCGACCTGGGCGGCGAACGGGAAACGTGTCCACGACTCGCTGAGGAACCGCACCGCCTGCTCCAGGTGCCGCGGCGCGTAGTTGTGCACTCCGCGAACAGTGAGCAGCCGTCGCACCAGCTGCTCGGGGTCGAGGGCGATATCGGGGCCGGGCGAGACCGAGCCGACGAGGATGAGCGCGCCCCCGACGTCGACGGCCGCGAGCAGGGCGCGCACGGCCGCGGGCGCCCCCGAGAGCTCCAGCGCGACGGTCGGCGCGGCGCCGCGCCCGTCGGCGCGCACCAGAGCGGCGGCGAGGCCGAGCGGCGAATCGGCGGGGGATCGCGGATCAGAGACGGCGACGGCGCCGAAGGTCAGAGCCGTGTCGCGACGGGCCGGATCGGGATCGCTCACGACGACGCGGGCGCCGGCCTCGGTGGCCATCGCCACGGCGGTGAGACCGAGCATCCCGGCGCCGGCTACCAGCACCAGGGCACCCTCCAGCGTCGTGATCGCGGCCGCGGCCTCCAACGCCGCAGCCACGGTCGCCGTCGAGCACGACGCCGGAGCGAGCACGGTGGCGGGGATGTCGTCGGGCACCGGCACCATCGGCGTGCCGTCGAGGATGTGCGCGTGGGTGGCGAATCCGCCGGAGAGCTCCCAACCGCGGCGCATCCGTTCGTGACCGTACTTCTGCAGGGTGAGGCATTTCTGGGGCAGCCCGCGACGGCACCGGACGCACCGCCCGCAGGGCACAGCCACCGACCAGACGATCCGCTCACCGAGCGCGATACGGTGCCCGTCGGTCGACTTGGCTCCGCCGCGGCCGAGCGCGACGACGCGCCCTACCTGCTCGTGCCCGAGGACCAGCGGCGTCGGCGCCGACCGGTGCCCGGAGACGGTGTGCACATCGGAACCGCAGACCGTGGCGAGCTCGATCTCGACGAGGGCGTCGCCCGGCGACAGGCGCACTCCGGGAACAGCAACGGCCTCGTGCCGGTGCCCCTCGCCCGGCCACACCATCGCCGTCGCCGACGGGTAGACGCTGACCCCTTTGCCCGCGCGCGCCGGCGGTTCCAACACACGCGGGGTGACCGCCCGGACCGTCACCGGAGGGCAGCGTCGGTGTCGAGGTCGGCGAGCGGGTCGGTGTCGAAACCGAGCAGGTCGAGCAAGTCTGCCACACTCGGGATGACGGCATCGGCGCCGGCGTCGTGCAGAGTGTCTTCGTCGTGGGCGCCCGTGAGCACACCGACGACGAGGCCGGCGCCGGCCGCAATGCCGGAGACGATGTCGCTCGCGGTGTCACCCACCACGACCATGCCTTCGACGCTGGTCGCGCCGGTGCGCAGCAGCGCCGTGAGCGGCAGGTCGGGGTAAGGGCGCCCCCGCCCGGCCTCGGCCGGGCTGAGAGTGACGTCGGCGAGGTCTTGCCAGCCGAGGGCCGCGAGCACCGCATCCTGGGTCGGGCGGGAGAAGCCGGTAGTCAGCGCCACCTTCACCCCGGCGGAGCGGAGGCGACGGATGAGGTCTTCCGCACCCGGGACGGCGCGCAGCCCTTCGCTGGCCGCGAGGGCGGCGTATGCGCTCTCGAACTCGGCGTTCGCGTGCTGCGCCTGGTCTTCGTCGTCGGTGAGGGCGCGGAACACGGCGATCTTCGACTGCCCCATCGTCTCGCGCACATAGTCGAGCGCGCTGACGAGCTCCTCGGGGGTCTCACCGATTCCAGCCGCCTCGGCCGCGATCTCGAACGCGCGCACGACCAGGCCGTCATCGACGACCGTCGTCCCGGCCATATCGAGCACGACGAGTTCGAGGTCGACGTCGAGCGGGTCGTGCTCCTCCTCTTCGTCGTCGTCATCGTCGGTGTCGTCCCACTCGTCGTCCGCCCCGGCTTCGGCGCTGTCGAGGTCGCTCGCGCCGTAGGCGCCGACCTCGTCATAGGGGGCGGCAGTGTCGAAGGTCGAAGCGTCGTCGAATTCTGAGGTGATGAGTCCATCGCGCGTTGTCATGGTGCTGCCTTTCTGAGCGGTTCAACCGGGGATCGGTGGGTAGGGATGCGGGGGCGGGCCCAGCGGTCAGTCGCGGGCGGCACCGACGGTCGCGAGCGCGCTGGACGATGACGAGAACAGGTCGTCGACGACGCGTTCGGCGAATCCGAGCCCGGTGGTCATCCCGATGCCGGTGGTCACCGAGACGACGCGCACCTGCGGTGCCGGCGACGCGAGCAGGAACTCGTCCGGCGCCGAAGCGTAGACGCCCTGCCAGCGTTCGCGCACCCGGATGCGGTCGGTGCCGAAGAGCAGCCGCGCTTGGTCGAGGAGCGCGTCGAATGCGGCCTCCCGCTGGAACGGTGGAACGTCGTCACCGCGGTAGTGGGTGTCCCCGACGATCAGGCTGCCGTCGGGCCGCTGCGTGTACATCTGGTTCAGGTCGAGCGCCAGCAGCTCGGGATGCTCCTCCGCGAGCCGGTCCCGCAGGCCGGCCGCACTCGGTGTGCGCGCGAACCCGGAGTACCGGATGAGCGACCAGCCGGTGAACAGCGGCGCGCTCAACGGATGGTCGAGGTCCGCGTCGACGAGCATCATGTCGAGTCCGCACCGCCGGATGCCGGCCGCCTCCGCGATACCGGGGAACAGCTGGTCGACGTCGGCGTTGACCGCCACGACGACCGCATCCGCTGACACACGCCCGCGAGTCGTGTGCACGGCGCCCGTCTCCACGCCGACCACGGCGGTCTGCCAGAAGAAGTCGACGCCGTGCGCGTCGAGCCAACGGGCGATCGCGAGCGACGCCTCGCGCGGATCCACCTGCAGGTCGTGCGGGAGGAACGCGCCGCCGATCGCGACGCCGGGGCCGACTGGCACGCGCTCGCGCACCTCGTCGGCGGTGAGCATCCGCACATTGTGGCCGCCGCGCCGCTCCCGGAACTCGGCCAGCACGGCCAGTTCGTCGTCGGCCTGGGCCACCACGACGGTGCCGCTCTCGCGCAGCCAGAACCCCACCTCGGGGGCCAGGGTGAGCCACAGTTCTCGGGCGAGTTCGGCGTACGCCCGGGCTTCGCCCTCCTGCCCCGTGAGACACAGATGCCCGAAGTTGCGCACGGAGGCGCCCCGGATGGTGGATGCGCGGTCGACGACCGCGACGCTCAGCCCGCGGCGCAGCGCGGCCACGGCGTGGCCGAGGCCGACGATCCCCGAGCCGACGATCGCGAGATCGTAGTGTTTCGTTCCCATCCCCAACTCCTTGCTCATCGTTGTGCCCGTTCCGTGCTCATCGCAACGCCTTGCGCATCCACACCGCGATGCCCTCGACGACGAAAACCGTCGCCATGATCACCAGCACGAAGGCGAAGACTTCATTCCACGCGGAGACGCGGGAAGCGTTGTTCATGTAGAAGCCGATGCCGCCGCTGCCGACCACGCCGAGCACGGTCGCCGCCCGGATGTTGCTGTCGAACAGGTAGAAACTGTGACCGACGAAGGCCGGAACACTGGGCGGAACGGTCGCCGACGAGTACACCTGCAGCCGTCGGGCGCCGACAGCGGTGAGCGCGCGCTGCGGCCCGGCCGGCACCTCCTCGATCGAGTCGGCGAACAGCTTGCCGAGCAGTCCGATGCCGCCGAACCCGAGGGCGACCACGGCGGCCGTCGGTCCGAGACCGGTGATGATGATCAGCACGATGGCGAGCACCAGCTCCGGAATGCCCCGGATTGCGACGAGCAGAACCCGGAAAGTTCCGCGGGTCGGTGCGTTTGGCGCCACGTTGCGCGCCGCCAGCGAGCCGATCACCAGCGAGAAGACCAGGCTGATGATCGTCGCGGCGAGCGCGATGAGCACGGTGTCGCGCATCGCCACTGCGATCTGCTCCACCGTGTACGGCTCGAAGGTCGGCGGCCAGAACGTGATCAGCGGCAGGTTCTTCCAGAAAGTCAGAAAGTCGCCCCAGTGCACCTGCGCCACGAAGAACGCACCGAACACCACCACCGCCGTCAGCCCCCAGCCCACGGCCGAGCGGATGCGCCGCTCGCCGCGACTGCGCGCCTTGCCGCCGCCGAGCATCCCCCGCCGCACGGTGGAAGAGATCAGCTCCATCACCACGCAGAGCGCGAACATCACCAACGCGAGCGCCATCGCCGTGCGGTAGTCGAGCGTCGCGAGCGCCCGCCACATCTCGTATCCGAGACCGGCCACCCCGACGTAACCGAGGATGATCGAGCCGCGCAGGTTGATGTCGTTGCGGTGCAGCACCGTGGCCACCCAGCTCGGCATCACCTGCGGCAGCACGCCCGAGAAGAACTCCTGCGCTTTGCTGCCGCCGGCCGCCCGGATGGCCAGCCGAGGCCCCTCGTCGATCTGCTCGATCGCGTCGGCGAACAGCTTGGAGATCATCCCGATCGAGTGGATGCCGATGGCCAGGATTCCGGGAAGCGTCCCGAGCGTGAACAGCACGGCGAAAACCATCGCGAGCACCACATCCGGGATGGACCGGGTGGCCACCGTGAGGAAGCGGCCGATCCACTGGGCGGTGCGGTTGGGGCTCGTGTTCGAGGCCGCCAGGTAGGCGACCGGCACCGAGAGCACGGCGGCGAGCAGAGTGCCGAGCACCACCATCCCGAGCGTCTGCCCGATCGCCGGCCACAGCACCTCGGGGGGCGGGAACCGCAGCGGCACGATCCGGGCGAAGAACGCCTCGGCCTGCGGGATGCTGCGGCCAACCGTGTCGAAGCTGACCCCGAGCAGGGGGAAGGCGGCGACGCCGAGCGCCAGCAGGGCGAGCAGCACCACCACGGCCGCCACGCGCGAGAACGACGGGCGCGGGCGCCGCGGAACGGCGCGACGGTCGTCGAACGGCAGGGAGACCATCAGCCGGCGCGCTCCGCACCGGTGCCGGACGACGGTGCGAGCACGGCATCCGCCAGCTCGCGCTCGGCCGCGGCGTCGAGCTCGTCGGAGAGCTCGCTCTCGATAACCGTGAGCTCGCTGGTCGTCGCCGCGACGCGCCCGTAGATCTCCATCACCTGCTGCTTGTCCAACCCCTCGGTGGGGGTGTCGAGCACAACGCGGCCGTGCCGCAGCCCGACGATGCGGTCGCCCCAGCCGAGAGCGAGGTCCACCTGGTGCAGGCTGCAGATCACGGTCAGGCCGTTGTCGAGAGCGATCTCCCGGATGAGCGCCATCACCTGTTCGCTCGACTCGGGGTCGAGCGAGGCAACCGGCTCGTCCGCCAGCAGCACCTCGGGCTCTTGCATGAGCGCTCGCGCGATGGCGACCCGCTGCTGCTGCCCGCCCGACAGGGTGTCGGCGCGCTGGTAGGCCTTCGACTCCAGCCCCACGCGCTCGAGATGCTGCAGTGCGCGCCGGCGCAGGGCGGCCGGGTAGCTGAAGACGCCCAGTCGCGGACCGCGCAGCGTGGCGAGGGCTCCGGTGAGCACGTTCTCCACGACGGTGAGCGGGCCGACCAGCTCGAACTGCTGGAAGATGAAACCGACCCGGCTGCGAAGCGCTCGCAATGGCCGCTGGCGCAACGTGGCGACCGACTGGCCGAGAACCGTGACCGCACCGCGCGTCGGGGTCTCCAACCCGTCGAGGTGCCGCAGCAGAGTGGACTTCCCCGACCCGGACAGGCCGAGGAGCACCACGATCTCGCCCCGCGAGACCGTCAGCGACACATCGTCGAGTGCGGTCGTCTCTGCGAAAGTTTTGGTGACACCGCTCACCTCGACCACGCGCGCTGCTTCGCCCATTGTTTCCTGCCCTAGTTTTCCGCCCGAGAACCCGTGCCGTAACGCTAAAAGCCGGGTGCGACCGCCGCCGCAACGCCGGGTAACGGGAACATGAACGGCGTGCGGCTTGCTCGCGCCGCAGGCACACGAGAAAAGCCGCCGTCCGCTCCGGTCTCCCGGAGTGGACGGCGGCCTCGGTCAGAGCGCGCGGCGCGGGGCTACTTGGCCTCGCATTGGGGGGATTTGGTCACCGTGCAGATGTCGCGGATCTGGTCGTAGTACTTGTCGTCGACCGGGCTGAAGGCGAAGAACGTGTCTTTGAAGCCCTGCGAGTCGGCGTTCTTGATGCCGGCCTTCTGGATGTCGGCGATGGTGACGGTCGACAGCTTGTCGCTGAGGTCCTTCTTGATCTCATCGGGCAGCCCGTTGGCGTAGACCATCGGGGCGCCCGGAACCATCGTCTTGGCGACGACCTTGAGACCGGACTGCGCCTCCACGGCTGAGTCCTCGGCGAAGCCCGCATCGCACTCGGCGCCCTGCGACACCTTGAGGGCCGATGCGTCGTGCTTGCCGGCGAAGACCGGCGTGATGTCCTTCGCCGGGTCGATGCCCGCCTTGAGCAGGTTGTAGGTCGGGAAGAGGTAGCCCGAGGTCGAGCTCGGGTCGACGAAGCAAACCTTCTTGCCCTTGAACCCGTCGAGCGAAGTGATCGACGAGTTCTTGGGAACGATCGCCTCGGAGTAGTAGCCGGGCTTCTGCCCCTCCTTGGTGATGATGGAGGCGAACGGTGTGAGCTTGGCGCCGCCGTTGGCGGCGGTGACATACGTGAAGCCCGAGAAGCTCGCGACGTCGACCTGGCCGGCGATGGCCGCCTGGATGAGGGCGGTGTAGTCGCTCGACTCGCGGTACTCCACCTTCTTCCCGGTGATCTTCGCGATGTAGTCGGCGATCGGCTGGTAGTTGGACTGCGTGTTCACCGTGTCCGGGACGACGCCGAAGACCAGGGTGGAGGAGTCCTTCGCGAACGTTCCGGCGGAGGAGGCGGTGGCTCCGTCCGTGGAGTCCGCGTTGGCGGAACCGGTGCAAGCGGCCAGACCGAGCGACAGCACGAGGGCCGCGCCGACGGCGAGCGCCTTGGTGAGGGATTTCATCGAAGACCTTTCGTAGGTGTGCGCCGGTGCGGCGCTGCTGCGTACGTCGGGTCACGGTATGAGGCTCCGGAGACACCCTCGACAACCCCCGGTGACGCCCCGGTGAACGGATCGCGAGGCGCGCGCCGACGGGGGCACGGCGCGTGGGCGCATCTTTCGTTGAACGACGGGTGAACTGGTGCTGGTCACGGGCACCCCGCGACTGCTAGCCTCGGTCTGCTCAGGCGGGTCGCGATGGTCGCGGCAAGGGGGGAACTGTTATGCGGGCACGTTTCGTCGCCGCTCTGACGGCCGTCGTCGCGGTGGTCATCGGGCTCACCGCCGGATCGCCCGCCCTCGCCGCTACTGCTGGCGCCTTCCACACGGCCAAAGCGTCGTTCAAGATGGTCGGCAATCTGGACTCGATCAGACTTGTTCCTGGTCGCGGGGTCGTAGCGACCGGCTGGGCGCTCGACGTCAACAACCCCCGCGCGACCGACAACCTGCTCGAGATGCGAATCACCTACCCCAACGGGACCGTCGGGGATCAGGAACTCACCACCATCGCGCTTCCCCGTCCCGACGTCGCCCGGCAGTTCCCGACGGCGGGACCCAACCACGGGTTCTCCATGACGCTCGGCTACTTCGCGGCGGGAACCTACCGGTTCTGCGCCGAGGTGAAGGGGATGAACGCCGGGGTCGAAGACTTCACCGGGCTCGACAAGTACCTCTACCGCGAAATCGGCTGCAAAACATTCACCATGCCGAAGGAGACGATGAGCGGCGCCATCGAATCGATCACGCTGCAGCCGGCCAAGAACAAGCCCGGGTTCTGGATCACCGGCTGGGTGTCCGACAACTGGCTCATGGGTGAGCCACTCGTCACCTTCATCGTCACCCGCACGGACGCTCAGGGCAACATCGAGACTCGACAGGTGCAGGATCTGACCAGCGTCGCTCGACCGGATGTGGCGGCGGCGCATCCGGAGCTCACCGGCATCCGCGGGTTCTCCGTGAACACGGGGCCGTGGGGGTCTGGGTCGTTCAAGGTCTGCGGCTCGGTGGTCACCAACGGCAACAACCCGCAAACGTCGACAGTCGACCTGGGGTGCGTCAATGGCGCGTTCACCAGTGTGGCGTACACGCCCGACTCCGGTCTGGGCTTCAGCAGTCCCGCCACGGTCGGCTCGACCCTGACGTTCTCGCCGGGCAGCTGGACTCCCACCCCGAACACCATGACGTACTCGTGGGAGCGCGGCCGCGTCGCCGCGTCGTCCAGCGACGCCTACAACGCCCCGACAACGCCGACGACTCCGACGACGAAGGTCCTCGGCCCGAGCGACGTCGGGCACGCATTCCACGTCGAGGTGCTCGTCTCCGCCGACGGACTGATGGGGGGTCAGGGGCACGCCGACAGCGACCTCGTCACGATTCCGGGGGTCACGACGTCTCGCATCGGTGGGGCGGATCGCTATTCGCAGGCCGTGTTGAGCTCGAAAGCGGCCTTCCCCGACGCGGCTGCGGGCGCCCCGGTCGTATACGTCGCCTCGGGTGAGAACTTCCCCGACGCTCTCTCCGCGGGGCCGGCTGCCACCCACCAGCGCGGTTCCCTGTTGCTTACCGGATCGGCCGCCCTCCCGGCGGTCGTCGCGGCGGAGATCCGGCGGCTCCATCCCGCCACGATCGTCGTCGTCGGCGGGCCGACGGCTGTGAAGCCGGCGGTGTTCGCCTCCCTGCAGAAACTCGCCCCGTCGACGATCCGTCTGACCGGCGCCGACCGGTACGCGGTGTCGCGCCGCATCGCCGAATACGCTTTCGGGCACGGTGCGCCGAGCGCCTTCATCGTCACCGGGCGCAACTACCCGGATGCGCTCTCGGCCAGCGGAGCCGCCGCCTCAACCGGAGTACCCGTGCTGCTCGTCAACGGTTACGCGTCGCGCGCCGACTCGGCGACCGTCTCGACGCTGTCGAAGCTCGCCGTGAGATCCGTGACGATCGCCGGCGGCACGACCGCCGTCACACCGGGCGTTGCGGGGTCCCTCGGGGCGCGTATAGCGGTATCGCGGGCGACCGGCGCCGACCGCTACGCAACCTCCATCGCCGTCAACGCAGCTTTCGACCACGCCGACACCGTCTATCTCGCCACCGGCATGAACTACCCGGACGGACTCAGCGGTGGAGCACTCGCCGGCGCGAGCAACGCACCGCTGTTCCTCGCGACCGGTTCCTGCGTGCCACCGGGGGTGATCTCGTCGATCATGCAACTGAAAGCGACGAAGGTCGTCATCCTCGGCGGCACAAACGCGATGCGACCGCAGCTCGACGCGCTCTACGCCTGCGACTGACGGACACGGCCCGCCGCGGGGACCGATAGAATCGTCGCATCCCCGACCCCTCGCGAAGCGGAGTGTGCGTTGCCAACGATCGTTGTAGAAGTCATGCCGAAGGCCGAACTGCTCGACCCGCAGGGCAAGGCCGTCGCCGGCGCCCTCGCGCGTATCGGCAAAGCGCAGTTCAGCGGCGTCCGGGTCGGCAAGCGGTTCGAGCTGACCGTCGACGGGCCGATCGACGACGCCACGCGCGCCGCCGTTGAGGAGATCGCGGGCGAGATCCTGTCGAACTCGGTGATCGAAGACGTGGTGGGTATCCACTACCCGGGGGAGCAGGGCTGATGCGCATCGGCGTCGTCACCTTCCCGGGCTCGCTCGACGACCGCGACGCCCTGCGCGCCATCCGTCTGGCCGGCGCCGATCCGGTGGCCCTCTGGCACGGCGAACACGACCTGCAGGGCGTGGATGCGCTGGTGCTGCCGGGCGGGTTCAGCTACGGCGACTACCTGCGCTGCGGCGCCATCGCCAGTCTCTCCCCGATCATGACCGAGGTCATCGATGCGGCAGGAAAAGGGATGCCCGTGCTCGGCATCTGCAACGGCTTCCAGATGCTGGCCGAGGCGCACCTCGTCTCGGGCGGCCTGATCCGCAACGACCACGGCAACTTCATCCGCCGAGATCAGCACCTGCGCGTCGAGAATGTGGACACCCCGTGGACGAGCGGCTTCGAGCCCGGACAGGAGATCGTCATCCCGCTCAAGAACGGCGAGGGCGGCTTCGTCGCCTCGGCCGCTGAGCTGGAGCGGCTGGAAGGCGAAGGCCTCGTGGCGTTCCGCTACGAGGGTGTCAACCCCAACGGCTCGCTCAACGACATCGCCGGCGTTCGCAACGATCGCGGCAACGTCGTCGGCCTCATGCCGCACCCCGAGCACGCCGTCGAAGAAGGCTTCGGCCCCGACACCGCCGCCGCCATGCGGTCGGGCGTCGACGGTCTGACGTTCTTCACCTCCGTTCTGCGTTCGACCCTCCTCGCCGCCTGACGCCGCCCGGCCGGCGGCCTCCCGAGTCCGCACGAACTGGCCGGCGAGTCCGCGCGAAATCGTCCGAAAACGTTCGAGTCCGCAGACAGTTCGTGGACTCGCGGGCGTGCGGGGGGCGGGGGCGAGGGGGCGGGGGGGAGGGGGCGGGGGGGAGAACGAACTTTTGGATGATTCGGGGGGCGGGCGGAGGCGCGAGAGTGGGAGTATGACTCCCCGACTGCTGTTCCGAACTCTCGCGATCGCCGAAGCGATCACCTGGACCCTGCTGATCGCGGGGATGCTGCTGAAATACGTCGCCCAGGTCGGTGATTGGCCGGTGCTGGTCGCCGGGTCGATCCACGGCATCGTATTCATCAGCTACGCGGTGACGGCCGTGCTCGTCGGCATGAACCAGCGCTGGCGCATCCCGCTGCTCGTGCTGGCGGTGGCGACCGCGATCGTGCCGTACGCCACGATCCCGTTCGATGTCTGGGCCGACCGCAGCGGCCGGCTCGACGGCCACTGGCGCACGACCCCCACCGAGGACGCGCGCGACCACACCCTGGTGGCACGGCTGTTCCGCTGGATGCTGAACCACGTCGCCGTGCTCGCGAGCCTCCTGGTGATCGCGGTCATCGCCATCACCACAGTGCTCCTCATCATCGGGCCGCCCAAGCTCTCCTGACCCGGCCGCTCAGTCTGCAGGTCCGGCAGGACCGGCAGGTCCGGCAGGACCGGCGTGGCCAGAGAAGAAGTCGAGGAGTTCGGCCGGGGCGTTCGGGCTGAAGATCATGTCCAGGCCGAGGGCCGACTGTTCGGCCGACTCCTGACCGCGCGCGAAGAGGGCCGGCTCATATTCGGCGAGCGCCGCATCCAGGTCGTCGCCGTGGCGGAGGAGCGCGAGAGCCAGCGTCGCGCCGTCGAACATGGCGAGATTCGCACCCTCCCCTGCGAACGGCGACATCACGTGCGCCGCATCGCCCGCCAGTGTCACCCCGCAGACCGGCGCCCAGGAGTGGCCGACCGGCAGGGCGTAGATGGCGCGCGGAACGATGTCGTCGTCGCTGTTGCGCACCAGGTCTTGCAGCTCCGGGCTCCAGTCCGACAGCCGTTCGAGCACCGCGGCCCGCACAGCCACCGGGTCGCTCCAGTCGATGCCGCTGTCGGCGATCCAGTTCTCGGGGAGTCGATCGCCGACACCGAGCCAGATGTCGTCGCCGCCGTGGCCGCCGATGTACTTGTCGTCCGAGGCGGCGAAGAGCGAGCCGGTACCGACGGTCGCGTACTCGCGAGGGTGCCGTTCGGGCGCATCCGTCAGCCGGAACTCGACGAACGTGATTCCGGTGTAGGCCGGTTTGGCCGGCGAGACCAGCGGGCGCACCTTCGACCACGCGCCATCCGCTCCGACGACCAGATCGGCCCGGGCGGTGCTCCCGTCGGCGAAGCGCAGCTCGTGGCGGCCCTCGCCGAGCGGCACGGCCTCGACGAGCTTGCGACCCCACTGGATCGTGGCCGGCTCGAGCGAATCGACGAGCAGACGACGCAGATCGGCGCGGTCGATCTCGGGCCGGCCGCCCTCGCCGTCGTCACCTTCGTCGATGTGCACTCTGCCCGTCTTGTCGATCACGCGCATCGCTTCGCCGCCCGGGTGCGTAAGCGCCAGGAACTCGTCGAGCAGTCCGGCCTCGCTCAACGCGATCTGCCCGGAATCGTCATGGATGTCGAGCGAGCCGCCCTGGCTGCGGGCGTCGGCCGAAGCCTCGAGCTCGTAGATGGTGGAGCCGATGCCGTGCACCTGCAGGATGCGGGCGAGGACGAGGCCGCTGAGGCCCGCCCCCACGATGGCGATGGTTTTCGTTGTCATGATCGTTCCTCTTCGTTCGTCGTCGTGGTTTCGGTCGGCGCGCTCAGGCGCGACTGCCTGCCGTGGTGATGCCGGCGATGAGCACGTCGAGCGCCCACTCGTACCGGTCGGGACCGACACCGGAGCTCAGTTCGTGGGCCAGCCGGGCTATCTGGGGGTGGCTCGCAGCCTCCACCCCGGCGAACTGCCGGTCGAGTTCGACGTTCTCCGGCCGGCGCGGCTCGCCCCCCGCCTCGGCGTAGGCGGCCGAGTGCTCGGCCGCGATCGCCACCGGGTACAGCAGCAGCACATCCACACCCCACGCGGCGGCACGGTCGGAGGCCCCGCCCTGCACGAGGAGGTCGAGCACCGTCTCGACGAGGGCGACATAGTGCGGTCCGTTCGGCCGCGTGGTCACGGCCATCCTGGCGATCTCCGGATGTTCGAACAGCACGGTCGTGAACTGCCGGAGCACGTCTTTCAACCGGTCCGTCCAATCACCTGCGCCCTCGCGGGAAGCCCGGGTGTCGATCGCCGCCAGCTCGGCGTCGAGGATGCCGGCGTGCAGGTCTTCGGTGTCGCGCACGTAGACGTAGAGGGAGGCGTGCCCCGTGTCGAGTGCGCGCGCGACGCGCCGCATCGTGACTTTCTGAGCGCCTTCCTCGCGCAGGATCACGGTGGCCGCGTCGATGATCGTCTGACGGCTGAGCGCCGGCTTGGCGGGTCGCTCCCGTCGGCTTGGCGGGGTTGCTGGGGATGCGGTGACCATGGCGTCGAGCATAGCACGACCATGGTCGTTACGACCATGGTCGTTGCTGCGATTCGGCTACACACTTCGCCGGTAGACTGGGACCCTCCCCCGGCATCCACACATCTTGGAGAGTGCCAGCGTGACCGAAGCCGCCCCCACCACGCACGTCGTCGACACGCACGTCGTCGACACGCACGTCGTCGACACCGTCGCGAACGCGATCGCGACGCCCGAGAAGGAGCAGCCGTACGCGGCGCTCGGCCTCAAAGAAGACGAGTACGCCAGCATTCGCGAGATCCTCGGCCGCCGCCCCACCTCGGGCGAGCTGGCGATGTACTCGGTCATGTGGTCGGAGCACTGCTCCTACAAGTCGTCGAAGATGTACCTGCGCCAGTTCGGCCAGAAGGTCACCCCCGCCATGAAGAAGAACCTCATGGTCGGCATGGGCGAGAATGCCGGCGTCGTCGATGTGGGCGAAGGCTGGGCGGTCACGTTCAAGGTCGAGTCGCACAACCACCCCTCCTACATCGAGCCGTTCCAGGGCGCTGCGACCGGCGTCGGCGGCATCGTGCGCGACATCATCTCGATGGGCGCCCGCCCGGTTGCCGTGATGGACCAGCTGCGCTTCGGCGCCATCGACAACCCGGACACCGCCCGCGTCGTGCACGGCGTCGTCTCCGGGATCTCCTTCTACGGCAACTGCCTCGGTCTGCCGAACATCGGCGGCGAGACCTACTTCGACCCGATCTACCAGGGAAACCCGCTGGTCAACGCGCTCTCGGTGGGCGTCCTGCGCCACGAAGACCTGCACCTGGCCAACGCCTCCGGCCTCGGCAACAAGGTGGTGCTGTTCGGCGCCCGCACCGGTGGCGACGGCATCGGCGGCGCGAGCATCCTCGCCTCCGACACGTTCTCGGCCGGCGGCCCGACCAAGCGCCCCGCAGTGCAGGTCGGCGACCCGTTCGCCGAGAAGGTTCTCATCGAGTGCTGTCTCGAACTGTTCCGCGACAAGCTCGTCGAGGGCATCCAGGATCTCGGCGCGGCCGGCATCTCCTGCGCGACCAGCGAGCTGGCCTCGAACGGCGACGGCGGCATGTTCATCGAACTCGAGAAGGTACTGCTGCGCGACCCGAGCCTCACCGCTGAGGAGATCCTCATGTCGGAGAGCCAGGAGCGCATGATGGCGGTCGTCAAACCCGAGCTGCTCGACGCATTCCTCGCTGTCACCGCCAAATGGGATGTGGAGACCAGCGTTCTCGGCGAAGTGACCGACACCGGCCGCCTCATCATCAACTGGCACGGCGAAGAGATCGTCAATGTCGAGCCGCGCACGGTCGCGGTCGACGGCCCCGTCTACGAGCGACCCGTGGCCTACCCCACCTGGATCGACGCCCTCCAGGCCGACAGCGCCTCGCGCCTGGCGCGGCCCACCTCCGGCGACGAGCTTCGCGAGCAGTTCCTGGCCCTGCTCGGCAGCGCCAACCTCGCCGACAAGGGCTGGATCACCGACCAATACGACTACTTCGTCGGCGGCAACACCGCCCTCGCCTTCCCCGACGACGCCGGCATGATCCGCGTCGACGAGGAGAGCGGCCTCGGCTTCGCCATCGCCACCGACGCTAACGGCCGCTACTGCCAGCTCGACCCCAAGCAGGGAGCCAAGCTGGCGCTGGCCGAGGCGTACCGCAACGTCGCCGCATCCGGTGCCGTGCCCGTGGCCGTCACCGACTGCCTCAACTTCGGCAGCCCCGAGAACCCCGAGGTCATGTGGCAGTTCTCCCAGGCCGTTGAAGGCCTGTCGGACGCCTGCCTCGAGCTCGAGGTCCCGGTCACAGGCGGCAACGTCTCGTTCTACAACCAGACGGGGTCGACCCCCATCTTCCCCACCCCGGTGGTCGGCGTGCTCGGTGTCATCGACGATGTGGCCCGCCGTATCCCGGCCGGCTGGCAGGACGAAGGCCACAACATCTACCTGCTCGGCCTCACCCGCGAAGAGCTCGACGGTTCGGCCTGGGCCGGCACTGTGCACGGCCACCTCGGCGGCCTCCCGCCGGCGGTCGACCTCGGCCGCGAGCGCGACCTCGCCGAGCTGCTGCACGCGGCATCCATCGAGAGCCTCGTCGGTTCGGCACACGACCTCGCCGACGGCGGCCTCGCGCAGGCCCTCGCCGAGAGCGTCCTGCGGTTCGGCGTCGGCGCCCGGGTGTGGCTCACCGAGATCATGGACCGCGACGGCGTGGATGCGGCGACCGCGCTCTTCAGCGAGTCGACCGGCCGTGTCATCGTGTCGGTCCCGCGTGAAGACGATGTGAAGTTCCGTGGTCTGTGCGACGGACGCGACTTCCCCGTGCTGCGCATCGGCGTCACCGACGCCGAAGTCGGCACCCAGCCCGTGCTCGAAGTCCAGGACCTCTTCACGGTCGGCCTCGAAGAGCTGCAGAGCACCCACCGCTCCACGCTCCCCGAGCACTTCGGCCCGGTCGTCGCCTAGAGTTCCCGCCGCGACCGGTCGCGCACCGAGCACGGCGGGCAACCTGCGTGAGGACTTCGCTCCGCGCCCGTTCGGGTGTTTGCTTGAGAAATGACCGACTCGCCGAAGACCGTCCGTTTCGCGATCGATGCACCCACCGCACTGAGGCTCGTGCGCGACCGCGTCACCGACGATGCCCATCCGCCCCTGGTCGCGCCTGCCGTTCTGCGCAGCCACGTGCTGTCGATGCTCTACCGCGAGGCGCGGGACGGGCTCCTGGACGAGGCGACGGCGCGACGGCAGCTGGAGGGTCTCGCCAGCCTCAAGATCCGCCTGCTGGGCGATCGGGTATCTCGCGCGACCGCCTGGAGGCTTGCCCGCCAGCTCGACTGGGAGGACACCGCCCCCGCCGAGTATCTGGCGGTCGCGACGCTGCAGGCCGATGTTCTCGTGGCGGGCGACGACCGGATCGCAGCGGCGGCGACAGGGCTCGTTCCGCTGGCCGAATACGGCGACCTGATCCGCTGACGTCGCGCAGGACGTTTTCGGCGACGCGCCGCGCGTCCGTCCGTCCGTCGTGACGGATGGATCGGGCTCAGGGGCGGGATCGCCGATCAGCGGGGCGGGCTACCGCGCGGGTGCGGGGATCCGCCGCGTCAGCAGGCGCACCCGCTGCTGGGTGAGGAGGATGCCCGCGATCACGATCACCGCACCGGCCGGCTCGTTCCAGCTCAACGTCTCACCGAGCACGAGGATGCCGAGCGCCACGCCCACGACCGGCGTCACGTAGGTCACACCGGAGGTCGCCGTCGGCCCCCACGCGCGCAGCACATTCATGTTCCAGATGTAGACGATGCCGGTGCCGAGCGCTCCGAGGGCGAGGAGGCTCGCCAGCACCGGCCAGCTGAACGTCACGGGCCCCCACGCGACGACCGGAGTGAGCGCCACCATGATCACGGCGGCGATGCCGATGTTCATCACAGCGGTCGATGTGGCGGAGATCTGCCGGTGACTGATGAACCGGCGGATGTACCCGAAGCTGAAGCCGTAGCAGGTGACGGCACCGAGGCAGGCGAGCTGGCCCCACAGGCTGCCGGTGAGGGCGGCGACCCGCCACGGACCGATGACGACGATCACACCCGCGATCCCGACGACCACCCCCAGCACTTGGTCTCGGTTCAGCTTCTCGACGCGGAACGCCACCGTGACGAGGATTGCCGTGGCGATGGGGGTGACCGCATTGTAAATGCTCGCCAGGCTGGACGACACGTACTGCTCCGCCCAGGCGAACAGAAGATAGGGAACGATGCAGTAGCTGATCGCCACGACGGTGAAATGAAGCCAGACGATCGGCTCGCGCGGCAGCCGGCTCCGCGTCGCCACGGCGATGATGCCGAGCGTGATCGCCCCGAAGACCAGGCGCACCCAGACCACCTGACCGAAGCTCACGCCCTCGAGCCCCACCTTCATGAAGAGGAAGCTGGCACCCCAGATGAGCCCCATGGCGATGAACTGAACGGCGACCTTCACATCACGACGCTAGCGGGCGCACCCGACATCCGCTCGCGGCTTTCGGACTCAGGGTATTGTGGCGTCAGAAGGCGAGGGGTCTCCCGAATGGATGTGCTGTCGGTTCTCGCGTGGACCCTGACGATCGTGTGCGTGGTCCTGGCGCTCACCGGGCTCGTGCCCGTCGTCGCGAACTTCGTCGTCTTCCTGATGATCCCGTTCCACGCGTTCATCAACCACTACCGGGACGCGAAGCCGTACCTCCCCCGGGTGGCGATCGTCGTGCCGGCCTGGAACGAGGGCGCGGTGATCGGTGCCTCCATCGACCGGCTGCTGCGGCTCGACTACCCGCGCGACGCTCTGCGCATCGTCGTCGTCGATGACGCGAGCACGGATGCCACGCCCGATGTCGTGCGCGAGTGGCAGGCCCGCTATCCCGACAACGTCATGCTCCTGCGCCGCGAGAAGGGCGGCGAGGGCAAGGCTCACACGCTCAACCACGGCATCCGCGAGATCCTCAAAGACGACTGGATGGAGGCGCTGCTGATCATGGACGCCGACGTCATCTACCTTCCGGACTCGCTGCGGCGGATGACACGCCACCTGGCCGATCCGGCTGTCGGCGCCGTCTCGGCCTATATCCGCGAGGGCAGCGCCGACCGCAACTACCTCACGAAGTTCATCGGCGTGGAGTACGTGCTCTCGCAGCCCGCTTCCCGCCGTGCGCAGAACGTGCTGGGCGCGCAGGCCTGCCTGGCCGGCGGCGCCCAATTGCACTCCCGCGACAACCTCGTCGCCATCGGCGGGCAGATCGACACCTCCTCGCTGGCCGAAGACACCATCACCACCTTCGAGACACAGCTGCACGGTCGCCGGGTCGTCTTCGAACCGCACGCGGAGGTGCTGGCCGAGGAGCCGCGTGCGATCGAGGGTCTGTGGAAGCAGCGGCTGCGCTGGGCGCGTGGGAACGCCACCGTCACCGAGCGCTATCGCAAAGTGTGGTTCCGCCGTTCCGAGAACCACCACCTGGGCGGAGTCATGTTCGGCCTCGAATGGTTCAGCCTGTGGCTGCTCCCGGTGATCATGGTCGCGTCGTCGGTCGGGCTCGTCGGGCTGCTCTTCCTGCACAGCGAGTTCGCGACGACGGTTTTCCGCGTGCTCTGGATCTCAGCGGCCCTGGCCTACCTCTTCGTGCTCATCCTCGGCTCCCTCACCGACCCGCACACCAGCAGGCGCGCGCTCGGACACATCGTGCTCTTCCCCGGGATCGCGAACATGCTCGTGATGCTCACCGCGCTGTTCCCGCCGGTCACCCTGGTGTGGCTGCCCGGGCTGTTCGGCGTGACGCTGAGCGAGCAGGCCCTGTTCGTCATCACGCTCTGCACGTATGTCTGGATCCCGCTATCGATGGTCGTCGCCTGGCTCGCGCGCAAGGCGGAGAGAACCCGCGCCGGTCGCTGGCTCGCACCGACCCTCGTGTACCTGGCCGGCTACGGTTCGCTGCTCTGCGCGATCACCTTCGACTCGTACGTCAAAGAGCTGGCGCATGCCGAAGCCACCTGGGACAAGACCGAGAAGGTCGGCCGGGTCGCCCTCGACTGAGCCGCCCGCCCGACAAAGAGTCGGGCCGGGCATCCGGCCTCAGTCGACGATGGTGAGCTGCACCGGAACGTTGCCCCGGGTGGCGTTCGAATACGGGCACACCAGGTGTGCGGCCTCGGCGAGCTGCTCCGCCTGTTCCCGACCGAGACGCGGGATGTAGACGTCCAGTTCAACAGCGAGCGCGAATCCGCCTTCGCCGTTCGGGCCGATGCCGACGCTCGCCGAGACCGCGGCGTCGGTGGTGTCGAGTTTCTCGCGGCGACCGACCGCATGCACGGCGCTCAGGAAGCAGGCGGCGTAACCGGCGGCGAAGAGCTGTTCGGGGTTGGTTCCCTCACCCGACCCGCCCATCTCTTTGGGCGGGCGCGTGTCGAGGTCGAGCAGATCGTCTTCGCTGCGGACGTGTCCGTCCCGTCCCCCACCTGAAGCGTGTGCGATTGCGGTGTAAGCGATGTCCATGGCCTCAGCCCATACCAGCGATCTGAACGGCGGCTGGGAGCGCGCGGCCAGAGCGGGTGTAGGGCGGCGGTCTCAGCCGCGCGAACCCGACTCCGGCCGCGGCACAGCGAACGGCTGATCCGAGAACTCCTCCAGCAGCGGCCACAGTCGTGCGCCGACGCGCGCGCTGCGTGTCGTGCGGGTGGCGCCGACGACAGCCGGCGCTCCCCGGGTGACCTGCCGGGGGCCGAAGTACTGGCCGCCGACCGCATCCGGGTCGAGTGCGGCGCGCACGACCGGCCAGGCGCCACGGTCTTTGCCCTGCGTCCACCCGGACTGCAGGTTGTCCGCGAACCGCTTGAGTCTCGAGGGCTGGTTCACGCCGCGCACACCCGGCGTGCGGCCCGAGGTCGAATACCCCGGATGCGCGACAAGAGCGGACACCCCGCTGCCCGCCTGCCGCAGCCGGCGGTCGAGCTCGAACCCGAACACCTGCAGGGCGATCTTCGACCGCGCGTACGCCGTCCAGGCGTCGTACGACCCGGACAGCTGCAGATCGTCGAGCGGGAACCGGGCGAGCCGTGTGGCCAGTGAGCCGAGCGAGATCACCCGCGAGTCGGTCGTGCGCTCCAACACCGGCAGGGCGAGCGCCGTGAGCCGGAAGTGGCCGAGCACATTCGTGGCGAGCACCAGCTCGTTGCCATAGGCATCCGTCGCCCGCTTGGACGGGGGATGCACGATTCCGGCGTTGAGGATGAGCAGATCGACCCGCTCACGGTCGAGCAGGGCGGCGGCTGCTTCGTCAACCGAGGCGCGATCGGTCACCTCGAGCGGCATCGCCTCCACGCTCGCGCCCGGAACCCGGCGCCGGATGGCGCTGACCGCGGCCTCCGCACGCTCCGGGTCGCGGCAGGCGAGCACGACATGGGCGCCGGCCCGGGCCAGCTGCTCGCTTGCGAAATACCCGATCCCGGCGTTCGCCCCGGTGACCACCGCTGTCTTGCCCGAGGCGGAGGGCAGGGCGGCCGGGTTCCAGTTCACCGGGTGCTCTCGGTGGCGATCCGCTCGTGGTGGTGGATGACCTCGGCGATGATGAAAGTGAGGAACTTCTCCGCGAACGCCGGGTCGAGGTGGCTCTCCTCGGCCAGCGCCCGCAACCGCTCCACCTGTTCGCGCTCGCGCTGCGGGTCGGCGGCGGGCAGGCCGTATTCCGCCTTCAGCGTTCCGACCTGCTGCGTGAACTTGAAGCGCTCAGCGAGCATGTGTACGAGTGCCGCGTCGATATTGTCGATGCTCTGCCGGATGCTGTGCAGCCGGGCGATCGCCTCGGCCTCGTCTTCGTTCTGACCCATGGAACGACACTAGCCGTTAGAGACTCGGCGAGCGGTCGGCGAGCACGCGGGAGAGCACGGGTCGTGTCGCCGCGAGCCCCAGCCAGACGACCAGGATGCCCGCGGCGAGGCACGCCACGATCATCGCGATGCTCGCGGGCGCCAGCAGCAGGGCGAAACCCGTGAGGGGGAAGATCACGACGGCGGCCGTGAGGGCGGAGCCGATCGCCGTGATCCGGAGCGGGGACATGATGGCGCGGGTGCGCGCCGCGTTCATGGTCTCCTCGGGCATGCCGATCCGGTCGAGACTCACATAGAGCTCTCGGCGGTCGAGCACAGCGGAGGCTTGGTTGACCCCCACGGAGCAGGCGACCATGAGGAACGAAGCGATGACGGTGATGATCACGCCGGTGCGCACATCCGCGTAGAGCTGGAGGGACTCCTGATCGGCCGGCGCGCGGTCGGCCGCGAAGCCGAGCAGCGCGACTCCGACACCCGCGAACACAGCCATGAAGCTCGTCATCGCCACACCCGACACCTGCCGCCAGGCGGCTTTCGGCGACTCGAGGACGCTGCGGGCCGCCAGCAGCCGCGTGACCGTCTTCGCCCGTTTCGCCTGACCCGAAGCGACGAGCCGGATGACCCAGGGTCCGACAAGGTTGAGCACGGCGACGGTGCCGCCGAAGCCGAGGGCGAGCACGGCGAGGATCACGCCGAACCCGTCGGCGAGGCTCAGCGCGCTCATGGCCAGGAACGTGACCACGACCACCGCGGCACCGATGGCGAACCGCACCCAGTGCATCCGCGGCGCCACCTGTTTCGTGCGCACGCCGAGCGGTGTGACGATCACGCTCCGCAGCCCGACGATCGCGCTGACGGCGGCGAGCCCGGCGATCGCCAGCACGGCCAGCACGAGGAGCACCGGATGCAGGAAGACCGCGGCGGCGCCGAGCGGGGCGCCCCGGAACGGGATGAGTCCGACGAGCGGAACGGCTGCGAAGTAGACGACGACGCCCGCGAGCGCGCCGACCACCGCCGTCACAGTCGACTCGATCACGGTGAGAGCGCCGACCATCCCGGGCGTCGCCCCGAGCAGCCGAAGGCTCGCGAGCCGGTCGTCGCGTCGGCGGGCGGAGAGACGGGCGGCCGAGCCGCCCAGCGCGACGAGCGGCACGACGAGCAGGGCCAGAGCGACGACGGCGAGCAGTTGGTAGAGGAAGACGGTGTCGCCTCGCCAGGAGAAGAACGCCTGCGCCCCGCCGCTGACGATGAGCAGCAGGGCGGTGACGACCGCGAACGCGACCACGGGGAGCACGATCGTCGAGCGGTCGGCGGCGGCACGGCGGGAGAGCAGCCACGCGATCCGCAGCGTGGTCACGCGGTCACCGCCTCGTCGACGATGCGGCCGTCCGCGAGCTGAAGCACGCGCGAGCAGCGGGCGGCGACGCCCTCGTCATGCGTCACGACCACGAGGGAACGGCCACGGCCGATGGTGGAGCCGATCAGCGCATCCATCACCTCGGCCGAGGTGTGCGAGTCGAGGGCTCCGGTCGGCTCGTCGGCGAAGACGATGGATGCGCCGGTCACCTGGGCGCGCGCGATCGCGACGCGCTGGGCCTGGCCGCCCGAGAGCTGGCCGATCCTCCTGGACTCGAAACCGGCCAATCCGAGCGCGGCCAGCCAGCCGGCCGCGTCGTGCTCGGCGATCGGCCGGGCGACGCCGCCGAGCATCAGCGGCAGGGCCACGTTCTCCACGGCCGTGAGCTCGGGCAGCAGGAACCCTTGCTGGAAGACGAAGCCGAACGCCTCCCGCCGCAGCCGCGAGCGCTCCTTCTCGCTGAGCTGGACGATGCTCACCGGTCCGCTCGCCAGGGCGAGATCGATGGAACCGGCGTCGGGTCGGATGATCCCGGCGAGGCAGTGCAGCAGGGTGGTCTTGCCGGAACCGGATGCACCCATGATCGCGACCGACTCCCCGGCGGCGACACGGAAGTCGACACCGGCGAGGGCGACGGCCGCACCGTAGGTCTTGGTGAGGGCGACAGCGGACAGCACGGGCGGAGGGGCAACAGAAGTCATGACCCCATGCTCGCCAGACGGGCGGGGCCGGCACATCCGCCCTCCGCGCCATCCTTGCCGACTCGCGTCATCCTTGCGACGGAGACGAAACCGGGCCAGGCGGCCCTCGACGACGGCCGAGGTGGCGGATACGGTGGGTCAGTGACCCAGAAACATCGCACCATTCCCGCCGACGCCGATTCCGCCCGGGCCCTCGCCGAAACCGGCCTGCGGCTCGCCGTCGTCAGTCCCGACGACGACGCAGACCTCGACAACTGGATTCGGGCCGACTTCCGCGGCTTCCTCGGCGAGCACCCCAAGCCGGAGGTGCTGGCCGAGTCGCGCGGCTACTTCCGCGACAATCGCAATACGGCGGTGTACGACGATGCGATCCCCTCGGCAGAGGCGCCAGTCGGCACTCTCGGCGCCTGGGCCGACCCGCTCACGGTTCCCGGCGGCGCCCGGGTCGATGCCTGGGCGATCAGTTCGGTGACGGTCGCTCCGACGCATCGCCGGCGCGGCATCGCCCGCGCCCTGCTCACCGGCGAGCTGCGCACCGCGAACGCCCTCGGGCTTCCGCTGGCCATCCTCACCGTCTCCGAATCGGTGATCTACGGCCGCTGGGGGTTCGGTCCGGCCACGTTCGCGAGCGAATGGCGCGTCGACACGAAGCGGGTGAGCTGGGGCGGGGCGGAGACGACCGGTCGGCTCTCCTTCACCGAGCCGGAGGCCTACCGCGAGACCGGCCGCGCCGTGCTCGACCGGGTGATGGCGGGACGGGCGGGCGAAATCGGCCTCAGCCGGTACCACGCCGACCGGCTGATCGGACCGCTCAAGGGGAGCGTCGACGCCGACAAGTACCGCCTGGTGCGCTACGACTCTCCGGCCGGCGAGCCTGAAGGTTTCGTCAGCTATGTCGTGAAAGACACCGCCGACTTCGTCAAGCACACCGTGGAGGTCGTGCACCTCGCTGCCGCGACCGACGCCGCCCTCACAGCGCTCTGGCGCTACCTGATAGACCTCGACCTCGTCTCGGAGGTGCATGTCAGCACGCGCGGGGTCGACGAGCCGCTGCCCTTCCTCGTCTCGGATGTGCGCGGTGCCGCGGTCGCCGGCATCGAAGATCATCTGTGGCTGCGCATCCTCGATGTGCCCGCCGCCCTGACCGCACGCACCTACGAGCGCGACGGCGAGCTCGTGCTCGACATCACCGACAAGCTCGGCTTCGCCTCCGGCCGCTACCGTCTGAGCGTCGACGACGGTGTCGCCCGTGTGACCCCGACCGACGACGCCCCCGACGTGACGCTCCCGGTCGCCTCACTCGGCAGCGTGTATCTCGGCCACGACGCGGCACGCGGTCTCGCCGTCGCCGGCCGGATCGCGGGCGACGCGAATGCGCTCGACCGTCTGTTCCGCACGGCGGTTCCCCCGCGCCTCAGCACCTGGTTCTGAGCGGGCGGGAACTAGTCCACCAGATCGTGGCGGGAGATGATCTCGTCGCGAGCAGGCCCGACGCCGATCGCCGAGATGCGGGCGCCGGAAAGCCGCTCGAGGGCGAGCACGTAGTCTTGGGCGTTCTGCGGCAGGTCTTCGAAGGAGCGGCAGCCGCTGATGTCCTCGGTCCAGCCGGGGAACTCTTCGTAGATCGGCACCGCGTGGTGGAAGTCGCTCTGCGACGCGGGCACCTCGTCGTGGCGCACTCCGTCGACGTCGTAGGCGACGCAGACCGGGATGCGCTCGATGCCGGTGAGCGTGTCGAGCTTGGTGAGCACGAAATCGGTGACGCCGTTGATTCGTGCCGTGTAGCGCGCGATCGGGGCGTCGTACCATCCGGTGCGGCGCGGGCGACCCGTCGTGGTGCCGAACTCGAAGCCACGCTCACGCAGAAACTCGCCCCACTCGTCGAACAGTTCGGTCGGGAAGGGGCCGGCTCCGACGCGGGTCGTGTACGCCTTGACGATGCCGATGACCCGGTCGATGCGGTTCGGGCCGATGCCCGACCCGGTGGCGGCCCCGCCCGAGGTGGAGTTCGAGGAGGTGACGAACGGGTAGGTGCCGTGGTCCACGTCGAGCATGGTGGCCTGGCCGCCCTCGAAGAGCACGTACTGGCCGGCCACGAGCGCCTCGTGCAGCAGCAGGCTGGAGTCGACGACCATCGGGCGCAGGCGTTCGGCGTAGCGCAGCAGGTCGTCGACGACCTCGTCGACCGAGATCGCACGTCGGTTGTAGATCTTCACCAGCAGGTGGTTCTTCTGGTCGAGCGCACCCTCGACCTTCTGACGCAGGATGTTCTCGTCGAAGAGGTCTTGGATGCGGATGCCGACGCGGTTGATCTTGTCGGCGTAGGTCGGGCCGATGCCGCGCCCGGTCGTGCCGATCTGGCGCTTGCCGAGGAACCGCTCGGTCACCTTGTCGATGGTGCGGTGGTACTGGGTGATCACATGGGCGTTCGAGCTGACCTTGAGGCGCGAGACGTCGACGCCGCGGGCGATGAGCGCATCCAGTTCTTCGAACAGCACCTCGATGTCGACGACGACACCGTTCGCGATCACCGGCGTGACGCCCTCGGTCAGGATGCCGGAGGGCAGCAGGTGCAGCGCGTACTTCTCGTTGCCGACCACGACGGTGTGGCCGGCGTTGTTGCCGCCGTTGAACTTGACGACGTAGTCGATGCGGCTGCCGAGGAGGTCGGTGGCTTTGCCTTTGCCTTCGTCGCCCCACTGGGCGCCGATGATCACAATCGCGGGCACTTTTCAGTCCTCTCGATGGGGGATGGAGTGCGCCGGGCGGCCGGGGCCTGACTACCGTCGCACTCGATCCTATCGCGCCACTATCTTGCACAGCGATGTGCAAGATAGTACGATGGTGCCGTGCCCACGACCTCGACTCCACCGCCGCCCCGCGCGCCGCGACGCGACGCCGCCGAGAACCGCGAAGCCATCCTCGTGGCCGCGGCCGCCGAACTCAACGAAGACATCGACGCCTCACTCGAGGCGATCGCCAACCGCGCCGGCCTCAGCCGGCGGGCGATCTACGGGCACTTCGCCACCCGCGACGACCTGCTCGTCGCCGTGTTCACCCGCGGCGCCGCCCGCCTGGCCGCCCTGCTCGAGCCGGTGTCGCATCGGGACGCCCGGGTGGAGATCGCGCTCTTCGGCGCCACTCTCTGGGCCGAGGTCGAACATGTGCGCGTCGCGGCCGAGCTCGCCGTGCGCGGTCCGTACCGCGAACAGGTCGGCGACGCCCTCGAACCGGCGCGACGACGCCTGCGCCGAACACTGGAACGCGGCATCGTCGCGGGACAGGTGCGGGAAGACATCGACCTCGGCACGCTGTCGCGGCTGGTCGAGAACGCCGCCGTCTCCGTGCTCGACGAGGCGACCCGCACCGGGCTCTCCCGCGAGGCCGGGCACCGGCTCGTCATGCTCGCCGGGCTGAGCGCCGCCGGGCTCGGCTGGCGCGAGGCGGATACGCTGATCGCGCAGGCTCCAGAACTCGCCTTCGAGGAGGCCTCCGCATGAAGATCGTTCTCGACCAGGTCGCCAAGGGCGCGCACAATGCGGCGCTTCCCCCACCTCCGCCGCCTTCCAGACCGGTGAGGTCACCCTGGCACGGGCCGAGACCGAGCAACGCCCGACCGTGCTCGGGCTCATCGCATCCGGCCGGATGCGCCCCGACTCCGGCACCGTCACCATCGACGGCGACACCGACTTCCGGGCGATGCGCCGTCGCATCGCCCTGATCGACGCCCCGGATGTGTGCGAGCCGGCCGCCGATGTCACCGTGGCCGGCATCGTGGCCGAGGAGCTCATGTTCGCCGGCCGCCGCTCCAACCCGATCGCGGTGAACCGCGCACTCGGCGAATTCGGCGTCTCCAAGTGGGCCCGCTTCGCGATCGGAACCATCCCGCCCACAGTGCGGATCGGTCTGCTGATCGAACTCGCCCTGCTGCGCAGAGGCGTGGAAGGCCTGGTCATCACGTCGCCCGACCGGCACGGCGGCGACCCGAACGAATGGTGGGACCTGGCGCGCCGCGTCGCCGCCCGCGACATCGCCATCCTCATCGTCGCCGGAGACGCCTCGGCCGCGGCCATCGCGGGCGCCGCCCTCGTCGCCCGCATCGACGAGGTGACGACACCGGACCACGCCGACGACACCTTCGACGAAGACCCGGCCCGAGACGACACCGACGAGGTTCCCGATCAGATCGTGGCGCCGGCCACGTTCGATACCGGAGAGCCCCTGCGCGCCGCTGCCCTGCCGCTCACA
Source organism: Leifsonia poae (assembly GCF_020009625.1). NCBI lineage: Bacteria > Bacillati > Actinomycetota > Actinomycetes > Micrococcales > Microbacteriaceae > Leifsonia > Leifsonia poae. The sequence continues at coordinate 2,105,179 of NZ_JAIHLP010000002.1, forward strand.
GGCCCCGATGGCGCCGATGGCGCCGGCGAACCCGACGGCATCCCGACGTTCCGCAAGCCCGACGCCCAGGAGGGCATCGAATGAAGATCCCGCAGATGATCGCGGCGGAGTTCCGCCGGCTCACCGCCAGCCCGATGTCGATCGTGGCGCTCATCGCCCTGATGTGCGTTCCCGTGCTCTACGGCGGCCTGTACCTCTGGGCCAACCAGAACCCGTACGCGAACCTCAACAAGATCCCCGCGGCCATCGTGGTCGACGACACGGGCGCGACCGTCGACGGCACGACGACGAACTTCGGCGACGAGGTGGCCGACGAACTCATCAAAGACGGCTCCTTCGACTGGCATCGCGTGACGACCGGGTCCGCCGCCTCCGGGGTCGACAACTCGAAGTTCGACTTCAGCATCACGTTCCCGGCCGACTTCTCCGACGCGCTCGCCTCAGCATCCGGAACAGCCCCCCGTCAGGCCAAGGTCACCCTGACCACCAACGACGCCAACAGCTACCTCGCCTCGACCATCGGAACGCAGGCCGCGGAGAAGATCCGCGCCTCCATCGTGAAGAAGGTCAACCAGCAGGCGGCGGCCCAGTTCCTGCTCGGTCTCTCCGACATCCGGGGCAACCTCGTGACCGCCGTGGACGGCGCGGGTCAGCTGGTGGCCGGCAGCACGACCGCGCAAACGGGCGCGGCGACACTCGCCGACGGCACCGCCCAGCTCGCCACCGGCACCAAGCAGCTGAACGGCGCCCTCGAGCAGCTGTCCAGCGGCGCGGCGACGCTGCGCGACGGCGCGGCGAAGGTGGCGAGCGGCAACGACACGCTGGCCGCGCTGGCATCGGACGCCGGAACGAAGGCCGCCGATGCGGCAGCCCAGCTTCCCGCCGTTCGTCAGGCGATCGTCGACCAGATGACGGCTGCCGGCGCCAGCACGACCGAGATCGACCTCGTGCTGAGCAAACTCGACCCGCTCGGCGACAAGCTGGTCGCCGGAAACGACAAGGTGCAGGGCCTCGTCGCGCAGGTGAACGAACTCGCCGCGGGCGCCGACCAGGTGGCCTCGGGGTCGAGTCAGCTCGCCACCGGCGCCTCCCAGGCGGCCGCCGGATCGGCGCAGCTCACCGCCGGCGCCTCCCAGGCCGCGAGCGGTTCTGCCCAGCTGCGCGACGGCCTCACGACCCTGAAAGACGGCACGGCGAAGCTGCAGAACGGCCTCAAAGACGGTGTCGCGCAGATCCCGGACAACTCACCCGCGCTGCAGGCGAAACAGGCGGCCACCATCGCCGACCCCGTGAACCTCAAGAACGACTCGATCACCTCCGCCGGAACCTACGGCGCCGGCCTCGCCCCCTTCTTCGTCGCGCTGGCAGCCTGGATCGGCATCTACGCCCTGTTCCTCATCGTGAAACCGGTGTCACGCCGCGCCATCACGGCCCTGCACTCGCCGATCAAGATCACTCTCGCCGGCTGGCTGACCCCCGGTCTGCTCGGCGCCATCCAGATGGTGGGGCTGTTCGCCGTCGTCGCGGGTGCGCTGCAGTTCAGCATCCACAATCCGCTCGGGATGTTCGGGCTGATGGCAGTCTCGTCCCTCACCTTCGCCGCGATCATCCTGGCCCTCAATGTGTGGCTCGGCAGTGTCGGGCAGTTCCTCGGGCTCGTTCTGATGGTGCTGCAATTGGTGACCGCCGGTGGAACGTTCCCCTGGCAGACGCTCCCCGGGCCGCTGGCGGCACTGCACCATGTGCTGCCCATGTCGTACGCGGTCGACGGGATGCGCCAGCTCATGTACGGCGGCAATCCGGCCACCGCCTGGGCCGACGCCGGCGTATTGGCCCTGTGGATGCTGATCGCGCTGCTCGTCGCCGCCATCGGGGTGACGCGGATGACCCACTTCCGCACCCTGCGCGACCTGCGCCCGAGCCTGATCGGCTGAGGCGCGGGCGCCGTCATCCGTGCCCGGTAGGGTGACCGTCGTGAACGATCCGTTGCGCATCCTGCACCTCTCCGACACCCACCTGTTCGGCGACGGGAGCCTCCACTACGGCGTCGTCGATACGCTCGCCGCGCTGGACAGGGTTCTCGACCGTGCCGCCGCCCTGGACGCGGTCGACGCTGTCGTCGTCTCCGGCGACCTCTCAGACGACGGCAGCCCCGAGTCGTACCAGCTGCTCGCCGACCGACTCGCCCCCTGGGCGGCCGGGCGCGGCGCGCAGGTCGTGCCGGCGATGGGCAACCACGACGACGCTGCGGCGTTCGAGCGGGTGCTCGGCGACCGGGAACGGACGGTCGGGATCCGCGGCTTCCGCATCGTGACCGTCGACAGCACCATCCCCGGTGCCGGCTACGGTCGCGTCGAGGGCGCGCGACTCGACCGGCTCGCGGAGGCCCTGGCCGAGCCCGCCCCGAACGGCACCGTCGTCGTGCTCCACCACCCGCCCGTCCCACCGACGACCCGGCTGTTCGATTCGCTGCGCTTCGTCGACCCGGCGCCGTTCCTCGCGGTGTGCGCGGCGGCCGACGTCCGCGTCGTCCTGGCCGGGCACTTCCATCACGCCCTCGCGACGACGGCCGGCCCTCACGCGGTCCCCGTCGTGGTGTCGCCCGCCGTCGCCAACACCGTCGATGTGCTGGCACCGCGCGGGCACGACGTCGGCGTGCGCGGTTCCGGGTTCACCCTCCTGCAGCTTCCCGCGACCGGCCCCGTTCGGGCACACGCCGTGACAGCACCGCACCCCCACGACGGTGCCATCGTGTACGACCTCGACGGCTCGGACATCGGCCGGATCGCCGCCGTGACCGGATGGAGAGGAGAGAACCGATGACAGCGACACCGCCCAGCCGGTCGGCGACCCCGCTGGCGAAGAAGCTCGGCGCGAAACCGGGGATGACGGTGCAGTTGCTGCACGCGGATGCCGGCTGGCGCATCCCACCGGACGGCCTGCCCGACGACCTCACCTGGCTTCCGGACGGCGACGACTCCCCGGCCGACCTCATCGTGGCGTTCTTCCGCGCGACCGCCGACCTGCTCGCCGAACTCGACGCGCTCGGTCCGCGCATCCACCCCGCCGGGATGCTCTGGCTCGCCTGGCCGCGCAAGGCGGCCGGTCGCCTCAGCGACCTCTCCGACTCGGTGGTGCGCGCCGCCGGTCTCGATCGTGGTCTCGTCGACGTGAAGGTCGCCGCCCTCGACCAGGACTGGTCCTCCCTCAAATTCGTCTGGCGCCTCACCTCCCGCTGAGCCGCCCTAACCCCTCCCCGCCGTGCCCTGCCCTGCCGTGCCCTTCCCCAGCAGCCGAGTCCACGAATTGTTCGCGGACTCGGCGGGGCGGGAGCGTCAGCGCGGCAGGTCAGGCGAAGGGAACATGCTGGAGGATCCAGGCGTGCATCGCCACGGCCGCAGCCGCGGACGCGTTGATCGAACGGGTGGAACCGAACTGCGAGATCTCGACCACCGCGTCCGCCGCCGCCAGCGCCTCCTCCGACAGCCCCGGGCCCTCCTGCCCGAACAGCAGCACGCAATCGCGCGGAAAGGTGAACGTCTCGATGATGACCGAACCGGGAACATTGTCGATCGCGATGATCGGCAGCCGCGCGTCCCGGGCCCAGGCGACGAACGCGGCGACGTCCTCGTGGTGGTCGACGTGCTGGTAGCGGTCGGTGACCATCGCACCGCGCTTGTTCCAGCGACGGCGGCCGATGATGTGCACCGTGTCGGCGGCGAACGCGTTCGCGCTGCGCACGATCGAGCCGATGTTCATATCGTGCTGCCAGTTCTCGATGGCGACATGGAACGGATGCCGCCTCTCATCGAGGTCGGCGACGATGGCCTCCATGCGCCAGTACCGGTAGCGGTCGATCACATTGCGGGTGTCGCCGTGTCGCAGGAGGTCCGGGTCGAAGTGCCCCTCCTCGGGCCACGCACCCAGCCACGGTCCGACCCCATTGGTGCTGAGCTCGGGTGTCGCCGCCGCGGCACCGGATGCGGGCTCGCCCGACCCGAGCGGGCTCGACTCGGCCTCGGCCGGCCTCTCGGGGGTGCTGTCCATCCGTTCAGCGTAACCGGAGGCGAAGTCACAGGATGCGCGCCGCCGCGTGTGACAGATTGATCCGGTGACAGCCCAGAAGACCGAGAGGACCCGCCGACGGCGAACCCGCTGGTGGCTCGCCGGAGGCGCCGTCGGCACAGCCGTTCTCGCGGCCGGCGTGTGCGCCGTGCTCATCGCCACAGGCATCCTCTGGCCCAATCGGATCTTCGCGAGCACGTACCCGGTGCGCGGTGCCGACGTCTCCACGTACCAAGGGGCGATCGATTGGCCCGTCCTCGCGAAGCAAGACCTCGACTTCGCGATCCTCAAAGCAACTGAGGGGTCGACCGACAAGGATTCCCGCTTCGACCAGAACTGGGCCGAAGCACGGAAGACGCCCCTGATCGTCGGCGCCTACCATTTCTTCAGTTTCGACAGCTCGGGCGCCGCGCAGGCAAGGAACATCATCCGCACGGTCCCGGCGGAGGCGGGCACCCTTCCGGTGACGGTCGACCTCGAGTTCTACGGCGCGTATCTCGCGAAGCCTCCGAGCGTGGAGCGGGTTCGCAGCATCCTCGACCCGCTGCTCACGGCGCTGCGAACGCACTACGGTGTGCCCGCGATCATCTACGCCACGCCGGACGTCTACGACCGGTACCTCCGCGGGAGCTACACGGACAACCCGCTCTGGATCCGGTCCGTCGCCCTCCCGCCCGAACTGCCGGACGGGCGCGACTGGACGTTCTGGCAGTACTCGGACCGGGAACGCCTCGCCGGGTACGCCGGAGAGGACGGCGACGAGCCCTACCTCGACATGAACGTCTTCTCGGGATCCATGGAGGCGCTCGAAACGCTGCGGCAATCGGGCACACAATAGGCTGTACCCGTCGAAAGGGGTTTGCGTGGCGCGACGCGACGAGATCGAATGCTGGCTCACAGACATGGACGGAGTGCTCGTCCATGAGAACCACGCCCTGCCGGGGGCGGCCGACCTGATCCAACAGTGGCGGGACCAGGGCACACCGTTCCTGGTGCTCACCAACAACTCGATCTTCACCCCGCGCGACCTCGCCGCCCGGCTCCGCGCATCCGGTCTGGATGTGCCGGAGGAGTCGATCTGGACCTCCGCCCTGGCCACTGCCGACTTCCTCAAGTCGCAGATGCCCGGCGGCAGCGCCTTCGTGATCGGCGAAGCCGGCATCACCACCGCGCTGCACGAGGCGGGCTTCATCATGACCGACACCGACCCCGACTATGTGGTCGTCGGCGAGACCCGCAGCTACTCGTTCGACGCGATCACAAAGGCCGTTCGCCTGATCGGCAAGGGGGCGCGGTTCATCGCCACAAACCCCGATGCGACCGGCCCGAGCGCCGAAGGCCCCCTCCCGGCCACCGGTGCCATCACCGCGATGATCACCAAGGCCACCGGCATGGAGCCGTACGTCGTCGGCAAGCCGAACCCCATGATGTTCCGCTCGGCGATGAACCGCATCGGCGCCCACTCCGAGAACACCGCGATGGTGGGCGACCGCATGGACACCGACATCGTGGCCGGCATCGAGGCGGGGCTGCACACGATCCTCGTCCTCACCGGCATCAGCGACAAGAGCGAGATCGAACGCTTCCCGTTCCGGCCCGACGAGATCGTCGACGGCGTCGCCGACCTGGTCACCCGCGAGCCCGTCGAGTCAGACCTCTAACCCCCCCCCTCCACCCCACCACCCCGGAGGGGGTGAGGGTGTGGTTAGAGCGAACAACGCCAGAGTAGGAGGGCGAGTTGCGCCCGCTGGCGGCCGGCCGGCGACGCCAGGTCGATGTCGAGCTGCGTTCCGATGCGCCCGATGCGGCTCTGCAGACTGCTGTGATGGAAGTTCGTCGCGCGAGCGGCCTCCCTCAACGAACCCGAGTGCAGATAGGCGTCCAACAGTTCGAGCGCCAATTCGCCACCGGTCTCAGCTGCGATGCGGGCGATCGCAGACACGTCGTCGTCGGCGGCGATCGTGCCCGCGTCGATCCCGCCGAGGAGACGGAGCACCCCGACGGAACGGGCGTCCAGAGCGCGCGGCCAGGCTATTCCAGCCCCGGCGAACCGCAGCGTCTCGCGAGCGGCCGACCACGACCGGGGCGCGTCCAGAGTCTCCACGACAGGCCCTGCTCCAAGCCGGGCGGGAACGTCGATCGCCTCCAGGTCGGCCGGATGCGCACCGACCACGACGACCAGGGCGAGCCGGCGGGAGAGTTGCGCTGCGAACAGGCGGCGGGACCAGACCGCGCGCAGGTCGCGGACGACGGCCTCGACAGGGGTGCCATCATCCGGTTCGAGCGCGATGAGCTGAACGGTGCTCGACGGCTGAAGGCCGATCAGCTGGGCGGCGCGAGAACGTTCGGCCTCGGTGGCGCGATCGCTGATGAGGATCTGGGCGAGAGCGGGATCCGCGAAACCATTGGTCGCCTCGAGATCGGTGGCGGACCGCCTACGAAGAACGCTGGCGACCGTCAGGGCGAATCGTTCGATGATGAACTCGTCGAGATCGCGGGCCGCGCTCTCCCGTTCGAGCCACACCCGCCCCTCTTCCTCCCCGTCGAGGATCCGGACACCGCTGGTCTGCCCCCGAGGGCCGTGCAGGGGTTCGCCGTCGCGTGAGCAACGGACGAGCATCCCTCGGCCGCTCAGCTCGACCCCGGCGGTGCAGTCGGCGATGACGGCGGTAGCCCGCACGACGGCCTCGAGATCGGGGCTGTTCGTGCTCAGCTGGTCGAAGTAGGAGACAACACGAAGGGCGCGCTCACCAGCCGCGTCAACATTGACCAGCTTCAGCATCAGCCCTTGCATGCGGCAATGGTACGACCCCGTCGCGCCATTCGGCGCGCCAAATGGCGCGAAATCGGCTCGAACCCGCGCCGAATGGCGAGCCGTTGGCGCACACGTTCGCGAAACGATGTGCTGGTGACCCTTTCGGTACCGCTTCGCCTCGACCCCGAGCTCGCCGCGATCAGCGTCATGATCCCGGAATTCGATCTGCTGGATGACCTGCCCGAGGCACGACGGATCGAGGACGAACTCGCGGCGCAGGGCCGCAATCCGCTTGACGGCATCGTCATCGACGACATCCGCATCCAGCGACGCGACGGAGCCCGACTGCGCGTGCGGACCTATCGACCGCCCTCTTCCCGGGCGCTCCCCGCGATCCTCTACATCCACGGGGGTGCCTTCATGCTCGGCAGCGTCGCCACCGAAGACGAACGCTGCGAGTTCTACGCACGCGACGCCAACTGCGTGGTGATCGCACTGGACTACCGCCTCGCACCCGAGCACCCCTTCCCCGCCGCGTTCGATGACTGCGCCGATGTGCTCGACTGGATCTACCGCGAAGCCGGCTCGCTCGGAATCGACCCCCGGCGGATCGCGATCGGCGGCAACAGCGCCGGCGGAGCGCTCGCCGCGTCGACAGCACTCGCCGCTCGCGCCATCGACCGCCCTCCGCTCGTGCACCAATTGCTGGTCAATCCGGTGTTGGACTGCCGAAGCCGCACACCCTCGATCGCCCGATTCACCGAGACCCCGGTGTGGACCGGCGCGCACAATGTGCTGATGTGGGAGCGGTATCTCGGAGCCGCCGCCGGCAGCGCGGACCACCGCGCGTCGCCGTCGCTCGCCGACGACCTCGCCGGATTGCCGAGCGCTTCCTTCTGGATCGCCGAGTTCGACCCGCTCCGCGACGAGGACTACGACTACGCGCTGCGCCTGATGGCGGCCGGCGTTCAAGTCGACCTGACGCAGTACGCCGGCACCATCCACGGCTTCGACGGCTACCGCATGACCGGGGTGGGCCGTCGGGCGATGCGCGACCAGATCCGCGTGCTCCGCCGGGTCTTCCAGGGGTAGGCGCCAAACGGCGCCGAGCGGGCCGGAACACCCGACGAATGGCTGGTGCCCGCCGCCCGCCGTGCTTCTACCGTCGAAGAAGAGAAAGAAGCCGCACCGACGGTGACTCGAAGAGGAGTTGAACGTGCAGAACGCGCAGACAGACAACGGCACGGTCAAACCCGTCATGGATCCCGCCGTGCGGCTTTTCGTCGAGTCGGCGCGAGGCTCGCTCTTTCCCCCTCTCGCCGACCTCCCCGCTGGACGCCTGCGTGCCACGATCAACGCCGCCCTGCTGAGCCACGACATCGTGGGATACGTTCCCGAGCCCGTCTTCCGCGTCGAACGCGCCACATACACGGACGTTCCGGTGCGTGTCTACTTCCCATCCACCCCTCCGCAGAGCGTGGTCGTCTACTTCCACGGCGGCGGATTCGTGGCGGGCAGTCTCGACACCCACGACAAGACCACCCGCCGTGTCGCCAATGGGGCCGGTGCCGTCGTCGTCAGCGTCGACTACCGCCTCTCGCCGGAGTATCCGTTCCCGTTCCCGTTCGAGGATGCCCGCACCGCGACGAGGGAGGCCGCGCGACGTTATCCGCACCTGCCGCTCATCGTCATGGGGGACAGCGCCGGCGGCGCCCTCGCCGCATGCGTCGCCCAGTGGGCCCGCGACACCGGCCTGGTCGAGCTCGCGGGCCAGGTTCTGGCATACCCGGTCATCGACTTCGATCTCGGGACCCGGTCGATGCTCGACTACGGCACCGACTACCTTCTCACCCGTGACGACCTCGCCCTGTATCGACACCACTACCTCGACGGCACGGAGGGTGCACGCTACGCCCTCCCCGGCTCCCTGACCGATCTCAGCGGTCTCGCACCGGCCGCCGTCACCGTCGCCGGGTTCGATCCTCTCCACGACGAGGGCGTGCGGTACGCACGACGACTCTCCGATGCGGGCGTCCCCGTCGAACTCATCGAGAACGACGACCTCATCCACGGCTGGCTCGAGGTCGCCGACACGTTTCCCGCAGCCGCCGCCGCTCGCGATCGGCTCGTAGTGGCCGTACGTCGCCTCTCCACCGTCTTCCGTTGACCGAACACCCGCTCGAACCACACCTGAATCACACCCGAATCACACCAAGGAGAATCACAGTGTCACAGCGCACCTCTCACCCCGTCCGCACTGTCGCGGCCGCGGTCATGGCGTCGGCAGCCCTCATCGCCCTCGCCGGCTGCAACGCCATCACCAACGGCTCCACAGCCGACACCCCCAGCACCGGCGGTGCCCTCCGATCCATCCTGTTCGTGAACCCACTGCCCAACTACTCGCAGTGGAAGCTCATCGGCACGTGCATGGGCGAAGAGGCGCAGAAGAAGGGCGTGAAGTTCTCGCAGGTCGGCCCCTCCGGTAGCAGTGTCGACGCGAACTACATGGTCTCCCGCTATCAGCAGGGCATCGCGAACGGTGAGGGAGCGATCGCCACGTTCCCGCTGTCCGCCGAGCAGTTCTCGCCCCTGATCGACCAGGCCAAGAAGAAGGGGATCCTCACGGCGACCCTGTTCGGCGGCGGCTCCACCTCGGATCAGGATGTGGAAGTCGGCACCGACTACGCGACCTCGGCGACACAGGCGGTGGACTTCATCTCCAAGAATGCCGGAAGCGAGCAGGTCAAAGTCGGACTGATCGTGGGCGCCGCGACGCCCCCGCCGAAAGTCTGGTCCGATGCCTTCATCGCGGCCGCGGACAAGACCGACAATGTGAAGGTCGTCGACACCGGCATCGACAACGGCGACCCGACGAAAGACGTCGACCTGGCCGTGAACATGCTGACGGCCCACCCGGAGATCACCATGTTCGCCACGAACGAGGGCGCCGCCTCGGCCGGCATCAGTGCCGCCATCAAACAGAAGGGTCTCGTCGGCAAGGTGCACTTCGTCGGCAACGGTGCCGACGAGAGCGGGGTCCAGGCGCTGAAAGACGGCACCGCCGCATCTGTGCTCATGCAGGATCTCTGCGGTGCGGGCGAGGCGACAACCGATGCGCTCATCGCTCTGCACGAGGGCAAGAAGGTCGAACCCACGATCGGTGTCGACATCGTCTACGCGACGAAAGACACCTACAAGAAGTACCTCGACGGCGGGCGCTACCTGTGAGCGACACCACCGTGCCGGCATTGGAGCTGCGATCCGCCTCGAAGTCATTCGGGCGGGTCGCGGCCCTCCGCAACGCCAGCCTCTCTGCCTACCGCGGCCAGGTTCTCGGGATCGTCGGCGACAACGGCGCCGGAAAGTCGACGATGCTCAAGACCCTGAGCGGCATCCACTCGCCCGACTCCGGCTCCCTGCTGATCGACGGTCGCGACGTGGTCTTCAACAACCCCAAGGATGCCCGCGATGCCGGTATCGCGACCGTGCAGCAAGATCTGGCCCTGGTCGAAGTGCTCGACGTCGCGACGAACATGGCGCTCGGGAGCCTGCCGCGCAGAGGTCTGTTCGTCGATCGCGCGACGATGAACCAACAGGCGCGCCAGGTGCTCACCGACATCAAGGCGACCGTCGGGTCGGTGACGATGCCGGTGGGACTGCTCTCCGGCGGGCAGCGGCAGATCATCGCCATCGCACGAGCCGTGCGCCTCAACGCCGACATCGTGCTCCTCGACGAACCGACCGCCGCGCTCGGCGTGCGCGAGACCGCGCACGTGGGCGAGATCATCGACGAGCTCAAACGGCAGAACAAGGCGGTCGTGTGCATCAGTCACGACATGGAGTTCGTGTTCGAGCACAGCGACACCATCGCCGTGATGCGGCTCGGCCGGGTGGTGGCGATCCGTCCCGCCTCCGGTACGCCCCGCGAAGAGATCATCGGGCTCATCACCGGCGCCATCGCCGGAAACGCCCCCTACGACAGCGAGGGAACAGCATGACGCAGAACGTGGCGCAGGCCGCGCCTCAGGAGCGCACACAGGGAACGAGCGAACCCGGCCGGATCGCGCAGCTCGTGCGTCGCCAGGAGTTCACCCTCGTGCTGGTCGTGCTCGTGATCGGCATCATCGCGGCGATCCTCAACCCGGTCTTCATCAGCAGCAACAACCTGATCGAGCTGGCGCGAGCCACTGTGATCTACTTCATCATGGCGTGCGGCGCGACCCTCATCACGATCGGGGGCGGGCTGGACTTCTCGGTCGGCTCCGTGTTCACGCTCGGCGGCATCGCGACCGCCTGGGGAATGAGCATCGGGGTGCCCTGGCCCTTCGCCATCGTCATCGGGTTGCTCTCCGGCACGATCGCCGGGCTGGTCAACGCCCTCATCATCGAGAGGCTCGGCGTGCCGCCCATCATCACCACACTGGGCACCTTCTACATCATCTCCGGCCTCATCGTGGTGTTCTCGGGAGGCAACGACATCGTGGGGCTCTCCCCCACGTTCGAGCTGCTCGGTCAGGGATCGCTCTACGGCATCCCTCTGGTGGTGCTCTACGCGATCATCATTGGGGTCGTGTTCTGGATCCTCCTGGAGAAGACCCGATTCGGATACAACGTGCGCGCCATCGGAGGCAACCGTGCCGCAGCGGTCACCAACGGCATCTCGGCGACCTCCATCAACCGGTGGCTCTACGCCCTCGGCGGGCTGCTGGCCGCTCTCGCTGGGATCATCTACACGGCGCGCACCGGCAGCGGCCAGGTCAGCGCCGGCGGCGCCTCGGTGACGCTCGTCGTGACGAGCGCCGTCCTGATCGGCGGCACGAGCCTCTTCGGCGGCCTGGGGACCATCACCGGCACGGCGATCGGGGCTCTCCTGTTCGCCGAGATCGATAACGGGCTCGCGCTCTCCAACATCCCGCCGCTGTACCTCAACATCGTGATCGGCAGCATCCTGATCCTGGCCGTGGCCGCCGACTACGTGCGACGCAAGCGGCTGTATCGCCGCTGAGACCACGGAAGAGCATTCAATGACCACCGACGACAAGCAAGGAATCAGCGTGAGCGCCCGTCTCAACACCCGAACGCTCGACTCCCTCGCCGCCCGGGTCCGCGTTCCGGACTACGACCGTTCGTCTGTGCGAACCGGGATCGTCCACTTCGGCGTCGGCGGTTTCCATCGTTCGCACCAAGCGGTGGTCATCGACGATCTGCTCGCCCGCGGCGAACTCGATTGGGGGATCTGCGGGGTCGGCCTGCTGCCGGCCGACGCTGGGATGGCGCGCGCGCTGGCCGATCAGGACAACCTCTACACGCTCATCGAACGTGCGCCGGATGGGTCCGAGGCGGTGAGGGTGGTCGGCTCCATCGTCGACTACGCCTACGCACCAGACGACCCCGAGGCCGTACTCAACCGCCTCACCAGCCCGACGGTGCACATCGTCTCCCTCACGATCACCGAGGGCGGCTACTTCCTCGACCACCGCACGGGTGCGTTCGACCCTGACGCCGACGCGATCCGACGTGATGGCGCCTCGCCGTCACGTCCGTCGACCGCATTCGGGTTCATCGTCGAGGCCCTCCACCGCCGGCGGGAGCTCGGGATTCCCCCGTTCACCGTGATGTCCTGCGACAACATCCGGTCGAACGGCCGGGTCGCACGCGACGCCACCGTCGGGATGGCTCGGTCGCGATCCGAGAATCTCGCCGGCTGGATCGAAGAGAACGTCGCATTCCCGAACTCCATGGTCGATCGGATCACCCCGGTGACGACCGATGAGGATCGGGCGAGGCTGCGGGCCGAGGGGATCGAAGACCACCGGCCGGTGGTGTGCGAGCCCTTCTTCCAGTGGGTGCTCGAAGACGATTTCCGGTCGGGTCGCCCGCCCTACGAGCTCGCCGGAGTCGACGTCGTCACGGATGTGGCCCCCTACGAGCTCATGAAACTGCGACTCCTCAACGGAGCCCACCAGGTGCTCGCCTCCCTCGCCGCGGTGGCCGGACACACCTTCGTGCACGAAGCAGCCCAAGACGCTCCGTTCGCGAGCCTCCTGCAGAACTACTGGGCACAGGAGGCGATCCCCGGCCTCGACCCGCTCCCCGGAGTGGACTACGGCGACTACGCCCGCTCGCTCCTGGAGCGGTTCCGGAATCCGTTCATCGGCGACACGCTGGAACGCCTCGTGACCGACTCGACGAACCGCATCCCGGTCTTCCTCCTTCCTGTCGTCGCCGATCGGATGCGACGGAACCTGCCTTCGGAGGCGGCGACGCTGGCGATCGCCGGCTGGGCCCGGTATGCGGAGGGGGCCGACGATGACGGCCGGATCCTGCGCCTCCACGATGCCCGCGCAGACGATCTCCGCGAGCGCGCAGCGCGGTGGCCGAGCGACGTTGATGCCTTCATCGATAACCGCGACGTGTTCGGCGACCTCGCCGATGAGCCGGATTTTCGCCGCGACTACCGCGAAGCCTCCGACCGCATCCACCGGCTCGGAGCCCGCGCGGCGGTGATCGCCACCGTCGAGCGTCGGTGACCGCGGAGCCGGCGGCCGTGGGGGCCGACGTCTGCGGGGTCAGCCCGTCGGGCCGGGACCGGCCACGGACGCCGTCAGCGGCTCGCCGCCCGACCGGTTGGCGAAGCAGTAGTACGAGCGCTGGCCGTCTTTCCACTGCTTCTCGGTGGCCGGGTATGTTCCCTGCAGTTGGAGGTCGGGGTAGGCGGCCGCCGCATCCAAGTTGATGATGCCGGGCTTCGTGCAGAGCACGTTGATCTGCTGGGCGAGCGCGTCTGCGCCGGGATAGGGAGCGGCCGGATCGCTCGAGAACAGGTTCGTGTAGACCAGCTGCGCAGCGTGCGGGGTGGCGCAGTCGACGACGGTGAACGTCTCCGCCCAGGGCGAGGTGTACGGCTGCAGGCACTCGCCGCCGCCGAGGGTGCTCCACGCGAATGTACCGGCCGGTTTCGGACCGGCGGGCTTCGGCTGCACCGTGGGGGTCGGAGTGGGTGTCGGTGTCGGCGTCGTCTTCGCGGTCGCGCTGGAGCTCGGCGCCGGGCCGGCCGCGCCGAACAGCGACGGTAGCCGGGTACCCAGAGCGAACAGGGCGATCAGGACGAGCACCGCGGCAAGGCCTCCGGCAACGAAGAACAGCGTGCGGTTCGCTCGACCCGGCGCGGCGCCACCCCGGGGCGGACGGCCACCCCGGGCGGAACCGGTACCACTGGGGCCGTCGGGCGCGACAACGGCGGTCGGGACTGCGGCGGTCGGCGCAGCAGCACTGGGGGTCTGCGCGGGAGTGGCCTCGGGGAACAGGATGGTGTCGGCCGAGGGCGCCGGCGGAGCAGGAGCGGGGGCAGCGAACGCGGTGGTGTCGGCTTCTGACAGAGGGAGGAGCGTCGTTGCAGCGTCCGCTCCCGGGGTGGCCTCATCGGCGGCCTCGAAGGGTGCGAAGGGATCGAAGGGCTCGAAGGGCTCGCTCATTTCGGCGAGGCTCTCCGCGTCCAACGGCTGGGTGGCCGGCGAGGGAAGCGCCCCCATCAGCAGTGCCGCCGCCTCGAGCGGGGGGACAGCACCGGATGCGTTATCGCGGTGATCCTGAGGAACGGTCGGGGGCACCGGATCAGGGTCACCGTTTCGGCCGCTGAGCAGGGCCGCGATCTCGGATGTGTCGAGCTTCGCCGTCGGGGTGTCCGCTGCGGTCGCCCGCGCTACGTCATCGGCCGGGTCGGTGATCGGCGCGACGACCGGAGGGACCGCCGTGGGCGGGGTCGGGACCGCGGACGGGGTCAGCGCCTCGGGTGCCGGCAGAGCGCCAGGCTCTTCCGCGTCGGCGGGTTTCGGCGCGGGTAGCACTCCCGGAAGAACGATGATCCCTGTCGTATCACCGATCACCGACCGGCTTGTCTTCTCGGGGAGGGCTCGGATTCGTCCTCGAACAGGCCGAGAAGCGCGGCGAGGCCGTGACCTTCGTCCGCATCGGCATCGTCCGCGACAGCCGGTTCGGCAACAGCCGGTTCGGCAGCGGCCGGTTCGGCGGTTTCAGGTACCGCGGCGGTCGGTTCGGCGCGCTCGGGGGCGACGGGTGTCGCATCCGGAATCGCACTATCGGGGGCGGCGACCGGCGCCGGCGGCGGTGTCAGGACGATCGGGGGCTCGACGGTACTCGGTGCGGGGGCGGCCGACGGAACAGCCGGCCCGCCTGCGTGCGCGGGGCCCGGTGACCCGCCCTCGCGAGCCGGGGGGATCGCCTCCACCGGCCGGGTGAAGAAGCTCGGCTCGGAGACCGGTTCCGGGGCGGCGGGGGCTTCGTCGCCGGGTGCCGGGGCGGCGGTCGCAAAAGGGTTCCAGGACGACGGGACGGTGGCCTGCTCCTGCTCCTGCTCCTCGCCCGCGGATTCGGGTGCATCGTTCTCGGGCGGAACGGCAGCGTTCCACGAGGGCGGAACGGGCATCCGCAGAGCCGCGGCGAAACTCGGCGGTTCGAAGCGCGGCGGCTCCGGCGCGGCAGTCGGCTCTACTGGAGCAGGGGACGCGCCGGCGGGCGCCGGCTCGAATGCGGGCGGCTCGAATGCAGGCAGCTCAGCGGGAGCCGACTCGACGGGAGCCGACTCGACGGGCGCAGGCTCGACCGACACGGGTTCAACAGGCGGCTCGACCGGCGCGGGCTCGACGGCGGCCGGAACCGGCGGCGCCGGGAAGACCGCGGTGGGTGGCGCCACCGCATCCTCCGTCTCGGCACCGTTCGGGGTCTCGTCAACAGCAGCGGAAGCGGCCACCCGCGGATCGCTGCCGACACCCGGGGTCAGGTTCCAGACGAAGGGCGCGGCCGGCGCCTCGTCGGGCGACTCCGATGCCGGGCGCGCGGAATCGGAGGAGGGCGTGACGTGGTCGCCCGCGGAGGGAACCGCGGGCACGATCGGAGCCTGCAGCGCGACCCCGGGGGCGAGCGGCGGCTCGTCGGGTTCCCCCGGCGAGCGCAGGAAAAGCTCGAACGTGTCCTCTGGGCGGCTGAACTGCGGGTCGAATGCGGGAACAGCCTGTTCGGTCGGCGCCGACTCCTCCGGAACCGACTCCTCCGGAACCGACTCGACGGGCGGTTGCGCGGCGGGCGGCACGACCGGTTCGGGCGACACGACCGGTTCGGGCGACACGACCGGTTCGGGCGGCACGACCGGTTCGGGCGGCACGACCGGTTCGGGCGCATCCGGTGCCTTGTCATCCGCCCCCGCGACCACGCGCCCGCCCGTCAGCTGCTGGAGCAGCCATTCGGAGCTGCCGAACTCAGGCTCCGGCGCGCCGGCGTCGCCGTCGGCCGTCGGGTCGCCGTCGTTCCCGCCGCGGTGGTCGGCCACTATTCGAGCCCCAGATCCTCGAGACCGATGGCGGCGAAGTAGGGGAATCCGGCCTCTTCGATGATCTCGCGGGCACCGGTATTGCGATCGACGACGACGGCGACGCCGACGACGATGGCACCGACCTTCTTGAGCGCCTCGATCGCTTTCAGCGGCGAGCCGCCGGTGGTCGAGGTGTCTTCGAGCACGATCACGCGCTTGCCCTGGAGGTCGGGGCCCTCCACCTGCTTGCCGCGCCCGTGGTCCTTGGGCTCCTTGCGCACCACGAACGCGTCGTACGCGAGACCGCGCGCGGCGCCCTGATGCAGAATCGCCGCGGCCACCGGGTCGGCTCCCATCGTCATGCCGCCGACGGCGACGACATCCGGAACCTCGCCGATCAGATCGAGCATCACCTGGCCGATGAGCGGTGCGACGCGGTGGTCGAGACTCACCTTGCGCAGATCGACGTAGTAGGTCGCCTTCTTCCCGCTGGTCAACGTGAAGTCGCCGTGGAACACGGCGTCGGCCGAGATGTAGTCGATGAGCTGCTGTCTTGCGTCGGTCACGTCCCCGATTCTAGAGGGCAACCGGAAGGATACGCCTCCCCTGCAAGACAAGCGGAGTCCCCGCCCTCCACAGGTTCCCGCCCCGGCTGGAGACCGGTCGGTGGCGGCCGATACCATCGGGGCATGCGCGTTGCGACCTGGAATGTGAACTCGATCCGCACCCGAGTGGGGCGGGTCGTCGACTGGATGGTGCGAGAAGACATCGATGTCCTCGCCATGCAGGAGATCAAGTGCAAGCCGGAGCAGTTCCCCGCGCAGGCCTTCGACGACGCCGGCTACGACCTCGCCATCCACGGGCTCAACCAGTGGAACGGCGTCGCCATCGCCAGCCGGCTCCCGCTGGAAGACGTCGAAGTCGGCTTCCCCGATATGCCCGGGTTCCTGAAAGGGCACGACGGTCCCGACCTGCCCCAGGAGGCGCGGGCGATCGGCGCGACGGTAGACGGCATCCGGGTGTGGAGCCTCTACGTGCCGAACGGCCGAGCCCTCGACGATCCGCACTACCACTACAAACTCGACTGGCTGGCCACGCTGGCGGCAGACACCCAGCGCTGGCTCGCAGAGAAGCCCGATCTTCCGCTGGCGCTCATGGGTGACTGGAACGTGGCGCCGCTCGACTCCGATGTGGGCGACCCGACCATCGTCCAAGGCGTCTCCACCCATGTCTCACCGGCCGAACGCAGCGCATTCAGCGCGTTCGAGAAGGTCGGCCTCACCGACGTCGTGCGACCCCTCGTTCCCGACGGGTACACCTATTGGGACTACAAACAGCTGCGGTTCCCCCGCAACGAGGGCATGCGTATCGACTTCATCCTCGGCTCGAAGCCGTTCGCCGACCTCGTCACCGGAGCGAGCATTCATCGCAATGAGCGCAAAGGCGACGCCCCGAGCGATCACGTTCCGGTCGTCGTCGATCTCGATCTCGCTGCCGACGAAGACGACGACGATCGGCCGATGATCTTCGGCTGACATCGCCTTCCTGCGCGATCACGCAACCGTTCAGCCAACGCCCACCGGCGCGCCCAACACAACTTTCGTTACGTAACATTTCCTTTCTCTCAGCAACGGCCGCCGCGGGCCGGTAGCTTCGGAGGTCCGGCACCCCCAACCGTCTGCCCGACTCCGGAGCGAGAACCATGTCGTCACCGTCAGCCTTCCCCGTCGAATTCGTCGACGTCGGGCGCACCTTCGTCGTGCAGAAGAGCCGCCGGAACCGCGACGCCGTCGCATCCGATGCCGGTGGTCGCCGGCCCGTGCTGCGCGATGTCTCGCTCGACGTGCAGGCCGGCGAGGTCGTGGCCATCCTCGGCGCGAGCGGATGCGGGAAGTCAACGCTGCTGCGCATCGCGGGCGGCCTCGACACCCCCACAGCGGGGTCCGCCCGCATCGACGGAACCACGGTGACCGGTGTCGACGCGCGCTGCGCCGTCGGGTTCCAAGAACCGCGCCTGCTCCCCTGGAGGACACTCGCGGCCAACGTCGCCCTCGGCCTCCCGCGCGGACTCGGCCGTCGCGAGGGCGCCGACCGCGTCGCTCGGCTGCTCGACCTCGTCGCCCTCTCGTCGTCGGCGGCGCTGCGCCCCCGCGAAGTGTCCGGCGGGATGGCCCAACGCGCCTCCCTGGCCCGTGCCCTGGCCCGCAATCCGGGCGTGCTCCTGCTCGACGAGCCCTTCGGCGCCCTGGATGCGCTCACCCGCCTCAAAATGCAAGACCTCCTGCTCGACGTTCACCGCGCCGCGCCCACGACGATCCTCCTCGTCACCCACGACGTGGACGAGGCTCTTCAGCTCGCCGACCGCATCATCCTGCTGGGCGCCGAGGAGGGACGACCCGGCGCGACGATCCAGCGCGTCGTCACCGTGCCGGGCAGTCGACCGCGCGACCGGGGTTCGGCCGAACTCGCACAGTTGCGGGCCGAACTCCTCGACGGCCTCGGCATCGACCGCCACGGCCACGCACACGGCGTCTCGGTCTCCTCCACGATTCCTGCCTTCCCCTACTAATCCACAGCTTCGTCAGCGGCCGGGCTTCGGGCCCGGCCGACGGCGAGGCTGGAATCACCACAGCACACCGACCACAGCATCTCTGAGAGGCACCATGCGTAAACCCACACTCGTCACCGCCGCCATCGCGATCGCCGCAGCCGCCGGCCTGATGCTCTCCGGCTGCGTCGCCGGAGAGGGAGCCGACGCGGCCGGCAGCTCGTCCGGCGTCACGAAAGGCGGAACGCTCAACATCGACTTCGCGACCTACAACCCGCTGAGTCTCGTCATCAAGAAAGAGGGCTGGCTCGAGAAGGCGCTCAAGAAGCAGGACATCACGGTCAACTGGGTGCAGTCCGCCGGCTCGAACAAGGCGAACGAGGCACTGCGCTCCGGGGCGATCGACGTCGGCTCCACGGCCGGCTCGGCCGCTCTGCTCGCCCGCTCGAACGGTTCACCGATCCAGGCCATCGACATCTTCTCCCAGCCCGAGTGGTCGGCGATCGTAGTCGGCGCGAACTCGCCCATCACCTCGGTGAAGCAGCTCAAGGGCAAGCAGATCGCCGCCACCAAGGGAACCGACCCCTACTTCTTCCTGCTGCAGGCGCTCGAAGCCAACGGTCTGTCGGCCGACGATGTCACCATCCAGAACCTGCAGCACGCCGACGGGTGGGCCGCACTTCAGAACGGCTCGGTGGATGCGTGGAGCGGCCTCGACCCGATCATGGCGAACGCCGAGAAGAGCGGCGCGAAGCTCATCTACCGCAACGTGGCCTTCAACACCTACGGCTTCTTGAACGCCACCGAGTCCTTCCTCAAGGCGAAGCCCGATGTGGCACAGACCGTGGTGAACACATATGAGTATGCCCGCGCCTGGGCTCAGAAGCACCCCGACCAGACTGCGACGATCCTCTCCGACGTCGCCGGCATCGATCCGGCAGTGGCCTCCACGGTCATCTCCGAGCGCACCAACCTCGACGTCTCGCCGATCCCCGGCGAAGCCCAGCTCGCGGTGCTCAAGAAGGTCGGGCCGATCTTCGTGGCCTCGGGCGACGTGAAGACCCAGTCAGACATCGACACCGCACTGAAGACGCTGCTCAACCCGACCTTCGTCAAGAAGGCCGACCCGAGCGCCATCGGAGGCTGACCGGTACATGAGCTCACAGAACGCACCGGAGGGCGACGGCCCGCTGATCGTGGTCGGCGGGCCTGGGCTCGACTTCGGCTCGGCGATGTCGGTGGCGGGCGAGCGACCCCGTTCGGCAGCGCCGTCGCGCGACGGCCGCATCCCGTTCCTGTCGCGGCGCTGGGTGCGGATCGTCGGCGGCTTCGTGCTGCCGCTGGTCCTGCTCGCCACCTGGCAGATCGCCTCCACCTCCGGTGCGTTCACCGCCTCCCAGCTGCCATCGCCGCAGATGGTGGTCGAGGCGGCCGTCGACCTGGCCCAGAGGGGCCTGCTCGGCCTCTACATCGCCATCTCGACGCAGCGGGTGCTCATCGGTTTCCTCTGCGGCGCCGCGCTCGGGCTCCTCTTCGGTGCGCTCGTCGGCCTGTCCCGCCTGTCAGACATCCTGTTCAGCCCGACGCTGAGCGCTGTTCGAGCCGTGCCCTCGCTCGCCTGGGTGCCGCTCCTGATCCTCTGGTTCAAGATCGGCGAAGACTCCAAAGTGATCCTGATCGCCATCGGCGCGTTCTTCCCCGTCTACACGATGGTCGCGGCCGCACTGAAACACGTCGACCGCCACCTCATCGAGGCCGGGCGGGCGTTCGGGCTGAACGGAGTGCGCCTCTTCACCACCGTGCAGCTGCCCGCGGTGCTCCCGTCGGTCATCTCCGGCCTGCGGCTCGCCCTCGCCCAATCGTGGCTGTTCCTGGTGGCCGCCGAGCTCATCGCCTCGTCGATGGGCCTCGGATTCCTGCTCAGCGACTCCTCGAACAACGGCCGCACCGACCGGCTCTTCCTCGCGATCATCCTGCTGGCCGTGCTGGGCAAGCTCACCGACTCGTTGCTCGGCCTGTTCGAACGCTGGTCGGCCCGCCGCTGGGGATAGCGCCCGGAACGAACCGGCGGCGAGTCACCGGCACGGCGACTCAGCGCTGGCGGCCGGTGAAGTCGTCCATCGAGTTGTAGACGCCGAAGACCCGGTCGGCGAGCACATCCCAGGCCCGAGTGGGCAGAATGCCTTTCAGGGTCTTGGCCAGTGCGACCGACCAGGGGAGCATCAGCATCGGGCGGCCGGCGAGCATGGCCCGCCAGACCCTGTCGACCACCCGCTCCGGAGCAAGCACCGGTGTGAGCAGCGGACCGCGGGCGCCCTCGAACATCCCCGTATCGATATAGCTCGGCACCACCGTCGTGACACGAACATGACCGAAGCCCTGCTGCACCAGCTCGATCCGCAGGCTGTCGCTCCACCCGATCACCGCCCATTTGGAGGCGGCGTAGACGCTCATCCGAGGGTTGGCGACCGTACCGGCCGCCGAGGCGATATTGACGACACGGGCCTCCCGGGCGCTCTCGATCATGCCGGGCAGGAACTCCCGGGTGATGTACATCGGCGCGAGCGCGTTGACCTGCATCGTCGGCCGGGTGTCCTCGCCGTTGTCGTGCTCCCAGAAGTATTTGCCCCGAACGATACCGGCGTTGTTGATGAGCACATCCACACCGCCGATCTCTTTGCGAACAGCCTGAGCCGTCTGGGCGATCGCCCCCAGCTCGCCGAGATCGAGCACGAAGGGATGCACGGTCGTCGCGGGACGGCCGGCGGCCGAACTCGGCGAACGATCAGGGGCACCCCAGGCCGTGACCTCCCGGTCATCCATCACGATCGATCGCAGCCCGGCGACCACCTCGCGCAGTGCCTCCTCGTCGCGATCCCACACGACGACGGCCCGCGCACCCTCCCGCACCGCGCGCTCGGCGTAGAGCCTCCCCATGCCCGCCGCCGCGCCCGTGATCAGCACCCGCGCGCCCCGCACCGTTCTCGTCATGTGTCCATCATCGCAACCCCACCCGGAATCCGCGTTCGCGGTCTGGGCTCAGCGGCGACGACGGTACTCGGCGCGCTCCTCAGTGGTGAGGTGCTCGGTGGCGTAGCTCAGCATCGTGCGGGGCATGGCGGCGGCATTGGCGTCGAGAAAGGCGAGCAGCTCAGACCGGTCGACGCGTTTGCCCACCTCGCGCAACATCCACCCCACCGCCTTGTGCATGAGGTCTTCAGGGTCGCCGAGCAGGCGTTCTGCGAGGGCGAGGGTGGTGGAGGCGTCGCCGTGCTTGATGAACGCGAACGAGGAGAGCACCGCCACCCGACGCTGCCAGAGGTCGCCGCTCGATGCCAGCTCGAACAACAGGTCGCGCGGCCGCTGCCAGAGATACTCGCCGAGAACGAACTCCGCCGAAGCGTCGACCAGATCCCAGTTGTTCACGCATCCACGGCGCACGGCATCCAGATAGAAGTCGGCCAGCCCGTCGACCGCGGCTGTCGCGGTGGCCACCATGGACACACCTCGCGCGGGCCGATTCGCCACCTCGAACAGCCGATTCAGAATGATGAGGCCGGCCAGGCGATGCTCGTGCACCCCGCTGTCGAGCAGCAGCCGGATCTGAGCGAGCTCGAGGCCGGCGAACCGCTTCGCGATCACGCGGGTACGCGGCACTCGCACGCCGATGAAGACGTCACCCTCGCCGTACTGCCCGGGGCCGGTCTTGAAGAAGCGCTGCAAAAAGAGGGCGTCATCGGCGTCGGCCTCCTCGGCGAGCGCGCTCATCACTTCGGCGGCGGTGCCGGCGGGGGCTGGTTCGGCAGCGGTCATGCGGCGAGCCTAGCGGCGCCACGCCCCTCCACAGGAGACGGATTCACGCGTCTCTGCACAGATCGACGAAACAATAGCGCGCGTTTCGATCGATCACGCAAGAATTCCCTCTAGCGAGCAAGAAAAATTCGAAAGGTTCTCGTTAGGCTCGAAGAGGGTGCGCGACGTGCGCCCGACCGAAGCTGCCGCAACCGCGGCCGATCAACGACGGGAGGTTCGTCATGTCTCAATTCGTCTCTCACTTTGAAAAGAACGCGATTGTCGGAGAACCCGAGGTCGTCGAAGACTTCCCCACCGTGCGTTCGCTCGCGTCGCATCCAGCCTGGCTCCGCCTGAAAGATGCGGCGGTGGCCGTTCAAGCCGTCCAGATCAAAGACGGCTCGGTGCCCGACGAGGCCGACAAACCGGCCGCAGTGCAGCACATCGGCCGGATCCTCTCTTCGATCGAGGAGCTCTCCCCGCACTTCCCCCACGATGCGACGTATCTGGCTGCCCTCGCCGACGATTTCCGGCGGTGGGTCTCGGAAGACCTCGGCGTTCCCGACTTCCTCGACTCGCTGGCCGCCTTCCAGCCGCAGCAGCACCGCGTCGACGGGCTCGGCCACCTCGTCGTCTTCCCGATGTACACGCAGAACGGCAGCACGAACCGGCTTGTGGAGGCGGTTCTCGTCGAGGTCATCTGGCCGGAGTTCGTCGCCGAGCTGGAGGCCGGAGAATACGGCAACAAGCTTTTCGTGCCGCTGAGATTCGTCGACTTCACCCCCGGCTACGACACCAACTCGGCGGTGCTGTTCCCCGAGACGGTGGCGATGCGCGAGATCCCGACCTTCACCTGGGGAGCCATCTTCCAAGACCGCGAGGCCGCTCGCTACCGCCGCGTGGTGCGGGCGGCGAGCGAGATCACCAAGATCGCGCTTCCGGCCGACGCGTCCGCGATGCTAGACGACCAGAAGCTCACGGAGGAGACCTTCGTGATGTGGGATCTCATCCACGATCGCAGCCACATGCGCGGCGACCTGCCGTTCGATCCGTTCATGATCAAACAGCGCATGCCCTTCTTCCTCTACTCCCTCGAAGAGCTGCGCTGCGATCTGACGGCGTTCCGCGAATCGGTGCGGCTCGAGCGCGAGCTCGGCGCCCTGCCGGAGGCAGAGCTGTCAGACGCGCAACGGCAGATCCGCGACCACGCCCACCTCGTGCAATACGCGGTGATCTTCGATCGCATCTTCCGGTTCGCGATCACCGGCGGCCGCGTGCGCAACTACGACGGTCTGGGCGGCCAGCTGTTGTTCGCCTGGATGCACCAGCACGACGTTCTGCACTGGACCGACACACAGCTCACCATCGACTGGCAGAACGTCCCCGACGTGGTGGTCGCCCTGAGCGATCAGATCAATGAGCTCTACTGGCGTTCCATCGACCGGCCGAAGGTGGCTCACTGGCTGGCGGCATACGAGATGCTCACGAAGACGCTCACGCCGAACCCGGCATCGCAGTGGGCCCGAGGACTGCCCGACGAGATCCTGGCCGGCGTGCCGAAGGGCTACACGGATGCCGTCCTCGACGACGAGTTCCCGCTCTCGATGTTCTATGAGGCGCTGAATAAGAAGATGGCCGCGGTCATCGAGTCGACAGCGGGCATCACCGGGGAGTCGGAGGGCCGGTGAGCAGCGAGCACGTCGCGACGGCCCGGGCGGAGACGCCCGGGCCGCTCGCGGAGAGAACCGTCCTCATCGCCGGCGCGACGAGCGCGAGCGGCGAAGCCGTCGCGCGTGCCCTCGTCGCGGCGGGCGCCACGGTGCTCGCCGTCGGAACCCGCCCGCAGGCGCTGGACGCGCTCGCGGCGGCGGTGCCAGGCGTCGACACCCGGGTCTGCGACCTCGCCGACCGTTCGGCCGTCGCTGAACTGGCGATGCGCATCCACCTCAAGTTCGGCGACATCGACGGTCTCGTGCACCTCGTCGGCGGCTGGCGCGGTGGCGGCGGGATCGCCGGCCAGAGCGACGACGACTGGGCCTTCCTCGAGCGCTCGTTCGCGACCCTGCGCAACACGTCGCGGGTGTTCTACGACGACCTCGTCGCCTCCCCCGCGGGCCGGCTCGCGATCGTCTCGTCGACCGCGGTCGACCGGCCCGCCGCCGGCGGCGCGAACTACGCGGCGGCCAAAGCGGCAGCGGATGCGTGGACCCGCGCGATCGCGCAGGGCTTCGCCAAGACGGCACCGAATGCTGCGGCGGCCATCTTCGTCGTCACCACGCTCGCCGGGCTGGAGGACGAGCTCGCCCGCCGCATCGTCGACCTGTGGTCGGTCGAGCCCACGACCGTCAACGGCGTGCGTCAGGTGCTCACCGCACCGCCGTCGCAACCCGACGGGTCCGCCGATCCTGCGAGGATAGTGACGTGACGCTACAACTCCACGACCTCGCCCTCCGCGGCTTCGCCTCCGACAACTACGCGGGTGTGCACCCCGAGATCCTCGACGCCATCGCGGCGGCCAATGAGGGCCACCAGATCGCCTACGGCGAAGACGTCTACACCGCTCGCCTGCACGAGGTGTTCGCCGAACATTTCGGCGAAGGCGTGCAGGTGTTCCCGGTGTTCAACGGAACCGGTGCCAATGTGGTCGGACTGCAATCGATGATCCCCCGCTGGGGTGCGGTCGTCTGCGCGAAGACCGCCCACATCAACACCGACGAAGCCGGCGCACCCGAACGCGTAGCCGGCATGAAGCTGCTCCCGGTCGAGACACCGGACGGCAAACTGACACCCGAACTCATCGATCGCGAAGCCTGGGGCTGGGGAGACGAGCACCGCGCGCAACCGCTCGTCGTCTCGATCACGCAGACCACCGAGGTCGGCACGGCGTATACGGTCGAGGAGATCAGGGCCATCGCCGATCATGCGCACTCGCTCGGCATGAAGCTCCACATGGACGGCGCCCGCATCTCCAACGCCGCCGCCGCACTCGGTCTTCCGCTTCGCGCGTTCACCACCGACGCCGGCGTCGACGTGCTCAGCTTCGGCGGCACCAAGAACGGCATGCTCTACGGCGAGGCTGTCGTCGTGCTCAATCCCGACGCCTCCGAGGGCCTCCTCTACCTGCGCAAGCTGAACATGCAGCTCGCCTCCAAGATGCGCTTCATCTCGGCCCAGCTGATCGCGATGCTCACCGACGAGCTGTGGCTGCGCTCGGCCTCGCACGCCAATGCGATGGCGGCCCGCCTGCGCGCGGCAATCGAAACGGGGATCGCCGACGGCAGCATCCCGGGCGTGGGCTTCAGCCAGGCGACCGAGTCGAACGGCGTGTTCGCCACCCTGCCGGCCGGCGTCGCCGACCGGCTGCGTGAGCATTTCCGCTTCTACGACTGGAATGCTGCGAACAACGAAGTGCGCTGGATGTGCTCGTTCGACACCACCGAGCACGACATCGACGCCTTCGTCGCGGCCTTGCGCGAAGAGCTCGCAGTCTGACTCGACCGCACCGGGAGCGGTTACACTGGACCGATCGCCCTACTGGACCATTCCTTCTACTGGAATGACACTCCTACTGGGGTACAAATCGTGTCCTCATTTTGACCCACACGGCGCTCTTTTCGGTTAGAGTTCAAGAGTCGACAGAGGAACCCGAATATCCTCCGCCGATAACCCCGAAACGTATGCCGGGCGCGTGAACCATCCCTAGGGTTCATGCACCCGGCATCGTGGTTTAACGGCACCCTCGAGTGGGCGCGACCCGTCCGCAGGTATTCACACGGTTCGAGACGCGCAATGGCCGGGCGCGTACGCTCGAGGCATGGATGTCAGCCCTCCGGTCACCGAGCGGCGCACCGTCACGGTGGATGCGCGCGAACGGACACTCCTCCTTGTTCGCGACGAGCATCCCGCTGAGCATCCCGCCCTCGTCTTGCTCTTCCACGGGTCGAACCAGACCGGGGAGCGTCTGCGCGAGTTCGCGGGCCGGGCGTTCGACGGCTTCACCACGAACGGCTCGGCGATCGTCGCATACCTGGACGGTTACGGCAAACACTGGAACGACGCCCGCACTGCCATCGACTTCGCGGCCCGCCGCGACGATGTCGACGATGCGGGGTTCGCAGCGGCGGTGATCGACTTCGCGGTCGCCCGGTTCGGGGTCGACCGCGGGAGGGTCTTCGCGGTCGGCTATTCGAACGGAGGGCAGCTGGTCGAACGACTGCTGCTCGAGACACCCGAGCGGCTGGCCGGCGCGGCGCTGATCGCGGCCACGCTTCCGGCGGCCGAGAACCTCGCGGTGCACCCCGTGGACGGGCCGGCTGTGCCGACCGTCCTCTTTCACGGCACGAAGGATCCTCTGGTCCCCTACGACGGCGGGATGGCGAGCCTGTGGGGTTTCCGCCCGCGCGGGCTCGGCGTCTCCGCTCTCGCCACCGCGGCGTTCTTCGCGAAGCGCAACGGGATCACCGCCGTGCCGACCACCGCGCCGCTGCGGCACCGTGTCGAATCCGGACCCACCCGGGTCGAGCGCACCGACTATCGCCAGAACGGCCACGCTCCGGTGACGCTGTACACGATCGTGGGCGGCGGTCACACCATCCCCGGCTCCCAGAATGCGCCCAGGACTCTCGGCGCGACCGCGCACGACATCGACGCCGCCGCCCTCATCGCCGACTTCTTCGCCCTCACCCGCGCCGCCCCCACCCGACCGCTCCGTTGAGGGACGAGAGTGGGCGGGGGTCAGTAGGGTTAAGGGGTGGACATCGATTCGATCGACCGGAAGATCATCGACCAGCTGCGCATGGACGGACGGCGCTCGTTCGCCGTCATCGGACGCAACGTCGGCCTCTCGGAGGCGAGCGTCCGCGCGCGGTACCGGCGGCTGTCGAAGGCCGGCATCGTTCAGGTCGTCGGAATGGCGGACGCTCCGAAACTGGGCGACATCGAGGTGCACGTCGCCATCCGGGTGCGCGGGGTGACGGTCGCGAGCGTGGCGAAACAGCTCGTCGCCATCCCGGAGATCAAGTTCGTGGCGAGCGCGGTCGGCGCGTACGACCTGATCGTCGACCTGCGCTGCGAGAGCGTGGTGCACCTGTCCGGCATCCTCAGCGAACGCATCCGCCGGGTCAACGGCGTGCACGTGGTGGAGACGCTGACCGTGCTGGAGGTCATGAAAGACACCTACCTCTGGGCCGGCTTCCGCGAAGACTCGACGCCGTACACACAGCAGGTCATCCGGCGCCGGACGGGCGCTGTCGCCCGGTGACCGTGCGACCCACCGGCGGGCCGGGTCAGGTGGGGTTCTGGCCGGCGCTCTGCTGCAGGCCGACCCAGGAGTAGTCCTTGAACAGTTCAAGGAGCACGAGCTCGTCGATGTCCGCGACCCCCGGCAGCCGGCGCACGTCGTCGAGCAGGGTGACCAGCTGGTCGAGGTCGCGACAGGTCGCCTCGATGTAGATGTCCCGCGCGCCCGTGCCGAGGGCGACATGGTTGACCATGGCCATCTCGGCGAGGTTCTTGGCCACCGCCCGCGGCGAATGGTCGCGCACGCTGATCATGAGGCGCACCGATTGGTGGCCGAGGGTCAGCGGGTTGCACAGGGCGACGATGCGCAGGATGTCCAGCTCCTGCAGGCGAGCGACCCGCGTTCGCACCGTCGCCTCACTCACCTCGAGCTGCTGGGCGATCTCCGTGTACGGACGGCGGCCGTCTCGGGTGAGCAGCTCGATGAGCTTGCGGTCGGTGTCGTCGATCATGGTCTGCCTCGGGTCGTCGGGTCGAGCAGAAGACTAACCCGCGAGGCTGGGAGCGTCCGCGAGTCGGGCCGCCGCCACGAGGGATCGGGTCGCCTCGATGAGCTCCCGGTTGCCGGCGGCCGGCGAGCCGTCGGGCAGGGTGAGGCCGTCCTCCAGCCCGATGCGAAGTTCGCAGCCGTCTTCGATCGCCGCGTTGACGACGGGCCAGACCGTCTGATCGAACCCGTGGTAGAGCAGCGGTGCGACGACACCCGCCTCGCGAAGCGCGGCAGCCATGCTGCGGCAGTGCGCCACGGCGACGACCGGGTCGACGTCTTCAGGTTCGATCAGGATGCGCACATTCCGGTGGAGCGTCGACGAGGCGAGGAGGGCGGGCACGTCGGCCAGCGACCACACCGCGCTCTCCAGCACCATTCCCCTGCTGACGACCAGTTCGGCGGCCTCAGCGGCGCCCTCCTCGCTGAAGGCGACGGACGCGAAGTCGGGCAGCGCATCCTCGGGCCAGCCGGCGATCAGGCGTTGTCGTTCCTCGTGACCCGAGCAGGTCCAGAGACCGGTGGTCGTCCCGATAGCGGCACCGGGCGCCGCCGCGCGGAACGCCCGCACCATCGCACCGATCTCGTTCGGGTGGATGGTCTGGTCGCCCGAGCCGGTGCGCGCATGGGCGTGCACGACGGTGGCGCCGGCGGCGATGGCTTCGGCCCCGCTGCGAGCGATCTGCTCGGCGGTGAGGGGCACGGTCGCGATGTCGGACGGACGTCGTCCGCCGTTGATGGCGGCCTTGAGGAGCATGAGGAACCTTTCGAAACGGGTGGTCGGTGGTGCGTGGGGCGGTGCCGCCGGCGGCGGATCAGCGCGCGGAGAGGAATCTCTCGATCGCGGCGGTCGCCCCGGTGAGCTCGCCCAGGCGGCCACCGGCCTCGAGCTCGCGGATGAGGTCGGGCTCTTCCGCGTCGTCTTCGAGCGCGGTGTCGATGAGCGCCTGGAGCGTCGCCACGGAGGCGAACAGCACGCCGTTGGAGTCGGCGAGGACGACATCGCCGGGGTTCACCGTGACGCCTCCGCAGGTCACCGGGACGTTCAGCGCCCCGCTGTCGATGTCGTGGAGTTTCGTGGTGAGCACGCTGAGGCCGCGCGCGTAGACCGGAAGGCCGAGGGCGCGGATCTCATCGATGTCGGTGGCGGCGCCGTCGACGATCGCACCGGCGGCGCCCCTCAGGCTGAGCGCCGTGGCGACGACCTGGCCGAGCGGCGCATGCCGCGTATCCCCGCCGGTGTCGATCACCGCGACGTCGCCGGGGCGGATCAGCCCGGCGGCGTGATGGAGCATCGTCGAGTCGGTGGCGGTGGTCCGCACGGTCACAGCGCGGCCGACCACCCGAGCGGTTCCGGCGAACCGTTGAAGCCCGGGCTCGGCGAAACCCTCCTCCAGGTAGTGGCCGAGGGTGGGGAACGAGACGCGGTGCAGCTTCTCGACGAGTTCCGGAGGCAGGGTGGGCGAGTCGGCGCCGATGCGGATGGGCATGGGTCTCCTAGGGTGTCGGGGTACGGATTCGATGACGGTCGTTCGGGGCGGTCAGAGGCTGATCGTCGTGTTCAGTCGCCGGTTCTCCAGCACGGGGAGGATCGCGCGCGCCTCATCGGTGCGCGCCTGAGAGATCGTGGCGATGGCAAGCCCATACGACTCGTCGCCCAACGCCGAACGGACGACGCCCAGAGGATCGACGATCATGCTGGAGCCGATGCAGTCGGGCGAGGCCGAGCCCGCCGCGACCAGCCAGGAGGTGCTCTCGATGGCCCGGGCTCGGAGCAGCGTGCGCCAGTGGTCCTCCTTCAGCGCGCCGCCCACCCACGCCGCCGACACCGATATGAGGTCGGCGCCGAGGTCGATGAGGCTGCGCGTCAGCTCAGGGAACCGCAGGTCGTAGCAGTTCACGAGGCCGATCAGGAAGCCACCGAGCTCGACGACGACGGGGTTGGCGTCGCCGGGCGTGACGTAGTCCGACTCGCGATAGGCGAAGGCGTCGTAGAGGTGCAGTTTGCGGTAGGAGGCGAGCTGTGCGCCCGACGCGTCGAAGACGACGATGGTGTTGAACGGCCGTTCGGTGTCGCTTCCCTCGTACCCGGCGGCGATGATCGCGATGCGATGCTCCCTCGCCAGCCCCGCGACGAAGTCGACGAACACCGGCCACTCCCGGCGGGCGAGATCGCCCAGGTCTTCGTCGACACCATCGGCCAGGAGCATCGCCTCTTCGGGGAGCACCAGGAGATCGACCCCCTCGCTCGCCGCTTCGGCCGCCAGGGCGGCGATGGTCGCACGGTTGGCGGCGGGATCGGTGGTCGGGGCGAGCTGCCCGGCTGCGACCTTCATGGGTGACCTTTCGGGGAGGGGTGAGTGGTGGGGAGACGCTCAGGAGCTGAGCACGCGGGCGTCGGCCACAGCCCAGGAAGCCCAGACGGGTGAGCCCGGTGCGAGCGTCGAGAGGCCGTCATCCGGCTCCCCGCTCGATCGCGTCGCCTTGAGCTCGGCCCCGCCGTCGGTGCGGATGCGGTACCGCCACTCGTCGCCGAGGAACACGGCGTCGAGCAACCGGGCGGAGACGGCGCCGACACGCTCGGTGCCCGCCTCGACTCGGATATCCGGCCCGTCCGCCGACAGGGACACGCGCTCGGGCCGGATCGCGAGGCTGACCGCCTGGCCGGCCCCCGCATCCGGCACCGGGTTCACCGGCACCGGCCCGAGACCGGCGACCTCGACCGAGGCGCCAGCGGGGGTGGAGTGGTAGACGGCGTCGAGCAGGTTGCAGTTGCCGATGAACCCGGCGACGAACCGGTTGGCGGGTTCGTCATAGATCGCGCGCGGCGTGTCCACCTGGAGGACACGGCCGTCCGACATCACGGCGATGCGATCCGACATGGTGAGCGCCTCCTCCTGGTCGTGTGTCACGTAGACGAACGTGATGCCGACCTCGCGCTGCATCCGCTTGAGCTCAGTCTGCATTTCCTTGCGGAGCTGCTGGTCGAGCGCGCCGAGCGGCTCGTCGAGCAGCACCACCGAAGGCCGGGAGACGATCGCCCGGGCGAGGGCGACCCGCTGGCGCTGACCGCCGGAGAGCTCGTTCGGCTTGCGGCCGGCGAACTTCTCCATGCGCACCAGCGCCAGCGCCTCGGCGATCGACTCGTCGGGTCGCGGGAACTTCTTGCGCCCGCGCACCTTGAGCTCGAACCCGATGTTGTCGCGCACCGACAGGTGCGGGAACAAGGCGTAACTCTGGAACAGCATGTTCAGGTCGCGCTTGCGCGTCGGCAGCTTCTCCACAGACTGCCCGGCCAGCTCGATCCGGCCGGCGGTCGGCGTCTCGAACCCGGTGATCATCCGCATCAACGTCGTCTTGCCGCAACCCGACGGCCCGAGGATCGAGAAGAACTCGTTGTCGCGGATGCGCAGGTCGAGCGGCTGCACCACGGTGGTGGTGCCGAACGTCTTGGTGACGCCGGTGAGCTGAATGGCTGTCGTGTCGGTCATGTCATCTGTTCCCTTGCAGAGTCGGTCGGCTACGAGGCTTTGACCTTGGTCCAGCCCTGCTGGAAGAAGGTCAGCGCCTTGCCGGGGTCGACGATGAACTCGCTGTTCTTCAGCTGCTCGGCCGACGGGTAGACCGCGACGCTGTCGAGCGAGGCTTTGTCGGTGATCTCCTTCTTCGCCGCCTCGTTCGCGCTGGCGCTCCCACCGTCGTCGGTCGCCATCGCGGCGATTTTCGGTTCGAGCGTGAAGTTCAGCCACTTGTATGCGGCGTCGGCGTGCGGCGCATCCTTGGCGATGGAGAAGCCGTCGACCCAGAGCGTGCCGCCCTCCTTCGGGATGACGAACTTCACGTCAGGGTTGTCGGCGACGACCTTCGCGATCGCACTGCCGCCGTAGGATTCGGCGACGCAGGCATCACCGGAGGCGAGGAGGTCGGCGTAGTTGGAGGAGTTGTATCCGGCCAGCAGCGGCTTCTGGTCGAGCAGGGACTGCGTCGCTTTCGCGATGTCCTTCTCGCTGGTCGAGGTCGCCTTGAGGCCGTTGACCTGCAGCGCGGGGATGTACGCGCTGAGCATGTTGTCGAGCATGTAGATCTTGCCCTTGTACGCCGGGTCCCACAGCGCATCCCAGCTGGTGAGCTCCTTGCCGCCGGTGCATTTGGTGTTGTAGGCCAGGCCGGTGGTGCCCCAGATCCACGGGACGCTGTACTCGTTGCCCTTGTCGTAGCTCGGGTCGGCGAACTTGGCGGCCAGGTTGTCGAGGCCCGTGATCTTGGAGTGGTCGAGCTTCTGCACGAGCTCCTGGCCGACGAGCTGCTGCACCGCGTACTGGCTGGGCTCGACGATGTCGTAGCCGGAGCCACCGGCCGCGAGCTTGGAGATCATCGTCTCGTTGGCGTCGAACGTGTCGACGGTGACGGTGATGCCCGTCTCTTTCTCGAATGCGGCGATGACGCTCTTGGGGATCTCGTCGGCCCAGGCGTAGATGTTGAGCTGTTTGGAGGCGGGCGATGAACCGCCCGCGTTTCCGGAACCGCTTGAACACGCGGTCAGGCCGATGGCTGCGACCGCGGCGACCGCGATCAGTGCTGTGCGTTTCATGGAGCCTTCTCTTTCGAGGGTGGGGTGGGGGTCGAATTGCGGGGGTTTACTCGGGCGGTGCAGTGGCGGGGCCGGATGGGCTCGCCAGGATCCGGCGCATCTGTTGGATGCCCACGGAGAGGACGATGACGAAGGTCAGGACGATCAGCAGCGTTCCCAGAGCGTTGAGCTCGGGCGTGAGCCCGGTCTTCAGCAGGGAGTACACGCGCAGCGGCATCGTGGTGGAGCCGACGCCGTTGACGAACGTCGAGATCACGATGTTGCCGAGCGAGACGGTGAAGGCGAGCAGCCAGGAGGCGACGATCGAGGAGCGAAGCAGGGGGAACAGCACCCGGGTGAACGTCTGCCAGGGCGTACAGCCGAGATCGGCGGCCGCCTCGATGAGGCTCGGGTCGAGGGTGCGGAAGGCACCGATCATGATCAGGGTGGTGAGCGGCAGCGTGATGATGAGGTGCCCGAGCACCAGGGTGAGGATGCCGAGCGGCACATGCAGAAAGCTGAAGACGCTGAGCAGCGCGACGCCGAGCACGATCTCGGGCACGATCAGCGGGAGGACGATCGCCCCGAGGATGAGCCGCGAGCCCTTCAGGTTGTAGCGGACCAATCCGATCGAGGCGAGCAATCCGATGACGGTGGCGACGGAGGCCGCAAGCACACCGACCACGACGCTGATGAGCAGGGTCTGCAACAGGGCGTCGTCGGCGAACAGCTCCCCGTACCAGCGCAGGCTGAAGCCCTCCCAGCGGTAGCTGGCCGACGAGGCGTTGAACGAGTAGACGATCACGGCCACGATCGGGATGTAGAGGAAGACGAGCACGAGGCGGGCGATCCACGAGGTCACGCGTTCCATCAGGCGGCCTTCCTCTCTCGACGTCCGCGGCGGGCGATGAGACCGGCGACGACCATCGCGAGGAGCATGAGGCCGAGCAGCACCATCGACATGGCCGCGCCCATCGGCTGGTTGCGGAACTCCGTGTACAGCGTCACGATCATGTTGCCGACCAGCTGGTTCTTTCCCCCGCCGAGCAGCACCGGGATGACGAAGACGCCGAGCGTGGGGATGAACGTGAGCATCGCCGCGGCGACGATACCGGTGGAGCTCAGGGGGACGAGCACGCGGAAGTGGGTCTGCCACCACCCGCATCCGAGGTCGGCCGCAGCCTCTTTGACCGACGGGTCGATGCTGCGCATGCTCGCATAGATGGGGAAGATCGCGGTGGGGAGGAACGCGTAGAGCAGACCCATCACGACCGCACCCTGGCTCGGGATGAGGCTGAGGTTCGCCGTGTCGACCCCTGCCGCCTCGAGGATGCCGAACACCGGTCCGCCGCGGCCGAGCAGGGTGATCCAGGAGAAGGTGCGGACCAGGAAGTCCGTCCAGAACGGGACGATGATCAGCAGGAGCAGCAGGGACTGTCGCGACGGCGGCCGCGAGACGATGTAGTACGAGACGATGTAGCCGACGACGAGACAGACGACGGTGTTGAGGAGCGCCATCCCGAGGCTGTAGCCGAGAACCTTCGCGTAGACCGGGTCGAGCAAATGCGCGTAGTTGTCGAGGGTGAACCCGCCGGTCACACCGCCGTAGACGTTGCTCTCCGCGAACGAGTTGCGGGCGACGAGAAGGATGGGCACGATCGCCAGACCGAGCACAGCGACGATCGCCGGTGCGAGCAGCAGCCAGCCTCCGAGAGTTCTCGGCCGTCGGCGGGGTGCCGGCCGCAGCGTCTCCCGGCCCCCGGCTTCCTGCCCCGTCGGCGCGGAAGCGTCGGGTGTGCCCGGCTTCCGGGTCTCGGCTTGCAGCCGCAACGTTTGTCCGCTCATGCGCTGTCACGCACCTCCATCAATCGATCCGATTGTTGATCCATTGTTGGGCGCGCGTTCACCGTTCAGATACGGGTGGCCGCCACGAGATCAGTGGAGCAAGCGTTACATGCTGACGCATTTCGAAGCGACCGCTCCCGAACCGACCCACCCCGGACGGCAGCGAAAAGCGGCACAAGCATCGATATGGAGCTGCTTTCGATGCGTGTGCCGCTTCTCAACGGAGAGCCGGGGTGAGCAGGGGTCAGACGAGGGCGGGTTCGGGAGTGGGGGACTTCTTGGGGCGGCGGGTGGGGGGCTCGGTGGGAGTGGGTTCCGTTGCGGGGGTGGCGATGGGAGCACCGGCGGGAGCCGGAGCACCGGGGGCGACACGGGCGACGAACTCCTCCAGCCAGGGGACGAGGTCCGGGCCGAGGTCGGGACGGTCGGCGGCCAGCTGCACGATGGCTTTGATGTAGTCGAGGCGGTCACCAGTGTCGTAGCGGCGGCCTCTGAAGATGACGCCGTGCACCCCACCCGTCCAATCCGGGGCGCAGGCGAGGCCCTGGAGGGCGTCGGTCAGCTGGATCTCGCCGCCCTTGCCCGGCTCGGTCTTCTCGAGGATGTCGAAGATCTCGGGGCGCAGCACGTAACGGCCGATCACCGCGTAACAGGAGGGGGCGTTGTCGCGGTCCGGCTTCTCGACCAGGCCCGTGATGCGCACCACATCCGGTTCGTCGGTGGCCACGACAGCGGCAGCGCCGTAGAGGTGGATCTGGCTCGGGTCCACCTCCATCAGGGCGACGACGGTGGTGTTCCGTTCGCGCTGCACGTCGAGCATCCGGGTGAGCAAGGGGTCTCGGGCGTCGATGATGTCGTCGCCGAGCAGCACGGCGAACGGCTCGTGCCCGATGTGCATCTTGGCGCGCAGCACGGCGTGGCCGAGGCCTTTGGGGTCGCCCTGGCGCACGTAGTGCATATCGGCGAGGCCGGTGGAGTGGTTCACCTTCTGCAGACGGTCGGTGTCGCCTTTGCGGGCGAGCGTGTCCTCCAGTTCGGTGGCGCGATCGAAGTGGTTCTCGAGCGCATTCTTATTGCGCCCGGTGACGAGCAGCACATCGTGGAGTCCGGAGCTGACGGCCTCCTCCACCACGTACTGAATGGCCGGCTTGTCGACGACGGGCAGCATCTCCTTCGGCATCGCCTTGGTGGCGGGCAGGAAGCGGGTTCCGAGTCCGGCGGCGGGGATGACGGCTTTTGTCACATAGTGGGTCACGGTGTACTCCTGAACGGTCGACGGTCGAGACGGTAAAGAGGGAAGTGGAAGACGGATGCGGCGGCTCAGCGCACCGCGAGCTCGGCGAGGTCGTCGGCGAGCGGCGCCGCCTCAGGAACACGGCCCATCGACTGCACGCTCCAGCCGGCCCGGCTCCAGGCGGTCGCGTCGAGGCAGTTGCGGGCGTCGATGACGCTGCGGTGCTTGACCTTCTCACCGACGATGACCGGGTCGAGGTCGACGAACTCGGGCCACTCCGTGAGTACGACGGTCACATCGGCTCCGGCCACCGCTTCGTCGACCGAGGCGGCGTAGCCGAGGGTCGGGAACATGCGTTGGGCGGTGCCGCCGGCCTGGGGGTCGTAGACGACCACCTGCGCCCCGCGAAGGTGCAGAGCGGCCGCCACATTGAGCGCCGGCGAGTCGCGCACATCGTCGGTGTGCGGTTTGAATGCCGCGCCGAGAACGCCGATGCGGCGGTTGAGAACGGAGCCTCCGCAGGCTTTCAGGGCGAGGTCGATCACCCGTTGGCGACGCCCCATGTTGATCTCGTCCACCTGCTGAAGCAGCCCGACGGCCGCGAAAGCGCCGAGTTCGCTCGACCGGTGCATCAGCGCGCGGATGTCTTTGGGCAGGCAGCCGCCACCGAAGCCGAGGCCCGCGTTGAGGAACTGGCGGCCGATGCGCTTGTCGTGGCCGAGCGCATCCGCCAGCAGAGCGACATCCGCTCCGGCGGCGTCGCAGATCTCGGAGATGGCGTTGATGAACGAGATCTTCGTGGCGAGGAACGCGTTCGCGCTCACTTTCACGAGCTCGGCGGTGGGCAGGTCGGCCGTGAGAACCGGCGTGCCGCCGGCGATCGGCTGTGCGTACACCTGCCGCAGCACGGCTTCGGCGTGTGCGGACGCGCCGCCGAAGACGAGCCGGTCGGGTGCGAGCGTGTCTTCGACCGCCTTGCCCTCCCGCAGGAATTCGGGATTCCAGACGACCTCCGCCTGGAGCCCGCGCGGGGCGGCGTCGGCCACGATCGCGCGCAGACGCGCGGCCGTGCCGACGGGGACCGTCGACTTGCCGACGATCAGCCCGTCGTGGGTGAGGTTCTCCGCGATCGACCGTGCCGCCGACTCGACGTAGCTCAGGTTTGCGGCGAAACTCCCGGACTGCTGCGGCGTACCGACGCAGATGAAGTGCACATCCGACGCCGCGGTCGCCTCGGCGATGTCGATGGTGAACCGCAGCCGCCCGGAGGCGGCATGCCGTTTGATGAGCTCGGGCAGACCCGGCTCGAAGAATGGGACGCGGCCCTCGCTCAGCTCGTCGACCTTGTGCTGATCGGTGTCGACGCCGATCACCTCGAACCCGAGTTCGGCCATCGCAGCCGCGTGGGTCGCCCCGAGGTAGCCGGTGCCGATCACGCTGATACGGGGAACGGGGAGGTCTTTCGTGGTCTTCTTCATGGTGCTGTCCTTTCGCGGGGTGCGGCTAGCGCGCCGGGGTGAGCGTGAAGCGGTCTTCGGGTCTGGTGAGGCCCGCGATGAACGCCGACAATGAGTCGGCCCGGGAGTCGATACGCCAGTCGTTCGTCGCTCGGACGCCCTCCACATAGCTGGTGACGGCGAGGTTGAACCAGGAGAACCCGACGATGTCGGCGTTCTCGGGTTTGCCCATCGCGTCGAAGAACGAGGTGATCCAAGCGGGTTTGTGGCCGTCGGTCTCCGAGGCCCCGACCTCCGAGAGCATGATCGGTTTCGTGGTCAGGGCGCGCAGCGCCTTGAGACTCGGCCCGAACGTGTAGTCGAAGGTGAAGTTGTTGTCGGCCTTGTACGGCGGGCGCAGGTAGCCGGAGAGACCGACCCAGTCGACGTAGGCGTCACCCGGGTAGAGCGAGTCGAGGTAGCCGGCGACCTTGTGGCTCGCGGGGAGGTTGTTCACGATGTTCGGCGACCACACCCACATCACAAGGGAGTTGGCCCCCTCCTGCTGGAAGATGTCGTGCACGTGCCGCCACATCTTCACGTAGTCGCCGGCGCTGTTCCCGTTGATCGACTTGCCTGAGCCGTCGGTCTCGGCCCAGGGATACCAGATGCCGTTCATTTCGTGGTCGAGACGGATGGCGAGCGGCAGCCCTGTGGCGACGATGTCTTTCGCGTACGTGTGCAGGTAGGCATCGAAGTCGCCTCCGATGATCTTCGGGAGGGAGTACGCCGGTGCGTCCACAGTGTCGTTGCCATCGGTGATCGGGCGGGACTCCCAGGTCATCATCGGCAGTCGGCCGTTCTGCCACGCACGGGTGACCGCGTTGGCCCGGAAGCTCTCATCCCATCCGCTGAAGTAGCCGACGACGTTCGGCTGCACGCCGATCTTCGCGCTCGTGGCGTCGAAGGTCGCCCAGTTGAAGGGCGCCTGCTCCGTGTACATGCCGAAGTAGCGCGAGGCCGGCGTGAGGAGCTGCGCCTTGGCCGGGGCGGTGATCGGAGTCGGCGGCGTGGCTCCCGACCCCTTTCCGGGCGAGGGTTTGGCACCGGATGCGGTCCCCGTCTTCGTTCCGGCGACCGCCCCGACCGCGGCCTTCGCCTGGGCGAGGGCATTCTCGGCGATGGTGGCGCGTTGCTGTGCCTGGGCGAGCTGTTTGGCCGTGCTGGCCTGGGCGGCGAGAGCCTTCGCCTGCACGGCGGAGAGCTTGCCCTTCTGGGAGGCGATGGTGGCCGTGGCGCTTGCCAGGCTCTTCTTGAGCTTGGTGTTCTCGCCGGCGAGCGGGTTCACCGCTTCGACGGCGGCGTTCACCACGCTGCGAACCGGGCTGGTCGGGGAGGACCAGACGAAGTAGGAGATGCCGCTGAGCACGACTGCAAGCACGAGGAACGCCGCGGCGGTGGCTTGTGAGCGGGATTTGCTTTGCGCCCACCAGGTGACGGTGTTGTCAGACAAGGAACAGAGCCTCCAGGGTCAGGATCGCGATACCGATCACGTAGGGGATGGCGGCGAGGGGGTTGAGCCGGCGGCGTTCGGCGCGCGTGTTCGACGGCGCGGCAGCACTCTGAGCGGCGGCCTTGCGCGTCTCGGCACGGGTGGCGAGCGCGGTCGAGGTGGTGAGCCCGCCGACCGCGTCAGGCAGCGACGGCGAGGTCGTCGGACCGGAGGCACCGGAGGCACCGGAGGCACCGGTGGAGTCGTCGGCCGAGTCGATCGCCGCATCGGACGCGTCGATCTCGTGGTCGGCCGTGATCTCGTTCGGACCGCCCGCATAGGCCCCGGCCCGGGTGCCCCACCCGCTGGCGTGCGCCATGCGGAAGAACCCGAGCAACCGGATCGGCATGAGGAAGAACGTCGAGACGATGATGAACACGGGCAGCCGGAAGAAGTCGGTCGGCTTCTCGGAGAGGTGACGGATCTGCCGGATGGACATGCTGATCACCGAGGAGACGACCATCAGCGCGATCACCGCCAGCACGCCCGTCTGCACGCCGTAGGCGTTGAGGAACCCCTCGTAGAGGTTGTAGCCCTGCCCGGTGATCGACCGGTAGATCCAGCCGAGGAGCACGCCGAACAGCACGAACGGCAGGATGATGTCGGTGATGAAGAAGAACGCCAGCAGCGGCGCGTGACCGAGCATCCACGGCAGCATCCGCAGCGTGTTGTACTGGCTGCCGCGGGCCCAGCGCAGCTGCTGCTTGAACAGCTTCTTCACCTTGAGCGGCGCATCCGTGTAGACGAGGCTGGTGTGCTGGTAGACGGTGCGATAGCCCTCTTTGAGTGTGAGGTTGGTGAGGGTTCGGTCGTCGGAGACTTCAAGGAAGACGCCGAGGAACTTCTCGGTCATGAACTTGTCCATGACGCGCATCAGGATCGAACGGCGGAAGGCGATCGTGCGCCCGGGGAGGCAGCCGATCTGGCCGACCACACTCTGAGCGGGCATCGAGTACAGCGCCCGCGAGTTCTCGAGCCAGTCGGCCCAGCGGGTGATCCAGCTGCGCTCGGGCTCCAGGATGCGCTGCTTCGTCGTCACCCCGCCAACGCGTTCGTCGGCGAACGGCTTGACGAGTTCCCGGAGTGCGTCGGGCATCCACACGGTGTCGGAGTCGACGAGCACGGTGATGTCTCCCGTGGACATCCGCGTGCCGATCATCACGGCGTTGCGCTTGCCCGGGATGGGCGTGTGCACCCAGCGCACCAGCGGCGCGAACTCCTCGCACACCTCGACGAGCCCGGGGTTCGGCGCACCGTTGATGACGACGATGATCTCGCCCGGCTTCTGCTCGACCATGCGGCCGAGCACATCCCGGAACAGGTCGAGCGGCTCGTCGACGACCGGCACGACGACGCTCGTGGAGATGTCCACGTCGTCGACGTACGGCCGGTAGCGGCGCGAGATGATCACCTTGAGGAGCCAGATGAACCAGATGAGGGCGGAGTACACCGCGAAGAGATAGAGGTCGGGATGTCCGTCGAGCATGTGACGGATCTGCAGGATGAAAATGAACACGAAGGAGACCTTTCGTGGTCGAGGCGTCGATGTCCGCGGCGTCGGGGACCTGGTCAGGATTCGGTTGATCTCGTTTCTAGCGGCACCCGTTCGGGGCGCGCAAGGCGCGGATTTCGACGGTCGGGTCGCCGTGGGAGGGTGCGGACGGTGCCGCCGGAGGAGGGTGCGCCGCACCCGATGTCCGTCGGGAAGGGGACACGGGATCCGTGTCGGCACTCTGGGGGACACCCCCTCGATCGGGGGTCAGGGAACGGCCGGTCAGGCGACCATTCCACAACGGCGACGACGACCGGTCGATTTCGGTCGCCCGATCGAGTTGTCCCCCGGCTTGTACCCCGGTTCGAGGGGCGGAAATCGACCAGAAATGCGCCCCTGAATGCCGCCTGAACTCTCTGAGAATTTACACATTTGTAACAAACCGTTCAGGCTCGGTGCACTCCGGCTGTCGGCGTTTCGGGGGACATGAGCCGGGCGGGAATACCGTCCGGATTGATGTGTTTACATAGATTGGCAATGGAGCCGCACCCATTATCCGTTCGACCCCAGGAGTCCCATGTCCATCGCCGATCTCACGTCCCGCACGGCCGATACGACCGTCACCCTCCTCCCCGCTCTCGCCGAACGATGGAGCCCCCGCTCCTTCGACGGTTCGACGATCGACGAGACGAAGCTGACCGCCGCCCTCGAGGCCGCCCGCTGGTCACCGTCGGCGGCCAACACCCAGCCGTGGCGGTTCATCGTCGCCCGCCGCGGCACCGCAGCCTTCGACGCGGTGGTGGCGAACCTGATGGGGTTCAACCAGGCGTGGGCGGGCGCAGCGAGTGCGCTGATCGTCGCCATCACCGAAGACGTCGACGCCGAGGGCGCCGAGCGCCGCTGGGCCAGCTACGACGTGGGCCAGGCCGTCGCGCACCTCAGCGTGCAGGCTCACCACGATGGTCTGCACGTGCACCAGATGGGCGGCTTCGTCGCCGACGGGCTGCGTGAGGCCTTCGGCATCGACGAGCGCTTCACGCCCGTCTCCGTCACCGCGCTCGGCACCGTCGGCGACCCGGACGCGCTGCCCGAGCCGCTGCGCTCCCGCGAGATCGCGCCGCGCACCCGGGTTCCGCTCGACGACATCATCCTCGTCAACGAATAGCGGACCCTCGACCCGGCCGAAGCCCGAGGTCGCCGAGACCGCTCAGGGACGAACGAGGACCTTGATCGCGCGGCGCTCATCCATGGCCGCGTATGCCTCGGCGATCTCGGCGAGCGGCAGTTCGAGATCGAACACCCGGCCGGGATCGATGGCGCCCGACAGCACATCGGGCAGCAGCTCCTCCACATAGTTGCGCACCGGCGCGACCCCGCCGTTGACCCCGATGTTGCTGTTGAAGAGCGGCCGAACGGGCAGTTCCGGGCCGCCGTTCGGCGCTCCGACATAGCCGACCATGCCGCCGGGGCGCGCGGAGCGGATGGCCTGATCCATCGACTCCTTGGTGCCGACCGCCTCGAGCACGCAGTCGGCGCCGACACCGTCGAGCAGCGCTTTCACGGCGGCCACGCCCTCGTCGCCTCGCGCGGCGATGATGTCGGTGGCGCCGAACTCGCGGGCGAGCTCCTGCCGCGCCTCGTGGCGTGACATGACGACGATACGCGAAGCGCCCAGCCGCGACGATGCCAGCACGGCGCAGAGCCCCACCGCACCGTCGCCGACCACGACGACGGTGCTGCCACGGGTGACGCCGGCCGAGACAGCGGCGTGGTGACCCGTGCCCATCACATCCGCAAGGGTGAGCAGGCTGGGGATGAGTTCTTCACGCGGGTACTCGGGTGTCGCGACGAGTGACCCGTCGGCGTGCGGAACGCGCACCCGCTCACCCTGACCACCGTCGGCGAAGCCGCCCAGCCGGTCGTTCGAGCCCCACCAGCCGCCGTGCAGGCACGAGGTGCTGACGCCGTTGCGGCAGTTCACACAGGTCATGTCGCAGTCGTAGAACGGCGCGATGACGAAGTCGCCGGGGAGGAGCGTCGTCACCTCCGGGCCGACCTCCTCGACGACGCCGACGAACTCGTGGCCGATGCGGTGCGGCTCCTTGGTGGGGGTGATCCCGCGGTACGGCCAGAGGTCGGACCCGCAGACACAGGCGGCGACGACGCGCACGATGGCGTCGCCGCCGGTCGAGAGCACCGGGTCGGGAACCTGTTCGATCCGCACATCCCGTTCACCGTGAATCACTGTCGCAAGCATGCACTGAGCCTACGCTCCGCGCCGCTGCCCGATGTCCTCGGGACGGCGCGGTCAGCCGTTGCGCGGTCGGCGGCGCAACGCGACTGCTGCACCCGCGGCGAGCAGCAGCAGGGCGAGCAGGGCGAGCCCGGAGACGTCGAGGCCCGTGTCCGGCAGCTCCCCGCCGTTCGTTCCGGCTGTGCCCGACCCCGTGCCGCCGGAGGCCGTACCGCCCGTGCCGCCCGGCGTGACCGGGGCTGACGGCAGGGTGATGTCGGTCCGCAGGTAACGCACCGAGCCGTCCGGAGCGATCCCGGCAGCGACGAGCGAGTGCGCGCCGGTGAATCCGGCCGGGATCGTGACGGTCGCCGTGGCCGTGCCGGTCGCATCCGCGTTGACGACGGTGAGCAGAGTGGGCGCCGAGTAAATGCCGAAACTCACGGGCGCGTCGGGGGCGAACCCGGCGGCCGTCAGCGTGAGCGTGTCGCCCGGCTTCACCGCTCCCGGGACCCCGGCGAGGGGACCGGATGCGGTGGGCGTGATCAGCGGCAGCGGCACGGTCTGCGCGTCTTCGACCACCAGCATGAAGGGCTGCGTGACATCGGGTCGACCCGAGGCCGATGCGATGAGAACGAGCGGCGTCGTGGCGACCGGGGCGACGGTGGTGCCGCCGATCGTCGCCGTTCCGTCGCCGTTGTCAGTGAAGGTCAGCCCGGCGGGCAATGCGCCGGCCACGGCGATGCCCGACACCGCCGGATAGGCCGCCCCCGTCGTCACCGCGAAGTCGACACCGACGCCGCGGGTGACCGTGAGGGTTGCTGGGCTCGTGAACGCCACTGCCTCCACGACGGTGAGCCTGAGGGTCTGCACGGCGTTCGTCGCGACACCGTTCGACGCCGTCAGGGTGAGCGTGTAGACGCCGCCCGTGCCGGAGCGCGGCGTTCCGGCGATCATCGCCGAGCCATCGCCGTTATCGGTGTACGTCACCCCGGTGGGAAGCGATCCCGTCTCCGTGATCGTCGTCGCCGCCGGGAAGCCCGCCGTCGTCGTCACAGCGAAGGAGCCGGCCGCGCCCGCGGACAGCGTGGCCGCCGAGGCGCTCGTGAACGTCGGCGGGGCGCTGACGGTGAGCACGAACGACTGGCTGGCAGCGGGAGAGAAGCCATTCGTCGCCGCGATCGTGAATGGGTACTGGCCACTGGAGCCCACTGGGGGCGTGCCGGCGAGCGTCGCTGTTCCGTCGC
The DNA here is from genome assembly GCF_020009625.1 of Leifsonia poae. Classification (NCBI taxonomy): domain Bacteria; kingdom Bacillati; phylum Actinomycetota; class Actinomycetes; order Micrococcales; family Microbacteriaceae; genus Leifsonia; species Leifsonia poae. The sequence continues at coordinate 2,149,061 of NZ_JAIHLP010000002.1, forward strand.
CGTTGTCGGTGAAGCTCAGCCAGGCCGGTCGGGTTCCCGACAGGCTCAGTGCCGCATCGGGGATGCCGGAGGTCGTGACGGCGAAGCTCTGCGCGCCGCCCCCGGCGGCGAACCGGGCCGCCGCCGCGCTGCTGATGGTGGGCGCGGTCCCCACCGAGAGCGCCGCATGCGTCGAGGCGAAGCCGGCGGCGTTCGTGAACCCGGCGAGATAGAGGCGGCGGTTGTCGCTCTGCGCAGCCGTGAACGAGTATGTGGCCGACGTGGCGCCGGGTATGGCAGTGTAGGTGCTTCCGCCGTTCGTCGAGACGTACCACTGCACGCCGGGTGCAGGGTATCCGCTCGCGCCCGCGGTGAAGCTGACGGTGTTACCGGCATTCACCGTCTGGGCGGCCGCGGGCAGAGTGATCGCCGGAGCCTGGTTGATCAGGAAGTGGACGGTCTGCGAGGCGTCGGGCGAGACGCCGTTCGACGCGGACAGTGCGACATCGGTATCGCCGCCGGTTCCTGTCGGCGTGCCGCTGATGGTCGCCGTTCCGTCGCCGTTGTCGGCGAGCGTCAGACCAGTCGGCAGGGCGCCCGAGGCGATCGTGATCGTCGTGACGGCCGGATACGCATGACCGGTGGTCACCGTCTCGCTGAACGGAACCCCGATCGTGCCGGAGACCGAGGTCGGGCCGGTGAAGCTGGGCGCCTCGGTCACCGTGAGAGTGAACGACTGCGAGGCCGCGGTGCCGACGGCGTTGTCCGCCGTCAGGGTCAGAGGGTACGCGCCGCCTGTTCCCGCCGTCGGCGTGCCGCTGATGGTCGCCGTGCCGTTTCCGTTGTCGAGGAAGGTGACGCCGGCCGGAAGCGTGCCGGTCTCGCTGATCGGCGTCGGCGTCGGGCGGCCGGATGCGGTGACCACGAAGGAGCCCGCGCTGCCGGCCACGAAGGCGGCCGAGCCGGCGCTTGTGAACGACGGGCTCTGCCGCACGTTCAGGGTCAGGGTCTGGGTCGTGGTGCTGACGACGTTCTGCGCTGTGATCACGAACGAGTAGCTGCCGCCCGTTCCGGCGGCCGGGGCGCCGGTGATCGTCGCAGTGCCATTGCCCTTGTCGGTGAAGGTCAGCCCGGTCGGCAGAACGGCGGGCGAGATCGTGAGGGTCGGCGCCGGGAAGCCGGTAGTCGTGACGGTGACCGTTCCCGTGGTTCCGACGATCGCGGAGGCGGTCGCCGGCGAGGTGATCAGCGGCGCCACCGCCGTCGCGACAGCCGCGACGGCTGTTCCGCTGTCGAGCTTCGCGGTGAGGGAACCCTGCCCGGTCGTGCCCTGCGAGTGGTATGTGGTCGTCGCCACCCCCAGCGCGAGCGCGCTGGTGCTCGGCGAGGATCCCGCTCCCGCCGGCGCCGCACCAGACCAGACGATCGGCAGCCCGTCGAATGCGTCGAGCGAGGCCGGGTCGACGGCTCCCCCAGCCGAGTCCGTGAGCAGTCCGGCGGTGACCGTGGAGCTGGTCGACGGCGGCAGGATGAGCGTGGGCGACGCCGTCGCGGTCAATTTCAGATACGGCGAAGCGGTCAAGCCGGAGACGTTGTCGCACCCGGATGCGCCGGGCCCGCCCGAGCATCCCCACCAGTTCTGAGTGGCGTTGGCCGTTGCCCCTCCGGTGACGGCGACCGCCGCCCCACCGACGTTCCCCGCGATGCGGTTGAAGTGCGCCGTGAGGGATCCGCCGGCCACGTCGATCGCCGCGGCACCCGTCCCGCCCCCGCTGACCGTGTTGGCGGTGAACGTCGAGCCGATCACGCCGAGGGCACCGGACTCGAGCCAGATCGCACCGCCGCGAGCGGTGTTCCCTGCGGAGCCGACCGCACCGTTCTGGTCGAACGTGCTGGTGTCGATGCCGAGCGGCGTGCCGCCGGCCGGGTCGGCGATCCAGATCGCGGCACCGCCGTTGTCGACCCCACCGACTGTCTTCGTGCTGTTCTTGCTGAACGTGCTGCCGCTGACCGTGAGCGCCTGGCTCGCCATCCCGGGAACGGACTGGTAGGCGATGGCGCCGCCCGCGCTGCTTCCGGAGGAGTTCTGAGAGAAGGTCGAGCCGGTCACCGTGAGGGAGCCGCCCACGAACTGGATGGCGCCGCCGGCCTGGTTGGTGGGGTCGGCGACGGTGTTCGCGGCGTTGCCCGAGAACGTGGAGTTGCGCACGACGAGCGAATCCGGCTGCATCCCGGGCGAAGCGGACCCTCCGATGAGCGCGCCGCCGCCGTAGACGTTGTCGACGCCACCGGTCACGGTGAGCCCGTCGATCGTCGCGGCCATTCCGCCCAGCTGGCCGGGGTCGAGGGTGAAGACCTGATCCGTGCCGTCACCGGTCACGGTCGGGGTCGCCCCCGGGGCCGCCTGCACGGTGATGTCGGAACCGGGCAGCGTACCGACCGCGAGAGGACCGGTCGTCAGCGTGTAGCTCCCATCGGGAACCTGAACCGTCTGGCCCCCACCGAGGTTGTTCGCCACGCAGAGCGCGTTGCGCAGCGTGGTCGGAGAAGCAACCACCGTGATCGAAGCGGTCGTGCACGCATGGTTCGCATCGCTGTCGGCGGTCGAGGTGACCACGAGCGTCCCCGCTGCGGCGGCCGGCCCGGCGACGGCGAGAAGACCGCCGACCACGAGAAGCGAACTGAGGAGAACGGCGGTGGCACGAGCGATTCTGGGGGTCATTGGCTGACACGGCTCCTTCTGCCATACCGGGTCGCCGGCTCCGAAATAATTGCATTCCGAGCGTAGTGGGTGGCGACATTCTCCCGCTCGACCCCCATCTAGGGGGATCCCGTCGAACAGTCACGATCCCCTAAGCTCACACTCAGGCTGCGCTCTTCCCGAATGGACGCACCAACGCCTTCGAGGAGGAGCCGTGCCCCAGGTCTCACGCCGCACGATCGTCGCGGCCGGTGTCGCCGGAACGGCCGTCCTCGCCGCGCAGGCCGCGCCCGCGTTCGGATGGTCTTCGAGACCGGGTACGACCGCATCCGCCAAGGCCGCATCCGCCAAGGCCGGCACGGTACCGGGACGATCCGTCTTCGCCGCCGCGCTCGGTGAGACGTTCCAGGCCGCAGTCGGCGGCAGCCCCGCAACTCTCCGGCTCGAAGCGATCGACGATCTCGTTCCCGAGTCCGAACCCGGAACCGAGAACCGTTTCAGCCTGCTCTTCTCCGCCGCACTGCCGACCACAGGCGAGGGCATCTACATCCTGCGACGCCCGGGAACGCCGACGGCGACGCTCTTCCTCACCCCAGTCGGCTCCCCGGAGGGCACGCGCACTCTGCAGGCCATCATCAACCGACTCGCATGACCCCCACATCCACCACCCGAACGCGCACAGCCGAGGCCGGCGACGCCGCCCTTCTCCGTGCGCTCTTCGCGGAGACCCGCGGAGCGGAGCTCGCCGCGGCCGGGCTCGACCGGGCCGCCCTCGACCAGCTCGTGGAGATCCAGCACCGCTCGCACACCGCCCAGGTGGCGGCCTCCCACCCGGGAGCGACGGCCACCGTGATCGAGATCGACGGCGAGGCGGCCGGGATGCTGCTTGTCGACCGATCGTCCGAGGCCATGCACATCGTCGATTTCACCGTCGCCGCGGCGCACCGCGGACGCGGCGCCGGCACGGCAGCGCTCGCAGACCTCACGACAGAGGCCGATGCGGCCCACCGGGCGATCACCCTCGAGGTGTGGGCGTTGAACTCCGGGGCCATCGGGCTCTACGAACGTGCCGGCTTCGCGGTGATCGGCGAACGGTCCGGCTCCCTGGAGCTGCGTCGGGAGCCGAACGGATGAACGCCCCGAGCCACACCGACCGCCTCGCGGCCGTCGGCACCGACTACCGGGCGATCGACGAATCCGGTGCTCCTCACAGCCTGAGACTCGACGGCTGCAGCCCGCTCGTCGCCTCGGGCGGTTGGGCGTCCTACTCTCTGCGCTACCTCGCGGAGCCCGGCACCGCCTCGGACCAGGGGACGTACCTGCTGACCCCCGTGGAGGCACAGCCGGAGGCCGAACCCGAAGCGATCTTCCTGGTGCCGATCGCCCAGCGCAGCGACGGCATCGAGTTCGAGGCCGTTTTCACCTTTCCGAGCGAGGAGACCGAATGAGCAGCCCCTACCTCGGAGAGATCCGGATGTTCGGCGGAAACTTCGCGCCATCCGGATGGGCGTACTGCAACGGCGCTACCCTCCAGATCTCCCAGTTCGATGCCCTGTTCGAACTCATTGGAACGAGCTACGGCGGTGACGGCGAGTCCACGTTCAATCTTCCCGATCTGGGCGGACGGTTCCCGGTCCACCAGGGCCGCGGCACGACTCTGGCGCAGACCGGCGGGCAGGAGGTCGTCATGCTGTCGACGGCTCAGCTCCCGCCACACACCCACACGCCGGTGGCCGCGACGACTCCGATCACGGCGAGCACCTCCAACACCGTGTTCTCTGCCTGGGCCGACACTCCATACGCGCCCTACGTCGCCGGAACGACCCCGAGCGTTCCCCTGGCACCGAACGCCCTGACGCAGGCCGGTGGCAACCAGCCGCACGACAACATGTCGCCGTACCTCGTGATCGGCTACATCATCTCGCTCTACGGCATTTTCCCCTCCCAGAGCTGACGAGAACAGGAACGCGATGTCCAATCCGTATCTCGGCGAGATCCGCCTCACGTCCTTCGGCTTTGCGCCGAAGGGCTGGGCGCTCTGCAACGGTCAGACCCTGCCGATCAACCAGAACCAGGCGCTCTTCGCCCTGCTCGGCACCACCTACGGCGGAGACGGTCAGACGACGTTCCTGCTGCCCGACCTGCAGGGGCGCATCCCGCTCGGCGCGAGCGGCGCCCACCCGCTCGGCCAGACGGGCGGGGAGACTGCCCATGTCCTGACTTCGTCGGAGCTGCCCCAGCACACCCACCTCGCTTCGACGACAGCAGTGGGCACAAGATCCGCCCCATCGGGTGCGTACTTCGCCGGCCCGGGAAAGCTCGCTTTCGGGGGGACGGGCACCGTGCCGTTCGCCCCAGGCACCGTCTCCAACGTCGGATCGGGCCAGCCCCATGAGAACCAGGCGCCGTTCCTCACCATCTCGTTCGCCATCGCCCTCCAGGGCATCTTCCCCTCACGGAACTGACCCAATGCGGAGCAACCATGTCTGACCAGTTCGTCGCGGAGATCCGCCTCGTCGCTTTCACCTTCGCGCCGTTGGGCTGGGCGTTCTGCAACGGCCAGTTGCTGCCCATCAGCCAGAACACCGCGCTCTTCTCTCTACTCGGCACCTACTACGGCGGGGACGGCAAGTCGACATTCGCCCTGCCCGATCTGCAGGGGGCGACGGCACTGGGCCAGAATCCGGGCGGCACGAACCCTCTGACGCCGAACTTCCTCGGCGATTCGGGAGGCACCGAGACCGTCACGCTCTCGACGATGGGGATTCCGAACCACTCGCATCCGGTCAACGCGATCAACGCGCCGGGCACGACGAACTCGCCCGCAGGAGCCACCTTCGCCATCCCCCGGTTCGGCCGCGGAACCGAGTCGGTGTACGCGGCCGCCGCCGGGCCCAACACGCTCGCACCGCAAGCGTTCAGCTTCACCGGCGGCAATGCCCCGCACAACAATATGCAGCCCTACCTCACGCTCAACTACGTGATCGCGCTGAACGGCATCTTCCCCCCTCGCGGCTGACCGCGGCCGCGGCCGAACGCAGCCGCGGCCGAACGCAGCCGCGGCCGAACCTACTCCCGCACCGGCACGACCGTGAGGGAGTCGCCGTCGGGTGCGATGTCGACCCGCACCAGGTCGCCGTCGCGGATCTCGCCCGCGAGGAGCCCGGTGGCGAGCCTGTCGTCGATCTCTCGCTGCATCAGCCGGCGTAGCGGACGGGCCCCGTAGATGGGGTCGTAGCCGCGCTCGGCGAGCCAGGCGCGCGCATCCGGAGTCACCGCCAGTTCGAGGCGGCGCTCCTGCAGCCGGCGCATGAGCCGATCGATGTTGAGTTCGACGATCTCGCCGAGCTCGTCCTTGCTGAGGGCCGAGAACACCACGATGTCGTCGAGTCGGTTCACGAACTCGGGCTTGAAAGCCTGCCGCACCATCTGCAGCACCGCCTCCTCCTTCTCGACGTCGGTGAGGCTCTGGTCGACCAGGAACTGGCTGCCCAGGTTGGAGGTCAGGATGAGGATCGCGTTGCGGAAGTCGACCGTGCGACCCTGCCCGTCGGTGAGGCGCCCGTCGTCGAGCACCTGCAGCAGCACGTCGAACACTTCCGGGTGAGCCTTCTCGACCTCATCGAGCAGGATGACGGAGTACGGCCGCCGCCGCACGGCCTCCGTGAGCTGACCGCCCTGTTCGTACCCGACGTAGCCCGGAGGGGCGCCGACGAGCCGCGACACGGAGAACTTCTCCCCGTACTCGCTCATGTCGATGCGGACCATGGCCTTCTCGTCGTCGAACAGGAACGCCGCCAGGGCTTTCGCGAGCTCGGTCTTCCCGACGCCGGTCGGGCCGAGGAAGAGGAACGATCCGGTGGGCCGGTCGGGGTCGGAGATGCCGGCGCGCGTGCGGCGCACAGCATCCGCCACGGCGGAGACCGCCTTCCGCTGGCCGATGATCCGGCGGGCGAGCTCGTGCTCGAGATGCAGCAGCTTCTCGGTCTCCCCCTGGGTCAGGCGGTCGACCGGGATGCCCGTCCACGCGGCAACGACGGCGGCGATGTCATCGCTCGTGACCTGTTCGTTCACCATGCGCTGCTGGTCGGGGTTCCGTTCGGCCCGCTCGGCCTCGGCGAGCTCCCGCTCGATGGCCGGGATCGTCTCGTACTCGATCTTCGAGGCCTCCTGGTAGCGGCCGTCGCGCAGCGCGACATCCCGCTTGGTCTTCGCCTCATCGAGCTGCGACCGCAGTTCGCCGACCCGGTTGAGCGAGGCCTTCTCGAGGCGCCAGCGCTCTTGCAGGGTCTCCAGCTCGTCCTCGCTCTCGCGCAGCCGCGCCTGCAGCTGGCCGAGACGCTCTTTGCTCGCCTCGTCTTTCTCCTTCTTCAGGGCGAATTCTTCGAGCTTCATCCGCTCCACCACGCGCTGCAGCGTGTCGATCTCCACGGGGGCCGAGTCGATCTCCATCTTGAGTCGGCTGGCGGCCTCGTCGATCAGGTCGATCGCCTTATCGGGCAGTTGGCGTGCGGTTATGTAGCGGTTGGAGAGGGATGCGGCCGCGACCAGCGCCGAGTCCTCGATCGTGACCCCATGGTGCGCCTCGTACCGCCCTTTCAGGCCACGAAGGATCGCAACCGTGTCTTCGACGGTGGGCTCGCCGACGTACACCTGCTGGAAACGGCGTTCGAGCGCGGCGTCCTTCTCGATGAACTCGCGGTACTCGTTGAGTGTCGTCGCGCCGATCAGCCGCAATTCGCCGCGGGCCAGCATCGGCTTGAGCATGTTGGAGGCCGCGACGGACCCCTCGCCCCCGCCGGCGCCCATCAGGATGTGCAGTTCGTCGACGAATGTGATGATCTGTCCGTCGGCGTCGTTGATCTCTTTGAGCACGGCCTTCAGCCGCTCCTCGAACTGGCCGCGGTACATCGCACCGGCGACGAGCGCGGAGAGGTCGAGCGACACCAGCTGCTTGCCTTTGAGCGAGTCGGCGACGTCGCCGGCGACGATGCGCTGGGCGAGCCCCTCGACGACGGCCGTCTTGCCGACGCCGGGTTCGCCGATGAGCACCGGGTTGTTCTTGGTTCGCCGGGTCAGCACCTGACTGATGCGCCGGATCTCGGCATCCCGACCGATGACCGGGTCGAGCTTGCCGCTCTTCGCGATCTCCGTGAGGTTCACGCCGTACTGTTCGAGTGCGCTCTTCTGTTCCTCCTGCGTGGAGGGAGCGCCTTGCATGTTGGCCATAGTGTCCTTTCCTCCCGTGGACAAAGTTGAGTGTACTAGACTCAACTTTAAAGCGCACCCCTCTATTCCACAGCACCCCTCTAATCCACAACGGAGCAGCGCGAAGCGGCCCCACCGGTGAGACCCGGTGGGGCCGCTTCAGGTTTCTCCGTCGGGTGCTGCTAGGCGTGGCGGCGACGGCGGAGGACGAGAGCCGCGATTCCGGCGCCGGTCACGCCGAGCGCTGCAAGCAACCAGCCGGCGACATCGAGACCGGTGTCGGCCAGACCCACCGCAGGCGGATCGACGAGATGACTCGTGCGGCAGTCGGGGTTCGCGTCGGCGGCCGGAACGCACACCGCGTCCGCGTCGGGGCTGGTGACCACATTGGTGATCGTCTTGTCGCCGTCGCCGGTGACGGTCACCGAGTAGGTGATGGTGACGATCTGCCCGACCGCGAGATTCCCCGTCCAGGTCAGCGCGTTCCCGGAGCGGGTCACGGTGCCAGAGGTCGCCTTCTCGTCACCGGTCCAGGCGGCGTCGTCGAGCACGCCACTCAGATCGTCGACGACCGTTCCCGAGGTGGGGGCGTCGCCGGTCTGCGCGACAGTGACCGTGTACACGATCCGGTCGCCCGGTTTCACGATCGCGCCCGGCGCCGGATCGGAGGTCTTCGAGAAGGTGTAATTGCCGTAGGTGTGCACGGTCTCGCAGTCCGAGACCGGAGCGCAACCGGCCGAGGTCACGACGTTGTCGAGCCGCCCGTCGCCCATTGCTCTCGCCGCTTTGACGGTGACCGAGTATGTGACCTTCGCCACGGCGCCGACACCGAGTGTGCCCGACCAGGCGATCGATGGCCCGGTGACGGATGCGCTGCCGAGGTCGGCCGCGATGTCGCCGTTGTACGTCGCATCGTCGGCGACCTTCGCCAGGCTGTCGACGAACGATGCCGCGGCGGCGACCGTCCCGCGCTGGGTGACCGTCACCGTGTAGTGGATGACGTCACCGGGATGCACAACGCTCCCCGGTGCCGGATCAGACGTTTTGACGACGGAGTATCCGACGACGTCGATCCCGGCAGGGTCGCAGGGGATCGTCGGCGCCACCCCGGAATCCGCGGGGGTCGCCGCCGAGGCGCACGCCGTATTCACGATGCTGCCGCCGACCGAGGTGTCGAGCACCATCGAGTACTCGTGCGACTGGCTCGCGCCCGACGCCAGCGAGGCGATGTGGAAAGCACCGGCCGCCGGATTCTTGTCGTCGGTCACGTTCACGTCCGTCAGGGTTCCCTGCCCGGTGTTCGTCACCGTGATCCGGTATTTGACCGTGTCGCCGTAGTGGAAGACGGGGTAGTCGACCGCATCGTTCGCGTCGTGCCAGACGCCGTCGACCCCCTGCACCTCCTTCTTGAGCGCGGCCGAGTAGTAGTTCGCGACGCTGAGGGGGGCGGAGGTGCGCATCACCAGGCCGGTGTGCCCCGCGCGCCCCTGCGCCCGGTTCACGAACGTGTCGCCGCCGTGCGCCCCATCCGTGGTGATGTGCACCCCGAACTGCTGGTTCGCGCCCGGGGCGAGCGTGCCGCCGATCACCCGCACGGCGGTCGCATCCGGGGTGAAGGCCGTCGTCCAGCCGACCGTGTTGCCCGCGATCGTTCCCGCGGCGCCGTTGGCCGCCGCGGCCGGATCGTCGGTCAGGGTCGCAGGGTCGGCGGTGGTGTAGTACACCTGCGCGCCGAGGGCGGCGGTCACCGATGCGAGCGTGTACGTGCCGGAGAACGCGGTTCCGCGCCCGTCGCCGACATACGGCAAGATATCGATCGTGTCGGTGAACGGTTGCGCCACCGGGTCGTAGGAGCGCACGGTGACCGTCCAGGAGCCGGACCCTTTGCCGTCACCGGCGAGGTTCGGGATGAACGGAGCGTCCGCGGTCTTCGCGATCGTCGTGTAGCCGTCGGTGGCCACCGTCACCTGCGCACTCGCGGATTTGGTGATGGCGCCGTAGGTGGCGGTGATCGAGTTGGTCAGCGCCGCGCCCGGCGTCGCGCTCGCGTCGACGACGGCCTGGTAGGTGAGCGCATGGTCGGCGTTCGTCGCCACACCGTCGAGCGTCCAGGTGAGCACCTGCCGCCCCGAGCCGTCGGTCGTCACCAACGGTTCCGGCGTCGCCGATCCGGCGACGTAGCCGGAGCCGAGGGGAAGCGTGTCCACGAGCTGGAACCCGTCGACGGTCGCGGGGATGGCCCCCGCGCCGTTCGCGGAGTAGGTGAGCGTGTACGTCGCCGGAACGCCCGGAGTGACGACACTGCGGTCCACCGACTTGGCGATCGCCGGTGTGGCGCTGACGACGCGCAGCACATCCCGGAACCCGGTGGTGCACGGGTAGCGCGAGCCGGCCGTCGGCGTGATGCAGCCGGTGCCGTTCCACCAGTTGTTCGCGGGCACATCGACGACGCCGGAGAAGAACGACCAGACGTCCGTTCCGGCGGGAGTCGACGGCTTGATCACCTGGTTGACCACCGCGGTGATGTTCGAATAGCTGGAGAACGCGTTGAACTGGGCCTGAGTGCCGGTGATGCGCATGGCCTTCACCGTGCTGAGATCCGCCGGCTGCGTCGTGGTCCAGCCGCTGCCGGTCCCGCAGTCGAAGGCGTTCGGGTCGTAGGAGGCGCTGGCCGGGTCGAGTGTCGGGTCGGCACCGACGTAGAACTCGGTCGTGGTGCCGACTCCGGCGGCGCCGGGCTGCGCCCATCCCCATCCGGCGTAGGTCACGTAGCGGGTGTCGAGCGCGGTGCACATGCCCACCAGACGGTCGGCCGGTCGATCGGTGTGGAGCTGCATGGCGGTGTCCATGTACTGCCCGACCTGGGTTCCGGCGGAGACCCGGTAGGTGTCGTCCCAGGTGGTTCCACCGCTGCCGGTGTAGCCGCGCCCCCAGCCGGAGGAGTAGAGGCCGGGGGTCGTCCACGCCTTCGACTCCGAGTTGTTCGACGGGTCGTCCTGCGCGGTCTGCCCGCTCGTCGACGTGTAGGTCGGAGCGTTCGAGGTGAGAACAGCCGATCCCGTCGCCGCCGTGTTCACACGCAGCCAGATCGAACCCGAGGCGAGGGCGACCTGGTCGACAGGCAGGCGGTTTCCGGCCGAATCCAGGGTGGGCGGCGCCGTCGGCGCATAGTCGATGCCGGAGATCGTCAGCCGGAAGGTCGTCGGGCCGATCTGGGTGATCGTGCAGGTTCCCGCGGCCGCCGTCAGCTGATCGGCCGGATGCGCACCCCCGGACCATGGATGCCCATCGGCCGCGCTCGGCCCCACGAACGGCGTGCATCCCTGCGGGTCGACCGAGATGGGTGCGCCCTGCGGGGAGACGATGGCGAGGTCGTATGCGACGGTCTGAGGACCGGCTTCGCTCCCCTTCCCTTTGCTCAGGGTCCACTCATAGTCGATCAGGAAACCGCCCGTGCCGGACGAGTAGTTCGGCGTTCCCGTGCCCCAGCGCATATCCATGCTGAACGGATTGGTGATGGCCAGGGGGTCGAGCCCGGCGGTCGCGCCGCCGATGGCACCGGATGCCGACACGGCATCACCCGTCGTACCCCGCACTTCGATGGGAGCCTGGAGCACGGCAGCGGTGCCCTCATTCCTGGTTCCGAGATTGCACGTCAGGGTCGTGCCGTCGGCCGAGATGCTGGACGGTGTGGTCACGCCGGTCGCCTTGCAGAGACCGGGCAGCGCTGTGAAGACGCCGTGCTGGGCCTGAATCGTCACGGTCACGTCGTCCACCGGAGCGTTGCCCGGTGCCGGTGCATCGTCGTTCACATTCACCCGCCAGACGCCGGTGACGACATCACCGGATTTCACCTGTGCCGGCGTCGATGGCGCCCACTCGGCCGCGATCTCGAAGACGGGCGCGGCGACCGCGGGAGAGGCGGCGAACACCCCCGAAGCGATAAGCAGGGCGGCGAGACCGCCGCCGAGCCACTGCCGGGCCTTCCGCCGGCCCCTCGACGAGTTCCCTCCGGTATGGCTCACCACAGCGTTCTTCCCCACTCCCACCGCCCGAGGCGGCACCCTGAGACCGACGGCCCCCGAGACCGGAGGACCGGTGAACGCCGACATGCGGACAGCCGGCGGCCGATGTCAGCGTTCACATCCCGCAGACGCTTCCGTCTGCTCGGCGACAGGCTATGGGCCGAGGGGAGACCGCCTCCTCGTTTTCACCCTGCGATCACCCTCGGGCGGCGGAGGCCGCCGGTCGCTGGACCGTTCGCGGAGCGCCCGATCCAGCCCGGCACGCCGCAGCCGTTCGGCCAGAGCGCCGGCGACCGACGAGGCCGCGATCTGGCCGAGGAGACGGCCGAAGAGTGTTGCGAGAAGAATCGGCGCGATCAGGTGCTCGGGCGACATCACGGGCAGCGACACGAGGAACAGGGCGACCCCGGAAAGCGCGGCCGCGACGAGCAGGGCGGTGCGGCCCGCCGCCCGACCCCGGCCGCGGCGCGCCAGGGAGAGGTCGTAGACGAGCCCCGACACAGCGAGCGGCACGACGACCAGAAAGGAGATCGGGGTGAACGGCCCGGCGAGTAGCCCGACGAAGCAGGCGACCGTCGTCGCGGCGAACCGGAAACCGAGAACGCGACCCGCCAGAAACGGAAGGACGCTGTGCATCCCCGCAACGACCGCGTACAGCGGTGGGGCGAACGCGGCGAGCGCTCCGGTCGCCGGCGAGATCACGGCGAGCAGGATCGCACCGAGGGCGCCGAAGGCGGCGCAGGTGAGGAGCGCCCGGGTCGTCGGCCCCGACCGGATGCGGCGGGCGGGCGACACAGCGGACGATTCGGTCTCGGGCATCCCGCGTCAGCCGTCCCGCCGGGCGAGGAGGTGCTGGTCGAGGGCGACGGCGATGGCGCCGTCGCGGCTGGACACCCCGAGTTTGCGGTAGATGCTGCGCAGTTGGGTCTTGACCGTGTTGACCGACACGGTCAGTTCGTCGGCGATCCGTGACGCGGAGCCGGTCTCCATGAGCAGCGCCAGCACCGCGACCTCGCGTTCGCTCAGCAGCACCTGGGGATCGTACCCGGGGATCACCGACCGCAACGGAATGCCGGCGGTCAGCTCCGCGTGGCCTCGCTCGGCCAGTGCGGACACAAGACCATCGAGGTCGGGAGGCGGCACGAGCGCCAAGGCTGCGCGCTGTCCCGAATGCCGCAGCGCACCCGCCAGCTGGTCGATCACGGCTTCGGCCCGGGTGCTGCGCGAGAACCGCAGCAGTGCCGCCGCCTCGACCGTGAGGGCTTCCGCGTGGGAGCGCGCATCCTGTCGCACGCCGGCGATGCTGCGCAGTTCCCGCAGGGCTTCGCCGTTGCGTCCGAGCGTCAGCGCCACCCGGGCCAGGCCGACCTGACGGCGTGGTCCCGCCGGTGCGTCGCGGCGCAGGATCGCCGTCGCGGCATCCAGGTTCCCCATGGCCAGCTGCAACAGCGCACGGGTCGGGGCCAGCGCAGCACGCGCCGCTGCCGACCGGCCCTCCGCCCCGCGCAGGGCGGCGAGCGCGTCGAGCCCCGACAGGCCGTCGCCCGGGCGGCCTCCGAAGAGTTCGATGTTCGCTTCCGTTGTGCCGATCGCCACCCAGTGCTCGATGGTCCGGCGGTCGTGCACCATCGCATCCAGCTGGGCTCGGGCCCCCGGCGGGTCGATCCGTTCGAGCGCGACCACCGCTTCCGCGACGCGGTAGAACGTGCCCGGGTACATCGAGCGCTGCTCGTCGGACCAGACATCGGCCCGCGCAAGGCCGAGGTATTCGTTCGCGCGATCGAGGCGACCGTCGAGCGCGTGGATCCCGGCCGACATCGACAGGTTGGCGAACCCCGACGACGGTGCGCCTTCCGGTGACTCCGCCAGGCCGACGGCGAAGGCGTCGAGGGCCTCATCGGTGCGACCGCCGTAGTAGAGGCTGATCCCGGCCTGGGCATACACGCGGGGCAGCTGGTCGACGGCCCGGCGATCCTCCTCCGCCAGCGCGTCCAACGCGGCGAGGGCGGCGCGCGCGGCGCCGACCCCCATCGCCGGCCGGCCGACGAGGCGGTACGCCGCACTCTCGCTGACGAGGATCAGCGCGCGATCGACCGCATCGACCTCCCGCCGGCCGCTGCGGGCGGCGCGAACGGCGGTCGCGAAGTGCCGGAGCGCCTTCACTCGGCGATGGGGGACGCCGTTGTAGCAGATGCCCAGCATCATCGTCAGCAGCGGGTACATCCGCAGCGCCGACGGGGGGATGCTGTCCAGCTGTCTGCGCAGCAGGTCGCCGTGGGAGCGGAGCAGCGGGAACCATCCGTCGCGGACCACCCGTGAGAGCGTTCCGTAGTCTGCCGCCTGCACGGCCGCCGCGACTTTTCGCGCGATCTCGGCGTCACGGGATGCCGCCGGCCTGCCGGGGCGCGAGCCATCGGCGGGCGGCGAGCTGTCGGGGGACACGCTCACGAGACCTCCACGGAGGCGGCGAGGGAGACGGGGGCTCACCGCGGGATTCGAGGAGATCCTATCGATTACGGTCGTCTCGCGGGACCCTTTGGCCGCATCCGCTCCGCGAACCGTCGGCGGCCGCCGCCATGCCCGGCCCGCTACTGCCGGAAGTAGTGGCCCTGCTCGAGGTCGTCGATCAGGCCCGGATGCGTCGGCTGCCAGCCGAGAAGTTCGCGGGTGAGCGTGCTGCTGGCGCGGCCACCGAGCGCGAGGATCGGGCCGAGCCAGCCGAAGTGCTCCGCGGCATCCTCGGGCGCGACGCTGAGCAGCGGCACGTCCAGGTGTCGTCCGATGACCTCCGCGATCTCGCGGAGCGGAACCGCTTCATCTCCGACAGCGTGCAGCACCGAGCCCGCCGGCGCGTTTTCCAGCGCCAGGCAGAACAGGTGCGCCGCATCCAGCCGGTGGACCGCGGGCCAGACGTTGCTCCCGTCGCCGACATAGCCGGCGCTTCCCTTCTCGCGGTCGATGCGGATCAGTGCCGCGATGAAGCCGTGGTCACCGTCGCCGTGGACGGTGGGCGCGAGACGGATCGCCGACGAGCGGATGCCACGGTCGGCGAACCCGAGCAGGATGGCCTCGGTGCCGATGCGGGGAGACCAGGCTGTCGCCGGGTCGGGCTTGTCATTCTCGGTCGGCCCGGTGCCGAGCAGACCGGAGGCGATGACGAGCGGGCGGTTCGACCCGGCGAACAGGTCGCCGAACAGTTCCACCGCGGCTCGGTCGACGTCGGCGGCGGCGGCGTGCGCCGTGAAGTCGTGGATGAACGCGGTGTGGATGACACCGTCCGCCCCTTCCGCCCCGGCGCGCAGACTGTCCAGGTCGGTGATGTCGCCTCGCTGCACCTCGGCGCCGGATGCGGCGACCGCGGCGGCCGACGCATCCGATCGGGCGAGACCGACGACCTGATGGCCGGCGGCGATCAGCTCGGCGGTGACGGCGGAACCGATCCACCCCGACGCACCGGTGACGAAAACACGCATGATGACCCTCCGTTGACCGAGGGATGCTTCGCGCCGTCTGCGCGGGCCCCTCTGATGTCAGTTGCTGTCATCAACGCTACACCTGATGTCAGCTTCTGTCATCATGTATCATCGGGGAATGGGCAGATGGGAACCGGACGCGCGTGGCCGGCTCCAGCTCGCCGCGATGGAGCTCGCCGTCGAGCGCGGCTTCGAACAGACCACCGTGGCCGACATCGCCGAACGCGCCGGGTTGACTGAACGCACCTTCTTCCGCCACTTCGCCGACAAACGCGAGGTGCTGTTCGCCGGGCAAGACGAGCTCCTCGATCTGTTCGTCGACGCCGTCGCCGGGGCTCCGTCCGACGCCACCCCGCTGGAAGCGGTCGACGCCGCGCTTCAGGCCGCCGCCCTGACCTTCGAACCGCGCCGCCCCTGGTCCCGAGAACGCGGACGCATCGTCGCGGCGAACCCGGCCCTGCAGGAGCGCGAGCTGATCAAGCTGGCCAGGATGGCGGATGCCGTGGCGGGCGCACTGCGCGCACGCGGCGTCGCCGAGCCGGCCGCCAGCCTCGCCGCCCAGACCGGTATCGCCGTGTTCCACGTCGGATTCGCCGAATGGATCGACGACGGCAACACGCGCGAGTTCGCACAGTTCATCGACTCGGCACTCGCCGCCCTGAAGGTCGTCGCCGCGGGATGACCGAGCCCTCCGCGCCGACGCTCACACCTCCCCGTCGAGCTCGGTGTCCGGTTGGAAGCGGTAACCCATGCCCGGCTCGGTGAGCAGGTAGCGGGGTCGGGCCGGATCCGGTTCGAGCTTCTTGCGCAGCTGCGCGATGTACAGGCGCAGATAGCCGGTGTCGCCGACATGCTGCGGGCCGCGGATCTCGGTCAGGATCGTGCGCTGCGTGATCAGCTTGCGAGGGTTCCGGAGCAGCAGCTCCAGAATCTGCCACTCGGTCGGAGTCAGGCGCACCGGTTCCTCGCCCCCCTCGCGGCGGAGGAGCGCGATCTTGTCGCCGAGGTCGACCGCGACGGCGCCGAAACGCACGATCGGCTTCTCGAGCGCACCGACGCTCCGGCGGGTCAGCGCACGGATGCGCGCGAGGAGCTCGTCGGCCGAGAAGGGTTTCGCCACGAAGTCGTCGGCCCCCGAATCCAGCACGCCCACCTTGTCGGCGGAGTCGGAGCGACCCGAGATGACGAGGATGGGCACGCGGCTCCAGCCCCGGATCGCCCTGATCACCTCCACACCGCTCAGCCGCGGCATCCCCAGGTCGAGCACCACGAGATCCGGATGTTCGTCGACGATCGCGTCGAGCGCCTCCTTCCCCGTGCGGGCGCGCACCACCTCGTAGCCGTGCGAGCCGAGGAGGATCCGCAAGGCGCCGAGCATCTGCGGGTCGTCGTCGGCGACGACGATCTTCACGGCGCCACCCGCTCCACCGGGAGCGACAGGACCATCGTCAGGCCGCCCGCCGGAGTGTCCTCGGCCGCGAGCTCGCCGCCCATCCCCTCCACGAACCCCTTGGTCAGGGCGAGCCCCAGACCGATGCCCGCGCTGTTGTCGGTGTCGCCGACGCGCTGGAACGGGTGGAAGATCTCCTCCTTGCGGTCGTCGGGCACGCCGGGCCCGCAATCGGAGACCCGGATCTCGACGTTGCCACCGAACGCACTGGCTCCGACGCGGGGAGGCCGCCCCTCGGGCGAATAGCGCAGAGCGTTGCTCAGCAGGTTGACGAGAGCCCGGCGCAACAGGATCGCATCCGCCGACACCGGCGGAAGATCGTGCGGCACATCGATGACGACCTCCCCCGGCCGAACAGCGAGCTCGTCGAGCACCGGAGGGAGCACGTCTTCGAGGTCGACCGTCTCCAGCGAGATCGCCAGCACCCCCGCCTGCACCCGGCTCACATCGAGCAGGTTCGTCAGCAGATCGGCCAGACCCTGGAGGCTCACCTCGGCGGTCTCCAGCAGCTCGGACTTGTCGCGCGCCGACAGCCGGCCGGCCGCCGAGCGGAGGCTCGTCACGGCCGCGGTCGCCGCTGCGAGCGGACGCCTCAGGTCGTGGCCGACGGCCGCCAGCAACGCGGTGCGCACCCGGTCGGTCGCCTCCAGCGGGCCGACCTCCTGGGCGACCGAGCTGAGGTCGAGATGCTCGAGGGCGGCATCCAGCTGTGTGACGATCACCGCGAGCAGCCGGCGATCCGCCGCCTGCAGATCGTCGCCGAACAGCTCGAGCGTGCCCCGCGAGCCGACAGGGACCGTCGTCGGAACATCGGCGGGATCGACCTCGCCGTCGACCGTCTGAACGTCATCGCCCGCGGTGAACCGCACCGCCCGCAGCCCGAACGCCTCGCGTGTGCGAGAGACGAGGGCCTGCACGGCGTCGCCGCCCCGGATCACCCCGCCCGCGATCGTCGCCAACAGCTCCGACTCGGCGGCGGCACGCGCGGCGCTGCGGGTGCGCCGTGCCGCCTGGTCGACGACGACGCTGACCAGCACCGCGATCACCACATAGAGCCCGAGCGCGAGAAGATGCGTCGGCCGGCCGATCGTCAGGGTGAAATACGGACTGACGAAGATGAAGTCGAGAGTCAGACCCGACAGCACGGCCGCGAAGAGCGCCGGCCAGATGCCGCCGACGAGGGCGACGACCACGACGAGCAATTGGTAGCTGAGCGCGTCGGTCGTGAGCGAATCGGCACTGCGGATGGGCAGGAGCACCAGAGTGAGCAGCGGCCCGGCCAGCAGCGCGAGCAGGAACCCGTACACGCGGCGACGCACACTGAGCGCGCCCGTGCGCCGGAACTTCGGCAGGTGCCGCCCGCCCGCCGCGGCGTGCGAGACGATATGCACATCGATGTCCCCCGACTCGCGGATGACCGTCGACCCCACCCCCGACCCTGTCAGGAGGGCGGTGAGCCTGCTGCGTCGTGAGACACCGATCACGAGCTGGGTGGCGTTGCTCGCGCGGGCGAACGCGACGAGCGCATCTGGGGTGTTCGTGCCGACGACCTGGTGATAGGTGCCGCCGAGCTCCTCGACGAGTTTGCGCTGCGCCGCCAGCGCCGCCGGGTCGGTCTCGCGCAACCCGTCCTGGCTCGCGACGTGCACGGCGAGCAGTTCGCCGCTGCCGGAGCGGGCCGCGACTCGGGCGCCGCGCCGCAGCAGGGTCTCGCCCTCCGGCCCGCCGGTGAGGGCGACGACGACCCGCTCGCGCGCCTCCCACTTCTGTTCGATGCCGTGCTCGGCCCGATACCGCTGCAGAGAGCTGTCGACCTCATCCGCCAGCCAGAGCAAGGTCAGCTCACGGAGCGCCGTCAGGTTGCCGAGCCGGAAGTAGTTCGAGAGCGCGGCGTCGATGCGGGCGGCGGGGTACACCTGCCCCTCGGCCAACCGGTCGCGCAGCGACTGAGGTGTCAGGTCGACGACCTCGATCTGTGCGGCACTGCGCACGATCGAGTCGGGGATCGTCTCGCGCTGCGGCACCCCGGTGATCTGCTCGACCACGTCGTTCAGCGATTCGATGTGCTGCACGTTCACCGTCGAGATCACGTCGATCCCGGCGTCGAGGATGACCCCCACGTCGTGCCAGCGCTTCTCGTTCGCCGATCCGGGGGCGTTGGTGTGGGCGAGCTCGTCGACGAGGGCGATCTGCGGATGCCGGGCGAGCACCGCGTCGAGGTCGAGCTCGGTCAGCGTGATGCCGCGGTGTTCGACGGCTTTGCGCGGCACGAGCTCGAGGCCGTCAAGAATGGCGGCGGTGGCCGCGCGTTCGTGGGTCTCCACGACCGCCACGACCACGTCTTTGCCCAGGTCGCGCAGCCGATGCCCCTCTTCGAGCATCAGATAGGTCTTGCCGACTCCGGGTGCTGCACCGAGCAGCACCCGGAGTCGGCCTCGGCTGGTCAAGGCAGCGCCTACTTGTTCCCGGCCGGATCCAGCGCGGCCAATGCGATGTTGAGCTGCAGCACATTGACGGTGGGCTCTCCCAGATACCCGAGATCCCGGACCTGCGTGTGCTCCTCGACGAGCTTCTTCACCTCGGCGGTGCCGATGCCCCGGGCCCGGGCCACGGCGTCGACCTGCAGCAGTGCGTAGGCCGGCGAGATGTGCGGGTCGAGACCCGACCCGGATGCTGTCACCGCATCCGCCGGGATCTGCGAGGCGCTGACACCGTCGACCTTCTCGATGACCGCTTTGCGCTCATCGATCGCCTTCACCAGGTCCGGGTTGTTCGGCCCGAGGTTGCTGCCGGACGAGTTCGCACCGTCGTAGCCCGTTCCCGCCGCCGACGGCCGGGACTGGAACCACTGGGGAAGCGGGATCCCCTTCTTGTCGGTGAAGGACTGCCCGATCAGGCTGGAGCCGACGACCTTCCCCTGGGAGGTGATGAGAGATCCATCGGACTGCGCGGGAAGAGCCAGCTGGCCGATCCCGGTGACGGCCAGCGGGTAGGCGATGCCGAGCACGACCGTGAAGAGGAGCACGGCCCGCAGGGCCACCCCGTACTGTCGTCCGGTGCCGCGGAGTGATGCGTTCATGATGTCTTGTCTTTCCGTTTTCTCTCGGGTCTCTAGAATCCGGGGATCAGACCGACGACCAGGTCGATCAATTTGATGCCGATGAAGGGGGCGATGATCCCGCCGACGCCGTAGATCAGCAGATTGCTGCTGAGCAGCGACGACGCCGAACGCGGCCGGTACCGCACGCCGCGCAGCGCCAGGGGGATGAGGATCACGATGATGATCGCGTTGAAGATCACGGCGGAGAGGATGGCCGACGACGACGAGTGCAGCTGCATGATGTTGAGCGCCTGCAGCCCGGGGAACACCCCACGAACATCGCCGGGATGATGGCGAAGTACTTCGCCACATCATTGGCGATCGAGAACGTGGTGAGCGCACCGCGGGTGATCAGGAGCTGCTTGCCGATGCGCACGATGTCGATCAGCTTCGTGGGGTCGGAGTCGAGGTCGACCATGTTGCCGGCCTCCTTCGCGGCCGAGGTCCCGGTGTTCATCGCGACCCCCACATCCGCCTGGGCGAGCGCCGGGGCATCGTTCGTGCCGTCACCGGTCATCGCCACGAGATTGCCGCCCTGCTGCTCCTTGCGGATCAGCGCCAGCTTGTCCTCCGGCGTCGCCTCGGCGAGGAAATCGTCGACTCCGGCCTCCGCCGCGATCGCCTTCGCGGTGACCGGGTTGTCGCCGGTGATCATCACGGTGCGGATCCCCATCCGGCGCAGGTCGGCGAACCGGTCGGCGAGACCGGCCTTGACGATGTCTTTGAGGTAGATGGCCCCGAGGATGGTCGCCTCACCCGTCGCGGACTTGACCGCGACCGCCAGCGGCGTTCCACCGGACTCGGAGATGCGCTGCACCTTCTCGTCCAGGTCGCTGAGAATCGAAGACGGAACGCGGGTCGTCTCCTGAGCCCAGGCGATGAGCATCGAGGTGGCGCCCTTGCGAACCTGGGTTCCGTCGGCGAAGTCCACCCCGCTCATCCGGGTCTGCGCGGTGAACGGAACCACCTCGCCGGCCAGGTCGCCCTCGTGCACATATCCGAGCTTCTCGGCCAGAGCCACCACGGAGGCGCCTTCCGGCGTCGGGTCGCTGAGCGACGCCAGGGCCGCGGCCTTCACAAGCTCGATCGGCTCGACACCCTCGACCGCCGCGAACTCGGCCGCCTGTCGGTTGCCGTAGGTGATGGTACCGGTCTTGTCGAGCAGCAGCGTCGTCACATCGCCCGCCGCCTCGACGGCGCGACCCGACATCGCGAGCACATTGTGCTGCACGAGCCGGTCCATGCCGGCGATGCCGATCGCCGAGAGCAGGGCGCCGATGGTCGTCGGGATGAGGCACACCAGCAGGGCGACGAGCACCGGCACCGTCGGAGCCGCGTTCGCGAATCCGGCGGTCGGGCCCAGGATGAGCACCACGACCACGAAGATGATCGTCAGGCTGGCGAGAAGGATGTTCAGCGCGATCTCGTTCGGAGTCTTCTGCCGGGCCGCCCCTTCGACGAGCTTGATCATGCGGTCGACGAACGTCTCACCGGGCTTGCTGGTGATGCGCACGACGATGCGGTCGGAGAGCACCCGCGTTCCGCCGGTGACCGCACTCCGGTCGCCGCCGGACTCCCGCACGACGGGAGCGGACTCTCCGGTGATCGCCGACTCGTCGACCGAGGCGATGCCCCAGACGATGTCGCCGTCGCCCGGGATCAGCTCGCCGGCCGTGACGACGACGACGTCACCGAGACGGAGGTCGGCCGAGGCCACCTGCGTCATCGCGGCGCCGGTCCCGGGGGCGTCGACCGCGGGGTCGTAGTCGGCGATCAGGTTGGCGACGGTCGTCGTGCGTGTCTTGCGCAGGCTCGCCGCCTGCGCCTTGCCACGGCCTTCGGCGACCGACTCGGCGAGGGTGGCGAAGAGCACGGTCAACCAGAGCCAGACGGCGATCGCCCAGGTGAAGGCGAGCGTGGCGGCCGAGCCGCCCGACGTCTGCTCTCCGAGGAACGGCTGGGCGATAGCGAGCACGGTCGTGAGCGCCGCTCCGACCTCCACGATGAACATGACGGGGTTGTGCCACATGTCCTTCGGGTTGAGCTTGCGGAAGGCGCCCGGCAGACCGGTGAGGAGTTGGCGGGCGTTGAACGCCCCCTTGGGCGCCTTCTCCTCCGGCTGATGCTGTTCGCGGCCGGCCGCGGTGGTGGTGAGTGTGGACATGATCAGTGAAGCCCTTCCGCCAGGGGACCCAGCGCGAGTACGGGGAAGTAGGTGAGTGCGGCGACGATGACGATCGTCCCCACGACGAGCGCGGCGAACTGCGGCCGATGCGTGGGCAACGTTCCGGCGGTCGCGGGGATCTTGTCCTGCCCCGACAGCGAGCCGGCGAGCGCCAGCACGAACACGATGGGGACGAATCTGCCGAGGAACATCGCCGCGCCGAGTGCGGCGTTCAGCCACGGCGTGTTCGCGGTGAGCCCGGCGAACGCCGAACCGTTGTTGTTCGCGGCCGAGGTGAACGCGTACAGCACCTCCGAGAAGCCGTGCTGCCCCGGATTGAGGATCGACACTTTCTCGATGTCGTTCCTGATCGCCGGGATGGCGAAGCTCAGCCCGGTGCCGGCGAGCACGAGCGTCGGGGTCATCAGGATGTAGAGGCTCGCAAGCTTGATCTCGCGCGACCCGATCTTCTTGCCGAGGTACTCGGGTGTGCGCCCGACCATCAATCCGGCCAGGAACACGGCGATGATCGCGATGACGAGGATGCCGTAGAGCCCGGCGCCGATCCCACCCGGAGCGACCTCGCCGGTCATCATGTTGAGCATCGTCATCATGCCGCCGAGCGGGGTGTAGCTGTCGTGCATCGAGTTGACCGCGCCGGTCGAGGTGAGCGTGCTCGTGGTGCCGAACAGCGTCGAACCGAGGATGCCGAACCGCTGCTCCTTTCCTTCCATCGCGCCCCCGGCGGCGTGCGTCGCGGCGCCGCCGCCCTGCAGCTCGAACAGGGTGAGCGCAACGAGGGACACGACGAAGATCGAGGCCATCGCCCCGAGGATCGCGTACCCCTGGCGGTTGTCGCCCACCATCGTGCCGAAGGTGCGCGGCAGCGCGAACGGGATGAGCAGCATCAGGAAGATCTCGACGAGGTTCGTCCACGCAGTCGGGTTCTCGAACGGATGCGCCGAGTTGGCATTGAAGAAGCCGCCGCCGTTGTTGCCGAGCAGCTTGATGACCTCTTGGGACGCCGCCGGTCCGCCTGGCACGGTGACGGTGCCGCCGGTGAGCGAGGTGACGTGCTCGAAGCCGTTGAAGTTCTGCACGACACCGCCCACGATGAGGATCACGGCGAAGACGACGGAGAGCGGCAACAGGATGCGCATGACCGCGCGGGTCACGTCCACCCACATGTTGCCGATCGTGCCCGAGCGGTGCGCAGCGAATCCGCGCACCAGCGCGATCGCGACCGCGATGCCGACGGCGGCGGAGAGGAAGTTCTGCACCGCCAGGCCCGCGATCTGCACCGTGTAGCCGACCGTCGCCTCGGGCGAGTACGACTGCCAGTTGGTGTTCGTCACGAAGGAGATCGCCGTGTTGAACGACAGGCCTTCCGGCACAGCCGGGAGCCCGAGCGAGTACGGCAGGATCGCCTGCGCCCGCTGCAGCAGGTAGACCAGCAGGATGCCGATGACCGAGAACGCGAGAACACTGCGCAGGTACACGGGCCAGCTCTGCTCGACCCGGGAGTCGACGCCGATCAGCCGGTAGAACCCGCGTTCGACCTTCAGGTCTTTGCGCGAGGTGAAGGTGGCGGCCATGTAGTCGCCGAGCGGACGGTAGGTGAGCCCGAGCAGGAGCACGAGCGTCGCCAGCTGGGCGACGAACAGCCAGGCTGTGACCGAGAAATCTTGGTGCATCCTAGAATTTCTCCGGCTTCAGGAGGGCGTACACGAGATACGCGATCGCGGCGACGGCGAGCGCCGCCGCCAGCAGGTTGAAGAAGATCACAGCTTCTCCACCCCTTTTCCGATCAGGGCGACGATCGCGGCGAGCGCGAGGATCCCCACAACACAAACGATGTCCAACACGGGAACTTCTCCATCCGGATGCCACGCCAGGTCGGGTGACCGGCGATCGGTCCCGGCGCTCTGCCGGAACCACGGACCCATACAACTCGGCGCGGGAGCGCCGGAACGCCGTCCTAACGGAATCCATACAGGGTCGGCCCGACTCCTAACGGTTTCCGATCGGAACGGCACCTCCGGCGTCTCGGAAGCGTTGGGATCCGGGCTCTGGGCGTCGGAGTTCCGTTAGCACCGGCCCGCGCCCACGCGGGGCGGCCTAGAACGGTGTCGTGACCATCACCCATCTGCTCCCTTCCCTCCGTCGCTCCCTCCCCACCCCGCTCGATCGGGACGCCTGGCCGGAGTTCACGACGGCCGGCCTCGACGATGTGACCGTCGCCGGCGTCTCGCTCACTCGCCTCGCGGATTGGTGCGGCACACCGTGTGCACACACGGCGGCCGCCGTCATCCCGCACACCGGCGGCATCCCGTCGCCGACCGAGCTCGCCTCCGTCGTCGTCACGCGCGTGCTCTCCGTGAGCACCGCCGATGACGGCACCATCGACGCCTGGGTCGACGCCCGCCTGGCCGGCTGCACCGCCGACGTCGCCGAGACCCGGCTGATCGGACGGATCTCGACGGCCCACGACACCGAAGTGCGTCTGCGTTCGGCGGGTGGACCCTCGAAACCGTCGGCCGTGCCGCAACTGGGCGGCGACCTCCGCGCCGGTGATCTGCTCGCCATACCCTGCGTCGGGGCAGCGACACTGCGCGGGATCGACCCCGAGCGTCACCGCTTCTCGCGCGACGACGACCCCGCGGCCCCATGGCCGGCGGTATGCGGGCGCTGACCGGCACGCGACGAAGCGGTGCGGCCGGCGGCGGTGCGTCAGGTGGCAATGTGTCAGGGACGCGTTAGTTTTGCGGCGGCCGACGTAAGGACTTCGCAAGGATCGGCGCCGGGCCGCGGCGACCGGCGCATCCTGAAGCCGTGAACGAGTTCTGGAGAAGGCTGGCCGAGGGCGGAGCGCCCTGGGGAACCGTCGACGTCACCCCCGCGAGCCGAGGTCTGTGGCGCCGGGTTCGACTGATCGTCTACCCGCCGGGCACGACCCGCGCGGAGCGGCGTGCCCTGCGCTTCGCGCACTCGTGGCCGATCGCCGGAGCGCTGACCGCTCTGGTCGCGATGGTGCTGCTGGCCGGTGCGTGGCCGCCGGTCCTCGGGTTGTGCGTGCTGCTGCTGCTCTACCTCGCAGGCTTCTGGGTCGGGGCCCGGCTCACCCGCCTGCTGCGCGGACGGGTCAAGAGCATCATCGTCTCCACCGTCTCGGTGGGAGGCGAACTGAAGGTGTACGGCGACGGCGACCTGCTCCGCTCGACGATGGAGCGGCTGGATGCACTCGAGAAGCGTCGCCTCGCCGGCCGCGTCGACCCGGTGGCCTATGAGGCGGAGTGGGCCGAGGTGTACGACGCGCTCCCCGGCGGCACCCCTGTCGCGGTGCGGCGCCGGTGAGCCCAGAACACTGTTCCGAGATCCGAGAACGGTGGTCCGAGAATCGAGAACGGCCGCGGAGGCGTATCCCCCGCGGCCGTTCTCCGTCGCGCAGGCCTAAGCGGCCGGCCCCTGGGTGAGCGTCACCGTCGCCGTCTGCGACTGGCCGGCGGAGTCGGTCCAGGTGATCGAGACAGACTGTCCGGGCTTGTCGTTCTTCAGCGCGGCGGTCAGATCGCTCGCGGAGGTGATCGCAGCGCCGTCGACAGCGGTGATCGTGTCCCCTGCGACGAGACCGGCGGCTTCGGCCGGCCCTCCGGAGACCACATCGGCGATCGGTGCACCGGCGATGGAGGCCGTGCCGGTCGAGCCGCCGAGCTGGCCGAGGCCGGAGGCGGTGCCACTTCCGGTTTCACCGGTGGGGGTGGCGGCCACCTCCACCCCGAGGAAGGCGGGGTAGCCGATGGTGACCGTGCTGCTGGCCGCGCCCGCCTCGATCTGCTGGGCGATGCCCAGCGCCGAGTTGATCGGGATGGCGAAGCCGGCCGTCTGCGACCCTCCGCTGGAGGCCGCGGTGTCGATGCCGATGATCCCGCCGTTCGCGTCGTAGAGCGGACCGCCCGAGTCGCCGGCCAGGATGTCGGCGTTCGTCTCAATGAGACCGTTCAGGGTCTCGGAGACGGCGGTCGCCTCGGACTGGGTGGTGATCGTCTGATCGAGTGCCGCCACAGTTCCGGTCGCGGCGGTCAGGGAACCTGTGCCACCTGCGTTGCCGACGGCCGTGACGCCGTCTCCCGTGGCAACCGTGTTGCCGGTGTCGATCTTCGCGGTCGTGAGCCCGGAGGCGTTCGAGAGCTGGAGCACCGCGATGTCATCGGTGAGGTCGGTCCCGACCACGGTGGCGCTGTACGACTGTCCTGTCGAGACGACGGTGACCGTCAGCGACGTCGAATCCTCGACGACGTGGTTGTTGGTGAGGATCTCGCCGGAACTCGTGAGCACCATGCCCGTTCCGGCGCCCTCCTCGCCCTGGTACGGCATCTGCGAGGTGATCGTGACGATGCCGGCCGACTGCGCCGCCGTCGCACTGGTCCCGGAGGCGGCACCGCTGGCCGAACCGCTGCCGTCGGAACTCTGGCCGCTCTGCGCACGCTGCTGGGCGAGCGCCTTTTCGAGCGCGTTGCGCTCCTTCTCGGCCAGTGCGTTGCTGCTGGCCTGCGCCTGCAGGCTCGTCAGGGTCGAGGTCAGCGCCCAGGTGCCGCCGACCGATCCGATGCACAGGGCCGCGGCCGCGGTCACGCCGATCGCGATCAGCGCCCGCTTCGACAGATGCCGGGTGGGACGGTTCGGCGGGGTGCCAGGGGCCGGCTGCGGGGCCGTGACATTCCGATTGGTCGTCGACGCGGACTCGTCTGCGTTCGGCTCGGGGATGACGCCGTGCTCGTCCATCGTTCTCGTCCTTCCGTGACCGTTCGGCTCCGAGCCGAACGTCGATCTGATGAGACGAGCTAACGCCGCGATCCCTCGGGAATCATTGGCGGACCTCATGAACCGGCTATGAATATTTGTGCTTGCTGAGTGTTTCCTTTGCCCAGGCGCACCTCGTCCCGCCGCCCGGTCGGCGGCGGGACGTGGCACGTCTCAGCTGATCTTCCGGCGGTAGATCACGATCGCGAAGGCGTACGCCACGATGAGGATGCCGACGAGCCAGGCCAGCGCGATCCAGATGTCCCCACCCACGGGCTGCTGGGCGAACAGCGCCCGGATGGTGTTCACGATGGAGGTGACCGGCTGGTTCTCCGCGAACCAGGCCACCGGGCCGGGCATCGATGCGGTCGGCACGAACGCCGAGCTGATGAACGGCAGGAAGATCAGCGGATAGCTGAACCCGCTCGCGCCGTCGACCGTCTTCGCCGACAGTCCGGCGATCACGGCGATCCACGTCAGGGCGAGAGTGAACAGGATGAGGATGCCGGCGACCGCGAGCCAGGCGCCGACGGAGGCCCCCGATCGGAATCCCATGATCAGGGCGACACCGATGACCACCGCCACCGAGACCAGGTTCGCCGCGAGGGAGGTGAGCACATGCCCCCAGAGCACGCTCGACCTCGCGATCGGCATCGACTGGAACCGCTCGAAGATGCCGCCCTGCAGGTCGAGGAACAACCGGTAGGCCGTGTAGGCGACGCCCGAGGCGATCGTGATGAGCAGGATGCCCGGCAGCATGTAGTCGACGTACGACTGGTCGGAGCCGGTGTGGATCGCGCCGCCGAGCACATAGACGAACAGCAGCATCAGGGCGATCGGGGTCACGACCGTCGTGATGATCGTGTCGGGACTGCGGAGGATGTGTCGCAGCGAACGGCCGGTCAGAACACCGGTGTCGCCGAGGACGTGGCTGGTCATCGTGCTTCCTTCCGTGCGGAGGCCGCGCCAGCGGCACGGTCGTCTTCGGTGTCGCTCTCGGTCTCGGTCTCGCCGGTGTCGCCGACGAGCGCCAGGAACACGTCCTCGAGCGAGGGCTGCTTCTCGATGTACTCCACCTTCGCGGGCGGTAGCAGCTGCTTGAGCTCGGCGAGGGTGCCGTTCCGGATGATCGTGCCCTTGTGCAGGATCGCGATGCGGTCGGCGAGCTGTTCGGCCTCGTCGAGGTACTGGGTCGTGAGCAGCACGGTCGTCCCCTGGCCGGCGAGACGCTTGACCGTCTGCCACACCTCGATGCGCGCCTGGGGGTCGAGCCCGGTCGTCGGCTCGTCGAGGAAGATGACCGGGGGGTTCCCGATCAGACTCATTGCGATGTCGAGCCGGCGGCGCATCCCGCCCGAGTAGGTGGCCGCCCTGCGACCGCCGGCGTCGGTGAGAGCGAAGCGGGCGAGGAGATCGTCGGCGATCGCGCCCGGGTTCTGCAGGTGGCGCAGCCGGGCGACGAGCACGAGGTTCTCGCGGCCGGTGAGCACTTCGTCGACCGCAGCGAACTGGCCGGTCAGACTGATCGACTCGCGCACGTCGCCGGAGTCGACGGCGACGTCGAAGCCGTGCACCGTCGCCGTTCCTGCGTCGGCTTTCAGCAGCGTCGACAGGATGCGCACCAGTGTCGTCTTGCCCGCTCCGTTCGAGCCGAGCAACGCGAAGATGCTGCCCTTGGCCACCTCGAAGTCGACCCCGCGGAGCACCTTCAGGTCTTTGAACGACTTCTCGACGCCCTGCACCCGGATGGCGGGTTCGGTGGTCATTTCCGTTCCTTTCGCTCGGCGTCCTCGATGGCCTTGGTCAAGCGAGCGCGTTCTTTGTCGATCCACTGCGTTCCCAGATAGGACTGCGCGAACGCTTCGGCGAACTCGACCGGGTCGTCGCCGACGATGTCGCGCACCGGCGTTCCATCGACGGCCGCGCGCTCCCACAGGTCGGCCAGGTCGCCGAACATCGTGATGAGGGTGTCACCGTCGGTGATCCCGCCGTAGTACATGAAGTACCGGTGCAGCGCCTTCGCGGCGGTGCTGTACGGCTCGGGGAGCGAGTCGATGCGGGCCTTGTCCTGTCGGTACTGCTTCTTCTGTTCGAGCGACCCGACGAGGGTCTCGATCCATTTCACTGCCATGATTACTCTCCGTCTCTGTGCGGGTGTTCGATGGTGCGGTGGAGCTGTTCGATCCGTTCGGCGAGGAAGTTCCAGGAGCCCCAGAACTCGTCGAGGTACTCGCCGCCGAGGGTGTTGATCGAGTAGACCTTGCGTGGCGGCCCCTTCTCGGACGGGACTTTCGTCACGTCGACGAGGCCGCGCTGCTCGATCCGGATCAGCAGCGCGTAGACGGTGCCCTCGACGATGTCGGAGAACCCCTGTTCGCGCAGCCGCGCCGTGATCTCGTAGCCGTATGCCGGCTGCAGGGTCAGGATCGCGAGGACGATGCCTTCGAGGGTGCCTTTGAGCATCTCGGTCATCTGTTTGGCCATGGAGCCCTTCCCGCCAGCTACTCAGTGTTGCTGACTACCACTAGATAGTAACACTGAATAGCGACGGCGCAAGGGGGCGATTCTGAAGGCTCGGCGGGAGGCTAGTGAGGGAGAGTCGCGGGGCGCGGCACAGCGGCTGCACGCCCCACCGGGCGCTGCACCTGCGGAAGGAACAGCATCCAAGCCCGTCGGCGCGCTCGCCGGGGATCGTTCTCCAGACGGTCCTGCCCGGCGATGATGAGCGTGCTGCGGGCGTGCTCGTCGTAGGTGGGCCAGTCGGCGGCGACACGGCCGTCCTCCGCGAAGGCGAGCCAGTGCTCCCGCATCCGCTCCCCTGCCGCCGCGTACGCCTCACGCCCTCCGAGCGACGTGATGGCACGGGCGAGCGGCACATCCATCCGATCGAAGAGCGCGAACATCTCGACACCGTGGGTCGCATCGAGGCCGACAAGCTTGAGCAGGCGCGGCGCGAAGTCGAACCGGTAGACGTGGACCGGGGCGAACGCCGAATGGAAGTCCGCGAGCCGGATGCTCGGAAACCAGAATCCGTAGTCGCCGCCGAAGTCGTCCGCAGACCGCCTGGCCGAGGGGAGGCCCGGGTAGGCCTGCCGCATCCGCTTGTGCGATCCGACCGGCGCCCGGGAGAACAATGCGGCGATGCGGCTGGCGGTGCGCGGCAGGATGTCCACACGGCCGTGGAAGATGGAGCCTTCACGCTCATTGGTGCCGATGATCAGCGGGATCCGGTGAGCCCGTCCATCGCGGAACGCCACGAGCGGATGCTCGGGCAGGAGGTCGCCGTCGACGACCGGCGCAAGACAGAACATCCCGGGATACTCGTCGGGCGTGCGCGCCTGCAGCACCAGTGAAGCGGCGAGCAAGGCGTCGACGGGCGCGTGGGTGAGCAGCCGAAGGTCGTCGCCCCCGCTCGCAACATCGTCGCCGAGCAGAGGACTCTTTCGGAGGATGCCGACGAACTCCTCCGCCCAGGCGGCGGTCAATTCCGGGCCGTAGACCGCACCCGGCGGTGCGCTCTGCGCGATCGCCCGCGCGAACAGCCCGCCGGCCGCCGGCGTGGCAAGCAGGGTCGTGACGGCATTCCCTCCGGCCGACTCCCCGAAGACGGTGACATTGGCGGGGTCGCCGCCGAACCGACCGATGTTCTCGTGCACCCACCGCAGCAGCGCGACCTGATCCCGCAGCCCCGGGTTGCCGTCCACGGGTCGCTCCCCCGTGCCGTATCGCCGGAAGTCGAGGTAGCCAAGCGGGCCCAGCCGGTAGTTGAAGCTCACGTAGACGGTTCGTCCGGTGAGCACGAAGCTCTGCCCCTGCCCCGAGAACTCGCGCGACGACCCCGCGCTGTAGCCGCCGCCGTGGATGAAGACCATCACGGGAAGCGCATGCTCCCCTACCGCCGGAGCCTGCACGTTCACGGTGAGACAGTCCTCATCGGCGGCGACGACCGCCGGAACCCCGCGCATCCGCCGTCGCAGCGTCTGGGGTGCGATCGACCCGAACCGGGAGGCGTCGAGCACACCCGACCACGGCACCACCGGCGCCGGCGCACGGAACCGCAGTTCCCCGAAGGGCGGCGCCGCATACGGGATGCCTCGCCACGCGCAGACCGCCCCCTCGCGGACGCCGAGCACCTCACCGCCGGTGACGGCTACGCGCAGAGGCCTCTCCCGCCGTAGTGTGCCGCTCATCCCACCACCGCCGTCCCGTCACCCTGAACGGGTGGGAGCGGCGGGGACGGTGCCGCGATAGACGTAGGTGACGAAGCGCGGTGCGTCCGACTGGTCGTACAGCGTGAACACATCGAGCGCCGGCGTCGCCTCGGAGGCCGAGGAGATCGCCAGAGTGGAGGGCGGTGAAGCGGTACCCGCCTTGAGCAGCACCGAGACGTCCGCGCCCTCGCGGCGGGGGTAGACGAGGAAAGCCACGAGCCTGGTCGGCCGGGGCCTTCTCACGCGGATGACGCGCCCACGTTCACGTCAGCGGAGCACGGCCGCCGCGGGGCAGTCGAACGGGTCGCGGGCGGAGAGGCCCACCCGGTTCAGATACTCGATGACGATCGCATACGAGTTGATCAGCGTGGTCTGCGTGTACGGGATGTTCTCGGCCGCGCAGTGCTCACGCACGATCGCCGCCGCCTTGCGCAGGTGGGGCCGGGGCATGCTTGGGAAAAGGTGGTGCTCCACCTGGTAGTTGAGCCCGCCCATGAACGCGGTGGTCCCGAAGCCCTCGATGTTGCGCGAGGTGAGAACCTGACGGCCGAGGAAGTCAACCTTGACGCCCGGCGCGATGAGGGGCATGCCCTTGTGGTTGGGGGCGAAGCTGGCGCCCATGTAGATGCCGAAGACGGCGAGCTGCACTCCGAGGAAGGCCACGGCCACCCCGAACGGCATCAGCCAGAAGACCACGCCGAGGTAGAGGGCGAACCGCACGAGCAGGAAAGTGATCTCTTTGGCGCGCCCCTCGACCTTGCCGCGCTTCAGCAGCGTGCCGAACGAGCGGTAGTGGAGGTTGATGCCCTCGAAGGCGAGCAGCGGAAAGAAGAGGTACCCCTGCTTGCGGGTGATGAGCGCGAGAAGACCGCGCTGCTTCGCCGCATCCTCTTCGACGAACGAGATGGTGTCGATCTCGATGTCGGGGTCTTTTCCGATGGTGTTCGGGTTGGCGTGGTGACGGGTGTGCTTCGTCATCCACCACGAGTAGCTGATGCCGACGACCAGCGTGGCCAGCATGCGGCCCATCCTGTCGTTCAGGGGACCGGAGGTGGCGATCTGCCGGTGCGACGCCTCGTGGGCCAGAAACGCGAACTGCGTGAAGATGATCCCGAGGGCACCTGCGACGAGCAGCTGGAACCAGCTGTCACCCAGCAGCGCCATGCCGGCGATGCCGGAGGCGAGCGCCACCACGAGACCCGAGAAGACCAGGGCGTAGAACGTCGGCGTGCGGCGCAGGAGGCCGTGGTCGCGCACCGTGTTGAGCAGCCGGGAGTAGCTTCCTGTTCCGGTCGGTTGCGTGGTGATTCTGGGCCCGGTGCGACGGACCGGCCCGAGAATGGGTGCGAGTGATGACATGCCGTGCCGTTCCGTCGATTCGACTTCCCAGCCGGCGTTGTCGGGTGTCCACCCTCAGATGTGCTAAAGCTATCCCCCCACCCTGATCAGCGCCCGTGAGTCGGGCGTCGACTCGCCGTCATTCGGTGAGCCGGCGGGTGCCGTCTCGCAGCATCCCGCACGGGAGGGGACGGCCGGCCGCTGCCGGAGGAAGTTCTCATATCCCCGGGTCTCCTTCGTCGTGGCGCGCGATTCCGGCGATGTCGCGTATCTCGGCCTCCTCGCGGTGACACCGGCCCGTCAGGGCGCCTGACGTCAGCGTCGACTCGACGCGGTGACCGTGAATTTGGCGTTGCGCACGATCTGACGCGTCGGGCCGACCGACCGTTCCAGCGCCCCGCGATAGCCGAGGTGAGAATTCCAAACGGTCCAGAGTTCGCCGCCCGGGGCGAGCACGCGGGCCGCATCGGCGAACAGGCGGTGCGCGATTCCGGTGTGCACGACGCTGCCGATGTGGAACGGCGGGTTGAGAACGATCAGGTCGGCGCTCCCGTCCGGCTGGGTGGCGAGCCCGTCGTCTCGCACGACGACGACCTGCGACGAGACCCCGTTCTCGGCGGCGGTGGCGGTCGCAGAGGCGACGGCCGCCGCCGACTGGTCGCTGGCGATCACCCGGATTTCCGGACGGCGACGGGCGAGGTCGGTCGCGAGCACGCCGGTACCGCAGCCGAGGTCGATGGCCGTGCGCGCATCCGGGACCGCCTGATCGAGCACACGCAAAAGCAGGCGCGTTCCGATGTCGACCGACGTTCCGGCAAAGGCGGCGCCGTGCGCGCACACCCACAGGCCGAGCTGCTCATCGAACGCGCGACGCGGCCAGGCGGCGAGCGCGGCCGCCGCCTCCGGCCGCGGGTCGGCGACGGTGAGCACGCGCGCCTTCTGCCGGGCGAGCGAGGCCCGCACCGAGTCGAACACGCCACCGAGCACCCCGTTCATCGCGGTGGTCAGGTGTTTCACCATGCCACCGGCAAAGACGGTTACGTCGGGGTCGGCATGCTCGGCGAGCAGTGCGGCGATCTCGGCGAGCGCATCCAGACTTCGGGGAAGCCGCAGCAGGACCACCCGGGCACCGGTCACCAGTGAAGGGTCGAGGGAATGTTCGGCGTACGTTCCCTCCTCGCCCAGGAGCGCCGCATTCTCGGCCAGAGCGCGCGAGCCGGTGAGCGGATCCTGGTGCACGCGAACGCCGCGCACGCCTGCCGCGGCGACCGCCAGCGTGAGCGCGCCGTACGCATCCCCGATGACGACCACACCCCCGGTGCGATCCCTCTCCCCTGCGATCGCCTCGGCGCCCGTGTCGAGGATCAGCCGGTCGGCGGCATCGACGGCGAACAGGTTGGGCGCTTCGACGTCGGGACGCCGACGCAGGCGCTCGAACGGGAACTCGGGGAAGCTGGGCACGCTCCTTCCTACCACCCCGCGACATCGCCCGCCGGGGATGTCGATCCAGTGCGCGCCCGTTCGACGTCGTAGTGTCACCACAGAGAAAGGAGCCTCCCGTGAGATTCCAGATCCTCATCTACAACAACGCCGACGCCGAGGCCGCGATCGACGGTGAGCTCGCCGGCGAGTTCCGGCGGACGCACGACGAGATCATCGCCGAACTCACCGCCTCCGGAGAACTCGTCGACACCAACGAACTGGGCATCGACGACGCCGTCGTGGTGCGCGCAGACCGCGCGGACCCGACACGCGTGCACAGCACAGACGGCCCATTCAGCGAGGCGAGGGAGTGGGTCGGCGGCTACTACACGGTGGAGTGCGAGACCCGCGAACGCGCGATCGCGATCGCCGGCCGCTTCGTCGAGGCCCGCTTCTCCCCCGTTGAGGTGCGCCGCCTCATCCACTGACCGCGAGAGCTGCCGAATGCGCGCCATTCCGCCGGAATGGGCAGCATTCGGCAGCTCTCGCGGTCAGGTCAGACGGTGAATTCGAGGGGAGCGGAGAGCGTGGCGACAGAGTCGCCGGTGCGCACGGCGTAGACGCCCGGCTCGGTGCGCCACGCGTGATCCTCCACCGACCAGTACTGCAGCGCGCGGGGCTCGATGCGGACGGTCGCCGTGGTCATCGCGCCCGGCTCCGCCCGTATCACCGCATACCCGGCCAACCAGAGCACCGGCCGATCGACCGACGACTCCGAGACCCGCGAGAGGTAGACCTGCACGACCTGCTTTCCCGCGCGGGCGCCCGCATTCCTCACCGGAATGGTCAGGTCGAGGCCCGCCGCCGCATCCGGCACACCGACCAGGGCCGGCTCACCGAGCTCCCACTCGGTGTATCCGAGACCGTGGCCGAAAGGGATCGCCGGAGCCGGGCCGCCCAGGTTCTGCCGACGAACCCACTCGCGGTACCCGACATTCAGCTTCTCGTCGTAGAACAGCTGGCCGCCGACCGGTTCGACCTGCCAGATCGGCACATCGTCCTCCGCCGCAGCCCAGGTGGTCGGGATGCGGCCGCCCGGTTCACGCACGCCCGACAACACGTCTGCGAGAGCGCCACCCATCTCCTGCCCGGGGAACCACGTGAGCAGCACGGCAGGCGCATCGGCCAGCCACGGCACGATCACCGGACCGCCCGAGTTGACCACCACGACCGTGCGCGGGTTCGCGGCGAGCACACGCCGGACCAGCTCGTCCTGGCCTGTCGGCAGCCGCAGATCGGTGCGGTCGAAGCCCTCGGATTCGAGCTGGTCGGTCGTGCCGACCACCACAACGGCGATGTCGGAGGCGGCAGCGAGGGCCACCGCCCGGTCGAACTCGTCGGCGGGGTCGGCGAACGGCTCCTCATAGCCGAGCGTGAACATCACAGCGGCGAGACCGGCCTGCTGCTGCGGGCGGTGTTCCAGCCGCAGCGCGACGCGCTGACCCGCCGTCAGCACGAGCGGGAACGACTGCGTCGGAGGGTTCAGGAACGCCATGAAGGGGTCGGTGCCCTCGGGGAAGAACAGACCGTCGCTCTTCAGCTCGCCATCCACCTCGAACCGGAACAGCCCGAGACCGGCGAAGCCGACCGCGTACTCGCCGTCTGCGGGGGCGGTGAAGGTCGTCGTCGCCTCCACGACGGCGGTCTCGCCGAGCACGGGGTCGCCCAGCCAGGTGAGCCGGCCGCTGCCCCGGTGCTCGTCGAGCACCACTCGGCCGTCCTCGGCCAGGAACCGCACGTGTACGCCGGATTCGCCGGTGACCGGGTCTGTCGAGACCGCCGCATCCATCGGCAGCACGGAGTCGGAGGCGAGGACGCCCGGCGCGAAGGAGACGTTCTCGGCCCCGAACGTCTCGATGAGGCCGGCGAGCGGCGTGACCACGTGGTCGGGGAACACCGTCGCCGAGCCCCCGCCCTGGCTGCGGGCGATGCGGGCATGCTGACCGACCACCGCGATGCGCGGCGACGACGCCTTGTCGATCGGCAGGACACCCTCGTTCTTCACCAGCACCATGCCGTCGGCGGCGGCCTCGCGCAGCAGAGCGTCGATGCGTGCCTGCGGCCACGGCTCGGCGGGCGGAGTGGCAGGGGCGACATCGGCGAGGGCACCGACACGCGCGGCGAGCCGCAGGATGCGAAGCACCTTCTCGTCGATCGCCGACTCGGCGACCTGGCCGGCGCGAACGGCTTGCACCAGCGCATCCCCCCAGACACCCTCCGGGCCGGGCATCGCGAGATCCTGCGCCGCTTCGCCTGCGCCGACGGTGTCGCGCACGCCCATCCAGTCGGAGACGACGACGCCGTCGAAACCCCACTCGTCTTTCAGCGGGGAGGTCAGCAGATCGTTCTCGGTCATCGTCGTGCCGTTCACCGAGTTGTACGACGACATCACGAGCCAGGCGCCACCCTCGGTGACCATGCGCTCGAACGGCGCGAGGTAGACCTCGCGCAGGGTGCGCTCATCCACATTGACGTTGACCGTCATGCGGTCGGTCTCGCTGTCATTGGCCACGTAGTGCTTGGGCGTCGCGCCCACACCGCAGGACTGCACGCCTTTGACGAAGGCGGTGCCGACGATGCCGGAGAGCCACGGATCCTCGCTGTACGCCTCGAAGTGGCGGCCGCCCCGCGGCGAGCGCTGGATGTTGACGGTCGGGCCGAGAGCCACCGAGACTCCCTTGCGACGCGCCTCCGCGGCGATCAGGGTGCCCAACTCGAACACCCGCTCCACATCCCAGGAGGCGGCGAGCGCGGTCGGCGACGGCAGGTTCGCCGAGCTGTCGCGCTCGTCCCACAATTGCCCGCGCACGCCGGCCGGCCCGTCGGAGACGACGATCGTCTCCAGCCCGATCGCGGGCTCGTCGTGCAGTGTCCAGAACGAGGCGCCGGTGAGCAGGCGCACCTTCTGCTCCAGGGTGAGCCGCTCCAGCATCCCGGCGATCACGGCCTCGGTGGGTGTCGTGGCCGCAGCAGATTCGGTGATGTCAGTCATGGTGCGCCTCCTAGCGGACGGACTTGATCGGGAGCACGGCGACAGCGCCGAGCAGCGCGATCACGATCCCGATCGGGAACAGGGGGGTGTACGAACCACCGGCGAGCACGACGATCAGCCCAGCGAGACCCGGTGCGAGCGTCTGGGGCAGGGTCGCCGCGATATTCAGAACACCCAGGTCTTTCGCGAAGTCGTTCTGCGACGGAAGCACCTCGCTCATCAGTGCCGTGTCGACGGACTGATACGCGCCGAATCCGAGCCCGGCGACGAACGAGAAGAGCATCATTCCGGTCAGAGTCGGCATGATCAGCGGGAAGAGGAGCGAGATCGCGAGGATGACGCCGGCGACGATCACGACGATCTTGCGACGGCCGAGCTTGTCTGAGAGCGGGCCGCCGACGAGCGTCGAGATCAGGGTGCCTGCGAGGCTGAGCACACCGAGAAGGGGGATGACGGCGACGGCGCCGCCTTTGAGCCCGATGTAGTCCTGGAGGATGAACAGCTGATAACCGGTGACCATGAAGTAGCCGGCGAAGAGCAGCAGCCGCCCGAGGAAACCCCAGAAGAAGTCGGGGTGTTTGACCGGGCTGACCCAGAACGTCTTGAGGAACGCCACGAAGTTGAACTCCGATTTCGGCTCGCCCTTGTTCGACTTGTCCGGGTTCAGCACGACGAACAGCACGATCACGATGAGGGCGACACCGGCGAAGACGAGGTAGCCGGCCGGGATCGCTGTGGCGAACGCGGCTCCGGCGATCTGGCCGCCGAGGGCTCCGAGCATGAGCCCGAGCCCGCTGAGGGCGGCGAAGGTTCCTCGCACAGCGCTCGGAACACGATCGGGGAGGATCGCGCTCAGCGGGCCCTGCGCGAAGTTGTAGGCCACCTGCACGATGACCCAGGCGATGGCGATCTGCACGAGCGTGTTCGACGCGCCCATCCCGAGGAGTGCCAGACCGCCGATCAGGCTGCCTGCAACCATCCAGGGCGCACGACGCCCGAACCGGCTGCGTGTACGGTCGGAGATCGTTCCCGCGAGCGGCTGTGCGACCATGGCCGCGAATGCGCCGATCGTGGCGATGATGCCGAGAGCGCCCGCCTTGGCCGTCGGGTCGTTGCCGACGATGCCCTGCACTTGCAGCGGCAGCAGGATGCCGGGGACAGCACCCCAGATGCTGAAGATCGCCAGATTGGCCACCGACATCGAGAGCATCAGCTTCAACAGCTTGCCACGCACCTTCACCTTCTGCGGGCGCTGCGCCGAGACGGCCGTGGTCGGGGCCGCACTGAAGACCGAGCCGGCGGTGGCGAGGGTGGAGCCGAGGGCGGCACTGTCTGGCACACCGGTGAGGTTGGATGGGAGGGTGGGCTGCACAGGGCGCGGACCCTCGGGGAGGTCATCTGACGGCGTTGTCACGGGGGAAGTCCTTTCACTGCAGGCGACTTTGCTTGCTAACACGCGTAACCATAGTCACCCGATCCCGAGAATACAAGCCGGTGCTCGGTTTTTGATTACGCGCGTAACCGGAAGGCCCATTCCGACCTAGACTGAGAGCAGCATGTTCACACCCCAGGTCGTCAAAGCCCCGACGAGCGCCGACGTCGCCCTCGCTGCCGGCGTCTCGCGTGCCACGGTGTCGTTCGTTCTCAACGACAAGCCCAACTCGCGGGTCTCCGATGACACCCGCCACCGGGTTCTAGAAGCCGCGCGCCTTCTCGGCTACACCCCCAACATCGCGGCCCGATCCCTCGCCAGCGGTGAGGCCGTCGCCGGCCTGCTGGTGGCCGCCGACCAGCGAGACTACGGCCAGTCGCTGGCCCGGGCGTTCGCCCTCCTGCTCGAACGCACGATCGAAGACGGCACGGACGCGGTCCGGCACGTCGACACCGAGCAGTGCGGAGCCGATGCCGGTCAGCTATGGGCCAGGCTCCGCCCCGAAGCCGTGCTGGCGGAAGCCGTCCGCTGCACACCGGCCACCACGGAGCTCCTCCGCCTCTCCGGCGTTCGGGCTCTCATCGTCCACGGCCCGGAGCCGGTGACGTACGCGCCCTCTCTCGTCGTCCCTCAGCTCCCCTTCGGGCGGGTGGCCGTCGAGCATCTCACGGGCCTCGGCCACCGCCGCATCGTCTTCCTGGCGCCCACCGCCCCCGCCGCCCTGGAGACCGGTCGCGAACGCCTCGCCGGCGCCGCCGGCGCGGCCGCGAACGCCGGCGCCGCGCTGACGGTCGTGAACGCGGGGGCATCCAGCGTCTCGCTGCGTGACTGGGCGCAGGGCTGGCGTTACGACCGCGCCGCCCCGACCGGCGTCGTCGCGGCCGACGACCGGCTGGCGATGGCGGCGATCCGCGCCCTGGCCGATGCCGGCATCCGAGTGCCGGATCAGGTCTCCGTCATCGGCGCCGACGACCATCCCGGCGCCGCCGACTACATCCCCCGCCTCAGCACCGTCGCCTTCTCCTCGGACACCCTCGCCGACACCATCCTCGACGCATACACCCGCATGCGCGCCGGCGAGCGCGTCGAGCGCCTCGATGCCCCCGCGGCCGCTCTGATCGCCCGCGACTCGACTGCCCCACCCCGGTAGCCACCGAGTCCCCGAATGGTCCGCGTAGTCGAGCGATTCCGCCCCATTTCGCACGGACTCGGCTGCGACCGGGCCTAACCCGCCACGGCGTCGCGGGAGGCGATGAACACATCGACGCAACGGCGCACTTCGTCGGCGGTGTGCGCCGCCGAGAGCTGCACCCGGATGCGCGCCGTGCCGCGCGGCACGACCGGGAACGAGAACGCCGTCACGTAGACGCCGCGCTTCTGCATCTCGCCGGCCATACGGGCGGTGAGCGCAGCATCCCCGAACATCACCGGCACAATCGGGTGCTCACCCGGCAGCAGGTCGAAGCCCGCCTCGCTCATCAGCGTGCGGAACAGGTGCGCATTGTCAACGAGCTGCGCCCGCAGGCCGTCCGACTGCTCGAGCAGATCGAGGGCGGCGAGCGTCCCGGCCACGATCGACGGCGCGAGCGTGTTCGAGAACAGGTACGGCCGCGCACGCTGGCGCAGTAGGTCGACGATCTCCTGCCGCGACGAGACGTACCCGCCGGATGCGCCGCCGAGGGCCTTGCCGAACGTTCCCGTGTAGATATCGACCCGATCCGCAACGCCGCAGAGCTCGGGGGTTCCGCGGCCGTGCTCGCCCACGAACCCGACGGCGTGCGAATCGTCGACGAACACGAGCGCGCCGAACTCGTCGGCGAGGTCGCAGATCTCGGCGAGGGGAGCGATGTAGCCATCCATAGAGAACACGCCGTCGGTGACGATCACCGTGAAACGCGCATCCACCGCCGCCTCCAGCTGCGCACGGAGGTCGGCCAGGTCGCGGTTCTTGTAGCGGAACCGCTGCGCCTTGGAGAGCCGGATGCCGTCGATGATCGACGCGTGATTGAGCTCGTCGGAGATGATCGCGTCTTCGGCCGAGAACAGCGTCTCGAACACTCCGCCGTTCGCGTCGAAGCACGACGAGAAAAGGATGGTCGCCTCGGTTCCGAGGAAGTGCGACACCCGGCGCTCCAGCTCCAGGTGCTGCTCCTGCGTTCCGCAGATGAAGCGCACGCTGGCCATGCCGTAACCCCACTCGTCGAGCGCGGACTTCGCCGCGGCGACGAGGTCGGGATGGTCGGCCAGGCCGAGATAGTTGTTCGCGCAGAAATTGAGCACCGGTGCGCCGTCGGCCGTGATCAGCGCCTGCTGCGGCCCCCGGATGCTGCGCTCCCGTTTGGTGAGACCTGCCTCCTCGATCTCGGCGAGCTGCCTGGCGATGTGGTCGCGGAAGGTGGCGATCATCAGAGCTCCGTCCAATCCAGGATGACTTTGCCCCCGCCGGCCGAGGCCGCGGCAGCGAACCCCTTCTGCCAGTCGCGGGCGGAGAAGCGGTCAGACACGATCGAGGCGATCGCTTCCCGCAGCACGGCCGAGGTCTGCAGCATGGCCCCCATCGCGTTCCAGGTCTCGAACATCTCGCGGCCGTAGATGCCTTTGAGGGTGAGCATATGGGTGACGACGATGCCCCAGTCCACGGCGATCTGAGCCGACGGCAGACCGAGCATGGCGATGCGGCCGCCGTGGTTCATGTTCTCGATCATCTGCGGCAACGCGGCCGGAGCCCCGCTCATCTCGAAACCGACGTCGAAGCCTTCGCGCATGCCGAGCACCTCCTGCGCGGAGTGGATAGGGGATCTCGACACGTCGACGGTGAGGTCGGCCCCCATGCCCTCGGCGAGCGCGAGCCGGGATGCACTGATGTCGGTTCCCACGATGAAGCGCGCACCAACGTGACGGGCGACCGCGATCGCCATGAGGCCGATCGGCCCGCATCCGGTGACCAGCACGTCCTCGCCCACCACCGGGAAGGCGAGCGCCGTGTGCACGGCGTTGCCGAGCGGGTCGAAGAGAGCGCCGACCTCGGGCTCGATGGCGCTGTGGTGCACCCACACATTGGTGGCAGGCAGGCTCAGATACTCGGCGAAGGCGCCGTTGCGCTGCACGCCGACCCCCTGGGTGCGGATGCACATCTGCCGACGGCCCGCCCGGCAGTTGCGGCAGGTGCCGCATACGATGTGTCCTTCGCCGGAGACCAGGTCGCCGAGCGCCACATCGTGCACCAGCGGTCCGACCTCGACCACCTCGCCGAAGAATTCGTGGCCGGGGATGAGCGGGGCCTTCACTGCGGAGGCCGCCCAGTCGTCCCAGCGCTGGATGTGCAGATCGGTTCCGCAGATCCCGGTGCGCAGTACTCGGATCTTCACATCCGCCGGACCGATCTCGGGCTCCGGAACCTCGACCAACTCGAGACCGGGTCCGGCCTCCTTCTTGAACAGTGCCTTCATCGCCACCTTCCCTGCTTCCTCGTCCTCGTGGGAACGTCTGTCTCTCGGTGTTCGGCGTCGCTCTCGTGAAGGGCACCTGCCACCTTCCTCAGCCTACCCAGCCCGCTCCGTCTGCGACCCGGCTCTCCTCCCGGTTAAACATTCGTGCCGGATGCCGGCTCTGAGCGGGTCAGAGACGGCATCCGGCACGGATGTCAGCGAGGAGTCGGCTATTTCTGGAGGTTCTTGCCGGGTTCAGTCGGCTCGACGCCGTACGGCTTGAAGATCTTCGCCGTCTCGCCCGAGGCGTAGAGCTCGGTCATCGCACCGAGCACGGCCTTCACGAGGGCGGGTTTGGTGCTGTTCATCAGGCTGCCGACATAGAACCCGCCCGTGAACGGGTCGCCGACGATCACCTTGTCGGCCCCCTGGGCGATCTCGTACGCCGCGCCGGGGACGCTCTGGATGCCGACATCGGTGCGCCCCGACTTGAGCGCCAGATCGGAATCCTGCTGCGTCGGGTACTCGGTGACCTTCATCGCCGGCTTGCCCGCGGCCTCGCACTCCTTCGACAGCGCCGCAGCGTAGGTCACATCGGTGGTCCCCCGGATGGTGGAGATCGACTTCCCGCACGCGTCGAGACGAGTCGAGTACTGGGAGCCGTTCGCCTTCGTAGTGATCAGCGTCGCCTGCTCCTTCATGAAGTCGACGAACGTTCCGGCCTGCTGACGTTCGACCGTGTCGTACAGGCTGCCGCCGTAGATGTCGTAGCGACCCGCGGCGACGCCGGTGATGCCGCCCTCCCACGCCACCGGCACGAACCGGATCGTGACGCCGAGCTTTTTCGCCACAGCGGCGAGCAGGTCTTTCGTGATGCCGGACTTCGGGACGTTGTCCGCATCCGGGATCACGTACGGCGCGTCGGGGAGCGTCACCCCGACGCTCAGGGTGTCCGGCTCGACCAGGCCGTCGAGGCCGGCGGCCGACCCGGTGGCCGCGTCGCCGGAGGCCGCATCCGAGCACCCGGCCAGGGCGGCCACGGTCAGGGCAGCGACGCCGGCGGCGATGGTCAGCCGCGAAACGGGAGACGTGAACATGGTGGCTCCTTCCAGGGGCCGTGCTGTGAGTGACCTCAGGCTAGGAGCGGCGGTGCGGACTCGACCATGCACCCACCCCGGCGACGCTGGCACTTTTGGCGGTCGCGTCGGCTCAGGAGTGGCGGGCCGACACGCGATCACGCTGCACGCGGCGTGCGCCCGGCCCGGAACGCCGAAGGTGTGGCGCCGCACTCCCGGCGGAAGAACCGCGAGAAGTAGGACGCGTCGTCGAATCCGAGTTGCCCGGCGATCTGCGCACAACTCAGCTCGGTGCGCGCGAGCAGCCGTTGCGCCTCGCGGGCGACCTCGCCCCGGATGATCTCCCCGGGTGTGCGACCGGTGGAGACGGCGACGACCTCGGAGAGATGCCCCGGGGTGACGGCGAGCTCCCGAGCGCATTCGGCGACGGTGAGCGAGGCGGAGGCCCGGTCGCGCACGATCCGCTCGAACGCGGCACTGAGCCCGCGACGCGGGGTGAGGGCGTCGGCGGAGCGGTCCCTCGAGAGCCTCCGGCACTGCACGAGCAGCAGGGTCAGCAGCGTGCGCAGCGCCAGCTCCTGGTGCTCGTCGCGCATCCCCGCCTCGGCCGCCAGCCCCGCCAGGATGTGCTCGAGGCGCTCCCGTTCGGCCGGCCCGGGACGAAGCGCACGCGTCTCCCACACGCCGACACCCGTGTCGGCGTCGGGCCCGCCGACCCCCGTGAGGAAATCCTCGCGGAACAGCACGAGCGTTCCGCGCACCGGCTCGACCGGCTCCCAGTGGTGCACCTGCCCCGGTGCGATCACGAAAAGCTGGTGCGGCGCGATGGGCACGGCGTCCGCATCAACGTAGTGCAGGCCCGACCCGCTCCTCACGTAGACGAGTTCTACGAAGTCGTGCCGGTGCGGAAGCCGTTCCCACACCCCCGGACCA
This sequence comes from Leifsonia poae, assembly GCF_020009625.1. Classification (NCBI taxonomy): domain Bacteria; kingdom Bacillati; phylum Actinomycetota; class Actinomycetes; order Micrococcales; family Microbacteriaceae; genus Leifsonia; species Leifsonia poae. The sequence goes on from NZ_JAIHLP010000002.1 coordinate 2,192,853, forward strand.
TCGGTCTCGTACGCCCCCACCAGAAAACGGGAGGCGATGCTCGTGGCCGTGGCGTCGATCGTGTGGGTGGGTGGCAGCGCCCCCGTTTCGCGGCGGCTCACGACGGCACCGGTCCAACGTGACGGAGGAAGGCCGCGGTGCGGGGCGAGACCGGCGCATCCAGCACTTGGGCGGCCTGCCCCTGCTCCACGACGACGCCGCCCTCCATGAACACGACCACGTCGGCAACATCGCGTGCGAAAGCGATCTCGTGGGTCACGATGATCATCGTCATTCCGGCCGCGGCGAGATCCCGCATCACGGCGAGCACTTCGCCGACGAGCTCGGGGTCGAGCGCGCTGGTGGGCTCGTCGAAGAGCATGATCGCGGGCTTCATCGCGAGCGCGCGGGCGATCGCGACCCGCTGCTGCTGACCGCCCGAGAGCTGCGCCGGATACTTCGCCTCGTGCGCCGCGAGGCCGACGCGGGCGAGGAGTTCACGGCCCTCCCTCTCGGCTTCGGCGCGGGGGATGCCGAGCACCCGGGTCGGGCCGATCGTCACGTTCCGCAGAACCGAGAGATGCGCGAACAGGTTGAACTGCTGGAACACCATCCCCATCCGCCGCCGCACCCGACTGGTCTGCCGGTCGGACGCCTCCGAGAGGTGGTCGCCGTGCGCGGTGTAACCGACGAGTTCGCCGTCCACTTCGATGAGTCCCGCATCCATGGGCTCGAGATGGTTGATGCAGCGCAGCAGCGTCGACTTGCCGCCACCGGACGGTCCGATGACGCAGACGACCGAGCCGGGAGCGATGTCCAGGTCGATGCCGGCCAGGATCTCGACCCCGTTGAACGATTTGCGCACGCCGCGCAGGGCGAGGGCTCCGTCGGCCGGCCCGGCCGGCCGTTCCACGATCGTGCTCATGCTGCGACCTCCTTCGCCGCCGAGACCACCGAGCGTGTGCTCCGTGATCGATCGAGGGACCGTTCGATGAAATGCTGTCCGATCGTCGCCGCCGTCACCAGCACGAGATACCAGAGGGAGGCGACGACGAGCATCGAGATCACCTGGTAGTTCTGCCCGTAGATCTGCTGCGCCTGCGTCATCAGGTCGCCGCCGCCGATCACGGACACGATCGCCGTCGCTTTGAGGATGTCGATGAACTGGTTGCCGAGCGGCGGCAGGATCACGCGCACCGCCTGCGGGATGACGATGCGCCACTGCGCCTCGAGTCGCGTCATCCCGATGGCCTTCGCCGCGTCGGTCTGCCCGGGCGGCACGGCGAGGAAACCGCCGCGCACCACCTCTGCCATGTAGGCGGCCGTGTGCAGCACCAACCCGACCAGCGCGGCGAGGAACGGCGTGATCAGCTGGTTCGTCGCCCCGCCGATCGTGATGTCGAGTGCCGGCAGACGGATCCCGATGAACGGGAAGACCAGGGCCAGATTGAACCAGAACACGAGCTGCACCAGGAGCGGTGTTCCTCGGAACAGCCAGATGTAGCCCTCGACGATGACGACGAGCACCGGGTTGCCCGACTGCCGCAGCACGGCGAGCAGAACACCGATCGCGAGCCCGAGCACGAAGGTAAGCACGGTGAACACGAGTGTCGTCATCACCCCGGTGAGGATGCGCGGGGAGAACAGGTACTGCGCCACCACGGGCCAGTTCATGGCGGGCGCACTCACGAAGGCCCAGCCGATCCCGCCGACGATGACGAGAGTGATCACCGCCGGAACCCAGCGGCTGGCGATGCGGCTCTTCTTGCGCACCCGCAGAGAGGCCAGATGGTGCAGTCGGTCGACGGGGGCGCCGCCGCGGTGTGCGACCTCGCCATCGAGGAAGTGTGTGGTCATGCTGTCATTCCAGGGAGGAATACCGGCTCGCAGCAAGTGCCTGGCCCGGGCTGGTGTCTGGGATCCCGGAACGTGGGACTTCGTGCGCTCACCGGCAAGCCCGCGAGCGCTCACGGGCAACCGGCGCGCGGCCCGCCCGAAACGAGTGACAGGACCCCCGCGACGAGTGCATGGAGACGCCGGTGGCGCATCCCTAGCGTTGACGGCACCGGCGATCGGCCGGACGACACCGCGACAGCAGGAGGAACGATGGCCGGCAAGTACGAGCACCTTTTCGTGCGCCACATGGGCGACTCGAGCGACGATCTCATCAACGAAGGCGCTGTGGCGACCGGTCTGCCCCGCCCGGCGCACATCGGCGATGCGTTCGCCCTGATGCGTGCCGCTGACGTGCCCGAGAGCAAGATCCACATGACCTACAGCTGGATCAACCCGACCGACGAGCCGAGCCACTGGGTCAACGAGCACGAGCACGACTACGACGAGGTCCTCATCTGGACCGGGAGCGACCCGGAGAACCCGCACGACCTCGGCGGCGAGATCCTGATCGACCTCGACGGCGAGACGTACAGCGTCACGACCTCCGGCGCGCTGTACATCCCGGCTGGCATCCGACACTGCCCGCTTGATTTCAAGAAGGTCACCCGCCCCATCCGGTTCAGCGCACTCTCGCTCTCCGGCGGCGCGTACTCCTCCGACGAGGATGTGCCGCGCTGACGCGACTGTTGCGGAAACCTGTGCGCCCTCGAAGACGACGGGGCTCCCAGCTGGAAGTCCGCCGAACGCCGTCACCCATGCGATGAACGGAGCGTGAACCTTCGCGGAGCAGTTCGCACCCGCGCCCACGTCTCGCGCTGCACTCGCCACAATCGTGCACGAACGGTTGATCTCCCCCGTTCGGGGGGAGCCGCGTCGAAGGGATTCACGATGGTGACGAAGGAACGCGCGGCGCGAGCCGCGGTCGCGACCGCACTGGGAGTCGCGCTGCTGACGGGCGCCGGCATCGCGCCGGCACTGGCCGACGATGGTCGAGGGGAGAGCGCCTCGGGAGGGCAGGGGCAGTACGGTTCGGACGGCCACGGTCGCAGCGTGGTCAAGCACGTGCTGCTGCTGTCGATCGACGGCCTGCATCAGAAGGACTTGAGCTGGTATCTCTCACAGCATCCGAACTCCGCGCTCGCCGGCCTGGTCGCGCACGGGACCGACTACACGAACGCTCAGACACCTGTGCCGTCCGACTCGTTCCCCGGCATGGTCGCACAGGTGACCGGAGGCAACCCCGGCACGACCGGCATCTACTACGACGACACGTTCAACCACTCGCTCCTGCCGGCAGGCACGACGAACTGCACCGGCGCCACGCCGGGCGCGGAGGTCGCCTACACCGAGGCGGCCGACAAGAACCAGGCGTCCATCGACGCAGGCCAGGGCCTCACCGGACTCCCCGCCAGCATCCTCTCGATGACCGGATCTCCCGCCACGCTGATCGATCCGGCCACCCTTCCCGTCGACCCGGCCACATGCAAGCCGGTCTACCCTCACCAGTACATCAAGGTGAACACCGTCTTCGAAGTGGCCAAGAAGGCCGGGCTCACGACCGCATGGTCGGACAAGCACCCGGCCTACGAGATCCTGAACGGCCCGTCGGGCACCGGCATCGACGATCTGTTCACCCCGGAGATCAACAGCAACGCCGCCGCGCCCTTCACCGGCGACTGGACGACGGACAACGCGGCCACCCAGCAGTACGACGGCTACAAGGTGCAGGCCGTGGTGAACGAGATCCACGGCAAAGATCACTCCGGCGCCAAGGCCGCCGCTGTGCCCGCCATCTTCGGCATGAACTTCCAGGCCGTCTCCACCGCCCAGAAACTCCCCACCTCAGACGGGCTCACCGGCGGATACCTCACCGGGGGCGCCGTGCCTGCTGCACTGCTGAGCCGAGCCCTCGACTTCGTGGACACGTCGGTCTCGTCGTTCGAGTCGGCCCTGAAGGCAACCGGTCACCTGAACGACACGGCGATCATCCTCTCAGCCAAGCACGGGCAGTCGCCGACCGATCCGGCCGCGCTCAAACGGGTTCCAGACGGCCCCATCATCGCCGGCCTGAACGCCGCGTGGAAGGCCACGCATCCGACTGCCGCCGACCTCGTGACCTTCTCCACCGACGATGACATCATGCAGCTCTGGCTCTCGGACCGCTCGCCCGCGGCCACCGGATTCGCGAAGCAGTACCTCTCCACGCACACCGCGGCCGGCAACACCGTCAGCAGCGCCGCGATCACGGTGCCGTCCTCCGGGCTCGACCGCATCTACGCGGGCGCCGAAGCCGACCGCTATTACGGCGCGAAGGTGGGCGACAGCCGAGTGCCCGACGTCCTCGGCATCGCCCGGACCGGAGTGGTCTACACCGGCGGCAAGGCAAAGATCGCCGAGCACGGCGGTGCGAGCGCTGACGACCGCAACGTTCCCATCGTCGTCTCGCTGCCCGGCGACCACCGGGCCCGCACTGTGGGCGACAAAGTGGAGACTACGCAGATCGCGCCGACCATCCTGGCCGAACTCGGCCTCAACCCGCGGGATCTCCAAGCGGTACGGATCGAAGGAACGAAGGTACTTCCCCGCCGCTGAGCACGGCACGAACGGTGCGGCCGGCTCCCGGCGACGGGGGCGGCCGCACCGGTTTGAAACAGTGCCCGACCGCGCTCAGTCGCGGCCGAGCGGGCGCCAGACGACGACCTGGTTGCTGCGGCGCATGCGGGTGCCCGCGCGCAGAGAGATGACCTCCCCCTCGGAGCCGGCCGCGAAGACACGGCGGCCAGGGCGGTTGAGAAGTTCGTCGGCAAGCGCCGACTCGAGCTCGCGCACGCGGTCGCGCAGGGCACCGACCTGGTCTTCGAGTTCGAGGATGCGGCGGATCCCCTCCAGGCTCACCCCCTCGCTGCCGAGGCGGGCGATCTCCTGAAGTTTGGCGACATCGCGCATCGAATAGCGGCGCGATTTGCCGATCGTCCTGGTGGGGCTGACGAGACCGAGCCGGTCATACTGCCGGAGCGTCTGCGGGTGCATCCCCGCCAGCTCGGCCGCGATCGAGATCACGAAGACCTGACTGTTCTCGTCCACCGTCATCCCCTCGCTTTGGCCAGGAGGTCGTCGCGCGGGTTGTCCGAAGGGAGCTTCTCGGCGAACGCCTTCAGGGCGTCTTCCGCGTCGGAGGAGAGGTGCGACGGCACCGCGACCTGAACGATCGCGAGCAGGTCGCCCGTTCCCTTCGCCGTCTGAACTCCCCGGCCCTTCACCCGCAGCACGCGGCCGCTCGGGGTTCCCGGAGCCACACGCAGCTTCACCGGATCGCCGCCGAGCGTCGGCACCTCGATGGTCGCGCCCAGCGCAGCCTCGGCGAAGGTGACCGGAACGGTGACGCGCAGGTTGAGCCCATCGCGTTCGAACACCGGATGCTTGCGAACGGTCACGGTGAGCACGATGTCACCGGGTTCGCCGCCGTCGGGGCTGGGCTGGCCTTTGCCGCGCAGCTTGATCTTCTGGCCGTCGGCGACCCCGGCCGGGATCTTCACCTTGATCGGTTTGCCGTCCGAGGACTGCAGGGTGATCGTCTCACCCTTCGTCGCGGTGAGGAAGTCGATGGTGGTGTGGGCGGTCACGTCGCGTCCCCGCGTCGGGCCGCCGGCCCCGCGGTAGCCGCCGCTGGACGAGCCGAACCCGCCGTTGCCGAACATCCCCCCGAAGATGTCATCGAAGTTGCCGCCCTGCTGGTAGGTGTAGCCGCGGCCGCCGCTGGGGGCACCGCCGCCGAACATCCCTCCGAACACATCGTCGAAGCCGCCCTGGCCGGCGGAGCCCGGAGCGGTGAAGCGGGCACCGGAGCCCATCGCGCGGATCTGGTCGTACTCTTTGCGCTGTTCCGGATCGCTCAGCACCGAGTGGGCTTCGCTGATCTCTTTGAACTTCGCTTCCGCGGCGGCGTCCCCCGGGTTGGAGTCGGGGTGGTACTTGCGCGCGAGCTTGCGGTAGGTCTTCTTCAGATCCGCGGGGGTGACGTCTTTCGAGACGCCGAGAACCTTGTAGAAGTCCTTGTCGAACCAGTCCTGGCTAGCCACGGCGCCTCCTTTCGTCTTTCTCGTTGCTGTATGAAGTCTGCACTGTTCTCTCGAATCCGTCGCTCACGAGTCTCCCCCGGCCACGACCGCCTGGACCTGAGAACAGGGCCAGGCGGTCGAGGAGGGCGATCGCTCCTGATTTCAGGATCGGGTTCAGGCGGGCACCGCCACGACGACCTTGGCCACCCGCACGGTGGTGGAACCGAGCTGGTAGCCCGTCTCCACCACATCGGCGACGGTCTCGACCGTCACATCCGCGCTGGGCTGCTGGAAGATCGCCTCGTGGATCTGCGGGTCGAACGGATCGCCGGCCTGGCCGTACGCGGTCAACCCGAGCCGTTCCACGGTGACGCGCAGCTTGGCCGCGATGGTCGCGAACGCGCTGCCCTCCTCCAGATCGCCGTGCTTCTCGGCACGGTCGAGGTCGTCGAGCACGGGGATGAGACCCTTGACGGTCTCACCGACCACGCGCTCGCGCTCCACCTCGCGGTTGGCCTCGGTGCGCTTGCGGTAGTTCGCGTACTCCGCGGTCACCCGCTGGAGGTCGGCGAGCCGCTCGGCGGCCAGCTGGTCGGCCGTGGACTGGCCGCTCAGCACGTCGAGGTCTTCGTCGCTCAGCAGGCTCTCGAAGGCCACACCCTCGGTCGGCCCGACATCCACGAGCTCTTCGTGGGCGAGGTCGGGGTCGGAGGCGGGCGCCTCCGACCCGGCCTCGGCCGGCTGTCGAACCTTGCCGGTCTCGGGGTCGATCCGGCGCTTGTCGCGGATGATCGGCTCCTCGTGCTCGGGCTCGTTCGAGTCCTGCCCGTTGGGGTTCTCTTTGGACATGGTTACTTCTTCTCCTCGTCTTCGACGACCTCGGCGTCGATGACGTCTTCGTCGGAAGACTCTGCGGCAGGCTCTTCGCCCGCCGGAGCCTGCTCGCCCGCGGCGGCGTCGGCCTGGCTCGAGGCGTAGATGGCCTCGCCCAGCTTCGACTGGCTCGCGTTGAGCGTGTCGTACGCTGTCTTCACGGCCTCTTCGTCATCTCCGGCGAGAGCGGACTTCAGCGCGTCGACATCACCCTGAACCTCGTTCTTGACGTCTTCGGGGAGTTTGTCCTCGTTGTCCTTGATGAGTTTCTCGATGCCGTAGACCAGCTGTTCGGCGGTGTTGCGCGTCTCCGCGGTCTCCCGGCGCTTCTTGTCTTCGGCAGCGTGCTCCTCGGCCTCGCGGACCATACGCTCGATGTCGTCCTTCGGCAGCGACGAGCCACCGGTGATCGTCATCGACTGCTCCTTGCCGGTGCCCTTGTCCTTGGCGGACACGTGCACGATGCCGTTCGCGTCCAGGTCGAAGGTGACCTCGACCTGCGGGATGCCCCGGGGGGCCGGCGCGATGCCGGTCAACTCGAAGGTGCCGAGCGGCTTGTTGTCGCGGGTGAACTCGCGCTCGCCCTGGAAGACCTGGATCGCGACGGACGGCTGATTGTCGTCGGCCGTCGTGAAGGTCTCGCTGCGCTTGGTCGGGATCGCCGTGTTGCGGTCGATGAGCTTGGTCATGATGCCGCCCTTGGTCTCGATGCCGAGGCTGAGGGGCGTGACGTCGATGAGCAGCACATCTTTGCGCTCACCCTTGAGGACTCCGGCCTGGAGTGCAGCGCCGACGGCGACGACCTCATCCGGGTTGACCCCCTTGTTGGGCTCCTGGCCGCCGGTCTCCTGCTTGACGAGCTCGCTCACGGCGGGCATGCGGGTGGAACCACCCACGAGCACGACGTGCGCGATGTCGCCGACCTTGATGCCGGCCTCGCGGATGACGTCCTGGAAGGGCTTCTTGGTGCGGTCGAGGAGGTCGCTGGTCATCTGCTCGAACTGGGCGCGGGTGAGCGTCTCGTCGAGGTTGGCCGGGCCGTTCTCGGTGAGCGACAGGTAGGGCAGCTGGATGCTGGTCGACATGCTCGACGACAGCTCCTTCTTGGCCTGCTCGGCGGCTTCCTTCAGGCGCTGCTTCGCGATCTTGTCGTTGGAGACGTCGACTCCGGTGGTCTCCTTGAACTTCTTGATGAGCCAGTCGACGATGCGCTGGTCCCAGTCGTCGCCACCGAGCCGGTTGTCACCGGACGTGGAGCGCACCTGGATGGTCGAGAAGTCGTCGTCTTTGCCCACCTCGAGGAGGGAGACGTCGAACGTGCCGCCACCGAGGTCGAAGACCAGGATGAGCTCGTCTTCCTTGCCCTTGTCGAGGCCGTAGGCGAGGGCCGCGGCAGTCGGCTCGTTGATGATGCGCAGCACGTTGAGGCCCGCGATCTCACCAGCCTCCTTGGTGGCCTGGCGCTCGGCGTCGTTGAAGTACGCCGGAACGGTGATGACCGCATCCGTCACGGTGTCGCCGAGGTACTGCTCAGCATCGCGCTTCAGCTTGGCCAGGATGCGCGCCGAGATCTCCTGCGGCGTGTACTTCTTGCCGTCGATCTCGGTCTTCCAGTCGGTGCCCATGTGGCGCTTGACCGAAGCGATGGTGCGGTCGACGTTGGTGACGGCCTGGCGCTTGGCGGTCTCGCCGACGAGCACCTCGCCATCTTTGGTGAAGGCCACGACCGAGGGGGTCGTGCGGAAGCCTTCGGCGTTGGCGATGACGGTGGGCTCGCCACCTTCGAGCACGGAGACGACGGAGTTGGTGGTTCCGAGGTCGATTCCTACTGCACGGGACATAGGTGTTGTTCTCCTTTGTTGCTGGTTCTGCTGGGAAAGTCGTCGATCAAGAGTTGAGTCTTGATGACTCAAGTGTTTCACTCGCATTCTCGACTGTCAAGTCGATTCTCGAAAACTTGAGCGCACTAGACTCAACTTTGCGCACCCCCTTTTCATTCCCCATCGCACACCCACGGCGTTCCCCGGATGTCTGCCCCGACTGCCCACCCAACGCGGGAGGGAGGGAGGCGGTTACGCGTCTTTGCCCAGTCGGATGAGGAGTTCGGGAGCGCGCGCGTCGAGCAGGCGGCCACCCTGACGAACACCGACGGCGAGCAGAACCGAGCCGAGCGCGACGCCGACCAGCAGCCCGCCCCAGCCCCACAACGCTTGCCCGGTGAGCAACGACACGACCAGGAGCGCGATCTCGGGCAGGCAGAGCACCGCGAGCACGCCCCACGACACGAAGGTCGAACCGACGTTCGCCATGTTGGAACCGGGGCGCGATCGGAACGGATTGTCACCGGGGGCCGGAACGGGGAACACGAACAGTGCCGAGGTCACCGACGAGACGCCGAGCCCTGTGAGGAGCAACCCGAAGCCCAGTCCGAGCAGCCCCGGAACGGGAAACCATGAGTCCTGCACGGCGGCGGCACCGAACGTCAGCACCAGCACTACGGGCACGGCGAAAGTGAGCACCGCCCACGCGCGCCCGAGCCGATCGGCCCGGCCGGGGACGGCCTTGGACATGTGCAGGGCGAACGCTGTGGAGTCGAGCGAGACGTCGGCGATCATCGAAATGCCGAGCAGGAACCCGATGAGCGGCCCCGTCGCCAGAAGGTAGCCGGTGCTGTGGTTGAGCGTGGCATAGAACCAGAACAACAGGGGCAGGATGGGGATGATGATCAGCTGCCGCAGGTAGCGCGGATCCCGAAACCAGTAGGTGAGACAGCGGGCCGCGATCGCTCCGGCCTGCGTGCCCGGGAAGAAGGCGAAGAGTCCGACCTTGCCCCGGGCGCGCACGCGAGATGCGGCATGCGCCGGCGTGACCAGCGAGCGCGCCAGACCCCACCGCCACACTCCGAGCAGCACGGCAAGGGTCGCCAGCGCGATCAGCAATCGCAATACCGCCCCCAGCGGATCGCCGAGCGCCACCGACGACGGCACCGCCCAAACGGCGCCGAGCGGCGTCCAGGAGAGGGCCTCGGCGACACCGGGAAGCCCTTCGGAGGCGTTGCTGATCCCGCGAGTGACGCCGATGATGATCGGCCCGGCCAGGATCAGCGGGATCATGATGAGCAGCCCGCTGGCCTCCCGGAAGCGCCGCCCCGACGCGAGTCCACTGGAGACGGAGGTGACGGCGCGCGAGATCACGACACAGGTGACGGCGCCGAGTGCTCCGGTGACCAGCGCGATCAGCGCCACCCCCGGCATCCGGAGCCAGGAACCGAAGGTCGCCAAGGCGGCCAAGGTCGTGGCGGCGCCGGGGATGCCGACGATGCCGCTCAGCAGCATCCCGAGCAGCATCTGATTCAACGGGATGGGGTACACCGCCAGGTGGGACGGGTCGAGCGTCTGCTCCACACCCGACACCAGCACCGGGATGATCGCCCACCCGAGCACGAGCACCGACCCGGCGAGCACGACCACGGTTCGCACATCGGCGACCGGGACGACGTTGAGCACGAACAGCGCGACGATCGCACCGAACAGCATCAGTGCCCCGTAGAGGCCGCCGATGATGACCGCCACCAATTGCCCGGTGCTGCGCCGGAACGTGTTGCGCAGAACCAGTAGGCGCAGCCTTACGAGTGTTGCAACCACTCCGGCCCCTCCCCGATGCGCCGGCCTCCGACGAGCTCGACGAAGCGGTCCTCCAGCGACGATCCGCCGCGCACCTCGTCCACGGTTCCGGCCGCGAGCACGCGACCGTCGCTGATGACGGCGACGTTGTCGCACATCCGTTGCACCAGATCCATGACATGGGACGACACGATCACCGTTCCGCCGCCACGCACGAACCCGTGCAGGATGTCGCGGATGTTGGCCGCTGACACCGGGTCGACCGACTCGAACGGCTCGTCGAGCACGAGCAGTCGGGGTGCATGAACCATGGCACAGGCCAGCGCCACCTTCTTCGTCATGCCGGCCGAGTAGTCGACGACCAGGGTGCCGGCCGCTTGCTCCAGGTCGAGGAGTCGCAGCAGGTCCTGGGTTCGCGCGAGAGCGGTGTCGCGGTCCATCCCACTCAGCAGCCCCGCATACTCCACCAGCTGCTCGCCGGTGAGTCGGTCGAACAGTCTCACACCGTCGGAGAGCACGCCCACCAGCGATTTGGCCCTGATCGGTTCGCGCCAGACGTCCACCCCGTGCAGAAGCACCTGCCCTTGGTCGGGGCGAAGCAGTCCGGTCACCATGCTCAGGGTCGTCGTCTTCCCGGCGCCGTTCGGCCCGACGAGACCGTAGAAGCTGCCCCCGGGCACGTCGAGGTCGAGGCCGTCCACCGCCACTTTCTGCCCGAAATGCTTGCGCAGCCCCCGGATGCTCACCGCGATCCTCGCATCTGCCGGCGGCACCTCGCTCGCTGCGTTCAGTTGTGCCATCGGCTCGCCCAGCTCCTCCGTCGTCGCGTGCGCCCCACCGTACAAGCCGATCCCGGAGAACGAAAGGCCGCCCGCCGGCTGGGCCATACTGAGCCGCCTCACATCGAGCGCACAAGCGGCCTGGGTAGCGTGGAGCGCGTGACTTCGGAACTGGCACCGTTCGACGGCAGCGAGCCCCTGCTCTCCGTGCAGGCGCTCACGGCGCTGCAGGGCATCGACGCATCGACCCTCGATGAGATGCGCGCATTCCGTGAGAGCTTCGCGCGGTTCATCATGCCGTACAAGTTCGCGATCGACGAGATCGCCACCAAGGTCTCGATTCTGCGCGAAGAGTTCTCCGAGTTGCACGACTACAACCCGATCGAGCACATCTCGACGCGCCTCAAATCAGCGGACAGCATCGAGCAGAAGATCGCGCGCAAACAGTGCGCACCCTCCTTCGACGCGATCCGCGAATCCGTCACCGACATCGCCGGTGTGCGCATCGTGTGCAGCTTCGTCTCCGACGTGTACCACGTGTTCTCCATGCTCACCGAGCAGGAAGACCTGAGGGTGCTCACGGTGAAGGACTACATCTCGACGCCGAAACCGAACGGCTACAAGAGCCTGCACGTGATCGTGGAGGTTCCGGTCTTCCTCAGCGAGGGCAGCGTGCGGGTGCCCGTCGAAGTGCAGCTGCGCACGGTGGCGATGGACTTCTGGGCCAGTCTCGAGCACAAGATCTACTACAAGTACGACGGGGTCGTCCCGGCCCAGCTGCTCGCCGATCTGACCACCGCAGCGGTCACGGCCAACAGCTTGGACGTGACGATGGAGAAGCTCCACCAGCAGGTGAAGAACGGCGATGCAGACGGATCCCGGCCCATCGCCGTATAACTGAATCTCCGGCGACCCGCCCCGCGCATCCCGCGCCGGGGCCGCGCCGGTTCACCCGTCGTTCCCCCGCAGCACATACCCTGTGCTCATGACGAACGACCCGAGCGCGGGCGGTGCCGACGGCGCCGCGGACCAGCCGGCCGCTCCCGCCACCACGGATGCGCTCCTGACCACCGCGAGCCCCCTCTTCCTCGACTCGACGACCGAACGGCACATCCCCCGCGGTCGTGTCGTCGCCTGGGCGCTGTGGGATTGGGGTGGCGCGGCTTTCAACGCGGTCATCACCACATTCGTGTTCACGGTGTACCTCACCGGCAGCCTGTTCGTGGAGCCCGCTCTGGTGGCGGCCCGGAATGCGGAGAGCGACCCCCACGGCCCGGCGCACGCCGCCGTCACCGCGGCCGAAGCCCCGCTGTCGAGCGGTCTCGGGTGGGGCCTCGCCATCGCCGGGGTCGTCGTGGCTCTGCTCGCGCCGGTGCTCGGCCAGCGCACCGACGGTTCAGGCAGACGCAAACTCTGGCTCGGTGTGAACACCGGCGTCGTCGTGCTGGTGACCGCGCTCATGTTCTTCGTCGTCGGTGCGCCGGACTACTTCCTCGTCGGCGTCTTCCTGGTGGCCGTCGGCACCGTGTTCTACGAGATCGCCACGGTCAACTACAACGCCATGCTCGTGCAGGTCTCCACCCCGAAGACGGTGGGCCGGGTGAGCGGCTTCGGCTGGGGCGCCGGATACCTCGGCGGCATCGTCCTGCTCCTGATCGTCTACTTCGGCCTCGTCGTCGAGAACAGCGACGGCACCGGCGGCTTTCTGCACGCGACCGAGGATGCCGGGCTCAACATCCGCATCATCGCCCTGATCGCTGCGGCGTGGACGCTGATCTTCTCCCTGCCGGTGCTGCTCGCCGTGCCCGAGATCCCAGCGCAGTCGCGCTCGGTGCGCGTCGGCTTCTTCCGGTCCTACGCCGTGCTCGTGCGCGACGTCGGACGGCTCTGGAAGGAGAGCCGCAACACGGTGCTGTTCCTCATCGCCTCGGCTCTCTTCCGGGATGGGCTCGTGGGCGTGTTCACGTTCGGCGGCATTCTCGCACAGGGCACCTTCGGCTTCTCGAGCGGCCAGGTGATCATCTTCGCGATCGCGGCCAATGTGGTCGCCGGCGTGAGCACTCTGATCTCGGGCCGCCTCGACGACCGCTTCGGGGCCAAACCGGTGATCGTGACCTCATTGATCGGCCTGATCATCGCGGGGCTCGCGGTGTTCTTCGCCCACGACCTCGGCGCCGGCGCGTTCTGGATCGGCGGCCTCGTCCTGTGCCTGTTCGTCGGACCGGCGCAGTCGGCGAGCCGCACCTTCCTGGCACGGATCACCCCGGTCGGTCGCGAGGGCGAGGTCTTCGGACTCTACGCCACCACGGGACGCGCGGTCAGCTTCCTGGCACCGTTGCTGTTCGCGACATTCGTGGCGATGGGAGGCGCGCAGTTCTGGGGCATCCTCGGCATCGTCATCGTGCTGGCCATCGGGCTCGCCCTCCTGATCCCGGTGCGCGCCTCCCGCTGACGGTCATCCCGCTCGCGTCTGCCCCATCGCCGTGCGCATCCGTGTCGCGCAGACGCACGAGGCGTCCGGATCGGTCGGTCAGTCGCGGGGCCAGGCGTGCACGAAGCGGTCGAAGAGGGTGGCGAACGTGCGCGCTTCCTCGGGGGTGAACGACGCGATCGCCTCCTCCACGGCGGAGCGACGGTGCGTTCGCACCTCGGTGATCTGCGTGCGCCCGGCGCTCGTGAGCTGGATGAGGCTGCGCCGCGCATCCGTCGGGTCCTGGATTCGGCGCACGAGCCCGCGCTCCACCCCTTCCTGAACGAGGCGGCTGGCCCGCGGCTGGTCCACGCCGACCGCCTGGGCGAGCGCGCTGATCGACAGGTCGGTGCCGGCGCGCTCGGCCGCCTCCAGCGCGTCGAGCATGCGGAACCGGGCTGCCCGGCCGAGTGATCCGTCCGGCCGGCCCCGGCGGCCGCGCGGCGAGTCGGCGCCGGCGGCAGTGGCCTCCGAGTCGCGGGCGTCATCCAGCCCGTGCCCGCCGTGCCCGCCGCCATACCCGTGGTCGCCGTGATCGGGATGCCCCTGCTCGCCCGGATACCCCCGCCGGCCGCGTCCTCCACCGGGCCCGCGGCCGAACGGCCCTTCGCCCCAGGGGCCACCGCCGAACGGGCCCCCGAACCCCCGGGACCACCCCGCTCCCCGCGGTGGTGTCGACGGATCTGATCGCGCCGCACGGCCACCAGGGACTGCTCGATCAATGCCACCACATCCGAAGGCTGAGAGTTTTCTTCACGGGCTTGACCGTCGATTTCCATGTATGTAATCATACATTCAGTTGTAATAGTACATGCAACTAGAAAGGGGTTCTCTGATGAACACCACCACAAACTCTGAAAACACACCGCCCGTCTACTGGTTCGGCGCGATCGAGCGCTCTCTGCGGGAGCGCATGCGCTCCGACCTCGCCGACCTCGGCCTCCGCCGTGGCTCCTGGCGAATCCTGCACACCCTCGCGGGCGGCCCTGCCACCGCCGAGGCCATCGCGACCACGCTGCCGCCCGTCGGCGAAGGCCGTCGCAGTCGGGGCGAACACCCGCGCGGTGGCAGACGGCCGGGGCACGACCATGGCCGCTTCGGCGGCAGCTTCGAAGGCCACTTCGGCACCGAAGAGGAACGCCGCGCCTTCCACGACGGTCGCCGTGCTGCATTCCACGAACGTTTCCCCTCCGAAGAGGAACGCCACGCCTTCCACGCCGGGCGTCGCGCCGGTCACGGCTTCGGCCGCGGCCGCGGTTTCGGCCCCGGCCGCGGTTTCGGCCGCCCCGACGTCGGCAACGACGAGGAACGCGAGGCATTCTTCGAGAAGCTCCGAGAGAAGCACGGCCTGGCCCCATGCGCCGATGCCGAGGAACGTCACGCGTTCTTCGCCGATCGTCGCGAGGCGCGCGAAGCATCCTTCGCCGAGACCCGCGGCGACCGCCGAGCCGGCAATCGGCGCGGCGGAGATCGACGCGGCGAGCGCATCGACTCCGTGCTCTCCGACTTCGCCGAGCGGGGATGGGTCACCATCGTCGACGGCGTCGCCGAGCTCACTCCCGCGGGGCGCGAGGCCCACGACGCCGCATTCGCCCGAGTGCGCGAACTGCGCGGATCTGCTGCGGCGGGCATCAGCGGCGAGGACTACGCATCACTGCTGAGCACCCTCGAGACAATGGCCCGGAACCTCGGCTGGAAGGCCGCGGATGCCGTACCGGATTCCGAGTCCGACTCCGAGTCCGAGTCCGAGAAGAACGGCGAATCCGGCGAGGAGGCGAGCGGTCAGGACGACCGCGACGACCGCGACGTCCGCGACGCCCGCAACTGACGACGACACCGGATCCCGGTTCTGCGCCCACCCCTGGGGCAGGCCGGGATTCGTCGTCTCGGCAGATCGCCGAGCCGGATCGACGACAATGGGGGAATGACCTCATCTCGCGAAGAAGTCGTGCTCCTCGCCGACGACGGAACGCCCGTCGGCGTGGCCGACAAGGCGAGCGTGCACACCCGGGAGACCCCGCTGCACCTCGCCTTCTCCTGCCACCTCTTCGACGGGGAGGGACGCATCCTCGTCACCCGGCGCGCCCTCGAGAAGCGCACCTGGCCCGGCGTCTGGACCAACTCGTTCTGCGGTCACCCCGCCCCGGGCGAGGCACTCGAAGACGCCGTGCGCCGCCGGGCATCGGATGAGCTGGGCGCGACGATCGACAACCTCACCCTGGCTCTCCCCGATTTCCGCTACCGCGCGGTCGATGCGGCCGGAATCGTCGAGAACGAGATCTGTCCCGTCTTCACTGCGACCGTCGACCCCGACCTGGCGCCCGTCCCCTCCGAAGTTGCGGAGTGGGAATGGGTCGATGTGCGCACTCTGCTCACGGCGGTCGTCGCCACCCCGTGGGCCTTCAGCCCGTGGTTGACACTGCAGCTGCCGGCCCTCTATGAGAACACGGCCCTCGAAGCTTCAGAACAGCTGTGAGCAGACCTCAGTATTTCCACCTGTGCACTCGTTGTGGATAACTCGATCGGTCATATGCCGCGGAGCGCATGGCCGCAGGGGTGCGCCCACCGGATCATGCCACGCGAGTCGCGTCCATATGCTGTTCGAGCCAGTAGGTGCGGCCTTCGTCGTTCGACACCCAGCCGTCCCACTTGAACGAGTTCTCAGTGATCTCGCTGAAATTCCAGCGGATGGGTCGACCGTCGGTCTGCGTTCCGTCCTGACGGATGCCCGTGCGGTGATGGCCGGTCGCCACGAGGGTGCAGAAGTCGTTACCGACCGCACCGAACCAGCTGACCCGCCAGGCACCGAGCACCGGATCATACACCCGGATCGTGCTGCCCTTGGTCTCCGGCACGGTCGGGTCGGCGGCGCTGGGGGCGACCAGCACATCCTGCACCGCCATGCCTCCGAGCACATAGGCGAACGTCCAGTCGTAGGTGAACTCGGACCACGCGCCCGACCCTTCGTCGAGGAGCCGGCACTCGGCACGCCAGGTGCCGACCAGCTGGCCGAACAGGTGCATCCGCTGCGGACGCACCGGGGTCGGACCGCGGGCGATCAGGGCCCGCGCGAACGTCTCGTTGGGTGACTCGCTCATTGCTCTGCCCTCCGGCTGGGTGGTGCGGATGCGCGTCCCGGCGAAACGGTCAGTTGCCCGGGCGCCCCGCCTCCGTGCTCGAAACGTCGGTGCGGTGGAAGTTGAGGAACGAACGCGAAGCCGTCGGCCCGCGCTGACCCTGGTAGCGGGAACTGTACTCGGTCGACCCGTAGGGCCGTTCGGCCGCCGACGACAACCGGAAGAAGCACATCTGCCCGATCTTCATACCCGGCCACAGCTTGATCGGCAGCGTCGCCACATTGCTCAGCTCGAGCGTGACATGTCCCGAGAAGCCCGGGTCGATGAACCCGGCCGTCGAATGCGTGAGCAGCCCGAGCCGGCCGAGCGAGCTCTTGCCTTCCAGCCGCGCGGCCACATCGTCCGGCAGCGACACCAGCTCGAACGTCGACCCAAGCACGAACTCGCCCGGGTGCAGAATGAACGGCTGGTCGGGCTCCACCTCGACGAGGTGGGTGAGCTCCGGCTGGTCTTCAGCAGGGTCGATGAACGGATACTTGTGGTTGTCGAACAGCCGGAAGAACCGGTCGAGACGCACATCCACACTCGACGGCTGGATCATCCCCGCTTCGAATGGCTCGAGGGCGATGCGACCCGTCGACAGCTCGGACTTGATATCGCGATCAGAGAGAAGCACGGGGAAAGCCTATCGGGGCGGGGCCACGACAGGGCGCGTGGGTGCACGGCGAAAAACGGCGGGAGGTTTCGATAGGATGGTTGCAATGCCCCGCTGGGGGCAATGCGAGTGTAGTTCAATGGTAGAACTTCAGCTTCCCAAGCTGATAGCGCGGGTTCGATTCCCGTCACTCGCTCCATTGTGATGTCTCAGGACATTGTGAACGGCTGAACCCGCGGTTTTTGGGGTTCGGCCGTTTTCAGTTTGGGTTGGTAGCTCTGTTTTGGGTCGATTCTGTAGTCGCCGAGGACGGTGCCGTCGAGGCTGATGATGGTTGCGTCGTGGTTGTGGATGAGGATGATGATCTCGGTTCTGGCGTGGTGTCGGCCGACTCCGAGGTGCAGCATTCGGTTGCCGTAGCGGGGTGAGACTTTCCCGCCGGGATCGATCGTGTCGTAGCGGGCCCGCCAGAGGTTCGGGTCGCCGGGTGTGGTTGGTTCGGCCTTCGGGATCAGCGCGTAGGCGAATGCTGGGGTTTGTCGGTTCAATGCTCGGTGCGGGCGCTGCTGGTTGTAGTAGTCGCGGAAGTCGTCGAGGACGGTTTGCAGGTCGCTGATGGTGGCGGCGGGGTGGGCGGCCAAGTACTTCTTCAGGGTTTGCCAGAACCGTTCGATTTTGCCCTGGGTGGTGGGTTTGTAGGGGCGCCCGTTCTTCTGGGTGATGCCCTCGAGGGCGAGAAGGGTTTCGAACGCGTTCGCGGTTCCTCGCCCGCGCGCGCCGCCGGCGTATTTGGTGGTGTAGACGTTGCCGTTATCGGTCAGGGTCGAGGCGGGGAAACCGTGGAGCAGGGCAGCGGCGGTGAAGGTGTCGGTGACGGTCTTCCCGGAAACCCGGTAGTGGACGGACAGGTGCAGCAGGTATCGGGAGTGGTCGTCGAGCCAACCGATGATCTCGGTGTCCCGGCCGTCGGTCAGCGCCCAATGGGTGAAGTCGGATTGCCAAGTCTGGTTCGGGCGCTCCGCGGCGAACCGCTGGAAGGAGCTGCGGGGTCGTTTCTGCGGTTGCGGGACGACCAGGCCGGCTCGGCTGAGGATCCGCCAGATTGTCGCTCGGGAGGGTGTGTGGCCGTCCCGGTCGAGGTGGGCGAGGATCGTATCCGCCCCGGCGTCCAGTCCCGCCGCGGTCAGCTGATCGCGCAGCTGCAGGATCCGGGCGGACACCCCCGGTGAGGTTCGGTTCGGGGACGACAACGGCCGAGACGACCGAGCCTGAAACGCCGCATCGCCCTCATCCAACCAGCGGTGATACAGCCGATGAACCAACGATTTCGAGACGCCGTAACGGGCCGCGACCTGCCCGTAGGAGAGTCCTTCAATGACGACAGCCTGGATCAGCACCTCGGGTTTGCTCACCCTGCGACAGTGCCCGCCGCCCGTTCACAATGTCCCGAGACATCCCCACCGAACCCCCGAGATCGTTCACAACGTCCCGCGACATGCGTTCACAAGGTCCTGAAACCAGACAGGATATCGACGCGGAGGTCGCGGGCGTTCCATCGGAATTGATCGTCTTCAACGTCGATCAGGGTTGCTCTGGCCGCTGTGATTAGGGGTTCGATGAGCGTTCGAATGCGCACGATGATCTCTTCTTCGACGTCGTCTTCGGGCCATTCGACAAGATGGGAAATGTTAATGATCAGCGCTTGCCCATCCCATTCGAAAGCGATGGGCTGGTACGGTCCTTCTTCTTCCAGGTATCCAGCTTCGATGTCGGCGACTAGGGCGCGGCCGCCGCCGGCTTCGTAGTTTTCAGCTTCAGCCCGCAAAGCGTTGCGCAGATCGACGACTCTAAGTTGATTGAGTTCTTCCGGATGGAGGACTAGTTCGCCCTGCATCCCACTACGACGGCGTTCGCCGAGAACGCGCCACCCGTCGTGTGAGTGGGAGTACGCAATTGTTGCCCTGGACACACCGCGACCCTATCGCCAGCCACGCATGCCGCGACCCTATCGTCAGCCACGCACGCCGCGACGTAGGCACCGGCCAAGTCGGGGCTCCCGAGCCTTCGCTACCAATTGTCCCGTTTTGGGGGCAGCGTGAGGATCACTCAGGTGGGTACGCTCATCTCCGATCTGAGGAGCTTCACGATGGCTGATAACCCAACGACTGATACCGACCCAGTCGATGAGCATGTGCCGAGCCCTGAGACTCGCCAAACCGATGTCGCAGCTGACATGCCGGCAAGAGAGACGGCGACGGATGCGGACGGGGCCGAAAACAGCCCGCTTATCGAGGCCGAGATCGAGACTCCTGCATCGACCAAAACGCCCAAGGCGACCGCGACAAAACAGCTACGGCGGACGCCTGCGATCACGGCTCGGACGGCTGCGGTCCTCGTCGGGACGGCGCTCGTGGTGGGAGGCGCCACGGGAGGGGTCATCGGCTTTGTCGCGCGTCCAGCGGTGAACACAACCGCCGAGTATAGGGCGATGAAGCTCAGCTTGGACAAACAGCTCGGCGACGTAAAGTCGCAGCTCGGGATCGCGAACAACGATCTCGACGCGTCGAACCAACACATCACTGACATTGCCGACCGTGAGACTGCGCTTACGGCCGGGGAGGCGAAACTGAAAGCGGATCAGGCTGCATTGGACGCGCAAACCAAGCAAGTTCAGTCGACCCAGTTCGGCGATGGTGTCCACCTAGTCGGGACGACCATCACCCCCGGTGTCTACTCGATCAGCAGCGGTAGCAACTGCTACTACGCGTGGATGTCCGGCACCGGGTCCGACGCGGACATCATCGACAACAACATCGTTTCAGGTCCCGCAGTTGTCACCCTGAAGGCCGGGGACATCTTCGAAACCAACCGCTGTGGGACTTGGACGAAAATCGGATGAGCCAGGGGAACAACGACACCGGCCAGGGAATGGCATCGCATGGGTAAGTACGCAGGTGACCCATCCGCGATCTTCGCGCTCGAACTCACCTCCGAGAAGCGGTTCTGGTTGGCGGAACCCGACGAGCCGCGTTTCAGCCGCTGGAGTGCTGCACTTTCCCTCATCGACGACGGCTCCGATGCCGGCGTGCTCGTTGCTCATGGACTGTTTCTGCTGTATCGCAATGCGCGCTGGGACGGACGCTTCCTCGACCGGATGGATGAGGACTCCAGCGACATGGAACGAATCGCCTCCGCGATCGTTGACGAAAGCGGTTCTGCATCCGATGACATATTCGGAGAAGGCGACGTTTTCGGGGGCGACGTCGTTATCGCGGACCGGATTGAAGTCCTCCCTGAGTTCCGACAGCACGGGTACTCCCACATGCTTGTCGACAGTGTGGCCAGGGAATTGGCGCCAGACGGCGCGATCGCTCTTTTACCAATGCCGCCCGGTGATCAGTCCCCCGGACCTGTCTCTGCCCTGCAGCGGCATTGGGCAGCCGGCGGATACGTCGAACGACGCCACGGCGTATTCACCCGGCCCACCATCCCTGCTCTGGTTGAGGACGACTAACCCGTTCGCGGCCGCGCGATGCTGACGCGCCGACCGGAATGAATTCGTGGCCTCAGCGGTCGCGGGAGAGACGTGGCGATCGCTATGGGCCAGGTGCCCGGCCGATACGGTGCTTCGTCGACGACGACGGTCATGGGTGCTTGCGCTGCTCCCGACTGGTGTGCGCAAGCTCACGCTGACCGCCCGAGGCGACGTCGTCGCAGAGCCAGCCGTCGGACCGCTGGATGAAGCGTTCGCCAGCTGATGAAACGTCTTCCGTCCGCCTCACGGATTGTCGGCGCTCGAAACGGCGCAGTCACCAGTTCCACCGAGCCGCCGAGGTGCGACAGCCCCGCTGTTATTGCGAGCCGCGCCAGAGAGCAACGGTGGAAATAGCCGCAGCGCGTTGCACTGAGCTCGAGTACCGCTCGAGGTGTCAGTCAGATGGGATCATCGAGACATGACACCGACGCCCCCTTCACCCGAGCTGTTAGGTGCGCCCGTGGCGACGTGGGCGCTGATTGTGTCCTCATTCAGTTTCGCGATCGCGCTGATCGCTCTTGGTTGGCAGGTCGCCAAACACTTCCTCGACGGCGGTCGTGTCAGGGTCTACCTCAATACGTGCGTTCTCGAGCCCGAGTTCATGCTCTCCACCAACCGTTCCGGACGCTTCGCGCTGCAGAACGACGTCACCGCACGCAGCGTCACCGACGGGCGCGCGCTAGAACTGGCCCAACTCGTGGTGGAGAATCCGGGGCGAGTATCAGTAACTATCTACTCACCCGGGTTGAGCTTCAGCGGACACGGCAAGAAGAACCACTCGATCGTTCCGCGGATGTTCGAGACTGGCCCCTCGTTCGGACCTGACCAGGCAGTCGTGGACACCGTCGTACGGCTTGAACCCTACGGTCGCGTGACATTCCTCCTTGACTACTGGAGTGTCATGTCGACTCTCTTAAAAGACGCGCCGCGCGGAAACGTGGCCGTACGAGGATTCGTCGGCGTGGCCGGCAGAACAAAACGTCCCCAGCGCTCAAGCCGGAAACGACGATGGCGCATCGCGAAGGGAAGCTACACCGCGATCGCGGGCTCTCCGGACTTCACCCCGTACAGCGTCATCTGGCGCGAAATGTACGTTCGCTTACCCGAACGAGTGGACGAGGACACTCAACGCAATCCCAACGCTGGCACGCCGACAACTCGTGGAATGCTTCACTATCTGCTCGACGAGGCGATGTCACGGTTTGACGAGCGACCGGAACGCGAGCTATTTTCAGACGCTCTGAACGAGATCGCAAAGGAGCACGGCGATCAGTTCCCGGTCTTGGGTTACTCCGTGTTCGAGGCCTACCAGGCGCTCGACAGAATGGAAGGCCACCTCGCCCCGTGGACCGAAGGGTTGTTCCACAGGACTCGCACAAAGGACACGAACGAGGCGTCGGCCGGTGACGGGTGACCGGCCGACCCGCGTGCCCGTCTCCGCTCCAACACATGCGATATCCGCTGCCACCTAGAGTGCTTCTATGAGTTGTTCGGGAGCAGATCTCACGTGCGAGGTGGCGAGAGTCGCCGATGCGTTATCCGGATTCGACTGGGACGGCTTCACGGCAACGCTTCTTGCCACCATCGTTGGTGCCGCGGTGGCCGCCCTGGTCAGCATCTACCTCTACCGCCACGAACTTCGCACTCGGCGGCGTGGTGATGTTGACGCCGGGGTAGTCGCGCTCATCCGTGCAATCCAAGCATTCACACGCGACTACGCCATGTTCCAGTCAACGTTGAAAGCGCGGGCGCACCAGTCGCTGTTAGCGGTAAAGAACGGGTGGGATGAGCGCATCGTCGTCACGCCTGAGCCTGACCGCGCCGAGCTTGATACCGCCGTCGAGGCGCTAGTGGTGATGACCAACAAGAAGGAACGGGTCGTCGCCGAACGCGTCCGGCAAGTCCTCTACGAACTGAACTTCATCAAGGACGCGGAACAGGCTGCGTTGGAGTTCCACGCGGTGCGCCGCGTCCTAGTGGCATGGAGGGCGACGAAACGTTCCGACGAGGAAACGATTCGGAATTTGAACGTCATCGACGCGCGCAGACAGATCCTCGAACAGGGCACCGACACTGCACTTCCCGCGCCGCCGGAGCCGTATGTGAGGACGCCCTTCACCCTCGCCGAATAGATGGAATTCCCGACCGCTGACGCCGATAACAGCCCGCGGTCGGGAAACTTGACGTCAGCGCGAAAGCGTCGCTTCGCTGCCGACCGAGTATCGGCGAGCAGCCGGGGTGTACCGTGTCTCTCCGCTGAGGACGACGGACACAGACCTGCCGTCGTCGGCAGCGTCTTGCGCGACCGTGAAGATCAACTCGCCTGCCTCAACCTGACGCCGCAGCTCTCGCCCCGTGAACCCGAGCACGTCAGTGTGGACCTCGAACGTGACCTCGGCGCTCTGCCCCGGCTCAAGGAACACCCGACGCGACGCCAACCGCGCCCGAACTGGGCGGGTGACCGACGCGACCGGGTCGCTCAGATAGAGCTGCGGAATGTGCCACGCGGAACGACTACCGACGTTCGCGATCGCCGCGGTGACGCGCACTTCCCCGTCCGTTTCGATCTCTTCGCGATCGACTCGGGCGTCGTCGATCGTCAGCTGCGAGTAAGACAAGCCGTAGCCGAACGGGTACGCCGGCGTGGGGTCGATGTTGCTGACCCCGTCGCTACGCAGCGCGAGCGGAGCGGCGAGGTAGGTGCCTGGCTGGCTTGCCCTGCCGCCCGGAATCTGGACTGGCAGCCGACCGGAGGGTTCGACTCGCCCGGAGAGAACACCAGCGATGGCCGAAGCGCCCTCCTCGCCGGGAAAGAAGACCTGCAGGGCGGCAGCTGCGCGGCTCGCGGCATCTCCGATCGCATACGGTCGGCCGGAGACAACCAGCAGGATCACGTTGCTGCTTGCTTCCAAGACGCGGTCAACCAACTGGGTCTGCACGCCAGGAAGCTCAAGCGTGGTCACATCACAGCCTTCGCCCGACGTTCCGTTACCGAACATGCCGGAACGATCGCCTACGACGAGGATCGTGATGTCCGCCGAAGCTGCCGCGGCAACCGCGGCGTCTATTCCACCGAGATCCGTCCCACTGATGGAAGTTCCTTGCTCGTAACTGATCGAGCTGCCCGGATATTCGGCTCGGACGCCCTCGAGGATCGTGGGAGCGTCGATACCGATTCCGACCTCGGGGTGGCCAGCGACGACATGGTTCGGGAACGAGTAGCAGCCGAACAGGCAGCCGGCGTCGTCAGCTCCCGGGCCGATGACCGCGATGGACGGCGCCGCGGCAAGGGGCAGCAGCTGGGTGTCGTTCTGGAGCAGAATGACCGACTCTTCGGCAACCCTTCGGGCGATGTCGCGATTGCGTGGAGAGTCAAGGTCAATCTCAGGAAGTCCGTCGATCTCGGGTGCCCAGGAGGGGTCCAGCAGCCCGAGTTCCGCCTTCTGTCGGATGACACGGAGAGCCGCCACATCGATTGCGCTCTCCTGCAGACGACCATCGCCGACCGCCTCGAGCAGGTCGTCGTTGAACCCGAGCGTGTGCGGCAGCTCGACGTCCATCCCCGCCTTCAACGATTGGATCCCGGCGTCGGTGATCGTCGATGCGACGCGGTGGGTGGACTGCAGGAACGGGATCGCCCAGTAGTCGGAGACCACCGTCCCTTCGAAACCCCACTCGTCACGCAAAAGGTTCGTGAGGAGTCGAGCGTCAGCGGCCGGCGGTACCCCATCCACATCGGCATACGAGTTCATGACCG
Source organism: Leifsonia poae (assembly GCF_020009625.1). NCBI lineage: Bacteria > Bacillati > Actinomycetota > Actinomycetes > Micrococcales > Microbacteriaceae > Leifsonia > Leifsonia poae. The sequence continues at coordinate 2,217,555 of NZ_JAIHLP010000002.1, forward strand.
AGCGCACCTTGCCTTCAATCACGGCGCGCGCGAACGGGGGAAGGACGACGTCCGCGAACTCCCGCGACCCCATCGACACGGGCGCGTGGTTGCGGGCGCCGCGGGAGGCTGAGTAGCCGGCGAAGTGTTTGAGCGTTGCGATCAGCCCGGACGACTGAAGCCCTCTGACGTAAGCGGTGGCAAGCTCGCCGACAAGGGTGGGGTCCTCACCGAGCGTCTCTTCGACGCGCCCCCACCGGTAGTCACGCACCACGTCCAACACCGGCGAGAGACCCTGATGGATGCCGAGGGAGCGCATGTCTTCGCCGATGGCTGCCGCCATCTCTTCCACGAGCTCAGGGTCGTTGGTCGCTGCCCATGCCAGCGGTGTCGGATACACGGTCGCGGTCCACGCGGTGAAGCCCGTCAGGCACTCTTCGTGAGCGATCGCCGGGATGCGGAACCGGTTTGCCTCCATCACCCGGTTCTGCAGCTCAACGAGTTTGCTGCGCCCGGCACGCACTTCGATCGGCGCCGTTCCGAACGGTCGGGTGATCTGGCCGAGACCGTCTTTGACCGCATCGTCGAATGGTTCAGCCCGCAGCAGGGTGTCCTGCATGGGTGCCACGTCCCCGCCCGCCCCTTCGGCGTCCGGCCAAGTGCTGCCCAACTGCTGCAGTTTCTCCCTCAGGGACATCTGCTGAAGCAGTGCCGCGGCTCGTTCGTCTGGCGATCGTGTGGGGTCGCGCCACAGCTCGGTCGTCTCATCGGCGATAGTCATTGCGTTCCGTTCTGAGCAGAGGAAAAGGCGGCGGGCCGAATCGTCTCCGGCGGAGTGGTTGTTGAGGCGCGGACAACGAGCTCCGTGGAGAGTTCGATCCGTTTGGTCACCAACGCTTCGCCGCGTGCGAGGCGCAGCAGCGTTGACAGGGCTGTCCGCCCGATGTCCGCGATCGGCTGGTGGACCGCCGTCAAGGGAGGCGTGGAGATCGACGCGATGTGGGTGTCGTCGAAGCCGACCACGCTGAGGTCGTCAGGCACGGTGAGCCCGGCTCGCCGAGCAGCCTCGAGCACACCAGTCGCGCTGACGTCGCTTCCGGCGAAGATCGCTGTTGGACGGTCGTCGCTGGCGAGGATGGCTGTGGCAGCGCTCAGGCCGTGATCGAACGTGTAGCCGCCTCGCGGGACTGCGGTGGCATCGACGGCGATGCCGTCCTCGGCCATCGCCGCCGCCCAACCGTGAGCGCGGGCAAGGTCGCAGGCAGCACCTTCGGGACCGCCAATGTACGCGATCCGGGTGTGGCCAAGTTCAAGCAGGTGACGTGTCGCGGCGTACGCGCCTTGCCAGTTCGTCGCACCAATACTGGGAATCGACGTTCTCGGGACATCGATCGGGTCGACGAGAACCATCTGCAGACCGACAGCGCGAAGCGCCTTCGCGCGCTCAGCAGAGTACGCACTCGTGAGCTCGATCACGCCGCTCCGACCGGACCGGGCGAGCTTCTGCGCCCACGGCACGGGATCGCGCCGTTCGACGCCGGTGAGGTTCCTCAGCGTCACACCGACATCGAACTTGCCCGCAGCGTCCATGACGCCCTGCAGGAAAGTGGAGATGTACGGGTTGGCGATGTCCTTGGAGTCCAACAGAAGCTCGACGCTGATCTCGCCGCGTGTCATGGTGCTCTGCTGACGTTCGCCGATGCTGACGTAGCCGAGTTCTCCGATCGCCTCCTGAACACGTTTGCGGGTGTCGGTTCCGACTCCGGTGCGACCGTTCACGACCTTCGACACCGTACCGATCGACACGCCGGCTGCGCGAGCAACCGCTGTCAGCGTCGTGCGATGGCCTCCGGGTATCGTCACCTCAGTTCGGGTCATTTCCCGAATCCTGCCGTAATACCGGCGACGAGCTGTCGCCTGCCAACCAGGTACAGCGCGAAGATCGGCAGGGTCGAAAGCACAACTGCCGCGAGAGTTGCCGGGATGTTCACGCTGAACTGGCCCTGGAATGTCCACAGCGACAGCGGAAGGGTTCGTTTGTCCGGACTCTGAGTGAGGACCAGGGGGAAGAGGAACCCGTTCCAGACGGTCAGCGCGTCGTAGATGACCACGGTGATCAACGCCGGACGGGACAGCGGCGCCACCAGGGAGACGAGCATCCTCCAGTTCGATGCGCCGTCGACCCGCATCGACTCGAACAACTCGTTCGGCAGGTCACGCAAGAAGTTGCTGAGGACCAACACGGTCAACGGGATAGCGAACCCGATGGACGGCAGGATCAGAGCGAGTAGCGAGTCGTACAGGCCCACTTTGCTCATCATGTAGAACAGCGGAATGATCGTCGCCTGTAGTGGGACCGCCAACCCGATGAGGAAGATCGTGAAACCGATCCGGGTGAACCGCGTGTTCGAGCGGACGATGGCGTAGGCGGCACCCAAACTCAGCAACACGGTTACCGCGACGCTGACGATCGTGACGACAGCACTGTTAAAGAGGTAGAGGAAGAAGTCGCTCTGCAGCACAAGCCCGTACTGGTCGAGCGTCGGGTTCGCCGGGGGAAGCAACTGGTTTGAGGAGTAGAACCCTTCCTGCGGCCGGATGCTGGTGATCACGATGTAGTAGATCGGGAGGATGATCACAGCAAGCCAGATGTACCCGCCGATCGCGCCGAGAATGTTCGGTCGTTTCGAGGTACGGCTTGTGCGCGGTGCCGCGCGGCGCGAGCTGGCGACGTCGCGGGTTTTGGGCTGCGTGAGCGCGCTCATCATGCCCCTTCCTGCTGGCTGGACATGCGGTTGAAGCCGCTGAATTTGGTGAGCACGAGCGAGACGACCAGGCCGATTACGGCGAGGATGATCGCCAGCACACTCGCGGTGCCGAACTGTCCGGCGGAGAACCCAGTGACGTACATGTTGATCGGGAGGATGTTGATCGAGTCCGACGGCACCCCACCGGTGAGGATGAACACGACATCGAAGTAGGTCAAGGAGCCCGTGATCATCAGGGTCGACGAGGTAATGATCGTGTACTTCAGCTGCGGCAGGGTGATGGAGAAGAACTGCTGCATCCGGGAGGCGCCGTCGATCTGCGCGGCTTCGTAGAGACTGGCCGGGATCTGACGGGCGCCGCCTTGGTACAGGAGCGTGTGGAACGGAACGAACTGCCAGGCGATGACGAATACAACGACGGGCAGGATCAGGGCCGGTGAGCCGAGCCAGTTCTGCTTCAGCCACGGAAGACCCAGCGAGTCGGCGAGCCCGAAGTTCGGGTCGAGGATCGCCTTGAAAGCGATACCGATCGCCGCCGAAGACAGGATGAGCGGCACGAAGTAGATCGCCGCCAGGAAGGCGCGGTACCGCTGACGTCCGGCGACGAAAACTCCCAACAGCAGACTGATCGGAGTCTGGAAGATCCAGGACAGGACGACGACCTCAAGCGTCAGCAGGAGGGAGTGCCAGGTGCCGTTATCCGCGAGTACTTGCGCCCAGTTGTCCAGGCCCACATAGGTCGGACTGGAGATCGCGTCCCATGTGGTCAGGCTGAGCCACAGCGCAACGACGAGGGGGACGATAGCGAACAGGGCGAAAACAGCAAGAGCCGGAACCAGGTACCAGCCGGACGGGCCGGCGGAGCGCAGTCGCGCCCCGCCGGCCTTGATGGTGCTTGACGACATGGAGTTACTTGCCGATCGTCTCGTTCATCGCGTCGGAGAACTGCTTCGGCGTGATCTGCTTGCTGAACAGCTTGTCCAGGTTGGTCAGAAGGGCAGTCGCCTGAGCGGACGGCAGTGCCTGGTCCCAGGACATCTGGAAGCTCGGCGCCTGATCGATCAGCGAGGCGGTCTGCCCGAGGAACGAGTCCGTGCCGCCTTCGATGAGGTTCGACACGCCCTTGATGGGCGGAACCTGGCCGCTGTCGAGCAGTCGCTTGGTGTACGCGTCGTCGAAGACACCCTTGGTGAGGAAGTCGACTGCGTCCTTCTTCTGCTGCTCCGACGCGTTTGCGGACACCGAGAAGTAGCCGGAGACGTTGCCGACAATGTCCTTCGGGTCGCCCTTTCCACCATCGACGGCAGGGAAGTTCGTGTAGCCGAGTCCGGACTTGGTGAAGTCTGCGGCGCCGGACTGGAAGGAACCGTACGCCCACGCGCCCTGGAGCAGCATTGCGGCCTTGCCCGTGTAGAGAAGGGCAACGTCTGCATTGCTGTCAGCGACGACCGAGTTGAAGTCGCTGCCGAACGCGCCTGCGTCTACCAGCTGCTGGATCATCGTGTTCGCCTTGATGATGCCGGGGTCGCTCCAGGCGTCCTTCTTGCCCTCCTCAACAGCCTTGAAGGCGTCCGGGCCGGCGACACGGTCGACGAGGTACTCCTCCCACATCAGTTCCGGCCACTTGCTGCCACCGGCGAGGGCGAAGGGGAGAACGCCAGCGCTCTTGAGCTTCGGGATGGCGGCCAGGATGTCATCCCAGGTCTTGGGGACGTCGATGCCCGCCTTGTCCAGAACATCCTTGTTGAAGTACAGCAGCACCGGGTAGGAGGGGTCCATCGGGACGGCGTACGTCTTACCGTCAACGACGCCGAGGTTCCAGACGGAGTCGTTGTACTTGTCCTTGACAGACGCCGTGTCCTTCGTCAGGTCGGCGACCTTGCCCGCCTTGACGTAGTTCTCGAGGGTGCCGCCCGCCCAGCTGTAGATGATGGTCGGGGCGGACCCGGCGCCGACCGCCGTCTTGATCTTGGTCTTGTAGGCGTCGTTCGCGAAGTACTGAGCAGTGATCTTCTGCTTCGGGTTGGCGTCGTTCCACGCCTTCACGGCCGGCTCGACGACACCGGTCTGATCTCCGGTCAGTGCCCACAACGTGGTCGGCCCGCTCGCGCTTCCGCTGCCAGAGGAGCATGCGGTGAGTGCGCCAGCGAGGGCGACCGTGGTGAGGATGGCAACGGACGCGGCACGCGTCCGACGTCGCCGCAAGGGATTGCTACGAGGCATCGTTGGCTCTCTTTCAAGTGTGCTGTATGCAGGTTCGAGACGGTCGAGGTCCGTCTACTTCGGGTTGTCGAGTTGACCGTAGTTCGACCGCGAAAGCCCACGCAAACAAATCGGCCAATACGGAAAAGTTTTCGTGATTTGAATGTTCCCCTCGGCGATATCGCATGCGAACGCTACTGCGATGGCGAAAGGTTTTCCGTTTCCTTGGTTCGGGCATGGGCAATGGTCGAAACTGACGGCGCTACACCCCCCTCACCGAAGGAGCCGCAACGATGCGACGAACATTACGAAGCACCCTCGCGTCCGTGACAGCTGTAGGTGCTGTTCTCGGCGCGACCCTGGTTGGAGGGATGAGCGCCTCGGCATATCAGCCCACCGCTCAGACGCTCTACCCGGCGCAAAGCGCCTCCAACTGCAACAAGTACCCGTGTGTGCTCTATCCAAAGTCCGCCCAGCTGCCGAGTGGTCGTCTGGTGGCCGGTTTCGAGGACTCGCAGGGTGCCGTCGTGGGCCAGAAGCTGCCGCTTTTCAAGAGCGACGACTACGGCACGAGCTGGCAGAAGCTGACCGACATCGCACCACCGGCCTCTCTCAGCAGCGACCCGAAGTACGCCCCCTACACCAGCAACTGGACGAACCCGTTCTTCTACGTCCTCCCCCAGGACCTCGGAAACCTCAAAGCGGGCACCCTTCTCCTGGCGGATGTCGTCTCGGGGGACGACATCGCACCGAACCCGTCCGGCAACGGCAACCGCCAGAACATCGCCATCGCGCTGTACTCAAGCACCGACCAGGGACAGACGTGGAGCATGGTGGACATCGTCGCCACCGGACCGAACCAGGCACAGGACCCTGTGTGGGAGCCCTACCTGATGATGTACCAGGGGAAGTTGGTCGTCTACTACTCGGACGAGAACGACTACCTGGGCTACGACCCGACCACCGGCGTGCCCATCCTCGACCCCGCGAACGCTACCGCCCCCGACTCGGGCGGCCAGATCCTGGCCCACAAAACCTGGGACGGTGTCGGCGCTTGGAGCTCACCCGTGGTGGATGTCTCCGGGATCACCACGAACATGGGCAACGGCAAGACTGAAATCGGCGGCGGTCGCCCAGGCATGACCAACATCGTGCCGACCACGGACGGCAAATGGCTGCTGACCTACGAGTACTGGGCCGGCGGCAACAACGTTCGATACAAGATCGCCGATGACCCGCTGAAGTTCTTCGCCGACGGGGACCCCGCCGGAAAGCAGATCAACTCCCTGCCGGTAACCAGCTCAAAGACCCTGGCACTCGGCGGAAGCCCGGTACTGATCCGCCTGCCCGACGGACGACTGGTTTACAACGCCGCCGGTAGCGGCGACGTCTGGGTCAACGCCTCCGGCAGCAGCACCGGCGCGTGGAAGGAATACCAGACACCGCTTCCGTCCGGGTACAGTCGCAACCTGCAGTACGTGCAGGGCACCGGCCGACTGGAAATCCTGCAAGCGTCGTGGGGCAGCAACGCTGTCGGCCCCGTACGCTTCGGAGACGTCGACCTGGGACATTCCGATGGTGCCTACTACTCCATCGTCAATCGCCAGACCGGTCAGGTGCTCAGCGCCGCGGCAGACAAGACCCAGGACGCCAACCTCACCGGCGACATCCCCGACATCATCAGCTGGGCCGACAACCCGGCGAATGACACGCAGCGCTGGCACCTCACGCATCGGGCTGGAAGCGTCACCCTTCTCAACAAGGCCGGCGGTCGTTCAGTTGGCATCTGGCAAGGATCGGCTGTCGCAGGCTCGAAACTCACCCAGTGGGTCGACGACGGAGGGACCGACAAGAACTGGACCCTCGTCGCGTCCAGCGATGGCTACGTCAAGCTGCAGTCGGTCAAGAACCCGCAGATGTACGTGACCGGCGCCACCGCAGGTTCAAACGTGACCGTCCAGTCGGCCATCTCCACCACCGGCAACCCGAGCGCCGACTACGCGCAGCAGTGGAAGCTCGTCCAGCAGGCACCACAGCCGGCTGACCTGACCAGCGCCCGCCAGCTGTCCTCGCTGATCAGCACAGACACGGTCACACCCGGCAGCACAGTCGCACTCAACGCCGCCGTGGCGGGCACCGCCAACGCTGCATCCCACGCGAACGTCAGCGGTCACGCTTACGCCGTCGCAGCCAGCGGAACGGTCACCGACCTGGGCACCGTTCCGTTCGACGCGAACGAAACTGGTTCGGTTGTGGTGCCGGCCTCGCTCGGAACCGGGTCGTTTCAGATCGCGGTCGCCTTCGACGACACCCCGTTGATCTGGGATACGGTCACCATCGCCGACAAGGTCGCGCAGACGATCAGCTTCGACCCGATCGCCGACGCAACCGTCGGGGACGCCGACTTCACCATCAACCCTGCGTCCAGCGCAGGACTTCCAGTCACCATCACCAGTACAGGGCCCTGCTCAGTCAGCGGAAACACCGTCCATGTGACGGGCGTCGGCACATGTACAGTCACCGCATCCCAGGACGGTGACGCTTCGCACACGGCTGCAGATCCGGTGACCCAGGAGTTCGCCGTCGGGAAAGCAGTTCCTACCGTCAACGCTCCCGCCGTCTCCGCAGCATGGGGAACCTCGGCGAAGGTGACTGTCACGGTGAGTTCCGCCGCGGCTGAGGCCTCCGGGACGGTTGCCGTGACGGAAGGCTCCACCAGTCGCGGAACGGCAACGTTGGCGAACGGTCAGGCCACTTTCGATCTGCCCGTCGGGCTTGCCGGCGGGCAGCACAGCCTGACCGTCAGCTACCAGGGGAACGAGAACCTCACGGCTGCCACCGCAGACACAACCGTCACGGTGACGCTTCCCACCGCGTGGGACCCGGCCGCCACGTACGGCGCGGGCAACACGGTCAGCTACAACGGCCAGGTCTACACGGCGCTCTGGTACTCGAAAGGCGAGGTGCCCGGCTCCAGCAATACTGGTGCCTGGCAGCAGATCGCAATCGCTGAGGACGGTGGCACTGTATGGACGGCATCTCGCGTGTTCAACGCCGGAGACAAGGTGAACTACCAGGGCAAGACATTCCTGGCCACCTGGTACACCCGCAACGAGGCACCGGGCAGTGCAACCGGCCCCTGGCAGGAAATCGCCTCCACGTCCGACGGAGTGGCGGTCTGGACTCCGTCACGCATCTTCAACACCGGTGACGTAGTCGTCTACAACGGCCAGAAGTACACCGCGCGTTGGTACAGCCGAAACCAGGTACCAACAACTCCGAACGGAGCCTGGGCGGCCGTCAACTAACACCGCACGAGGAATCGGCCCCGGACACAAGACTGTTCGGGGCCGATTTCTCGTTTCCAGGACCGATGCCGAAGACCGGTGGTTCGGACATGCCGCCGCGCCGCATCCAGCGCTCCCACGGACGACTTGCTCGGAGAATTTGTGGACGTGGCGACCGGCCATGAGGTCGTGAACACTACTATGTATGCATTGCTGAATTTCCATCTGGAGGCTGACTGTGAGTGCTCGTGCCCTGGTTGGTCGGCGCATTCGTGATGACCGTCGCCGTCGCCGCCATCTACGTGGGCCTGCAACAGCTCAATCGTTCCAGCGCCGACGATGCGGGCCAGCGGCTCGCCTCCGAGGTCGCGTCGGCGGGCGCACCCGCCGGAGGTGAGGCCAGGGTCGACCTGGCGAGAAGTCTGCAGCCGTTCTTCGTGATCTACGACCGAGCGGCACGAGCCGTCGCGGGCGACGCCTACCTCGACGGTCGCCTCGCGGAGGTGCCCAGCGGGGTGATCGCGACAGCGTTCGCGAACGGCTCGGACCGCGTGACCTGGCAGCCGCGACCGGGCATCCGGCTCGCGGTCGTCGCTCAGCGCAGCGGCGGACGTGTGATTCTCGCGGGGCAGTCGCTGCGACCCGTCGAAGCCCGAATCGACCGGGTCGGCGCGGCACTCCTCGGCGGGTGGGGTGCAGCCCTGCTGGTGCTGATCGGCGGTGTGACGGCCCAACTCTGGGTGGGGCGGCGACACCCCGCGGTGCCTCACGCGCGAATCGGATAGGCCTGCACGTCGCCACAGGCCCACCTCGCGGCGGACGGGGTTCGCCGCGAGGTGGGCGTTCGCCGGCGCTCAGCGTCGGCGGGCCTCCGGGGTCAGCTCGTGCATGCCGTAGCTGTTGTCGTCGGGGTTGACGGTCAGACCGGGCGGAACGAGTTCGTCGATGCGGTCCAAGATGTCGGGCGTGAGCGTGATCTCCGCGGCCGGGAGGTACGACTCGAGCTGTTCCATCGTGCGCGGGCCTACGATCGCCGAGGTCACGGCGGGGTGGTTGAGCACGAAGGCGATCGCCAGTTCGATGAGGGTCATGCCCGACTCTTCGGCGAGGAGCGCGAGGCCCTCGACGATGTCCAGTTTGCGCTGGTTGGCCGGCGTGCTCATGTCGAACCGGGCGCGGGGCCGCACGGCCGAGGTCGGCGCCCCGGCGGCGTCCTTGCGCCACCGACCGGAGAGCCAACCGCCGCCCAGCGGGCTGTAAGTGAGCGACCCCATGCCGTGCCGACGGATGGCCGGGAGCACGTCTTCCTCGATCCCGCGGACCATGATCGAGTAGGGCGGCTGCTCGGTGACGAACCGTTCCAGGTTGCGCTCGCGGGAGGCCCACTGGGCTTCAACGATCTGCGAGCCCGCGTACGACGAGGAGCCGATGTAGCGCACCTTGCCCTGCCGCACGAGGTCGGTGAGCGCGCTGAGCGTCTCCTCGACGTCTGTGTCGGGGCTGGGGCGGTGCACCTGGTAGAGGTCGATGTGGTCGGTGTTCAGGCGGCGCAGCGAGTCCTCGACCTCGCGCAGGATCCAGAGGCGGGAGCCGCCGCGCCGGTTCTGGTCATCGCCCATCGGCATGAAGAACTTCGTCGCCAGGAAGACATCGTCGCGCCGGCCCTGGATCGCCTCGCCGACGATCTCCTCCGAGACGCCGCCGGAGTAGACGTCGGCGGTGTCGATGAAGTTGATCCCCGCATCCAGCGCCCGATGGATGATGCGGATGGCATCGGCGCGATCGTCGTTGCCCCACGAGCCGAACATCATCGCGCCGAGACAGAGCGGGCTGACCTGCACGCCGGTGCGGCCGAGAGGGCGGTAGTGCATGGCGGTTCTCCTTCAGGTTGAGAGCGCAGATTCTGCGACCATGCGTTCACGGTAGGCCCGTGCGACGGCGGGAGGGAGGGTGCGTCATTACCTGCTTCGCACGCGGAAGGTCACCGCCAGCGGGCTTCGTCGACGACCGCGGGATGCGCGCCCGTATCGTACACACGCACCCAAGCGATCTCGACGGCGACGATCGCGAAATCGTCGTCGAGCGCCCGCGAACCCGGGAACTGTTCGGTGTACGAAGCGCCCAAGGCGAGGCGATCGTCGCCTGTCGCGATCGACGCCGACCCTTCGAGCTGCACAGACAGGTCTCCGTCGGTCCCGACGACGACGGCGACCTCGGAGACGGCCCCGATGTTGGCGATCTTCCTGGAGCCGATCGGGGCGTCGAAGATCAGGGTGCCGTCATCCCGCGCGGTCAGCCCGACCAGGGCAGCCTCAGGGCGCCCCTCGGCGGTGACGGTCGCGACGACACCGATCGCCTGTCGGCGCACGAATTCGGCCACTGCTCGCGGGTCTGCGGGATCGATGCTCACCGTTCCGACCCTAGCCCCCTCGTCGCCGGAGCGACACGGAGATACAGTGCCAACGGTGCCGAGAGGGCACCAGTCCCGGCGCACGACGAACTCTCACGGAGGAGAGCAGACGATGACCGACCTTCCTGCCGCACTCGACCACGCCTTCACCGCACCGATCGGCGTCGACGTGAAGGGCGAGCTCTGGTCGTGCGTCGAGATGCCGGGGTCGGCCGAGTTCTTCGGCACGAAGAAGGCGGTGCGTGTCGACGCCACGATCGACGGCATTTCGCTCACCAGCGTCGGTCTCACGGTCACCGGTCGCGGCGGTCATATGCTCTCGGTCAGCGCCAAACTGCGCAAACAACTCGGCAAGGGGCTCGGTGACCTCGTTACCGTTCACCTGTCGCGGCGGCTGACGTAGCGGGGTCCGGCCAGAACTCATCGACGTCGAACCCACCTCGGGGCATCGGCCGCATCGCACGGGCCCGGGCCCACTCAGGCGAGACCGTTGGAGCGGGCGACCGAACCGAGCCAGGCGAGTGAGGGCTTGGGGGTGCGCGCGAAGGTCGCGCGGTCGACCGCGATGAGACCGAATGTGGGACGGTATCCGCTCGCCCACTCGTAGTTGTCGAGCGCGCTCCAGTGCAGATAGCCCTCGAGTCGGATGCCGTCTTCGATCGTCGCGTGCAGCTCGCGCAGGGCGGCCGCGGTGTAGGCGATGCGGCGTTCGTCGTCTGCCGTCGCGATGCCGTTCTCGGTGATCATCACGGGGACGCCCCCGGAGAGCTCCCAGGCGCTGCGCACGCCCTCGGCCGCCGCAGGCGGGTAGAACTCCCAGCCGGTGAGCGTCGTCTCAACGTCATCGGCGACCGGCAGCGGGCCGTTCGGGCCGATGAAGGTGCGGGTGTAGGCCTGCACGCCCACGAAGTCGTCCCCGGCCGACTGTTCCAGGTACCAGTCGTCGCGCGAGTAGCCGTACTCGCGAAGCATCTCGTCCGCGCCCGGCTCCCCGGTGGAGCGGAAGGCCTGGGTGGCGATGGTCCACCCGCTCTTCAGCCCGGCGACCTGCGACAACACCTCTCGCGATCGGCGGTGCGATGCGAGCAGCGCATCCGCGACGCCGAGGTCGGGATTGGGCAGCCCGAAAGCCACGAGGTTGGCGGCGTCCTCACCGCCGGCGAGCATCGCGGCGATGTTCGGCTCGTTGATCGTACAGACGTAGTCGACACCGTCTGAGACGATCGGCAAGGCCAGTTCGGTGTAGCGCGCGAACAGGTCGGCGGCGTCGGATGCGCGCCAGAAGCCGTCACGTTCGAACCAGCGCGGAACAGTGAAGTGCATCAGCGTCACGACCGGGTTCAGGCCGAACTCGTGGGCCGCGTCGACCATGCGGCGGTAGTGGTCGATCTCAGCACGGGAGACGTAGCCTCGCTCCGGTTCGATCCGCGCCCACTCGACGCTGAACCGGTAAGTGTTGAGGCCGGCGTCGGCGAGCAACCGCATGTCTTCGCGGTAGCGGTGGTAGCTGTCCATGCCGTCGCCGGAGGGTTCCACGATCGAGGTGCCCGGCGTGTGCTCGTGCACCCACCAATTGCTGTTGATGTTGTTGCCTTCGATCTGGTGGGCGGCGGTCGCCGCCCCCCACAGGAAGCCGTCGGGGAAGGTCAGCACGCGTGCTCCAATGTCTTGATGAGGTCGGGCTTCTTGTCGATGTCGGTGACGTTCGGGGTCTCGAACGCGTCGGCGGCCGTCACGCCGGCGCCTGTCTCGCGCGGGCCGGATTGGGCACCGCATCGAGCAGGCCGATCGTGTACGGGTCGGTGGGATGCTGCAGCACGTCGGCAGTGCGGCCACGTTCGACGACGCGGCCGCCGTTCAGCACCATGATGTCGTCGGTCACCAACCGCGCCGAGAGCAGATCGTGTGTGATGTAGAGCATCGAGACACCCCAGCGCTCGCGCAGATTCTCGAGCAGAGCGAGCACTCCGGCCCGCAGCGACACGTCGAGCATCGAGACGGGCTCGTCGGCGATGAGCACCTGCGGGTCGCTGGCGAGCGCCCGGGCGATCACCACTCGCTGACGCTGGCCGCCCGAGAGCTGGTGCGGAAGCTTCGACGCGAACTGTTCGACCGGGGTGAGCCCGACCGTCTCCAGCAGTTCGAGAACCCGGTGGCGGGCCTCCTTGCCATGCAGACCGGTGAAGTTCACGATCGGGCGGGTCAGCGTGTACTCGACGGTGTGCAAGGGGTTCAGTGCCGCATACGGGTCCTGGAAGATCATCTGCACGTTCTTGTGCAGGGTGCGGATGCCCGACCGCCGGAGGCGCGGAACGTCCAACTCGCCGAACCGCACGCTCCCCGACGTCGGTCTCTCGACCCCGGTCACCAGTTTGGCGATCGTGGACTTGCCGCTGCCGGAGGCGCCCACGAGGGCGAGGGACTGCCCCGGCTCGAGCGTGAACGACACAGTGTCGACAGCTGTCACCGGTTTCTCGCCGCGGCGGGGCGGCGGGTAGATCTTCGAGACACCATCGACGACGATGGCCGATTCGGCCGAGCGCCCGTGGCGTGCGGATGCCGTGGAGGTGGCGGCACTGTCGACCGCATCGGCCCGCTCGCGGGCACCGCGGGCCGGGAAGCCGGGCAGCTCGACCACCTCGGCGCGCGGGTCGGCATAGTGGCTGAGGAGCATCCGGGTGTACGGGTCCTGCGGGCTCTCGAGGATGCGGTGGCTCGGCGCATCCTCGACGATCCGGCCGTCGTGCATCACCAGCACACGCTGGGTGGCTTCGAGCACGACGCCGAGGTCGTGGCTGATCAGGATCGCAGTGAAACCCTCGGCGCGCTGCAGCTCGGTGATGGTGTCCATGATGGCGTGCTGAACGAGCACGTCGAGCGCGGTGGTCGGCTCGTCGAACACCATCAGCTGGGGCTCCAGGGAGAGCGCGAGCGCGATCGAGACGCGCTGGCGCATCCCGCCGGACAGCTCGCCCGGGAAGCGCGCGAGCACCGGAGGGGTCAGCCCGACCTTCTCGACGAGCTCGGTCATCCGATCGTCCCAGCGCCCGCGCGGCACATGGCCGTGGGCGCGGAAGATGTCGACGAAGTGGTTGCGGATCGTGCGCACCGGGTTGAGGGCGTTCATGCCCGATTGGAGCACCATCGCGAAGCCGCCCTGCCGCTGGCGGCGCAAGGCCTCCTTGCCGAGCTCGCGGATGTCGTGGCCGCCGAACAGGATCTCGCCGCCGTTGGTGCGGGCGGGCGGCTTCTGCAGCCGGGTCACGGCGAAGCCGAGCGTTGACTTGCCCGACCCCGACTCTCCGACGAGCCCGATGAACTCGCCCGCGCCGACGGTGAACGACACGTGGTCGACCGCCTGCACCGGCCGCTGGCCGGCCGACTCGTAGACGACGGAGAGATCGCGGACCTCGAGGAGCTCGGTCATCGGTCCTTCCTTTCCTCGGTGCGACGACTACCGCGCACGCGGCGGCCTTCCCGCAGGCGCGGGTTGCTGATGGCATCGACACCGAAGTTGACGAGCGTCAGGCTCATCGCGAGCAGCGCGATGCAGAGTCCGGGCGCGAAGAGCAGCGTCCACTGCCCGGTGAGGAGGGCATTCGAGTTCTGCGCCCAGTAGAGGATGGTGCCCCAGCTGACGATCGAGGAGTCACCGAGACCGAGGAACTCCAGCCCGGCCTCCGCGAGGATCGCGCTGGTCGCCGCTCCGAAGAAACTGCCGGTGATCAGCGAGGTCATATTGGGGAGGATCTCGCTGAACACGATCCGGAACGGACGGTCGCCGGAGAACCGGGCGGCGGTGACGAAATCGCGCGACCGCAGCGACTGCGTCTGGCTGCGCAGCACGCGGGCGCCCCACGCCCAACCCGTGATCACGATCACCGTCACGATCATCACCAGGCCTCCGTTCTGCAGGTAGGCGGCGATCACGATCATGAGGGGCAGGCCCGGGATGACGAGGAACAGGTTGACGAAGAAGTTCACGACCTCGGCACCGAAGCCCCGGATGTAGCCCCAGCTCAGACCGATCAGCACGGCGACGACGGTGGAGAGCGCGCCGGCGATGAACCCGACAGCGACGCTGATGCGGGCGCCGTAGATGAGCTGGCTGAGCACATCCTCGCCGGCCGCCGTCGTGCCGAGCCAGTGGGCCGCGCTGGAGTCGGCGTTGCGCGGGAAGCCGTCCTGGCTGGCGCCGTATGGCGCGAGCAGCGGCGCGAAGATCGCGACGAGCACGAAGAACGCGAGGATGATCAGGCCGAGCCTGGCCTTCCAGTTCGACCAGAGCGTCGCGGCGATACGGCCGAGAGCGGCGAACCGGCGCGGCGGGCGCGTGGCATCGGCCGAGATGGATTTGATGTTCTGAGTCGACGTCATCGGCGTGTCCTTGGGTCGAGTACGCCGTACAGGATGTCGACGAGGAAGTTGGCGACGAGCACGCTCACCGTGATGAGCAGGAACAGCGCCTGCATGAGCGGGTAGTCCTGGCCGATCACGGCGTTGAACAGCAGGAAGCCGATACCCGGGTAGCCGAACACCTGCTCGACGAGGATCGATCCGCCGACCACGCCACCGAGCGCGAGCCCGAAGCCGGTCAGGTTGGGCAGGATCGCGTTGCGCGCGGCGTACTTCATCGCGACGGTGCGGCCCTTGAGACCGTTCGCCTCGGCGAAGGTCACGTAGTCATCGCCGAGGGTGTTGATCATGGCGTTGCGCATCCCGAGGATCCAGCCGCCGATCGAGGTGATCAGGATCGTCACCGCCGGCAGCACCGCGTGATACGCCACGTCGACGATGAAGTTCCAGGTGAAAGCCGGTGTCGCCGTCGGACCGAAGGCGCCCGATGTCGGGAACCAGTGCAGCACATAACCGAGGAAGAACAGCAGCAGCAGCGCCGTCCAGAAGTAAGGGAAGGTGCTCGCGAAGGTTCCGGTCAGCGTCGGAAGCGAGTCGAGCCACGTGTTCCGGCGCCAAGCGGCGAGCACGCCGATCAGAGTGCCGATCACGAAGGCCACGATCGTCACGATGCCGAGCAGGACGATCGTGTAGGGGAAAGCCTGACCGACGAGCTCGGAGACCGACTGCGGATAGAAGGTGTAGGAGACACCGAAGTCGAACGTGACGACCTGGTGCAGGTAGCTCACGTACTGATCCCAGAGGTTGCCGCCCGGAACACCGAGCTGGGCCTCGATCGCGTTCTTGGTGGCCTGGGTGACGGGACCGTTCTGCGAGAGTTTCGCGATCGCGGCATCCGTCGGCGAGCCCGGCATGAGCCGCGGGAGCAGGAAGTTGAGGGTGACGGCTGCCCACAGGGTGAGCACGAAGAGGCCGAGTTTTCGCAGTGCGTAGGCCATGGGGCTACTCGCCCTCCTTCCGCAGCTTCAGATGGGTGAAGACCAGCAATGGGGTCTGGTCGTAGGTCTGCGGCGGCGCGTACGGGTTCTTCGCGTCGGGCCATCCGGTGAACTTGGCGTCGTTGTACAGGCCCCAGAGCCCGCCGTAGTACAGACCGATCACGGGCAGCTGGTCGTACACCGTCTGCTGCAAGCGGTAGCTGAGCTGCAGCCGCACCTTCTCATCGGTCGTGGTCTTGTACTGCTGCAGCAGCGCATCCGTCGTCGCGTTCTTGTAGCGGCCGAAGTTGCTCGCCGTGGCAGTGCCGATGGGGGTTGCGAAGGCGCTGTTGAGCAGCCCGTTGTACGCCTGGAAGATGACTCCGCCTCCCATGCCTCCCATCGCGACCTGGAAGTCGCCGTTCTGGATCGCCTGCTGGTATCCCGGTGGCTGCGGCTGCTTGATCGTCACGTCGATGCCCAGGTCGCCGAGCTCCTTGCGCACCTCCTGCACGGCCCGCAGCCAGTCGGTGTACCCGTTGGCCGTGGTGATCGAGAACGAGAACTGTTTGCCCGTGCTGTCGACGAGCTTGCCGCCCTTCTGCGTGTACCCCGCGGAGGCGAACGCAGCCAAAGCGCCTTTGGTGTCCTGTGCGATCAGCCCCTGGTTCGGAATGCTCGGGTCGAGTTCGCTCTTCTGGTTGGGCAGCATCAACCCGGTCTGGCCGGCGGCCGACATATAGCCTTCGGTCGCGGCATCGGCGATCTTGTCGCGGTCGAGCGCCAGGGCGATCCCGCGGCGCACGTCGAGGTTGTCGAACGGCGCGACCGTGAAGTTCGGCATGAGGCTGATCACCCCGCCCGGCGGGAACCAGTACTTGTTGTTCGGGTTCGCCGAGACCCAGGTGCCCTGCACATCGCTCATGAACGCGTACGCCCAGTCGAAGCCTTTGGTCACGATGTCCAGCTGGCTGGTGGAGGCCGGCAGCACCAGGTGTTCGACCTCGATCGTGTCGGCCTGCCAATACATCGGGTTCTTGTTCATCGTGTACTGCTGCGAGGAGAAGTTGCCGAGTGTGTACGGACCGGTGCCGACGGGATTCGGGTCGCGCCAGGTGTCGGGATGCGCCACGTCTTTCCAGATGTGCTGGGGCACCATCAGCGTCTGCGAAATGATGTCGGCCGCCGGGGCGTCTTCCTCTTTGAGGTGGAAGAGCACATGCTGGCCCTTCACCTCGATGGTGTCGATGTGCTGCCACGCGCCCTTGAGGTCGAGGGCGGGGAACTTCTTGATCAGATCGAAGGTGAACTCCACATCGGCCGGCGTGAACGGCTTGCCGTCGGACCAGTCGACACCGCTGCGGATCGTGTAGTCGATCGTCTTCGGGTCGGGCAGCGAGACGGCACTGGCCAGCCACATGGTCTGCTTGCCGTCGAGGACGTTGATGACGGTGAGCGGCTCGTAGATGTAACTGGCCGCGACGCGCTTGTTCACGGCGTACGGGTTGAAGTTGCGCTCCATCATCGGCGTTCCCTTGTCGGCCGCGAGCAGCATCGTGTTCGCGGGGATCGAGGGGTCCTGCTCACTCGTGATCTGGATGGAGCATCCCGAGAGGACGAGTCCGGCTGCGGCGACCGCCGCGAGGACCGCGAGTCGTGCGCGCCGTGTGCGCCGGGGTCGCGCCGGGGTCGCCGGCCGCGCCGACCGGCCCGGCTCTGCGGCCGGATCGTGCTTCGTGTGCGTCATCGCCACCGTCCTTGCTCGTCCGCTCCGTCGGCCCCGACCCGCCTCTCCCCGAGGGAGGCACAGGTCGGCGACCGGTTCGTCGCGGGTGGGTACGGCACCGAGTGTAAGCGCATACATTGACGTTTGCAACCTCTGGTGCCGCGAGGCCTCCGCGACTCGGCGGCGAACC
Source organism: Leifsonia poae (assembly GCF_020009625.1). Classification (NCBI taxonomy): domain Bacteria; kingdom Bacillati; phylum Actinomycetota; class Actinomycetes; order Micrococcales; family Microbacteriaceae; genus Leifsonia; species Leifsonia poae. The sequence goes on from NZ_JAIHLP010000002.1 coordinate 2,235,450, forward strand.
CGACGCGGTCGGGACGGATCAGATGCGCTCGGAACTCTCGCGCAGGATCACCTCGACGGGAAGCCGGGTCGAGGTCGGCGGCCGGTCGGGGTCGGCCAGTCGCCGCACCAGCGCCTGCACCGCGGCGCGCCCGAGGAGCTCCATCGGCTGGCGCACAGTGGTGAGGCGAGGTGTCGAAAGCCGCCCGGCGTCGATGCCGTCGAAACCGGTCACGATCAGCACCTCCGGAACGGCGACCTCGGCGATGTGCGCCGCGTCGATCACACCGAGAGCCATCTGATCGTTCGCGCACACGACGGCACGCGGAAGGTGCTCCCGGCGCAGCAGTTCGCGGCCGACGCGGCGCCCGCCCTCGCGCGTGAAATCGCCACGCAGCTCCGGCCCGGCGGGCGGCACGATCCCGGCGTCGAGCAGAGCGCACCGGTACCCGTTCCAACGCTCGGCGTCATCCGGGGAGTCCATGCTTCCGGCGACGTACACGAGGTCGACGACCTCGAGGTCGACGATGAGGTGCGTGACGAGGGCGTGCATCCCCTCGGCGTTCGAGACGGAGACGTGGTCGAGTGCGTCCCCTCGCCGCGGGCCGGCCATCACCACGACCGGGATGCGCCGGGCCAACTGGGCGAGCTCCTCCTCCCCGGCACTGCCGGCGAGCACGATCAGACCGTCGACACGGCCCGCCATATCGCGCACCGTGTCCGGCGCCGTGCTGCCGCGCCCGACACCGACCAGCAGGACGAACCCGCTGCGCCAGGCCTCCAGCTCGCTGCCGCGGAGCACCTCGTCGAAGTACAGATTGAGGGCGCGCGTGTCGACGGCGCCGGCGACGTCGCGCACGATCCGGGCGGAGCCGCGGGACTCGCGCCCACTCTCCGCGGCACTTCCGTCATCGCCGTCGACCTCGACCACGATGTCGCCGATGTCGTCCATCGCATCGAGGCCGGGGAAGAACAGGCCGATCACGCCGGTGCGGCGAGCCGCAAGACCGCGGGCCGAACCGCTCGGGACATACCCCAGAGCATCCACCGAGGCCAGCACGCGCTCGCGGGTCTCCTGCTTGACCGAGTCGGGACGCCCGAACACGCGGGACACCGTGGCGATCGACACCCCGGCATGCGTGGCCACGTCGTAGACCGTGGGGATCTTGCCGATGAGCGACTCCCTCCGTGCACCGAGCATCCATATTACGCACCGCGCGACCGCGCCCGGCTTGAGCTGCCTCGCTGGCGCGACTCCGCCCCTGCCTCCACCCTGCGCCTGCGCCTCGCTCTAGTCCGTCTCCGCCGCCATCCGGCGGGCCGACACGGCATCGTAGTCGGGAACCGCGTCGTCGGTGGCGAAGACATCGGTCAGCTTCATCATCGCAGCGAAGGCGAGCCGGTTCGAGAAGGTGAAGTCGCGCATCCGGATGCGCGCCCGCGACGGCGGGGCCAGGAACGGCCCCGCGTTGCCCGAGCGCGCGATCCGCGTCGGCTTCAGCATTCGGCGGTCGTAGCCGGTGAAGGCCGCCCGATGGTCGCCGCCGGCGTCGGCGAGCTCCCCCGCGAGGACGTACGCCCCGACGAGGGCGAGCCCGGTTCCGAATCCGCCGAGGGTGTTCGCGTAGCCGGCGTCACCCAGGAGCGCGACTCGCCCGGACGTGAAGGCGGTCATCTTCGTGCGCGCCAGCGAGTCGAGGTAGAACTCGTCGCTCGCCACCGCCGCCGCGAGCAGCTCGGGGACGCGCCACCCCGCATCCCGGTAGTGGCACTGCAGGAATCGCTTCTGCGATTCGACGTCGTGCCGGTCGTAGTCCGCGTCTTCGCCGGCGAAGACGAACAGCTGTGGCGCCTTCGAACCACCGAGCACCGCAAGCCGACCCGGCTCGTTGTATGCGTAGCCGAGTTGGCGCCCGGTCGGCAGCACCGTCGGAAGGTCGGTTGGCACGGTCGCACCGACGACGGCGTAATGGTAGCCGAGCGGTCTCACGAACGACGACTCGGGCCCGAACGCGAGGCGGCGAACACCCGAGTGGACGCCGTCGGCCCCGAGAACGAGGTCGAACGTCTCCGAAGCACGGTGCGCGAACGACACCTCGACGCCGCGACCGGTGTCGGCGAGCTCGACGATCCGGTCACCGAAGACATAGTCGCAGTCGTCCGCCGTGTGCCGGTGCAGGATGCCGGACAGGTCTCCGCGAAGAATCTCCAGGTCGCCACCGATGAACTCGCCCGGCATCACCGCTCGAACCCGGTCGGTGTCGTCGATGATGCGCAGATCGGTCTTCGGCGTCTGGGCCGCGGCGACGTCATCCCAGATCCCCATCCGCTCGAGCACGAAGCGGTGGGTGCGCCCTTTGAAGTCCACCGCCTGGCCGCCGGGCCGCAGCGCCGGCGCCTGTTCGACGAGCGTGACCTCGTAGCCGAGTCGGGCCAGCCACAGCGCTGCGGCCGGACCGGCGATGCTCGCGCCCGAGATGAGGACCTTCTTCGATGACATGGGGCAGCCTTCCAATCGTTATTGCGTCCGATGGACACAATTTAGCGTATGGTAGACACAGTTTCAAGAGCCGATGTCGGAAGGAGCCGAAAGATGGCATTCGATCGCACCCTCCTCTGGCCCGGTCAGAGCACACCGAAACGCGGACCCAAGCCGAAGACGAGCCTCGAACGCATCGTCGACGCGGCCATCGGAATCGCCGACGCCGACGGCCTCGCCGCCGTCTCCATGCAGCGGGTCGCCGACGAGATCGGGGCGACCAAGATGTCGCTCTACCGCTACGTACCCGGCAAATCGGAGCTGACAGCCCTGATGCTCGACAAGCGACTCGGCGCACCGCCGACCGCGGAGAACGAGACCGTGGCGCGAACGAACTGGCGCGCGGACCTCACGGCCTGGACCGTCGAGATCCATCGCCGGTTCCTGGCCGCCCCCTGGGCGCTGGAGCTCGCCGTCGGAGCGCGCGTGATCGGCCCGAACGAACTCGCGTGGTACGAACTCGGGCTCACCGCCCTCGCCGGCACCCCCCTGCGGGCGGCCGAACAGCTGGACGTCCTCGCTCTGCTCAGCGGGCACGTGCGCAGCATCGTGCAGCAGCAGGTGACGACCGGCGCACCCGAAGAGGCCACGGCCGCCCTCATGATGGAGATCATCGGGGAGAACGCCACACGGTTCCCCCACGTTGCGTCAGCGTTCGCCGGCGCCTCGGCCGGCGACGACCGCGACAACGCCCTCGCGTTCGGCACCGAGCGCATCCTGGATGGCATCCAGCAGCTCATCGTGACACGCGCCGGCTGACACCGCGCGGGTTCGCTACTCTTCAGAGGTGACCGCTCCGTACCCGAACCAGCCGTCGGCGCCGTCGAGCAGGGCGGCGCGGCTCTCCGTGTCGTTCGCGCTTTTCATCATCGTCGCGAACATCGTCCTCAACCTCGTGGCCGGAGCGGTGCTGTCGAACTCCCCCTCGCCGCTGCTCGCCTGGGCGTCCGTGATCGTGCACCTGCTCATCGTGGCGGCACTGTTCGCCTTCTCGCTCCGCTACGGCCTCGCCGGCCTGCGAGAGACCGCCGGAGGCGCGATGCGCGGGCGCGGATCCGCCATCGCCGGAATCATCCTCGCGAGCCTGCTTCTGGCGTTCACGGTCGGCTCCACCCTGCTTCAGATCGCCGGGGCGTTCGCCGACTGACGTCCCACGGGTGCGCGGCGGCGGCACAGCCAACCATGCGGCGGCGCCTCAGCCAACCATGCGGCGGCGCCTGGCGATCAGGAACGTCGTGGCGCCCACGAGCAGCAGGGTGGCGGCGGCGAGAAGAGCGGCGATGGGATCGCTCCCGGTCGCGGCGAGCGGCGTCGCATCCCCGGCCGCAGTGCCGGTTGGCTCCCGGCCACCGGTGGTCGCATCCCCGGGGCCGGCCGGCACGACGACGGCCTTCGCAGGGGTGACCTGCACCGTGAGCACGGCGGTCGCACCGGTCGAGAGCTGAGTCACGGTGATCGTGTGCGGGCTGGCGTGCGGGAAGCCTACGGCGAAAGACCCGTCCGCTTTCGTGATCTCGTCGCTCGACACGCTCGACACCACCGAGTAGTCCGCCGCAGGCAGCGGCGAGGTTGCGCCGGTGTAGTCGGTGGCCGAGATCGAGAACGTGCTGGTGCCGCCCTGGGCGGGAGCGGTCGCACCCTCCGGGGCGAGGTGAACGGCCGGAGTCTGCGCAGCGCGCACGCGTGCTGTGAACGACGTCGACGACACGTTGCCCAGGGCATCCCTGGCGGTGCAGGTCACGAGGGTGTCCCCCGCAGCGAAGGCCGAACCGCTCGTCGACGAGCAGTGTTCGTCGGCGACATCCGCCGGGTCGACGGCCGGGTCGGCCCAGATGATCGGCACCGACGTCTCCCCCGGTGAGAGCTGACGGATGAGATCGGGAAGCGCCCGGAGGGCGGGGCCGGTGGTGTCGATCGTCGCCGCGGCCGGGGCGACCGCGAGGTTCGTGTCCGTGCTCGCCGCCGCATCCTGGCCGTGCACGGCGCCCGCCGGCAGACCGACCGTCACCGTGCCGTCGTTCGCCACACCGGTGATCGTGACCCGGTAGATGGATGCGCTCGACGAGAGGGCGAGCCCGACGGTGTCGAGCGGAATCGGGTAGTCCTTCGCGCGCTGAACGGGTGTGAGCAGCGACACCGACGCACCGACGGGATGCGCGGTGCCACCGAGGAGGAGATCCGGCGCATCGAAACCCGCGACGGCCTCCGAGAAGCGCACATCGAAGGTCGGCAGTGTTCTCGTCGGCGTGGCTTTCGCCGGGGAGAGGGCGATGCTCGCCGCGAGGGGCAGACCGTCGCAACGCCCGAGGAACTCGCTGCGATTGTCGCTGTCGCCGTCCGCGATGCTGTCGCCGTAGATGCCGGCGATGATCGGGTTCGCGGTCGGCGCAGCAGTGAAGGGCGCGACGATGGATGACCCGTCAGTGACCGTGACGACGTCGTAGGGCGCTGCCGTGAAAAGAACCGTGCCGTTGCCGTCGATGACCTGCGGTGTCGCCGTCACCCCGTCTCCGGCCGTGCCGAACGTCCCCCGTAGCCGGGTTTCGCGGTGAGGCTCCACGAGGAGCAGCCGATGTCGGATGTGGCCATGCGGTCGGTCAGCAGCGACAGGTTGCACGCGGTCAGGCTCAGCGCGAGCGTGCCCGCAATGGCGAGACCGACGCTCCGGCGGATGATCCGCCGACGACGCGGCGAACGGTGTGCTGCCGTCATGTGTGCGATCCCTTGCTCTGAAGCTGACTCCCCAGAGTAGAAAGCGGGGGATGTGCGCACCAGGGAGCTGGGTACCTACCTGATCTCCGCCACCCGACCCGGCGCCGCCTCACTCATCAGGTAGCGGGTCACCGCGCGCACGCGGCGGTGCACATCGTCTTCGGCGAGCAGGCCGAAGGTCTCGTAGATCCGCGAGATGTGGCCGACGACCGAGCGCTCGGTGAGATGCAGGGCTGCCCCGATCGCGGCGTTCGACAGGCCCTGCGCCATCAGTTCGATGATCTGCTGCTGGCGGGCCGTCAGCTCGCCTTCGACGGCCGCCCTCCGGCGGGCTCCGGCCGCCAGGGATTCCACCACTTCCGTGTCGAGGATCGTGGCACCCCCGGCGATCCCGGTCAGGTCGGCGCAGAACCGTTCGATGTCTCCGACGCGCTGCTTCAGGAAGTAGCCGACACCGCCACCACCCCCGCCGATCAGTTCGCGAGCGTACTGCTGCTGCACATGCTGCGAGAGCACGACGACGGCGGTCTCCGGATGCGCGGCACGGATCGCGAGGGCCGCCAGCAGGCCCTCGTCGCGCATCGCCGGCGGCATGCGGATGTCTGTGATCGCGATCGCCGGGCGTTCGTCGGCGACCGCCCGGATCAGCTCGTCGGCCGTTCCGACCGAGCGCACGACCTCGAACCCACGGTCGCGCAGCACCGCCGACAGGCCTTCCCGGATGAGCGGCTCGTCATCCGCGATCACCACCCGCATGGCATCCTCACGCTCACTCTCGTTCCGCCGCCCGGCTCGGAACGGAAAGCGACCCGGCCGCCCATCGTCTCGACCCGGTCGACGATGCCGCGCACCCCGACCCCGCTCGGCTGACTCCCGCGGGCCGTTCCTGTGCCGTTCCACTCGGCGCCGTCGCCGTCGTCGCAGATGTCCATCCGCAGTTCGCCATCGTCGAGGGCGAGGTGAACGGTCACCGAGGATGCGCGCGCGTGCTTCACCACATTGGTCAGAGCCTCCGCCGCGACGAAGTACAGGGCTCGCTGGATGTTCGGCGGAATCCGCTGCTCCGCCTGCGCCATCGAGGGGGAGATCTCGACGGTCGACGGCACCGGCGCGTGACCGGCCAGCCCCTCGATGGCCGCCCCGAGCCCGCGCTCGACCAGCAACGGGGGCATCACCTCGCGCACGAGTCCACGCACTTCGGCGGCGGCGACGTCGATTGCCTGACGCAGGCCGGTCGCGGCCGCCGCCGCATCGGCGTCGTCGAGCCGTGCGGCGAGCGAGCCCGCCTGCATCGACAGCACGACCAGGCGCATCTGCACCCCGTCGTGCAGATTCTGGGCGATCTGCGCGCGCGCGTCGTCGGCGGCGCCCACCAGGCGCACCCGCGAATCCCGAACCTCCTGCTCGCTCCGTCGGAGCCGGTCCGTGAGATGTTGGCGGGCGACAGCGACCGCGATGAGCTGCCCGGCCGCTTCGAGGCGTGAGGAGTCGGTGACCAGCAGTGTCGAGTACACGATCGCCGCCAACAGATTCGGCCCGTCACGGATGGCGTGGACGCCGACACGCTCGTCGTCCGAGCGCATCCGGAGGGCGTGCCCCTCGGCCGGGTCGACCACCACCGAATCGATCGCGTCGCCGCGCAGATCGCACAGCCCCCGGGCCTCCGACCACAGCATCACCTCGGCCGTCGGGTCGCCCAGGAGGCGCGTGAGCGCGTGCGACAGCTCGGGATCACCCACCCCGTGGTCACCGGCCGGGCGGTGCGCCGCGGTGGACTCCGGAACGAACCGCCCGCGCAGCATCCCGAGCACGAAAGCCACCGGCACGCTGCAGAGCAGCACGTACTGGGTCACGAAGAGGGCGACCGGGTTCAGGCCGAGGATCGGCAGCATCGGCACGGCGACCACGGCGATGAGGCCGTACAGGTAGAACGAGGTCAGCAGGCGGCGTGCTGCCGACCCCGCCCGGGCCAGCCGGAGCGCCAGCACGACGACCACGGTGAGCTGCACGGCGAACATGGCCCATCCTTTGACCGCGAGGAGGACTCCCACCGCGCGGTCGGTCGCCCCCGCGACGGCCGACGTCTCGACGACCGCGACGATGACCGCCTGCATCCCCACCACCGTCAGATAGGCGGAGCCCGCGGTGACGCGCTCGACCCACCCCACCAGGCGCCCGCCAGGGTAGATCAGCAGAAGGTGCACGCACACCGCGATGATCGCCGCCGACGCCACCGTGCCCACAAGGCGAAGCGCTGTCTCGCCACTGTTGACGAGGCAGCCGACCACGACCGCGGCGCTCCCCGCGACGATGAGCGCGCCCACCGGATTGGTGGGCCGTCTCTCCCAGGCGGAGATCCCGGCGACGAGGTAGACGGCGGCGACGGCGAAGGGCAGGCCGAGAGAGAGCGCTGCGTCGGGAACCGAGTAGTCGGCGACGACGACCGAGATGACGCTGAGGGCCACGAGCAGGATCACGATCACGGCGAACGCCCGGCGCAGACTGTGCGACGATTCCCCACCCCGGCGGTCTGCCGTCATCCCTCGACCTCTTCTGCTCGGCACCACGCTAGCGCTGACCGGGCGAACATTTGTGCCGAATGCGGCGTCCCAGGCGGCCTCAGGCGATATGTGGCGCAGATGTTGGGGGCAGGATTGGGGTGCGGGAGACACCACCCGCCCGCACCGAGGAGGACAACGGATGACCGACCCCACGACAGTGTCGCCGACCGACGAGACGGTTCTGCGGCGGGCGATCGAGGTCGCCCGCCTCGCCCGCGAGGCGGGGAGCCACCCCTTCGGCGCCGTTCTCGTCACTGCCGGAGGAGCCACCTTCGAGGCGCAGAACTCGGTCGGCGACGGCGACCCCACCGGGCACGCCGAGACGAACCTGGTGCGGCTGGTCAGCATCCGCCTCAGCCGCGAGGAGCTGCGGACCAGCGCCCTCTACGCCAGCACCGAACCGTGCGCCATGTGCGCCGGCGCCATCTACTGGTCCGGGATCGGCCGGGTCGTCTACGCCCTCCCCGAGCAGGCTCTTGCCGCCCTGGTGCCGGCGCAGGACGGCGAGCCGACGCTGGACCTCCCTTGCCGCGAGGTGTTCGCCCGCGGCGGGCAGACCGTCACCGTCGCCGGCCCGGCGCTACTGCCGGAGGCGACCGCCGTGCACGCCGGGTTCTGGGAGTCGCTGTAGGAGTTGCCGCCCCGCGGGAACGGATCCACGTATCGAATGGTCGCAAACTGTCGTTCTGAGCGTCGTTTCGGGCGTCGAAACGATAGTTTGCGACCGCTCAACGGGAACACGGCCACCCGGCGCGGCCGTCCGCCACAATGGAACGTGCACAATCTCGGACTCCTCTTCGACGTCGACGGGCCGCTCGCCAGCCCGGTCACCCGGACCATCGCCATCCGCAGCATCGTCACCGACCTCGTCGCGATGACGGCGGCCGGGGTGCCGATCGCGTTCATCACCGGCCGGTCGGGCGACTTCATCCGCAACCAAGTGGTGGCCCCGCTCCGCGACGCCGGGCTCGCGGACGCCCTCGACCAGCAGGGTGCGCGCATGTTCGGCGTGTTCGAGAAGGGCGGCGCCTGGGCGCCCATCACCGGCGACGGGATGGGGGAGGTGACCGTCGACGAGACCGTGGCGTTCGGCGCCGACGCGGTCGACCGCATCCGGAACCTGGTTCGCGAGCGGTTCGCCGACACCATGTTCTTCGACGAGACGAAGCGCGCGATGATCTCGGTCGAGCAGCGCACCGACGTCGACACGGCGACCTTCGCCGAGGCGCAGGACCATTACTGCGACGCCGCCTTCGACCTGCTCACCGGACTCGGCTACGGTCTGCGCCACGGCGAGCGCGTGTCACCGGATGCGCGCGGCGACGTGCCGTTCCGCATCGACCCGACGATCATCTCGACCGACATCGAGTCGGTGCTGCTCGACAAAGACCGCGGAGCCCAGCGCGCATTCGACTATTTCGCGGCCCGCGGCGCGCTCCCGCGGCGCTGGCGGTCGATCGGCGACTCGCGCAGCGACTACCTGATGGCCGATTTCGTGCACGGCGCCGGCTTCGACGTGGCCCACGTGGATGTGCGGCCGGCCGACGGCATCCTCGACCGGCCCTACGAGGTGATCACGATCGGCGACGCGACCCACGACACCGCCGGCGCCGAGTTCCTCGCTCACTGGCGCAGGGAGCTCGGGCTCGAGTGATGCTGTCCCGCCCTTCCGCGATGGGCTCGGCGCTCGCGGCGCCGGGGGCGGGGCTCACCGCCCTCAGCCTGCCCGCCGGCGCAGCCCCGCCGACTATTGCGCAATACGACGCCGGCCGCCGCGGGCGGCCAGCGCTCCCGGTATCGTCGCAGCGGTGACCACGATCGAGAATCCGGCCGCCCCCACCCGCGTCTACCCGCCCGAACCTGTCTTCGCCGCGCTGGCGAACGTCGGCGAGGAGGCCTGGGAGCAGGCCGCCGATCCTGTCGCCTTCTGGGAGCGCCAGGCCGAACGTCTGCACTGGGAGCGACGCTGGGATCGGGCGCACACCTGGGAACCGGCACGACCGACCGGCGAGGTCGACCCCGACGGGCGCGATGTGCTCACCGTTCCGAAAGCCGAATGGTTCGCCGGCGGCCGGCTCAACGCCGCCGTGAACTGCGTCGACCGGCACGTGGACGCAGGGAACGGCGACCGTGTCGCCATCCGCTTCGAAGGCGAGCCCGGCGACCGGGAGACGATCACCTACGCCGAATTGCAACGCCGAGTGGCGCAGGCGGCCAACGCGCTGGAGCGACTCGGGGTCGGCGAGGGCGACCGGGTCGTCGTCTACCTGCCGGTCATCCCGGAGACGATCGTGATCACGCTGGCGATCGCGCGCATCGGTGCCGTGCATTCGCTGGTGTTCGGCGGTTTCTCTGCCGAGGCACTGCGATTCCGGGTGGAGGACACCGGGGCCAAACTGCTGGTGACCACCGACGGGCAGTTCCGGCGCGGCGCGGCCGTCGCCGTCAAGGAGCGGGCCGACGAGGCTGCGCGCGGCGAGAACGCGATCGAGCATGTGCTCGTGGTGCGGCGCACGGGCGAGCTGACCCCGGACATCCCGTGGACCCCGGGGCGCGACGTGTGGTGGCACGAGGTCGTCGACACCGCGCCGACGACGCACGAGCCGCGGTTCTTCGACGCGGAGACGCCCCTGTTCATCATCTACACCTCGGGCACCACGGGCACCCCGAAAGGCGTGGTGCACACCACGGGCGGCTACCTCACCCAGGCCTCGTGGAGCCACTGGGCACTGTTCGACGCGAAGCCGGACGATGTCTACTGGTGCACGGCCGACCTCGCCTGGGTGACGGCGCACACCTACGTGCTCTACGGTCCGTTCTCGAACGGCGCCACCTCGGTCATCTATGAGGGGACCCCGAACACCCCGCACCCCGGCCGGCATTTCGAGATCGTCGAACGGTACGGCGTCACCACGTACTACACGGCGCCGACGCTCATTCGCACGTTCATGACCTGGTTCCCGAATGGTCTCCCCGCCGACTGGGACCTCTCCAGCATCCGGCTGCTCGGCACGGTGGGCGAGGCGATCAACCCGGCGGCGTGGGAGTGGTTCCGGGCGAACGTCGGGGCCGGGAGTGCCCCGATCGTCGACACCTGGTGGCAGTCGGAGAGCGGATCGGCCATCGTTGCGCCCCTCCCCGGCGTGGCCGTGCTGAAGCCGGGGTCTGCCGGGCGGGCCGTTCCCGGTGTCACCGTGCGGGTCGTGGATGCGCACGGCGACGACGTTCCGAGCGGCACGAGCGGCTTCATCGTGATCGACGGCACCTGGCCCTCGATGGCACGCACGGTCTGGCGCAACCCGCAACGGTACCTCGACTCGTATTGGCGGCCGTATGCTGACCGCGGCTACTTCCTGGCGGGCGACGGCGCCAAGGTGGATGCCGACGGAGACATCTGGCTGCTCGGCCGCATCGACGATGTGATCAACGTCTCGGGCCACCGTCTCTCGACGATCGAGATCGAGTCGGCGCTGGTCGCGCATCCCGCGGTCGGTGAGGCCGGTGTGGTGGGGGTGACGGATGCGACGACCGGGCAGGCCGTCGCCGCGTTCGTGATCCCGGCCAGGTCGTTGACCGCCGAGGAGCGGGCCGACCCCGCCGTCTGGCGGGCTATCGAAGACGAGCTGGGGGCGGCATTGCGCGCCCAGGTGACCCGCGAGATCGGCGCGATCGCCAAGCCGCGGGACATCATCGTGGTGCCCGACCTGCCCAAGACCCGCTCGGGCAAGATCATGCGCCGGCTGCTCGTCGACCTGTTCGACGACCGCCCGCTCGGCGACACAACCTCTCTGCAGGACGACACCGTTCCCGCCCAGATCGCGACCCGCCTCGCCGACCGCGCCTGAAACGCCTGCGAGGCGGGGAGGCGCGGGTCAGGGGAGGATGTGACCGGCGGCGGTGAAGAGGCGGTACCACTCTTCTCGGCTGAGGCTCACATCCGAGCCGGCGGCAGAGTCGAGCAGGTGGTCGACCTTCGTCGTGCCGAGCACCACCTGCATCCGGGCCGGGTGGCGGGTGATCCAGGCGACAGCGATGGCCGCCGGCGCTACGCCGTACGCAGCCGCGAGGTCGTCGATCACCGTGTTGAGCTCGGGATACGCCTGCCGATCGCCGAGGAACACACCGTCGAAGAACGCCTTCTGGAACGGCGACCAGGCCTGCAGGGTGATGTCGTTGAGCCGGCTGTAGTCGAGGATGCCGTTGTCGCGGTCGATCGATTGGTCGAGGCCCACCATGTTGGCGGCGATGCCGGCGGCGATCAGCGGCGCGTGGGTGATGCTCAGCTGCACCTGGTTGATCACCAGCGGCTGTGTGACGAAACGCTTGAGCAGCTCGATCTGTCCCGGGGTGTGGTTGGAGACACCGAAGGTGCGCACCTTGCCGGCCTGCTGAAGTTCGTCGAACGCGGCGGCGACCTCCTCCGGCTCGACCAGCGTGTCCGGCCGGTGCAGCAGCAGTGTGTCGAGGTAGTCCGTGTTCAGCGCGGCGAGCGACTCGTCGACCGTGCGCAGGATGTGCTCCTTCGAGAAGTCGAAGAAGCCGGGACGGATGCCCACCTTCGACTGGATGATCACCGATCCGCGCTCCGAGGCCGGGATCGCGCCCGCCTCGCCGAACCGGCGCTCGCACTCGTGCCGTTCGGTTCCGTAGATGTCGGCGTGATCGAAAGTGGTGATTCCGGCGTCGCGCGCGGCGCGCACCAGGGTGCGGATCTCCTCGTCGCTGAGGGAGCTGATCCGCATCAGGCCGAGGATGATGTCGGAGGATTCGAGGGTCGTGTTCGGAAGCGTGAACGTCTTCATCCCTCTATCTTGGTCCCCCGCGCGCCCACCGCGACCCCCGCGTGGGTCGATATCCTCTCCTCGTGGACGATGCGCGCGACGAGAAGGCGATCGATGGCATCCGCGTGCTGCTCCGGGATGCGGTCGAGCGGCTCGACGTCGCGGGCGCCCGCGACGAGGGTCTCGCCGTCTTCGTGCCGCGGCACCGACGGATGCTGGTGACCCGCGAGGCCGTGCTGCGGCCGGCCGGCCGGGTGTGGCGGCTCGGCGTTCTGCTGCTCGACCGCTCAGGGTCGCTGCATGCCACCGGTTCGATCACCCGCGCCGCTGAGTCGAACCGACCGACCTTCCAATCCGTCTCCGCGGAGACGCGGCGAGAACTGCGCGTCGCGGCGGTGCGCGGGCATTTCGCGGTGGGCGAGACCGTGAACTACGACGCCCCCGAGATCGACCTGTCTGCGGCCGGGCTCCGCGGAGCGGGCGGGCCGCTCGTCCTGCGCGACGGTGTCGCATTGGTGCGCTGGAGCCCGGCGGCCTTCGCCACGGTTCCGTTCGGCCCCTACCTCGCCGAGCGGGTGAGCCTGCTCACCGATCCGCCGCAGGGCGCGTGAGCGTGCTCGGGGAACGGCGCGACCGCGGCCTCCTTCTGCGGGTCGTGCACGGAACACTCTCGGGCCGGCCCGTGCTGCGCGAGCTGGTGTCAGAGCTGTGCGGGGTTCCGGTCTCATCCGTTCTCATTCAGGCGCGCTGCCCAGACTGCGGCGGCGCGCACGGGCGGCCGGTGGTCATGGCTCCGGCGGCCGCCACGCGCATCCGCGTCAGCCTGAGCCATGTGGGCGACACCGTGGTGGCCGCGGCCTCTCTCGACCGCGCGGTCGGGGTGGATGCGGAGCCCGCGGATGCGGCGACGGACCCGGAACGCACCACGGCCATCGAGCACGTCTCCGGGCGGGAGGGCGCCGATCCGCTCGCACGGTGGACCAGCATCGAAGCCGTGCTGAAGGCCGACGGCCGCGGGCTGCGCGTCGACCCGTCGGCCGTCACGTTCGGCCGGTCCGTCGACGGGGTGCGGATGCTGGCCCGGCTCCCCGACAGCGATCGTGTCTATGAGGTGTGGGAGGCGGCGGCCGACCCCGAGCTGAGGATCAGCGTCGCCCGCGAGCTCTGACGGAGGTCGCCGGGGCGGGCGGCAGAGCGGGGAGCGGTTCCCCGTCGAGCCAGGCGTCGAAGAGGGCGTCCAGTCCCGTTGCACCGGCCAGACGCTCGCCGGCGAACGTGCGGAAGTCTTCCGTGGTCACCACCCCGAACCGGTTCTGTTCGGTCCACGCGCGCACGAGGTCGAAGAACGCCGCATCCCCCGCCGTGATCCGGAGCGCGTGCAGGGTGAGCGCGCCGCGCTTGTAGACGCGGTCGTCGAACATCGACGCGGCGCCCGGGTCGGCCAGAACGAGGTCCTGCGGCAGGGCCTGCAGACCCGCATGGTAGCGACGGGCGAGCTGATCGGTCGTCTCGCCGCCGGCGCGCTCCGACCAGAGCCACTCGGCGTAGCAGGCGAAGCCCTCGTTGAGCCAGATGTGCCGCCAGGCGGCGAGGCCGACGCTGTTGCCGAACCATTGGTGGGCGAGCTCGTGGGCGATGAGCCGTTCCGACCCGCCCGCGCCATCCACATGGTTCTCCCCGAAGATCGCGGCGGCCTGCGCCTCGAGCGGGATCTCGAGCGGGTCGGCCGTCACCACGACGGTGTAGTCCTCGAACGGGTAGGGGCCGAAGATCTCCGCGAAGTACCCGAGCATGGTCGCGAGGGGGGCGAAGTCGGCGTGCACGCGGGCCTCCAGCTCCGCAGGGAAGGCGAACGCGACCGAGGTCGGGCTGAGCTCGGCCCGGCGCAGCAGGTAGCGCCCGATCTGCACGGTCGCGAGGTAGGTGGCCGTCGGCTCCTCGCAGTCGTACGTCCAGGTCGCGCGACCCGACGACACAGTGCGGTCGGTCAGCCGACCGGATGCGACGACGGCGTACATCTCCTCGGCCGACACCCGGATGCGGTAGCGGGCTTTGTCGGAGGGGTGGTCGTTGCAGGGGAACCACGTCGGTGCCCCCGAGGGTTGGGCTGCGACGATGACGCCGTCGGTCAGCTCCTCCCAGCCGACCGTGCCCCACGGGCTGCGACGCGGCGCGGGCGATCCGGCGTAGTCGAACTCCACCGTGAACGTCTCGCCGGCGCCGATCATCCGTTCGGGCGTCACCACGACCTTCGACGGCGTCTGCGTGAAGCGGGTGCGCTTGCTGCCGTTCAGCCGCACCTTCCCCACCCGCAGCCGCACGAGGTCGAGACTGAACGACGAGAGCTCCTGCGTGCTCGTGGCGACGATGACCGCTCGGGCGTCGAGGCGATTGGTGGCCACGCGGTACCGCAGGTCGAGGTCGTATGACTCCACCGTGTATCCGCCGTTGCCCGAGTGCGGCAGGTAGGGGTCTCCCGCGTGGTGGGCTCCGGCGCTCTTCGCGCCCGTCATGGCGTCGTCGCGTGGTAGTCGGCGATCGTGACCTCGCGCCACGGGCCTATCGGGTTGCCGCTCCACCGGCTGCGATCCGGAACGAGCTCCCCGCGCATCACCAGCGAGGCCGGCCCGACGGTGGCGTGCTCGCCGATGCGCGCCGCCGGCAGGATGACGCTGTGCGGCCCGAGGGTCGCGCCCGTCTCCAGCGTCACCGTGTCCATGCTCATGATTCGATCATGGAACAGGTGGGTTTGCACCACACAGCCCCGATTCACCGTGGATGCGTCCCCCAACCGCACCAGATCGGCCTCGGGCAGCCAGTAGCTGTCACACCAGACTCCGCGCCCGATCGAGGCGCCGAGACTGCGGAGCCACCACACCAGCGCCGGCGTACCGGCGGCGGCTTCGGCGAACCACGGAGCGGCCACCATCTCGGTGAAGGTGTCCGACACCTCGCTGCGCCAGACGAACGACGACCAGAGTGGATGCTCGGCCACCCGGATGCGCCCGATCAGCACCCACTTCGCCGCCGTACTCACCGCGGCGGCCACGGCTCCGGCCGCCAGCATGACCACACCACTCAACAGGACCGTCGCCAGCAGACCCCAAGCCTCGGCGAGCGCCGCCAGCGCGAACAGCACCGCCAGCCCGATGGCGCAGGTGATGAACACGGGGACGATGCGGCCCAACTCCCAGAGCGTGCGAGCGGTGCGCAGGCCCCCGGACGGGTTGTACGTGCGGTTGTCGTCCCCGGTCGCGGCCGTGCGTCGCAGCCGAACCGGCGGGGAGCCGAGCCACGACGACCCCGGCTTCGATTTGCGCGGTGCGGCGGAGAGCACTGCCACAAGGCCGTCACGAGGAACCCGGTGGCCGGCGCCGGCCATTCCCGAGTTGCCGAGGAAGGCCCGCGCCCCGATCTCCGCCCGCGCCAGCCGCACGCGTCCGCCACCCAGCTCGTAGGAGGCGACAAGAGTGTCGTCGGCGAGGAACGCGCCGTCTTTGACAGTGGTCATGCCCGGCAGCAGCAGCACGGTGGAGGCTTCGACGTCGCGGCCGACCTCGGCCCCGAGCATCCGGAGCCAGACCGGAGTGAACAGGCTGGAGTAGAGCGGGAAGAGCAGGGTGCGTGCGAGGTCGAGCAGCCGTTCGGTCGTCCAGACCTGCCAGCCCACCCGACCGCGAACCGGGTAGGTGCCGGCGCCGACGCCGATGCCGAGCAGACGCACCCCGACGACGACCGCTCCGGCAAGCACGAGGCCGGCAACGAGCGTCGCCGGCACCACCGCCGCCAGCGCCGGCAGCAGCGCGGCGGCGAGCGAGGACGAACCGGCCACGAACACCGCGACGAGCACACCCCCGGCGGCGAACGCCACGACCGGCAGCAGCGCGATCGCCACGGCCGACACCGCATACGCGAGCAGCCAGCGCGTGCGCCGGGCCGGACGTTCCTGATCCCACCAGGCCGAGGCCGGGCCGACCCGCTCGGCAGGCGAGCCCGCCCAGCGCTGGCCGGCTCGAACCCGACCGAACACCGACGAGCCGGGCGCGATCTCGGCGTTCTTGCCGATGCGCGCCCCGGGAAGGAGGGTGCTGCGCGCGCCCACCGTGCTGTTCGCGCCGATGCGGATCGCGCCGATGCGCAGCAGATCCCCGTCGATCCAGTGCCCGGAGAGGTCCACCTCCGGTTCGATGGCCGCGCCGGCGCCGATGCGCAGCATCCCGGTCACCGGCGGCAGCGCGTGCAGGTCGACATCCGGCCCGATCCGGGCGCCGAGGGCGCGAGCGTAGTAGGTGATCCACGGCGCTCCGGCCAGGCTCACCGCTCCGACCTGGTGCGCCACCTGCTCGGCGAGCCACAAACGCAGGTGCACCCCGCCGCCGCGCGGGTAGTCGCCCGCGGTCACACCGGCCAGCAGGAGCCGCGCGCACGCCACCGAGACGGCCATGCGCCCGAACGGCGTCGCGAAGACCAGCAGCCCAACGATGAGCAGCCACAGCGGGGCAGTCGGCAGAAAATCGAACCCGCCGAACCCGTTGAGGATCGCGCTGGCGGTGAGCAGCCACAGTAACCAACGGAAACCGCTCAGCACGAACAAGGGGATGCCGAGCAGAGTCTGCAACCACTGCATCCGCGCCGGCGTCGGCGGAACCGTGTGGGTCGAGGCGGCGGCGACCGGATGCGAACCACTCAACCGCCCCGCGAGCTCGGCCGCCATCGCCCCCAGCCGCGGATGCGAGTAGATATCGGCGACCGTGAACTCGGGGTCGCGCTGCCGGATGCGGGTGACCAGCTGCGCCGCAGAGAGCGAACCGCCGCCCAGGTCGAAGAAATTGTCGTCGGGGTTCGTGACCGGGAGCCCGAGCACCGCCTGCCAATCGGCGGCCAGCTCGCGCACGGCCGGATCGAGGTCGGCCGCGCCGGCCTCCGCCTCGGGCAGCGGCCAGGGGAGGGCCGCCCGATCGACCTTGCCCGAAATGCGCGTCGGCAGGTCGCCCACCACCGCGAGCAGCGGCACCAGGGCCGCCGGCAGTTCCTCGCGCAGCCGCGCCAGCGCCGCCGAGCGGTCGAACGAAGCCGGATCGGCCACGGCCAGGTAGCCCACCAGAACCTGGTTGCCGGCGTCGGTGCTGCGCACTGCGGCCGCCGCCCCGGAGACGCCGGCGAGGCCCTGCAACGCCGACTCGATCTCCCCGAGCTCGATGCGGCGGCCACCCACCTTCACCTGGTCGTCGGCGCGCCCCTGGAAGAGCAGGCCGGCCGGGTCGAACCGCACGAGGTCGCCGCTGCGGTAGGCGCGCTCCCAACCGAGGGTCGGGAACGGAGCGTACTTCTCCGCATCCTTCGCCGGGTCGAGGTAGCGTGCCAGACCGACACCGCCGATGATCAGCTCACCCACCTCGCCCTCCGGAACGGGCAGACCCTCGGCGTTCACGACGGCGAGCGCCCACCCGTCGAGCGGCAGCCCGATGCGCACCGGCTCCCCCGGGGCGAGCAGCGCGCCGCAGGCGACGACGGTCGCCTCGGTCGGACCGTAGGTGTTCCAGACTTCGCGCCCTTCGACCGCCAACCGTTCCACCAGCTCGGGCGGGCACGCCTCCCCACCGAAGATCAGCAGCCGGACATTCTCCAGCGACTCCGCCGGCCACAGGGCGGCGAGCGTCGGCACCGTGGAGACGATCGTGATCCCGCGGGTGGTCAGCCACGGCCCCAGATCCATTCCGCTGCGCACCAGCGACCTCGGCGCCGGCACCAGACAGGCGCCGTGCCGCCAGGCCAGCCACATCTCCTCGCAGGACGCGTCGAACGCCACCGACAGACCTGCCAGCACCCGATCGCCCGGACCGATCGGCTCCCCCTGCAAAAACAGGCGGGCCTCCGCATCAACGAACGCCGCCGCCGATCGGTGACTCACCGCCACCCCCTTGGGCGTGCCGGTCGACCCCGAGGTGAAGATCACCCAGGCGTCGTCGACCGGCAGCGGTGCCGACACGATCGGGGTGGCTGAGGTGCTGGGATGCGCCGGTGCGCCGGCGAAGAGGTCCACATCCGTCGCCGACGCCGCGGCCGCCGGTTCGTGGTCGGACGCAGGATCCTCTGCCTGCTCGGGGCCCGGCAGGTACTCGCCGTCACCGACGATGACACCGCGCACCCGCGCCTCGCCGAACACGAGGTCGGCCCGCTCCAGCGGGTCGTCGGCATCCACCGGGACGTAGGCCGCCCCGGCCGCGATCACCGCGAGGATCGAGATGTACAGTTCGCGGGTGCCGGAGGGCAGACGCACGCCCACCCGGTCTCCGCGCCGCACCCCGGCCAGGGTGAGCCGCGCGGCCACGGCCACGACGCGCGCCATCAGCTCGCGGTAGCTCAACGCCCCCCGAGCGTCTTCCAGCGCCGAGGCGTCCGGATGCGTCTGCACCGTCTCGCGAAGCACGTCGAGGAGCGTGCGGGCGGGCGCCGCCAGATCCTCGCGGTCGATGATGCCCGTTCGAGGTTCAGTCACGTCTCAACTCCGGTCGCCACGAACGCCCGAACGCTCCGGGCACGTGGCTGGAACCCTAGTCACCACCGGTAGCCGGAAGGTGAACGCGACCCTAACCGGCGTCGGCGAGCGCCGCGACGAGGCCCGCCTTCGTGAGCGTCGAGTAGCCCCGGATGCCGGCCGCCCGCGCCCGCAGCCGGAGGTGGGCCACCGTGAGAGTGGAGAGGTCGGACAGGTGCGGCGTGACCGGGGTCGCCCGCGGGTGCGCCGGGGCAGCGGCCGGGGCCGCCTTCTCGGCAGCGGCGGACGTCGCCGGCTTCGCGGATGCGGCCGGCTTCGCACTCCTGGCCGGCCTCGCAGCTGCTGCAACGGGCGGCTTGGCCAGGGTCTCGGCTTTCGCCTTCTTCGTGATCGTCTTCGCCGGTTTCACTGACTCGGCGGCCTTCGCGGGTTTCACCGACGTGGCCGGCTTCGACTGCTTGGCCGACTTCGCCGATTTGGCGGGCTTGGCCGACTTCGCCACCGTCGCCGCTTTCGCCGCTTTCAGCTCTTTCGCGGTCTTCGCGGCGGCGACTTCGGCCTTCTTTCGCAGCGCATCCAACTCCCCGGCGAGCGCCTCGACCTTCTTGCGGCCGCTCTTGTCGGCCTTCTTCGCGGCCCGCTTCGCCTCGGCGATCGCTTCGTCCGCCTTCTCGATCGCGGCCTCCACGGCCTTCTCGAGCTTGGTCTTCTTCGCCATTTCGTCCCCTTCACCTGGGTGCCACGCGGCGTGCTCAGTCTGTCACCGCACCGCTCCGGGCGCACCTGTTCCGCGCCGGCCCGTAAGACGGAGACACGGATCGTGCCCACGACCGCGCGCATCCCGCCCCGAAGCCACGGTGAGAGGTCGCATAGTGCCGTTCTCGGCGTCGAATCGGGCGTGAGAACAACGTTTTGCGACCGCTCGACGACGAACGGCCGATCGAGCTGCGAGCGAAGAACGAATCGGGCGCCCTCGCCGCTGCGGTGCCAGAATGGCACGGTGACGAAGCGGGCGAGCATCCGTGCCGGCGACGGCGAACTGCGCACCGACCGGGTGCGCGGATTCGAGCGCGCGGTCGGGGTGTGGCTGTCTGGCGCGGTCCCGGCCCGGGCGGCACGCGTGCCGGCGAAAGCGCGGGCGGATGCCCAGGAGTCGGCGGAGCGCGGTTTCGTGCGATCCGCCGTACTTGTGGAGGGCGCAAGCGACCGCGCGGCGCTTCGGGCGCTCGCGAAAGTGGACGGTCGGGATCTCGCCGCGGACGGGGTCTCGGTGCTCCCGATGGGCGGCGCGATGAGCATCCGCCGGTTCGTCGACGCACTCGGTCCGGGCGGGCTGGGGCTCGGCCTGCACGGGATGTGCGACGCGGGCGAGGTCGGGTTCTTCGAACGGGCCGGGATGGGCGGCCCCGGTTTCGAGGTGTGCGATCCCGATCTCGAAGGCGAACTCATCCGGTCGCTCGGGGTCGCCGCCGTGGAGGCGGTGCTCGACGAGCAGGGCGACCTGCGCCTGTTCCGCACCTTCCAACGGCAGCCGGCGCAACGCGACCGGAGTGCCGAACGGCAGTTGCACCGCTTTCTGGGCACCACCTCGGGCCGGAAAGAACAGTACGCGCGGGAACTCGTCACCGCTGCGGCGACTCTCGTGGGCGTGACACCGCCCGCCCCGTTGCGGCGACTGCTCGACGGCGTCTGAGCGTCGCCGGCGGAATCGGCATCGCCCGCGGCAAAGTCGTCGCCCGCGGCACCGGTGATGAAGGCGACAGGCCGTCGCGGTCAGGGTGCCAGCAACGCCGCGACCAACAGCAGTGCGGGGATGGCCAGCACCGTCGTCAGCAGCACCGTGTCGCGCGCGATGGCCTCGCCGCGTTCGTAGCGGGCGGCGAAGTTGTAGACGTTCTGGGCCGTCGGCAGGGCGGCGAGCGCGACGGCGGCGAACAGCGCCTGGCCGTGCAGGTCGAACACGAACGCGCCGACCAGGTAGGCCACCACCGGCATCAGCACCGACTTGATCAGCGAGGCGGTGAGGATCTCGACGCGGCCGCTGTCGGCTCGCAGCGGGCGGGAGCCACGGAGCGACATGCCGAATGCCATCAGCACCAGCGGCACCGCCGCCCCGCCGATCAGCGCAAACGGCTGGAAGACCGCATCCGGGAGGTGCACCCCGCTCACATCGACGAGGATGCCGAGAACGGAGGCGATGATCATCGGGTTTCGGAACGGCTGCGTCAGGATGGAGCGCAGCGAGACCGCCCCGCGCGAATGGGTGTCGAGCACGGTGAGGGCGATCGGCGCGAACACGATCAGCTGAAGCAGCAGCACCGGCGCCACATAGGAGGCACTTCCGAGCACGTAGACCGCCACGGGAAGCCCGATGTTGTTGGCGTTGACGTAGCCCGCACCGAGCGCACCGATCGTCGTCTCGGCAGCACCGCGTCGGAACAGCAGTCGCGAGAGCACTACGAAGACGCCGGATGCGACGAGCGCGGCGACCGCGGCCACCACCAGCTGCGATGAGAACGCGACGTGCAGATCGGCTTTCGCCAGAGTGACGAACAGCAGGGCCGGGTTGGTGATGAAGAAGGCGATGCGGTTCAGAACGAACGGGGCCTGCGGACCTCCCACGCCGAACCGGCCGGCCAGGTAGCCGACGCCGATCACGAACGCGATGATCGCGAACCCGACCACCACGCCGCCCATCCTCCCAGCCTAGAGCGATCGTGTGCTGCGGAGGCGGCCGCCGGGCCGGAGACGGATGCTACGCGACCTGGCGGGAGGAGGTCAGGACGCCCGCCTCGTGCAGGGCCACACCGAGCGCGTTGGCGGTGTCCATGAAGACGTTGTTGGCCTTCGCGGCCCCGATCGCACCGCCGGTGGCGAAAGCGGAGACGGACACACGGCTGAGGCGGGCGACGACCTGCCCTTCGAGCTGCATGATCTCCACCGTGAACGACATGTAGAGCTTGCCACCGGCCAGACCGCCGAACAGCACGGTCATCGGCACGCTGCCGCGTTTGGCGACGAAACCGGCGGTGGGGGTGGTCTCGACCGTGAAACCACGGCCGGTGAGGGTCTGACCGATGACACTGCGCACCAGGTCGGGGTCGGCCGTGCTGAAGAATTCGTGGCTGGACGCCATGTCGGGCTCCTGAGGGTCGGCGAAAATGTGCGGGTCGAGCATAGCGCCCGCCAGCCCCGGCCCTGCCTCATCGCCGCTCGATGAGGGGTGGGCGCGCATCCGCTCAGGTCCGGCGGGCGATCCGCAGGAGCGCGTCGAGGGCGGGAGGAAGCGGGCCGGGCATCACCGCGCGCAGGTCGCGCACGATCCGCGCGTCGCTGAGGGGGACGCGCACGAGCCGGCCCGAGGCGAGGTCGTCGCGCACGGCGAGGATGCTCAGAACGGCCGGGGCGACACCGGCCGCGACCGTGGTGCGGATGCCCGAGGCCGTCGGCAGTTCGGCCGCCGACGGCGCGAGCTCGCCCGCCGCCGCCCGCAGAACGCGCTCCGCCGAAAGTCGCGTGCCCGAACCGGGCTCCCGGGTGACGAGCGGGGTCGCGGCGAGCTGCGCCGCGCTCACCCCTCGACGCCGGCGGGCCCATGGGTGCGAGGGGGCGACGACGACGACGAGTTCGTCGCGGGCGACGCGCAGAGTGCGCAGGCCGGGCGCGGCATCCGGGGTCTCGATGAAGCCCAGCGGATGCTCGCCGGCGCGCACAGCGTCGATGACGGCCCGGCTGTTCACTGCCGAGACCGCGATACGAGCGGATGCGGTGGCCGGGTCGGCCCGCAGCGCGATGAGCCACCTGGGCAGCAGATGCTCGGCGATGGTCAGGCTCGACGCGACGGTGAGGCCGCGGTCGGCTCCGGCACGGAGGGCGTCGACGCCGTCGACGAGACGGTCGGCGGCGGCGGCGACGTCGGCCGCCCAGCCGGCCACCACCGTTCCGGCGGTGGTGAGCGTGGTACCGGCCGGGGTGCGCACGAGCAGGGCGACGCCGAGGTCGGATTCGAGACGGCGCATGCGGGCCGAGACGGCCTGCTGCGTGACGCCGAGCGCCGCGCCGGCAGCCGAGAGGGAGCCGGCGTCGGCCACGGCGCCGAGCATCCGGAGCGCGACGAGATCGGGGGTGCTGCGCATCCGACCTCCAACAGTTGCTTGTATCCCGCCAACGTCACGACCCTACTCCGCACTGCGCGACCGGCGGAAGCTGGTCGCATGACCCGCTTCACGCTGTCCACTGTCACCCCCAATTGGTTCGCCACCGTGATGGGCACCGGCATCGTGGCCACGGCGACCGTCACACTGCCGGTGGCCTTTCCGGGACAGCGGGCCGCGGCACTCGTCGTCTGGCTGCTGGCCGCGGTGCTGCTCGTCTTCCTCCTCGTCGCCACCGCGGTGCACTGGCTCCGTCATCCACGACGTGCTCGGGAGCACCACCGGCACCCGGTGATGGCGCACTTCTACGGCGCCCCGCCGATGGCCATGCTCACGGTGGGCGCCGGCGCCCTGCTCATCGGGCGCGATCTGATCGGTCTGCCGGCCGCGCTGGCCATGGACGCGGTGCTGTGGACGGCGGGGACCCTGCTGGGGCTGGCGAGCGCCGTGATCGTGCCATACCTCGTCTTCACCACCCACGAGGTGCGCGACGATGCGGCGTTCGGCGGCTGGCTGATGCCCGTCGTGCCCCCGATGGTCTCGGCCGCGACCGGTGCGCTGCTCGTGCCCCACCTACCTGAGGGCCAGAGCCGCGAGACGATGCTGCTCGCCTGCTACGCCATGTTCGGCCTCAGCCTGATCGCCTCGCTCCTCGTGATCACCCAACTCTGGGCGCGTCTCACCCGGCACAAGGTCGGGGCCTCGGCAGCGGTGCCCACCCTCTGGATCGTGCTCGGCCCGCTCGGCCAGTCGATCACGGCCGTCAACCTGCTGGCCGGCAATGCGTCCTCCGCGCTGCCCGGGCTCGACCACGCCCTGCTCGTCTTCGCGGTGCTCTACAGTGTTCCGGTGCTCGGCTTCGCGCTGCTCTGGATGGCCGTGGCCGTGGCGATCACCGTGCGAACGGCCCGGCGCGGTCTGCCGTTCAGCCTCACCTGGTGGTCGTTCACCTTCCCGGTGGGCACCTGCGTCACAGGAACGGCCGGGCTGGCCGCGCACACCGCATCCACACCCCTCGCCGTGCTGTCCGTGGCGCTCTTCGCCGTGCTCGTCGTGGCCTGGCTGACGGTCGGCGTCCGTACGCTTCGCGGCGCCGTGGCGCACGAGGTGGTTCCGGCCCTCCCGGCGTGAACCGAAAAGACTCCCGCGCGGGCGGTCAGCTGTCGCTGGTCGCGATGACGATCGTCGAGTCGGCGTCGTCGGAGGTCTCGATCCGTACGCTCAGCCCGGCTCCACGGAACAGCCCCACGGTGCGCTCGGCCTGGAGCCGGCTCGTCTCGATGAGCAGGGAACCGCCGGGTGCGAGCCACTCGGGGCGCCTTCGGCCACGCGGCGCTGCACATCCAGCCCGTCAGCTCCGCCGTCGAGGGTGACAGCGGGTTCATACAGTCTCGCCTCCGGCGGCATCAGCGCGATCGCCTCGGTGGGGACATACGGTGCGTTGACCGCGAGCACCGTCACCCGGCCCCGCAGGGCGTCGGGGAGGGCGTCATAGAGATCCCCTTCGTGCACCTGACCGCGCGGCTCGACGGTGCGGCGGGCACAGTGCACCGCGGCCGGCTCCACATCGGCCGCATGCAGCTCCACCCCAGGCCCGAGCCGGTCGGCGATGGCCACGCCGATCGCGCCAGTGCCGCAGCAGAGATCGAGGACCACCGCATCCGGCCGTCCCAGGTCGACGGCGCGACGCACCAGGAACTCGGTGCGCTGCCGGGAACGAACACGCCCGGTTCGACCGTGACGCGCAGCCCGCAGAACTCGACCCAACCGAGCAGAGGCTCGAGCGGGAACCCGGCGACACGACGAGCGACGAGACTCTCGAGCTCGTCCGGCGAAGCGGCGGCCTCGCTCAGCAGACGGGCCTCGTCTTCGGCGAAGACGCATCCTGCCGCGCGAAGTCGCGCCACGAGAGCGGGGTCGGGTCGGGGGTCGGTCACGAGCGACCATCGTAGCCGCGGAAGTTCCGCGCTGCTTCCGCCGACCCGGACCGGCGGGTTAGCCTGAACACATGCACAAGCGCGTCCGGCTTCTCATCCCTGCCCTCGTCGCGGCGATCGTGATGCCCTTCGCCCTCGCCGCGCCGGCCTCCGCCGCCAGCACCTCGCAGTGGGCGGGATGGGCGCCCCTCACCGGCGCGGGCGGCGCGTACACGACGACGATGACGCTGGCGAACAAACCCCAACTCATCGCCGACGTCACCAGCGACTCGCGCGCCGGCCAGGTCGGCGTGATCTCGGGCACCTCGACCTGGCTCGCCCAGGGCACGCCGGTCGGCGCCAAGTA
This sequence comes from Leifsonia poae, assembly GCF_020009625.1. Lineage (NCBI taxonomy): Bacteria > Bacillati > Actinomycetota > Actinomycetes > Micrococcales > Microbacteriaceae > Leifsonia > Leifsonia poae. The sequence continues at coordinate 2,260,957 of NZ_JAIHLP010000002.1, forward strand.
CGGCTCCAGCATCAACCAGCCCTACCTGAATCTGCGCCCCAAGGCGGACACACCGACGGCGCCCTCGACGACGACATACTCCTTCCGCACGCCGACGCCGACCTCGGGCTGGACCTTCGTGCTCGGCGACATCGACGCCGACCAGGTTCAGATCCGCGCGGTCGGCCCGAACGGCGTGGCGCTCACCTCGGCACAACTCGGCTTCCGCGGCGGCTTCAACTATTGCGCCCCAGGCGTGACCGGCAAGCCGTCATGCACCGGCTCCGCCACCGATGTGCCCAGTTGGAACCCCACGACCGCCGTGCTGCTCGGCAATGCGGCCGCCTCAGACACCTCCGGTGCATCCGCCTGGTTCGAGCCGTCGGCGGCCATCGCGTCGCTCACCTTCGTTTACGCCCAGCGCTCCGGTTTCCCCGTGTACCAGACCTGGTTCGCCTCCCTCGCCCGCGACATCACGGGCACAGTCACCGACCAGACGACCGGCCCCCTCAACGGCGCCACAGTCACCCTCACCGACCGCACCGGAGCGGTGGTCGGAACGGCGACCACCGCCGGCGGCGGCCTGTACTCCTTTCCCGGCTTCCTCGCGACCGACGGATACACGGTGTCGGTGACCCCGCCCGTCGGCAAGATCGCGGTCGGCGCTGCAAGCAAACCCGCCGATCTCACCGCCACCGATGCCGTCGTCGACTTCGCCGTGCGCGACATCGTTCCCGTCGGCGTGAGCGGAACCGTCCGCGACACCGACGGTCATCCCATCGCCGGCGCCGTCATCACAGTGGACGGGCAGAGCGCCACCTCCGGCCCCGACGGCACATACCGGTTCGAGAGCGTCGCCGTCGGCACCTACACCCCGACCATCACGCCTCCCGCCGGGTACACCTCCGTGGCACCGCTTCCGAGCTTCACCGTGAGCACGGGATCGGAGAGTCCCATCGTCGACGTGGACTTCGTCGTCGCCGCGAACCCGACCATCTCCGGAACAGTCACCGCCGGCGGAACCGGGGTCGCCGGTGTGACCGTCACCGCGGTCGGCCCCGGTGGAACAGAGACCACCGTCACCGCGACGGACGGCACATACTCATTCCCACGTGTTCCGAGCGGCGGGTACACGGTCACGGTCACCCCGCCGGCCGGTTCCACCGTCGACGGGCCGGCCAGTCAGTCCGTCACCGTGGCCACGAACGACGTGACCGACGTGGACTTCGCGCTCGCCAAGGCGGGCAGCATCGCCGGCGCCGTCGATGACGGCACCACCCCCGTCCCCGGTGCCACGGTGACCGTCAGCGGCCCCGGCGGCAGCACGGTGCTCACCACCGACGCGAGCGGCGCGTACGCCCTCGGCTCCCTGCCCTCCGGCACCTACACGATCACATTGACCGTTCCCGCCGGATACACGGCGGGCAGTCCCCTGACCAAGACCGTCACCGTGACTGCGGCGGGTGAGGCGTTCGTCGACCAGGACTTCGCAGTCACCGCCGTGGTCGTTCCGCCGACGACTCCCCCGACCACTCCGGCACAGCCGGGGACCACCGGAACGTCGGTGGGCGAGCTGGCAGACACCGGTTCCAGCGTCAACGCGTGGCCTGCGATCATCGCCGGAATCGTCGTGCTGCTCGGTGCGGCGGCCGTCATCATCGCGGCTGTGCGGCGGCGACGCTCCCAGTAGGGCCGACAGCGGGCCGGCGACGCTTCGCCGTCACGCCCGACGGCCCGCCCTCGGCTCGCCACTGGCGCATTCGCAGGGCACGCGTACTATCCGCCTCCAGATACCCAATCGGGGAGAGGAAATGCGGGTGTACCACGTGTACGTCGATGACCTGCGGTTCACTTTCGTCGACCGGGCTCCGGTGGACGAGTTCAAGGAGCGGGTCGTGGAAGCCAGCCGGGCCGAAGGGGCGTTCGTGCCCATCTCCCGGTCCAGCAGGCCTCCGAGCGAGGTCTTCGTCACCAGCCGGACGCGAGTGCGCATCGAGACGGCCACCATCCCCAGCGAGACGACAGGCGACGAAGACGACGGAGACGACGCGTTCTGGTTCGACTTCGACTCCCTGAAGTGACCGCGGGCAGGCCTCAGCGCAACTGGATGAGTCCCGCGTTCGTCGGGCGGAACCCGCACGCGCCGAAGTAGAAGGCCTTCAGCTCGTCGTCGAAGTCGACGTGCAGCCACTCGCATCCCGCAGCCCGGGCTTCCTCGGTCGCGACGGCGATCAGGCGTTTGCCCACTCCCTGATGCCGAACACGCCCGGCCACGAGGGTGTCCTCGATGAACGCGTGGATCTGGCCGTCCCAGATCACATTGACGAACCCGACGAGACCGTCGTCGTCGCGTGCGACGACCCAGCCGAGACTCAGCCGGGAGAGCATCCCGTTCCAGTCGTCATCGAAATATGCGTGCTCGAAGCCTTCCGCATGCAGCCGATTGACCTCATCATTGGTGAAGCCGCCGCGCCATTCCCAGGTGATCGTCATGCCGACAAGCATTCCAGACGCGCGTCGAGGGTGGCCACGGTCGCGGCGGCGCAGTATGGTCGCGGCATGACTATTCCCAACGACGACAGCAAGCCTGACGTGCCCGCCGACGGATCCGTGCCGCCCGCGCCCGACGCCGGCTCCGTGCCGCCCGCCCCGGAGCAGCCCATCACCCCGGCGCCCGACGCCGCCTTCCCGCCTGCTCCGCCGGCCGCGTACCCGGCCGCTCCGCCGGCCGCACCGCCCGGCACGTTCCCGGCGTACTCGGCGGCACCCAACGCCCCGGTCGCCGCTCCGTCGAGCCGCCCGTCGCTGGTCAACACGGCGTTCTGGCTCTTCATCGCGGCCGCCGTGCTCAGCGTGATCAGCGGCATCGTGACGATCGCCTCGGTCGGCTCGACCCGTCAGCAGATCATCGACCAGCTGCAGAAGACGAGCGGACTCAAGACCAACGGTCTCAGCATCGAGCAGTTGGCGGACGCCTCCATCGCGGGCGTCACCGCCCTCTCGATCGTCACCCTGATCTTCTGGGCCTTGGTCTTCGTGCTCTTCGCGTACTTCATGCGTCGCGGAGCCAACTGGGCCCGCATCGTTCTCACGGTGCTCACCGTGCTCTCGCTGATCAACATCCCGTGGGGCTTCTTCGCCGGTGCACTGCAGGTGATCGCCGCCATCGTGGCCACGATCCTCATGTGGCTCAAGCCGTCGTCGGCGTACTTCGCCGCCGTCAAGGCTTCGAAGGCCCCGCGCGCGTGACCCGCAGCTCTTAACCACGGAGGGCGGGTGAGGTCAAGGGGCTCGCTCCTGCGACGACATGCGCCTACGGTGGCCTGTGTCCGCCCGTCGACCCCACGGGCCGGTCTCAAAGAGAAAGCAGGTATCGGCACATGAACATACTGCTCATCGTCATCGCCATCGTGGCCGTCGTCCTCCTCTTCACCGGCGGGTTCGTGCAAGCCCTCAGCTGGCTGCTCTGGGTGGGGATCATCCTCCTGGTGTTCGCCGTGATCGTGTGGTTGGTGCGAATGATCAGCGGGCGCCGCTCCGTGTGACCAACGGCCAGAACGACGAAGCCCCGGGTGTTCGCATCCGGGGCTTCGTCGGTGGTGGCTGACACCATGACCGCATGGAGATCCTTCGCTTGCAGCCGGCCGGCCTCGTCGTGAGCCCCGCCTTCAGTCACGTGGCCGTCGTTCCGGCCGGCGCCACGACGGTATACGTCGGCGGGCAGAACGGCGTCGACGCCTCCGGCGCCGTCGTCTCGGCCGATGTCGTCGAGCAGTCCGTGCGGGCCGTGGAGAACGCCGCTCTCGCCCTCGAGGCTGCCGGCGCCACGCTCGCCGATGTCGTGCAGTGGACGGTGCTCATCGCCGAGAGCGCCGATGTGCGCGCGGCCTATGGCGCCGTCGCACCGCGCTTGGCGACCGGTGGCGCGCCTCCTCTGGTCACCGCCGCCCTGGTCGCCGGGCTCGGCGTTCCGGGCGCCCTCATCGAGGTCAGTGCGATCGCCGCCATCCTGCCTACCTGAATCCTGGACCGCCTGAGCCCTGGCCCACCCCGTTCCCGAACGGCCTACACTCGCGGCATGACCCTGCGCGAGATCGCGGACGAACTGTACGGAGTTCCGGCTGCGGCGTTCACTGCGGCGCGGGCCGCCGCGGCCGCCGGAACCGGCGATAAGCGTCTGGCCGAGCAGATCCTCCGCCTCCGGAAGCCGAGCGCGGCGGCGGCGGCCGTGAACCGCCTCGCGCGCGAAGAGCCCGAGCTGATCGAGGCCCTCCTCGCAGTCGGCGAACGGATGCGCGCTGCCGTCGGGAGCGGCGATCGAGCGGAGATCCGCGCACTCACCGGTGAACGTCGGCGGCTGCTGCAGAAGGCCGTGGACCGAACCGGTGGCAGCGCCGCGGTTCACCGTACCGTGGAGGAGACCCTGCAGGCGACGGCGATCGATCCGGCGGCGGCGGCGGCGGTCCGCAGCGGATTGCTGCTGCGCGCCCTCGCCTCCACCGGGCTCGACCCGGTCGAGCTGTCTGACGCGATGGCCCTGCCGGTGGGCCCGGATGCTCACCCGCTCGCGAGGCCGCAGACGACACAGACGCCGGAGGCCCCGCACAGTCCAGAGCCGAACACCGCGCCCGGCGTCACTGCCGCACGGCGTCGCGAACGCAAGCGCCGCATCCGGGTCGCCGAGACGGCGTTGGAGCGCTCCCGCTCCGCCGCGGAAGCTCTCGACGCCGAACTCGCCGAGGAGGTCGACCATCGCACCGCGCTGGAGGTGGAACGCGACGACCTCACCCGCCGTCTCGAGCACACCCGCGACGAACTCGCCGAGGCTCGGGCGACCGAGCGGGAGCTGCGGAGCCGCATCAGCCGGGCGCACTCCGCCGTGCGCGCCGGCGAACGGGAACTGCGGACGGCCAGGGAACAGCCCGAGTCTTAGAGCCGATCCCCTCTCTGCCGGTGATGGGCGGGGCCGAAACCGATCTCTACTTTCGCTGCGAATCCTGCAGAAGTCACCCGTTGGGCCGCCATAGTCGGTAGGCTTGTCGCGTTCGCGCGCTCGATCCCACAGGCAAGGAGGCCTACTCGGCCATGTCCCATCCCCTCACGGTCGCCGCGATCGGCTTTTGGCACGTTCATGCGGGCGACTACGCACGTGAAGCGCAACAGCATCCCGACACCACCCTCGTCGCCGTCTGGGACGACGACGAGGAGCGCGGCCGGGCGGCCGCCGCCGAATTCGGCGTCGAGTTCGTCGCCGACCTCGACGCGCTGCTCGCCCGCCCCGACCTCGACGGCGTCACCGTCACCACTTCCACCGACCAGCACCACGCCGTGATGGTCAAGGCCGCACGGGCCGGCAAGCACATCTTCACCGAGAAGGTGCTCGCGCCCACCGTGGCCGAAGCCGAAGAGATCGTCACCGCGGCACGGGATGCGCGGGTCACCCTCGTGGTGTCCCTGCCCCGGCTCTACGACGACTACACGCAGGCGATCGAGCGCATCCTCGACGACGGCACCCTCGGCGAGCTGACCTACTCGCGCGTGCGCCTGGCGCACGACGGTTGGGTCGCCGGCTGGCTCCCGGAGCGCTTCGGCGACCCCGCGACCGCCATCGGCGGCGCGCTCACCGACCTCGGCTGCCACCCCGCCTACCTCACCCGACTGTTCCACCGCGCCGAGCCCGTCTCGATCAGCGCCGGGTACGGCAGCGTGTCCGGACACCCGCTGGAAGACAACGCGGTCGTCACGGCCACGTTCCCCGGCGGTCGTCTGGGCGTGTTCGAGGCGAGCGTGGTGACCGCACCCGGCACCTTCACCATCGAGCTGCTCGGCACCGAGGCGGCCCTGATCTTCGGCTTCGGCGGCGACCGGATGCTCGCCAAAGGCGGCGCCTACGGCGACGATTGGCAGGAGCTCCCGCTGCCCGAACGGGCGCCGATGCCGTTCGACCAGTGGGTGGGGCACATCCACGCCGGCACGACCGCCGAGGACAATCTGCGGCACGCGCTCGCGCTGACCGGGCTCGTCGTGGCGGCGAACACCTCGGCGCGGGCCGGCTCCGCAGTGCCGTACGACGCACCAGCGTTCGCTCCCACGCGGGCGTAGCGCACTCCCGGCCCACACCTCCCCCGCGGTCCGCGACCGCATCCCTCCGACCCCACCGCGCCCCGACGGCGCGGCCCCTCGACGGCGTGACTTCCGTCGCACCTCCCTTCTTTCACGACCTTTCAGGAGAACCATCATGAACACCACCGACCGCACCATCCGTATCGGCCTGATCGGAGCCGGCGGCATCGCCGGCGCCCACGTCGCGGGTTACGCCCTCAACCCCGACACCGTCACCTTCGCCGCCGTTGCCGACCCGGTGCGCGCGAACGCCGAAGCGCGCGCCGCCGGCACCGACGCCGCGATCTTCGCCGACTACACCGAGATGCTGGCCGTCGCCGACATCGACGCCGTCGACATCTGCCTGCCCCACCACCTGCACAAGACAGCGATCGTCGCCGCCGCCCGCGCCGGCAAGCACATCTTGTGCGAGAAGCCGCTCTGCCTCACCCCGGAGGAGGCCCGCGAGGTCGCCGCCGCCGTGGACGAGGCGGGCGTCACCCTGATGTGCGCCCACAACCAGCTGTTCCTGCCCGCTGTCGCCAAGGCCAAGGAGCTGCTCGACAGCGGCACGATCGGACGCGTCTACGAAGTGCGCACCACCGACAGCTTCCACAACGACTTCGACCCCGAGAACATGGGGTGGCGCGCCCATGCCGCCACGAGCGGCGGTGGCGAGCTCATCGACACGGGGTACCACCCCTCCTACCTGCTGCTCCACCTGGCCGGCGCTTCGCCGGTGGAGGTCACCGCGATGCTCGCGACCCACCGCCTCAGCTTCATGGAGGGGGAGGACTCCGCCACCGTGCTCGTGCGCTTCGACAACGGGGTGATCGGCACCATCGTGACGAGCTGGGCCTACGATGCCGCCGACAGCACCGAGCGCTTCTCAGCGGTGGGCGAGCGGGGAACCCTCACCAGCGACGGCACCACGCTGAGCTACCACGTGCGAGGTGAGGAGCCGGTGATCCTCGAGCTGGACCCCGTCGACGAGTTCGGCGAGGAGATCGGCCACTTCGCCCGCAGCATCCTCGACGGAACGCGACCGCTGCACACGCAGAAGGAGGGGATCGAGGTGCTCGGCATCATCCTCGGCGCGTACGAGTCCGCCCGCACCCGCGCGATCGCGGAGGTGCGCTCGCTCGACCGCGTCGGCTGAGCCGAGCCCAGCCCGAGCGCACCTCCACGCCCGCGCTGCGCCACCCCCGCCCCACCCTTGAACCGGCGAGCGGTCGCAAAACGTCGCTTCGACGCCTGAAATGACGACGAGAACGACGATTTGCGACCGCTCATCAGAGGTGCCGATAGGCGGGGTCAGGCGCAGAGCAGCCGCGCGACCGCCTCCGCGTTCACCCGGCCGGAGCCGTAGGAGTAGACCGCGTTCACCGCACCCGAGTCGGGGAGCCGGCCGGGCGCATCCGGCGCGGGCCAGCCCGCCACGATCACGACCGTGTCGGGGCGGGAGACCAGCACCGCGGCGAGCACCCCGGCCTCCAGCGAACTGCTCTGAACCTGGTTGACGACGAGCACGGGCGCCGTCGCACCGGCCAGGGCGCGGGTCGCCCGCAGCGTCGCCGCCTCGACCCCGCCCGCCTCGGTCAGCCACACGGGATCGACCTCACGATAGGCGCCGAGCGCCTGTGCGAACCGGTCGCTCTGCGGGCCGACCGCGATGTTCCGCTTGGTGCGGGCATCGACCACGGTCACCCGGCCCGGCCCCAGAACCGGCCGGCCGACGACGCGGAGCGCGGCCTCGGCGACCGGCAGCCAATCGACCGGCGCGGGCACTTCGACCGACACAGACGCTTCGACCGGCACAGGCGCTCCGACCGGCGCGGGCGCTCCGGCCGACACAGACGCTCCGGCCGACACAGACGCTTCGACCGACACAGACGCTTCGACCGGCGCGGGCACTCCGACCGGCGCGGGCGTTCCGAGCGGCCTTCTTTCGCGCACCCAGGAGGCGAGCCCGGTCACCCGGGCAGCCGCCGCCTCGACCCGAGCGGGCAGCAGCTCACCCGACACCATCGCCGCGACGATCGCATCCCGCACCTCGAGGAACTCCCGTTCGTCGGTGGCTCCGCCCGGCTGGGGCGGGTTGCTGGCAGGGTTGCCGACGCAGAGCAGGTCGACCCCGGCGAGGAGCGCGGCGACCGCGCCCGGCCCCATCCCGACGGTGTGGCGGATCGCCGCCATGTCGAGCGCGTCGGAGACGATCACCCCGTCGAATCCCAGCGAGCGGAGCATCCCGAGCGCCCGGGCGTTCAGCGTGGCCGGCGCTTCGCCGAGGTGCGGCACCCGGATGTGGGCGGTCATCACGGCTTTCACCCCCGCCTCGATCGCGGCCACGAACGGAGGCAGGTGAACCCCGTCGAGCTCCTCGGGAGTCGCGTTGGAGATCGCGAGGGCGAGATGCGAGTCGGTCGAGGTGTCGCCGTGTCCGGGGAAGTGTTTGGCGCATGCCGCTACGCCGGCCGATTGGAGCCCGCGAACGGCCGCGGCCGTGTGCCGCGACACGAGCTCGGCGCTCGCGCCGAACGACCGCACCCCGATCACGGGGTTGCGGGGGTCGACGTTCACGTCGAGCGTCGGCGCGAGATCGACGTCGATTCCGGCCGCGGCCACCAGCTCGCCGGTCCAGACGGCGGCCGCCTCCGTCGTCGCGGTGTCGTCGTAGCGGCCGAGCACGGCGTTCCCCGGTGTCGACGAGCCGGTGCGCGCCTCGAGCCGGGTGACGATTCCGCCCTCCTCGTCCACCCCGATGAGCGCGTTCGGGTTGAGCTCGTGGATGCGCGCCGACAACGCCCGCACCTCGTCGCTGCCGCCGATGTTCTGTTCGAAGTAGACGAGGCCGGCGAGCCCCTCGGCGAGGGCGTCCTCCGCCCACGAGGGGAGGGTCCGCCCCCGGAATCCCGGCCACACCACGGCGTTCGCCAGGCGTCGCAGGGCGGCGTGATCGGAAGGGTTCTGCACGGCGATGCTCCGTTCGATGGAGGGAGGGGGTTCCGCTCCGTGCGATCGCGCCGAACGCACGGAGCGGAAGTTTGTCAGTGCGGCGGCCTCGTGGCCCGTTCGAGGTGCACGAGAATGTGCTCGTACTCGGCGCCGACCGCGCGGGTCAGCCCGAGCTCGCAGGTGCGATTCGTCGAGGCGTATGCGTCGCATCCGGCCCCGGCGATTTCGGCCGCCTCGGCCGCCGTCGCACTGGCGGTGAGCTCGGGATGCAGCAGACCCCGGTCACCGGCGAAGCCGCAACAGCTCCAGTCCACCGGTGTTGTCACATCGGCCGCGATCGCCGAGGCGATCTGCGTGAGGTCGGCGTCGATCCCGAGCTGGCTCGACGAGCAGGTGGGATGCAGCGCCATCGAGCCGATGCGCTCCGTCACCGTGAGCGCCGGGAGCACATGCTCACGCACGAAGGCGATGCTGTCGACGACGGTCATCGACCCGTTCTCCGCACTCGCGGCCAGGCCCTCAGTGCAGCTGCTGGCGTCGCAGACCACCGGCAGACGGCCGCCGTCGGTCGCGCTCGCCAGAACGGATCCGACGCGTTCGTCCATCCGTTCGTGGCCGGCGGTGAACCCTTTGGACTTCCAGGGGGTTCCACAGCAGAGCGAACCGATGCCCGACGGGATCAGCACCTCCACCCCGGCACGCTCGCAGAGGGCGAGGAACGCCTCCGACACCGAAAGCGCCCCGGCGGGAGGGCCGAACATCGTTCCGACGCAGGCTGGGAAGTACACGGCGACGGGATGCTCCGGCGTGCGTGACCGTCTCGTCTTCCCTCCGCCCGGCAGTTCGGGCGAGGCGAGCGGAATGCGGTCGTCCCCCAGCACGGCCCGGCCGAGCGTCGTGACACCGCCCACGAGCGGGTGGGGGAGGATCTTCGCCGCGCTGAGCGCCACGCTCGCCGTGCTGGTCACCGCACCCCAGACGCGCGAGGCGCCATTCCACACGGCCGACTCGACCGGCCCCACCGACTCGGCGCGCAGGCGCCGAACGAGGTCCCCGGTGTTGATGCCGACCGGGCAGGCCGATTGGCACATCCCGTCGACCGCGCAGGTGTCGACCCCCTGATACTCGTAGTCGGCTCGCAGCTCACCGAGCAGGGCGGTGTCGCCGCGCGCCTCCGCGTCGGCCATCTCCCGCCGCAGCACGATGCGTTGTCGCGGGGTGAGGGTGAGATCCCGCGAGGGGCAGGCCGGCTCGCAGTAGCCGCATTCGACGCAGCGGTCGACCTCGGATTCGACCGCCGGGGTGATTTTGAGGTCGCGGAGGTACGAGTCGGCCTCGTCGGAGAGCACGACGCCGGGGCTGAGGATGCCGTGCGGATCGAACAGCCGCTTGATCTCCCGCATCACGGCGTGGAGTTCGTCGCCGTATTGCCTCCCGACGAACGGGGCCATCACCCGGCCCGTGCCGTGCTCGGCTTTGAGCGAGCCGCCGAGCCCCAGGACGAGGTCGACCATGGCTTCGGTGAAGCCGCGGTACCGCTCCAGGAGCTCGGGCCGGTCGAACCGTTCCGTGAGCATGAAGTGCACGTTGCCATCTTTTGCGTGGCCGAAGATGACGGAGTTCTCGTACCCGAAGCGGGCGAAGAGCTGGATCAGTCCCTCGCAGACGGCGCCGAGGTTCTCGACGGGGACGACGATGTCTTCGAGCAGCGCGGTGGTGCCCGAGGAGCGCGCGCCGGCGACCGCCGTGTAGAGGCCCTTCCGCACATGCCAGAGCGCGGCCCGCCGGTCGGCGTCCGCCGTCATCGAGACCGGTGCGACAACCGGCAGCGCGGCGACGACCGCTGCGGTTCGCTGCAGTTGCGCGGCGAGCGCCGACTCGGATGCGTCCTGCAACTCGATGAGCAGCGCGGCGTGCTCGTCGACCGCCAGATCGCCGATGTCGGGGGGACAGTCGGGTAGCTGCTGCGCGACCCGCAGGGAGGTGGCGTCCAGCAGCTCCACCGTCGCGAATCCGGCGGCGGCCAGCACCGGCGCTGCCGCCGCCGCCTCCTGCAGGGTGGAGAAGACCGCGAGGGCGGTCGCCGCCACCGGCTGCACGGGCACCGTGCGGAACGTCGCGTCGGCGATGAACCCGAGGGTGCCCTCACTGCCGATCAGCAGGTGGGCGAGGATCTCGGCGGGGCGCTCGTGGTCGAGCAGCGCGTTGACGCTGTACCCCATGGTGTTCTTGCGGCTGAACAGCCGCTGAACCGTCGCGACCGACGCCGGATCGGCGAGCACCCGGCGGCGCAAACCGGCGAGGCCGGCAGACAGCTCGGGCTCGAGTCGCGCGAGCTCGGCCTCCACATCCGGATGCGCGGTGTCGACGACGGTTCCGCTCGGCAGCACGACGACAAGCGACTCCACCGTGCGATACGAGTTGTGCTCGATCCCGCACGCCATGCCACTGGAATTGTTGGCGAGGACACCGCCGATGGTGCAGGCGACCTCGCTCGCCGGGTCGGGCCCCAATTTGCGACCGAATCGCGCGAGATGCGCGTTCACCTGCCGCACCGTCGCCCCGGGGCCGACCTGCACGCGCATCCCGTCGTCGAGCACCCGGATGCGCCGGAAGTGGCGTCGTGTGTCGGCCAGCACCCCGGCGGTCGATCCCTGCCCGCTCAAGCTGGTGCCGCCCGAACGGAACGTCAGCGAGTCTCCCGCTTCACGGACGCGCCCGAAGAGGGCGACGATGTCGTCGACCCCTTCGGGCGTGGCCACCGCCGACGGCACGAGCAGATAGTGCGATGCGTCGTGCGCGATGGCGTGCCGACGGGTCAGGCCGTCGGCGAGCGGGGTCGGGCTCACGGCCCGGCGAGCTCGAACTTGGAGCTGCCCCCGACGACGAAGCCGCAGGCGCGCTCGGAACCGACGAGACAGCCTTTGGCCGTCATCATCGCGGTGTAGTAGTCGATGTAGCGGAAGCCGTAGGTCTCGCCGCGGGCGAAGGCCTGGTTCTGGATGGCCGCCCGCCAGCGCTCGAACGCCTCCTCCGGGATCGGCACGTAGAGATCGGGCACGAAGCCGTCGGCATCCTCCCAGTTGTCGGCGTGCAGGAACTGGTTGACGCCGTGCCGGCCGAGCGGGCTGTCCACCGGCAGCGACGCGAGGAACCGGGCGCGCTCGGCGAGGATCGCCGCCCGCTCGTGGTCGCGGTGGATGCTCTTCGTCCAGTGGCTGATGATGATCTCGGGCTTCTCGACCCGGATGATGTCGGCGATCTGGTCGGCCGCATCGTCGTCGTCCGGCAGGAAGCCGTCGGAGTAGTCGAGCACCCGGAACTCCGCGCCGATGTCGGCGGCGAACTGCTCGCCCTCGCGGATCTTCTGCACGCGGTATTCGTCCGGCGTGAGACGGGGGTGGCCGCGTTCTCCATACGTGCAGGCGAGGATGATAGCCCGATCCCCGTCGAGGACCATCTTGGCGAGGGTCGGCCCCGCCGTCAGATCCATGTCTCCGATGTGCCCGCCGATGGCGAGGACGGTTCTGCTCACGTTCTGCTCCGTTTCATTCTGCGGGTGCCGGTCATTTCATGCCGCTGAGCACGACACCGCGCACGTAGTACTTCTGGAAGAAGAGGAAGATCAGCAGCACGGGGATCGTGCTGATCACGATGCCGGCCATGACGATGGGCATCGTGCGGTTCGGGTCGATGAAGCTCTGCAACAGCTGGATGCCCACCGGGAGGGTCATCAGGTCGGGGTTCGTCGACGCCATCAGGGAGGTCCAGATGTATTCGTTCCACTGGCCGACGAAGGTGATCAGGCCCAGCGTGATCGCGACGGGTTTCGCCTGCGGGAGCACGATGTTGAAGAACAGCCGCCACTCCCCCGCGCCGTCGATCCGCGCCGCCTCCAGCATCTCGTTCGGGACGCCGACCATGAACTGGCGCATGAGGAAGATGCCGAAACCGCTGACGAGGAACGGGAGCATCAGCGAGACGATGTTGGTGGTCATGCCGCCGTCGCCACCCTGGCCGAGGATGTTGTTGCCGCCGACCAACGGCCAGTTCAGCATGATGAGGAAGTCGGGGATGAGCAGCAGGAACGGAGGGAGCATCATCGTCGCCAGGATGAAGCGGAAGATCACGTCGCGGCCGCGGAAGCGCAGTTTTGCGAGCGCGTAGCCGGCCATCGCCGAAGTGATCAGCACCGAGGCCGTCACGACGAGGGTCACCACCACGCTGTTGACGAAGAGGTGGCCGAGCTGCAACTGCTCGAATGCGGCGCCGTAGTTGCCCCAGGTGAAGTCCTGCGGAAGGAAATGGTAGGGGAGGATGCCGTATTCGCCCGCCCCTTGAAGGAACTGAACAGCATGTCGAGGAACGGCAGTGCCATCAGCACGCCGCCGATGGCGACCAGCGTGTAGGAGAGCCACGGGGTGCGGACCCGCTTGTTGCGCGCAGCCATCAGTCGTCGTCTCCTGCCCGTCGGCTGACCCAGAGCTGGATCAGGGTGATGATGAAAATGATCAGGAAGAGCACCATCGCCATCGCGCTGGCCGTTCCCCACGCGCCGAACTTGAACGCCTGCTGGTACATCTCGAACGCCGCGACGTTCGTCGAGTTCACGGGCCCGCCGTCTTTCGTCATGACGATGATGAGGGCGAACGACTGCAGCCCGGCGATGCACTGGGTGATGAAGACGAAGAGCAGGGATGGACGCAGCAGCGGCAGGGTGATGCCCCAGAACGTCTGCCAGCTGTTCGCGCCGTCGATCTCGGCGGCTTCGTAGACGGTGCGGTCGATCGCCTTGATGCCGGCGGTCAGGATGAGCACCGCCGCGCCGATCGAGGCCCAGGCCTGCACGACCGCCACCGAGGGCAGAGCGATCTTGGGGTCGGAGAGGAAGCCGACCGAGTTGATGTGCAGCGCGTTCAGCAGGCCGTTGATCAGCCCGGACGGCTGGTACATCATCTTCCACACATTGCCGATCGCGACGACCGTCGCGACGACGGGGAGGAAGTAGAGGAATCGCCAGAACCCCTGGAACCGCAGGCGTTCGATGCACTGGGCGACCAGCAGCGAGCCGGCGACGGCCAGCACGACCGAGAGCACGGCGAACACCAGAGTGTTCACGAGGATCGGCGATACGAAGGTGCTGTCGAAGTTGAGGATGTCGGAGTAGTTCTGCACTCCGATGAATTTGATCTGGGTGAGGTCGTAACCGCCCCATTTGGAGAGCGAGAGGAAGATCGCGAAGAACGACGGGAGGATCAGGAACAGCGTGAAGAACAGGAGCGAGGGTGCGAGGAAGAGGTAGCCGGCGCGCCCTTCCCGCCGGAACCGTCGCGTGCGTGTTTTCGTCGGTGCGGTGAGTTCAGTGGCACCCCGTCGGGTCGCCGCCTCCCTGGTCGCATCCGCGTACGTCTCTGTCATCTGTCGTCTCCGCCCGGTCGGGCTTGGTTCGGCCGTGGGGGCGGGGCGGCTTCTCGCCGCCCCGCCCCGGGTGGCACTACTTGCGGTTGATCTCGGCGACCAGGCTCTTGAAGGTCTGGTCGACCGGCGCCTTGTTCACGAGGATCTCGTTGAGCGCGTTGTGCAGCGAGGTCTTCGCCTTGTATGCGTTCTCAGCGTTCGACTCGGCCATCGCGTACGCCGCGGCGTCGTAGATCGGCGTGAGGTTCGGGTCTGCCGCCTGCAGCTTCGGGCCGAGGATGGCGGCGTCTGCCTTACGCGGCGGGATGAGCCCATTTCCGGCCAGGAAGTCACCCATCTCGGTGACGCCCTCTTTGTTCTTGGCCGAGTTCAGCCAGGTCACGAACTTCCAGGCTTCGGCCTTGTGCTTGCTGCCGGAGTTGACGCCGGTGAAGAACGCGTAGGCCAGCGAACCCTTCTCGCCCGCCTCGGGCCCCGGGACCGGAGCCGTTCCGACGTTGGCGTAATCGTCCTTCATCTGGGTCTTCAGGCTGCCGATCCACCAGCTCGCCTGGATGGCCATCGCCACACCGTTGCTCGGGAAGGTCTTCGTGGGCATGATCGACGTGGTCGTCGCACCGGACTTGGCCAGCTCCGACTCGAGTTGCATGACCGATTTCGCCTTGCCGTCGAGCGCCGAGTTGCCCTTGGCGTCGAGGAACTTGCCGCCGGCCGCATCCAGCAGAGACAGGAACGGGTGCGCGGTCTGGTTGTCGCCGTCCTGGATGAGGGAGAGCCCCTCGACCTGGTAGTTGCCCGACGAGTCCTTCTTCGTCGTCTTGTTCGCGATCTCCTTCAGCTGCGCCCAGTCGGTCGGCGGCTTGTCGTAGCCGGCCTCGGCGAGGATCTTCTTGTTGTAATAGAGGACGTAGGTGTTGAACTCGGTCGGGTAGCCGAACACCTGTCCGGTGCCGCCGGTGACGGCGTCGGCCGCGGCCGGGCTGTAGTTGTCTTTGATGTCGGCCGCGACACTCGCCGGCGGCTTGTCGAGCACGCCGTTGGCCGCGAGCTGACCACCCCAGAGGGCGTACGAGCTGAGGATGTCGGCACCCTTGCCGCCGGTCTGTCGCACGTTCAGGGTGGTGAGGAGGTCGTCGAAGCTGACGGTCTGCTGCTTGACCTGGATGTCGGGGTTGGCCGCGTTCCATTCGTCGACCAGCTTGGTCAGGCCGCCCTTCATGGGCTCCTGGCCGTAGTGGCTCAAGAAGGTGAGCGTGACCTTGCCGTCGTCGCTGCCGGAGCTTCCGGCCCCGCTGCAGGCGGATAGCGCGAGGGCCGCGGCGCCGGCGACGAGCGCGACTTTCGCGAGTCGGCCACGGCGGCCGAACAGAGCTGTTCTCATGATGTTCCTCTCGGTGGTGGGGACGCTGTTGTTCAGACAGCGAGCGGCGCGTGCAGGATCGCGAATGTGCGAGTGATGGTGAAGCCGGTCTTCGTGTAGAGGTAGCCGGCGGCGGAGGTCTCTTCCGTCCAGAGGAACCACGAGCTGTGGGCGCCGAGGGCGCGCATCCGCTGCAGGGTGAGGTGGAGGAGGATTTCGCCGAGCCCGGTTCCCCGGCTCTCGGGCAGAACGCCGAACGGGCCGAACCGTTCGAGGACGTTCTCGTAGGTTCCGTGCATCGCCCAGCCGAGCATGACGCCGTCGGGGTTTCGCACGCAGAGGATGCGTTCGAGCGACTGCCCGCCGAGCACGCCTTCACGGATGCCGCGCGCCCAGTCGGGGTTGAAGCGGCTTCCGGCGATGTCGATCAGGTCGACGAGGTCGTCGCCCGTCGGGGATCCGAAGCTCCAGCCGTCGGCGCTCAGCGCGGCGACACGTTCGCGGATGCGTTCGGGGAACTCGTAGTCGTTGAGACTGCGGTCCATCGCGACCGACTCGTACTGCGTGGTGAAGCCGAGCGAGGCGAGCAGGCGGGAGGCGTCGGGGTAACGTTCGGCGTCGAGCCCGGGGAGGAAGTAGTTGGGGGTGTACGACGAGAAGTAAACCGTCGTCGCGCCCTGACCGGCGAGCCAGTCCATGACGCCGCGCACGAGTTCGCCCCCCAGACCGTGCCGGCGTGCACCGGGTACCACGAAGAAGAACGGGATCCAGCCCGAGCCGGCTTCGAGGTCGGCGCCGTCGGCGGCGATCCGGCGGCGAACGCCGTACGCCGCTCCGACGATCGCACCGTTCTGTTCGGCGACGAGGAGTCCGTCTTTGTCGAAGTTCCGGTCGAGCAGGAACATGTCGCGGAAGCGCTCGTAGGTGATGCCGTCCGCCGGTGCGGCGGCGGTCCAGGCTTCGGCGATCGCGGGCCCGTCTCCGGGACCGAATGGTCGGATCGTCGCGTTGGATGTGGACTGCTGCATCGAATCTCCTCGTGCGTTCTCACTTCGGTGTGCCGGCGCATCCTGGCCTGGCACCGAAATTACCGGCGTCGGTAGAACTATGTCAAGCATTTTCATCATTTGATAGTTTTGCGGCAATGGTTTACGCAGTTGTCACAGGCTCGAAACACGCGGGTAGAGCAGCACCTCGTCACTGTAGACATCGGAGACGTCTGCGACGCCCGGGCCGAGCGCCGTCGGCGGGACGCCGGAACCCATCGCCTCGCGCAGCGAAGCCGACCCCAGAGACGGTCGACCGCATAGCCGCGCTCGCCCGACTCGACCCGCACGCCGGGGTCGAGGAACCGGAATTGATCAGGATACAGTTCGGCGACCGTCTCCAGAATCACGAGCCCGGTTCCGACCGGTTCGAACGCCGAGCGGTCGGTGAGGTGGAGCTGCACGCCGCGCAGCGTCTCTCCCGCGTACTTGTGGAACGTCGGTGCGAACCAGATCTCCCGGAAGGCGACACCGGGAAGGTCGCGCTCGCGCAGAGCGGTCGCCAGCCTGCCGTCGATGTAGGGCGCCCCCAGCACCTCGAACGGTCGCGTCGTCCCACGGCCCTCGCTGACGTTCGTGCCCTCGAACAGCCCGGTTCCGGTGAACGCGAACGCCGTGTCCAGCGTCGGCATGTTCGGCGACGGCGGCACCCAGGGCAGGCCCGTGGCATCGAAGTCCCGCATCGCATCCCAGTCGCGCATGCCCACCACGTCCAACTCCACGGAGAGCCCCCGGGCGCGCAGATCGCGCGTCACGAACAGCCGGGCGAGTTCGCCTGCGGTCAGCCCGTGGCGCTGATGGATGTCGCTTCGCCCCACGAAACTGGCGAAGCCGTCGACATCGAGGCCGGGCCCGGCGACGACGGCGCCGCCGAGCGGGTTCGGGCGGTCGAGCACCACGACGCGGATGCCCGTGCGGGCGGCGCTCTCCAGGCAGTCGTAGAGCGACCAGATGTAGGTGTAGAACCGCACTCCGAGGTCTTGCATGTCGAAGACGACCGTGTCGACGCCCGAGGAGACGAGCAGTTCGTCGAGGGCCTCCCCGCTCTTCAGATATGTCTCGACGATCGGCAGATCGGTGGCGATATCGTACCGGCCGGACTCGGTCTCACCGGCTTGCACCGAGCCGTTGAGCCCGTGCTCGGGCCCGAAGAGCGTCGTGATCGGCACGCCGGCGGCCAGGAGGGCGTCGATCGTGCGACCGAGGTCGGGTGTCGTCCCCGTGAAGTTCGTGAGCAGCCCGATGGCGCCCTCACCGAGGAGCCGCGGTGTCTCGACGGCGATCTCGATGCCGGTCCGGGTGCGCTGGTGTGTCATGTTCTTCCTTCTCTGTGCGCGCGCCATCGCACCCGGTGCGGTGCGCGCACAGTCAGGCGGATCAGCGCTCAGTGGTCGTCTCGGAGCTCCTTGACGATTTCGTATGTGCTCTTGAGCGCCTGCACGGTTCGGTCGTAGCGCCCGCGGGCGACGCCGACGAACAGGTAGTCGACGATGGTCAGCTGGGCGATCCGGCTGGCCATCGCCCCGGAGCGGAAGGTCGTCTCCCGCACCGCCGTGCGCAGCACGGCGTCCGCATGGTCGGTCAGCGGCGAGTCGGGCACGTTCGTGATGGCGACAGTGAACGCGCCGCCTTGTTTGGCGCCGCGCAGGAACGCGTTCGTCTCTTTCGTCTTGCCGTTGTGCGAGAACCCGACGGCGACATCGCCCGCATCGATCAGCGCCGCGGAGACGAGCGCATCGTGGGCGTCGTGGAACGCGAGCGCCACATGGCCGATCCGCAGCAGCTTCTGAGCGAGATCCTGCGCTCCCGCATTGCTGGCGCCCACGCCGAAGAGCACGACCCGTTTGGCGCGTTCGAGCCTGCGCACCACGCGCTGCAGCACTTCGATGTCGATGCTGTCCGCAGTCTCCCGAATGCCGAGGATCTCACTGCTGGCGATCTTGGAGACCATCTCGGCCAGGGTGTCGGATGGGCTGATATCGGCCCCGTAGGCGCCGGAGCCGTTGGCGCCGAGCTGCGCTGACTCTTTGCCGAGCTCGGAGGCCATCTGCAGTTTCAGCTGCGGGTATCCGGTCAGGCCGAGCGCCCGGCAGAAGCGCACGATCGAGGCCTCCGACGTGTTGCAGGCGCGCGCGAGTTCCGTGATCGTGTTCTCGACGACGATCTGCGGTCGCTCGAGGATCGCGTCGGCGACTCGGCGCATCGTCGGGGGGAAGGAGTCCACATGCGCCTGGATGTTGGTCTGAATGCTCACAGGGATGACACTAACGACACGGCTCACCCGCTCCACCTCCGTCCCGTCGATTTCTCTCGCTGGCGTGCCACGCTATCCAGGCGAGCGCATCCCTGTCAATGATTTACTTTGCAATGACGAATCCTGTAAATTATCTTTATCACCAGAGGAAGGGGGTCTCGTGACGACACCTGTCGCACCGAGCTCGCTCTCGGTCGATCTCGGCAAGACCCAGTGCCGCATCCGCGTCGACGACGAGAACGGCCGGGTCGAGCGGCACGGGCCCGGGTTCCCCGGATTCGCCGCCGCGTCGAGCGTCGAACTCGCACTCGCCGCGGTCGTGCCCCTCGTCGAGACCGTCGGCCTCGACCGCGTCTTCGCCCTCGGCGGCATCGGCATCGGCGCGGCCGGAGTCGATTCCGGGCCGGCGAACGCCCGCGAATTCGCACTCCAGCTGCGGCAGAGCTGGCATGTCGGGGTCGTCGTGGCCTCCGATGTGCTCACCGCGCACCTCGGTGCGTTCGCCGGCGGCGCGGGCACGGTACTGATCGCAGGCACCGGCGCAGTCGCCTACCGCATCGACGACGGCGGCGAGGCACGACGCTCCGACGGATGGGGGCCCTGGCTCGGCGACGAGGGGAGCGGCCGCTGGATCGGCCAGGCCGGACTGATCCGAGCACTGAGGTCGGCCGACGGCCGCGGCCCCGCGACGACCCTCGAACAGGACGCCCGCGACGTGAGCGGCGAACTGGGAGCCCTCCCCCGCGTGCTCACCGGCGGCGACGACGTCGCCCGCTCCCTCGCCTCCTTCGCCCCGACCGTGCTCCGCCGCGCCGCCGAGGGCGACGACATCGCCTCCGCCGTCGTGGCCGAAGCCATCGGCCACCTCGCCGCGACGACGGCGTCGATCGCCGAACCCGGCGACGCCGTGAGCGTCATCGGTGGCGTCGCCGACGACCCCGGGTTCCGCCGACGCCTGCTCGACGAGCTCACCCGTCTCCGCTTGACGCCGCACCGCCCCGCCGGAACGCCGCTGGACGGGGCGGCGA
Source organism: Leifsonia poae (assembly GCF_020009625.1). NCBI lineage: Bacteria > Bacillati > Actinomycetota > Actinomycetes > Micrococcales > Microbacteriaceae > Leifsonia > Leifsonia poae. The sequence continues at coordinate 2,281,099 of NZ_JAIHLP010000002.1, forward strand.
CACTCGCCGTCCGCCGCGACCTTCCCCATGAAAGGTATGCCATCCGTGTCTGACATCTTCAACATCACGCGAGGTTCGCGAGAGCTGCTCCGCGACGAGCTCTCCGCCCTCACGACCGAGGCGATCCGCGAAGACCTCCGCGATCTCGACACGCTCAGCACGCTCCGCATCGTCACGCTGATGAACGAGCAAGACCAGACCGTTCCGCCGGCGGTCGCCGCCGTGCTGCCCCAGATCGCGGCCGCCGTCGACGACATCGCGGAGCGCATGCGGCAGGGAGGCCGCCTCATCTACATCGGCGCCGGAACCCCCGGTCGTCTGGGGATCCTCGACGCGAGCGAGTGCCCGCCCACGTTCAACACCGACCCGTCCCAGGTCGTCGGAGTCATCGCCGGCGGCGACGGCGCGATCAGGATCGCCGTCGAGAACGCCGAAGACGACGAGCAGGGCGGCGCCGACGCGCTCGCCGAGCTCGATGTGCGGGCGGCGGATGTGGTCGTCGGCATCTCCGCATCCGGGCGCACCCCGTATGTGGTCGGCGCCCTCGGCTTCGCCCGTGACCGCGGCGCCCTCACCGTCGCGCTCGCCTGCAATGGCGGGTCGACGATCGGCCGTGGCGCCGACCACGTGATCGAGGTCGTCGTGGGTCCGGAGGTGATCGCCGGCTCCACCAGGCTCAAGGCCGCGACCGCGCAGAAGCTCGTGCTGAACATGCTGTCGACGATCACGATGGTGCGGCTCGGGAAGACCTACGGGAACATCATGGTCGACCTCCGCGCCACGAACGAGAAGCTGCGCGCCCGCGCGGAACGCACCGTGATGCTCGCGACCGAGTGTTCCGCCGCGCAGGCCGAGGACGCCCTCGCCCGATCGAACGGGTCGGTGAAGACGGCGATCCTGATGGTGCTCCGCGGCCTTACCGCCGACCAGGCCACCACCGCGATCTCCGCCACGACGAGCCTGCGGGAGGCGTTGGCCACGGCGGGGCCGGTGTGATCCGCGGCTACGGCGCGGCCGACCTGGCGGCGGTCTACGACATCTGCGTCAAGACGGGCGCCTCGGGCGAGGATGCGACCGGCCTCTACGACTCCGACTCCCTCCTCCCCGACATCTACGCCGGCCCCTATCTGGCCCTCGAACCGCGGCTCGCCCGTGTGGTGGAGGTCGACGGTCGAGTGCTCGGGTACTGCGTCGCGGCGGCGGACAGCGCCGCGTTCGCCGCCGCATACCGGCGTGCGTGGCTGCCGCGCTTCGCCGCCGCGCATCCGCTCGTCGTTCCGCCGCGCACGCCGAGCGAGCGCCTCATCGAGATCGGCCACAGGCCCGAGTCGCTGATCGGCCCCGACGCCGAGCTGTTCCCCGCCCACCTGCACATCGATCTGCTCCCCGACGCGCAGGGCGCCGGATGGGGACGGTCGCTGCTGCGCGCCCTGCTGGCCGATCTGCGGGCGCTCGGCGTTCCCGGCGTGCAGCTGGGTGTCGGCGAACGCAATGTCGGCGCGCGCGGATTCTATGAGCACCTCGGCTTCGCGCCGCTGCCCGGCTCGCCACAGGACCACCTCCGACTCGGAATCGCCAACGACGCGCCACTCTGAGGTCGCCCCCGGAGCGTCCGTCCCCGGTCGGCGGATGCCGTGGCTCTTGCGCGCGGCGCCGCACGGGCGTTGGATGCTGCCTGAGGCATCCGACGAAAGGGTCAGCCATGTCCGCCAGCGAACTTGAAATGTCCAGCGTGCGCTTTCCTTACCGAGAGCGCATCTTCCACGTCGAGAAGCAGTCCGCCGGACGCTGGGTGGTGCTCGACGACACGCACGCGCAGCTGGGCACGCTCGTGCGGGTCGCGCCCGAGGGTGAGGAGCATGAGCCGGTGTTCGGCGCCATCCCGCCGGGCGACACAGAGACACTGCACGAGGGCTCCGACTGGAAGATGCTCGTGTCATCGCTGATCAACCAAGCGCTCGACCCCGGCCCGGTCTCCACCGGCAATCTCGGAGGCTCGTGACCGGTGGGATGCGCGACGCGGCTACGATACGGAGCGTGAGTCCCACGGCAAGGGCGGTGCTGGGCTGGGTTTCGGCCCTGCTCCTGAACGTCGGCGCGCTCACCTTCGTGGCCGGACTCGTGCTGCCGCGCGCCGAGGGCGCGACGACGATCGTCACCGGCGTCGCGCTGTGCCTGTTCGGTGCGGCGGCCGGGGCGTTCTGGCTGCTCGCGTCGCGCGCACCGCATCCCTGAACCGTCGTCGGTGCAGAACGGCCCCACCCGATCCGGCCCCACCCGATCCGGCCCTACTCGATCCGGGCAGGGCCGAGCCGGGCGGGGCCGATCCGGGCGGGGAATCTACGCGGGAACGCCCGCACCGTTCGCCGCGGCGACGAGCTGGTCGAGCTGGTCGCGCGTGACGGGACTTCCCGGGAAGGCCGCGACACGCACCAATGGCATCGACTCGGCCATGCGCACCAGCGACGGGTCGGAGAGCATCGCCCCCATCCCTTCGTTCCCGGCCTGCGCGAGCGCACCCATCAGGATCGGGCCGCCCACCGGGTGCTTCAGCCATTCCCCGATCGTGGACTCCACCGACAGCTGCGGGATGCCGGCGTCGCCCGCCAGCGAGACCGTCGCCGTGCCGCGCAGATCGCGGGAGGATGCGCCGACCGTGACCTCGTACTCCCCACCCTCCACGATCCACCGCGAGCGCGCCGTGTCGAAGTAGGCGAGGTCTTCGTTCGGGATGCGGATGCTCACGCGCTGCGAACGGCCAGCCGCCACCGCCACATTCGCGAATCCTTTGAGCTCGCGCACCGGGCGCGCGACCGCCGACCCGGGAACCGCGACGTAGACCTGCACGACCTCCCGGCCGTCGCGGTCGCCCGTGTTGGTCACCGTGAGCTCCACGTCGATGCCGGTGTCCGAGCCGGCGACCGACAGCTCCGACAAGACGAACTCGGTGTACGAGAGACCATGGCCGAACGGGAAGCCGATGGCGGCATCCCGAGCGTCGTAGTCGCGGTACCCCACGAAGAGGCCCTCGCCGTAGCGCACATGGCCGGCCTCACCGGGGAAGTTGAGGAACGCGGGGGTGTCCTCCAGGCGCAGCGGGATGGTCTCGGCGAGCCGACCGGAGGGGTTGACCACCCCGAACAGCACGTCGGCGACGGCGCCACCGCCCGCCTGTCCGAGCAGCCAGCCCTCGACGATGCCCTGCACGCGGTCGGCCCAGCCGGAGAGCCGCACGACACCGCCATTCGAGAGCACGACGGTGACGCGGGCGCTGACGGCCAGCACCGCATCCAGCAAGGCGGTCTGGGCGGCAGGGAGTTCGAGGTGTTCGCGGTCGAAGCCCTCGGACTCGTCTTCGCCGGGGAGGCCGAGGAAGACCAGCACATCGTCCGCGGCCTTCGCGGCCGCCACCGCTTCAGCGGTGAGCGCTGTCGCGTCGGCCGACCCGTTGGCGTCGATCACGTAACCGGCTGAGAAGGTCACCGTGGCGTCGGCGGCGAGCGACCGGATCTCGTCGAGCGCGTTGTCGAGACGGGTGGGCACGATCTGCGAGCTGCCGGCGCCCTGGTAGCGCGGGGTGCGGGCGAACTCGCCGACGACGGCGATGGTGCGGCCGGCCGTTCCCGCGAGCGGGAGCACACCGTCGTTCTTCAGGAGCACGATACTGCGCCCCGCCACCTCGCGAGCGAGCGCGTGATGGCCCTCGCGGTCGTAGTCGGCGGCCGGGTCGGCGCCGTCGACGGCCTTCTGCACGAGGTCGATCACCCGGTCGGCGGCGGTGTCGAGCACCGTCTCGGCAAGGGAACCGTCGCGCACGGCGGCGACGAGCTGCGCATCCGTCACACCGTCGCTGGAAGGCATCTCGAGGTCGAGGCCGGCGACCAGGGCCGCGACGCGGTTGTTCACTGCTCCCCAATCGGAGACGACGAGGCCGTCGAAGCCCCACTCGCCGCGCAGCACGCTGGTGAGCAGCCACGGGTTCTCGCTCGCGTAGACCCCATTGATGCGGTTGTAGGAGCACATGACCGTCCACGGCTTCGCGTGCTGCACGACATGCTGGAAGCCGCGCAGGTAGATCTCGCGCAGGGGGCGCTCGTCGATGTCGGCGCTGACCCGCAGCCGATCGGTCTCTTGGTTGTTCGCGGCGAAATGTTTGAGCGAAGCGCCGACGCCCTGCGATTGCAGGCCGGTCACGAGCGCCGCACCGAGCCGCCCGCTCAGGATGGGGTCTTCCGAGAGGTACTCGAAGTTCCGGCCGCAGAGGGGGAGCGCTTGATGTTGATGCCCGGGCCGAGCAGCACGCCCACCCCTTCCGCCTTGGCCTCCTCACCGAGGGCGACGCCGACCCGCTCGAGCAGCTCCGCATCCCACGACGAGCCCAAGGCGACCGCCGGCGGGAAGCAGGTGGCGGGAACGCTGTCGCCGATGCCGAGGTGGTCGCCACCCTCCCGCTGCTTGCGCACCCCGTGCGGACCGTCGGTGAGATAGATCGACGGGATGCCGACACGGTCGACGCCTTTCGATTCCCAGAAACTCTTGCCGCTGGTGAGCGCGGCCTTCTCTTCGGTGCTCAGTGCGGCGGCGCGAGGCAGGCGGTCAACCATGGTTCTCCTTCGATACGGTCCCGTGAATATGTGAATACCTTACATTCCTCGGTTTTAGCCGCAACCAGGTTCCCAGTGATCTCGGAGTTCGGTGCTCCGCGACGGTCTAAAGCAGGTCGATCATGCGGTGCAGGTTTGCGACGTACTGCGCCGATGACTGATAGCCCGGATGGGTCGCCACCTGCACCAGATACTCAGCCGGCCCGAACTCGTCGGCCCCGCTGTCGATCTCATTCGCCTTGTGACTGTGGTCGGGGAACCCGAGATAGTCGGTGCGGCGCCACAGGTTGAACCACGCCACCGCGCCCGACGGCTGGGTGAGCAGGCCGCGCAGGGTGGGGTCGTCCGCATCCGATGCCGTGCGGGCGCGGGCGGCGACCACGTCGTCGTCGTCGCGATGGTCTTCGATGACCTGCCGGTACCAGGGGTCGGCGCGCCAGAGCGACGGTGCCGATTGGGGACGCGTCCCGAGGGCTCCCGGCCCGAAGAGCTCCGGCCAGAAACGCCCGAAGTAGACCCGCAGCTGGGTTCCGTAGGTGAGCAGGCCGACATTGTCGACGGCGACCCTCGTCTCCGGCTGCAGGGTGAACAGGCAGGCCACGGCCAGCACCCCGCCGAGGCTGTGAGCGCTGAAGATCACCGTGCGCTCGCCGCGGTGGGTGAGGCCCTCCGGGCCGAGCCAGGCGAGCGTGCGCTGTCGCAGCTCGGGCACCACGCGCTCGGCATAACAGGGCGGACCGAAGGGATGCCCGGCCCGTGGCAGGAAGCAGATGAGATCCCACATGACGCCGAGCGGTCGTTCCTTCTTGGTGGCGGCGTTGCCGGCCACCATCACCACGGCCGCCACCGCGATCACCCCCAGCACCGTGACGACGAGCGCCTGATAGCTGCGCCAGAGCGCCAGGTCGATGTGCACGGTGAGAGCGAACACGAACCCGACGGCCAGCAGGATCGCGAGAAATCCGAGAACGGGCTCACCACGATGGAACATCGCCGCGAACCGGCGAGCGCGCAGCATCTTCATCGACAGCTTGCCCGCATCGCTCACGAACGGCACCCGACCGTCCTTGTAGTCGGTGAGGGGGTAGCGCAGCGGCCGACCGCCGCCGGTGTGCGGCGTGGTCAGCTGCGGCACGCGCACCAGCCGGAGGAACACCATCACGGCCACGAGCGTCAGCAGCAGCAGTGCCAGCAGGGGCAGGATCACGCCGAAGTCACGGAAGGCGGCCGGGGGCGTGAGCCGGCCGAGAGCGGCGGCCGCGGACGCGCCGGAGGGCTTGCCTCCCGTCTCCAGCCAGGTCTCCACCCCCAGCACCAGCAGCGTGGAGAGGATCATCGCGCCACCCAGCGACAGCAACAGCAGCACACCCGGCCCGGTGCCGCGCCAGCCCTGGTAACGGAATGTGCGGCGGCGGGCAACGGGAACGAAGACGATCAGCAGCAGCAGCGCGAGAGCAGCGGTACCGGCGACCGCGAACGCGACGATCCTCGGGATGCCGCCCTCGTCTGCCTGAGACACGGCCACGAGCAGGGCCGACCCGGACACGGTCACCACTGCGATCGACAGCCATCGCGGTACACCGCGGCGCCACCCCAGGGCTGACACGGCGATCGCCAGCAGCGCGCCGAGCAGGATGGACGGTGCCGCGACGAGACCCAAGAACTCGCGATCGCCGGCAGTCTCGTGGTAGTCGCCCGCCGCGGCGACGACACCGGCGGTGAAACCGAACACGACGATCGCGGCCGCCAGGAGCACGCCGGCGAACCGCTCCCGGGTGTGCTGTTTGCGGCGCGCCAGCCGCTCGCGCTGTGCGGCATCAGTGGTCTTCGGCACGGTGTCCGCGGCGGCCGCGATCCGCACGACGACCACGATGAGCCCGGCCGCCGCGGCGAGCATACCGATGCCGGGCAGCAGTGCGGCACTGAGCGGACCGGAGGCGAGGTCGAGGCAGGCGTTGCCCGGCACGAAGAAGGTATTCAGGGCGCCGCAGCCCGCGCTCCCCGCGAACACCCTGTCCCAGCCGAGCAGCAACGCTACGAGCAGGAAGGAGGCGGCGAGGTGGAGCCATTCCGTCGGGGCGCCGACACGCGCCTGATCCCAGAACCCGTCCGAGGCGAGGGGGCGGCGGCGCGCGCCCCCGCCGGCGCGCATCGCCGTGACCGTCTCGAAGATGCCGGCCTCGTAGCGCATCCGGGCATGGTGCGATACGAGGAAGAGCACGAAAACCCCGGCGAGCGGAAGCAGCGACAGGATCGCGAGCCGGGGGCCGCGCTCCGGCGCCACAGAGTCGAAGAAGGTGGTGAGCGCGTTCGGAAGCGCCGGGCAGGATTTGCCGTCGCCCAGGCACTGCGAGCCGACGAGATCGAGACTCACCGATGCGAGGGCGCAGACGTAGAGCAGCGTGAGCCCGAGGGCGAACACCCGCAGGGAAGAGGCGCCGCGGCCCGCTCGCCACTCGTTACTGCCTCGCTGGATCGGGATCTCGCGCGCCCAATACGCCGTGTTGCAGAGGCCGAAAGGCAACAGGAGCAGCCAGGCGACCTGCACGAAGAACTGCCCGATCACGAAGAGGGCCCCCCCGTCGGAGCGCGCCATCGCACCCCAGGAATAGGCCTCGCGCCGAACGCCGACCGGCGGCGTGGCGGGGTCGGCGGGATCCCCCGGCGGCGCGGTCGAGATCCAGAAGCCGCCCTCATCGTCCCCCTGGTCGAGCCGCAATTGCGCGGCGGGGATGCCGAGCATTTCGCTGGGCGGTGTGTTCTTGATCCCGTGGATGCGGAGTTCGAGGATCCGCGGCCCATCCTGCGCGGCATTCGTCATGATGGGCGAACAATACTCCCGCCCGCGATTCCTCGTCCACCGGGATCGGGGAACGATCGTCCAGGGCTGCACGAACGTGCGCCGCCCGCGCCTAGCCCGGCCGCGCCCGCCGGCGTAGAGTCGCCTCACGCCCGCCGGTGGGCGCGGTCTGCGCCGCCGTCGGAAGGCCAATTCTGAAGGAGCCACGATGAGCGCGATGGACGAGCAGACCGGCGACGACCGGGAGAATCTGGAAGGCACGTACACCGAGAGCGATGGGGAGGGGCCCATCGAGCGGACGGTGCACGGGCAGTACACCGAATCCGACGACTTCCCCGGCCCGGAAGCCGAGACCGAGGGCAGCTATGTCGACTCGGACGACGCCGAAGAGGCGCCGGCGAACGAAGAGCAGGGGGACTACACCGAGACCGACCAACCCTGAGATCTCTGCGCCGACGCGTCAGCGCAGCTTGCGCTGCACCGCCTTGCGCGCCTTCTGCGCTTCGCGGGTCGTGTCTTTGCGAGCCTGCTTGACCGTCGGGTCGTTCCAGAACGAGGTGACGGCCCCCTTCATCTGCTCGTAGCGTTCGCGCCCGGCGCGAGCGCCAAGAACGTAGGCCACGCCGGCGATGACGAGGATGACGAGGAATCGGGGTCGCATGAGTTCTCCTACCGCTGTCTGTGGCCGACGATAACCCTCACGACCCGCTCTGTGAACCCCGGCGACCGAACACCCGGTTGAGCAGCAGGTAGAGCGGCGTGGAGAGCAGCATCAGCAGCACCCAGAACATGCCGACGTTCGGGTAGAGCGACGCCAGCACGGTGGCGACCAGCAGCAGCAGCGGCGCGCAGCAGGCCCGCACCAGATCGACCTGCCCCCGCCCCCGCTCGGTGAGGAGGGCCGGGTTGCGCATCAGGAGGTACTCGATGAGCACCATCGCGCCGCTGGTGACGACCATGCTCCCGATGTAGAAGCCGTACACATCCCCTCGCCCGTTCTGAGCATTCGCGAGCAGATTCGCGGCGAACGGTACGGTGACGATGCCGGCCATCCAGAGCAGGTTCGCCCAGAGCAGCCCGGTCGAGTAGCTGTCTACCCACTCGAACACGCGATGGTGCACCATCCAGAACCGGCCGATCACCCAGAACGAGATGACGAAGCCGATCACCTCGCCGCTGTTCGTGCGGAGGAATTCCCACAGCGTCATGTCCGTGATCTTGGACGAGACGTCGACGAGGGGCAGGATCAGGATGGTGATCGCGATGGCGACGGTCGCATCCGAGAAGTTGACGAGTCTGTCCAGCCCGCGCTCTGTTCGGATCTCGGCCATAGGCTCATTCTGCCGCGCTGACGCACATTCCGCTGAGGTCTTCGATATCAGTTGCAATCCCTTATGACGACAGCCGTTATGGGCCGTGATCTTTACAAGAAGCCATCGAATCCGTACAAACTTGTTGGTCTCAAGGGATGCGTGGTGCTAGCGTTCGCGCAGAACATCCGTACACCGCAGTACAGGGAGAGACATGGCTGACGTCGACACCGCGACCTCGAGCCCCACCGGGGCACCGCAAGAACCGCACGAACACAAGCTTCAGGCCGATGGCGTGAGCGCCGCGGGCTCCATCGTGATGGCGGTCGCCGGCAGCGCTCCGGCCTACTCGATCGCCGCGACCACGGCCACCCTCGTCGCCGCTGCCGGACTCGCCAGCCCGGCTGCGCTGCTCTGGTGCGGGCTCCCTATGCTCGGCATCGCCTGGGCCTTCATGTACCTCGGCCGAGCGGATGTGAACGCCGGCGCCGCATACTCCTGGGTCGGTCGGGCGCTGCACCCCATCCTCGGGTTCTTCTCCGGCTGGGCGCTCGTCGTCTCGGCCACGATCTTCATGGTCGCCGGCGCACTTCCCGCCGGCGCGATGACGGTGGCGCTGTTCAGCCCCGAGAACTCCGGCAATGTGGGATTGGTCACCGCGATCGGCGCGGTGTGGTTCCTCGTCATGGCGGCCTGCGTACTATTCGGCGTGCGGATCACCGCCCGGGCACAGTGGATCATGTCGCTCGTGGAGGTGGCCATCCTCTTCGTGTTCGCCATCGTCGCCATCATCAGGGCCTCGACGAGCGCGCACGCCGGCCCGTCGTTCTCGTGGGACTGGCTGTCGTTCGCGCACTTCACCGGCCCCGGGCTTTCGTGGCGGCCGCGCTCGTCGCGGCCTTCTACTACTGGGGCTGGGATGTGGCCTCGAACCTCAACGAGGAGACCAAAGACGGCCACAAGAGCGCCGGGATGGGCGGCATCATCGGCGTGATCATCGTGTTCGTGCTGTTCGAGGTGTTCACCATCGCGACGCTCGTGATGCTCCCGCGAAAACCATCGAGGCCAACGGCGGTAACGTGCTCGGCGTGCTCGGCGAGGTGATCTGGCCGGGTGTCGGCGGGAAGATCCTGATCGTCGCCGTGATGCTCTCCACGATCGCGACGCTCGAGACCACGCTCATCCAGGTGACCCGCACGCTGTTCGCCATGGGACGCGACCACACCATCCCCGCCGCCTTCGGCCACTCGCACCCGAAATGGCGCACCCCCGCGTTCGCGACCCTCGTCGTCGTCGGCGTCTCGCTCGTGCTCTTCATCGGATCGAACTTCCTCGGCAGCATCGGCGAGATCCTCAACAATGCGATCAGTTCGATCGGACTGCAGATCGCGTTCTACTACGCGCTGGCCGGCATCGCCGTGGTGGTGGCGTATCGCAAGATCATCTTCAAGTCGGTGAAGAACTTCATCTTCATCGGCCTGTGGCCCGCCCTCGGCGCGCTGTTCATGGTCTGGATCTTCGTGGTCTCCATCCCGTCACTCGACACGATCGTCGTCGTCATCGGCATCGGTGCTCTGGCGCTCGGGATCGTTCCGATGATCCTGTTCTGGAAGAAGGGCAAGGCGTACTTCAGCCGACGACCGCTGGAACTGCCCGACGAGCTGGACGCGACCGCTCCGGCCGGCGTGGACGACGCGCCGGTGAAGTGACGCCGGGGCCGGTCACGGCTCAGGCAGGTCTTCACCGTCGCCTCGCCGATGACGAGCTCGGCGCCGATGGCCGCGTTCGTGCGCCCGTCGGCGGCGAGCCGGAGCACGTGCGGGATGTCCGGGTCGGTCTCGTACACGACCGGGTGAGGAACGCGGGGAGGTTCCGGCTACAGGCCGAGAGACTTCTTGATGAGGGATTCGGCGTCGTCGGTGGTGGCGGCCGATGTGCTGGCCTCCTGGTTGGCCTCCGTGACCGCCCGGATCACCTCGTCGCGCTGGATGCGGACGCCGCGCGGCGCATCGATGCCGATGCGGATGCCGTCGCCGCGGGCATCCAGGATCGTCACGACGATATCGTCGCCGATGAGGATGCGCTCACCGGGCTTCCTCGTCAATACCAGCATTCCCTCAGCCTATCCCGCCCGGTGCACCGTCGATCCATCGCACCGGGATGCCGAGCCCCCGCACCGTCTCCGGCGTCGCCGTGAGTGCCGCACCGGAGACGACGAGTCCGTCGACCGCCAGCACTGCGTCGACGGCACGCACCCAGCCCGCCGTGTCCTCCGTCTTGCGCGAAGAGTCGACGGCCGCCCACACCTGGTCGGGTTCGATACCGGCCAGGCTTTCGGCGATGTCGGCCACCGCGGCCGCCGCGCCACTGAGGCCGTAGGCCACCACGATCGCCCGTTCCCGGCGCACCCCGTCGGCGCGCGCCCGCAACGCCCCGCGCCGGTCGTCCGCCCGCGGTGCAGCGGCGCGCGAGCTGCCGCCCGGGCGCACCTCCGCGTCGCCGATGTCGGCGGCGAGCTCCCGCGCGGCGGCCAGGGCGTCAGGGCCGAGGCCGACCACAAGGGTGAGGTCGCCGCGCGCCCGCAGCAGGGCGGGTGGTGGCGGGGGAACGCGCAGCGGGGCCGATGTCGGCTGCGGCCCGGTTCGCGGCGGGATTCGTGCAGCGGTTCGCTGTTCCGCGCCGAGCCCGGCACCGATATCCGATTCCGGGGCGCCGACACCCCCAGCGGGCGCCGTGCCGAGAGGCGCTTCGGCCTCCACTTCGCCGACCGTGCGCACCAGATCGTCGAGGATCGACTGGAATGCAAGACTGCTGGTCGAGACGGCGGGGAGCATCGGTTCGGCAGGGTCGACGCCGGGGGCGCCGTCTGGGTCAGATCCGGGTGCGACGCCGAACCATTCAGGCCGCGATCGGCTCCGCAACACGCACCACCCCCACCGTCTCGATGGCCGTCTGCACGGCCGTCACCTCCTGATAGGAGAGCACCGCGAGCCCGCTCAGCTGCCCGGAGACCAGTCGGCGCACGGCCGGACGGAGCGCGGGCGCGCAGACGAGCACGGCGGCCACCCCGGCATCGTCGAGGGCCGACGCCGTCTGCTTCAGGGAGCCGATCACGGCCTCCAGGCGGGTCGGATCGAGCACGATCTGCGTGCCGAGCTCGGCCGGACGCAGCCCCTCGAGCATCGCCTGCTCCAGTCCGGGATCGATCATGATCACGCGGAGCGCCCCGCCATCGAGATGCGGGGCGACGATGGCCGGCCCGAGCGCCGAGCGCGCCACCTCCACCAGCCCCTCCGGGTCGTTCGAGACCTTCGCCCGCAGGGCGAGCGCCTCGAGGATGCGCGGCAGATCGTTGATCGCCACCTGCTCGGCGAGCATCCCCTGCAGCACCCGTTGCACTTCGGCCAGGGTGAGCAGGTTCGGGATGAGCTCGTCGACCGCCGACGGATTGACCTGTTTGACGCCCTCGGTGAGCTGGCGCACATCCTCCCGGGTGAGCAGTCGGGCGGCGTTCTCCGTGATGATCGAGGAGAGGTGGGTGATCAGCACGGAGACCCGGTCGATCACGGTGGCTCCGCCCAGCTCGGCACTGTGCCGCATCTCGCTCGGAATCCACTTGGCCCCGAGCCCGAACACCGGCTCGACGGTGGGCGTGCCGGGCAGAGCATCCAGGGCGTCGCCCAGCGCCAGCACGCGGCCCGACGGTGCCTGACCGCGACCCGCCTCGATGCCGGCAATCTTGATCACATAGGTCGATGGCGGCAGGTCGGCGCTGTCGCGGGTGCGCACCGGCGGCACGATGATGCCGAGGTCGAGCGCGATCTTGCGGCGCAACGCCCGCACGCGGGCGAGCAGGTCGTCTGACGATCCGCTCACGATGTCGACCAGGTCGGGCGCGAGCGTGATCTCGAGCGCGTGCACGCGCATCTGCTCGAACAGGTCGTCCGAGGTGTCGGGGGCGCCGGCGTTCGCCACCGCGGCCTTGGCCGCCTCGGCTTTCTTCTCGGCCGCCTGCTTCGTCTTGATCCGCTGCGCTGCCAGCACGAGGAAGGCGCCGACCAGCACGAACGGGATGGGCGGCATGCCCGGGATGAGAGCCATCACGATGGCCGCGCATCCGGCGATCGTGAGGGCGTTGCGCGACTGGCTCAGCTGGCCGCCGGCAGTCGTGCCGATGTCGCTCTCCGCGTTGGAGCGGGTGACGATCATGCCGGTCGAGACGGCCATGAGCAGGGCGGGGATCTGCGTGACGAGACCGTCGCCGATCGTCAACAGCGTGTAGGAGTTGACGGCGTCGCCGATCTCCATGCCTCGCTGCACCATGCCGATCGCGATACCGCCGACCACGTTGATGACGATGATGAGGATGCCCGCGATCGCATCCCCCTTCACGAACTTCGAAGCACCGTCCATCGCGCCGTAGAAGTCGGCCTCAGCCGACACCTCGGCGCGACGCGCGCGAGCCTGATCCTCGCTGATGAGCCCGGCGTTCAGGTCGGCGTCGATCGCCATCTGCTTGCCCGGCATCGCGTCGAGAGTGAACCGTGCACCCACCTCGGCGACGCGCTCCGCGCCCTTCGTGACGACGATGAACTGGATGACGATGAGGATCAGGAACACCACCGCGCCGATGATGATCGAGCCGCCCACCGCCACATGCCCGAAGGCCTGGATGACCTGCCCGGCGTAGCCGTCGCCCAGCACGAGCCGGGTGGAGGCGACGTTCAGGCCGAGCCGGAACAGCGTGGCCACCAGCAACAGCGACGGGAACACCGAGAAGTCCAGGGGCTTCTTCACGAACATCGTGGTCAACAGGATCACCAGCGCCAGCATGATGTTGACGATGATGAGGGAGTCGAGCAGCCAGGCGGGAACCGGCACCACCAGCAACATGATGATGCCGACGACACCGATCGGCACCGACACTTTCGCGGTCGTCGACTTCATCTCTCGTTCCCTCCAGCGGCCGCGGCGGCGGTGACCGGCGCCTGCGGCATCATCGTGTGGATTCCGTGCGCGGAACCGCGGGCCTTCAGCGACATCACGAAGGCGAGCACCCGGGCGACCGAGTTGTACAGCTCGACGGGGATCTCGTCGCCGAGCCGGCAGCTGCTGTGCAGCGCCCGCGCCAGCGCCACATCTTTGACGATCGGCACGCGCTCCTCCTCGGCCTTCTCCCGGATGCGCAACGCGATCGCGCCCGCGCCTTTCGCCACCACCCGTGGTGCCGACTTGCCCGGCTCGTATTTGATGGCCACCGCGATGTGCGTCGGGTTGACGAGCACCACATCCGAGCCGCCGATGCTCGCGATCATGCGGTTGCGGCTCATGGCCAGCTGACGGGAGCGCCGGTGCGACTTCACCAGCGGGTCGCCGTCGGTGTTCTTGTTCTCGTCGCGCACTTCGCGCTTCGTCATGCGCGTGTGCTTGCGGTTGCGGCGCATCACCACGAACACATCGAGACCGGCAAGCACGAGGCCGGCGCCGACCGCCGCCCGCAGCAACCCGGTCGCCCCGCTCGTCGCTGCCTCGAGAAGGGCGTTCAGCGACAGGCTGCCGGCCGTCAGCAGCACCGGCATGAGCCCCTGAATGACGAGCACCAATCCGATGGAGACGACCGCGGACTTCAACAGGGTCTTCGCGCCCTCCCAGAGGGCGCGCATCCCGAACAGCCGGCCGAGACCGGCGACGACGTTGAACTGCTCGTACTTGCCCTGCAGCTTCTTGAGATGGATGCCGCCCTGGGCGGCCGCACCGGCGACCACGGCGAGAGCGGTCACGATCAGCAGCGGGCCGAGAGTGACGAGGATGCTGCCCAGGCCGTCGCCGAGCGCGCCCAGGGCTCGCGCGGGGTCGGGGTTCTCGATCACATTCGTCACCGTGAACAGCTGGTCGATCCCGGCCCTGCTGCCCCGGTCGATCGTGAACGGCAGCATCAGCGCGGCGGCGCCGACCCCCACCCAGGCGGTGAGGTCGTTCGACTTGCCGAGGCGACCCTTGGACCGGGCCTCTTTCATGCGTTTGTCGGTGGCCCGCTCGGTGCGTTCCTGCGCGTCGCTCATCGGCCCACCCCCAGCATCGTCTTGACCGCCGTGCTCGTGAGACCCTCGACGACCCCGGGCAGGGCGACGAACACCACTGCGGAGAGCACGATCGTGAGCATGATCTTCAGCGGGAACCCGAGCGAGAACGCGTTGAGCGCGGGCGCGACACGGGTGAGCAGTCCCAACCCCACATCCGCGAGGAAGAGCACCACGATCAGCGGCCCGGCGATCTGCACGGCCGCGAGGAACATCTGGGTCACCCCGGAGACCATCTGCTTGGCGGGGTCGGCCATATCGATGCCCGCGGCGAGCGGGATCGCATCGTAGGAGCGCACCAGTCCGCCGATGATGAGCTGGTAGCCGCCCGATGCGAACAGCAGGGCCAGCGCCGTCATCTGGAACAGCCGGGTGAACTGGGCGCCGTTGATCATCGCCTGCGGGTCGAATGCCTGCGCCAACTGGAAACCGCCGAACAGGTCGACGAGGTTGCCCGCCGACTGGATCGCCGCGAACACGAGGAAGACCAGGAACCCCAGGGTGGCGCCGACGGCCAGCTCCCGCAGCAGATCGAGGAAGAACGCGCCGGTGTCCCCCATCCGGTACCCGACCGAGACGCGGGGCGCCACGGCCACGCCGAGACCGAGGGCGAGCATCCCCTTGATCTGGGCGGGGATGCCGTTGTACGAGAACGGCGGCGCGATCACCAGGAAGGCGACCATGCGCAGGGAGGCAAGCGCGACCGCCTCGATCATGCCCAGATCGATAGGGATGCTCATCAGCCACCGCCCAGCAGCGACGGGATCTTCTCGAACAGCACCTGGGTGAAGGTGATCATTTCGGAGATCATCCAGTGCCCGCAGATCAGCAGGGCGACCCCCACTGCGGCGGCCTTCGGCACGAACGAGAGCGTCACCTCCTGGATCTGGGTG
This sequence comes from Leifsonia poae, assembly GCF_020009625.1. Classification (NCBI taxonomy): domain Bacteria; kingdom Bacillati; phylum Actinomycetota; class Actinomycetes; order Micrococcales; family Microbacteriaceae; genus Leifsonia; species Leifsonia poae. The sequence continues at coordinate 2,296,786 of NZ_JAIHLP010000002.1, forward strand.
ATCGACTGCACGAGCGAGATGGCGAACCCGACGACGAGCGCGGTGATCACGATCGGCGCCGCGAGTTTGGCCGTCACCAGGAGGCCCTGCATCGCGATGTCCAGAACGGCGTTGGCGTCCATCAACCGCTCCGATAGCTCGAGATCAGCGAGGTGATGACGAGCCCCCAACCGTCGACGAGGATGAACAGCAGGATCTTGAACGGCAATGAGATCATCACCGGCGGGAGCATCATCATGCCCATGGACATCAGCGCCGCCGACACCACCATGTCGATCACCAGGAACGGCACGAAGATGACGAAACCGATGATGAACGCGGCACGCAACTCGGAGATCATGAACGCCGGGATGAGCGTGAGCATCGGAACCGCCGCCGGGCTCGCCGGGTTCGGCCGGCCGGCCGCGCGGGTCATCAGCGCGATGTCCTCTTCCCGAACGTGCGCGAGCATGAACCCGCGCAGGGGTGCCTCGGCCGCGTGCACCGCCGCCGCGAAGTCGATGTGACCGTCCAGGTACGGCTGCACCGCATGCGAGTTGATGTCGATGAGGACCGGACTCATGATGAACAGGCTGAGGAACAGCGCGAGACCGGCGAGCACCTGGTTGGGCGGGATCGACGGCAATGCGAGGGCGTTGCGGGTGAGAGCGAGCACCACGAAGATCTTCGTGAACGACGACATCATCAGCAGCAGCGCGGGTGCCACCGATAGCAGCGTGATGCCGAGAAGGGTGAGGATCGCGGCGGACGGCGTGCCGTTCGGGCCGTTGATGTCGATCGTGACGCCGCCCGAGCCCCCTCCCGGGCCGACCGGCCCGTTCGGCGTCGGAACCGGTGTCGGGTCGGGCATCGGCAGCACGGCGTGAGCGGAGTTGGCGGAGACGAACACCATCGCCACGGCGACGACCAGCGCCAGAAGGATCACCACGACGAAACGCGGGGAGCGCACGAGACGCCCCACGGCGGCGATCACCGTTTGGGCCGCACCGCCGAGCTCGCCTGTCGCCACGTTGCAGGGGACAGGATCGAGCCCTTCAGGGCGTCGTCGAAAACGGATGCGCGTCCCTGCGCAGTCAAGTAATCGGCATCCTGCCTGTCCTGCTTGCCGGTCTTCGAGGCCCCGGCAGGCCTTGCGGTACTGGTGGTGCTGATGGTGGTGCTGGGTTCGGCGTTCACGGTGGCGAGCGCATCCTGCGACTCACCGGGGCGACCGAGTGGTTTGGCGAACGTCTTGCGCACCGGGGTGAGCTGGGTCACCTCGGCGTCCAGATCGGTGGGGCGCTCCCCCGAATGCAGCACGTTCACTGCACGCTCGGTCACGCCGAGCACGAAGCGGGTGCCGTCAACATCCACGACGACGACGGACGCCTTCGCGCCCACCCCCTGCCTCCCGACCACGGTCACCGCGTTTCCCCGGCGCAGACGCGCACCGCGCTTGCCCGTGGTCACGCGACGTTGCACATACCAAAGCAGCCCGACGATGACGGCGAGCACGACGAGCACTCGCAGCGCGACGAACAGGGTATCCACGGGTGCGACTATCGGCCGGCGAGGTCGGACCGTTAGGGGAGACATGGGATGCTTCCCTGGTGACCGACATCGAGATGGCGACGATCCCCGCCGGAATGGTGACATTGCACGACGCCCGTCTGAAGCGGCGGTGGAGCGTCGAACTGGAGGAGTTCGAACTGGGGGTGTATCCGGTCACCGAGCTGCAGGTCGCTGAGCTGATCGGCGAGCCCGCGCCGCATCCGCGCCGCCCGGCGAGTGACGTGAGCTGGCTGCGGGCCGTGCGGTTCTGCAATGCCGCCTCCGAATGGGAGGGACTCGACCCCGCCTACACCTTCGACGGAGAAGACGTCACGTGGCACGTGGACGCCGACGGCTTCCGCCTTCCCACCGAAGCCGAGTGGGAGTACGCCTGCCGGGCGGGTTCGACCGCCGCGCAATACGGCCCGCTGGCCGAGATCGCCTGGACGAGGGCCGACGGCGTGTTGGCGCCCCAGGATGTCGGCAGCCGGATGCCCAACCTCAACGGGCTCTTCGACACGCTCGGAAATGTGTGGGAGTGGTGCTGGAATCTGCTCGATCCGGCGCGCTACGACGACTACCGCGTCTTCCGCGGGGGCGGTTTCGCCGACGACGCGTGGAGCGTGCGCGCCTCCACCCGGCGCGGCGGTTCCCCGCGAGCACGGCACGACGATCTCGGCTTCCGCGTCGCCCGCGGCGGTTTCGACGCGGTCGGAGAAGCGCAGGGCTGGTCCGCCGCGGCGGACCGCGAGCGCGCCGACATCCCGGGCCCGCTCCCTCTCGGCTGGACCCCGCGCCGCACGTGACCCGCCTTCCCCCAGGTCAGTCCAGGTCTTCGGCGGCGTCGAGGATCTTGGTGATGCGCACCGCGTAGTCCTGGTCGACGACGACGATCTCGCCGTGAGCGATCAGCCGGCCGTTGAGCAGCACATCGGCGGGTGATCCGGCCGAACGGTCGAGCTCGATCACGGCCCCCGGCTCCATCGCGAGCACATCGCGCACCGGCATGCGGGTGCGTCCGATCTCCACGGTCAACGCCATCTCGACATTGCTGATCCGACCCAGGTTGCCGGCGAACGAACCGACGGATGCACGCGGGTCGCTCGCGCCCTGTCGCAGCCGAACGGCGAACCAGCCGGCGTTCCCGGTGGGGCCGGCCAGCTCGAACACCACGGACTCGGGGTCGGCGAACAGGTCGCCGGCGTCTTCGACCCGGGCATCGTCGAGCACACCGGCGCCGAAGGTGTCGCTCGCGGCCTCCAAGGCGGGCTGGAGCACATCCTGAAGCGCGACGACCGGCGAGCCGTCGGCGGCTTCGTCGACCAGGGCGGGTGCCTCAATGAGCACGACCGCGAGGTCGGCCGAGACGGCGCCGACGAAGGTCGCGGCGACGGCCTGGCCGGTCGCGCCGGCGAAGGCCCCTTCGGTGTGCAGGCGCGGGGTCAGCGATGCTCCGGTCGGCAGCACGGCGGCGAGGGCTCGCGCCGCCGCCAGGGCGAGCGTCCCCGAGTCGGTGCGGGTGTTCGCGGCGGTGGTCATGCTCATGTCAGTCCTCTGTTCTCACGATCACGCAGGCGAGCCGGGAGCCGCTGGCCCCGAGCGCAGCCTCGGCGACCGACTGGTCGCCCACGGCGAGATCGAACGGTCGGTGTTGCGGGTGTGGCAACGGCAGCAGATCGCCCACCGCGAGCCCCAGCACCACACTGGGCTTCACGCGGGCGGGGGTGAGCCGGAGCGACACATCCACGGGGACGTGCGCCAGCTGAGCGTCGATCAGTTCGCGGGCATCGTCGGCGCTGCTGGTGGGGTTGGTCTCGCCGAGCTGCGGCAGCAGCACCGCGGCGGGCAGGGCGACCGTGGCGGTGGTGACGTTCTCGCCGACGCGGAGGTCGAACCCGGCGACGATCATCAACTCTGCGGTCGCCGCCGCCTGGGCGAACTGCGAGTTGTACTGGATTGCGTCGACCGCGATCGGGTTCGCGAGCGCCGAGCCGAGCGAGTAGCGCAGGTCTTCGAGGGCGTCGTCCATGAGCCGGCGCACAAGCGCGTGCTCGATCTGCGTGAAGGTGCGCTCGGCCGCCGCCGGCGCGCTCTGCCCGCCGAGCATGGCGTTCACCCACGAGAGGGCGGCCGACGTCGGGAACTGGATGACGCCCTTCGGCGCCACGCCATCGAGCTCGCACAGCACCATGGCCGTCGTGGCGGGAAGGGACGCCGCATACTCGTCGTAGGTCTGCATCGCCACCGACTCGCAGGTCACCTGGCTGAGCACCCGCACCTTGGCGGTGAGCTGGGTCGCCCACTGGCGGGCGAACGTCTCGAAGGCCAACTCGAGCACGCGGGAATGCTCGCGCGCGAGGGTGGTCGGCCGGCGGAAGTCGTACACCTGCGCCTCGGGGGCGCGCGGGTCGGCCTGCAGGATGGTCACGAAGGCGACTATCGGCCGCCGTCTGCGACCCGTTAGGGATTCGCGGAAGCGGTGAGCTCACCCGCCGCCGGCGGGGCGGCAGGCGCGGGCGCAACGGCCGGGGAGGGAGCGGGTGCTGCCGCGGCGGGGAGAAGCAGCGAGAGCGCGACGGCGAGCACCGTGAAGCCGACGGCCCACCAGAAGGCCACGTCGAACGCGTCGGCGATGCCGGCCAGGCCGTGCGCACCGACCGCGGCTCCCTGCAGGATCACGGCGAGCAGGGCGACACCGAACGAGCCGCCGACCTGCTGGGCGATCCGGGTCAGAACGCTCGCGTGCGGCACATCCGATCGTTCCAGCCCCACGAACGCGACCGCCATCAGCGGGATCGTCACGGCGCCCAGCCCGAACCCGCGCAGCAGGAGCGCCCCCATCAGCAGCCACTCGTTCGTCGTCGGGGTCGCGAAAGCGAACGGGATCGTGGCGATCCCGACGATCGCGAAGCCGACCAGCGTGACCCAGCGCGCGCCGATCCTGTCCGTCAGCCGGCCGGCGAGCGTGCGGCTGAACAGTGTGCCGATGCCCTGGGGCACCAGCATCAGGCCGGCGCCGAGCGCCTCCATCCCCCGCACCTCCTGGAAGTAGAGCGGGAGCAGCAGCATCGCGCCGTAGAGGGACGCCCCGGAGAGGAACATCAGCGCCGAGGCCGAGGCGACCGGCCGATGCCGGAACAGCCGGACATCCACCAGTGCGCTCCCGGCCAGCCGAGCGGCCCAGAACGCGAACGCGACGAGGAGCAGCACCCCCGCGATCAGCGGAATGAGCACGTCGAGCCGACCGAATCCCCCGTCCCTGCTGACGTTCGAGAGGCCGTAGAGGATGCCGACCATCGACGGCGAGAGCAGTACGAGCCCCACGATGTCGAGCCTGACGTTCTTGCCGGGGACATCCTTCGGGAGCAACGTCGCGGCGAGGATGAGCCCGACGACGCAGAAGGGGACGTTCACCCAGAACAGCCAGCGCCAGTCGAACGCGCTCAGGATCAGCCCGCCGATGACCGGGCCGAGGATCGGGCCGAGCACGGCCGGCAGGCCCACCGTCGCCATGATCCGGCCGAGGTTCTGGCCGTGCGCCGCCTGCATCACGAGGGTGGACATGAGCGGCAGCATCATGCCACCGCCCACTCCCTGCAGCACGCGGAACGCGATCAGGCTCGGCGCATCCCAGGCCATGCTGCAAAGGATGGAGCCGATCAGGAAGATGGTGAGCGCCAGCATCCACAGCCGCTTGCCGCCGAACCGCTGCTGCGCCCAGCCGACGAGCGGGATGGTGACGCCCAGGGCGAGCAGATACCCCGTGCTCACCCACTGGATGGTGTCGACTGAGGTGTGCAGTTCGGTCGCGAGCGTGTGCAGCGCGACGCTGACGATCGTCGTGTCGAACACCACCGCCAATGCTCCGGTGATCACCGCGAACGAGATCCTGACCACGGCGGGATCGAGCTTCTGCTTCTCGGTCATCGTGCTCCTTTAAGGTACGAGTCTGTATCTAATGCAGCAGCATAGGCGCATGCGATAAGATACGCAAATGGATCTTATCGAGGAGGCATCGACCCGCCGACGCCGGGGCCCCGAACTGGAGAACGCCCTCCTCGACGCCGCGTGGGACGAACTCGTCGAGAACGGATACGCTGCCCTCACCATCGACGCCGTGGCAACCCGGGCCGGCACGAGCCGCCCGGTCGTCTACCGCCGCTGGCCCGGAAAACACGAACTCGTCCGCGCCGCGATCGCCCACGCCTCCCGGAAGAGCCAAGCTCCGGCCCTCCCCGACACCGGCACGCTGCGCGGCGACCTGCTCGCCGTCATGGAAGCGGCCAACGACACCCGCATCGGCATCGCCGCCATCCTGAGCGCCCATCTCGGCGATTTCTACGACGAGACCGGCACCAGCCCCTCCGACCTGCGCGACGTGCTGCTCGGCGATCGGGCGAGCGCGGTCGATGTGCTCTTCGACCGCGCCGTCGCTCGAGGCGAAGTGGATGCGCGCACGCTCACGCGGCGCATCCGCTCGGTGCCGTTCGACCTGTTCCGTCACGAGATCCTCATGACCATGCGGCCGGTGCCCCGGTCGACCATGGAAGAGATCATCGACACCGTGCTGCTGCCGCTCATCCGGTAGCGAGGCCGGCGCGGCCACCCCTTACGCCGACCGGCGTGCGGCCGATAGTGCCCCTGTGACGGCTCACCCGGAGCCGAGACCAGGACACCCGCCCATGATCGTCGTCACCCGGCTGAACGAGAGCCAGTTTGCGGTCAACCCCGACCTCATCGAGCGCATCCACGCCAGCCCCGACACGACGCTCGTCATGGTCGACGGCGCCAAGTTCATCGTCACCGAGAGCATGGCAGACGTGATCGAGAAGATCGCCGCCTACCGGGCACGCGTGATCGCACTCGCCCACGACCTCCCGATGGTCGCCCCGCCACGCCCGGCCGGAACCCCGCAACTCGGGCTGGTGCCGCCCGCAGACTCTGCGGCCGAAGACGAAGAGAGCGCCGCCGAACCGGCCAGGGCCGTTCCCCTTCACGCAAGGAAGAAGTAATGGATCCCGCAACCATCATCGGCATCGTCGTGGCGTTCGGCTCCGTCGTCGCCATGGTCACGATGGAGGGCGCCAGCCTCGGAGCACTGTTGATCCCGGCGCCGATGGTGCTGGTCTTCGGCGCGACGATCGCCGTCGGAATCGCCAGCGGAACCCTCAAAGACTTCTTCGTGGCGATGAAGGCGCTGCCCGGAGCCTTCCGCGGCAAGGTCGAGCCGCCGGAGAAGGTCATCGACCAGGTCGTCGCCCTCGCCGAGAAGGCCAGGACCAGTGGATTGCTCGCCATGGAGCAGGAGGCCGACACCGTCACCGACCCGTTCCTCAAACGCGCTCTGCAGAACATCGCCGACGGAACCGACGGCGACGAGCTGCGCATCCTGCTCGAAGATGAGATCGCCACCCGGTCGAAGAAAGACCGCGTCGCCGCGAAATTCTTCTCCAGCATGGGCGGCTACGCGCCCACCATCGGCATCATCGGCACTGTCGTCTCGCTCACCCACGTTCTCGAGAACCTCGCCGATCCGGGCCACCTCGGCCCGATGATCGCCAGCGCCTTCGTCGCCACCCTCTGGGGCCTGCTGTCGGCCAACTTCCTGTGGCTGCCGATCGGTGCCCGGCTGCGCCGGCTCGCCGATCTCGAAGTCGACCGCATGACACTGCTCATGGAGGGCGTGCTCGCGGTGCAGTCCGGCAGTCAACCCCGCCTCCTCGGCGAGCGCCTGCGCGCGATGGTGCCGGATGCGGCGCCGGCGAAAGCCGACAAAGGCAAGGCCGCGAAGGACGACGACCAGAAGCTGAAAGAAGCCGCGTAACGTGGGCGCCCGCCGTCGACGCCGGCACGAGCCGGAGGAGGAGCACGAGAACGAGGAGCGCTGGATGGCCTCCTACATGGACATGGTCACCGTGCTCATGTGCATGTTCATCGTGCTGTTCGCCATGTCGACGGTGGACCAGAAGAAGTTCGCCGAGCTCAAAGACTCCCTCGCCACCGGCTTCGGGCAGGTCAAATCGCAGAAGGTCGACACCGCGGAGGGCGTCATCGTCCCCCCGGAGAAGGTGGACGACAAGGGCAAGAACACCGACTTGGCCCTCGCGCAACGAGAGGCGGCCGATCTGAAGGAGCTGCGCGACCGCATCCTGGCCGCGCTCGGCAAAGACGGGCTGCAGAACGCGGTCACGATGAAGATCGACCAGCGCGGTCTCACCATCGGCCTGGTCGGCAACGAGACCTTCTTCGCCTCGAACCGTGCCGAACTCAGCGTGCAGGCCACCCAGGTGCTGAGCGACATCGGCCCGATCCTGGCCCCCACCAGCTACCAGGTGTCGGTGGAGGGGCACGCCGACCTCCGCCAGCCGGGCTCGCCCTACCCCACCAACTGGGAGCTGTCGGCCGGCCGGGCCACGAGCGTGCTGCGCCACCTGGTGGAGAACGACGGCTTTCCGCAGGGACGCATCGCGGCGGTGAGTTACGGTGCCGCGCGGCCACTGCCCACCGCGACCGGGACCACCGACCAGGATCTCGCCGCCAACCGCCGAGTGGATGTGGTGGTGCTGTCGAACCAGCCCGACACGGTTCGCGCGCTCATTCCCCAGGCCCTCGGAACAGGAACCGCCTCCGCCGGCTGACCGCGTCGCCCGTCGGTCAGGTGAGTGGCAGCGGCTTGCGTTGCACGGGGGCGAGCCAGGCGGCGACGATCACGGCGGTGATCGCACCGGCCGCCATGATCGCGGCGAGCACCACGACTTGGAAGCGCCCGGCTTCGAGTGGCGAGACACCGCCGAAGATCGCCCCGACGAACGCTCCGGGCAGGGTGACCAGCCCCGTCGTCTTCGTCTGGTCGACGGACGGGATGAGGGCTCCGTAGACCGCGCCGCGGGCCAGGTCGAGCGTCGACTGGCGCGGTGTGGCGCCGAGCGCGAGCCAACCTTCCACCTCATCCCAGTGCCCGATCACCCCTTCGGTGAACCGCCGGCCGGCCAGTGTCGCGATGCTCATCGAGTTGCCGACGATGATGCCGCCGATCGCCAGCACATAGCGCGCCGAGAAGTCGATCGCACCACTGACGAAGACGATCGTCAGGGTCACCACGATGCCCACTGCCATCGCCGATCCCATCATCAGCGCGTGCTCCCGCGACCAGCCGATGCGGTGCGTCGCCGTACCGGCTGCGACGCAGAACATCACGATGAGCGCGACCGCGACCCAGAGCGGGCTCGTGATGACCCCGGCGAGGATGAGGCTGATCACAGCGAGCTGGGCCGCACCGCGCAGAACCGCGAGAAGGGGCGCCCATCGTCGTGGCACCCGGTAGGCGGCGAGCACGCCCGTCGCGAGCGCTGCGAGGATGAGCACGCCGACGATCGTCGGCCCCAGCTCCTGCACGATGCTCATGGGGCGAGCATATTGCGACCGGAGCGAGAGCCGGTGCGACATCCACGGGGGACGCCACACCGGCCGCGGTTCGGGGCGTTAGCGCAGGGCGGGTTCCGGCACCGGCTCGAGAACGGGCTCGGGCTCGGCGAATGGCGACTCTGCGGCCGTGACGACGACCTGGTCGGCCGCCTCCCCGACCGGGCGCCGCGCGCGGCGGGCGAGCACGATCGACAGCACCGTGACCGCCAATGCGCCGAGCGCCAGGAGGCCGGCGGTGACGAATCCGTCGGTGTAGCCGGATTCGGCGGCGAGCCCGTCGGCGCCTGTCGCGCCCGTGACCATCGCCGTCATGAGAGCGGCGCCGATGGCGGAGCCGACTGTGCGGAGGTTGGCGTTCATCCCGCTCGCGATTCCTGTCTGCGTTGGCGGCACGCTCTGCACGACGACGCTGGAGATGGCCGCGTAGACGAGGCCGAGACCGATGCCGAACACGCCGGCTTCGATCGACACATCCAGCAGCGTCGAATGGAACAGTCCGATCGAGACACTCGACACGGCGATGACTCCGCTGGCGATCACGACCTGGGCGCGGAAGCCGATGTACCGGGCGAGCGGGCCGCTGAGGAATCCGGTGACCGCCATCGTGACGAGCATCGGGAGCATGAGCAGTCCGGACTCCGCGACCGTCGCGCCGAGGCCGTAGCCGGTCGAGGTCGGGGTCTGCACGAAGCGCGGGAAGAACGAGAACACGGCGAACATCGCGGCCCCGATGAAGACGGCGGCGGCGTTCATCGCCCACACCCCGGGCAGCCGCATCATGCGCATGTCGACGAGCGGCATCCGGGAACGGAGCTCGACGACGATCCACGCGGCGAGCAGAACGGCGGCCGCCGCGAACAGACCGATCACGAGCGGGCTGCTCCAGCCCCACTGGCTCCCGGTGCTGAGCGGCAGCAGAAGGGCCACGAGCCAACCCGAGAGAAGCACGGCGGACCACGGGTTGATGCCGCCCGGTGCGCGAGTGGACGATTCCGGGATGAACGCGAGGGCCAGCCCCGCAGCGCTCAGCGTGAACGCGACAGGGACGAGGAAGAGTCCGCGCCAGCCGAGCACATCGGCGAGCGGACCGGCCAGGACGGTGCCGAGGCCACTGCGATCGCCATCACCGAGGCGAGGGCGCCGATCGCAGAGGGGAGCCGGTTGGCCGGGAAGGCATCGCGGACGATGCCGAAGGCGAGCGGGAACATCGCACCGCCGATGCCCTGGATGACGCGGGCGACGATGAGGACGCCGATCGTGGGCGCGAGGGCCGCGATCACGCTGCCGAGCGCGACGGCGAGCAGCGAGCCGACGAAGATGCGGCGCTTGCCGACCATGTCTCCGACGCGGCCGAGCAGCGGCGTTGCGACGGCGGCCGAGATCAGCCATGCGGTCATGGTCCAGGTGGCGCCGGCCGTGGTGGTGCCGAGGTCGCGCTGGATCACCGGCAACACGGGGACGACGAGGGATTGAAGAGTGGCGAAGGAGCCGACACTGAGCGCCAGGATGGCGAAGGTGAGGGCCGGGCGGGATCGAGACATTGAGATCTTTTCCGTTCTCGAGGGTGTGCCGAGCGGGAATCGGCTAGAATTGGAGGGAGGCTCCGATCGGAGGGCCCCTCCGGTTAAGAGAATAGCGGAGGGAGCCTCCGGTACGCAAGCCTGTTCTCCGGAGGACCCATGACCGACATCGCCAGCACGCTGATAGCCCAGCGCCCGCAACGCGCCGACGCCCGGCGAAACTTCGACGCGCTCCTCGCCGCCGCCCGCGACGCTTTCGCCGCCGACGGCACCAGCGCCTCCCTCGAAGACATCGCCCGCCGGGCCGGCGTCGGCATCGGCACGCTCTACCGCAACTTCCCCACCAGGGATGCCCTGATCGAAGCCGTCTACGTCGACGAGGTCGAGTCGGTCGTCCGCGCCGCCCGCGAAGCCGAGTCGCTCGAGCCGTGGGAGGCTCTCGACAGCTGGCTGCACCGCTTCGTCGGCTACGTGGGCACGAAGCGCGCACTGGTCGACGGTCTCAACAAAGACTCCCCCGTGCTGCTCAGCTGCCGCACCGCCATCTACGGCGCCGGCGGCCCACTGCTCGACCGAGCCCAGGCCGCGGGCGTGGTGCGGAGCGACGTCGCGATCGACGACGTCGTCCGGATGGTGTCGGGCATCGCTGGCGTCGCGTTCGACGACGACGCCCAGCGCACCAAGGTCGTCGAGCTCGCGATCGACGGCTTGCGCGTGCAGGGGGAACCCCGGCCCCGCTAGCCCCATTCGGAACCAGCCGCGGAACGGCCGACGCGCGGAGGCCGGCCGACGAAAGCACGCCATCCGGAGAGTGCTACGTCTCTTCGGCCAATCCCAGGTACGAGGTGAGCGGCACCGGCTTCACCGGCACATGCGCGGCGAAGCGGCCCGCGTCCTCCACGCGCATCCCGCGCGACCGGGCGACGAGACCGGCGACCGTCGTCTCGCAGTAGCGACCTTGGCAGGGGCCCATCCCGCTGCGGCACTCGAGTTTGACGGCGCTCGCGGAGCCGGCGAAGGGGTTGGCGTCGAGGAAGCCGTCGATCGCTCCCCGGGTGACCCGTTCGCAGCGGCAGACCGTCGTGCCGGCGTCGGTCAGGGCCAGCAGCCCTTCGCGGTCCGGCTCGAACAGCTCTTGCACCACGCGGGCAAAACGGTCGCTGTGCGCCCGCGCACGCTGCGCATCCTCCCGATCCCGAGCGGAGACGGTCGCCTCCAGGTCGTCGGCGATGGCCAACCCGGCGAGCACACCCTCGGTACGAGACTGCTCCGCGCCGGCGACGCCGGTGGGCTCGCCCGCAGCGAAGACGCCGGGCACGGTCGTCGCGAGACGTTCGTCGGTGGCGACCACCCAACCGCCCTTCGGCGAGTCCCAGCGCAGCGCGCACCCGAACTGCCGCGCGAGTTCGGTCGACGGGTGGAACCCGAAGCCGAGCACCAGAGCGTCGACGTCGACCGTGCGTTCCGCGCCACGGGGCCGCCAGAAGCGGTCGACCGACGACAGCCGCACGCGCTCGACGCCCCGTTCACCCTCCGCGGCCGTGACAAGGGTCCGCGTGCGGATCCGGGTGCCCGACGCCTGCAGCCGAACAACACAGGCCGCCAGTTCGGCCAACAGCCGGGTGTGGCCCGGAATCGCAGCGAGGGAACGGAAAGCCTCCCGCAGCGAGGGCAGACCTCTCGCGAAGGCGAGCTCGACGACGTCGGCGCCGGCCGCGCGCAGCTGGTCCGCGACGATGAAGAGAAGGGGATGCGAACCGGCGAGCACCAGCCGGTCGGCCACCCGGAGCTTCTGCGATTTGAGGAAGCCTTGCACGGCGCCGGCCATGAACACACCGGGGAGGGTGCCTCCCGGAATCGGCACGGGCAGGTCGTAGGCGCCGGTCGCCAGGAGCACGCGTCGGGCGTGCACCCGCAGCGTGCCTCCCGCCCGCGCGGCGGCGACGATCACGCCGCCGCCGACTCCGGTCTCACGGAACAGCCCATAGGCCGTCGTGCCGAAGAACCACTCGATCCCGGTGTCGTCCTCCGCCCCCGCAGCAACCCTTCCGCCCACGGATATCCGGTCGGCGACGACCACCCGGAGCCGAACGGGGCCGGCGGGCGGCGAAAGATCTGTCCCCCGCGCGCTGCTGCTCGTCCAGCACGGCAACGGTGAGGCCCCTCGTCGACACCTCGCGGGCCGCGGCGACGCCGGCGGGTCCGGCTCCGATCACGACGACATCGAACCGTTCCGTCATCGCACATCCCCCGTTCGCACATCCATTCCGTCGACGACGGGAGTCAGGCAGGCCCGGGTCAGCGCGGCGCCGTCGATCGTGATGGCGCACTCGAAGCAGGTGCCCATATTGCACAGCGGAAGCCTGTCCTCCCCCGCCCTGCTGGCGAAGCGTTCGACGCCCGCCACGAGCAGGGCGGATGCGACGGTCTCGCCGTCGAAGGACTCGCACGCGGCGCCGTCGACATGGATGACGACCGGGCGACCCCGTTCAGCGGGGAGGCGGCGCGCAGGGGGACGCGACGATGTCGACTCAGACACGGACGGACCTCTCGAAACGTTGAGGGTTGTAGGGGGCGAGGTCGACACCGGGCGTCCTTCCGCCCGCCAGGTCGACCAGGGAGCGGGCGAAGCTCGGGCCGAGGGTGAAGGCGCTCCCGCCCGTCGCCACGTAGACGCCCGGGCATCCGGCGACCTCGCCGACCAGGGGAAGCTGGTCCGGCGTGATCGTCGTCGTTCCGACCCAGCTCCGCACCACGGGCATGCGCCCGGTGGCCGGGACCACCCCGATCGCCGCCGCCGCGTTGCCCGCAAGGGAGCCGGGCAGCAGGCTCGGGCGACGATCGAGAAGCGGTGCGCCGTGCTCGTCCGTCGGCAGACGCGCCGGCCAGCCGCCGCCGATCAGCACCGTCCCATCGGGCGTCTGCTTGAGCGAGAGCCGCTTTCCTGCGTGCTGCACGAGATGCGGGATGACCGGCGCGATCGGCGCCGTGACGCTCATCGTGAGAGCCAGAGGGATCGTCGGGAGCGTCGCCCCGAGCATGTGGCCCAGCCCGGTCGTCCACACGCCGCCCGCCAGCATCACCGTCTGGGCGGTCAGGCGCGAGGGCCGCGGGCCGGCCGTCGTGTGCTCGACGATGTCCACCCGCCATCGGCCGCCGTCGCGGTGCAACCCGACGACTTCGGTCCGGGTGCGGATCTGGGCCCCCAGCCTCGCGGCCCCGCGGGCGAGCGCCGGACCGGCGATGCGCGTATCCGCCTTACCCTCGCTCGGGCAGTAGGCGGCGGCGATCACACTGCTCGACAGGTAGGGCGCGAGCTCGTGCGCCTGTGCGGCGTCCAGCATGCGCACATCGAGCCCCCACTCCCGCTCGATCGAGGACTTCTGCTCCAGCACCCGCGCCTGTTCGCGGGTCTCGGCGAGCATGAGCCCGCCCTTCTGGGCGACGCCGACATCCTCACCGAGCTCGTCGCCGAGCACAGCCCAGTGCCGTGCCGCCTCCAGGTGCAACGGCATCGCCTCGGCGGCCGTTCGAGCCGCCTCGATCCCGTTCTCGACCATGCGGTATTCAAGCTGGAAGTGCAGACTTCCGGCGTTCTGGCCGGAGGCGTGCTGGTTCAGCTCGTCCCGTTCCAGGAGGGTGACCGATGCGCCCTCTCGGGCGAGCATCCAGGCCAGCGCGCCGCCGAGGAGTCCTCCCCGACGACGACGGCATCGACATCTGTTCTCACTGTTCTCAGACTCAGGACAGCGGGCGGGTTTCGATCCCGAGGCCCTCCAGGGTGACCCGTACGCGGTCGACCTGGTCCGGGGTCAGCTCGAGCAGCGGACGGCGCACGAATCCCGCGGGAACGCCCTGAAGCCGCAGCGCCGTCTTCATGATCGCCTGCTGATTGCCGAACAGCGCGCCGTAGTCTCGGCCGAACCAGCTCGTCATCACCACCCGGTCGCGGGCACCGAGAGCGATCGCCGTCTCCCGGTCGCCGGATTCGAGCGCATCCCAGAAGCCGGGGTGGTCGCGTCCCAGCGGGGCGCCGGAGCCCATCAGGCCGTCCCCCCGCCCGAGGCCGACCAGATCGGCTCCGAGCTCGCTCGTGGGGATGCCGAAGTAGCGCACCGTGTCGGCCAGGGCATAGAGGCCGGCCAGGAAGCCGGCCTGGTCGCCGGTGGAGTTCTTGATCGCCACCACCGCATCGATCTCGGCCAGCTCCGCGAGCGTGTCCACATCCAGGTCGACGATGCACCCGCGCGGCCAGTTGTAGACGCAGATCGGGATGTCCGTCGCCGCCGCGACGTCTCGGTAGAAGGTGACGATCTCTTCGCGACCGGGAACGAGGTACGGCGGCGGTGTCAGCAGGATGCCGTCGAGCCCTGCGCGCTCGGCCGCGTGGGCGTGGCGGATCGCCTCGGCGGCGGTGAAAGCGTTCGCCCCACCGAGCACGCGCATATCGTGACGGAGAGCCCCGCCCTGACGGAACAGCTCTGCACGCTCGCCCTCATCGAGGCTGAACCATTCGCCGGTCGTGCCGGCGAGGATGACACCGTGCATCCCCTGACCGGCGAGCCACTCCATCTGGCCCTCGAACGCCTCCAGGTCGAGCGTGCCTTCCCGCGTGAAGGGGGTGGTGATGGCCGGGATGTATCCGTGCCAATCGACTGAGTTCCTGTCCACTGTCCGTTCCTATTCTTCGTCGTCGCGGTCGCCGTCGCCGGCGAGATCTTGGGCGTGGTGGTGCACGATGCGCCAGCGGCCGTCGGCCGAGCGCCGCACCACATCCGTCATCCGGACCCGCTCGATCACGGGACCGTGTTCGTCGTCGCGCACTTCGAGTACGGCTCGGATGAGGCCGGTGTCGCCCCACGATTCGGTGACGAGATCGACGGGACGCACATGCGGGAGCGGGCTCGTGCGCTCGGCGACGGGAACGGCCGGGCCTCGCAGCTCGTCGAGTTCGCCGAGCCCGCGCAGCAGACGCGGATCGGCGCTCTCCCACACCGTCAGCTCGGGGTCGAGCGAGGCGTCGAAGGCGGCCCGGTCACCGAGGTTGCGGTACAGGGTGAGCAAGAAGTGCTCCAGGTCGGGGTCGGGCGAGGTCATCGAAGCTCCGTATCGTCGGCGAGGAGGAGGTCGTTCAGCGGCGCCAATCCCATCGGGCCGAAGGAGAGCGCGCGGGAGTGGAACTCCTTGAGCCCGGTCCCCCGGCGGGCGGCGGCGGCCCTGGCCTCCGTCCACAGCTTCGCTCCGACCTTGAATGCGAGCGCTTGGCCCGGCCACCCGAGGTAACGGTCCACCTCGAATCGCGCCGTGACCGGGTCGACCCGGGCGAGCTCGACGAGCAGGGTCCGCGCGAGCTCGGTCGTCCAGACCTGCCCGGCCGTGAAGCCGTTCTCCGGCAGGGGGCGGCCGGTGTGGAGGCCGATGTCCGCCACGATTCGCACGGCTCGCCAGATCTGGCCGAGAACCATTCCGAACCTCTCGGCCGGGTCGCGGATCAGGCCGAGTTCGTCGGAGAGCTCTTCGGAGTAGTGCGCCCAGCCTTCGGCGTAGCCGTGGATCTCGCACAGGTAGCGCTGCCAGGGATGCAGCCGCGGGTTCGCCCGGTTGATGGTGTGCTCGAGGTGGTGACCGGGAACGCCTTCGTGGTGGAAACTGGTGACCTCGTGCCAGGAACCGATCGAATGGGCACCGGTGGGGAGCGTCCACACGATCTTGCTGCGCGAGCTGCCGTCCGGTGCCCCCGGCGTGTAATAGACGACTCCGCTGGCCGCCGTCGGGACGACGCAGTCGACCTCCCAGACGCTGGACGGCAGGTCGAACGCCACCCCGTCGACCGCTTCGATCGTCGCCGCGAGGCGGTCGCGCAGCCAGCGGGTGGTCTCGTCGGTGCCGCGCAGTGCGTAACGGTCGTCGGCGTCGAGGGCCACGGCTGCGGCGGCCACATCGTCCGGAGTGTGTCGAGCCGCCGTGCCGAGGATCTCCGCGGCGAGGGCGCGGGACCGGCCGACGAGCCGCTCGAGCTCCGACCAGCCGTAGGCGTAGACCTCATCGAGGTCGAGGGCGGTGCCGAGGAAGCTCCTCGCCGTCTCTGCGTAGACCTGCTCTCCGACCGCGTCGCGCTCGGGCGCGAGCGGGGCGAGTTCGTCGCGCAGGTAGCGTTCGAAGGCCGCGAACGCACCCGTCGCGTCGTCGGCGGCGGCGGTGAGCGCATCCCGTCGCCGGGGATCCAGCCCGTCACCGGGGATGGACGGGAAGTAGTCGACCCGCTCGGGGTCGATCCACGCGGCGATCTGGTCGGCGACCTCGACGACCTGTCGACGTGCGGCGACACCGGTGCCGCTGAATCCTCCGCGCCCTCCTTCCGCTCTCGCCCACTCGAGCCGGCCACGCAGCTGTTCGAGTGCCTCGGGAACGCGGGCCAGCCGGGCGATCGCCTCATCGCCGCGGGAGTCCGCGGTCACCACGAGGTCGTCGAAAGCTTCCCGGATCTCGTGCACCGGTGTCGCCAGGGGCGCCAGGAGGCGCGGCGTGAACCCGGTGTCGAAGAGCGCGATGTCACTCGCGAGCCGCTCCCGGAAGGCAGCGTGCAGGTTCCTGTCAACCCCTTCGAGGGAGCCCGGGTCGGTCGCGTCGACGGCTGCGAGCGTGGTCTCCTGGAGCGCCCGCTTCTCCACCGCCCAGTCGGCGCTGAAGTCGCCGAGGCGATCGCTCGCGGCCCGGCCGAGCGCCTGAGCGGCGGCGGGTTCGTGCTGGGCGAGCACGGCGAGATAGCGGTCGGCGAGCTCCCGTACGGCGCTCACACCGCGACCCGGGACGCATCGTCGCGAACGACCTGCCCCGCCTTCATCACCCAGTCGATTCCGCGCAGGGCCGACACGTTCTTCGAGGGGTCGCCGTCGGTGGCGACGAAGTCGGCGTGGGAGCCGACCGCGATCCGCCCGACGCTCGTCGTGCCGAGCAGCTCGGCCGCCCGGCTCGTAGCGGAGAGCAGCACGTCGAGGTCGCTCATACCCGCCTCGACCATGAACTCCATCTCGCGCACGGTCGCGGTGGTCCCGTCGAAGTTCGCCGCGGGCGGCATATCGGTGCCCATCGCGATCTTCACCCCGGAGGCGATGGCGTGCTGCAGGCTCTCCCAGTGGCGGGGCCCTGCGCCGAGCGCACGCTCCTTCATCCAGGCGGGCACGCCCTGCTCGTCGAAGAACTCGGCGCAGCGGCTGACGGTGATCGTCGGCACATACCAGGTTCCGGCCGCCGCCATGAGGTCCGTGACCTCCCGGGTGAGCTCGTAGCCGTGCTCCACGCAGTCGAGACCGAGGTCGATCGCGCGCTTGAGCGTGGCCGCCGGTCCCGCGTGCGCCGTGACAAGACGGCCCCAATCGTGGGCGGTCTCGATCACCGCCCGCATCTCGTCATCCGTCAGCTGGGGGGTGTGGATCTGCTCGTGCTCACCCGCGATGCCCCCGGAGATGCAGACCTTGATCAGGTCGGCACCGTGGCGGATCTGCAGCCGGGTGAGACGGCGGAAGTCGTCAGGGCCGTCTCCTTCCAGCGCATCCGACTCCCAGCCGTGACCGCCCGTGCAGCACAACGCGTGACCGGCGGTGTGGATGCGCGGCCCCGGCACGACCCCGGCTTCGATTCCGCGACGCAGCGCGAAGTCGAGGTAGCGGCTCTCGCCGACCAGGCGGGCCGTCGTGACCCCCGCGTTCAGCGTGTGTTTGGCGCTGCCCGCCATCACGAGCAGAAGATCGGGATCGGATTTGCCCGCGACCAGATCACCCGCGGTGCCGGGAAGCGCCAGCCCCAGGTGCACGTGAGTGTTGATCAAGCCCGGGGAGAGCACGCGCCCGGTGAGGTCGACCCGGTGGGGGCGGCGGCCAGCGAGCGCGAGCTCGGACTCGGGCGCGATCTGCTCGATCACCCCGGCGCGGTCGACGAGCACCGCCTGTCCCACGAGGAGCTCGGCGCCCATCCCGGTGAAGATGGCCGCTCCGGCGATCAGGGTTCCGTCTGTCGACTGGTTCATCCGTGTTCCTTGTTCTTCGTTTCCGCGAGTGTCGTGGTGGTGGGTGCGGTCAGTTCTCGTCGAGACCGGGGAGCCGCTTCACCGGGCCGATCTCGGGGATGGCGGCGATGAGCGCCTTGGTGTAGTCGTGCTGCGGATCGTTCCACAGCTGCTCGCTCGGTCCGCGCTCGACGATCTCGCCCGCATACATCACGCAGGTCTCGTCGGCGATCGCGCGCACGAGGGAGAGGTCGTGCGAGATGAAAAGCATCGCCATGTCCAGCTCGGCCACGAGCGTCTGCAGGAGGCGCACGATCTGCGCCGACGAAAAGGCATCCAGCGCTGTGACCGGTTCGTCGGCGACGACGAGACTCGGATCGGCGGCGAGCGCGCGGGCGATCGCAAGGCGCTGCCGCTGACCGCCCGAGAACTGGGAGGGGTAGCGGTTCGCGGCGCCCACCGGCAGCCCGACCAGGGTGAGCAGCCGTTCGACCTCGGCACTCCGGTCGCTTCGTTCGACGCGTCCCGGCACGCCGTCCAGCAGCTGGCTCTCGACGGTGCGCCGGGGGCTCAGCGACGCGTAAGGGTTCTGGAACACCATCTGCAGGCGCCGATCCTCGAGCGGTCGCTGCCGGGTCTTCAGCGCGTTAAGCGGGCGCCCTTCGAACAGCGCCTCGCCGGAGGTGGGGGCCTCGAGCCCACTCGCGACGCGTGCCAGCGACGACTTGCCGCAGCCGGACTCGCCGACCAGGCCGACGACCTGGCCGCGCTCGACCGTGAGGCTCACGCCACGGACTGCGCGCACGGGTTCGCCGCCGGGGCGCTTATGGGTCACCACGATGTCCCGGAGATCGAGCATGCTCACTTCTGACCCTCCCTCTGCTCCGCGACACGCGAAGCCGCGAGCGACTGCGCCCGCGACGCGATGAGCGCTTTCGTGTACTCGTGGCTCGGGTGGTTGAGGATCTCGGTCGTGACGCCCTCTTCCACCACAGTTCCGTCCTTGAAGATGTAGGTCCGGTCGGCGATCGAGCTCATCACCCCGAGATCGTGCGTGATGAAGAGCATGGAGACTCCCGTCTCACGGCTGAGACGGTCGAAGAGTCGCAGGATCCCCGCCTGCACGGTCACGTCGAGCGCGGTCGTCGGTTCATCGGCGATCAGCAACCGGGGCTCGCAGGCCAGGGCGATGGCGATCGCGGCGCGCTGGCGCATTCCGCCCGAGAACTGGTGCGGGTAGGCCCGCACGGCCTTGTGCGGCTCTGTGATCCGAACGTGATCGAGCAGTTCGATCGCCCGGGCGGCCGCCTGCTTCTTGGAGATCCCTTTGTGATGGATGAGGTGCTCGGTGATCTGGGTGCCGATCCGCAGGAGCGGGTGCAGGGCCGCCGACGGGTCCTGGAAGATCATCGCGATCCGATTGCCGCGAACGGAGTCGAGCTGGCGGGAACTGAGATCCAGCAGGTTGCGACCCTCGAACCCGATCCGTCCCCGGGCTCGGGCGCCCTGTGGGAGGATGCCGAGCACGGCCGAGGCGGTCATGGTCTTGCCGCTCCCGGATTCGCCCGCGAGCCCGACGATCTCGCCTTCGCCGATCTCGATCGTGGTGTCGTGGACGAGCGTCGTCGCCCCGAAGGGGGTCGGCATGACCACCTCGAGACCTTCGATCGTCAGCAGGGGTGTGCGCGCAGCCGTGGTCACTTCGCCCTCCTCACCCGCGAGCGCGGGTCCAGATAGTCCTGAATGGCGTCGCCGAGCAGGTTGAACGCCATCACGATCGTGAGGATCGCGAGGCCGGGGAACAGGCTCACCCACCAATTGGTGAGGTTCTGCGAGCCGAGGGCGATCATCGACCCCCACTCCGCCGCGGGCGGGCGCGGGCCGAGTCCCAGGAACGAGAGCGCGGCGAGCATCAGGATCGCGTTCCCGAGCTCGATGGTCGACATGACGAGTGCCGGGCCCGCCGAGTTGGGGATCACGTCTTTGACAATCGACTTCAGCGTCGTCGATCCGAGCATCCTGCCCGACACGACGTACTCCTGCTCGCGCACACTGAGCACGGACGACCGGATGATGCGGGCGTAGAGCGGCCATGAAACGATCACGAGCGCGAGCACGGCGTTGCCGACGCTCGGGCCGAACGCTGCCGCCACCGCCATCGCCAGGATGATCTGCGGAAAGGCGAGCACCAGGTCGGCGACGCGCATGAGGGTGTTGTCGACGGCTTTGCCGAAGTAGCCGGCGGCGAGACCCACGATTCCGCCGGTGACGAGCGAGCAGAGCACGATGGCGACGGCCAGCGGGAGGGAGAGCTGCGCGCCCCAGACGACCCGGCTGAGCATGTCGCGGCCGAGGTCGTCCGTGCCGAACCAGTGTTCACCCGTCGGCGGCTGCAGATTCGCGCCCGTCTTCGCGAGGGGGTCGTATGGCGCGACGAGCGACGCGAAGACGGCCGTCAGCACCCAGAGGGCGATCACGGCGACGGAGGCGACGGTGAGCGGTCGCCAGAAGCTGCCCGCACGCAGGTAGACGCGATCGAGGCCGTCTCTGCTGCGGCCGAAGCGGGGGCCGCGCCGGCCGGCCTGCACCCGGTCCGAGGAGAGGATGGTCATTTCGCTCCGATCCGCGGGTCGATGATGCTGTAGAGCACGTCCACGATGAGGTTGATCGCCGTGTACACCACGGCGATGAAGAGGGTGACCCCGAGGATCGCCTGGAGGTCCAGCGAGATGGCGCTCTTGTACGCGTATTGGCCGAGACCGGGCCAGCTGAGCACCTGCTCGACGAGCACGGCCCCACCGAGCAGCGATGCGAACATCAACCCCGAGACGGTGAGCACCGGGAGCAGCCCGGCGCGGAACACGTGCCGCCAGATGACGATGCGGCGCGGCAGGCCTTTGGCGATCGCGGCACGGATGTACTCGGCGTCGAGCACCTCGATCATGGCCGACCGGACGAACCGCAGCAGACCGGAGACCGCCAGCGCGGTGAGGATGCCCACCGGGAGGACCAGATGCCAGAGTGCGTCGCCGAAGACGTCCCACTGTCCGGCCAGCGCCGCGTCGACGGTGTACATCCCCGTCACCGTCGGCGGTGGATCGAAGGAGTTCGACAGCCGGCCGCCGTTGGGAACCCAGCCCAGCAGGTAGAAGAACACGTAGAGCGCCACGAGAGCGAGCCAGAACGGCGGTGTCGAGAGCCCCACCAGGGAGAACGAACGGATGCCGGTGTCGACCGGGCGGTTCTTGTTGCTCGCGGCGAGCATGCCGAGGAACACGGCGATCAGGATGGCGAGGATCATCGCGGGAAGGGCGATCTCGACGGTCGCGGGGACGAACTGCGCGAGGTCCTGGGTCACCGGGCGATGCGTCTGCTGCGAGGTGCCGAGATCGCCGTGCAGGATGTTGCCGAGATAGGTGAAGTAGCGCACGATGAGCGGCTGGTCGAGACCCCACTTGGCATCGAACGCCGCGCGAATCTTGGGGTCGTCGTATGCCTGCTGCGAGAGGTTGGCGGCGGCGGGGTCCCCCGGCACGACGGCGACGAGCAGGAAGGTCACGACCGTCACGCCCCAGAGCAGCACCAGGGCGCTCAGCAATCGCTTGACGATCATCTTCAGCAAGGGGGGCATGGCGTCCTTGTCTTGTGCGAGGGGCGGCAGAGCTGCGGCGCGGGCGAGGCCCACGCGAAGGCGGCGGACGCCCCTGGGGAGGGGCGCCCGCCGGTTCGGCTACTTGGAGGACACGTCGGCGACGTCGACGATCCAGCCGGCGGGGGTGTACACGGCACCCTTCAGGTTGCTCGTGGCCACCACGATTCCGGCATCATTGGCGAGGGCGATGAACGGCCCGTACTGGTTCATCGCCTTCTGCCACGGGATCATCGCGTCGTTCTGGGCCTTGGCCGTGGTCGCCGCGTTGACGGCGCCGCCCGCGACGATGACAGCGGGGTTGGCGCGATCTTCGGTCCAGCCGGTGCGCAGCGCCGTCGACTTGCCCGGTGCCATGTTGTTGACCAGCGAGGAGCTTGCCGGGTAGTTGAGGCTGTTCGGCGAGAAGCTGATCTCGCTCTTGCCCGCCGACTGGTTCTCCAGGAAGACGTTGATCGGCTGGGGCGTGAGCTCGATGTCGATGCCGGCCTTCTTCGCGTCCTGCTGCACCTTGGTGACGACCGTGCCGAGGTCGACACCGTGGTACGTGATCGCCGGGTAGACCAGCTTCACCTTCGGAGCGGTGATCCCCGCGGCGGCGAGCGCCTTCTTGGCGCCATCGATGTCCTGCTTGGGAGCGTCCGATTCCGGCAGCGCTCCGGCGTAGGCCGGCGGAACGAGGCCGGCGGCGGCCGTCGCGCCCTTGCCGAAGAGGTCAGCGATGCCCTGGCCGTCGACCGTCTGCCGCAGCGCCGCGACGAAGGCGGGGTTGCTGGTGATGGCCGAGACCGCGGGATCCTGGTTGAGGCTCAGGAAGTACGACGTGTCGGCGACACCGGAGACCTGGAGCTTCGAGGAGAGGCCCTTGGCCTGGTTTCCGGTCAGGTCGAGCGCGATCTCGTCACCGGTCGACTTCTGGATGGTCAGCTTCTGGTTCTGCACGTCCACGTTCTGCAGCACGACACGGTCGTACGCCGGCTTGTCGCCCCAGTATTTCGGGTTGGCCGTGAGGACGATCTTCGAGCTCGCATCGTAGCTCTTGAGCGTGTACGGGCCGGTGCCGAGAGACGCGGTGTCGAGCTGGTTGCCGACCTTGTCGTCTTTCGCAGCGTTCTCGTCGTCGCTCGCGCCGAGCTTCTTGGCGGCGGTCGCGTCGATGATGCTCGCGGCGGGCATGGCGAGCTTCGTGAACACCTGCGGGTCCGGCGTCTCGCTCGTGAAGACGACCTTGTCGTCGCCGTCTGCGGCGACGTGCAGCCCCTGCACGGTCTGCGAGGCGGAGCCCTGGAGGTTGATCAGCCGGTTCAGGCTGAACACGACGTCGTCGGAGGTGAGCTTCTTGCCGTCGGCGAAGGTCACACCCTTGCGCAGCGTGAAGGTGAAGGTCTTCGCGTCGTCCGTCTGCTCGAACGAGCTCGCGAGCGACGGCTTGACCGTGGAGACATCGCTTCCGTCGAAGGTCACGAGGGTGTCGTACAGCGCGTGCACGGCGATGTTGCCGGTCGCTTCGTAGACCATTCCCGGGTCGAGGGACTTGACGACGAACGACGTGTCGACCGTGAGGGTCTTGTTGGAGGACCCCTGTGTTCCGGAGCCGGAGGCGCAGCCGGTCATGGCCAGCGCGAGCGCGAGCGCTCCGGCGGGGATGGCCCACTTTCTCATTGCGGTTGCAGTCATCTTCGCTACTTCCTTGTGGTTGTGATGGACCGCCGCACTAGAGTTCGGGGGTGCCCGCGACTCTCCTGCTATCGGCGTACGTGAACCAGATGTTCACTCAGAGTGAATATCGTTCAATCTGTGTGAACATTAAGTACCATACTTTGGAGCGTTAAGTGGAATCGGGCACAAGCGATGGAGCGCATGGAATGACGGGAGCACGTGCCGTGCTGGGCGAACGACTGAAGGCTCTCCGAGCGGAGAAGGGGATGTCGCTGCGGCAGCTCTCCGAGCAGACCGGCTTGTCCCCGGGGATGCTCTCCAACATCGAGAACGGCGTGAATGAACCGAGCCTGGGTTCTCTGCGCACGCTCGCAGCTGTCTTCGAAGCCTCGATCGCGACCCTCTTCACCGACCCTGACGCCCCCATGGTCGCCATCAGTTCGCCGGGCGAACGGATGATCCTGCAGGCGGGCGGCGCGGGCTACAGCTACGAGCGGCTCACCCCCGGCCGGGGCGACCTCGAAGTTCTCTCGGCGGAGATCCCTCCCGGCGCGGCCAGCTCGCCGACCACCTGGGGTCATCCGTCGACCGAGTGCGCGTACGTCATCTCCGGTACGCTCACCGTCGAGATCGGCGACGAGACCCACACTCTGCATACCGGCCAATCGGTGACGTTCGATTCCCGCCAGCCGCATCGGTACCTCAACGAGTCCAAACGCGTCACGCGCATCATCGTCTCCGTCACGCCCCCGACCCCCTGAAACGTCGAGCGCCTCCGCCGTCGAACACCTCCGCCTCACGCGAATCGCCGCGCAATCAGGCGATTGCACGGCGATTCGCGTGAGGCCGGAGTCAGCGCTTCAGGTTGGTGAGCTCCTGCAGCACCTCGTCGGAGGTGGTGATGATGCGGGCGTTCGCCTGGAAACCGCGTTGGGCGACGATCAGGTTCGTGAACTCCTGGGAGAGGTCGACGTTCGACATCTCGAGCGACCCGCCCTGCAGCGAGCCGAGGCCGTCCTCGCCGGGGGCGCCGAGCTGCGCGGCACCCGAGTTGACCGTGACGCGGTACCCGGAGCCGCCGGCCTTCTCGAGCCCGCCCGGGTTGACGAACGTCGCGAGGGCGATGCGTCCGACGGCCTGCTTGGCACCGTTGGAGAAGAGACCGATGATGGTGCCGTCTTTGGAGAGCGTGAAGGACTCCAGCGTGCCGGCGGGGCTGCCGTTCTGGTCTTTGAACGCCACGGTGGTGAGGTCGGCGTAGCCGGTGACCTTGCTGAGATCGATGGCGACGCCGCCCACCGTGAGGGTGCCGCCGGTGGTCAGCGCACCGTCGGTGAAGCCGAGGGCGCCGGCAGCGGTGGCGGCTCCATCGGTTCCGGCGACATCCCAGCCCGCCGTCGTCTTGGTGAACGTGAGAGTGAGGTTGCGGGCGGCACCGTTGGCGTCGTACACCTTGATGTCGCGCACGAGCTGGTCGCCGATCGCCGCACCCGACGGCAGGTTTCCTGTGACGTTCGCCGCGCTGGAGACCGTTGCGGGCGAGACGGCCTTCAACGGAATGGTCACATCGCCGAGAGCGCCGCCCTGCTGCACGACGCCGTTGACCGCATTCCAGCCCTGCAGAATGGCACCGCCGGGCCCGACGAGGCGGCCCTGCGCATCCGGGTCGAACGAGCCGGCACGGGTGTACTGGGTCTCGCCGCCGACGTTGACGACGAAGAAGCCGTCGCCGTTGATCATCATGTCGGTGGCGCGACCGGTGGCCTGCGCCGCACCCTGGGTGAAGTTCGTCGAGATCCCGGCCACCAGAACGCCGAGACCGATCTGGGCGGGGTTCGTGCCGCCGACCTGCGCCTGCGGTCCGCCGGCGCCCTGCACCAGCTGCGACAGGGTGTCCTGGAACTGCACGGCGCCCGATTTGAACGCGGTGGTGTTGACGTTGGCGATGTTGTTGCCGGTGACGTCGAGCATGGTCTGGTGCGAGCGGAGGCCGGAGATTCCGGAGTAGAGCGAGCGAAGCATGGGAGTGCCTTTCGGTGGTGGGAGATCAGGCGGTCGGGGTGGGGACCGGCGCAGGACTGACGACGCCGGAGATCGAGTCGAGGTTCACCTTGGCGTCCCCGACGGTGACGACCGGAACGGAGCCGGCGAAGGAGACGGACGAGGCGACACCGGTCTGCGTGTCGCCGTTCTTGTCGATGTAACTGACCGTGTGGCCGACCAGGTTGGCGGCGGCCATGCGCATCTGCAGGGCGAAGTTCTCCTGGTTCGTGCTGTCCATATTGGTCAGCTTCTCCATCATCGCCAGCTGTGTGGTCTGCGCGATCATCTGGTTGGTGTCCATGGGGGAGCTCGGGTCCTGGTTGCGCAGCTGAGTGACGAGCAGGTTCATGAATGCCTCACCGTCGAGACTCTGTTTGGGCGTGCGGGTCGGCTGGGTGGAGTACAAGCCGCCGGTGGAGGCGGTATCGCTGGTTCCGGTGACGGGGTCGACGGCCACGGTGGCTCCTTTCTGTCGCCTAGACGACGAGGTCGATGGTGTGGACGGGGTCGCCGAGTCGGTGCGTCGGCTGTTGGGTCGTGTTGGGGGTTGCGGATGCGCGCACGGGCGACGAAGGCTCGCCCGGCGCGCCTCCCGTCGGGCGTTCGCGCTGGTCTTCGCCGTTCGGCTGGTTCTGCGACGACAGGTCGAGCGTTCCACTCAGGCCCGCCCCTGTGAGATCGCGCCGCAGTTCGGGCAGGATGGCGCGCAGCGCATCGCGGCCTCCGTCGGTGGGGGCGAACAGTTCGACGCGCACGCCGTCGGCGCCGACGTGGGCTCGCACGGTGACGGGGCCGAGCGCATCCGGGGTGACGTGCACGGTCATGACGTGCTCACCGTGTCCGGCGGCCGCCAGGGTGAAGATCGGGCGAGTGAGTTGGGCGGGGAGGGCGGTGGTCGTTGGGGCGGCCGTCTGAGCCGGCGCGGATGCAGTGGTCCCGACCGTGGGCGGCGTGGCGGGGGCGGGAACCAGAGAGGGCGTCGCGGCGACACCTGTCGTCGACGGAACCTCGACGGGCCGTTCGGCGGTCGCGGTGGCGGCAGGCGCCGGGTCGGCCGGGCCCGGTCGGAGGGATGCGGGCGGCACGGTCGCGGGGGCGGGGGCGGGAGCCGGGGGTCGGCCGGGCCCGGCCGGAGGGATGCGGGCGGCACGGTCGCGGCAGGCGCCGGGTCGGCAGGGCCCCGTCGGAGAGCTGCGGGCGGCGCGGTGGCCGCGGCGGTTGCGGCCCCTGCCGGCTCCTCGCTTTCCGGCTGTGGGGTGCTCCCGAATCGGGGATCGCCCGACAGCGCGCTTTCCGCCCCGCCACTCTCGCGTGCCCCTCCGCGCAGGACCGTCGGCAGGGAATTCCCGGTCGGCTCCGTGGCGTTCGCCTCGGCCGTGGTGCCGTTCATGGTGTTCGTGACGCTCTTCTGCGTGGTGGCCACGCCGACCGGCTTCGCGTCGGTGACGTCGGCCTCGGCGAGCGCGGCGACGGTCGCCGCCGGGAGGGCATCGGATGCGGGTGCTGACGGCTGGCGGGCCGCGGTCGACGCTCCGGCGATCGCGTCGGCGTCCGAGGTGGGAACCGGAACGGCGGAGTCCCCGGTTGCGACGGCGAGCCCGGCACCTGCGGCTCCCCCGGTGGCGGCGGTCCCGGCGGTGGCGGCGGTCCCGGCGGTCGCGGCGGTCGCGACAGGGTCGCCCGTCGGGGTCGCCGCATCCGTCGGCGCGGGTGTCGGGGTGAGTGCGTCCGGGCGGGCGAGGTGCCCGTGGTCGCCGGGCGCGGAGCCGTGGGCGCGCGCCGACGCATGGGCGTTCGACCCGGCAGCGGCATCATGTGATGGCGCGTCCCGGTGTGTCTCCTTCTGGGCCGGTTTGCGTCGTTCGATGTGGGACGGCTCGGCCGAGGTCGCACCCTGCAGGAACCGCTCGAACGCGTCGGCAGCGCCGGCCGCCTTCCGCGAGGCGCTCGCCGAGGCCGACGGGGCCGACGGGGCCGCAGCCGGCGCAGACGCCACCGCGGGGTTCACAGCGACGACCCGGAGAGCATCGATTGCAGAAGAGCCCGCAGCGCGGCGGTCTGCGAGGCGGTGACACTCGACGTTCCGCCGGTCAGCGCGCCCAGCAGCGAGCTGACGCTGCCGCTCGATAGACCGGCCGATGAACCCGCGGAGGCCGAGGTGCTCGAAGCGCTCGCCTCCGGCACGAGGCGGCGGATGGTCACGATGTCGGAGTCGTCCATCCACGCCGGAACGAGACTGACATTCCGCCCTTCGCTGGGTGCGTGGATCACCTTGCCATCGCCGGCGTAGATCACGATGTGCTCGCCGCCGTTGGTGACGATCAGATCCCCGGGCTTCGCCTGGGCGAGGGAGGGCACTTCGGTGCCGAGCTTCGCCTGCCCCGAAACGAGGCGGGGAACGTCGATGCCGAGATCTTTGTAGACGCGCTGAACCAGGCCGGAGCAATCCAGGCCGCTCGCACTGGTGCCGCCGAACACGTAGGGGACCCCGAGGTACTTCTTGGCATCGGCCACCACATCCGATCCCGTCACCGCTCCTCCGCCGAGGGTGTCACCCGCGCCGGCGGTGCCGAGCGCCCCGGCGAGCGCATCGGCGAACCCGGTGGACGAGCCGGTGGCCGCCGAACCCGACGTGGCGGTGGTCTTCGTGCCGGGGTTGTCGAGCTGCACCAGGGTCGACTGGATCTGCGTGATCCGGCTGAGGGCATCCGTCACCGTCATCGTTCGTTTCCTTCCCGTTCGCGCACCCAGGCGCCGGTGGCTACTTCGTCGATGGCGGCCTGTTCGGTGCTGAGGTCGAGGGCGACCATCTCCGAGCGGTGCCGATCTTCGAGCTTCTCCAGACCGACGGCCTTGGCTTTCGCGGCGCTGAACGCAGTCTGAGCGTCGTCGGCTTCCCGCTCGGCGCGGGCCGTGAGCGCGGTGAGGTCGGCGAGCATGCTGCGACTGGATGCCCGCGCGGCCGCCATCGCCAGCAACGAGCTCGCATCCACGGCGTCGACCGGAACATTGTGCAGCGCGGCCAGCGCGCTCGCCTGACGGTCGCCGGCGTCGCGGCGCAGGGCGTTCGCCGCCGCGAGGTCGCTCGCCGCGTGGTCTTTCTCGATCTGTCGCAGCCGCAGCAGCCCGGCAAGCGGGAAAGTGCGCGCCATCAGGCTCCTCCCCCGGTCGGAAGTGGGTGGGCGAAGAGGGCGGCAAGGGCGTCCAGGCGGGCCCAGGCCTCGGCCGTCGCCGCAGATTCGCCGAGGTTCTGGCGCAGGAACCCGTTGATGGCGTTTTCGTGGGCCACCGCCGCATCCACTCGCGGGTTGCTTCCGGGCTTGTACGCCCCGACGTCGAGCAGGTCTTGGGCGGCGACCTTGGCGGCGAGGATGCTGCGCAACGCCACCGCGT
This sequence comes from Leifsonia poae, assembly GCF_020009625.1. Lineage (NCBI taxonomy): Bacteria > Bacillati > Actinomycetota > Actinomycetes > Micrococcales > Microbacteriaceae > Leifsonia > Leifsonia poae. The sequence continues at coordinate 2,326,010 of NZ_JAIHLP010000002.1, forward strand.
TCGCCCGCTGTGCGGGAGTGGTCACGCGCGAGGCCAGCCTCGAGATGGAGCCGAGCACATCGACGGACGGGAAATGCCCCACCACCGCGAGTCTCCTGTCCATCACGACGTGACCGTCGAGGATCGACCGGGCCGCGTCGGCGATGGGCTCGTTGTGGTCGTCGCCGTCCACCAGCACCGTGTACATGCCGGTGATCGAGCCGATCTCCCCGGTTCCGGCCCGTTCGAGTAGTTGGGCGAGCAGAGAGAAGGTCGAGGGCGGGTACCCCCGCGTGGCGGGCGGCTCCCCCACCGAGAGTCCGATCTCGCGCTGGGCCATGGCCACCCTGGTGAGCGAGTCCATCATCAGCATCACGTGGGCGCCGGTCTCGCGGAACGACTCCGCGATGCGGGTCGCCACGAACGCGGCACGCAGGCGCATGATCGCCGGTTCGTCCGAGGTGGCGACGACGACGATCGAGCGCGCGAGGCCCTCCGGCCCGAGGTCGTCTTCGAGGAACTCGCGCACCTCGCGGCCGCGCTCCCCGACCAGGGCGATCACGGAGACCTCCGCCTCCGTGCCACGGGCGATCATCGAGAGCAGCGACGACTTGCCGACGCCGGATCCGGCGAACAAGCCGAGACGCTGGCCGCGGCCAACGGTCACGAGGGTGTCGAGCACTCGCACGCCGAGACCGAGGGCGCTATCGATGCGGGCGCGCCGCATCGCTTCGGGAGCGCGGTTGTCGAGCGAGACGAATGTGTCGGCCTGGAGCGGGCCCTTGCCGTCGACCGGACGCCCGAGAGCGTCGATCACGCGGCCGAGCATCCCGAGTCCGGTCGGAACGAGCAGCGGTGCGCGCACGGTGCGGGCCGAGGCGCCGGCGGCGATGCCGGTCAGGCGGCCGAACGGCATGCACCGGATGCGGTCGGCCGTCGTCGCCACGACCTCCGCGTGCACGCCCGGGTTGTCGCCGATGGTCACCAGGTCGCCGATCGCCGCGTCGATGCCGGTCACCTCGGCTCCGAGGCCGACGACGCTCGCCACGCGGCCGACCCGTTCGGGCCGTGCGGCGTCGACGGCTCCCGACCAGCGGTCGGGGCGGGTCCCCCGCGGCGCGGAGGAGGGGCGGGTGGCGGATGCGGTGGTCACACGATCGCCTCTCTGGCGCGGGCGAGGGCGGTTCCGATGCGCGCGTCCAGCCAGCCGTCGGGCAGTTCGCCGATCGCGTCGCCGGAGGCGAGGGCCGGGTCGGCCACGACGGTCAACGCTCCGTCGGCCGTCAGCTCGGCGATGGCATCGTCGCCGAGGGCGCGGATGTCGTCCGGGTTGAGACGCACCCGGCTCACGATGGCTCCCGTGTCGGCTTCGAGCACGCGCACGATCGCGGCGCGGGCCGCCGCCACCCGGTCGGCGAGGGCTGCCCCGACCACCGCCTCGGCGAGCTCGAAGGCGGCGGAGACGAGGGCGGCGTCGACCTCCGCGAGCGGCGGGAGCGTGCAACCGCTCAGCTCGAGGGCGGCCGCCCGCAGCAGAGCGACATTCTGCGACCGGCGATCGCCGGCGTCGACGCGCTCCTGCTCCTGCCGCGCCTCCGCCTGCGAGATCCATGCCGCCTGTTCAGTGGCGGCGGCGCGGAGCCCTTCCGCATAGCCCGTCGCGAATCCCCGCGACCGCGCGGCCGTGGCGGCGGTCTGCGAGAACTCCGTCTCGGCGAGAACCGGGATCGGAACGGGCGCGAAGGCGAGCTCATTCGACATAAGCGTCCTCGTCGGTGCGCTGTACGGTGATCGCCCCGGTGGCCTCCAGGTCGCGGATGGCGCGCACGATGTCGGCGCGCGCATCCTCCACCTGCGACAGCCGCACGGGCCCGAGCACGCGGATCTCGTCCTCCAGGATCTCCCTATTGCGCTCGGAGAGATTGCCCGTGATGGTCTCGACGACCTGCTCAGTGCTGCCTTTCATGGCGGTCGCGAGCACGGCGGCGTCGACGCCGCGCAGCACCTGCTGCACGTCGCGCGCCTCCAGCTTGACGATGTCGGCGAAGGTCAGCATGCGCGAGCGCACCTCCTCCGCCAGTTCGGGGTTGCGCCGTTCGAGGGCCTCCAGCAGCGCCTTCTCGGTGCTCGCGTCGGCCCGGTTGATGATCTCGACGAGCGGCTGCACGCCACCCACCACATCCGAAGCCTCCCGTGAGGAGACGACCGCGCTCGCCCGCTGCTTGAGGGTGTCCGCGACGACCCGCACGGCGTCCGGACTGGCGCTGCCCATCGTGGCGATCGCGTGCGCCACCTCGGTCCGGATCTCGTCGTCGAGTCCTGCCAGCACCCGCGAGGCGTGCTCGGCGCGCAGATGGGCGAGGACGAGAGCGATGGTCTGCGGCAGTTCACCCGCGAGCAGCATGTGGATCTGTCCAGGCTCGACCGCGTCGAGGAACTCGAACTGTTTGCCCGCCATGGTGGAGGCGACACGGTTCATCACGCCGACGGCCTTCTCGGCCCCGAACGACGCCTCCAGCAGCCCCACCGCGATGTCGCGGCCACCACGGGTCGACATGCCGCCGCGCACCGTGAGCTCGTGGAACTCGCTCATCGCCTTCTCGGCCACGGCCGGGTCCACCCGGCGCAGCCGCAGGATCTCGGCGGTGATCTCGTCGGCCTCCGCCTCCGAGAACTGCTTCATCACCTGCGCGGCGCGCTGCTGATCCATGTTCATCAGCACCACGGCCGCCTTCTGGGCGCCGGTCAGGGGGGTCTTGAGCTCGTTCATACCGTCTGCCGATCCTCCATGAGGCTGCGCAGGAACTCCGCCGTCTTCTGCGGGTCGCGTTCGGCCAGGGCCTCGATATCGGCCCGGCGGCGCTCGGCCCCGACCTCGGGGGCGGAAGGGTCCGGCGTCGGATCGAGCTGCATCGGCACGGTGGGCGCCGCCTGCTCCAACGACATCGGGAACGGCGAGGCATCCAGGGCGAGCGTGTCAGCGTCCTCGGCGAGCGCCGCCTGCTCGGCGGCCCGTTTGCGTCCGCGGCGGAACAGGGCGAAGGCGATGACGATCGCGGCGAGCACGGCCGCACCGATGATCGAGGTGCGGATGAGTCCGTTCAGCTGGTCGGCGGCGGTCGCATCCTTGGCTTCCTGAAGCGCCTTGGCCGCCTCGGCGGCTCCGGCGGTGCTGAAACTCACCATCTCCACGCTCACGGAGTCGCCGCGCTTGGTGTCGATTCCGGCGGCCGCGTTGACCAGGCTGCGGATCTCGCCCGCGCTCACCCCGCTCACCGCATCCTTGTTGAGCGCCACCGAGACGGTCTGCCGGTTGATCGCCCCGGCCGGGATGGTGCGCTGCTCGGTGATCTTGTCGACGGCGTTGTCCTTCGTCGACGACTCCGAGTTGAAGGTGCCGTTTCCGTTCGCCGTGCCGCTCGGTACGGCGATGTTGTCCGGGCCGAGCACACCGGCGGCCGAACCGCCGGTGCCGGAGTACGTCTCTTTGCTGCTGGTCTCGCTGAGCGATGGCGCGTTCGTCGGGGATGTGTACGTCTCCTCGGTGCGCTGAGCCGATTCGTTGCTGAGGTCGGCCGCGACCACGACGGTCGCGTTGCCCGCGCCGACCACCTTGTCGAGCATCGCCTGCACAGCGGTGCGGACACGGGTCTCGTAGTCGCCCGCCTGCTTGTCCGCTCCCCCGACCGCGCCGGTCCCCACCGCGCTCAGCACGGTTCCAGAAGCGTCGATCACCGCGACATCCGTCGGCTGCATGCCGGTGATGGCCGCGCTGGTGAGGTGCACGATCGCCTGTACCTGGTCGCCGGTCAGGGTGACGCCGTTCTGCGTCTCGACGAACACGGAGGCGGTCGGATCCTTCTTCTCAGACACGAACACGGTGTCTTCGGGGATCGCGAGGCGAACGGATGCGGTCTTGACGCCCTTCATCGCGCCGATCGTCGACCCCAGCTCGCCTTCCATCGCACGCTTGTACGTCACCGACTGCTGGAACTCCGACGAGGTGACCCCCATCTTGTCGAGCAGGGAGTACCCGCCGGTGCTCGACGAGGGGAGGCCGGCCGAGGCCGCCTTCAGCCGCTCGTCGTAGACCTTCTGCTGCGGCACCAGGATCGTTCCGCCGCCGTCGGTCAGCTGGTAGGGCACACCGTCGGTCTTCAGCTGGTCGACGATGCTGGACGCATCCGTCGCCTGCAGCCCCGAGAACAGCGGCGTGTAGGCCGGCTGGGTCGCCCACATCGTGAGGCCTGTGATGCCGAGCACGACGACGGCCACACCGATGACGGCGATGGTGCGCTGCGCGAACGAGAACCCGCGGACCGTGTCACCGATCCGTCGGAAGAAGCTCGTGACCTGCTGAGGCATCAGGCCTGCATCCGCATGATCTCGTTGAAGGCGTCGACGGCCTTGTTGCGCACGCCGGCCACGAGTTCGAGCGTCACCTGGGCCCGCGAGGAGGCGAGGGTCGCGTCGTGGATGTCGTCGAGGTTGCCGGTGACGGCTTGGATGGCGAGCTTGTCCGAGGTGGACTGCAGCTGCTGCAGGTTGTCGACGGCGCCCGTGAGAGCCGAGCCGAACGAGGAACCGCCGGTGGCGGTCGCCCCGGCGGTCGCCGCGGTGACGGCTCCGCTCCCGGTGACGGCGTCGATGGCTCCGATGGCGGGGATGGGCATCAGTTGCGTCCGATCTCGAGGGCGGCCTGGTAGGTCTCTTTCGCGCGGTCGACGACGGCGGCGTTCGCCTGGTAGCCGCGCTGCGCCATGATGAGCGAGCCCATCTGGGAGGAGAGGTCGATGTCGGGGTAGCGCACGTACCCCTTGGCATCGGCCACGGGGTTGTCCGGCTCGTAGACCATGCGGCCTTCCGCGCTGCCGTATGCGGCGCCCGCCACATAGGCGCCGGTCACGCCCTGCCCCTCCTGGGCCACCACATAGCGGGCCTGGAAGGCCGCGCCGTCGGTGGGCTTGGCGGTGTTGATGTTGGCGAGGTTGTCGGAGATGGCGTCGAGCCATTTGCGGTGCAGCGTGAGCCCCGTGCCCGCGATCCCGATTGCGTCGAAGGTCATCAGCTGGTCCTCAGGGCCGCGCGGATCGCCGTGAACTGGCCGCCGGCCGCCTGGGAGGCGAACTGGAAGCGCAGCACGGTGTCCACATTGGACAGTGTCTCGGTGTCGAGGTTCACGTTGTTGCCGTCGAGCCGCGTCGGCTCCAGAGAGCGCGCGGTGCTGGCGGTAGCGTGCCCGTCGCCGTCGGCCACCGATCGGGCGAGCGCATCCTCGAACGACACCCGCTCGGCGGTGTAGCCGGGGGTGTTGACGTTGGCGATGTTGTTCGCGATCGCACGCTGCCGGGCGGCCAGCCCGTCGAGGGCGCTGGCGAGCGCGGCGCTGGTCACGGATTCGAGCACGAGTGCACCCCATCGGAATTCGTCAGTGGCTTGCGGCCCATCCATGGCCAATTCGGCGAGCGATCCGTGCTCGAAGACTGTTATCGGCACTCTCGCCCGGATGGTTAGGGATCGACGCCCGAGTTTTTCGGCGGCCCTCCGCGGGGTTCCCCCACGGCCGTCCGCGTCGGTGAACGCCGGATGAACTCAGCCGATTTCTCACAGAGTCATCCACAGCTCTCCACACCACTCGAATTACACGAAGGTAATTTCGAAGGAACGTTCGAAGATCACAGAATGCGAACAAAATCGCTGATCGGAAGCTCTTTCAAGCAAGACACGCCCGCGTGCAGATGAACATCCCGCGCGTGTCCTCCACACCTTTGCACCGATCATCCACCAGTTGTCCCCAGCGTTATCCACAGGCGGGAACCGGCGAGGCCGCTCAGCCGATCAGGTCGAAATAGACCGGATGCGCGCCGACCTCGGCGGCCGGAACCGCACGCACCGCAGCGAGGTGCTTCGCGGTGGTCTGTCGAACATCCTCGAGGTAGCGGATCGTGTGCGCCTGGGCCTCGATGATGCGGGCCGCGCGCTCCACCAGCTCGGGCGGAATCGGTCCGAGAGCGATCGGCGGGCGCCAGGGCACCGGGTCGATCTGGGCGAGGGCATCCTGCAGGTCGTCCTCGAACCGGCGGAGGGCCTCTTCCCACTCGGCCCGTCCGTCAGGCGACGCCAAGATCCCGGTCCCGTCCCTGCCCGACCTCGGCGCTCGCGGCCGGAAGGGCGGCGGCGGCCTCGTGCCAGGTCTGACGCAGCGGCTCGACGAGCGAGATCGCCTCGCGCACCCGATCCGCGTCGCGGTCGATGTTGCCGTACACGATCAGGTCGGCCACATAGGTGTACAGCTGCAGCAGACCATCGGCGCCGTCCCACGCGTCGAGACGGAGCGATGAGGCGAGCTCGGCCACGATCTGGTCCGCGTGGCGCAGGTTCTCCCAGGCCACCGGCCAGTTCTGGGCCTCCAATGCGGTCTCCGCGCGTGTGAGGTCGAGCACGAGCCTGTCGTAGAGCATCGTGAGCAGCCGCACCGGGGAGGCGGAGAGGACCGCGTCGCGGCCGTACTGCGAGATCCGGGTCGCGGCCCCGTTCAGGAGGCTCACGACGAACTCGACGAGAGAGAGGCGAGCTGCCCGGTCAGCCACGACGACTGCGACTGCAGCTTCTGCAATTGGACTTCGAGGTTCGCATAGGTCTTCTCCAGGCTGGAGCGACGGTCGGACAGCCGCGTATCCCAGTTGCTGATCTGGTCGTTGAGGCTCTTGACCGTCTTCTGCTCGCCGGCGATCTTCGTGGTGATCGTTCCGTCGTACTTGTCGCTGACCTGTTTGGCGGCGTCGGCCACCCGGCCGGCGATCGTCTGCACGGCGGCCTTGACCTTGTCGGGATCAACCGCGAGCGCCGCCGCGAACTTGTCTTTGTCGAAGGCGATGGTTCCATCGCGCGTGATGCTGATGCCGTAGGTCGAGGGCGAGACGCCATCGATGGGGCCGCTGGCCGACGAGAGGATCTTCTGATTGGCGTCGCGCACCGTGGAGTCGCCCGTGAAGGCGCCGGCGGTCACGACCGTGCCCCCGGTGGAGTTGGTGGTCGAGGTCACCGCCTGCTTCTGGGCGATGGAGGCGAAGATGTCGGCGAGGCTGGCGACGAGTGAGGCGGCGACGGCGGTGATCCCGGCATCGTCGCGCGCGACCGTCAGCGAGACGGGGGCGGTGGTGGGAGCCGTCACGGTCAGCGAGACACCCGGCAGCACATCCGTGAAGGTGTTGGTGGAAGAGGTGACCGTCTGCGCGGCGCCGCTTCCCGCCCACAGGGTGAGCTGAGCATCCTGGGCGGCACGCACCTGCGCTGCGCCCGGATCGGTGAGCAGATCGGTCGCCGAGCCGGCGGCGACATCGGCGGGCGTTCCGCGGTAGGCGGTGAACGCACCGGCCTCGCCGGTCTTCGTCGAGCTGAGCTGCAGACGATAGAGCTGCTGCCCGCTGGAGGGGTCGAGCCCGGCGGCCACGCGGGTGGCGCTGACGCCCACACCGGCCTTGTTGATGGCCGCGGCCACATCGGCCATATCCGAGCTGGCGGCGGTGACCTGCGTCGTCTTGCCGTCGGCGGTGACGAAGGTGAGCACGGGCGGTTGGTCCGGCCACTGCGTGAGCGGACCGGTCACGGTCACCTGCGACTGCGCGACCCGGTCCACGGTGAAGTCGATCGTGCCGTCGGTGGCCCCGGGGCCGGCCGTCGCAGCGACCGTGGTGGAGCTGCTCGTCACAGTGTGCAGGTCGACGGCGGGGGCCTTGCTCGATTTGGTCCCCAGGTCGGCCAGCGCGGCGATCTTCGTGTTGAGCGCCTGCATCGCAGTGATGTAGGTCTGCGACTGTGTCGCCTTGCTCTTGAGCAGGGTCTGAGGCACCGCCTCGGCCTGCATCAGCTGGTCGATCAACGCGGTCGTGCTGAGCCCGCTGATGAGCCCGTCGATGGCCATGCCCATGATTCGCCGCCTCCCTCGGTGCGGTGGGTGTTACCGGAGTACAGAGGCGGCCGGGATGCGTTTTGGGGATCGCATCCCGGCCGCCGGCTTGTCAGCTGGTCGGCCGGTCGGTCGACTAGCGGAGAAGCTGGAGAACGCCCTGGCCGGACTGGTTGGCCTGAGCGAGCATCGCGGTGCCGGCCTGCGACAGGATGTTGGAGCGGGTGTACTTCACCATCTCCTCCGCCATGTCGGTGTCGGTGATGCGCGACGATGCAGCCGAGAGGTTCTCCTTGGAGACGCTCAGGCTGCGGATGGTGCTCTCGAACCGGTTCTGTGCGGCACCGAGGCTGGCGCGCGCGGTCGACACGGCGGTGATCTGGGTGTCCAGAGCCGCGATCGAGGTCAGCGCGTTGGCAGCGGTGTCGAACGTGAGCGCTCCGACCGCGGTGGCGACCGTCGTGACGTTGGCCCCGGTGAGGTCGACGTCGATCTGGTCGTTGGCGGCGACCGAGCCCGCGCCGACCTGGAAGGTCAGCTTGGCGTTGGAGCCGTCGAGCAGCTGGATGCCGTTGAAGTTGGCGTCGCCCGCGATGCGGTTGAGCTCCTTCGTCAGCTCGTCGACCTCGGTCTTGATCGCGCCACGCGAGTCCGCGTTGTTCGAGTCGTTGCCGGCCTGAACCGCCAGGTCGCGCACGCGCTGCAGGATCGAGTGGACTTCGGTGAGCTGACCTTCAGCGGTCTGCACGACGCTGATGCCGTCCTGAGCGTTGCGGGCGGCGACGGTGAGGCCGCCGACCTGCGACTTCAGGCCCTGCGAGATGGCCAGGCCGGCCGCGTCGTCCGCCGCACGGTTGATGCGAAGGCCGCTGGACAGCTTCTCAAGCGACTTCGACAGGTCGCTCTGAGTGTTGTTCAGGTTGCGGTAGGCGTTGTTGGCCGCCACGTTGGTGTTGATCTGCATACCCATGATTGCTTTTCCTCCATGACTTGGGCTGACTTACCGCCGCCCATCCGTGGGCGACATCGTGTTCTATCGACCGGTCCGCGCATCCCGTTAGGCGCGATGCGGGAGTTTCCGCAACCGGTCAGGAGGCGTTGCGTGCGGAGGTGGTGGTCGGATGCGGTGCGAGCCTGGCCACGTTCGAGACCGCGTGCTGGGCGAGCCGGGCGAGGTAGGCGCTGCGCCGGGCCTGGGAGGTCTTCGCCTCGATCACCTCGGGGTCGCCTTCGTCGGCGTAGTGGGTCGCCATTCCTTCGCGCATCAGACGGATCGCCTCCGAGCGCTGCTGCGAGACCGCGGAATGGGTGATGCCGAGCTCATCGGCGATCTCGGTGACCGTGCGGTCGTCGAAGTAGATCGCCTGCACGATGGAGCGCATCCGCTCGGGCAGGGCCTCGACGGCGGCACGCACATAGGCGGTCTGTTCGCCGGCAAGCAAGGAGTCCTCCGGCGAGACCGCGTCGGACACGAGGAAGATCTCGGTGGTCTCGTCGATCGTGGTGACCGAGCGGGCGGCGTCGGAGAGGCCGGCACTGGCCGTCTCCCGATCGACACCGAGCGCGTTCGCGATCTCGTCGACGGTCGGCGTGCGGCCGAGCCCGGCGGTCAGGCTCTCCTGCACCGCCGTCGTCTCTTTGATGCGTTTGCGGGCGGAGCGTGTCGCCCAATCGCTCGCGCGCATCTCGTCGGCGAACGCGCCGACGATGCGGGTGCGGGCGTAGGCGCCGAAGGGGATGCCGAGCGTCGGATCGAACGCGTTGGCGGCGGTCACGAGGGCCAGCGCGCCGGCGGAGGCCAGGTCGTCGCGCGAGAGATGCGTCGCGCGGGCACACAGGTCGGAGACGAGGTAGCCGACGAGCGGCAGGTTCTCGACGACGAGCGTGTTGCGTTCGGTCCGGTTCACGCGGGCGACCCCTGTCTTGGTTTGCCGATCGTCGCGCCTTGCGTCGTGTCGGGCGACGGGGTGCGAATCGGTGCTTGTGGTGCTGTGGATGCTCGGTCAGGGTCGGGTACCGAACAGGCGCTAGGGTCTTTCGCTGTTCACGCTAACAACGCGACACGGCCGAATACTTGTATTCCTTGCCCCCACAACGGGGAGGGCCCTACCCCCAGTACCGGGGATACGGTTCAGGCGATCCCCAGGTCGACGGCCGTCACATCGGCACCGCTCCACGTGCACATCCGAATGCTGTGAGAAGAGAGAGGGAGTTCAGCGATTTCACGGCACGCCGCCCCTAACATCGTCCCCAACCGTGCCGATGGTTCACCCTGACGGCGAGCGGACGCGCGCCGAGACCCGAGGGGACCAGGTGCGCACATCGACTCACGAGGAAGTTGGTAGCGACATGGCCGCGAGCGAACTGTCAGCGCAGCTCTGGAAGGAACGCGAGCTGCTGGAGTTGCTGCTCTTCAAGCTCGAGGAAGAGCAGTTGCTGCTCACCGCCGGCAAGTCGCGCTGGGTCTCCCATGCCACCCGCGAGGTCGAACAGGTCATGACGCGGATGCGCTCCGTCGGTCTCGCCCGCACCGTCGAGGTGGCCTCGCTGGCCGAAGAGTGGGGGATCAGCCCCGACTCGTCCCTCCGCGAGCTCGTTGCCGCGGCGCCCGACGGCATCTGGGCCGATATCTTCTCCGCACACCTGGCCGCGATGATCGAACTCACCGGTCACGTCGCCGATGTGCGCGACACCAACGAACGCCTGCTGCGCGAGGCCGCCCGCTCCACCCAGGAGACGCTGAGCGGCCTTGCGGGCCCCGGCGGAGACCCCGGCGTCTACGGGGCCGGCGGCGAGAGCCGCCCCGGCGCCACCACCGCAAGACTCTTCGATACGGAAGCGTAGGACGTGCCCCGATGAGCACCTTCAGCGGCCTGAACACCGCATACACCGGCCTCGTGGCCGCCAAGACCGGCCTCGACGTGGTCGGCCAGAACATCGCCAACGCGGGAACCGCCGGCTACACCCGCCAACGCGTGACCAGCTCGGGCGTTCCGGCCCTGAACTCGGCCGGCCTCTTCACCGGTGGCGTCCGCCCCGGCCAGGGCGTGAGCATCGACGGCATCCAGCGGCTCGACGACGCGGCCCTGGATGCGCGAGTGCGCACCACCGCGGCCCTCTCCGGCTACTCCGGCATCCGGGCCGCCGCGCTCGCCACTCTCGAATCCTCGCTCAACGAGCCCGGGACCAATGGCATCTCGGCCCAGCTGCAGAAGTTCTGGTCGGCCTGGCACGACGTCGCCAACCAGTCGGGGAGCAGGCGCCCGCCGGGGTTCTGCTCGGCCAAGCGGCAACACTCGCCACCCAGATCGCGCAAGGATACCGCGCCGTCGACGACCAGTGGACGTCGCTTCGTACGAACGTCGACGGCATGGTCTCCGACCTGAACCAGGCGGCGAGTCAGGTGGCCGAGCTGAACGGACGCATCCGTTCCACGCTTGCGGCGGGCGGGTCGGCCAACGAGCTCATGGACATGCGCGACCGGCTCACCACCACCATCGCGAATCTCTCCGGCGGGGTGACCCGCGCCAACGACGACGGCACCGTCGACGTGCTGATCGGCGGGAACGCGATCGTCGCCGGCACCACCTTCAACGCCGTGCAGGCGGCAGGCGCGCGGCGCATGGGTGATGCCACCGGCGACCCGGTGCGGCTGGAGTGGGCGCACCGGCCCGGCTCCGCCATCGCGATGGAAGGCGGGGCCCTGTCGGGTGCGATCTCCACGCTCGCGCCGGCCGACGCATCCGGAACCGGCGGGGTGCTCGCCGAGGCGGCCGCCGGGTACAACGCGTTCGCGGTCGGCCTCGCGCAGCAGGTGAACGACGTCCACCGCACCGGCTCGACCCCCACCGGCACCACCGGCCTCGACTTCTTCGCGATCGACCCGACGAAGCCCGCCGCTCTCGGCCTCTCGGTCGTGCCCACCGGCGTCGACCAGATCGCCGCGGGCAAGCCCGGCTCGGGCGGCAGTGACGGCAGTATCGCGGATGCGATCGCCCAGCTCGGTGCCGGACCGAACGCCGTCGACAAGCAGTGGGGCGCCTTCGTGGTGCGCATCGGTGTGGCGAGCAAGACCGAGAGACAGCAGTCCGACCTCGCCGACCTCGCCACGAACTCGGCCATCTCGGCCCAGCTGTCGAACTCCTCCGTCGACCTCGACGAAGAGAACATGAACCTGCTGACGTTCCAGCACGCCTACCAGGGCGCCGCACGCGTCATGACCGCCGTCGACGAAGCCCTCGACACACTCATCAACCACACCGGATTGGTCGGGAGGTAACCCGTGTTCACCCGCGTCACCAACGCCACCCAGACGCTCAATGCGCAGCACAACCTGCAGGCGAACCTGCAACGCCAGGCCGCGCTCTACGATCAGGCGACCAGCCGCAAGCTGATCACCCGCCCGTCGGACGACCCCACGGCGACGGCGAGTGCACTCGGCGTTCGCGCCGATCAGAGCGCGACCGCGCAGTACTCCCGCAACGCCGACAACGGCAATGCCTGGCTCACCACGGCCGACTCCACGCTGACATCGGTGGAGTCGATCATGGGCCGCGTGCGAGACCTCACCGTTCAGGGTGCCAACGACGGCGCCCTCTCGCCCGAGGCCAAGGAATCCATCGCCACCGAGCTCGACGGGCTCAAGAAGAGCCTGCTGGCCCTGGCGAACACCAGCTACCTCGGTCGCACCGTCTTCGCCGGCAACTCGGATGCGGGCGTCGCGTTCCAGCCCGACTACAGCTTCACGGGGGTCGTCGGGAGTACAGTCGAACGCAGAATCGGCTCCGACTCCACCGTGCGGGTGGATGCCGACGGCGCGGCGGCGTTCGGTACCGGCGCATCCTCGGTGTTCGCCCTCATCGACAACACCGTCAACGATCTGCGGACCGGTGTCAACGTGGGGCCGCGGCTGGCCGAGATCGACGATCGGATGAAAGCAATCGTGGGAGAACACGCGGAGATCGGCGGCCGTCAGACACGCATCGACAAGGCGAAAGACACCCTCGCCACCAATGCCAACTCGCTTGAGGCGCAGCGCTCCGGCCTCGAGGATGTCGACCTCAGCAAGGTGCTGCTCGACCTCAAGACACAGGACGTGAACTACCAGGCCGCGCTGGCGGTCACCGCCCGTGTGCTGCAGCCCACGCTGATGGACTTCCTGCGATGAGCGCCGCGACCGTCCTGCGTTTCGTCACCCCGCCTCCCGGACTCGAGCCGCTCGTCGACTTCAGGCTCGACCCCGTGACGGGCGCTTCGGGTCTGTTCACGCTGCAAGCCGTCGACCGCCCCGAGGTTCGCATCTTCACGATCGACGCCGCCGCCCACCTCCCCGGGTACTCGCCCGAGCTCCCGGATGATCGCGCCCGCGAGATCGGGGTCGCCTCGGCCGAGGAAGTGCTCGCGCTCGTCGTCGTCACTCCGTCACCGGAGGGGAGCACGGTCAACCTGCTCGCGCCCGTGCTGGTGAACCGGGCCACCGGCGCGAGCCTGCAGCTCGTGCTCGACGACGACTCGTTCCCCGTCCGAGCCGAACTTGCGGCCCTCGCGAACGCTTAGACCCTCGGGGCCGCTTACACCCTCGGGGCCGCTTAGACCGTCGGGGCCGCTATTTCTTCGGTGTGCAGGAGGCGGTTCTGGCGAGCTCGGCGACGGTCTGGTCTTCCGACCAGGGCAGGCCGGTCACGGCCTTCGTGCCCTTCTGCGTCACCGGAGCCTTCGCCGCGATCGACACCAGCCGCTGGGCGAGCGCCTGGATGAAGGCGACGCCCGGCGTGGAGTTGTTGAGGGCGACCACCACGGTCAGCCCTGAGGTGGGGTCGCTGAACATCGCGGAGAGGTAGCCGGGCACAGCGCCGACGTTGCCGCGCAACGGCCCGAGCATCAATGTGCCGAGACCGTACTTCTGCCAGCTCGCGCCGATCGTGATGCCGTTCGCCTGCGCCTTCGCCGATGTGCCGGAGACCAGCGCGCCGGTGGCGAGCGCCTGCACGAAGCTCTTGAGGTCGGAGACGTTCGACACCACGCCCATCGCCGTCCAGCCCATCGAGGGGGAGAGCTCCGGCATCGCGGTCGGCTTCTCACACACCCGGGCGCCCGCGGCGTCGAGCGGGGTCACGTAGCCGGTCGGATGCGCACCGGGCACGGTCACCTGCGCGTCCGAGGGGAGCGAGGTGCCGTTCATCCCGAGCCGACCGAAGACGTAGGTGTTGTAGAGGTCGGTCCAGCTCTTGCCGCTGGCGTTCTGCAGGGCCATGCCGAGGAGCACGAAGTTGGTGGCCGAGAGACCGTACTTCTCGCCGGGCTTGCCGAATGGCTTGGCTGCGATCCCGTCGCTCACCAATTCGAGCTGCGGCCACTCGCGCGTGGGGTTCGCCACGAACTCGGCGGCGAGCTCGCTGGCGTAGTCGCCGACACCCGAGGTGTTCTGGCACAGTTCGCGCAGCGTGATGCCGTCGACACCGACCATCCCCGGCAGGTATTTGGAGACCGCATCGTCCAATCGCACGGTGCCGTCATCGACAAGCCCGAGCAGCACAGTGCAGGTCATCGGCATGGTGTTCTGCGCGATACGGAAGTTCATGTCGGCCGAGACGGGGGTTGTACCTTTCGCCGTCGTCGTGCCGAGACCAGAGACCCAGCTCCCGGACCACGGTGCCCACACACCGACCAGCGCGGCGGAGGCGTCGGATTGCTTCATCGCATCCTCGACGGCCGATCGGAGCTTGCCCTTCACCTCCGCACCGAACCCGCCAGACGCCTGCGAGGGAAGCCGGGAGCCCGGATCGACATGACCGGTGCAGGCCGTGAGCACGAGGGCGAGCACCGCTGCCAGAACGACGACGGTCGACCCTCTCGTACCGGATGTCCGCCGGCTCATCTGCCACCCCCCGATGGTTCGTCTGCTCACTGCATTGAATTCTAGCGGGAGTTCGACCGGCATCCCGTCGGTCCAGGAGCGTGGCCTAGCATCGAGGTCATGCAGAGCTTCAGCCCCGAGGTCGTCGACGCCGTCCTCCGTCACATGAACAGCGACCACCGTGACGACAACCTCGTCATCGTGCGGGCGAACGGCGCCCCGGACGCGTCGACGGCCACGATGACCGGCCTGGATGCGACCGGCGGAGTGTGGACCGTCACCACCACCCCGCACGCGGCGCAGACCGAACTGCACGTGCCGTGGACCATCCCCGTCGTGGAGCGACCCGACATCCGCAAAGCAGTGGTCTTCCTCTACCGCGCGGCCTGCGCCGACCTCGGCATCGAGCCGCGTTCGGAGTAGCCGGGCGAGAGCGGGCCAATCCGTTCTGCGCTGTCCTTCCGAACACAGGATGATCACGACGATCGTCGTGCTCATCCAATAGGAGGGATCTTGCCATGCGCACTTCACCGAATCGCCTGGTCGCCACCATTTTCGGCGCCGTCTACCTCGTGGTCGGACTTCTCGGCTTCGCCTACACCGGCGGCGTCGGATTCGTCGCGACCAAAGGAGGGCTGATCCTCGGGATCTTCGAGGTCAACCCGCTGCACAACGTCGCCCACCTGCTGATCGGAGCGGCGCTGCTCATCGCGGGCCTCACCCGGGTGGCGGCGGCCAAAGCGGTCAACACCACTGTGGGAGCCGTCTACCTTCTTCTCGGAATCGTCGGCTTCTTCCTGGTCGGCACGGGGGCGAACATCCTCGCCCTGAACACGCCCGACCACTTCCTGCACCTCGTGAGCGCCATCGTGCTGCTCGGTGTCGGACTCGGCGCCGAGAAGACCGCGCGCACGAACTCGGCCGTCGCCTGACGACCACCACGACGAGCCTGTGCTGATGAACACCGTCTCGGTGCCCCGGGCGCCGACCTCCGGGGTGATGGCGGGGTCGGAACACTCGGCGACGGCGACGATCGTCTCCCCGCCCGTCCGGGCCTGGCTCGCCGTGGTCGCGCTCGGCGCTGGGCTGTTGCACGCAGCTCTCGCGGCGAGCGCCCCCCTCCCGGCCCTGATCGTCCTCGCGACGATCGGGGCCGCGGAGCTCGGGTGGGCCGCCCTCACGTTCGCGCGCGAACACCCACCGCTGCTGCGTGCCGCTCTCTTCCTCTCCCTGGCGCCGATCGCGGCCTGGGCCGCCGTCGCCTCGATCGGCGCGGCCACCGAGGCCGGCACCATTCTCGCCCTGCCACCCCTGCCCCTCGGCGTCGCTTCGGCGCTCGATCTGACCGTCGCCCTGACCATCGCGATCGTATTGCGACGGCACCGACCGGCCGCGCGGAACGCAAGCGCATTGCGCTTCGTCATCGCGCTCACCCTGAGCGCCGCCGTGGTGTGCGCCGTCACCATCCCGGCACTCGGTCAGACGGATGCGGGGGTCGCCGCTGTCGACGTGCACCTGCTCCACGGCGGCCACCAGCATTGAGTCCGCTGCGAACCCCGGGTGAGGGGGTGCGCATCCCGACGGCGTTCCCCTAAACTTAGGTCACCCTTACCTCATCGACCTCTGGAGCATCGTGGCCGACATCATCCCCTTCTCGCAAGCGCTTCGCGAGCGCACCCGCACCGATCACGGCTCGAGCGAGGGCGCCGGGTTCATGCAGAACCTGATGACCGGCAAAGGAACCCGCGACGACTACATCGCGCTCGTCGCCCAGCATTACTTCATCTATGAGGCGCTGGAGGCAGCCGCCGCCGCGATGAGCGACGACGAGGTCGCCTCCGCGTTCATCACACCGAAGCTCACCCGGCTCCCGGCCATCGTCGCCGATCTCGAATTCCTGCTCGGTCCGGACTGGCGCGACCGCGTCGCCCCGCTCCCGACCACGGTGCGCTACGTCGAGCGCATCCACGAGGTCGCCGGAACCTGGGCGGGAGGGTTCGTCGCCCACCACTACACCCGATACCTCGGCGACCTCTCCGGCGGCCAGATCATCCGCACCCTGATGCAGCGGCAGTTCGGTTTCGAGACGAACGGCGTCGGCTTCTACCTCTTCGCCGAGATCGCGAAACCCAAAGAGTTCAAAGACGTCTACCGAGCGCAGCTCGACGCCGTGGCCTGGGATGCCGCCGAACGCGAGCGGGTGATCGACGAAGTCATCCTCGCCTACCGGTTCAACACCGAGCTCTTCGAAGACCTCGCGGCCGCGAAAGCCGCCGCCTGAGCTCCGGCCGCCACCGCCCCACCCCGCTCGACCCCACCCCGCTCGGCGTCGGTCAGCGCCGACTGAGTGCGAACGACGCCCGGCCGAACCGGACGACCGACCCCGGGTCGACCTCATGGCGGGTCTTCGGGTCGCAGGCGTAGGCGCCGTCGCCCGGGTACTCGATCGTCGTGCCGTTCGCCGACCCCAGGTCGAGCACCCAGAACACGTCCTCGTACTGCCCGAAGGCGAGGTGGGCGCGCGACACCGACTTGGTGTCATCGGGCACGATGATGAGCTCGACGTGCGCCGGGTCGTCGAGTTCGGTTCCGGGCACGTATACAGCCGGGTTCCGGCCGATAACCCCGTTCCCCGTGGTCTCCACACGCTGCCCGTCACTGAAGTCGAGAACGTACGTCACAGCCATCTTCTCCTCCATCCACGTCGCCGATCCGATCCGGGGCTCAGCGCGGTGTGCGCATGAACCGCTCGACATCCGGGTCGACCATGATGTCGCTCGGGCGCAGGGGCCGGCTCAGGTAGAGGCCGTCGAGCGAGGTGATCCGGCTGAGCGCCACATAGGTCTGTCCCGGGCTGAAAGCCCGGTGGCCGAGGTCGACGATCGCCGAGTCGTAGGTCTTGCCCTGCGATTTGTGGATGGTGACCGCCCACGCCAGCCGCAGCGGGAATTGGGTGAACTCGGCCACCACATCTTTGGTGAGCTTCTTGGTGGCAGGGGAGTACGAGTACTTGAACTTCTCCCAGATCGCCGGCTCCACCTCGTGGATCTCTCCATCGACCTCCACGAAGACGTTCGAGTCGATGCGGGTCACCGTTCCGATGGTGCCGTTCACCCACCGCGGCCCATCGCCCTGGCCCGCGTCATTGCGGAGGAACATCACCTGGGCGCCCACCTTGAGTTCGAGCGCCTCCTCGGCCGGGTACGCCCGGCCGCCGAAGTCGCCGCTCACCTCCGCCTTGGCCGTGAGCGCGCGGCCGGGAAGCCGACTCAAAGCCTGCGCATTGATGCGGTTCACCGTGTCGTTGCGGGTTGCCAGCGTGATGGTTCCGTCGTGAGGCGCCTCCCGCGCTCCCGTCTCGTTGAGGCGGTCGGCGATCTCCTTGGTCACCCGACCGTGCCGCACCGCATTCAACATGTACTTGAAGTCGGATTCGTGCTGCCGGTGCACCTCCACCAGCTCGACGATCTTCAGCTCGACCTCGGTCCACACCTTGGCGTCGAAGAACCACATCGACCGGTAGGTGTCGGCGAAGTAGGCGCGCTCCTCGGGATCCCCGGGAACGGGGGCGAGCTGGTATGGATCGCCGAAGAGCACGACCTGCACCCCGCCGAACACCTCAGCCGGTTTCTGGCGTGCCTGCCGCAGGCTGCGGTCGATCGCATCCATCAGGTCGGCGTTGACCATGGAGATCTCGTCGACCACCAGCGTGTCGATGCTGTTGAGCAGTTTGCGCAGTTCGGCGCTCTGTTCGATGTCGTGGTCGGCGATCACGCCGATCGGCAGCCGGAACAGCGAATGGACGGTCTGCCCGCCCACATTGAGCGCCGCCACCCCGGTCGGCGCGGTGATCACGAGCGACTTCTCGGTGTTCCAGGCGAGATGGTTCAGCAGTGTGGACTTGCCCGTGCCGGCGCGGCCTGTCACGAACACATGTTCGCGGGTGTTCTCGATCAGCTCGAACACCGTCTGCTGCTCGGGGGTGAGGGAAAGCCGACCCATCCGCGTCCTTCCTCGCTCGACCTGCCGAACCACTCTAGCCCGCCACCACCGCGCCGGGCGGTTCTCCACAGGACCTTAGGATGTCCTCATGGGCGGGGATGAGTCGGGGAGCGCGTCTTCGCATCCCCTCGCCGCGCTCTCGGTCCGAACCCGCGCGATCCTGATCTGGGGCGGCGTCGCCGTGCTCCTCGTCGTCGCATTCGCTGCCGCGCTCGGTGCCCTGCAACGCGGCGTGTACAGCGCCGGCGGTTTCGTCTCGGCCTATGTGACGTCGCTCGCCGATCGCGACGTCGACGCAGCGCTGCAGATGCCCGGCGCCGACCCCACCACCGCCTCCCTCACCGACGACGGTCTGCCGGCGAAGCCCTCGCGCGAGCTCCTCCGGGCCGATGTGCTGCCGACGATCCGGCAGGTACGTGTGCTGAGCGACGACGAACTGGTGTCGGGGGAGCATCTCGTGACGCTGGGTGCCCGCGTCGACGGCCACCCCGTCACGGTGCGCTTCCAGGTGCGGCAGACCGGCGCGGTGCTCGGCATCCTCCCCACCTGGCGGTTCAGTGCCACACCACTGACGGTGGCGCACATCACGGTCGAGCACGCAGACACCTTCACGGTGGCCGGCCACACCCTCGACCCGCGCGCCGTGGCCGCCCAGCCGGTGAACGCGTTCACTGTGACCGCCGACTATCTCGTCTTCGCACCGGGGGTCTACGACCTCGGCCACGAATCGAAGTACCTGAGCGCACCCACCAGCACGCTCACGGCTGCCGCGCCCGGCCGCCTCGTCAACGTCGCTGTCGTCGCCGAACCCACCAGAGCGCTTGTCGCCCAGATCGGCGAACAGCTGCACTCCTACCTCGACGCCTGCGCGAAACAGCAGGTGCTCCAACCCGCCGGATGCCCGTTCGGCGTCACCATCGACGATCGCGTCGAGGGCCTTCCCTCGTGGTCGATCGCCAAATATCCGCCGGTCACCCTCGCCGCGGGGGACGACGGGTGGACGATGCCCGAGACGGCGGGCGCCGCTCATCTCTCGGTCACCGTTCAATCGCTTTTCGACGGCAGCATCGACCGGCGATCGTCTGACGAGCCCTTCACGGTCTCACTCTCCGCCATCAGCATCCGCGACGACGGCGCCGTGGACATCACCGTCTCCGGCTGACATCGGGTCACCGAGGCAGTCGGGTCACCGAGGCAGTCGGGAAATGGATCAGCGAGCGGCGCCGTCGCGGGCCGCGAGACGAGCGAGCTGGGCGTTGTACTCATTGAGCTCGGCCTCGCCCGTGCGGTCGGCGTTGCGGTCGCGGCGCTTCGTCTCCCTGTCGTCGGTCCGACTCCATTGGATCGCCACGACGATGGCCAGGATGACCGTGGGGATCTCCCCGACACTCCACGCGATCCCGCCGCCGGTCTGCTGGTCCACGATCGGGGTCGCCCCCCAGGTGCGACCCATCGCACCGAACCAATCCGCCAAGAGCAGCCCCTGGTTGGTCATGATCGAGAGGCCGAAGAACGCGTGGAAGGCCATCGTTCCGAGCAACAGGAGCAACCGGAACGGATACGCGAGCCGGTACTTCACCGGGTCGATGCCGATGAGCGACTGCACGAACAGATAGCCGGTGATCAGGAAGTGGGTGATCATCCACTCGTGGCCGATGTGATCGGTCGTCGCCCAGCGGAACAGGGGCGTGTAGTAGAACAACCACAGCGAACCGGCGAACAGGATCGCGGCGACGATCGGATTGGTGAGGAATCCTGCGACGCGCGAATGCACCGCGAGCAGGATCCACTCCCGGCCGCCGCGCGATCCGTCGGTTCGCTTGCGGATCGACCGGAGGGCGAGCGTGATGGGAGCTCCCGGGACGAGCAGCAGCGGCACCATCATGGTGAGCACCATGTGCGCCAGCATGTGCTGCGAGAACAGGTACTTCTCGTAGACGTTGATGCCGCCCGATGTGATGTAGAACAGCAGCAGAATGCCGGCCACCCAGAACACCGTGCGGTGGATCGGCCACTTGTCGCCGCGCACGCGCAGCCGGCGCACCCCCGCGAAGTAGAAGAACAGGGCGAACGCGCAGGCGAGCACCCAGAGCAGGTCGAAGTTCCAGAGGGTGACGAGGCGCGTCCAGGTCAGTTCCGGTGGCAGCACCTGCCCGGTCAGGATCTCAGCGGGCGTCGGTGCAGCACCGAGCTTCTCCGCCACCGGCGTCGCGGTTCGCGCGAGCGCGGCGGCCACCCCGGATGCGATACCCATGAACGCCAGCTCGGCCGTCACCATCCACCAGAACAGGCTGCGCTTGTCGCTCGCCTTGAGCCGGCCGATCAGGAAGCGCCGCTGGAAGGCGCCGAAGAGGCCGAGCACGACCAGCGCAGCGACCTTGACGAGCACCAGGATGCCGTACGGCGTCGCGAGCTGCGCCAGCGTTCCGACGCGCAGCTCGGCGTTCACATAGCCTGAGGCGGCGACCACGACGAACGAGATGATCGCCAGCGTCGAATAGCGTTCGAGCACCGGCACGATGCGGGCGCCGTCGAGCGTTCGCCGCACGATCACGAGGGTGAGTAGTCCGCCCAGCCAGAGGCCGGCGAAGAGCACGTGCAACCCGAACGAGGTGACGGCCGCATCATGCCCGGCCGCATCCGCACTGTGTCCCTGCTGGGCCATCGGGATGAGCGAGGTGAGCGCCAGGGCGGTCACGAAGACGATCGCCGTGTGGTTGCGCACCGCGAAGCAGAGCACCGTGACAGCCGCCGCGATGAGCGTGATTCCGAGCCAGGCCTGGCCGATCGACACGCTCGTGATGAACGAGCTCAGGCCGTTGCTGAAGGTGTCGTCGAACGAGAACGGCACATTGGAGACACTCACGAAGGTGAAGAGCCCGGTGACCGCACTCGCCACCGTCATCACCCCGGCCGACGCAGCCGCGAAGTCGAGGGCCTTGCCGTATTCCGGCTTGTCCTGACTGAACGCGAAGCAGGCGAGGACGAGGGCGCCGATCGCCCCAGCGGCGCTCAGGTTGACCACGAGCGTCGACGCCGGGAGGCCCCACCGCACCAGGGCGCCCGGATCGGCGAGGAGCGGCGCCTCTGCGCCACCGCCGAAAGCCAACGCCGCGATCATCGCGATCACGGCGACGATCAGCAGCACAGCGGGAGCGGCCACCCGGATGATTCTTGGCACCCGCCAAGCCTACGTCGCCCGCGCTGGGAGCCCGCACACAGCACGCGGGGACCGCAAGCGCCCTCAGGGGCCGGGAACGACGAAGGGGACACCGCCTGAGCGATGTCCCCTTCGAGGAAGCGGGTGAGACTACTTGACGGCAGCCTTGAGCTTCGAGCCGGCGGTCAGCTTGACGCGGTGGCCGGCAGCGATCTTGATCTCGGCACCGGTCTGCGGGTTGCGGCCGGTGCGCGCGGCGGTGGCGGTGCGCTCGGCGGCGAGCCAGCCCGGGATGGTGACCTTGCCACCGTTGGCGACGGTCTCCGCGATGGTGGCGAAGAAAGCGTCGAGCACGCCACCGACGGCAGCCTGGCTCTGACCCGACGACGCGGCGATAGCGGCAACGAGCTCGGTCTTGTTCAGCGACTTGTCAGCCATTGAGTGTCCTCCTCGGACCTTGTGCTGTCTATACAGCTTCTTAGTGGAACGGTTGAGGCCACGCGGGCCGTATCGTTTGGTCGGTTTGACCGCCTCGAATGTATCAGAATCCCGCGAGAACACGCGGATTTTCGGCGTTTCGCGGCAACTTCGCCCGTCACACGCGTCGCACAGGTGCTCCCCGGGTCACTCTGCAACGGTGCCACGCCGTCATCCACTCTTCTCGCAACCGGTTCTCAGGAGACTTCGCGTCGAATCCGCGACGGGGCGGCGGGAGAACGGCGGGGAGGCGGCGGGAGAACGCCGAAGGGGTGCCCGGCCGAAGCCGGACACCCCTTCGGATGCGTCTGTCGCGCTGCTTACCAGCTGGACTTGGTGATACCGGGCAGTTCGCCGCGGTGCGCCATGTCGCGGAAGCGTACACGCGAGATGCCGAACTTGCTGAGGTTTCCGCGCGGGCGGCCGTCCACGGCGTCGCGGTTGCGAACGCGGATCGGCGAAGCGTCGCGGGGGAGCTTCTGCAGGCCGAGGCGGGCCGCTTCACGCGACTCGTCGGTGCCGTTCGGGTCGACGAGAGCCTTCTTGAGCTCGAGGCGCTTGGCGGCGTAACGCTCGACGATTACCTTGCGCTGCTCGTTCTTGGCGATCTTGGATGTCTTGGCCATGTCTTAGCGCTCCTCTCGGAAGTCCACGTGCTTGCGCACAACGGGGTCGTACTTCTTGAGCACGAGACGGTCGGGGTCGTTGCGGCGGTTCTTCTTGGTCACGTAGGTGTAACCGGTTCCAGCCGTCGAACGAAGCTTGATGATCGGACGAACGTCCTGCTGCTTTGCCATTAGATCTTCTCCCCACGGGCCAGGAGGTCCTTGACCACGGACTCGATGCCACGGGCGTCGATGACCTTGATGCCCTTGGCGCTCAGCGTCAGGGTCACGTTACGGCGAAGCGACGGAACGAAGTACGTCTTCTTCTGGATGTTCGGGTCGAAACGGCGCTTGGTGCGCCGGTGCGAGTGCGAGATGTTGTGACCGAAGCCGGGAACGGCTCCTGTCACCTGGCACACTGCTGCCATTGTCTTTTCTCCAATACCGCGGAGCCGGATGCTCCGCCCAAGGTCACTTGTCGGCACGCTCGATCCCGTGTTTCTTTCGAAGGTCGGGGATCTGCGTACGATCTGAGCAGGAGAGGCCCACTCAGCCAAACATCAATACTACGTGACGGATGCACTCCCGCCAAATGCGGCGACGGCTCCTGGTCACTATCAACTGATCGTCCTCGTGCCGGCATCAGCGAACCGGGGCGAGATCTACCGCAGCGTCTGAGCTTCGAGCGGGATTGATCAGCCGGCGACGGCGCGCGAGCAGTTCTCGCACAACCCGAACACGTCGACGACGTGCTGTGCTTGCGTGAAACCGTGGGAGGCGGCGGCGGCCTGGGCCCACTGTTCCACCGCATCCGCCTCGATCTCGACCGTGAGGCCGCAATTGCGGCAGATGAGGTGGTGGTGGTGCCCGGTGGTGCAGGCCCGGTAGAGGCTTTCCCCTTCGGGGGACTGCAACGAGTCCGCATCACCTTCGGCGGCGAGGTCGGCGAGCGCCCGGTAGACCGTTGCGAGCCCGATGGGGGAGCCGGTCTCATGCAGCGACAGATGAAGTCCTTGCGCGCTGATGAAGCCTTCCGTGGAGGTCAGTGCCTCTCGGACGGCTTCGCGCTGCCAGGTGTTTCGCTTCACGCCTCTAGGCTAGCCCGCCTGCCTCACGAGTCGCCGTGAGCCGGTGCGGGCGCCGACGAGCCGGCAGACCACGTAGATGACGAAGGAGATGGTGGTGACGTAGGGGCTGATCGGCAGGGAGCCGCCGAGCGCCAGCATGATGCCGCCCACCACCGAGGTCAGCGCGAAGCCCACACTCAGCAGCGGGACGACGAGCGGCGACGAGGAGACCCGCATCGCGGCGGCGGCCGGCGTGACGAGCAGCGAGAGCACGAGCAGTGCGCCGACGATCTGCACCGAGACGGCGACGGCGAGGCCGAGCAGCACCATGAATGCGAGCGAGATGAATCGCACCGGTACGCCGCGGGAGGCCGCGACATCCGCATCCAGGCTGTCGAAGGCGAGCGGACGCCAGATGAGCAACAGGCCGATGAGCACCACTGCGCCGATCGCCATCAGCCAGCCGAGCTGGGGGTCGTCGACCGAGACGATCTGCCCGGTGAGCAGGCCGAACTTGTTGGCACTGCGGCCCGGGTAGAGGGCGAGGAACAGGATGCCGAGGCCGAGGCCGAACGGCATGAGCACAGCGATGATCGAGTTGCGGTCGCGGGCTTTCGCGCCGAGGAGGCCGATCAGGATGGCGGCGACGAGCGAGCCCGCCAGAGAACCGATCACCACATTCGCCCCGAAGAGCAGCGCCGCCGCCGCACCGGCGAACGAGAGCTCACTGATCCCGTGCACGGCGAACGCCATGTCGCGCTGCATCACGAAGACGCCGATGAGACCGCCGACGATGCCGAGCACGGCCCCGGCGAAGATCGAGTTCTTCACGAGGGCGAGCAGTTCGCCGTAGTTCGCGAAGTTGAACAGCTGCGACCACAGATCGGGGGAGTCGGCGAGGTGCGCGATCATGCGGCGGGCTCCTCGTGGGGGAGTCGGGAGTGGTCGTGGTGGTCGTGCGTCTCAGCATCAGGGATGCCCACCACCACGATGCGGCCACGACTGCGGATGACGTCGACCGGGGTTCCGTACAGATCGGTGAGGACCTCGCTGCGCAGCACCTCATCCGGGGTGCCTTCGCGGAACCGCCCTCCGGCCAGATACAGCACTTTGTCGACCATCCCGAGCACGGGGTTGACGTCGTGCGTGACGAACACCACGGCGCTGTCATGCTCGCGCCGTCGACGGTCGATGAGCTCGCTCACGCCGCGCTGGTGCTGCAGGTCGAGTGAGAGCAGCGGCTCGTCGCAGAGGAGCAGCGCCGGATCTCCGGCGAGGGCCTGGCCGACACGCAGGCGCTGCTGCTCGCCGCCGGAGAGGCTGCCCACAGGCACATCCGCGTAGCGGCGCGCGCCGACGGCGTCGATGAGGTCTTCCACCTGGGCACGGTCGGCGCGGGTGGGGATCGGCAACCCCCAGCGGTGGCCGTTGACGCCCAGCGCCACAAGGTCGCGCGCGCGCATCGGCGTGCCCGGTGCGATCAGCTTCTGCTGCGGGATGTACCCGATGCGTCGGTCGCCTCGGCGCACGGGATGCCCGTCGAACTCGATCGTTCCCGAGTCGAGCTGCTGTTGGCCGAGGATCGTCTTGAGCAGGCTCGTCTTGCCGGACCCGTTCGGGCCGAGCACCGCGACGAACTCGCCGGCGTGCACGTCGATACTGAGACCGCTCCACAGGGTTCGGGAGCCGAATCCGAGGTTCGCCTGGCGCAGGCTGAGCACCACCGGGCGTTCATCCGGTGCGGCGACCCGCTCCAGCGGTTCGGCGTCGTGCCCGTCGGCGGTCGGCGTCATTCGCCGAGTGCCGTGGCCACGGCGTTCAGGTTGTCCGTCATCCAGCTGAGGTAGTCCTTGCCGCTCGGGAGGGTCTCGGTGACCGGCACGATCGCGACACCGGCGCTCTTGGCGGCGGCGAGGACCTTCTCGGTCTCCGGGCCACTGGTCTGCTCATTGTAGGCGAGCAGTTTCACCGAGCCGCTGCTGTAAAGGTCGAGCGTCTGCTGCAGCACGGCGGGGGAGACGTCCGTGCCTTCCTCGATCGCTGCGCTGAACGGGTGCGGGGTCTTGTTGTCGAGACCGATCGCGTCGAGCAGGTAGAGCGGAACGGGTTCCGTGATGGAGGCGCCCTCGCCGGCGTACTTCAGTTTCAGTGCGGCCTCGCGGTTCTCGAGGCCGGTCAGCTTGGCGACGAAGGCGTCGCCGTTCTTCTGGAAGGTGGCCGCCTGGGATGCGTCGGCCTTCGACAGCGCCGCCACGAGTTTCTGCGTCAGCTTCTGCACGGTGGGGAAGTCGTACCAGACATGCTCGTTGAGCTCGCCGCCGACCGCCTTCTTGCCGGAGATGTCGACGGCGTTGAGAACGGTGGCCCTTTCGTTGCCCGACGATGAGAGCATGGTGCCCATGAAGTCGTCGTAGCCGCCGCCGTTCTCGATCACGATGTTCGCTTTCGAGATCTGCAGCTGGTTCTGGGCACTGGCCTCGAAGGAGTGCGGGTCTTGGGCCGGGTTGCTCATGATGGAGGTGACCTGCACGGCGTCGCCGGCGATGGTCTTGGCGATGTCGCCGTAGACGTTGGTGCTGGCGACGATGGAGAGTTCGCCGCTCGTGGCGCTGTCGGAGGCGCCGGCGGTACCGGAGCATCCGGTGAGGGCGAGCGCGGTGATGGCCGCCGCGGCGGGCATGGCCAGGAGGGAGACGATGGTTCGCGTCTTCATGCAGGGGACCTGTCTAAGTCGGGAGAGTCGTGCCCGTGCCGGACACGTTACGACTGTACGGCTTATTGATAATGATTGTCAAAACCACATCGCGGTCAGAACCAGACGCGCGCCTGGACAGCCAGCCAGGCCAAAGCCCGGTCCTCGGCGCTCGACATCGACAACCCCGTCAGCTCCTCGATCTTCTGGATGCGATTGCGCAATGTGTGCCGGTGCACGCCGAGCTGCGACGCCGCCGCCTCCCAGCTGCCGTTCTCAGAGAGGAACACCCGCAGCGACTCGAGCAATTGGCCGTCGGGATCGGCCGCCAGCGGACGCAACGGCTCCACCAAGGCCGCCACCGCGGGCGCCGGGATGGCCCGCAACAGTTCCTCCACACTCGTCATGCGGCCGAACTCCACGACCGGGCGATCGTCGGCGAGCGCGATCCCCACCGCCTGAGCGGCCTGCAGCCGACCGGTCGCGAGCGCGCCGAACGGGGCCGGAGCGCCGAGCCCGCAGCGCACCGGCACACGCTCCACGGTCGCCGCCGTCAGGATGCGCTCGCTCCAGGCGCCGACCGTCTCCGGGCCGAGCACCACCACGACCTCGGCGTCGACGGCGGCGGCCAGCGGCGGCAGCTCCAGCTCGTCGAGCCACTCGAGCGCCCTGCTCTCCAACATCACGGCGCGGGAGCGGGCGCGCACGACACCAACCACCAGCTGGGTGCCGGTGATCCCCCACCGGCCGGCGAGGGAGCGTGCGAGATCGGGGGAGCCGTGCAGCAGCACATCCACCGCATCCTGACGGGCCAGCTCTTCGAGACGACCGTCGCGCCGCGGAAAGAAGGTGAGGTCGAGCAGGGCGGCGGCCTGCGTGGCGAGATCGCGGGTGCGGCTCGTCACGCCACGCCGGGCCGAGACCACCAGCGTGGCCCGGGGATCCTCGGCCCGACCGACGGGGAACACCTGCAGATCGGGGTGCCGGATGCGCCGGGAGCGCTGGGTCGCAGCCGAGATCGCGTCGTCGATGTGGATGCGTCCCGCCCCGACGGCCGCGATCGGCTGCCCGTAGCGGTCCACCAGCACGGCCCAGCCGTTCAGCAGACCGGAGAGCGTCGTGACGATGGCCTCGGTCCCGCCGCGACGGGCCGCGAGAGTGAGGGAGATGATCCCGCCACTGACCAGGCGGGCCTCCGCGGCATCGCGATCGGGCGTCTCGGGCACCGAACCTCCTCACACATCCGGCGAACCGGCCTGCCGAATCGGCGTGCGTGGTCCGCCGGCCTCGACGAAACGTCGGGTTCCCGCCCCTCATCCCGACTCATAGCATTGCGTCAATCGTAACGACGCGGCCCGCTCGCGCCGATCAGCACCGAAGGATCCTCGTGAAAGCAATCGTGTTCGACAGTGTCGACCGCTCCATCCGCCTCGCCGATGTCGACCTCGCCGAGCCCGGACCGGGCGAAGTGCGCGTGCGCATCGCCGCCGCCGGCGTCTGCCACTCCGACCTGCACGTGCGCCGCGGCGAATGGGCCGCGCCCACGCCGCTTGTGATGGGCCACGAGGGTTCCGGTGTCGTGACCGCTGTCGGGCCAGGCGTCTCCACGCTCGCCGAAGGCGACCACGTCGTCCTCTCCTGGGTCGCGCCCTGCAACGAATGCCGGTACTGCCTGGCCGGGCACGAAGCCCGCTGCCAGGTGGCCGCGAACATCGTCGCCCCGAACGGCGTCCTGCAAGACGGCACCTCGCGTCTGTCGCTCGACGGCGAGCGCATCCACCACTATCTCGGAGTCTCGTCGTTCGCCGAAGAAGCCGTCGTCCCCGCCTCCGGCGCCATCAAGGTGCGCGACGATGCCCCGCTCGACGTGATCGCCCTCGTCGGCTGCGCGGTCGCCACCGGCGTCGGGGCGGTCACCAACACGGCCGCCGTCGAACCCGGTTCGCTCGTCGTCGTGATCGGCTGCGGCGGCGTCGGACTCTCCGTCGTGCAGGGCGCCCGGCTCGCCGGGGCGGAACGCATCGTCGCCGTGGATGTGCGCGCGGAGAAGACCGCGCTCGCCCGCCGCCTCGGCGCCACCGACGAGATCGACGCTTCACAGGTGGATGCGGTGGAAGCCCTGCGCGAACTGCTCCCCGACGGTGCCGACTACGCCTTCGATGCCATCGGCAACACCGCGACGACCGAACAGGCCATCCGGATGCTCGGGCTGGGTGGCGCCGCCGTGATCGTCGGGCTCCCCCCGACCGGCGCCCGCGCCTCGTTCGAGCCGCTCGTGCTGGCCGAAGCCGACCAGCGCATCCTCGGCTCCAACTACGGCAGCGTTCGCCCGTCGATCGACATTCCGGCCCTCGTCGACCGTTACATGGACGGAGAGCTGGAGCTCGACCTGCTGGTCAGCGCGCGCCGCCCGCTCGCCGAAGCCGAATCGGCCCTCGATGCCCTGCAGGCCGGCACTGCCCTGCGCACCCTGCTCCTTCCCTGACCCCGTGCCGGGACCCGTCCCGGCACGTGCACCGCACTGCACCCGCACCCGCACCCGCACCACCGCATCCCGAACCCCCGCACCCTGTGCCGCACGTCCGTGCTGCACCCCTCACCCCCAAGGGAGACTCCGTTGTCTGAGACCACCACCACAGCGCCCCCGGCCGACGCCGGCCTGCGCCGCGGCGCGATGGGCGGCGCCGAGCTCGTCGCGCAGGCGATCGCCAACATCGCCCCGTCCGCCGTCATCGCGTTCACCGCCGCCGCGATCTTCGTCACCGCCGGGAACGGCACCTGGGTGTCGTTCGCCCTGGCCACCGTCATCATCCTCGCGGTCGGCTACTGCATCTCCCAGTTCGCGAAACGCCGCGCCTCGGCCGGCTCCCTCTACAACTACGCGGCCGCCGGGCTCGGCCCGTTCGGCGCGTTCCTCACCGGTGTCACGCTCGTCATCGGCTGCTTCGGCATCGCCGCCGGCTCGCTCAGCGGCTCGGTGATCTACCTGGGCACCGTGCTCAACCAGCTGGGTGTCCCGATCAGCGGCGTGTGGGGGCAGATCCTGCTCGCGATCGTGCTCGGCGGCCTGGCCGCCCTGTTCACCATGCGCGGTGTGCGACTCTCGGCCCGGGTGTCGCTCGTTCTCGAGATCGTGTCGGTCACCATCATCACGGTGCTGCTCATCATCGCTCTGGTGCACGCGGGCCCGGCCGCATTCGACCCCGCCCAGTTCGCGCTCACCGGGGCCGCGCCGCAGGGCGTCGCCGTCGGCATGGTGCTCGCCATCCTCGGCTTCGTCGGCTTCTCCAGTGCGGATGCGCTCGGCCGGGAGGCCCGCAACCCGTTCAAGGCCATCCCGCGAGCCATCATGTGGAGCGCTCTCGGCGTCGGCGTCCTCTACGTGTTCGCCGCGTACACCCAGGTCGCGGTCCTCGGCGACAAGCTCGGCACCTCCGCCAGCCCGCTCGACGACATCGCCCACGTCGTCGGCATGCCCGGCTGGTTCAGCCCCGTGCTCAACCTGGGTGTCGCCGCGTCGTTCTTCGCGGTCGTCGTCGCCCCGCTCAACGTCATCGGCCGCATCGTCTACGTGATGGGCAAAGAGGGTGTCGCACCCCGGATGTTCGGCGCCACCCACGAGCGCAACCTCACCCCGCACCGCGCCCTGCTCACCTTCGCGCCCCTGGTCGTCGCCGTTCCGGTCGTGCTCTACCTGTTCGGTGTCGACGCGAACGACGTGCTGGTCTGGGTCGACACGTTCGGAACTTTCGGCTACATGGTCGCTTACGCCGCCGTGGCCATCGCCGCACCGATCTTCCTCCGCCGGCTCGGCGTGAAGAACTGGCTGCTCTGGCCGTGCACGGTACTCGCCGTCGGCGCGATGGCGTACGTGTTCTACGCGAACGTCTTCCCCGTCCCCGCGTTCCCGCTCAACATCATCCCGCTCCTCTTCCTCGCGATCGTCGCGATCGCGATCGCCCGCTATGTCTGGCTGAGGAAGAACCGCCCGGCCGTCATCGCCGCCATCGGCACCACCGAGACGGACGTGCTCGAAGGCATCGGCTAACCCCTTCCCCTCCCACACCATCAGCCGAACATTTGCGACAAATCGCGCGAATGTCGACATTCGGGCGAAGTGTCGGACCGTCGGCGGGAGGGAGAGCGGGCGGGGAGGGCGACTCGGGTCAGTCGAGCAGGAGGGCGGGCTCCTCGATGATGGAGGCGACGTCGGCGAGGAAGCGGGAGGCGACATCCCCGTCCACCACCCGGTGGTCGAAGGAGGCACCGAGCGTCGTGACGAACCGCGGCCGCACCTCTCCGTCGACAACCCACGGTTTCTGTTTGATCGTGCCGAGCGCGACGATGCCCACCTCGCCCGGGTTCAGGATGGGCGTGCCCGTGTCCATCCCGAACACCCCGATGTTGGTGATCGTGATGGTGCCGCCGGCCATATCGGCCGGGGGAGTCTTGCCGTCGCGCGCCGTGAGGGTGAGCTGTTCCAGCGCCCCGGCCAGGTCGAGCAGTGACATGTCCTGCGCTTCCTTCACATTCGGCACGATGAGGCCGCGCGGGGTGGCGGCGGCGATGCCCAGGTTCACGTAGTGGCGCACGATGATCTCCTCATCGGTCCACGACGAGTTCACCATCGGATTGCGCCGCACCGCCCAGATGATCGCCTTCGCCATGATGAGAAGCGGCGACACTTTCACTCCGGCGAAGTCGGGGGAGTTCTTGAGCCGTTTGACGAACTCCATGGTGCGAGTGGCATCCACATCGACGAACAGGCTCACGTGCGGGGCGCTGAACGCACTCGAGGTCATCGCGTTCGCGATCGCCTTGCGCACACCCTTGACCGGAATGCGGTCTTCACGGTCGTTCGGCCACTCCGGCGTCTGGATGTTGCGGAACACGCTCACCTGAGTGGCCTCGCGCAGCACATCGTCGCGGGTGATGTCGCCGATCGGCCCGGTGGCGGTCACCGCGGCGAGGTCGACGCCGAGGTCTTTCGCCAGCTTGCGGATGGGCGGCTTGGCGATCACGGGAACGCTCGGCACCCCGGGCACCTCGTGCCGCACCGCGAGGCCCGCCGTCGGGGCCGCGGCTGTCGCATCCGAAGCCGACGCCACCGATACCGTCGCGTTCGAAACCCCGGCCGGAACTGCCGACGCGACCGGAGCCGACGCCACCGGAGCCGACGCCACCGGGATCGAGCTGGTGCCGGGATGCGTCACCCGGCGGCGACGGCTCGCGCCGTGCGCGCTCGCACCGTAGCCCACCAGAGGTTTCTCGGCTGCGGGTGCCGTCTCCGATTCGTGTGAGACACTCGACGCCGCATCGGCGGCCGCCTCCTGCACCTCGCTCACCGGCTCGGGGGCGGGTTCGTCTCCGCCGGCGCTCGACACCAGGATGATCGGCGTACCCACCTCGACGGTCTGCCCCTCTTCCACGAGCAGCTCGCCGACGACCCCCTCGAACGGTGACGGCAGCTCGACGAGCGACTTGGCCGTCTCGATCTCCACGATCACCTGGTTCACCGCCACCGGGTCACCCGGGGCGACCTTCCACGAGACGATCTCGGCTTCGGTGAGACCCTCGCCGACGTCGGGGAGGAGGAACTTCGAATCGCTCATGCTGCAACTTCTTTCGGTCGGTTCGCCCGGCGCCGGTGGGTGCCGGCAGCGGCTCGCGTCACGCTGTCTGCGTGGCGAGCCGGCCCCGGGTCAATAGGCGAGGCTGCGATCCACGGCTTCGAGCACGCGGTCGGCGTCGGGGAGGTACATCCCCTCCACCTTCGAGGGCGGATAGGGGGTGTCGAATCCCGAGACCCGGATCACAGGGGCTTCGAGCGAGTAGAAGGCGCGTTCGGCGACCGTGGCTGCGATCTCGGATCCGACGCTCGCGTTGCCCGCCGCCTCCTGCACGACGACGAGACGGCCGGTCTTGCGCACGGAATCAATGATCGGTGCGTAGTCGAGCGGCGAGATCGAGCGCAGGTCGATGACCTCCAGGCTGATGCCCTCTTCGGCCGCCAGATCGGCCGCGTGCAGCAGGGTCGAGACCATCGCGCCGTGCGCCACCACTGTCACATCGGTGCCCGGACGCGCCACCCTCGCGGAGTGGAGCGGGGACGCGCTCCCGGTGAGGTCCACCTCGCCTTTGATGAAGTAGCGGCTCTTCGGCTCGAAGAACAGCACCGGGTCGTCGGAAGCGATGGCCTCCTGGATCATCCAGTAGGCGTCGTTGGGGTTGCTCGGGCTGACCACGCGCAGGCCGGGGGTGTGCGCGAAGTAGGCTTCCGGGCTCTCCGAGTGGTGCTCGATCGACCCGATGTGACCGCCGTACGGCACGCGGATGACGATCGGCATCGTCACCCGTCCCTCATGGCGGTTGCGCATCCGCGCCAGCTGGGTGGTGATCTGGTCGAACGCGGGGAAGATGAACCCGTCGAATTGGATCTCGCAGACCGGCCGGTAGCCGCGCATCGCGAGCCCGATCGCCGTGCCGAGGATGCCCGACTCGGCCAGGGGAGTGTCGAGCACCCGCTGCGGTCCGAATTCGGCGTGCAGACCCTCGGTCACCCGGTAGACCCCGCCGAGCGGGCCGATGTCCTCACCCATGAGCAGAACCTTCGGGTCGTTCGCGAGCGCGTCGTGCAGACCCTTGTTGATGGCCTTTCCGAACGGCAGGGAGACGATCGGCTCGAATGGAGCAACGACGGGGCGAGCGACCGCTGCGGTGACGGCCGGCGACGCATCCGCCGCGGCCGTCGAGGGCTCGTCGACATCGGGTTCGACGTCGACATCGACATCGGGCTCGACGTCGCTTTCGACCTCGCGTTCGACCTCGGCTTCAACGACCGTTTCGATATCGGCTTCTGCCGCGGCTTCGTCCTCGAACTCCGATTTCGGCACCCAGGATGCGGCGACGGATGCTTCGACATCCACCTCCACGATCACTGCGTCGTCGGCCGGTTCGGTCGAGTCACTCGGCTCGTCGACGAGCTCGGCCTCATGCACCTCGGCGGCCTCCGCCGCGTCCGACTCGTCGACGATGACAGGGAAGTTCTGGTTCAGGTCGCTCATGCGCGCTCCTCATCGAAGGATGCCTCATACCGCTGCGCCCACTCCTTCTGTTCGGCCACCAGTGGATGAGGTTCCGAATACACATGGTCGAAGATCACGTCCATGGGCGGCGCGGTGACCTCGAGGAGGCGTCGGCGCACATCGGCGGCCAGGTCGGCGGCCTCCTCGTCGACGGAGGCGAAGAACGATTCGCCCACCCCGACGTCGGCCAGATAGGTGCGGTAGCGGGCGATCGGGTCGCGGGCGATCCACGACTGCAGCTCTTCTTCGGTGCGGTACTTGGTGGGGTCGTCCGCCGTGGTGTGCGCGCCGACCCGATAGGTGAGCGCTTCGATCAGTGCGGGTCCGTAGCCGGCGCGGGCGTCATCCATCCATTTGGCGGTCACCGCGAAGCTGGCGAGAACGTCATTGCCGTCCACCCGCGTTCCCGGAATTCCGAACCCGCTCCCGCGCAGATAGAGCGGGGTGCGCGACTGGCGCTCGACCGGCACCGAGATGGCCCATTGGTTGTTCTGCAGGAAGAAGACCTGGGGTGTGCGATAGCTCGCCGCGAACACGAGCGCCTCGCTCACATCGCCCTGCGACGACGCGCCGTCACCGAAGTAGACGATGACCGCTTCATCTTTCTCGGGGTTGCCGGTTCCGGCTTTGCCGTCGAGCTGGATGCCCATGGCGTATCCCGTGGAGTGCAGGCTCTGCGAGCCGAGAACCAGGGAGTAGAGGTGGAAGTTGCCGTTCTCCGCCGGATCCCATCCGCCCAACGTCACACCGCGGAGCATCCGCAGGATGTTGACGGGGTCGAGCCCGCGGATCATGCCGACGACATGCTCCCGGTACGACGGGAACAGGTGGTCCTGCGCGCGGGTGGCGTGGGCGGAGCCCACCTGGGCCGCCTCCTGCCCGTGGCTCGGCACCCAGAGGGCCAGCTGCCCCTGCCGTTGCAGGTTCGCCGACTCGTGGTCGAATTTACGCACGACGACCATGTCCCGGTAGAACCGTCGGTAGTCGCTCTCGGTGAGCCGCTCCAGGTAGGGCACGTACTCCGCTGCGGCGTCGCTCGGCTGGAATCGGCCGTCGGCCGTCAGGAGCTGCACCGTATCGGCCGGGCTCTGATTCTCGTTCGTGGCAGGCACCGTACTAACCTAACCGCTTGGACGCGTGCCCATTTGGTAGGTTCCGCACAATATCGGCGCTGACCTCAAGGAGTTTCTCCACAGATTCCTGCTCGCCGATGCTGATGCGGATGCCCTCAGGAGGGAACGCGCGAACCGTCAGTCCGGCGTCGAAGAAGGCATCGTTCGCGGCCGCTGTCTGCTCGCCGGTCGCCAGCCAGAGGAAGTTGCCCTGGGCTTCGGGAATGTTCCACCCCTGCGACAGAAGTGCACTGCGGAGTTCGTCGCGACGCATGGCGATGCGCGCGACCCGCTCCATCAGCTCCTCCTCCGCTTCGATGGAGGCCAGCGCCGCCACCCTGGCCACGTCGATGACCGAGAGGGGGATGGCCGCCGATCGCGCCGCATCAAGCACGGCTTCGGGCCCGACGGCGAACCCCACTCGCAGGGCAGCGAGACCGTACGCCTTCGAGAACGTGCGCAGCACGACGAGGTTCGGGTGGCGCCCGAGCAGCGGGATGCCGTCCACCGACGTCTCGTCGGTCACGAACTCGTAGTAAGCCTCGTCGAGCAGCACCAGCAGGTCGGCCGGGACCCGTGCCATGAACGCATCGAACTCGGCCGCTGTGACGATCGGCCCGGTCGGGTTGTTGGGCGTGCAGACGATCACCACGCGGGTGCGCTCGGTGATCGCCGCCGCCATCGCGTCGAGGTCGTGGCCCCCGTCGGCACGGTTCGGCACCTGCACACTGGTGGCGCCGGCGACGGTGACAAGTCCGGGGTAGGCCTCGAACGACCGCCAGGAGTAGACGACCTCGTCGCCCACGCCGGCCGCCGCCGAGATGAGCTGCGCGAGCAGCGAGACGGAACCGTTGCCGAGGTGCACTTGTCCGACCGTCACACCGTGCCGCTCTGCCAGCCGCTCCCGCAGGTCGAGGCCGCCCGCGTTCGGGTAGCGGTTGAGGTCGGCGAGCGTGGCGGTCGCGGCCTCGACGACGCCGGGAAGCGGGGGGAAGGGGTTCTCGTTGCTCGACAGCTTGAAGCCGTCGGCGGGTGCGGCCCTGCCCTGCTTGTAGGCGGGAACGGCCACGATCTCCGGGCGCAGTTTCACGCCGGGGGCGTCTTCGGTACTCACAGACCCAACTTACCGGCGAGCGCATTCCGCGGGGGGAATTCTCTCCCCCGGCCAAACACCGACTCACCCTGCCATCATGGACACATGAGATTCCTCGTCAAGCTCATCATCAACGCCCTCGCATTGTGGTTCACCACGTTCATCGTCACGGGGGTCACCGTGAAACCGTTCGCCGAAGGCGAGTTCCCGACGATCCTCACCTATCTGCTGATCGCCCTGATCTTCGGCGTCGTCAACGCCATCGTCGGCACCGCGATCCGTATCGTCGCCTTCCCGCTCTACATCCTGACTCTCGGGCTCATCTCGTTCATCGTCAACGGGCTGCTCCTGCTGCTCGTCGCCTGGATCAGCAGCGGTATGGGCTTCGGGCTGTTCATCGACGGGTTCTGGACGGGCGTGCTCGGCGCCCTCGTGCTCGCCGTGATCGCCTGGCTGATGGGGCTCATCCTGCGCCCGCTGGTGCGCCGACCCTAGCCGCACCGCGTCCCGTGCGGGGCCACGGCCGATCTGCGGAAGAATAGAGGGGTCAACCCCATCTCCAAGGAGCCTCATGACCGCCCTGCCTCCCCAGCCGCTGAGCCCCCTCGACGGCCGCTACCGCTCGGCGGTGCTCGGCCTCGGTGACCACCTGTCTGAGGCAGGCCTCAATCGCGCCCGTGTGAAGGTGGAGGTGGAGTGGCTCCTCTACCTCACCAGCCACCGCATGTTCGGTTCGACACCGCTCACCGAACAGCAGGCACACTCCTTGCGCACGCTCGTGGCTGAGTTCGGACAGCCCGAGATCGACCGCCTGGCCGAGCTGGAGGCCACCACCAAGCACGACGTGAAAGCCGTCGAATATCTGGTGCGGGAGCGGCTGCACGCGCTCGGCCTCGACAGCATCGCCGAGCTCACCCACTTCGCGGCGACGAGCGAAGACATCAACAACCTGTCGTACGCGCTCACCGTGAGCGCCGCCATCCACGACGTGTGGCTCCCGAAGCTGCGCGGTGTCATCGCCGAACTGCGCACCCAGGCCTTCGAGTACCGGGATGACGCGATGCTCGCCCGCACACACGGCCAGCCCGCCACGCCCACCACCATGGGCAAAGAGCTCGCCGTCTTCGTCTACCGGCTGGAGCGCATCGCCAAGCAGATCTCGCACAGCGAGTTCCTCGGCAAGTTCAGCGGCGCCACCGGAACATTCGCCGCCCACCGGGTGGCGGATGCGGAGGCCGACTGGCCCCGGATCTCCCGCGAGTTCGTCACCAGCCTCGGTCTCGACTGGAACCCGCTCACCACGCAGATCGAGTCCCACGACTGGCAGGCCGAGCTGTACAGCCGCGTCTCGCACGTCAACCGCGTGCTCCACAACCTCGCCACCGACGTCTGGACGTACATCTCTCTCGGCTACTTCCGCCAGACGCCGGAGCCCGGGGCGACGGGCTCATCGACCATGCCGCACAAGGTGAACCCGATCCGGTTCGAGAACGCCGAGGCGAACCTCGAGCTCAGTTCGGCGGTGCTCGACTCGCTGGCCGCCACCCTGGTCACCAGCCGCCTGCAGCGCGACCTCACCGATTCGACGACGCAGCGAAACATCGGCGTCGGGCTGGGCCATTCCCTGCTCGCGCTCGACAACATCCAGCGCGGTCTCGGCCAGATCGCTCTCGACCGCGAGCTGCTCGCCGCCGATCTCGATGCCAACTGGGAGATCCTCGGTGAGGCCATCCAGACCGTCATCCGTGCCGAGGTCGTCGCCGGCCGTTCGCAGATCTCCGATCCCTACGCCCTGCTCAAGGCGCTCACGCGCGGCAAGCGTGTGGACCACGCCGCGCTCACCGAGTTCGTGAACGGCCTCGACATCGGCGCCGCCGCGAAACAGCGCCTGCTCGACCTGACCCCGCAGACCTACACCGGCCTCGCCTCAGACCTCCTTGGCTACCTCTGACCCGATCGTCTGGCGGCCGGTGCGGGATGCCGGAGCGTTAGTGCGAGGGGCGCTCGTCTTTTCGAGTCTCGGCATTCTGCTCTTCAAGGTCGTGCACCTCGGCCGCGTTCGGTTTGAAGGCGAGCGCGAACAGTGCCATCAGCACGAGCGCCACGATGAACGCGATACCGAAGCTGACGCCCGCGAGCAGGAGCTCGCGGGTGGCGATGAGGACGATCAGACCGACGAAGACGCCGAGAGCGGCAGAGATCCCGAGCAGTTCGGTGGGCAGGAAACGGTCTTTACGGCTCGGCTGGCTGGTGGAGGTCACTCGGGGGTCTTTCTTGTCTCGCTTTGTCACGATCCGCTCCCCGCCTGCTCAGCGGCACGGCCTCGGGCGGCCGTTCTGAGGGATGCGCCGCCGATCGCCTGGAAGACGCCGACGATCACGGCCCAGGCCCCGAACAGGCCGATGGCGAGCACCGCGTCGGAGGGGATGAGCAGGAACACCACGGCCAGGATGGCGGTGATCGCTCCGACCACGAGCCAGTCGCGGGCCGCGGCGTCCTTGGCCCGGTTGCGCAGGCCGCTGTAGAGCTCGAGGAAGCCGGTGAGGGCCGCCCAGACGCTGACGACGAAGAGGTAGAGACCGAGTCCGCTGGTGGACAGCGCAAGGGCGAGCGCACCGGCGAGGACACCGATCACGCCCTGGACGACGAAGACCGTGCGCGTGGGCGCATCCGTCACCGTGCGCAGGCTCAGCAGGCCGACAGCCAGGCCTTCCACCACCGCGTAGAGGCCGAAGGTCACCAGCCCGAACTGGCTGGTGTGGGTGTCGCGGGTGAAGGTGATGACGGCGGCGACGATGAGTGCGGCAATCGCCCGAACGACGGGGACGACCCAGTACCGATCGGACTTCTGGGGAACAGCGGGTGCCACCGGGCGACCTCTCTCATTCACGGAATCCGTTCCAGTTTAGCCGCGCCGTTGCTGCGCGTTTGCCGCGTGCACGCGCGGACGCTCAGTATGCTCACCGAAGGAACGAAGGAGAACGGATGCGGATCGGTTTCGGCGTCGTACGGGTGCTGATGGCCCTGCTCACCCTGGGGGCCATCATCGCCCAGTTCGCGACGAGCGTCGGGTTCATCTCGGGCAAGGGCGGTGACATCGGCTCCTACGTTGTGAACTTCTTCAGTTTCTTCACGATCGACGCGAACATCGGCTACGTCGTCGTGCTGCTTCTCGGCGCGTTCTTCGCCTTCTCGCGCACCGGCGACGATCCGAGCTGGTTCACCGCGCTGCGCGCCGTCGTCGTCACCTATATGGCGACGACCGGTGTCGTCTACAACCTGTTGCTCCGCAACATCCCGCTGCCGCAGGGGCAGACCGTCGAATGGTCGAACGAGGTGCTTCACGTCGTCGGCCCGATCTATCTGGTGCTCGACTGGTTCTTCGCCCCCGGCCGAGCCGCGCTGCGCAACCGCACGCTGTGGTGGATCGTCGGCTTCCCGATCGTCTGGGCCATCTACACGCTCATCCGCGGGCCGTTCGGCATCGACCCGATCACCCGAAGATCCCCGTGGTACCCGTACCCGTTCCTCAACCCGGAGACCTCGGCCAACGGATATCTTTCGGTCTCGTTCTACGTGATCCTCATCGCCGCCGTGATCCTCGGCGTCGGGTTCGGTGTGGTCTGGGTCTCGCGACGGTGGCCGGGCGGCCGGCGGCCGCCCGCCCCGAGCGAACTCCGGTAGTCGACGCGGGCGCGCCGCGGAGAGCCGTCAGGCCCGGCTCATTCTGGTCGAATCCGACTTCGACCAGAAGACGATGCCGGTCACCGCCGCGAGCCCGAGCAGGAACGCGCCCGTCGGGGTGATCGTGTCGGCGATGCGATGCTGACTGCACACAGCCGAGACGAGGCCGGCGATCAGCCCGCTGCCCGCCACGATCGCGTACGAGGTGGTGATGACGCGGGCGACACCGGTCACCAGCATCGCGCGCACCACAAGGCTAACGGAGGCGATCACCCACGTGGCCGCCACCAACACCAGAAGCGCGAAGCCGAGCTCGTCGCGCAGCAGGATGCCCGGCACAAGGTAGAGCGGAACGCTCGCCAGCACCAGGGCGCCGCCCAGACCGGCGAAGGCCGCCAGGCGCGACCGTTCCGAACGCATCCGCTGGATCGCGGAGGCCAGGACCGGCCAGGTGAAGGCCACCGTGAACGCCACGAGGGCGAGGACCACAGTGCCGACACCGGAGAGCAGGGCGAGAGGACTGACGTACATGTTTCCATCTCAACGCATCCGCCGCCCGCCCGCATCGTGCCGGAGAGCGAGCCGCATCATCCTCTGGAACGATCCTGCGCCGGGTCTCCGGGGGAGGGCCAGTCGAGCAGATAGGCCGACACGTACCGATCCGTGACGACGGTGTGCACCGTTCGGCCGAGCACGCGTCCGGCTGCGCGGGCCTCCGAGCGCCAGAGCCGCATATCCGGAACCTCGTCGAGAGGGGCGCTGATCTCACCGTGACGGCTCAACGCGGATCTCAGTCGCTCGCGGAGACCGGGTTCGTTCGGCGGGTGGCCACTCTGCGTCATACCCCGTCTTCGGAGCCGCCGTTCCGATCGGATGGGCGGGAGGGCCGAGCGCCGCCCGGGTCATGACGGCGCACTCAGCGGAATTCCGCGAGTGCTGCGCGGTAGCGCTGCGGATCGGCACGGGTTTCGGCCGTCACGAGGATGGCGTGCGTTCCGAGGCGTCGCGTGAAGGGGCCGCTGCAGGGAATCTCGACGATGATCGTCAGCCCTGCTCGCCAGGCCTCGATCAACTCTCCGAGCGCAGCATGCTCTGGTTGTTCCTCCGGTGTCGGCGGCGTGCGGTTCATGCGGAGCCCCAGCAGCGTGCTCCTCCACTGTTCCGCGTCTTCGGCCATCGCGTCGGAACCGAACCGCTCCCGCCACGACGGGCCGACGAGTTCGCGCAGAATCCGAGCACGCTCGTCCGAACCGATCGCGGAATTGTTCAGGCGATCGAAGACGTCCAAGCTCTGCGGCGTGCCGGCGTGAAGCAGGGCTGCCTCCCAGATCACCGGCCACTCCTGCTGCCACTCCACAATCGGTGCCGCCGAACGCTGCGGCGCACTCACGAGGGCCGGTCTGTCGGCGAGCGCGGGCGGCAGATCTCTCCCCTTGGGGCGCAGTCGCCACGCCTCGCGGATCCACAGCAGTTCCAGGAGGGCCTGCGAATCGTCCACCACGGTGATCACCATGTTCGGCGGCCAGGGGTTTCC
Organism: Leifsonia poae; assembly: GCF_020009625.1. NCBI lineage: Bacteria > Bacillati > Actinomycetota > Actinomycetes > Micrococcales > Microbacteriaceae > Leifsonia > Leifsonia poae. The sequence continues at coordinate 2,367,265 of NZ_JAIHLP010000002.1, forward strand.
GGGGAGCGGGATGGATGAACGCACGAAACCTCCATGGACTCGACAGGTCACATCCTGACCCCGGCCATCGGCGGGGCGCAAGAACCACCGGTGCGACCTCGCACACCCGACGCTCTCATACGCGTTTCCGCCGTGTCGCGATCAGGGCCGCGACCACGACGATCGCGAGAAGCGCACCGACGATCACTAGCGGCAGCCACCACGGCGTCAGTACGTCTAGGGCGACGGTGTCGTTGCACGACTGACCGCTTGGTGGTGCCGTAGCGCACGAGGCTAGGACGAGAACCGATGTCGAGGTCGGCATGCAGCCAGTCTCCCACCTGCCGCGCGCCCTCGCCGAGATCGCTGCGCCTCGGGCCGGCGATCCCACGGCACGTCGCCGAGTTGGCATTCTTCGTGGCAGGTGGACTATCGCTGTCCGCGGTCGACTGTGCAGGGACTCATCGAGTCTGATCAAGTTGGCCCCAGCCGTTCACTGCACTCTCACCCAGTTGATCGAGAGCTAACGAGTACCCGTATCAGCAACTTGATCAAAGAGGTAGGGTTCGGGGCGCGATTCGTCCGTGCGTGACAGGTGCGACTAACGGCCCACCTCTTGTACCTACAGCCCTGAAGTCACGAAGGTTCTGGCTGTTGCCAGCGTGTCGCGCACCAGACCGGATGCCAATGCCTCCTGGTGGCGAGACGCGGCACACTAGGGGCACGCGGCCGGCAACGATCCCCCTCGAACCGGTCGGCGGCGGCACCACCCCCAAGGTGCCGGACGATGTGGCCGGCGCTTCGGCTTCGCAACCAACGCCGGCCACATCAACGTCTCTCGGCCTTCCCCAATGTCGCCGCTGCGTGTTACGTTCAAAGCGCAAGTCTGGATTCTAGCGAGGGGCTGGAATCGACCTTGGGGGAGTTATGGCGAAGCCGCTGGGCGAGCTGACTGACGCTGATAAGGCGTCGGTTGTGTCCGTTGTTGCGCATCGTCAAGCTGGCGACAGCACCAGCGAGTCGTGGGATGTCTCGCTGTTCTCTTTGGCGTCTGATTCACCGGTTGCGACCGACGTTGTTGGTCTGCTTAACCCGGTTTCATCTGACCAGATCACCGAGCATGTGGTCTTCGTACTCGGCCGCGAAGGTCTGAAACTTGAGCAGCCGTGGCGCAGCCAGCGCGACGGCTATTTCATGTCGGGGGTTGTTTCGCTCGATTCCAATTGACACACCGTCCAACGAAGGAAAACGGAGTAGACAAGTCAATTCGGAAACGCATCATCGGGGCCGCAGTAACCGTGGGGGCCGTGGCTGCCCTCGCGCTAAGCCCCCTGGCCGCGAACGCGGCAGAACCAGCCGCGACGGCCACCATCACGGCATCGGATATGCAGTTCACCGCCCTCACGAGCGCCAACGCGGCACAGTTCGGCTACGAGATCCGCGTCGACGCGCAGGGCTACGAATACGGGGTGCCGATCGGCACCCCGGCCGGTAGCCACGAGCACGCCACCGGGCAGCTCCGCCAGTCCGGCGGCGTATCCACGTTCAACGAGGTCGTGGGCAACTGTGGGAAGTCGAATCTCTGGTTCCGCGGCCAGGGCCAGTACAGCACGTCGTACTACATCTACCCGAGCTGGGGTGCCCCGATCAGTCACGGATGGAGCGTGCAGATCGGATCAGCCTGGGATGCCGGCGCGTATGACCTGAGCGGCTGGAACGCGGGCAACCAGTCCTGGAACGCTTACCGCACCGTCACCCAGATCGCACCTCACGGCGGCGTCCTCAGCGCCAACGGCGGCGGCTACGTCGTCACCACCGGTGGTGTGTGCCAGTCCGGCGCCCTCCACGACTCCATCATCTACAACTAGAACCAACTCACCTGGGCCTCGTAGTCGATCGACTGCGAGGCTCGGGCCATGCCCGGCCTACACTCTCACCCATGGAGTGGTTGTTCGTCCTCGCGGATGGTCGGGAGATCCCGTACCGCGGCGCTGTCGTCGGGGCCTGGATCGATCCCACTCGGAGTCTCGAAACTGAACATAAAGATCACCAGGCGGCATCACGGTGAAAAGGATCGGTTCCGCAACATCCTTCCCATGAATACGGGCCCGGTCAATGACCGCCTGCAGCCGAGCGAACCCGGACGCCACCCCCACATTCTGACCCATCAAACCAGCCTGTAGCGCCATCGAGCGCGCAACAGCCACAGATTCAAGGAACGGCGAACCCACCAATTGTTGAAGCGAAGGCGCCATCGCCGCGCGAGACACCCCTCCCAGCATCGCCAGCGACGCGTTCGATGCCACGACTGCGCCAACTGCACCCGCCGAAGCGAACACAGACTCCGTCCAACGGTCGACGAGGAAGGGCGCGTGATTAGCGTAGGAAGCAGAGTTCACGAGCCGAGAAGACCGCGCCGCCCACTCCGCAACACCAGTCACGGAGGCGAACTCAGACGCCGCAATTGAGGCCGCCGCGACAGCAGGCATGGCCGCAAACGCGGCCACCGTTCGCGCTGCTTCAATGACCTGTCGTGACGACTGCGTCAGCATGCGAGCCGACTCCAGATCCATCGCGAAGCCCGCAGCTCCATCGCGCGGGTCACCGGTACGCCACGAGCTAGCGGCGCCGATCGCACTCTCATTCAACTGCTCAGCCATACCAACCAATCGCCGTCTCCCTCGTCAAACTGATATCCCGCCAGTCTCGAATTTGCGAAATTGATCAAGTACCTCTCAACTACGATGAGAATTGATCATGAACCGTGAGAACCTACAGTTTCCCTAGATGGGCGCCATGTCGGTGAAGCGGGAGAAGTGGCCTTGGAAGGCGACCGTGACGGTGCGGGTGGGGCCGTTGCGGTGCTTGGCGACGATGAGGTCGGCCTCGCCCGCTCGCGGGTTGTCTTTCTCGTAGGCGGACTCGCGGTGGAGCAGGATCACCATGTCGGCATCCTGCTCGATCGAGCCCGACTCGCGCAGATCGCTCAGGGCGGGGAGTTTGTCGGCGCGCTGCTCGGGGCCACGGTTCAGCTGAGAAAGGGCGATCACCGGAACCTGGAGTTCCTTGGCGAGAAGCTTGAGGGCACGCGAGAACTCGCTGACCTCCTGCTGGCGGCTCTCGACGCGCTTTCCGCTCGTCATGAGCTGGAGGTAGTCGATGACCACCATCTTGAGGCCGACGCGCTGCTTGAGTCGACGGCATTTGGCGCGGATCTCGACGAGTGTCATGTTGGGGCTGTCGTCGATGTAGAGCGGGGCATCGTTGATGCGGCCCCGGGTCGAGGCGATCGTGGTCCAGTCGCGGCTCTCCACCTTTCCCTTGCGCATGCTCTGCAGGGGCACGGATGCCTCGGCCGAGAGTAAACGCATCGCGATCTCGCTGCGACCCATTTCGAGGGAGAAGAAGATCGTGGGCATGTCGTGGTGGATGGAGGCGGCGCGCGCGAAGTCGAGGGCGAGCGTCGACTTTCCGAGGGCGGGTCGTGCCGCGACGATGATCATCTGGCCGGGGTGCAGACCGTTCGTGAGCTCGTCCAGTTCGGCGAAGCCAGTGGGAACACCGGTCATCGAACCGTCTTTGTGGCTGGCGGCCTCGATCTCGTCGATCGCCACAGTCACGGCATCGGTGAGCGGGACATAGTCTTCGGTCTCCTGCGACCCGGTGACGGAGTAGATCTCGGCCTGCGCATTGTTGACGAGGTCGAGCACCTCGCCTTCGGCTTTGTAGCCCATCTGAGTGATGCGGGTGCCGGCTTCGACGAGGCGACGCAGGAGCGCCTTCTCGGCGACGATGTTCGCGTAGTAGCCGGCGTTGGCCGCCGTGGGGACGAGGCTGGTGAGCGTGTGCAGGTATTCGGCGCCCCCGGCACGGGAGAGTTCGCCGACTTTTGTGAGTTCGTCGGTGACCGTGATCACATCGGTCGGTTCGCCGTGGGAGTAGAGCGAGAGGATCGAGTCGTAGATGATCTCGTGTTTGGGGATGTAGAAGTCGCCGCCGCGGACGACCTCGACGACGTCGGCCACCGCATCCTTGCTCAGGAGCATGCCGCCCAGGGCGCTCTGCTCGGCGAGAAGGTCGTGGGGGGGCGTTCGCTCGTGGCCCCGCGTTTCGCCCGGTTCGCGTTGGTCTGCGAGACCCAGGTGGGCGATCGACACGGTTTCTCCTCGATGGTGCTTCGGCGGTGCAGGTTGGTTCAGACGTTCGGTTGTCGCGTCGTGCGGTCTCTTCGGCGATACGGGCGCGGGGGAGTGCGCTCGTTCCAGTGAACCGCGCTCGCGCGACTCTGCGCGCAACGGCTCGCTGTCGAGTCCGATCCTTTCGCCGACCACCGACACGGGATGCCCGGGTCCGGCGCTTCACGCCGGGCTTTCATCGACGCCGTTCCACCCTAGGGAGCGCCGACACCGGCCACAACTCGCCCTGTGGATAACGTTGGGGACAAACTGCGCGAAACGCCGGGGCGCATGTGCACAACGTGTGGAGAGATATGTGGACAAGCAAAGAATATCTCTAGTGATAGATAACCTGACCAGGTCTTTTTCTTTACACACCCTGTGTGTAGAAACTTGTCTCAAGGTTGTGTCGAACGTTGCATCCCGGGAGAGTCGCCCTGTGTACAAAGCTGGGGGCAATTTCTTTTCCCGGGCCTGTTAAAAGGTGTAGCGGCGGGCCGGAGCCCGCCGCTACACTAACTGCTTATCCGCGCCTACTTGGCAGCGACCACCTGGAGGGTGATCGTGGCCGAGAGGTCGTCGCGCAGACGAATGGTCGCCTCGTGGTCGCCCACGATTTTGATGGCGTTCGGCAGTTCGATCTTGCGCTTGTCGAGCTCGCCGATGCCGGCGGCCTTGACGGCGGCCGCGACGTCGGAGGTCTTGACCGAGCCGAACAGGCGGCCTTCTTTGCCGGCCTTGACGGTCAGCTTGACCTTGGTGGCCTCGAGCTTCGCTTTGAGGTCCTGCGCTTCTTCGATCGTCGCGAGCTCACGGGCGACACGGGCCGCCTTGATCTGCTCGACCTGCTTCTCGCCTCCGCGGGACCACGCGACGGCGAAGCCCTGGGGGATGAGGTAGTTGCGCGCGTAGCCGTTCTTGACGTCGACGACGTCACCGGCCGAGCCGAGGCCGGTGACCTCGTGCGTCAGAATCAGTTTCGACATGTCCGTATCTCCTAACGGCCCGAGCCGGCGTAGGGGAGCAGAGCCATCTCGCGTGCGTTCTTGACGGCACGGGCGATGAGGCGCTGTTCCTGAACGGAGACACCGGTGATGCGGCGGGCGCGGATCTTTCCACGCTCCGAGATGAACTTCCGCAGGGTCGCGACGTCTTTGTAGTCGATGACGCCTACGCGGATCGACTTCGCCGGGGCGGCGTTCTTGCCGTCCTTGCCCTTGCGGATCGGCTTGCGGCGGTCGCCGCTCGACTTTCCAGCCATGATTTCCTTTGCTTTCTGCCCTCAGCGCCCGAAGGCGGCCGAGAACCGTGAATGTTGGTGACCCTTAGAAGGGAGTCTCGTCGTTGAAGTTGCCCGGCGTGTTCCAGACGTCCGCCCCCGAGGAGGAGGAAGCGTCGGACGGCGCAGAGGCAGCCCACGGCTCTTCGACGGCGCCGCCGGGTGCTCCACCCGGGCCGCGCGACGACTGGGCGCGAGTGATCGAAGCAGTGGCGTAGCGCAGCGACGGGCCGATCTCATCGATCTCGAGCTCCATGCTTGTGCGCTTCTCCCCTTCCTTCGTCTCGTAGGAACGCTGCTTGAGGCGACCCTGGGCGATGACCCGGGACCCCTTGGTCAGCGATCCGGCGACGTGCTCGGCGAATTCACGCCAGACGCTCGCGCGCAGGAAGAGAGCCTCACCGTCCTTCCACTCGTTCGCCTGACGGTCGAACGTGCGGGGGGTGGATGCGATGGTGAAGTTGGCAACCGCGAGCCCGTTCTGCGTGTAGCGCAGCTCGGGGTCGCTGGTGAGGTTGCCCACCACGGTGATGACGGTCTCGCCGGCCATCGGACTAGGCGCTTGCCTTGTCGGCGGCAGCGGCCTTGGCGGGAGCGGCAGCCTTGCGGGCGGCCTTCTCGTCGGCGAGCTTCGCAGCGGCGGCGACCTGTGCGATCGCCTCTTCGGCACGGAGGACCTTGGTGCGCATGACGGCTTCGCTGAGCTTCAGCTGGCGGTCGAGCTCCTTGGTGGTGTCACCGTCGGAGGTCAACTGCACGACGGCGTAGATGCCCTCGGACTTCTTGTTGATCTCGTAGGCGAGACGGCGGCGACCCCAGATGTCGACGTTCTCAACGGTTCCACCGGCGTCGCGAACGACGTTGAGGAACTTGTCAAGGCTGGGAGCAACGGTGCGCTCATCGATCTCTGGATCGAGGATGACCATCAACTCGTACTGATGCATGACTAACCCACCTCCTTTGGACTTGGCGGCTACAGACGGTCTGTAGCAGGAGGGTTCTACATCGGTTGTGCGGGCAGGAATCCGCCCGGGCAACCTACCTAGAGTAGCCGATGCCCCACTCGCACGCCACCCGGCGGCCGGAGGCCTCTGTGTCGCGACACTCATGCGCTCATCACCCACTCGCCGAAGGCATCGGGGGAGAAGGCTGCGCGCCGCACCGGTCGCACCCCGACCGACAGCAGGATCGATCGCAGTCTCGGCGGGTTCCAGGCATCTTCCCACGTCCATCTCGCGACCGCTTTTCCGCGCCCACGCAGACGATCCTCCCGCCGTCGTTCATTCCAGATCACATCGGCGGTCGGTCGCGCACCGTCTGGCAGAGCTCTCGCATAGCGGTCGACGCCGTCGAACTCGCCGTACGCCGTCTGCCATTCGAAGTGGGGATGCTCGGCCGCTCCGCGCTCGTCGTCGACTCGGGGATGCAGCAGCGGCGGCGGGAAGCCGAGTCGGTACGCCTGCACCCGGCTCAGTGATTCGCCGGAGGACGCCGCTGCGGGGTCGGCGAATCCGATGGCCGCCAGAGCGCGCGTTCGTCCCCGATCGTTCCGGCGTCGGCGAAGAAGGTCGATGAGCTCTTCGCGCTCCACGCCGCAGTAGACCCGCCCACCGTCGGCGGTGACGGTCGGCTTCAGCCCGTGGTCGAGCGCAGACACCGCGGCGACGAAGGGTGCCGACACCGCGAGATCGCAGAGCGTTCGGGCAAGCGTGGTGACGAACCAGGGCCCGACCGCTTCGAGGTCGTCATCGCCGATGTCGCTCCGCCGCCAGGAGACGGCACCGTTCTGTCGCGAACGCTCATGGCGCCCGGCGAGCGCTTCGACTGTCGGCGGCCAGGCTCCGAGCATCGGCAGCCCCCACACCGCGGCGGCCGAACCGCCGACGAACACCAGGTCGTCGGATCGCCCGCCCGCGACGGCGCGCATCCGCTGCAGATGTTGGGTGCGCCCGTCAGTGTGGGGGAGCGGTCTCGGAGCGACCTTCTTGAGTCGTGCCCGAAGCCCGGAGTTGGGGGTTGCCCCAGCGATCGTCGCGGCGAGTGGAAAGAGGTGTGCGGCTGAGTTCGTCATGCCACGATGCTCCCGAAACGGCAGGATGGCGCGTCGGTGGCGCAGGTCATCTGTGGAGAAGTGCCGACTCTTCGCCCGTGTGGAGGAAGATCGCCGTCGCAACCGACCGAGACGGTTACAGCTCCGCCTGCGTCACGAGTTCGTGCGCTGCTCCCACCAGGCGAGCAGTCGTCGCGTCGCCTCCTCCTCGCCGAGAGGGCCGTGGTCGAGCCGCAGCTCGAGAAGGAACTTCATCGCCTCGCCGACCTCTCGACTCGGTCGCAGGCCGAGGATGCGCATGACCTGCTCGCCGTCGAGGTCTGGACGCACCGCATCCAGCTCCTCTTTCTGCTGCAACTCGCGGATTCGCGCCTCGAGATCGTCGTACGCGAACCCGAGCCGATCCGCCTTCCGCCGATTCCTCGTGGTGACATCCGCACGAGTGAGCATGTGCAGGCGCTCCAGCTCGCCACCCGCGTCTCGCACATAGCGGCGAACCGCGGAGTCGGTCCAGCTGCTCTCGGTGTACCCGAAGAACCGCAGATGCAGCTCGATGAGGCGGGCGACCGACTCGATCGTCGCCTTGTCGAACCGCAGCGCGGTCAGCCGCTTCTTCGCGAGCTTCGCGCCGACCACGTCATGGTGGTGGAAGCTGACGACCCCGCCCGGCTCGAGCCGACGTGTGGCAGGCTTGCCGATGTCGTGCAGGATCGCGGCGAGCCGCAGCACCAGGTCGGGCTCCGCCCCCTGGTGCCGCTCCTTCTCGTAGCCGATCGCCTGGTCGAGCACGGTGAGGCTGTGCTGGTAGACGTCTTTGTGGTGGTGGTGTTCGTCCACCTCCAACCGCAGCGCAGGGATCTCAGGGATCACGAGCCGCGCGAGGCCGGTGGCGACGAGAAGCTCCATCCCCGGTCGCGGGTCGTCGGTCACAAGAAGCTTCGCCAGTTCGTCGCGCACGCGTTCCGCGCTCACGATCTCGATGCGGTCGGCAAGCTCCACCATCGCCCGTTCGGTGTCCTCGTCCACGGTGAATCCGAGTTGCGAGGTGAACCGGGCGGCCCGCAGCATGCGCAGCGGATCGTCGCCGAACGAGATCTCGGGGCTGCTCGGCGTGGTGAGCGTGCGGCTCAGCAGATGCTCGACACCACCGGAGGGGTCGACGAGCCGAACCTCGGGAACCCGCAGGGCCAGCGCATTGACCGTGAAATCGCGTCGCAGCAGATCGCCTTCGAGCGTGTCCCCGAACTCCACATCCGGTTTGCGGGTCTCCCCGTCGTAGCTATCGGTGCGGTAGGTGGTGATCTCCACGGTGTCGTCACCGAATCGGGCGCCGATCGTTCCGAACTGCCGCCCGATATCCCACACGGCGTCCGCGCGAGGGGCGACGAGCTTCAGAATGTCGTCGGGGCGGGCATTCGTCGTGAAGTCCAGGTCGTGCACAGGTCGGCCCAGGAGGGCATCCCGAACCGGTCCACCGACCAGCGAAAGCTCGTACCCCGCCGCGGCGAAAACGGCGGACACTCGGGCGACCGTCGGCGATGCCGCAAGGTCGCCGAGACGGGCGAGGGATTCCGCGACGCTCTGCATGGTGCCCCAGTTTACGGGCGTGCTCGCCACCGTCTCTCAGGGCCCTCCCCCTAGAATCGTCGTCATGGAGGCCGAACCGGGATGGCGCATCGACGCATGAGGGCACCCGGCCTCTCCCTCTTCAGGGGTGCCCGCGGTGCCGCTGCCCTGCTCGGGCTGAGCCTCGTTTTCGCCGGTCTTCCCGGCGCTGCGGCGAGTGCTTCGACCTTCCCCGCCGCGGGGTCGGGAGTATCGACCGAGGCGACCGTGGCCGACACTCCCGCTCTGACCGTCTCGCTCACGGCGGCCAACGCCGGCGTGCTCGCCCCCGGTCAGGAGCTCACCGTCTCCGTCACGGTGACCAATTCATCGAACGGTACGGTGTCGCCGGGCAACGTCGAGCTCTGGCTCGATCCGTCGCGGCAGAAGTCCCGTTCGGCTTTGACCTCGTGGCTGTCGTCCACCGATGCGGTCGCGAACACCGTCACGATCGGCCGCGCAGCCGTTCCCCTGCTCGAACCCGGAACGAGCACCGTCGTTCAGGTGCAGGTCCCGGCGGCGTCCGTTCCGTTCGCCACGAGCATCACTGAAGCGGTGTACGGCCTGGGTGCGAGCATCGACGCCGGAGACGCTGAAACCGTCTCTGCTCGGGGCAGTGTGGTGTGGAATCCTGGGTCGTCGGCCCCGCCCTCCACCGTCGGGGTCGTCATGCCGGTGATCAGCCCGTCGACATCGGGTGGTCTCCTCTCCGCCGACGATCTGACGACCTTCACCGGACCGAACGGCGTGCTGACCCGCGAGCTCGACGGTTTGGCGAAGCACAGCAGTGTGGCCATCGGCATCGACCCGATGATCATCGCGTCGGTTCGGGCTCTCGGCAACGCGGCGCCGGAGTCGGCGACCGCATGGCTCGATCGCCTGTCACACCTCCCCAACGACATCTTCCCTCTCGCATTCGGTGACGCTGACGTCGCCGGTCAGATCCAGAGCGGGCTTTCGGCACCGCTCGCCCCCACCTCTCTCGCCTACGCGCTCGATCCCAAGAACTTCTCGCCGACGCCGAGCCCGGTGGGCGAGCCGACGGCAACGCCGACTCCGACCGCGACTCCGGGCGCCACACCCAGCCCGACGCCGACGACGGGAACAGGACCTGTTCTGCCGACCCTGGCCGAGCTGGTCTCGTGGAAGTACACGCTCCACGGCATCGCCTGGCCCGGCGACGACACCGTGCGCACGGCCGATCTCGCCCCGCTCGTCGCGGCCGGTCTCACCACGACGATCGTCTCCAGCTCCAACACGTCGGCCAAGCGCCTGAGTGGCACCGCCAACGCAGCACTCCCCTTCAGCCGCGGCAAACTCGCCGTCGCAGATGCGGGTCTCTCCGACGCCATCCGGCAGGCCGCGTCCGCCCCGAGCGCCGTCGCGTGGAACACGGCGATGTCGAAGGTGAACGCTCAGCTCGAACTCACCGCTCAGGAGGGCGGCGACGCGAAACATCTCCTGGTGTCCTTCGACCGGTCCTGGCCCTCGAGCGGCACACAGCTGGGCAACACCCTCGACGCGCTGCTCGGCTCGCCCTGGTCGTCGGCAGCGACCCTGCCCGAGACGTTGGCGGGCGCATCCACAGCAGGGCTCACCCTCACGGACGCGGCGGAGACCGACTCGCGCATCGACACCATCAAGCGGTTGCTCGCGGAGGAGAAGTCCCTGGCCGACTTCTCGACCGTGCTCGATGATCCGACGACGCTGACCGGCAGCACCCGCGCCGAGATCCTGACACTGTTGGCGGTCTCCTGGCAGAACCCCCGCAACGACTGGGATGCGGCGGTCGCGGAGTTCTCAAAGACCACCACCGGCACACTCAGCTCCATCCGCATCGTTCCGACCGAGAACGTCAACCTGGTGAGCGCACAAGGCTCGATCCCGTTCACCGTCGTCAACGACCTCAAGAACGAGGCCGCCAATCTCGTGCTGACCGCCCTGCCCTCCAACAGCCGGCTCGAGATCGATGAAGACGCCACAAAACGTCTCCTCCCCGACTCGCGAGCCACGATGCTCGTGCCGGTGAAGGCCAAACTCGGCAACGGGCAGGTGGTCCTCACCCTGCACCTGTTCAGTCCGACCGGCGTCGAGATCGGCTATCCCAGCACCGTGACCGTGGATGTGCACGCCGATTGGGAGGGCATCGGCGCCCTGATCTTCGGCATCCTGCTCGTGTTGCTGTTCGGCTTCGGCATCGTGCGGAACATCCTCCGCCGCCGCGATCAGCGACGGAACGGAGGAACGGTGGAGTCGGACGACAAGACCGACGCCCCCGCTGAGGCCGACGCCCCCCGTGATACCGATACCGTCGTCGATACTGATGCCGATGCCTCTGCCTCTGCCTCTGCGGGTACCGGGGAGGACGACCCGCGTGGCTAGCGTCGGCCGTGCGAGCGCGATGCTCGCCTCGGGCACGCTCGTCTCGCGCATCCTCGGTTTCGTCAAAGCCTGGTTGCTCCTGCAGGCCATCGGCGCTGTGGCGTTCGCGTCGAACCCGTACGCCACGTCGACCATCGTGCCGAACAGCATCTATGCGCTCATCGCCCAGGGGATCCTCAACGCCATCCTCGTGCCGCAGATCGTGCGCGCCTCCACCAACGCCGATGGCGGCAAGGCCTACATCAACAAACTCGTCACTGTCGGGATCATGGTCTTCGCCGCGGTGGCTCTTGTGGCCACACTGCTGTCGCCGGTTCTGATGCAGCTCTTCGGCCTTCGTGGCAACGCGGCCGCCATCGCCACCGCGTTCGCCTACTGGTCGTTGCCGCAGATCTTCTTCCTCGGCCTCTACACGCTGCTGGGTGAGGTGCTCAACGCACGCAAGTCGTTCGGCCCCTTCACCTGGGCGCCCGTCGTCAACAACATCGTCGCGATCGCCATGCTGCTCGTCTTCATCGGACTCTTCGGTTCCGACCCCGAGAGCGTGCGCTCAGAGACGCAGTGGAACTCGGGGATGGTCGCACTACTCGCGGGCGGCGCGACACTCGGTGTGGCCGTGCAGGCATTCATCCTCTTCTTCTTCTGGCGGCGCGTCGGCCTCCACTTCCGCTTCGACTTCGGGTGGCGGGGAGTGAACCTGGGTCACGCCGGTCGAGCCGCCGCCTGGACCTTCGGAATGCTCATCGCCACCCAGGTCGCCGGCGTGATCGAGACGAACGTGGCGAACTCGAGCGGCACGGGGCATGCCGGTCCGGCCATCATGAACAGCGCGTGGCTCATCTTCATGCTCCCGCACGGGATCATCGCCGTCTCGATCGTCACCGCCTTCTACACCCGGATGGCGGAGCACGCCCATCGCGGCGATGTGAACGCATTCCGCTCCGACTTCTCCAGCGGCGCGCGCTCCATCCTGATGCTGATCGTCTTCTCGTCCGCCGCCCTCATCGTGGTGGCGCTGCCGGTGGCGAGCGTCTTCTCGAGGCCGTTCTACCAGGAGTACGGCCTGGTGCTGGTGGCCTACCTTGTCGGGCTGGTGCCGTTCTCGATCGTTTTCATGGCCCAGCGCGCGTTCTACTCCCTCGGCAACACGCGCACGCCGTTCTTCTTCACCCTCGCGCAGGTCGCCGTGATCGTCGTCGGCGTTCTGCTCTGCTTCCGCGTCGGCCCCGACTACCGCGCCGCCGCGGTCGCTCTCGTTGTCTCGATCGCCGGAACCGTCCAGGCGTTCATCGCTGTCGGCCTGCTGCGCCGCCGCATCGGGGGAGTGGATGGGCGGCGCATCCTGAGCGGTCTCTGGCGTTTCGCCCTCGCGGCGGTCATCGCCATGATCGCCGGTGCCGGCTTCCTCGCCCTGCTGGGGGGTGTCGCGCCGGGCGCGTTCCCGATCGCCTCGTTCGTCGGCGCGATCGTGTCGACCGCCGTCGTCGGCATCGTCATGGTGATCGTCTACTTCGGTGCGCTCATCGTCTTGCGTTCACGCGACCTCGAAGCCGGGATCGCACCGATTCTGAACCGTTTGACCCGCCGCTCCGAACACACAGCAGACGCGGAATAGCATCCGCTTAGGATGTGTTCTACACCTCAGCGATTCCACTCGGAAGCGCTACTGATAGTGCGAGGAGCCCGTTGTGCGGCAGATCATCATCATCGGTTCCGGCCCAGCCGGATACACGGCGGCGATTTACGCTGCCCGAGCCAACCTGCGACCGCTGCTGATCGCTTCGTCCGTCGAAGCGGGCGGCGAGCTCATGAACACGACCGAGGTCGAGAACTTCCCGGGCTTCCCCGACGGCATCACGGGTCCTGACCTGATGATGAAGATGCAGGCGCAGGCCGAGAAGTTCGGCACTGAGGTCGTTCTCGACGACGTCGTGTCGGTCGACCTCGCCGGTGACATCAAATCCGTCACCCTCGGCTCCGGCGCCGTGCACGAAGCTCTGTCCGTGATCTTCGCCACCGGATCCGCCTACCGCAAGCTCGGCCTCGAAGACGAAGAGCGGCTTTCCGGCCACGGCGTCTCCTGGTGCGCGACCTGCGACGGGTTCTTCTTCCGCGAGCGCACCATCGCGGTCGTCGGCGGCGGCGACTCCGCGATGGAGGAGGCGACCTTCCTCACCCGTTTCGCCGACAAGGTCTACGTGATCCACCGCAAAGATTCGCTCCGCGCCTCCAAGATCATGCAAGATCGCGCGTTCGCCAACGACAAGATCGAGTTCGTCTGGAACTCCGAAGTCGTCGGTATCAACGGCGCTGAGACCGTGCAGAGCGTCGCCCTTCGCGACACGGTGACGGGCGAACAGAGCGAACTCGAACTCCAGGGCCTGTTCATCGCGATCGGCAACGACCCGCGCGTGCACCTCGTGCACGGACAGCTCGACCTCACTCCGGAAGGCACCATCGCGGTGGCCGGCCGGAGTTCCAAGACGAAGGTCGCGGGCGTGTTCGCGGCCGGCGATGTGATCGACCCGCACTACCGCCAGGCGGTCACCGCCGCGGCATCGGGCACGGTCGCAGCGCTGGACGCCGAGCAGTACCTCGCGAGCCTCCCCAAAGACCTGTCGGCTGAAGCGGAAGCCGACGATCTCGAACTCACCCCCACCGCATAAGGAGAATCACACAATGTCTGCAGCACGTTCCGTCACAGACGCCACCTTCCAGGATGACGTCCTCAGCAGCGAGAAGACGATTCTCGTCGACTTCTGGGCAGAGTGGTGCGGCCCGTGTCGCGCCGTCGGACCCATCCTCGATCAGATCGCCGCTGAGCACGCGGACAAGATCGAGATCGTCAAGCTGAATGTCGACGAGAACCCGCAGACCGCGGCGAAGTACCAGATCACCTCCATCCCGGCGATGAAGGTGTACCAGGGCGGAGAGGTCGTCAAGACCGTCATCGGCGCCAAGCCGAAGCCTGCCCTCGAAGCCGACCTGGCCGCCTACCTCGCGTAGCCGACCAGTCCTTCCAGACCCGTCCGGCGATAAGCCGGGCGGGTCTTTTTCGTATCGGCGGCATCCCGAACCGTCCACCCACGATTTCGGGGGTGGTGCTCCACACAAATAGCATTGGCAAACGGCGTAAGAACGGAAGAAAAGTGACTGATCAGGGCAGCCCGCTTTCACGCGGAAACAATCTCGACCCGTGGTACCACCACTACGCGCAGCGTACGAGCGGCCTGGCCGCCAGCGAGGTCCGAGCCCTGTTCGCCGTGGCCAGCCGCCCCGAGGTCGTCTCCCTGGCCGGGGGGATGCCGTTCGTCTCCGCCCTTCCCGAAGATCTCGTCGTCGGCGCGATGAACCGTGTGATGCGCGAGCAGGGTCCTGTGGCGCTGCAGTACGGCTCCGGCCAGGGCGTTCCCGCCCTCCGTGAGCAGATCCTCGACGTGATGGCGTTGGAGGGCATCAGCGGCAGTGCCGACGACGTCGTCATCACCACCGGTTCGCAGCACGCGCTCGAGCTCTTCAGCAAGCTCTTCATCGATCCCGGGGATGTGGTGCTCGCCGAAGGTCCGAGCTACGTGACCGCCATGGTCATCTTCCGCTCCTATCAGGCCGAAGTCGATCACGTTCCGATGGACGAGCACGGCCTCATCCCCGAGGCGCTGCGCGAGCACATCGCCCGTTTGAAGGCCGCCGGGCGCACGGTGAAGTTCCTCTACACCGTGCCGACGTTCCACAACCCGGCCGGCGTGACGCTGACCTGGGAACGGCGTCTGGAGATCCTCGAGATCGCCCGCGCCAACGACATCCTCGTGCTCGAGGACAATCCGTACGGGCTGCTCTACTTCGGCGAGAAGCCCCCTGAGGCGATGCGCTCGGTCGAACGTGACGGCGTCGTGTATCTGGGCACCTTTTCGAAGACCCTCGCTCCGGGTTTCCGGGTGGGCTGGGCGCTGGCCCCGCACGCCATCCGCGAGAAGCTCATCCTGGCCAATGAGGCGGCCGTGCTGAGCCCCAGTTCGTTCAGCCAGCTGGTGGTGTCGGAGTACCTCCGCGATGCGGATTGGAAGGCGCAGATCGACACTTTCCGCGGCGTCTACCGGGAACGCAAGGAGACGATGATCTCTGCGTTGGAGGAGCATCTTCCCGAACTCAGCTGGACCAACCCCAACGGCGGCTTCTACGTCTGGTTGACGCTGCCGGACCACCTCGACTCGAAGGCGATGCTCCCGCGTGCCGTGACCGAGCTCGTCGCATACACTCCGGGAACGGCGTTCTACGCCGACGGCTCCGGCCGGCACAATATGCGCCTCTCGTTCTGCTATCCGACACCCGAGAGAATCCGGGTCGGAATCCGACGGCTCGCCACCGTGATCAACGGCGAACAGGATCTGCTCGATACTTTCGCTGGAACCGGCCCGCTGTCATCCATCCGCTCCGATCGCAACAGTGCCAACCCTCCGACCGACCTCCGCTAGCAGACATTCGAAAGAAAAGACCTGATCATGGCTGAATTCTCTGCCCTCGACATCGTGGTTCTCGCCGGCGGTATCTCGCACGAACGCGACATCTCGCTGCGCTCGGGCCGGCGCGTGGCCGATGGACTCAACTCGCTCGGACACAAGGTGACCTTCCGCGATCCGGATGCGTCCCTCCTCGGCTTCCTCGCCGAGAACCAGCCCGACGTGGTCTGGCCGGCGCTGCACGGCGCCAGCGGGGAAGACGGCGCTCTGCGCGCGTTGCTCGAACAGACGGGGATCCCTTTCGTGGGTTCCCGCACCGACGCGGCCAGGCTCGCCTGGTCGAAGCCCACCGCCAAGACGATCGTGGCGCGCGCCGGGGTAGCGACCCCCGCATCCGTGACCCTCCCGAAAGAGACGTTCCGCGAACTCGGGGCCAATAGTGTGCTGGCCACCGTCGTCGCCGGACTGCACATCCCGGTCGTGGTGAAACCGGCGCAGGGCGGCTCCGCTCAGGGTGTCACGATCGTCGAGAGCGCCGAGGAGCTGCCCCGCGCGATGGTAGACGCCTACACCTATTCCGATGTCGCGCTCATCGAGCGCAAGGTCGAGGGCGTCGAGGTCTCCGTGGCCGTGATCGATGCCGGCGAGGGCCCTCGGGCTCTGCCCGCCGTCGAGATCGAGCCTGTCGAGGGTGCATACACCTTCGACGCCCGCTACAACGCGGGGGAGACCCGGTTCTACGTTCCAGCCCGGCTCAGCGCCGACGTCGCGAAAAGCGTCGCGGATGCGGCGACCACCGCCCACACGGCGCTCGGGCTGCGTCACCTCTCACGCATCGACCTCATCGTGGACACTCAGGGCGTGCCATGGTTCCTTGAGGCGAATGTGCTGCCCGGCCTCACCGAGACCTCGATCATGCCGCAGGCGATCGACGCCGCCGGCCTTGTGGTCGGTGACGTCTACGCGGCACTCGCGTACGCGGCGATCGCGGAAGCTGAAGCGGGAGACGTTCAGCTGTAGCTGGGTTGGCCGATCGCATCCAGGATGCGATTGAGGTCCTGAATCGTGGCGAAATCGACCACGATCTGGCCTTTTCTCGCCCCGAGGGTGATCTTCACGCGGGTGTCGAGTCGATCACCGAGGCGTTCTGCAACCTCGTCGAGGTGCCCGCGATGCTTGCCGGGGGTCACCTTGGTGCGGGCGACCTTCGGGGTCTTGCCCGCAACGGCCTCGGCGGCACGCACCGACAGATCTTCGTTCACGATCTTGTCGGCCAGACGGGCCATGCCCTCTTCATCGCCGACCGAGAGGATCGCGCGAGCATGACCGGCGCTGAGCACACCTGCTGCCACCCGCGATTGCACGGCTGACGGCAGCTTCAGGAGGCGAATAGTGTTGGTGATCTGCGGGCGGGATCGGCCGATCCTGGTCGCCAGCTCCTCCTGGGTGATCCCGAAGTCGGCCAATAGCTGCTGGTACGCTGACGCCTCCTCCAGTGGGTTCAGCTGCGAGCGGTGCAGGTTCTCGAGAAGCGCATCCCGCAGCATGTCTTCGTCGGCGGTGTCTTTGATGACCGCGGGGATGGTCTCCAGCCCGACCTGTTTCGTGGCACGAAGCCGCCGCTCACCCATGATGAGCTCGTACTTGTCTTTCTGGCCCACGATCGGACGTACCACGATCGGCTGCAGCACACCCACCTCGCGGATGCTCGCAACGAGCTCCTCGAGCGCCTCCTGGTCGAACTCAGTGCGGGGCTGCACTGCGTTCGGAACGATGTCGGCGGGGGAGAGGTTCGCCAGTCTCGCGCCGGGAACCGCCACGAGCTGCTCAGCCTGCTCGGCAGAGTTCGGGAAGAAGACGTCGACCGGACGCGCGGACTGATCGGTGACCGGGATGAGGGCGCCGATTCCGCGGCCCAGGCCTGTGCGCTTCGCTGCCATTAGCGGGGTACTCCTCTTCGTGCGATCTCCGCAGCCGCCTCCAGGTAGGAGAGCGACCCGGGCGAGTTCGTGTCGTAGCTGATGACGCTCTGGCCGTAGCTCGGGGCTTCCGAGATGCGAACGGAACGCGGGATGATCGTGTTGAGAACTTCTTTGGGGAAGTGTTCACGCACGTCTTCGGCCACCTGGTGGGCGAGATTGGTGCGCGAGTCATACATCGTGAGCAGGATCGTAGAGACTCGAAGCTTGGGGTTGAGGTGTTTCTCGATCAGCTGGATGTTCTTGAGCAGCTGACTCAGACCTTCCAGCGCGTAGTACTCGCACTGGATCGGGATGAGCACCTCGGTCGCCGCGACGAAAGCGTTGATCGTGAGCAACCCCAGTGAGGGCGGGCAATCGATCAGGACATAGTCGAAGTCGTACTCTTCGAGGAAAGTCGCGAGCGAGCGCGAGAGCCGCTGCTCGCGTGCCACCATCGAAACGAGCTCGATCTCGGCGCCGGCGAGATCGATCGTCGCGGGCACGACGAAGAGTCCGTCGAACTCGGGACTCTTCTGAATCACCTCATCCAGTTCCTTGTCGTTCACGATGACGTCGTAGACGCTGGGCGTGCCCTCGCGATGCTCGACGCTGAGCGCGGTGGATGCATTTCCCTGCGGGTCCAGGTCGATCACCAAGACGCGAGCTCCGGACTTCGCCAGTGCGGCGGAGAGATTGACGACCGTCGTCGTCTTGCCCACGCCGCCCTTCTGATTCGAGATCGTGAAAATCCGGGTTCGCGACGGCAGGGGGAGTGTCTGCGAGGCGATCGCCTGCCGTCGCTGAGTCAGTTCCTGAATCTCCCTCGCAAGTGGCGTCGAACCATCGAAGCCAGACGTGGCCTGGTCGACCTGCGCATCCTGATCGGGATGTTTCACGTGAAACCTTGTCGCTCGAGATGGTGTGGGAGCACCGCGTTCATGAGTCGGAAGAGCCCGGCCGACGGCAGCGGGTCATCCATCAACTCTAGCCTGAATGAGTGAGGCGCTTTCGCGATGAACGCTCGTCCTCCGTGAAGATAGCGGACAGAAGTCGACGTTTCACGTGAAACATATCCGGCGCGAGGTGACATTCGGTGGCTGCAAATCGCTCGATCGAGCCCCATGATCGCGGACGCGAGCCGATTCGGCACCTTTTCGTTGAGTGTGAGGCGTCGTGTCCAGGCGTCGGGCATGCGCGGCCGGTGAACCGACGACCCCCCGAAGAACGGCCAACAATCGCAATGGCGGGCCCATCTCTTCTTCGCCGCAGTCGCTACCACCAGCAAACGTGGACCAGTCCGACTTCCACGCGAGTGTCTCGTGGCCACGCGAGTATCTCGTGGCCACTCGTCCCCTTCATAGCGGCCGCTGCACCTTACGGCGCCTGGTCTGCGAACAGCGTGCGTGGTCGGTCCAGCCTGTGTACTCAGTCCAACCGGAGGCACTCGACCGACTCGTCTCAGCTATCGGCCGTGTAGGAATCGGCACGGTCGTGAGCCTCTCGGCAGCTATGGGGGAGCGGAGCACCATAACCGTCCCCTCAAACTCGTCGGGCGGGCTGGCCTGGCTGCCGCTATTCACCCCGTCGATCGACTACCTGAGCAAACCGACGTCGCCCTGCTACCGTGCACTTCTCTGCGTGGCTCGCGCGCCGGTCATCCGGCAGTCGTCGGGTATCGACCAGACGCATGTTTCACGTGAAACACGTCGAATCCCCGCCGCTTACACCCGTCAGAGGCCCGTCAGACGAGCGTCACAGCGAATCCAAGCGAATAGAAGCGCGAAACACGAGCAAGACCCACGATCCGTCAAGAGGGTTTCGCTGCTCCGGCGCCACCAGAGCCATCCTCAGCGACCGTTCGCGTCAGCGAACGCCGGCCCGGATGACCCGAGTCACTTCATCGAGTACACCTTCACCCAGCGTGAGAACCTCCACGTCGTGAAGTCTGTACTTGCGGATCTCCTTCGCCGCTGTATCGACTTCCGCGGCCGCACCGGCCCCCTTCATCAACACGAGCTCACCACCATCCCGAAGCAGGGGAGCAGTCAGGGGAATCAGCTTGCGGAAGGCACTCACCGCACGCGCCGTCACCTGATCCAGTGGAGCATCCAATCGCGCGTCTTCGGCGCGCGCGCGCACAACCTCAACGTTCGTCAGGGCCAGTTCCTCGACCTGCTCAGACAACCATGCGATCCGACGCTCCATGGGTTCGATCAACACGAACTGAGCATCTGGACGCGCGATCGCCAAGACGATCCCCGGAAGGCCGGCCCCGCTCCCGACGTCGCCGACTCGACCGGCGCGAACCAATGGCGCCAGGATCGCGCAGTTCAGGATGTGACGAGACCAGAGGCGGGGCAATTCCAGCGGACCGATCAACCCACGCTCTTCACCCTGCGCGGCAAGGTTCGCCGTGAAGCGTCGGGCGACATCGATCCGATCGCCGAAAAGCTCGACCGCCGTCGATGGCTCACTCTCGAGGAACTCGGTCACTGCCCGGTCGTCTCCTGAAATCCTGAGCGATGTTTCACGTGAAACTAGGCTGCGGTGATCACCGTGTGACGGTCACGGCCCTCACCATGCGAGTTGGAAACGTAGCCGCGCTCTGACACGATGTCGTGAACAAGTTTGCGCTCATAGGACGACATCGGCGGGAGCGCAGCCTCAGCCGCCCCTTCCTCGAGTCGTGCGATCGCCCGCTCCACGAGAGTTCCGAGCTCCGCCTGACGGGCATCACGGGAACCACCGATGTCAAGGATGAGCCGGGAGAAAGCGCCCGTCTTGTTCTGAACGGCAAGACGCGTCAGCTCCTGCAGTGCGCTGACCGTGTCAGGTTTGGACAGCAGGCGAAGATTGGTGTCATCACCCGTATTGACCGAGATGTACGACCGACCATTGCGCGCATCGATGTCGATGTCGCCGTCGATATCCGTGATGTCGAGCAGCTCCTCGATGTAGTCGGCCGCGATGTCACCTTCGGTGTCGAGCTCCGCGGCCGTCGGCTCGGCGTACGACCGCTCCGAGGTGGGCGTCGATGCCGACTCCTCACCATCGACCTGGGGCGTCTCCACAGAGAGCGGAGTCACCTCCGACTCGTCGGGACCTGCGGTGAACTCGGGCTCGGTCTGCTGCACGTCGCTCATTCTGCTACTTTCCGGTCTGCTTCTTGGCGCGGTTCTTGCCCACCGGCTGAACACGCTGCGTTGTCTTCTTCGGTTCCTCTTCCAGAGACAGGACGACGGCACCGTCTTCCTGAATCAGCTTGCCCTTGCGGGCGAGGCGAGCCTCACGAGCCTTAGCCGCATCCGAGCCAGGGGTCGGCAGGTTGCGGATGACCAGGAACTGCTGACCCATGGTCCAGATGTTCGAGGTGAGCCAGTAGAACATGACACCAAGCGGGAAGGCGAAGCCCGAGAACAGGAAGACGAAGGGGAGTAGGTAGAGAAGGATGCGCTGCTGCTTGAACTGGGGGCTCGCCTTCGTCTCCGGCGACATGTTCTTCGACACGATCTGCAGCTGCGTCAGGAACTGCGAACCGGTCATCAGAACGACCATGCAGGCCGCGATGACCATGACGGCAACCTGCTGCGGGTGAGCATTCAGCGCACCCTGGAAGCTCTGGTGAAGCGGCGCGATGCCGAACAGTGAGGAGTTTCCGAACTGCTTGGCGAGCGTGGCATTCAGTGGCCCGACACCGGCATGACCGCCCTGCGCGCCGTTGAGCACCTGGAACAGGCTGAAGAACACCGGCATCTGCAGCAGAAGCGGCAGACACGAGCTCAGCGGGTTGGTCCCGGTCTTCTTATACAGATCCATCGTCTCGCGCGACATCGCCTCACGCGAGAACTGATCCTTCTTGCCCTTGTACTTCTCCTGGATCTTCTTGAGCTGCGGTGCGATCTCCAGCATTCGTCGCTGGTTCTTGATCTGTCGCACGAAGATCGGGATGAGCGCTGCACGCACCACGAGGGTCAGCCCCACGATGGAGAGCACCCACGTCAGCCCGGCAGCCGGATCCATTCCAATGTTCGTCAGCAGCCAGTGCCAGGCGACGAGGATCAGTTCCACGACCCACTTGATGGGCCACAGAATTGTCCCGAAGAAGGCTCCGATGTCCATGTGGTTGCTAGGCCTTTCCCTGGCTTGCGGCGACGACGAAACCGAACGGCGTCACGCGATAGCGATGTTTCTTCTTGAGAGGGACGTCATCGACCCCTCCGGCCGCCCACGGATGGCAGCGCGCGATGCGCCGAACCCCGAGCACCGAACCGATCAGCACCCCGTGCTCTTGAATCGCCTGCAGCGCGTAGGCGGAACACGAGGGGTAATACCGGCAGACGTCTCCGTACAACGGCGAGATCACAGCCCGATACCCGCGAAGCAGCAGTACGGCAGCGTTCCGTGGCGCAAGGAGCACAGCTGCGATCGCGGTGTTCATCGACGGAGGTTGCCTCTACTGGTGATTCGGCTGACGGCTCGGGAGATCTCTTCGTGCAGGGTAGCCCACTCCACTTGAGCAGACGCTGGTAGTGCCCGGATCACGACATCCATTCCCGGTTCCAATCGGGGGAGCATCTCGTATGCCGCGGCTTTCAGCCGGCGACGCACGAGATTTCGTCGAGGGGCCGTGCCGACCGACTTGCCCGCGATAAAACCGAATCGCACCACCTGGGAGTCAGGATTCGAGCGAACGTACGTCACGGTGTTCGCATCGGTGAAGCGAATCCCGCGTCGAACGGTCGCCCGGTAGTCCGCCCCCCGCGTGATGCGATTGGCTTTGGCGAGCACCGGCTCGGCCTCTCTGCGAAAGGGATCTAGGCCGAGAGCTTCGTGCGGCCCTTGCCGCGACGGGCGGCCAGGATCGCACGGCCGGCACGCGTGCGCATGCGCAGACGGAAGCCGTGGGTCTTCGCGCGCTTGCGGTTGTTCGGCTGGAACGTTCTCTTGCTCATAATCAATCTCCGTGTGGTCTCTTAACAGGCCGGTGCTGAATGATGGGCCAGCACGGGGAGGCCGTGAAAAGTTTTTGGGCAGCCTGAACGGCTGAAGTCAACTGGTTAAAGCTACGGCGTTGGCTGCACGAGGTCAAACCAAACGAGCCAAATCCATTGATTATGCACAGTATTGGCAGGATTCCCCGGAGCGACTCGCCGGTGTATTCCCGTTCCCGAATTTGATCCGCGTCCTGTGGACAAGTTACCGTGAGGACGAAAGTTATCCCCAGCCGTATCCAAAAAAGGCCGGAGATCGCTACGGTATTTGGACACACAACGGTGGATAACCCTGTGAATACCTTCCCGGCGGCGCACGCGCTTCCGACCCGACAGTTCGACACACGATGGCGTGGGTTCTGCGTCGGTTGACGGCATCTCAACGAAACGAATACGGGGAACGATGGCAGGCGGCGAACAGTCCATCTCTGCGGCATGGCAGAGTGTGCTCGACACATTGGAGACGGACGACCGCATCACGCCGCAGCTCCACGGCTTCCTGAGCCTGGTCGAGCCCAAGGGCATCATGTCCGGCACCTTCTATCTGGAGGTGCCCAACGAGTTCACGCGGGGCATGATCGAACAGCGCAGCCGCGTTCCGCTCCTCAATGCCATCGGAACGCTAGATGAAGCCCTCTCGGTGAGCACCTTCGCGATCGTCGTGAACCCCGACATCCAGCAAGAGACCATGTCCGGTCCCACCGAGCCTTCGGAAGCCGCGTATATCGAGTCGCCCATGGTCGCGCCGGTCACCGAGATCACGGCGCCGGCCCGCAATAGCGACACCCGGCTCAATCCCAAGTACAGTTTCGACAACTTCGTCATCGGGCAGTCCAACCGTTTCGCACACGCGGCCGCCGTCGCCGTCGCCGAGGCACCGGCCAAGGCATACAACCCACTGTTCATCTACGGCGATTCCGGTCTCGGCAAGACGCACTTGCTTCACGCGATCGGCCATTACGCCATGAGCCTCTACCCCGGCATCCGGGTCCGCTACGTCAGCTCGGAAGAGTTCACCAACGACTTCATCAACTCGATCGCGAACAACCGCGGTTCATCGTTCCAAGCGCGCTACCGCAACATCGACATCCTGCTCATCGACGACATCCAGTTCCTGCAGCGGGCGGTTGAGACGCAGGAGGCGTTCTTCCACACCTTCAACACCCTCCACGATCACAACAAGCAGGTCGTGATCACCAGTGATCTACCTCCGAAGCTCCTCACCGGCTTCGAAGATCGGATGCGTTCCCGCTTCGAGTGGGGCCTGATCACCGATGTGCAGGTTCCCGACCTCGAGACGCGCATCGCCATCCTCCGCAAGAAGGCGCAGAGCGAGAAGATCCAGGTTCCCGACGACATCCTGGAGTTCATGGCGTCGAAGGTGTCGAGCAACATCCGCGAGCTCGAGGGAACTCTGATCCGCGTGACCGCGTTCGCGAGCCTCAACCGCACGCCGGTCGACATGCCGCTCGTGCAGACAGTGCTGAAAGATCTGATCACCCTCGACGACGACAATGTGATCGCGCCGACCGACATCATTTCCAATACGGCCGACTACTTCAAGCTGACGGTCGACGACCTCTACGGTTCGAGCCGGTCCCAGGCCGTCGCCACTGCCCGCCAGATCGCGATGTATCTCTGCCGCGAACTCACCAACCTGTCTCTACCCAAGATCGGCCAGCTCTTCGGCAACCGCGACCACACCACGGTCATGTATGCCAACAAGAAGATCAGCGAGCTCATGAAGGAGCGACGCTCGATCTACAACCAGGTGACCGAGCTCACCAGCCGCATCAAGCAGAACCACCGCTACAGCAAGTAACCGTCACGGACGGTTATCCACAGATCCCTCCCCATGCTGGGGAGGGATCTTTTTCTCACATGTGGATAACTTGTGGACAACTTCCGGAAACAGGGGGCGTTAATGGGGACGAATCATGAATCGTTGTGAATTGCACCCCTAACCGAATCACCTCGATTACCCCCGGTTGACGTGGATTCCCCAACCCATCAACAAGTAACAAGCGTGTAGTTCCCAATCGAATCGCGGGTTCGACAGAGTTATCCACAGTTTCCACAGCGGTTAACACCATTAATCGTTAACTCTTCTTGACGAGGGAGGCCGACAACCTTCGCTGGCGCACCGAATCACAACTTTCCCCGCCAGGGGCACGCGCTAGGATTTGTCACGATCCATTTCCCGCCAATGACAGAGGTGACGCGAGTGAAGTTCCAAGCCAACCGGGACGTCTTCAGCGAAGCCGTCTCGTTCGCCGTCAAGCTCCTGCCCCAGCGGACGACCCTTCCGATCCTGAGCGGCATTCTCATCGAGACCACCGAAACGGGCCTGCAACTGTCGTCATTCGACTACGAAGTCTCGGCTCAGACCGAGATCGCAGCCGAAGTCGAAGAGCCTGGACGAGTCCTCGTCTCCGGACGGCTGCTCGCCGAAATCGCAGCCAAGCTCCCGAACGCCCCGGTGCAGTTCTCGACCGAGGATTCCAAGATCGTCGTTCGCGCCGGATCCGCGAACTTCACGCTGCTCTCCATGCCCGTCGAGGAATATCCGAGCATCCCGCAGGTGGGTGGGCAATCCGGGCTGGTGCCGGCCGAAGAATTCGCCGAAGCGGTCGCCCAGGTCGGCGTCGCCGCATCCCGTGACGATGTCACGCCGGTGATCACGGGCGTTCAGCTCGAAGTCGGCGACAACACGCTCGGACTCGTCGCCACAGACCGCTACCGCGTCGCCGTCCGCGAGATCGAGTGGGACAACGGTACGACTTCCGGAGAACCGGTGACCGCACTCGTGCCCGCGCGAACCCTCACCGAGATCGGAAAGACCCTCGGGCACAGCGGGACCATCGCCGTCTCCATCACCAACCGTGATGACCGCGAGCTCATCGCCTTCACCGCCGACAAGAAGACCGTCACGTCCCTGCTCATCAAGGGCAACTTTCCGCCTGTGCGCCGTCTCTTCCCCGAGACGGTCGACAACTACGCGGTCGTCAACACAGCCGACCTCATCGAGGCGACGCGTCGTGTCTCCCTCGTCCTGGAGCGCGAGGCCGCCCTCCGCTTCACCTTCTCCGCCGACGGGTTGACCCTTGAGGCCATCGGCTCGGAGCAGGCCCAAGCATCCGAGAGCATCGACGCTCTCCTCACTGGCCAGGAGACGGTGGTTTCGTTGAAACCGCAGTTCCTGCTCGATGGTCTCGGTGCGGTGCACTCGGAGTTCGTGCGCATTTCCTTCACCAAGACCGATAACCCCAACAAGCCGGGCCCTGTTCTCATCACGAGTCAGACCTCGAAAGAGCAGGCCGGCGCGGACAACTACAAGTACCTGCTGCAGCCCAACCTGTTGCTGCGATAGGTCTCGTCCGAGAGAACAAAGAAGGACAATCATGCACATCGGCCTCATCGGTCTCGGAAAAATGGGCAACAACATGCGTGCCCGTCTCGAGAAGAACGGCATCGAGGTGACCGGTTACGACACGAACGCCGACCTCTCGGATGTCAAAACCCTTGCCGACCTCGTTGCCGCGCTTCCCGCTCCGCGCACAGTGTGGGTAATGGTCCCGGCCGGGCAGATCACCGATTCCGTGATCTCCGACCTCGCCCCGCTCCTCGAAAAGGGCGACCTCGTCATCGATGGCGGCAACTCGCGTTTCACCGAAGACTTCAAGCACGCGGAACAGCTCGCGCCGAAAGGCATCGACTTCATGGATGCCGGTGTCTCCGGTGGTGTCTGGGGTCTCGACAACGGCTACGGCCTCATGGTCGGTGGCAGTAAAGAGCAGGTCGAGCGCGTGATGCCGGTCTTCGACGCACTGCGCCCGGAGGGCCCGCGAGACGAAGGTTTCGTCCACGTCGGAGAAGTCGGCGCGGGACACTACGCCAAGATGGTTCACAACGGCATCGAGTACGCCTTGATGCAGGCCTACGCCGAAGGCTATGAGTTGCTCGACACCCGCAAGGACATCATCCACGACGTCACCGGCACCTTCAAAGCCTGGCAGCGGGGAACCGTCGTCCGCTCGTGGCTGCTCGACCTGCTGGTCCGTGCGCTCGAGCAGGACCCGGAGTTCGAGCACATCGAAGGGTTCGTCCAGGACTCCGGCGAAGGGCGCTGGACCGTGGAAGAGGCGCTCGCCAACGCGGTGCCGGTTCCCACCATCAGTGCGTCGATCTTCGCGCGGTTCGTCTCCCGCCAGGAGGATTCCCCGGCCATGAAGGCGGTGGCCGCGCTGCGCAATCAGTTCGGCGGCCACGCCGTCAAAGCGGTGGACTAACTCTCTTTGCAGGTTACCCATCTTTCCCTGACCGACTTCCGCAACTATCGCAGTGCGGAGGTGCCGCTTGCGGCCGGCGCGAACCTCTTCGTCGGTCGCAACGGCCAGGGCAAGACGAATCTCGTCGAGTCGCTCGGCTACCTGAGCACTCTCGGATCGCATCGGGTGTCGAACGATCAGGCCATGATCAGAAAGGATGTTGAATCCGCAATCGTGCGGGCTCGCATCCACCATGAGGGTCGCGACCTCCTCGTCGAGGTGCAGCTGAACCGCGGTTCCGCCAACCGCGCCCAGGTGAACCGGTCGGCGATCAAGACGCGTGAGCTGCCGCGGTACTTCTCGAGTGTGCTGTTCGCTCCCGAGGATCTGGCGCTGGTGCGAGGTGAGCCGAGCATCCGTCGTCGTTTCGTGGATCAGCTTCTCGTGCAACGCAATCCGAGGTTCGCCGGTGTTCTCGCCGACTACGATCGTGTGCTCAAGCAGCGGAACACTCTGCTGAAATCGGCGCGCTCCTCCGGAGTGAAGGAAGGTCGGCTCGGCACGCTCGACATCTGGGATGAGCGGCTCATCGCCCTCGGCAGCGAGTTGCTGGATGCGCGGCTCGACCTCGTCGCCCGCCTCTCCGATCCACTCACCGCCGCCTACCGATCCGTGGCCGGCGACGATCACCACCCGAAGCTGCTGCCGCTGCTCACGATCCGGGGTGCGGAGGTCGACGATGCCGACGGCGATCAATCGGCCGATGCTGTAACCGCCTCTTCCGGTGTCACCACGGCCGAGGCGTTCCGGCAGGCGCTGGCGACGGTGCGGCGCAAAGAGTTGGAACGAGGCTTGACCCTGGTCGGTCCGCATCGTGACGACATCCTGTTCGAGCTCAACGACCTGCCGGCCAAAGGATATGCCAGCCATGGCGAGTCCTGGTCGTTCGCATTGGCGCTCAAGCTGGCGTCGGCAGAACTCCTGCGACGCGAGTCGACGACGGGCGACCCGGTGCTCATCCTCGACGATGTCTTCGCGGAACTGGATCAGGCCCGGCGCCGAATGCTTGCAACCGCCGTCGCCGGTTACGAACAGGTGCTGATCACGGCTGCCGTCTTGGACGACGTGCCCGCCGATCTGACCGCGCACACTGTTCGAATCGAAGCCGGAGAGGTCGTCGATCCTGTCGTCGTCGAAGCCGCCGTCATCGGGGGCGACGACGATGCCCGCTGACGATCTCCCCGAAACAAGCGAGGCCTCGGCCGTCTATCTGCGCTTTCGTGAACTCTTCGGCGGTGTTCCCGCGCGAGCGCGCACAGTGAAACGAAAGACGGAACGCGATCCGAGCGCCAGTCAACCGTTTGGAAAGGGCCGCGATCCTCGAGGGCTCGGCGATGTGGTCGATGCCCTGGCGACCCAGCTCGGCTGGACCTCCTCTCTCGCGCAATCCGATCTGCTTTCCGGTTGGCAAGAACTGGCCGGAGAAGAGACGGCGAAACACGCGATCCCGGAGGGCATCACCGACGGGGTTCTGACGGTTCGCTGCGAGTCGACCGCGTGGGCGACCCAATTGCGGATCATGCGATCAGACCTCCTCGCCCGCATCGCGGAAAGGTTCCCGCGGGCCGACATCCAATCCATCCGTTTTCAAGGGCCCGACGCCCCCTCGTGGAAAAGAGGCCCCAGGTCGATTCCAGGGCGCGGTCCGCGCGATACTTACGGTTGACTGCACAAAAGAGGTCATCCGAGGGAAAATAACGCGTCAGGCGAGCGATTTTGGCCGGGATGACACGCCGCTCTTGGTAGACTGGGGAGGTCACACTGAGTGCGGTCAGGAGCCTAATTTCATATGACGACGGAACCAACGAAGGCCGAAGCGGAACACGACTACGGCGCGAATGAGATCCAAGTTCTCGAAGGTCTCGAAGCCGTACGCAAACGACCCGGAATGTACATCGGTTCCACCGGTCCTCGCGGGCTCCACCACTTGGTCTACGAGATCGTCGACAACTCCGTCGACGAGGCTCTCGCTGGTTACGCCGACAACATCGAGGTCACGATCCTCGAAGACGGCGCCGTTCGCGTCGTCGACAATGGCCGTGGCATCCCGGTGGACATCCACCCGGTAGAGAAGAAGTCCACCGTCGAGGTGGTGCTGACCATCCTGCACGCCGGCGGCAAGTTCGGCGGCGGCGGCTACGCGGTCTCCGGTGGTCTGCACGGTGTCGGAAGCTCCGTCGTGAACGCGCTCTCGTCGCGTCTCGATGTCGAGGTGTACCGGCAGGGCAACGTCTACCGGCAGAGCTACCGGCACGGTGTTCCGCAGGCGCCGCTGGAGATGGGGGAGGAATCGGATGCGTCGGGAACGACCATCACGTTCTGGCCGAGCGCCGAGACCTTCGAGACCGTCGAGTTCGAGTACGAGACGCTCCGCACACGGTTCCAGCAGATGGCATTCCTCAACAAGGGTCTGCGCATCGCACTCACTGACGAGCGTCCGCACGACGACGAGGAACCGCGCACCGAGGTCTTCCTGTACGAGCAGGGTTTGATGGACTACGTCGAATACCTCAACTCCGCGAAAAAGGCTGAGGTCGTCAACGATGAGATCATCTCGTTCGAGTCGGAGGACACCGAGCGCAAGATCGCGCTCGAGGTCGCGATGCAATGGACGACGAGCTACAACGAGAGCGTCTTCACCTATGCGAACACGATCAACACGCACGAGGGTGGAACCCACGAAGAGGGTTTCCGTGCTGCCTTGACGACACTCGTCAACAAGTACGCCCGCGAGAAGGGCATCCTCAAAGAGAAGGATGACAACCTCTCGGGCGACGATGTGCGCGAAGGTCTCACCGCCGTCATCTCGGTGAAGCTCTCGGAACCGCAGTTCGAGGGTCAGACCAAGACCAAGCTGGGCAACACGGAGGCCAAGGCGTTCGTGCAGAAGGTCGTCGGCGATCAGCTGGGTGACTGGTTCGACCGCAACCCGAACCAGGCCAAAGAGATCATCCGCAAGGCCCTGCAAGCCGCGACCGCCCGGTTGGCGGCCCGCAAGGCGCGTGAGACCGCGCGTCGCAAGGGTCTGCTCGAGGGTGGCGGCATGCCCGGAAAGCTGAAGGACTGCCAGTCCAAAGACCCGTCGATCTCCGAGATCTTCATCGTGGAGGGCGACTCGGCCGGCGGGTCCGCCGTGCAGGGCCGCAACCCCGAGACCCAGGCGATCCTCCCTCTGCGCGGCAAGATCCTCAACGTGGAGAAGGCGCGGCTCGACCGTGCGCTCGCGAACAACGAAGTGCAGGCCATGATCACGGCGTTCGGCGCCGGCATCGGCGAAGACTTCAACCCCGAGAAAGCGCGCTACCACAAGATCGTGCTCATGGCGGATGCCGACGTCGACGGTCAGCACATCACGACGCTGCTTCTGACGCTGCTGTTCCGCTACATGCGCCCGCTCATCGAACTCGGCTACGTCTACCTGGCTCAGCCGCCGCTCTACCGTCTCAAGTGGTCGAACGCCGAGCACGAATACGTGTACTCGGATCGGGAGCGCGACACGTACCTCGCCGAAGGGCAGGCCGCAGGCAAGCGCATCCCCAAGGACAACGGTGTGCAGCGCTACAAGGGTCTCGGCGAGATGGACTACAAGGAGCTGTGGGAGACCACGATGAGCCCCGAAACCCGAACCCTGCTGCAGGTCACCCTCGACGATGCGGCCGCCGCGGACGAGATCTTCGCCACCCTGATGGGCGAAGACGTCGAATCGCGTCGTAATTTCATCCAGAAGAACGCGAAGGACGTGCGTTTCCTTGACATCTGACAACACCGGCGACATCACGCCAGACGAGAACACCGGCGATAACGCCAGCGAGAGCACCGGTGTGGCCGAAACGGAGGTCGTCATCGCGACCGACCACGGCATCCACGGCAAGATCGACCAGGTCGACCTGCAGTCGGAGATGCAGCGCTCCTACCTCGACTATGCGATGAGCGTCATCATCGGCCGCGCCCTGCCGGAGGTGCGCGACGGTCTCAAGCCCGTTCACCGCCGCGTGATCTACGCGATGTTCGACGGTGGCTACCGGCCCGACAAAGCGTTCTCGAAGTGCGCCCGTGTCGTCGGCGACGTGATGGGGCAGTTCCACCCGCACGGCGACTCGGCGATCTATGACGCCCTCGTGCGCCTCGTGCAGCCGTGGAGTCTGCGGTATCCGCTCGCTCTCGGCCAGGGAAACTTCGGCTCCCCGGGCAACGACGGTGCGGCCGCGCCCCGATACACCGAGACGAAGATGGCCCAGCTCGCGCTCGAGATGGTGCGCGACATCGACGAGGACACCGTCGACTTCCAGGACAACTACGACGGACGCACCCAGGAGCCCGCAGTGCTCCCGGCGCGGTTCCCCAACCTGCTGGTCAACGGCTCGGTCGGCATCGCGGTCGGAATGGCCACGAACATCCCGCCGCACAACCTCCGTGAGGTCGCCGAGGGTGCGCTCTGGCACCTGGCGAACCCCGATGCGCCACGCGAGGAACTGCTCGAGGCTCTGATCCAGCGCATCAAGGGACCAGACTTCCCGACCGGCGCCCAGATCCTCGGGATCAAGGGCATCCAGGACATGTACCGCACCGGGCGCGGATCGATCACCATGCGCTCCGTCGTGACGATCGAGGAGATCCAGGGTCGCGTGTGCCTCGTGGTCACGGAGCTGCCCTACCAGGTCAACCCCGACAACCTCGCGATCAAGATCGCCGAACTGGTCAAAGACGGCAAGATCTCCGGCATCGCCGACATCCGTGACGAGACGAGCGGCCGCACCGGCCAGCGGCTCGTGATCGTGCTCAAGCGTGACGCCGTGGCCAAAGTCGTTCTCAACAACCTGTACAAGCACACACAGTTGCAGGAGAACTTCGGCGCCAACATGCTCGCGATCGTGGACAAGGTTCCGCGGACGCTCGCGCTCGACGGATTCATCACGGCGTGGGTGGCGCACCAGATCGAGGTCATCGTCCGCCGCACGCAGTTCCGTCTGCGCAAGGCGGAGGAGCGCATCCACATCCTGCGCGGCTACCTCAAAGCGCTCGATGCGCTCGACGAGGTCATCGCGCTCATCCGTCGATCGCCGACGGCCGACGACGCCCGCACCGGCTTGATGGAGCTGCTCGAGGTCGACCAGATCCAGGCCGACGCCATCCTCGCGATGCAGCTGCGCAGACTCGCGGCGCTGGAACGCCAGAAGATCGTCGACGACCACGACGCCATCCAGCGCGAGATCGAGGACTTCAAGGCGATTCTGGCCGACCCGGTGCGTCAGCGCACCATCGTGAGCGATGAGCTGAGTGAGATCGTCTCGCGCTTCGGTGATGACCGTCGCACCGAGATCATGTTCGGCTTCGACGGCGACATGAGCATGGAAGACCTCATCCCCGAAGAGGAGATGGTGGTCACCGTGACCCGCGGCGGGTACGTCAAGCGCACCCGCAGCGACAACTACCGCAGTCAGCACCGCGGCGGTAAGGGTGTGAAGGGCGCGCAACTGCGCGGCGAAGACGTCGTCGACCACTTCTTCGTGACCACCACGCACCACTGGCTCCTCTTCTTCACGAACAAGGGCCGCGTCTACCGCGCAAAGGCCTACGAGCTGCAGGAGGCCGGCCGCGACGCCAAGGGGCAGCACGTGGCCAACCTGCTCGCGATGCAGCCGGATGAGGAGATCGCCGAGATCCTCGACATCCCCGACTACGCGGCGGCCAAGTACCTGGTGCTCGCCACGCGAGAGGGCTTGATCAAGAAGACGGCGCTCAGCGAATATGACACCAACCGCTCCGGTGGCATCATCGCCATCAAGCTCCGCGAAGAAGACGAGCTCGTCTCCGCACTGCTGGTGGAGGAAGACTCCGACCTGCTGCTCGTCTCCCGCAAGGGCATGTCCATCCGGTTCACCGCCTCCGACGAGGCGCTCCGCCCGATGGGGCGCTCGACCTCGGGTGTGATCGGGATGCATTTCCGCGGTGACGACCGTCTGCTCGATGCCTCCGTGGTCTCTGACGAAGGATATGTCTTCGTCGTCACCGAAGGCGGCTACGCCAAGCGCACCTCAGTCGATCAGTACCGCCTGCAGAACCGTGGGGGACTGGGCATCAAGGTGGCCAAATTGAGCGACGACCGCGGCGATCTGGTCGGCGCTCTGATCGTGGAAGACGACGACGAGGTCCTTGTGGTTCTTGCCAGCGGCAAGGTGGTACGCTCTGCCGTGGCCGAGGTACCCGCCAAGGGCCGCGACACCATGGGTGTCGTATTCGCACGTTTCGCCGAGTCCGACAAGATCATCGCTCTGGCCAAGAACACCGAACGTAACCTCGATTCTCAGGAAAGTGAAGAAGAATCCGAGGACGCCGGGAAGGAAGAAACCGTAGATGAGCAGTAGTGTCGCCGAAAAGCTCGCCAAGAAGTCGTCCCGCAGGCCCGCGTCTGCCAAGCAGGTTCGGCTGAAGCTCGTCTACATCGACTTCTGGTCGACCGTGAAGCTCTCGTTCCTCGCCGGAATCTGCCTCGCGATCATCGCCATCGTCGGCACGTTCCTCGTGTGGACGGTGCTCGACCGCACCGGGATCTTCGACCAGGTGAACAGCCTCTTCAAAGACATCTCCGGTGCCGGTGGCAGCGACCTCAAGTCGATTCTCGGCCTGGGTCAGGTCATGGGCTTCTCGCTCGTGGTCGGCGTGCTCGACATCATCGTGATCACGGCGCTCGGCGCGGTCTTCGCGCTGCTTTACAACCTGTCGGTGAAGATCACCGGCGGACTGCTCGTCGGTTTCACGAACAACTAAGCGGGATCTCCACTCGGATCGGCGGCGCTCGATTTCGTTTGGACGGGCAGATCAGGTAGTCTCAAATCTGCCCAATCGGGGATATAGCTCAGGCGGTTAGAGCGCTTCGCTGATAACGAAGAGGTCCGAGGTTCAAGTCCTCGTATCCCCACACTGTGTTTGTTTGAACGCATCCCCTCCGGGGCCTTAGCTCAGTTGGTAGAGCGCCTGCTTTGCAAGCAGGATGTCAGGAGTTCGAATCTCCTAGGCTCCACAGGAACACATCTGCTCGGCCGGGGCTACTTGAGCAGCCGCGAGAGAACCCGGTCGGCGAGCGGTTTGCCGCCCGTCTGACAGGTCGGACAGTACTGCAGCGTCGAGTCGGCGAAAATCACCTGACGTACGGTGTCACCGCAGACGGGGCACGGCTCGCCGGTTCGGCCGTGCACCTGCATCCCCAGCTTCTTCTCGCTCTTCAACTCGGAGGCCGCGAGACCGTCGGCCCGGGCGAGTGCGTCTCGCAGTGTGGACTGCATCGCTTCGAACAACCGGGCGATCTGCTCCGGAGGCATGGCCGCGGGTTTGAACGGTGACATTCGGGCGGCGTGAAGGATCTCGTCGGAGTAGGCATTACCGATCCCGGCGATCACCGATTGGCTGCGCAGCACCCCTTTGATCTGTGCCCGACCCTGCCCGCTCAGGATGCCAGCGAACACGTCGAGGGTGAAATCGTCGGCCAGCGGGTCCGGTCCGAGGCGGGCGATTCCGGGGAGCTCCTCCGGATGACGGACGACGGCCAGCGACAGGCTCTTCTTCGTGCCGGCCTCGGTGATGTCGATGCCTGAGCCGTCGTCGAGAACAAGCCGGGCGGCGAGTGGGCCCCGTGCGGGCCGGCCGGTGGGCGGTGGCGGTGCTCCGTCACGCCACCGGATCCAGCCGGCGCGGGCCAGATGGATGATGAGGTGCAGATCGCCCGCTGCGAGGTCGAGGAATTTTCCGTGCCGGGTCACGCCCTCGACGGTCATTCCCGAGAGAGCGCTCACCGGCGGGTCGACGGTTTTGAGCGCGGCGAATGAGAGGACGGCGAACCGATCGATCACGCGCCCCGAGAGACGGGTGTTCAGGTCCGCAGCCAACGCGGTGACCTCAGGCAGCTCCGGCACACCACCAGTCTGCCTGGCGGGCCCGACATCCGCAGTAGGGTGACGGCATGGACATCCGCGTCGCTGCCTACGGTGTAATCGTCGACGACGGCCGTATCCTCCTGGCCCACTGGAACGAGAACGGTCGATCGGGGTGGACGCTGCCCGGCGGCGGAATCGAACCGGGCGAAGATCCGGTGGATGCGGTGGTGCGCGAGATCGCCGAGGAGACCGGGTACACGGCGAAGGCCGGCCCGCTCCTGGGCATCGACTCGCACATCGTGCCTGCCGAACAGCGCTTCGTGGCGGATGCGGGGCCGTTGCACGCCCTGCGCATCCTCTACCGCTCGGAGGTCGTCTCCGGCTCCCTCAGGAACGAGGTGGGCGGCTCGACCGACGAGGCCGTGTGGTTCCGGCTCGAGGCGATCCCGTCGCGGCGGGTGGAGCTGGTGAACATCGGCCTGAGAATGGCAGGATTTCGGCCTTAGGCGATCCGCACGACCGACGGTTCGGCCGGGATGAGGATCCACATCGCGATGTAGGCGATGAACTGCGGGCCGGGCAGCAGGCAGGAGAGCAGGAAGAGCAGGCGAACGGTGGACGGCTTCCAACCGAACCGCTGAGCCACTCCTGCGCAGACGCCGCCGAGGATCCGGCCGGTGAGAGGTCGTTGCAGTGCATTCGTTGTCATATGTCAACGCTCCCACCGCGGGCACGGCGCCGCCATCGGGATATCCCCCCATTCGATTCAGGGGTTCCCCTCGGTGCACGACCCCGCAATGCAGGAAGGGGCGGCGCCAGATCGGCGCCGCCCCTTCCCATCGAAGACCGCTATTCGGCTGCCGGAGCCGTCGGCTCTTCGTCGGCGACCCAGAGCTCGTCGTCGGCGCGGAACGTCTGCCAGACCGCGTAGAGCACGCCGACGGCGGCGATGACGCCGAGACCGACCGCGATGACGGTGCCGATGCCGGGTCCGGACTTCTCGGTCGCGGCCTTCGCCTTCGTCGTGACGGTTCGACCAGCTTGCTTCACCTCGCCGAGGAAGGCGCGCGCGCGGGCGTCGCGGGCGTGGTCGACCACGCTCATGGCGGTTCCGATGGTGGCGCCGACGGCGGGGATCACATCGCTGACGATCCGGTCGCGCGCGGCGCCGGCGGCACGACCGGCGGTCTGAGCGGCGGGGCGCACGTAGTGCTCGTAGCCATCGCGCACGCGAGGCGCCAGCTCTTCGCGTGTGTAGTACGCGGCCTGCCTTCTGGCCTCGGAGGCGACTGCGTTGGCATTCGCCAGAACATCCTGTTGCTGACCCCAGAGTACTTCGGCACTATCGCGCAGGCGCTTGAGCTCCTTCTTACGCTTTCGTGTCAGGCTCATCTGGACCTCCATTGCGTCGTGTAGCGAACAGACTCCATCTTGCCACCGAATGGCCTGTGGATGACCCGAGAGGTGAGAACCCCTGTGCAAGAATTGATGCCATGTCAAAGCACACCGCCGTCGCCACTCTCCACACTAACTACGGGGACATCAAGGTCAACCTCTTCGGCAACCACGCGCCCAAGACGGTGAAGAACTTCGTCGGCCTGGCGAGCGGTGAGATCGAGTGGACGCACCCCGCCACCGGCGCCACGACCACGGACAAGCTGTATGACGGTGTCGTGTTCCACCGCATCATCCCGGGCTTCATGATCCAGGGCGGCGACCCGCTCGGAAACGGAACGGGCGGCCCCGGCTTCCAGTTCGACGACGAGATCAACCCGGAGCTCGACTTCACCGAGCCGTACATCCTCGCGATGGCGAACGCCGGAATCCAGATGGGTCACGGCACCAACGGTTCGCAGTTCTTCATCACGGTCGGTCCGACGACGTGGCTGCAGGGCAAGCACACCATCTTCGGCGCCGTCGAAGACGAGGCCTCGCGCAAGATCGTCGACAAGCTCGCCGACCTTCCGACCGACGCCCGCGACCGTCCCCTGGACGACGTGGTCATCGAGTCGGTCACGGTCGAGCAGGTCTGAGCCCGGTAGATCTCAGGACCGTCGATGTCTCAGCCCGTGGATGCCCGGGCAAGCTATTGCTATCGGCACCCCGACCGCGTCAGCTATGTGCTCTGCCAGCGGTGCGGGCGCACGATCTGCCCTGAGTGCCAGACGCCGGGTGCCGTCGGGGTGATCTGCCCCGACTGCATGGCGCAGCAGCGCGCGACCGCGCCGCGGACCAAGCCGGCCGTCCTCACCCGCATGACGGGTCGGGGTGCGCCGGTCGTCACATATGCGCTCATCGGCATCTGTGTCGTGGTGTTCATCCTGCAGAACCTGCCGGGGATCGGCAACACCGTCTCGAGCGCGCTGCAGTATGCGGGGGTCTACTCCGATCCGCGGCTCTTCCAGCCCTGGCGGATGCTCACCTCGGTGTTCGGGCACGTCAGCATCATCCACATCGCATTGAACATGTACACGCTGTGGATCTTCGGCACCCTGCTCGAGCCGTTGCTCGGGCGCGCGCGATATCTGGCACTGTTCCTCATCAGCGGCTTCGCGGGTTCGCTCGGTGTGCTCCTCCTGGCCGATCCGGGGCAGCCCGTGCTCGGCGCATCCGGGGCGATCTTCGGAATGTTCGGTGCATTCTTCATCATTCAGCGACGGATGGGCGGAAGTGCGACCCAGATCCTCGTTCTGATGGTGATCAACCTCGTCATCGGCTTCCTCCCCGGTTTGAACATCGCCTGGCAGGCGCATGTCGGCGGTCTGGTCGGCGGCCTTCTGGTCGGGCTGATCTATGTGGAGACCCGAAAGCTGTCGCGGCGGCAGTGGCAGGTTCCCTTGCTGGTGCTGCTCTGCGTGATCTTCGTTGCCTTGAGCCTGATTCGCTTCGTCTTCCCGGTCGCCTGAACCCCTCCCCAGATCGTGGATAAGTTATCCACAGCCTTATTAACAATGGGGATAATTACACGGCTGTAACTCTCCACAGGCTTATTAACACTGGGGAGAACGACACCTGTGTAGTTGTCCTCATTGTGGAGGACACCTGTGGATAACCTTCCAGCGGTACGAAAAAGCCCGGGACCGGCCGAACGGCGATCCCGGGCTGAGTAAGAAGAGCGGCGGTCAGCGCCACCGGGTGGTCATGAGGAAGCCGATGAAGGCGATGCCGAAGCCGACGAGGATGTTCCAGGCTCCGAGAGCGGGGATCGGATACAGGTTCTGGCTCACGTAGAACACGATGATCCACACCAAGCCGAGAAGCATGAAGCCGAACATCACCGGCTTGAACCAAACGGGGTTGGGCGAATCCTCGCCGGACTGCGCTTCGCTGCGCTCGGGCTTGGTCTTCGTCTTGGTGCGTGCCATAGCTCCATAGTGTAGCGGGCGGTGCTGAACGGTCTCGATGCTTCCCGTACCCCACCTTCTCGGGGGAGGCAGCGGCGTGCTCGGCCTGCAGAAACTCAGGATGATCCGGGTAGCATTGCCGATGTGACCGAGTCGAACGAGTTCGGGCTTCCGGCTGCGGTCGAAGTCGAGCTGCGGCGACCCCGCACGGGCAAGCGCGGGGGAAAGAAGAAGCGTCCACCCCGCCGCCCGACGTTCTTCGGTGTGCTGGGCGAACTGCTCATCACGGCAGGCGTCCTCGTTCTGCTCTTCCTCGGCTGGCAAGTCTGGTGGAACAGCCTGGTTCTCGCTGGGCAGCAGACGAGCGCGGCGAGCACGCAGAGCCAGAAATGGATCGAGCAGGCCAAGAAGAATCCGCCACCGGCCAATGTGGACCCGGTGAAACCCCCGGTGATGACCGAGCCGGCCGACTACCAGTCGTTCGCCGTCGTCTACATCCCGCGCCTCGGGCAGGACTGGAAGCGGACGATCCGCGAAACGGTGGACACCGAGAAGGTCCTCAACAGCTACGACGCCGGCGTGGGGCACTACAAAGGAACCCAGATGCCCGGCGCGGTCGGCAACTTCGCCGTCGCCGGGCACGACAGCGGCTGGGGCAACACCTTCATCGACCTCTCGAAACTCCACATCGGAGACCACATCTACGTGCAGACGGCCGATGGGTGGTACACCTACACCTTCCGCAACTTCGAATTCGTGCAACCGACCGCGGTCACCGTGATCAATCCGGTCCCGGGTCAGCCCGACGCCACGGCGACAGACCGGCTCATGACCATCACGACGTGCAACCCGCCCTTCCACGCCGGCGAACGACTCATCGCGTACAACGTCTTCACGAACTGGCAGGCCCCGGCGGATGTGCCGAGCGAGATCGCCGCACAAGTCAACGCGAACGGAGGCTGACCGATGTACGGAAGCTTGTGGCGCATTCTGCCCGGCCCGGTGTGGCTGCGCATCCTGATCCTCGTCGTGCTGGTGGCGGCGGTTCTCGTCGCCCTCGTCACCTGGGTGTTCCCGTGGGTGGATTCGCTCTTGGGGCCACAGGAAGGTACCGTGGGCCCGTGACCCGGGTACTCGTCATCGACAACTACGACAGCTTCGTCTACACGCTCAACGGCTATCTGCGAGAGCTCGGCGCGACCACGGATGTCGTGCGCAACGACGACATCCCCGAGTCCGAGCTCGCCGCGCGCCTCGCCGACTACGACGCCGTGCTGATCTCGCCCGGGCCCGGCAAGCCGGCCGACGCGGGCGTGTCCATCGCCGTCGTGAAACTCGCGCTCGAGACCGGCCAGCCGCTGCTCGGCGTTTGCCTGGGGCATCAGGCCATCGCGGAGGCATTCGGGGGAGTGGTGACAAACGCCGAAGAGCTGATGCACGGCAAGACATCGCAGGTGAGTCACGACGGGAGCCCCTTCTACGACGGCGTCGCGCAACCCTTCACCGCCACGCGCTACCACTCCCTCGCGGTCGTCGACGGCACCGTGCCCGACACGCTCGTGGTCACGGCCCGCACGGCCGGTGGCGTGATCATGGGACTGCGGCACCGCGAGGCTCCGATCTACGGCGTGCAGTTCCACCCGGAGTCCGTCCTCACCGAGGGCGGGTACCGGATGCTCGGCAACTGGCTAGAGGTCGCCGGCCTCGCCGGGGCGGCCGAGACGGCTCGCGGGCTCAACCCGCTCGTCAAACTCGTCTAGGACTCACGCCGAAGGCCGCCCCCACGACCGGATCAGCCGGTGCAGTAGGTGAGGTCGACGGTAGAGCCTTGCGGCACATCCCCGACCACGGATTGGGTGTGCACGAGCGGACTGCCCTGAGTGCTGGGACACGTCTTGTCGGGTTGGGGATTCGCGTTGAGGCCCAACTCGCTGAGGATGCCGGTGGCCGCGGGGATCGACTGCCCGGTGAGATCGGTCACGGTGACCTTGCCGCTCGACACCGTGAGTGCGATCGGGTCGCCCTCGTGGGCGAGGCCGGCGCCGGCCGGGTCGGTCTGAATGACGATGTTGGCGCCGATCGTGGCCGAGTTCTGGGTCGTGACCGGGCCCACGGTCAACCCGGCGGCGGTGATCGCCTGCTTGGCCGCATCCAGAGTCATGTTGTGCACATCGGGAACCGCGATCGTCTTCTTGCCGGTGGAGACGTAGACGGTGATCGTGTCACCGGTGGCGACGACCGTGCCCGCGCCAGGATCGGTGCGGATGACCTGTCCCTCGGCGTAGGTCGCGCTCGCCTCGGGGGTCTGAGTCCACTTGAGCTTCATGCCTTGAAGCAGATCGGTCGCCTTGTCGATCGTCTGACCCGAAAGGCTCGGCACCTCGCGGGAGGTCTCCGGCAGCGTGGTGCTCGGCGCGAGGCGCAGAACCCAGGCGAGAACGGCCACGACGACGACGGCCATCACGGCGATGCTCGCCCAGACCCAGATGACAGGTGGGCGGCGCTGCGTGCGGGTCATCGTCTGATCTTCGGCGAGCTGGCGGAACGCGGCCTCGGGGCCGGAAACGGCGGTCGGCGGCGGGCCGAAGAGCGACTCCGACAGCGGATCGGGCGTCTTGTGCAGCGGAACCTTGCCGGCGGCGGCGGTCTCCAGATCTGCACGGAAGTCGGCCACGGACTGGTAGCGCTCGAAGCGATCCTTCGTCATCGCCTGAGCGACCACGACATCCAGGGCCGGGGAGACCTTGGGATTGATGCTGCTCGGCGCGACCGCGGCCTCGCTCACGTGCTGATACGCCACGGCTACCGGGGTGTCGCCACGGAACGGCGGACGACCGGTGAGCATTTCGAAGAGCACGACGCCGGTCGAGTAGAGGTCGGTGCGCGCATCCACCGACTCGCCCTTCGCCTGCTCCGGCGAGAAGTAGCTCGCGGTGCCGAGGATGGCGGTGGTCTGGGCGACGGTGGCCGACGAGTCGCTGATCGCGCGGGCGATGCCGAAATCCATCACCTTGACCTGGCCGGCCTTGGTGATCATCACGTTGCCCGGCTTGATATCGCGGTGCACGACGCCGGCTCGGTGAGAGTATTCGAGGGCGGTGAGGATGCCCTCGGTGATGCGAACGGCCTCGCTGATCTCGAGCGGGCCCTTCTTGATCAGGTCTTTCAGCAGCACGCCGTCCACGTACTCCATCACGATGAACGGGAGTTGTGCCTCACGGCCGTTCGGCTCGCGGACTGTCTCTTCGCCGGCGTCGAAGACGCGCACGATCGTGGGATGCGCCATGCGGGCGGCCGCCTGGGCCTCTTGCCGGAAGCGCGTGCGGAAGGCCGGATCGGTGGCCAGCGATGGCTTCAGCAGCTTGATCGCGACCGTGCGGCCGAGCCGCGAATCGGTGCCGCGATGCACATCGGACATGCCGCCGCGACCGATGAGTTCGCCCACTTGATATCGGCCTGCGAGCAGGCGGCTATCTGGGCTCAAGACGAACTCCTTCTGGTGGGACTGCGGATAGTGTAGCCGGGGCTGACTGAATGTCTCCTTGTGGCCTCGGCGGGCAACGCTAGTTGCCGCCGGTGCCGCCGCCGCTGGACTGGTCTTCGACGACGTAGTCGACCGTGGGCGACTGCGCCGACTCGACAGACTCACCGCAGAAGATCGTGTACGAGAGCTTGTACGTTGCAGCCGTCGTCGGCGACCAGGTGGTCGTCGTCGCGTTGACCGGTGTCTGCTGTGCGCCGTTCACGTAGAGGCTGCGACCGACGAGCTTCTGACCGGCCGGGCAGGTGGCCGACCCGAAGGTGATCGTGACCGGGGTGGCCGGGTTGGTCAGAGGCAGCGGGGTGGTCGGGTTCGCAGCGACGGTGTCGGTCGGGGTGGGAACGGGCGCTACCGGTCCCCAAACCTTCACCGTGATCATCGATC
This sequence comes from Leifsonia poae, assembly GCF_020009625.1. NCBI lineage: Bacteria > Bacillati > Actinomycetota > Actinomycetes > Micrococcales > Microbacteriaceae > Leifsonia > Leifsonia poae. The sequence goes on from NZ_JAIHLP010000002.1 coordinate 2,409,612, forward strand.
CCTTCGGAACCGGTCCGGTGGGGTTCACGGAGTAGACCGTGTTGACCTGGGCGTTCGTCGTCGCGGCATTGCCGGGCTGCACATTGGCGCTCATGCCGAGATCCTGGAGCTTCTGCCGTGCGGCATCCGCGGTGAGACCGTCGAAGTCGGCCTCGTTGATCGGAACCGTGTTGCTCGTGGGAGTGGGAGCCGGTGAGGACGGCGTCGGACTGGGCGCGCTCGATGAGGCGGGCGGCGACGAAGACGCCGGCGCATTCTTGTTGGGCTGGGCGACGAGCGCGATGATCGTTCCGATCAGCACGAGCGCGAGCAGCGCGATGAGGGCGATGAGCGGCCAGGTCCAGGGGCTGCGCTTCTTCGTCGTTGTCGAGGCCTGGGCTTCTTCGTCTTCGGCGTCGCCGGTGGCGGCGGGGAGGATGGTCGTGGCCTGGGTGGCCCCGCTCGGCGACGACGGCAGGAGCACTGTGGCGGATCCGGTGAGACCCGCCCCGCCGAGAATCGCGGGCACCGAGGCGGCCGCAGCCTGCACATCCCCGCGACGCAACGCCTGAGCGGCGCGGGCGAGGTGCGCGGCCGAAGCCGGCCGGTCGGCCGGGTTCTTCGCGATGCAGGCGAAGACGAGGTTGCGCACCGGCTCGGCCACAGTGGCCGGCAGTTCAGGCGGAGCCTCGTTGATCTGCGCCATGGCGATCGCCACCTGCGACTCGCCGGTGAACGGCCGGCGGCCGGCCAGGCATTCGTACGCCACGATCCCGAGCGAGTAGATGTCGGTGGTCGGCGACGCGGGATGCCCCGACGCCTGTTCGGGCGAGAGGTACTGCACGGTGCCCATGACCTGACCGGTAGCGGTGAGCGGAACCTGGTCGGCGATGCGGGCGATGCCGAAGTCGGTGATCTTGACCCGGCCGTCGGGCGTGATGAGGAGGTTGCCCGGCTTGATGTCGCGGTGCACGAGCCCGGCGGCGTGGGCGGCGTGCAGTGCGGCGGCGGTCTGGGCGACGATGTCGAGCGTCTTGTCGGTGCTGAGGACATGCTCGCGTTCAAGGATGGTGGAGAGAGCCTCGCCGGGGACGAGCTCCATCACGAGGAAGGCGCTGCCCTCCTCCTCGCCGTAGTCGAAGACGTTGGCGATGCCCTCATGGTTGACGAGGGCGGCGTGCCGAGCCTCGGCACGGAAGCGCTCGAGGAACCCGGGGTCGCCCAGGTACTCGTCTTTCAAGATCTTGATCGCGACGGTGCGCCCGATCACGAGGTCGGTGGCCTGCCAGACCTCGCCCATGCCGCCGATCGCGATCCGCGACTGCAGCTCGTAACGTCCCCCGAAGGTGAGCCCTGCTGTGGGTCTCATTTATTCAGCACCGCCTCTAGTACTTTTTTCGCGATCGGAGCGGCGATGGAGTTACCCGTGCCGTTCTGACCTTGTCCACCGCCATTTTCAACAACTACCGCCACAGCGAACTGAGGATCGTTGGCCGGAGCGAAACCCGTGAACCACAGCGTGTAAGGATCGTTCGCGCCGTTCTGCGCGGTTCCCGTCTTTCCGCCGACCGTGACCCCGTCTATTCTTGCATTGCTCGCCACGCCGTGATCGACGCCGTCGACCATCATCTGCTTGATCGTGTCGGCGTTCTGCTGGCTCAGGGCCTGATCGAGTTCTTTGGGCTGGAAACTCTCCAGCGTCTGCAGGTCGGACGAGCGGATCGAGTCGACGAGGTTGGGGTACATCACCTTGCCGCCGTTGGCGATTCCGGCGGAGACCATGGCCATCTGCAGCGGGGTGGCGCGGTCGTCGTACTGTCCGAAGGCGCCCTGCGCACGCTGCGCGTCGTCGGTGTAAAGCGGGTAGACGCTCTTCTCGACCGGGATCGGGATGCTCAGCGACTTGTTGAAGCCGAACTTCTCTGCCTGCGCGTGGATCGTCTCCGGGTCCATCTGGATGCCGAGCTCGGCGAACGGGATGTTGCAGGAGAGGATCTGCGCCGTCGCGATGGAGACGGTCGCTCCCGGGCCGCAGGTGCTGAAGTTGTCGTTCTTCACGACGGTGCTCGAACCCGGCAGCTCCAGCGAGGAGAGGTTCGGCAGCTGGCTGTCTTTCGTGTACTTGCCGCTGCCGAACGCGGCCGCGCTCATCACGGGCTTGAACGTGGAGCCCGGTGGGTTCAGGTTGCCGCCGATCGTGCGGTTGATGAGCGGATCGCCGGAGGCGTCGAGAAGCTCCTGGTAGAGGGCGTTGACCTTCGTCGTGTCATGCGACGCGAGCGCATTGGGATCGAAGTCGGGTTTGGACACCATCGCCAGGATGCGCCCGGTCTTCGGTTCGAGCAGCACCACGGCACCCTGGTAGTCGCCGAGAGCGTCGTATGCCGCCTTCTGAGCCACCGGGTCGATCGTCGTCTCGACGGAGGCCCCCTGCGGATTCTTGCCGGTGAGTATCGCGTTGACGCGGTCGAAGAACTGGGAGTTCGATGACCCGCTGAGTTTGTCGTTGAGGGCGCCCTCCAAGCCGGTCGCTTCGCCGTTGATCGGGAAGAAGCCGGTGACCGAGGAGTAGAGCGGGCCGTTGCTGTAGACGCGCTGGAACTTGTAGACGTCGGTGGTGGGCACCGACTGGGCCACAGGCTGGCCGGCCACCAGGATGGCGCCGCGTTGCTGAGAGTAGCTGTCGTTGCGCGCCCTGCTGTTGCGCGCATCCGCCGTGAGGGAGTCGGCCTGGAAGACCTGCAGGATCGATGTGGAGACGAGCAGCGCCAGGAACATGGCGAGCACGATCGTGCTGACGCGTTTGATCTCGCGATTCACTCAGCTCACCACCAGTCGGGGTTGGTTTCGAACGGTGTCGGACAGGCGCAGCAGGAGCGCCACGATGACCCAGTTGGCCACCAGGGAGGACCCGCCTGCGGCGAGGAACGGGGTGGTGAGCCCGGTGAGCGGGATCACGCGGGTGACCCCGCCGATCACGATGAAGCACTGCAGTGCGACCGTGAATGAGAGCCCGACGGCGAGGAGCTTGCCGAAGTCGTCTTGGCCGGCGAAACCGATCCGCAGACCCCGGGCGACGAACAGCAGGTAGAGCGCGAAGATCGCGAATAGGCCAGCGAGGCCGAGCTCCTCGCCGATGCTCGCGATGATGTAGTCGCTCTGCGACACGGGGGTGATCCATGGCTGCCCCTGCCCGAGACCGGTGCCGATGAGTCCGCCGTGCGCCAGACCGAACAGGCCCTGAACCAGCTGGAAGCTGCCGCCCTGCTCGTCGTAGACGTGCTGGGCGAAAGGGTTGAGCCAATTCTGGAAGCGATCGTTGACGTACGGCAGCACCTGACTGGCCACCACGGCGCCACCGACGATGAGCAGCGAACCGAGGATCACCCAACTGACCCGAGCGGTGGCCACGTAGATCATCACAAGGAACAGTCCGAAGATGAGGAGGCCGGTGCCGAGGTCGCGCTGGAAGACGATGACGGCCATCGACATCAGCCAGATGATGAGGATGGGGCCCAGGTCGCGCACGCGCGGGAACCGCATCCCGAGGAACTTCTTGCCCACCATCGCGAGCGAGTCGCGGCGCTGCACGAGGTACCCGGCGAAGAAGATGGCCAGGCAGAGCTTGGCGATCTCACCCGGCTGGAAGCTGAACGGGCCGATGCCGATCCAGACGCGGGCACCGGAGATGGTCTTGCCGATGCCGGGCAGCATCGGCAGCAGCAGCAGGAGCAGGGCCGCCAGCCCGAAGATGTAGGTGTAGCGCTGCAGCACGCGGTGGTTGCGGATGACCATGATCACGACGATCGCGCAGATGATCGCGATGGCACTCCACACGATCTGGCGCACACCGGCGCTGTCCCAGCCGCTGTAGCCGAAATGGATGTCGATGCGGTAGATCTCGGCGATGCCGATACCGTTCAGCACCGTGGCGATGGGGAGCAGGAACGGGTCGGCCTGGGGGGCGACGAAGCGGAGGGCGACGTGCATCCCGATAACGAGCACCGAGAGCCCGGCCCCGAGGTAGAGCAGCGTGAGGTCGACATGTCCGATGGCCCCGAGCTGCACCAGCACCACGGCGATGGCGTTGATGGCGCAGGCCGCGACGAGGAGGACGAGCTCCAGGTTGCGCTGCTTGGCGGGCAGGCGCAGCCGTTTGACCGTGCCGGTGGCCGGTCGAGTCGAGTCGATCACCGCGTTCTCACTTCTTGCTGGCATCGCTCAGCTGTTCCACGATCGATCGCGCCGATTGCAGCGTGTCGGCGTTGATGGTCTGTTCCACGAGCTGTTTGTCGTACGACGGGAGGTTGTCGAGCCTCACGCTCGACTCCTCATACACATGGGAGAGGCTGATCGGCCCCAGGCTCTGCTGCACACCCTGGAACACGGCGACGTTCCCCGACGGCGAGGCGCCGACGAAGTAGCGCGACTGCGTCCACTCGTACCCGAAGAGGGCGGCGAGGGCGATCGCCACCACGAGAACGATCACCCCGATCAGCCAGGTGAGCTTGCGGCGGCGCACGCGGCGCTGGTCTTCTTCGATGAGCTCGTCGAGGTAGTCCTCCGACTGCGGCTCAAAGTGCGTGGGTCCGGTGGCGGGCCGGATGGGGTGCAGTCGCAGCGAGGGCAGTCGCGTCGTGCGCGACGTGGGTTTGGCCTCGCCGCCGAAAGCCAGCGGTGCCGAGGCCGAGCCGACGGTGATCGGGTCTTTCATGACCTCGCCGGGGGCGACATCCGCGACATCGAGCAGCACGATCGTGACGTTGTCGGGCGCACCGGCGTCGAGGCTGAGCCGGACCATCTTCTCGGCGACCTGGCGGGGGGCGTCGCGGGAGGCGAGTGCGGCCTGAAGCTCGTCGTGTTTGACGACGCCGCTCAGCCCGTCGGAGCAGATGAGCCAACGGTCGCCCGGCCGGGTGTCGAGGGTCCACGTGTCGATCTCGGGGGAGGCGTCGACGTCACCGAGCACGCGCATCAGCACCGAGCGGCGCGGGTGCACCATCGCCTCTTCTTCGGTGATGCGCCCGCTGTCGACCAGGCGCTGCACGAACGTGTGGTCGGTGGAGACCTGCTTCAATGCGCCGTCGCGGAACAGGTAGATGCGGGAGTCGCCGATGTGGGCGAGCGCGATCTGATCGCCGACGCGGATGAGGGCGCTCACGGTCGTCCCCATGCCGGTGAGTTCCGGATGCTCGAACACCGTCTCGGCGAGCAGTGAGTTGGCCGCGATCAGTGCCGACTGCAGGGCGAACTCCGCCTCCGAGGCGGAGGCGTACTCCTTGTCGGCCTCGCGGATGCGGGTGACGGCGATCGCCGACGCGACGTCACCGCCGGCGTGGCCGCCCATCCCGTCGGCGACGACGAACAGGTCGCGCCCGGCATAGCCGGAGTCCTGGTTGTTCGCGCGGATCTTGCCGATGTGTGAGACGGCCGCCGCCCGGTTCGGAGCTGCCACGGCTTACCGTCGCAACTCGAACGTGGTCGTGCCGATCTTGATCGGGGTGTCGAGCGGGATCTGGGTGGGGACGGTCACACGCCGCCCGTCGAGGAAGGTGCCGTTCGTGGAGTCGAGGTCTTGGACCATCCACTCGTCGTTCCAGAGCAGCAGGCGCGCGTGGTGCGTGGAGGTGTAGTCGTCGCGGATCACCAGACCGGACTCGCTGGAGCGCCCGATGGTGATGGGGTCGCGCCCGAGGGGGAGCTCCGTTCCCTGGCGGGGTCCGGAGGTGATGACGAGGCGGCTGGCGGTGAGCACTGTGGCGTTCGGCCGCCCGCCCGAAACGATTGCGGAGTTCGCTCCCGACGGGAGGTTCGACGCGGGCGCGTGCTGCATCGTCGGTGCCGTGGCACCGGAGGTGGGCGCGGCGGGGAACGGTAATGCCGCGGCCGTCTGTTCGGGAAGCTTGCGCACGCGCTGCCCGAACAGGTCGGTGCGCAGCGCATAGACGATGCCGAACACGAACAACCACAGCAGAAGCAGGAAACCGAAACGCAGCACGAGGAGGGTGAGCTCGCTGGGGTTCACGATTCGCTCCAGAACCCGCCGACATCGGTTCGTCGTGTGGTGTCGTCCACCGGTGCCGCGACCGGACGTGTCGCCTGGGGCAGCACACGGAACACGATGCGGGTGCGACCGATCGTGATCACCGACTCGGGTTCGAGGATCGCCTTGCGGACAGGCTGACCGTTGAGGTGGGAACCGTTGGTGGAGCCGAGGTCTTGCACTTGGGCGCGTTGACCGTCCCAGATGATCTGCACATGTCGGCGCGAGATACCGGTGTCGTCGACCGTGATGTCGGCCTCGCTCCCACGGCCGATCACCGTCACGGAGTGGGTGAGCGGGTAGTGCTTGCCGTTGATGTCGAGCACCGGCGTCCAGGCGACGGAGCCTTTCACGTTCTCGGAGTCGACCTGCAGCATCCCCTCGGTTATCGACGCCTCCTCGACGAGGTCGATCGAGAGGCCGCCGGCGAACTGGTAGCCCTGGCTGCTCGCGTGCTTCTGAACGAAGGCGATCAGTTCGTCGGTGAGCGCAGCACCCATGCCGTGCATCCGCTTGTAGTCGCTGGGCGACATGCGCAGCACGAACCTATTCGGCGCCAGGATGCGATCCCGCGAGACGACGGCCGCCTTGGTGTCGAGTTCCCGCCGGAGCGCGCTGGTGAGCTCGACCGGTTGCAGCCCCGACCGAAAGGTCTTGGCGAACGCGCCGTTGACGGCACGTTCGAGACCTCTCTCGAAGTTGTCCAGTATGCCCACAGGTCTCCCGCTCCGGCTCGTCGACTATCAGCATGTTAGTCGGATCGAATGAGAAGCCACCCTAGCGCTCCCCCCGAATGTGCGGAGATCATTCCCGAGATTGAGTAGTCGAGCGGCCTCAGCATCCGCCCTCGAATTCTCGTTGATACCCTCGCCGTGCTATTCTCTCTGAGTTCGCGCGAGTGGCGGAATTGGCAGACGCGCTGGCTTCAGGTGCCAGTGCTCGAAAGGGCGTGGGGGTTCAAGTCCCCCCTCGCGCACAACGGTGTAGTTCAGGATTTCCGGGAGACCGGATCATGAAATGCTCCAAGCGAACGATGAAAGGCCGGTCTGACGGAAACGTCGGGCCGGCCTTTCTGTGTTGATCGCGCCGGAGTGTTCTCAGCGGCTGATCTCGCGTGCCTCTGCGTCGCCGGGGGGATGACGCGTACCGTCGAACATGTGGACAACCAGAGTGACGTTCGTGAGTTCCTCACGTCGAGGCGCATCGAAACCGACAGGAGCATCCAGTGAACATCGAACCCGCATCCTCCACCAGCAAGAACCCGCCCGAGCAGTTCGCCGGAGATGTCTGGCTCGACCCCATCGCGCTCCCACACGATGGTGACCAGCGGATGGTCGTCGCGACCGTCCGTTTCGCGCCCGGCGCCCGCACCGCCTGGCACTCCCACGCCCGTGGTCAGTATCTCCGTGTCACCCAGGGTGTCGCCCGGTTCGGCAGTCGTGACGGAACGATCGTCGACGTCCACGCCGGACAGACCATTTACACCCCGCCCGGCGAGGAGCATTGGCACGCCGCGGCACCCGGATGCTTCATGGAGCACATCGCGATGCTCGAGAACGCCGACGACCCGGCCACAACCACCGTCTGGCTCGAACACATCACCGACGACGAGTTCAACGGCACAGGTCAGGCATGACCCGACCCCTCTCGATGGCGAGCCCCGGGAGCGAGCTCAGCGCTTGCGAATGACGGTGGTGGCCACGGCTCCGAGCAGGGACAGGGCCGCAGCGCCGATGAACAGCCAGGAGAAGCCGTTCGACAGTGCTGTGACGTGGGCGGTGTCCGCGGCGAGTTCGGCGGCGGTGCGGGTGGCGGCGAGTGTGCCGAGAACGGCGAGGCCGAGGGCGCCGCCGATCTGCTGGCTGGTGTTCACCATGCCGCTGGCGAGACCCGACTCTGACGCCGACGTTCCGTCGACGGCGAGCTGGGTCGCGGTGATGAACCCTGCACCGAGGGCTGCTCCGATGACGATGCTCGGGCCGAGAAGTCCGCCGACGAAGCCGGCATGTGGGCCGGCCGCGGCGAGCCAGACGAGTCCGCCGGCCAGGGCCACGAGCGCCGTGATGAGGGTGGGGCGCAATCCGACTGTGGCGACAATGGGCGGCACGACTCCGGCGACGACGACCAGGGCGCCGGCGAGGGGGAGCTGGCTGATTCCGGCGGTGAGGGCGTCGTAGTGGAGTACTTCCTGCAGGTAGACGGACAGTGCGAAGAAGAGCGCAGTAGTGGCGCCCCCGGCGAGGAGCATCACAATGTTGCCCGTGGCGGCCTCTCGGTTGAGAAAGAAGCGGAAGGGCACGAGGGGATGCTCGGCGCGGCGTTCGACGAGCACGAACGCTGTGAGCAGGGCGGCCGCCGCCACTGCGAGGGTGAGAGTCACCGGGTTGGACCAACCGAGCTGCCCGGCTGAGCTGAGGGCGGCGACGACGGCGGTGAGCCCGGTCGTGATGGTGGCGGCCCCCGCGACATCCATGCGCTGCCGCGCGCCGCGCGGGTCGCGGGTGACGAGGGTGGGGATGGTGGCCAGCACGACAAGGCCGACCGGGATGTTGACGAAGAACACAGCCTGCCAGCCGAACAGGGCGGTGAGGATGCCGCCGAGTAGCACGCCGGCGGCGCTGCCGATCCCGGCGACCGCCCCCCAGACGCCGAGGGCCTTCGCGCGGTCACTGGCCGTGGTGAAGAGCTGGGTCACCAGGGCGAGGGATGCGGGGGCCAGCAACGCGGCCGAGGCGCCCTGGACAGCCCGAGCGGCCAGGAGCATCCCGCCGGTCTCCGACAGTCCGGCCAGGGCGGAGGCCGCCACGAATCCGGCGACGCCGACCAGGAAGAGCCTGCGGTGTCCGTAGCGGTCAGCGAGACGTCCGCCGAGCAGCAGGAGTCCGCCGAAGGGGAGCACATACGCGGTGATCACCCAGGCCAGGGCAGTGGTGTCGAGGTGGAGGCGTCCGCCGAGAGAGGGGAGCGCGATGTTGACGATGGAGGCGTCCAGCACCACCAGGAACTGTGCCAGGGCGAGCACAGTGAGGGCCCACCAGCGGCGGGTGCTCCTCGTGGAGCCGGGGATGAGCGTTGTCACGGGCATTTCCTTTCGATGGTGAGTGACTGATCAGTCACTCCTGCGGGAGAGAAAAAAGGTGGCCGAAGCCGTCGTTTGTCGAGGGTCAGGGGTGCCGGATGCCGGCGGTGAGAATGCGAGCCCAGTCGGAGGCCTCCGCCTCGATTCCGGTTGTGACGATGAGGTGGCAGAGCTGTCCGATCGCCATGAAGCGCTGCACATCGTCGTCGGATGCGCCCGAGCGCGTTTTCGCGAACCGGGTGATGCGCGCGAGCCCGCGGCGCAGGCTCGCGCGGATCTCTGGAACATCGGCCGCCGATTGGGCGTGCACCTGCATCATGAGCAGCGAGCGGTCGGCAATGAGCTCGGCGTACGTGCCGCCCATCGCGTCGAGGATGCCGGCGGGCGTCGGCTCGGCACCGGCAGCCGCCCCCGCCTCAAGGGCCTGTTCGATCAGATCGAAGCAGCGTTCGAGGGCGGCGACGAAGAGCGTCTCCTTGCCGGGGAAGAGCTTGAAAACGTAAGCCGACGAGATGTTCGCATGGGTCGCGACGGCGGAGATCGGCGTGCCGAGGTAGCCCGATCGCCCGAACACTTCGATGGCGCTCGCGATCACGGTCTCCCGGCGCTCGTCGGCGGTCGAGAGTGTGGAGCGTGCAGTCGGCGACATGTGAGTGACTGTACACTCACTCTCTCTCGGGTGTCAAGCTCGACCGTCTCTCTCGACCGTCTCTCTCGACCGTCACGACCCGGCTCCCACCGCCGCGGCAACATCCTCGGCGACGAGGTCGGCATTCACTCCCGCGCCCGCGAGTGCGCCGGACGCCATCGACCCCGGAACGGTCGCGCCGGGGTTCACCACATTCCCAGCGGCCCAGACACCCGGGTGGGAGGTTCGACCGGTCGGGTCGTCGAGTGTCCATCCGGTGCCGAGGCGGTCGAGCAATTCGGAGGCGGGCAGCGGAGTCGTGCCGACGAAGATCGCGTCGAGCGCGACCACCTCTCCTTCGGCCGTCTCGATGCCGGCGAGAGTGCCGCCCTCGTCGACCACGCGTTCGAGCCGGCGGCGTTCGACGCGGATGCCACGCGCCGTGAGCGCGGCGAGATCCGCATCGGCCGGCTCGAGATCACCGCCTGTGAAGTACGTGACGTCGGCCGACAGCTGCCGCAGAAGCTGCGCCTGGTGCAGGCTGAACTCGGAGGTCGCCAGCACGCCGAGGCGTCGGTCGCGCACCTCCCAGCCGTCGCAGTACGGGCAGGTCACCACCCCGGTGCCCCAGTGCTCGGCCAACCCGGGCAACGCCGGAAGCCCGTCACGCATCCCGGATGCGACCACCAGTCGCCGCGCCCATTCGCGTTCGCCGGAGGCGGTGGTCACGAGGAGGCCGCCGCCTTGTCGTTCCACATCGACAGCGCGGGCCAGGCGGATGCTGCCGCCATACGCTTCGACTTCGCGACGTCCGTCTGCCAGGAGCCGCAGCGGTGAAGCGCCGTCGCGTCCGAGCACGCCGTGCATGTGCGGGGCGACACCATTGCGCGGCTCGCCGGTGTGGAGCACCAGCACGCGGCGGCGTGAGCGGACGAGCATGAGGGCTGCGCTGAGTCCGGCGCTTCCCCCTCCGACGATGAGGGCATCCCAGGCTGTTTCGTTCATGCTCTCAGCCTCGACGAAGGCCCGGAGAATTGGCAATTCGGTTTGCTATTCTGGCAACATGACTGGAGGGCGGGATACATCCGACGATGGCGAACTCGGTCGCGTGCTCGACCTCGTCGCACCCCGCCTGCGTGCCCTCCGCCGGCATCGCGAGTCGACGCTGGCGGAGATCGCGGAAGCCACCGGCATCTCGGTGAGCACTCTCTCCCGGCTGGAGTCGGGGCTGCGACGGCCGACGCTCGAGCTTCTGCTCCCGCTCGCGAAGGTGTACCGGGTGCCGCTCGATGAACTCGTCGGTGCGCCGGCGACGGGAGATCCGCGCATCCACCCGCGCCCGGTGCGCCGCGAGGGGCGCACCTACGTTCCGCTGACCCGCGGATCGGGAAGCCTCAACGCGTTCAAACAGTTGATGCCGGGGCGCAAGCCCGGCGTGAAGGAGCAGCGGCGGGTCCACGACGGCTACGAGTGGGTGTATGTGCTCAGCGGCAGTCTGCTGCTCGGACTCGGTGAGGAGGAGCATGTGCTCGTCGCCGGCGAAGCGGCGGAGTTCGATACGCGCACCCCGCATTCGCTTGGGAGCGCGACCGCAGAGCCGGTGGAAGTGATCAGCCTCTTCAGCCGTCAGGGCGAGTCGGTGCACCTGCGCGAACTCTGACCCGGCGCACTGCTTAGACTCGACGCGTGCAGGAAGACGTGCCCGTTCTCAGCGAGGGGCTGTTCGAAGTGTTCGGCGGAGGCAGCTGGGTGTTCCTCCCGGCGGCGCCCGTGCACGTCGTCGCCGCGGCGCTCAGAGCGGATGTGGTGAGCGACGGGCATCCCTGGGGCGAGAACCCGCATGTCGGGGAGGGAGCTTCGGTGCTTGTGCTCACGGCGCCGATCAACGGCTGGATGCTGCTGCAGGGTGCGAGCGAGACGGTCGGCGGGGCCGCCGCCACCCTCAGTGAGCGGCAGCCGGTCTTCCGCGCCACGATCGACGTTCGGCTGCCGACGATGTCGTGGGCCTACCTCGACGGGGGGATGCCGATGCGCACCGTATCGGTGGAGCTGGGCGACGAGGGCGATCTCGTCACGCGCACCGCCGGCGACCCGCTACCGTTCGAGAGCGAGCACCTGGTCTGCCCGACCTCCGAGTACGGCTACGACAGCTACTTCTATCCGGTCGCGATCCTCGGCCACCACGGCCTCGGACTCGGTTCGCTCGAGGAGGCGCTGCTCCGCCCGAGCGTCACCCTGCGGTTGCCGTGACCCGGTAGCGCAGGAAGACGGTCCCGTCGGCGAAACGGCGTTCGTCACGCAGACGCAACGGGACGACGAGATCGCGCGGTAGTGCGGGCGTGCCGCCACCGACAGCGACCGGTACCAGGAACAGCTGCACCTCATCCACCAGCCCTGCGCGGAAGGCCGCGGTGGCGATGGTCGGTCCACCGATGCTGACGTCGTGGTCGGCGGAGTCGAGGAGAGCGCGAATCGCGCCCGGGTCGAATGTCGTTTCGATGCGGGTGCGGGGTGTGGTGGCATCGCCGAGGGTGGAGGAGTAGACGACCTTGTCGGCGCGACGCCAGAGGTCGCCGAAGTCCGCGATGACCGGGACGTCACCGGGATCGGAACCCAGGGTCTGCCATACGCGCATCGTCTCGTACATTCGGCGCCCGTAGAGGTAGGTGCCGACCCCGCGCTGCTCATCGTTGACGAAGGCGTGGACTTCTTCGCTCGGCGCGGCCCAGTCGAAGCCTCCGTCGGCGTCGGCCGTGTAGCCATCGAGTGAGGAGATCGCAGAAAAGAGGAGTCTGGTCATTGGGGGCCTCCCGCCATGACTCTAGGCAGTGGGCGACGATTCCGCTAGCTCCGCTCCGGCCTGCCTCACTCACGAAGGAGCGCGCGCATCTGGCAGGCGTGACCCTACGCCTGCGGGAAGAGCGCGGCCAGTGCGTGGATCTCGTTGCTGAAGAACAGTGGCACGACTACGTCGAGCAGTAGTGCGATCCCCAGCGTGAGTGCTACGGCACCAGCCGCGACGATGACGAGTGCCGTGAACAGCCGAAGGTAGGCGTTCTCGGCGATCACAGCGAACGCCCCCCGCGCTCGCGTGACCTGCGGAACCGCTCCGGTCAAAGGAAGGTGGTGGTTCAGCGTCGTCATGGTGGTGCTCCCCTCGGTGGCCGACTGTTCTAGTCAAGACGTCGAGCGGGAGAAGGGCATCCACCCGCGGTCGGGGTGCCGTCATCCGTCGGTATGATTCCCGTGCAGCAGTTCGGTGGGGGGAAGGATCGGAATGTCGAAGTCGAGGGCGTCGCTGTGGATCGGGGTCGGCGCGTTCCTTACCGCGCTCTGTCTCGGCGTCGGGGTCACCGCATTGGTGCTGGTGCTTCAGGCGCAGGCGGCCACGGCGCCGGCAACGCAGGTCTCCGCCTACCTGGCCGACGTGAAGAATGGGGATGTCGAGGGCGCGATGAAACTCGACGGAACTCCGTCGCGCTCCGACGAGGTGCTGCTCACGAACAAGGCGTACGCGAACGTGGGCGACCGGATCACCGGCTACCGCATCCTCGGAACGCAGACGAGCGGCTCGACGGCAACGGTCGAGGCTGAGATCACGCAGAAGAGCGGAACGAGCAAGGCCGGATTCACCCTCGTGCGCGGGGCCGGATCGCCGCTCGGCCTCGCCGGCATCGAGAATTGGAAGCTCAAGCCGGTGACGCTGAACCAGGCGAGCGTCACACTCGGCGCCCCCGGCCGCCTCGACGCGACCGTCGCCGGTGTGCCCCTCGGCTGGAAGGGCGTCATGCGCGAGCTGCACGTCTTTCCGGGGCAGTATGAACTCGATGTCTCCACCACGAGCCCGTGGTTCACTCTCGACGGCACGACATTCCGTGTTCCCGGGTTCGGCGGCACCCAGAAGGTTCAGGTGGCCGCGGCCCTGACTCAGAAAGGCAAAGACGCCGCGATCGCTGCGGGGAACGCCTGGCTCGACGCGTGCGCCGCGAGCACAGTGCCCCAACCCTCCAACTGTTCGTTCGGACTGAAGAACGGTCCGGCTGCCGGCGAGACCTGGACGAACGGCTCGTGGACGGTGTTGACGAGGCCGACGCTCACGCTCGGCGAGTGGGACTTCGGATGCCGCACGGAGTACATGATGGATGGGAGCGCCGGTGGCTGCTGGCCGCTCGGATCGAGCACACCGGGAACGGTGACGTTCAGCGCGAACTACAGCATCGCTGCCACCGGCGAGAGTGGAAATCTGACAACGGACTCGCCCCTCGACGCGAAAGTCGAGGGATCCGTCGTCGGTTTCACCGACACGACGGCGATCTTCGACTCGGTCGGCTGGAAGTAGCGGCTCGGGATCCCGCCCGGGCTCACGGAAGCGGGTGGGACTCCCATTCGTGCGCGAGAGGGAGAGGGGCGCTGGGCAGGGGACCCCACGCATCCCAGTCGGCGTCGAACGGGAAGGAGTGTGCGTCGACCGCGTCGATCGCGCCCTGCCGCGCGGCCTCCACCTCGGCCAGCCGTTCGGCGTCGAACTTTCCGGTCTCGCCTGCCCACGCCAGCTCGTCCTCGTCTTTGAGGGTGTGGCTGCCATCGGGTTCGGCGATCACGTCGAGGATCCAGTCGGCGGTGTCGAACCCGATCGGCGTGCGAAGCCACGGCGACTCGAGGTTCACGTAGGAGTGCTGCGTCCATCCGTCGGCCGTGAACCAGCGCCAGGTCGACCAGGGCTGACCCGGGATGTGGACCCGCAGCACGCCGTCGCCCGTCCAAATGCGCTCGACGTAGCTACCATTCCACCCGTCGGGGACCATGTTGCGGCCGCGCGGGCCGCCGCGTTCGCCGAGCGCGATGCGTCCGACGGTTCCGGCCGGCTGCCAGAGCGCGATGCAGCGGTTCGAGTCTTCCAGCACGTAGTGCTCGTACGCACTGCTGATGCGGTCGTCGGAGATCCAGCGGAGGAGGGCGGTGCGGTGTTGCGGCATGCGCAGAAGCTTAGGGCAGACGCACTCTAGAGCGGATGTGCCGAGAGCCAGCGGAGCACCTGCTGCGCGTGCGTGTTCGGCGGGAAGATCGGGTAGAACGCGTGCTCGATCGTGCCCTCGCGGAGCACCAGAGTCAGACGGCTGTAGAGGCGCATCCCGCCGGCCTCGAAAGTGGGGAGGCTGAGGGCGTCGGCGAGTTCGTGCCGTTCGTCCGAGATCATGGGGAAAGGCAGCTGCAGGCGCTCGACGACCTCGTGCTGGTAGTCCACCTGCTGGCTCGAGAATCCGTAGACGGCGTCGACACCGGCCGCGCGCAGGTCGTCGTACTGGTCGCGGAAGTCGCAGGCCTCCGTCGAGCATCCACGGGCCCCCGGGATCGCGTCCCAGCCGTCGGGCAGGTCGACGCCCGGCCTGCCGGTGAGGGGGTAGAGGTAGACGATGGTGCGGCCCCGGCCGAGCCGGGCGAGGTCGATCCGGCCGCCATCGGAGGTGGGGAGTGCCAGTGGCGGGATCGGCAGTCCCGGCAGGTGATCGGCGGCTCCGTCGTCGTGCGGTCGGGGAAGGTTCGAGGGGAGCCTCGTGAAGTCGGCCGGTCGGGTCGGCTCGGGCGGCGCGGTCGGGAACCCACGGGAAGCGCTTTCGTCGAGGCGGCCGGCGAGCAGGTCGCGTCGGGCGGTGAGTTCGGCGATCGTGCGGTCGAGTTCGGCGATGCCGGCGCGGTAAGCGGCAAGGGAGGCCGGGCATTCGTCGCTGTGCTCGTGCCCGGTGTCGAGACATTCGATGAACGGGGTGGCCCGGCTCGGCGCGATTCCGGAGGCGGCGAGCTTCCGGATCTCGGCGACGGCACGCAGATGGTCGTCGCTGTACTCGCGGTACCCGTTCGGGAGCCGCTCGGGCACGACGAGCCCCAGGCTCTCGTAGTAGCGAACGGCCTTCACCGTCACGCCGGCGCGCTCGGCGAGTTCACTGATCTGCATGGCGACCTCCGCCCACAGCGTAAACCTTGACCCACGGGTCAAGCGCAAGGGCTCAGGAAGGGGAGCTATGATAGTTAGTGCACTAACGAATTGAGGAGAGAGTGATGGCCGGACGTTTCCTGAACTGGTACACGCGGGTCAACGTCTCCCTCATTCGGGTGGCCGGCCCCGCCCAATTGGGTGCCGGGCATCCCGAAGGCCCCGACATCCGTTCGGCAGCGGCGCCCTGCCCCATCTGCGGCCGTCCGATGACAGTGCACACGGTGGCGCGCTCCGATGGTCAACGCGACGCGACGCGACTGATCTGCCCCGCGTAACCCCCTCAGGAGGTTCGGGTCGCAGCGCCGATGATCGCGTGCAGACTCTCGCGCAGGCCCTCCAGCTCCGTGAGCGGCAGACCCAGCCGCTCGACGATGGTGTGAGGGATGCTCTCGGCCTGGCGCCGCAGAGCCCGGCCGGCGGTGGTGAGCGTCACCTCGAGGGATCGTTCGTCGCTGGTACTGCGTTTGCGTTCGACATACCCGGTGGTCTCCAGGCGTTTGAGCAGGGGGGAGAGGGTCGCCGGTTCGAGCTGGAGGGCTTCGCTCAGGTCTTTCACCGAGCGCGGGTCGCGTTCCCAGAGGGCGAGCATCACCAGGTACTGCGGATGCGTCAGCCCGAGCGGTTCGAGCACGGGCCGGTAAAGGGCGATCACGCTGCGTGCGGCGACCGCGAGGCCGAAGCAGACCTGATTCTCGAGGGCGAGCAGGTCATCCGACATGGTGTCAGTCTACCGAGCGACCGCAGTTCGGGCCGGAGACGGCACTCGACTTAATACAGCGACGACTGTACTATCGACCGCGTGATCGAACTCGACCTCCGACCCGAACGTTCGCTGGCCTCCCGCCTCGACGTGATGAACCGTCTGGGGCGCGCGATGGCGGATGCCACCCGCTCGCGCATCCTGATGACCCTGCTCGACGCGCCGACGTACCCCGCCGCGCTCGCCACGGATCTCGGGCTCACCCGGCAGAACGTGTCGAACCACCTGAGCTGCCTGCGCGACTGCGGCATCGTGGTCGGCCTGCCCGAAGGGCGGCAGACGCGGTACGAGATCGCCGACCCGCACCTCGCCCGAGCACTCACCGACCTGGTGGGCGTCGCTCTCATGGTCGACGAATCCGCCGACTGCCTCGACGTGGACTGCACGGTCGCGGGATGCTGCGGCGCGCGGTCGTGACCGCGCTGACAGGCGAGCGCCGGGCGGTGCTGCAGCGCCGCATCCGGCTGATCGTCGCCTTCACGATCGGGTACAACCTCATCGAGGCCGTCGTCGCACTGGCGGCGGGCGCCGGGGCCTCGTCGGCGGCACTGCTCGGATTCGGGCTCGACTCGGTGATCGAGGTGCTCTCGGCGGCGGCCGTGGCCTGGCAGTTCAGCCGCCGTGACCCGGAGCGGTACGAGAAACCCACCCTGCGTGTGATCGCGGTGGCCTTCTTCGCGCTCGCCGCCTATGTCTCGGTCAGTGCCGTGCTCGCACTGCTCGGTGGAATCGAGGTGGAGCACAGCCCTCTCGGCATCGCTATCACCGCCCTCAGTGTCGTGGTGATGCCTTTCCTCTCGCTGGCGGAGCGGCGGGCCGGCACCGAGCTCGGGTCGGCCACCGCGGTCGCCGACTCGAAGCAGACCCTGTTCTGCACCTACCTCTCCGCCTCGGTTCTCGGGGGCTCCTGCTGAACGCGCTTCTCGGCTGGGGGTGGGCCGACGCCGTCGCGGCCCTCGTGATCGCCGCCTTCGCCGTGCGTGAAGGGGTGGAGGCCTGGAAGGGCGACGCCTGCGCCACCTCGGTCGGCATGCTGAACGAGGAGGCGGGCTGACGGCGGGCGCCCGACGAGACCTTCCGGAAACTATTCGGAGCGCGAGAACTCTGAGGCTCGGGCCACCTGGTCGGCCGTGAGGGCGACGCCGGTGTACCGTTCGAATTGCCGCGCCGCTTGGAGGGCTATCACCTCAGCGCCCGTGATGAGCTGCTTCCCGCCGGCCCGGCCGGCCGCGATGAGCGGCGTCTCCGAGGGGAAGGCGACGACGTCGAAGACTGTGGAGGCCCGCTCGATGTGCTCAGGAGCGAAAGCGAGCTGCGATTCGGCGTCGCCGCGCATCCCCAACGGTGTCACGTTGACGACGATGTCGAAGCTCGGCTCAGGGTCGCGTTCGACCCACTCGTAGCCGTACCGGTCGGCCAGGGACGCACCCGCGCCGGGATTGCGGGCCACGATGGTGAGGTCGGCGAAGCCGGCGCCGCGGAAGGCGGCCACGACGGCCTTGGCCATCCCGCCCGAACCGCGAAGTAGCACGCTCTGCGAGGAGTCCACCCGCCGATCCCGAAGCAACTCGGCCACCGCTTCGTAGTCGGTGTTGGAGGCCGTGAGCACACCCGCGTCGTTGACCACCGTGTTCACCGATTCGATCGCGAGGGCCGACGGCTCCATCACGTCGACCAGCGGGATGATCGCCTCTTTGAACGGCATCGACACCGAGCATCCGCGGATGCCGAGGGCGCGGATCCCCCGCACCGCCCCTTCCAGGTCGGTCGTCGTGAACGCCTTATAGAGGAAGTTCAGACCGAGCTCGTCGTAGAGGAAGTTGTGGAACCGGGTTCCGATGTTGCTCGGCCGGGCCGCCAGTGACATGCACACCTGCATGTCCTTGTTCAGGATGGGCATGCGCCCATCTTCTCAGCACCGAACTCAGCGCATGAGCGCGCGCTCGAACTCCTTGGTGCGGTGCCCGACGGCGAACCAGGCGATGGTGCCCCCGACCGGCAGCGCCAGGATGCTGAGCAGCCAGACCAACTGGGTGGCCCACGCCATCTCGCGATCGCGGAACACCTGCACGAAGGCGATCACGAGCACCGTCAGATAGACGACCCCGGCCGCGACCCCGATCGCGACGAGAACAACCCCCAGCGTGTCCATGCGCTCAGCTTAAGCGGTACGCCCTGTCTGCCGCACCTCCGAACACATCGGCACGCTCGGAGGGGGAGAGCGAGGCGACGAGCTCGGCAGCGGTCGCCTGGGTTTGCGCATAGTTCCCGGCCGCGGTGGAGACCGGCCAGTCGCCGCCGAACAGCACGCGCCCCGCGCCGAACGCTTCCAGAACGTGGTTCACATACGGGCGGAGACGGTCCGGGCCGGCCGGTGCGTCGGGCCCGAGCGTGGTGAGACCGGAGAGCTTCACGGCCACGTTCGGATGGGTGGCCAGCCCGGTCAGCAGGCCCGCCCACGGCTCCGCGTCGGCGTCGCCGATCGGAGGTGTGCCGAGATGGTCGATGACGAGCCGCAGCTCGGGAAGCTCGCCGGCGATGGCCAGCGCGAGCTCGAGGTGGCGGGGGAGGATCCCCACGATGTCGAACACGAGCCCCCGTCGGGCGAGCTCGGCGAGGCTTGCGCGCACCGCATCCCGGGCCAGCCAGTCGGGGTCGGGCTCGTCGTGGATGAGGTGCCGTACCCCCACCAGTGCGGGATGAGCCGCCCACTGGTCGAGTTGCGTCGCGGTGCGCGCCGGGTCGAGCAGGTCGACCCAGGCGACCACGCCGGCCACCCGGTCGTTCTCCTCGGCCACAGCGAACATGGCTGCGGAATCCTCGATGGAATTCGCGGCCTGCACCAGGATCACCCGGTCGATGCCGGCGTTGTCCAACTGCGGCTCCACCTCGGCGAAGGTGAAGGTGCGGTGGAGGGCGCCCAGGTCGGCCGTGATCCAGGGATACTCGACCCTGTCGAGATCCCAGAGGTGCAGGTGGGCGTCGACCGTCAGTGCCACTTCGAGATTCTCCGTCGTGTTCGCATCGATTGCGGGGCCTAAAGCTTCTGCATATCCTATAGGCAATAGGCAGATTCGGCCACGGGTTCCGCGGCCGGTGATGAACCGAACCACGGTGAAAGAAGCACAGATGACCGTCGCTCCGACCGACACCCGCTCCCGTCTCGAGCGCGACAGCACGATCGTCAGCGCGGAGGCATGGCTGAGCGACCTGGAGGTGGAGACGGTTCGCACCGATGCGGTGCAGTCGTTCCTCAAGCAGGAGACGATCTTCGTGCGCATCCGCACCGCCGGCGGGGGAGAAGGTCTCGGCTACAGCTACACGATCGGCACCGGCGGGGCCGCGGTCATCGCGCTGCTGCGCTCCGGGCTCCTCGACGCACTGATCGGGTTGGATGCTGATCGGCCCGAGGCCGTGTGGCGGGCCCTGTTCTCGTCGACGCGGGCGACGACCGTCGGTGCGATCACCTCGCTCGCGTTGGCCGCCGTCGACACCGCGGTCTGGGATGCGCGGTGCACGGCCGCGGGTCTGCCCCTCTGGGTCGCCGCCGGTGGTGCGCGTCCGAGCATCCCCCTCTACGACACGGAGGGCGGGTGGCTGCACTTCGACACCGACGAGCTGGTGGCGCAGGCGGTCGAATCGCTGGCGCGCGGGCTCGGCGGGGTCAAGATCAAGGTCGGGAAGCCGCGCGGCCACGAAGACCTGGAACGGTTGACAGCCGTGCGCGAGGCGGTGGGCCCGGGAATGGACATCATGATCGACGCGAACCAGTCGATGACGGCGGCAGAAGCCATGCGGCGGGCGGCGCTGTTCGAGCCGCTCGACATCTTCTGGTTCGAAGAGCCCCTGCCGGCCGACGATGTGGCCGGCCACCGGCGACTCGCCGAATCGACGAGCTTGCCCATCGCCGTGGGTGAGAGCCTCTACTCGATCGGACAGTTCCGCGAATACCTGCAGGCCGGGGCGGCGTCGATCGTGCAGGTGGATGTCGCCCGCATCGGCGGTATCACCCCCTGGCTGAAGGTGGCGCACCTCGCCGAGTCGTTCAATGTGGCGGTGGCGCCACACTTCCTGATGGAACTGCATGTGTCGCTCACCTGCGCGGTTCCCAACGCGCTCTATCTGGAGCACATCCCGCAGCTCCGCGCCGTGACCGCCGCGGAGATGACCATCACGGACGGTCACGGCGTCGCCCCGACCGCGCCCGGCCTCGGCATCGAGTGGGATCTCGACGCCGTCGACCGGTTGAGGGTGCTGTGACCAGAATGAGAGACATGACCACGCTGAACGAACCCCGCCCCTACGGACGAGCGGGTCTCACCGTCGGCCCGGTCGGGTACGGCGTGGCCGCACTCGGCAACCTCTACCGGGCGCTGCCCGACGACACCTGGCGGGAATGCATCCCCGCGGCCTGGGCGGCGGGCATCCGCTCCTTCGACACGGCCCCGCACTACGGCCTCGGCCTTTCCGAGGAGCGCCTCGGCGTCGGGCTGCGCGAATACCCGCGCGACGCCTTCGTGCTCTCGACGAAGGTCGGCCGTCTGCTGGAGCCGAACCCCGATTACCGGCCGGGGCAGTCAGACATCGAGAACCTGTTCGATGTGCCGTCGAGCCGCCGCCGCCGCTTCGACTTCTCCCGCGACGGGGTTCTGCGTTCGGTGGAGGACAGTCTGATCCGTCTCGGGCTCGACCGCATCGACGTACTGTTCGTGCACGACCCCGATGAGCACGAACAGGATGCGCTCGACGGCGCCTTTCCTGCGCTGGAGGAGCTGCGGTCGCAGGGTGTGATCCGTTCCTACGGCGCCGGGATGAACCAGTCGGCCATGTTGACGCGGTTCGTGGAGCGCACCGACCTCGACATCGTGATGTGCGCCGGCCGTTACACCCTGCTCGATCAGGGGGCGGAAGGGGATCTCCTTCCGGCTGCCGAGGCGCGGGGGGTGTCGGTGGCGGTTGCGGCCGTGTTCAACTCCGGCATTCTCGCGACCGAGCGACCTCGGATGGAGGCGACCTTCGAATACGGGGAGGCGTCCGCTGCCCTCCGCGAGCGCGTCGAGCGGATCGCCGACATCGCCGACGGCTACGGTGCCACCGTGCCTCAGCTCGCCGTGCAGTTCCCACTGCGGCATCCGGCGGTCGCCACCATCGTGCTGGGGGCGGACTCGGCCGCCCAGATCCGGCGCAATGCGAGCCTGGCCGATGAGGCGGTTCCCGACGAACTCTGGGACGAGCTGGGCGAGGCGGGTCTGCTCGGAGGGGCGGGCGGCGGCGAGTCGTGACCCGGATCCTCTACCCTCTATCCTCTTCGTTGCCTCCCCGTGCACTTACTCTGTTTTCATGAGCATCGAACCCGAATCCGGCGAACACTTCCTCCCCGCCCGGCGGGCGCTGGCCGACGACGTCTACGACGCGGTGCTCGCCCTGCTGATGGATCAGGTGATCCAGCCGGGCAGCCGGGCAAGCATCGACGGGATCGCACGCCAGCTGAATGTGTCCCCAACCCCGGTGCGCGAGGCCCTTGCCCGCCTGGAGTCGGAGGGTCTCGTCGTCAAACGCGCTCTCAAGGGGTACACCGCGGCGCCTCTGCTCGACAGCGAAGGTCTGCGTCAGCTCTTCGAGATGCGTCGGCTGATGGAGCCGTTCGCCACTCGGAACGCGGTGGGGGAGCTCACCGAGGAGAACCTCGACGAGCTCGAACGGCTCTGCGAAGACATGCATCGCAGCGGTGAGGCGGCGCAGAGCGGCGAAGACCGGTTCAAGGACTACCGCGATTTCGCCGATCAGGATGCGGCCTTCCACCGCATCATCGCCGAGCACTCGGGCAATGCGCTGCTCTCGGATGCGATCGCGCGCCTCCGCTCGCATATGCACCAGTACCGCCTCTACTTCAAGCACGGCGTGGTCGATGACACGGCCGTCGAACACGAAGCGGTGCTCGAGGCGCTCCGTCGGGGGGATGCGGTGGCTGCCGAACAGGCGATGCTCGACCACATCAGCACCTCGTACACCCGCATCTCCTCGAGCCTCGACGCGCCCGACGCCCACTGAGAGGGCGCCCTCGGTGAGACATCCCGTTCGCGAAGAAACGGGATGTTCTGTCGTACCCGCTGGGAGGGATGGCGGCCACTGGCTATATCCAATAGGATATTGCTGAACGTTCATCCGGTAAGAAAGAGGGCAGCGAGTGAGCAGAGTCACAGGTTTCGAGACGCTCGACGTGAGATTCGAGACGTCGGCTCTGCTCGACGGGTCCGATGCGATGAACCCCGACCCCGACTATTCGACCGCCTATCTGCGCATCACCACCGACTCCGCCGACGGATTCGAGGGCCACGCCTTCGTGTTCACCATCGGCCGGGGCAATGATGTGCAGACCGCGGCGATCGACGCCGTCGCCCACCGGGTTCTCGGTCGCGACGTTGAAGAAATCCTCGCCGACCTGGGCGGCTTCTGGCGCGAGTTCGTCTACGACTCCCAGCTGCGCTGGCTCGGCCCGGAGAAGGGCGTCATGCACATGGCCATCGGCGCCGTGGTGAACGCCTTCTGGGATCTGAAGGCGAAACGAGCCGGGCTGCCGCTCTGGCAGCTGCTGTCGCGAATGTCGCCGGAAGAACTCGTCGACCTCGTCGACTTCCGCTACCTGAGCGATGCTCTCACCCGTGAGGAAGCGCTGACCATTCTGCGCGAGGCCGAGCCCGGTCGCGCCGAGCGCGAGCGGATACTGCTCGCCGACGGCTACCCGGCCTACACGACGACCCCGGGCTGGCTCGGCTACCCGACGACAAGCTCCGCCGTCTCGCGCGCGAGGCCGTCGAGGAGGGTTTCGGGCAGATCAAGCTGAAGGTGGGGGACAATCTCGACGACGACATCCGTCGCCTGAGCATCGCCCGCGACACGGTCGGCCCCGACATCCGCATCGCGATCGACGCCAACCAGCGCTGGGACCGCGACCAGGCCATCGACTGGATCAGCGCCCTCGAGCAATTCGATCTCGCCTGGGTCGAAGAGCCGACGAGCCCCGACGACGTTCTCGCCCATGCGGCGATCGCTCGCGCGGTGGTACCGGTGCCGATCGCAACGGGGGAGCACGGGATGAACCGGGTGCTGTTCAAGCAGCTGCTTCAGGCCGAGGCCGCCTCGATCGTGCAGATCGATTCCACCCGGGTGGCCGGGGTGAATGAGAATCTGGCGATTCTGCTGCTGGCGGCCAAGTTCGGCGTTCCGGTCTGTCCGCATGCCGGTGGCGTGGGTCTGTGCGAGGCGGTGCAGCACTTCTCAATGGTCGACTTCGTGGCCGTTTCGGGGAGTGCCGAGGGCCGGATGATCGAGTACACGAAACACCTGCACGAGCATTTCGTCGCCCCGGTGGAAGTGCACGGCGGCCGCTATCGCGCCCCGCTCACCCCTGGAACGGGCATGGAGATGCTGCCGGCTTCGCTGGCCGGCAACCTGTTCACGGAGCCTGCAACGCGCTGAGCGCCTGGTTCACGGGCGCGAAAGCCACCCGGTCGAGCACCAGCTCGATGCTCCGGATGCGGCCGTCGGTCACGGTGAGAAGTTCGACACAGCGGACAGCACCCGCTTCGGTGTCGGTCACGAAGTCATAGACGACGCAGGCCCGGTCGCCGTCGACGAAGATCTCGCGGATCTCGTTGCGGAGGAGGGCCGGCAGTAGTCGGCGCAGTGCGGCGATCCAGCCGGTCTTGTCCAGCGGTGCGCCCGCGAAGGCGGCGACGGCATCGTCACCGAGGAGGTCGTCGAGAGCGGCCAGGTCGTGCCGGCCGACGGCCTCGATGTAGGAGCGGGCGATGGTGTCGACGTCGATGGCGGTCATGGCGTCTCCTTTCGGTCGGGCTCAGCGTAGAACACAAACGAATCTTTGTACAAGCACTGATCTGTGATAAAAAGGGAGTCGTCCCGAACACAGGAGAACGATGACCGCTGACGCCGCCCTTGACCAGGCCCTGCGTGCCCTGGCCGACACGAATCGGCGGGCGATCCTGGCAGTCGTCCGCACGGCTCCGCGGCCGGTCGGCGAGATCGCCGGCGAACTCGGGCTCTCACAACAGGTGACCTCGCACCACCTCCGGGTGCTCCGATCGGCAGGCCTCGTCGCCGAGACCCGGGCCGGAACGCGGCACCTTTTCGCTGTCGACAGCGACGGATTCGCGGCGGCACGGGCCTACCTCGACGACTTCTGGCCCGCCAAGCTCAGTGCGCTCCGCGACGCGGTGGAGGCGGGGAAGAGGGGCACCGATGGCTGAGTTCCAGGCGTCGATCACGATCGACGCCACCCCGGAGCATGTGTTCGACTACCTCGTGACTTCTGAGGGGATGACGACCTGGATGGGCGAGCACGCCGTTCTCGATCCGCGCCCCGGCGGAGTGTTCCACGTCGATATCGCCGGGTCGCCGATCCGGGGTCGCTTCGTGGAGATCGTCCGGCCACTCTACGTCGTGGTCTCCTGGGGCGTGGCCGGGAGCGCAGAACTCCCTGTGGGGTCGTCTCAGGTGCGATTCGACCTCACGGCCACGCCGCAGGGAACCCGCGTGGATCTGATCCACAGCGGCCTACCCGAGGTTCGGCTCGCTGGGCATGAGCACGGCTGGCGTCACTTCCTGCCGCGTCTTCAGCTCGTGGCCGAGGGCGCGATCGCGCCCGTCGACACCTGGCGACCGCTTCCCTGACG
The DNA here is from genome assembly GCF_020009625.1 of Leifsonia poae. NCBI lineage: Bacteria > Bacillati > Actinomycetota > Actinomycetes > Micrococcales > Microbacteriaceae > Leifsonia > Leifsonia poae. The sequence goes on from NZ_JAIHLP010000002.1 coordinate 2,434,789, forward strand.
GAGGCCTTGTCGATTGCACGTCCGTGCGCCGGCGTCACTGCTGCGGGCGAGCCCGCAGCGTGTGCATGCCCCCGTCGACGGCGAGGACCACCCCGTTCGTGCTGCCCGAAGTGGGGGAGGCGAGGTACGCGACGGCTTCGGCGACTTCCTGTGGCTGCACGAGCCGGCCGCTCGGCTGGCGGGCCTCGAGCGCGGCGCGCTCGGCCTCGGGATCGGTGGCACTGTCGAGCAGACGCCCCACCCAGGGCGTATCGGCCGTGCCGGGGGCGACGGCGTTCACGCGGATCCCGAGCGGCAGGCAATCGGTGGCGATGGCCAGGGTCATGGCCGAGATGGCGCCCTTCGACGCCGAATAGAGCACGCGTTGCGGCAACCCCGTCCAGGCGGCGATCGAACTCGTCAGCACGACGGCCGCCGCCTGCGACCGGCGCAGGTGCGGCATCGCGTGCCGGATCGTGCGGGCGGAACCGATCACGTTGACGTTGAGCACGCGCATCCACTCGGCATCGTCGTTCGCTTCCACATCGCCCTGCGCGCCGATGCCCGCATTGGCGATGAGAATGTCCAGTTGTCCGGCGTCCGCCACCACGGCTGCGATCGCGGCGCGGACGCTCTCGTCGTCGCCGATGTCGCACCGGATACCGGTGTGCGGCGCCGAGACCACCCCCGCGTCGAGGTCGAGGCAGTACACGCGCGCACCGCGGGCGTTCAGCTCGTCGGCGATCGCCTTGCCCAGTCCGGATGCGCCGCCGGTGACGGCGGCGACGAGTCCTGCGAAATTCTGCGTCATGCGAGGCTCCTCATTTCGTGGCGGCGCGCACTGTCGAGCGCTGCGCACCGAGTCCGTCGATGCCGAGTTCGACGACGTCTCCGGTGCCGAGATAGGGGAACCGACCGGAGAGGCCGACCCCTTCCGGCGTTCCCGTGTTGATCAGGTCGCCCGGCTCCAGCACGGTGAATTGGCTGAGGCGGTAGACGATTTCGGCGACACCGAAGATCAGGTCGCTCGTCGTCGAGTCTTGCCGCGGTTCGCCGTTGACGCGGGAGTGGATGCGAAGCCCCGACCCGTCGCCCACCACGGCGGCGGGCACGAGCCAGGGCCCGAGCGGATTGAATGTCTCGAAGCTCTTGCCTTTGCTCCATTGCCCGCCCGACCGCTCGATCTGGAACTCGCGCTCCGACACGTCGTTGGCGACGGCGAACCCGGCGATGGCCTCGAGCGCTTCCGCCGGCGACGAGAGATAGCGGGCTCGGCGGCCGATCACCGCCGCGAGCTCGACCTCCCAATCGGTCTTCTGCGATCCGGGCGGCAGCAGTATGTCGTCGAATGGACCGACCACCGTGTTCGGATGCTTGTAGAAGACCACGATGTCGCTCGGCGGTTCTGAGCCGGATTCGCGCGCGTGCGCCGCGTAGTTCATCCCGATGCAGATCACGGCCGTTGGGCGAGCGATCGGGGCCCCGACGCGCCGTCCGGTCGGGTCGAGGGCGGGCAGCTCGCCGGCAGCGCGGGCGGCCGCGGCCCGCTCGAGGCCGCCGGAGGCGAGGAACGCGCCGTCGATGTCGGCGGTCAGCGACCGCAGATCCCAGGTTCCGTCATCGTCGGCCAGGGCCGGGATCTCGGCGCCGGCGTCGCCGAGACGCATGAATCGCATCGAGGGTCCTTTCACTCGTCAAAGAAACCCTATTACTATTTCCTATAGCATTCCAGCCATCTAGGAGGAGGACCATGCGCATCGCCCTGCACTCCGTGCTTCGAGACGGTCACGAGGCCGGCTACGACGAGGCCCATTCCACGGTTCCGCTCGAGCTCGTCGACACCTTCGACCGGGTCGGCATCCACGAGTGGACGATCTGGCGCAGCGGGCGCGACCTGTTCCACCTCGTCGAATGCGACGACTTCGTGGCGGCGATGGATGCGCTCAGCGGCGACCCCGCCGACCAGCGCTGGCAGGCCTTCATCGGCCGGTTCGTGGATCACTTCGCGACGACCGGATCCGGCTCGTCGGGTCTGATGCTCGGCCAGGTCTGGAGCCTCGGCCGGCAGCGGGGCGCGACTCTTGCGCCGCCGACCACGTAGCAGCGACCTCTGGGAGCGCCGGAACGACCAAGGGCCGGCAGCGGATCTCTCCGCGCCAGCCCTCGTCTCCCCCGATCCCCGTTGTTCCCCCAGTCGAAGATCTTGTCTCCAAAGTACGGGGCCGGCCGAGCCCGGGCATCCGGGCAGGCACGGATCTTCGAGCACCGTGGGGGCCCGGAGGGGAGAAGCGCTCAGGAGGTGGACATCGCCGCCGCGAGCCGTGCGATGTAGTGGTCGATGTGGTCTGCCGCAGCCGGGGCGTCGCGCTCGCGGATGGCGGCGTTGACGTCGTCGACGAACCTCCGGAGGCGGTCGGAGTCCATCGTTCCCGCGACCGTCACCATGCGGGCCAGCCGATGCACGTGGGGGATCACATTCGCGAGGGCCCGCAGCCGGGCGGGGTTGCCTTCGAGACGAACGCACGCGGTGACCAGGTGCTCGAAGATCCTCACGAACGTGGGGAGGTCGTCTTCGGTGGCCTCCATGAGGCCGAAGGACTCGATCAGTGAGTCGACATCATCCCCATGCCAGAGGGGTAGCCCGCGACGTACGGCGCCCGACCAGAGGTCTCCTGCGACTTCGAGCGCGCCGCGCACGCCGGCGATGTCGAATGGTGCGACCCGGGTGTAGCGGTTGCGCTGCATCTCGACGAGTCCGTGCTCGGCGAGCCGATCGAGGGCGTGCCGGATCGGGGTGCGGGAGATGCCGAGCCAGTCGACCAGGTCTTGGTCACGGAGCCGTTCGGTGGGTGCGAGGGCGCCGTCGAGGATCGCGGTCTCGATACGCGCATACGCCTCGTCTGAGAGGGAGATGCGTGGGACGTGATCGGTGGAGGGCATGGGCATGAGGAGCCCTTTCGGTTCGGGTTGAGGGATGCCGACGCTAATGCTAGGCTAAACATATATCACACAGTATGTTTAAGATTCAGCTTCCGACCGTGAATCGGGTATCCGGTCAGAAGGCGGCCTCCACCGCCGCGACAGAGAACCATCGCGAAAGACGCAGGCATGATATTCGACGACGCACATCCGATCACCGCCCGCCCGCTCCGGTCGACCGCACTCTCCGTCGACAGGCGGCTGCTGCGAAACGACGTCTACGAGGTGCTGCTGGAGCGCATCCTCGTCGGTGCGCTCGCGCCCGGCGCCCGTCTCAAAGACGCGGAGCTCACCTCGTGGCTGAGAGTCTCGCGCACTCCGGTGCGCGAAGCGCTGAGCCGATTGGCGATGGTCGGCCTCGTGACGACGGCCCCCAATCGGTTCACTCTGGTGGCCCCGCTCGATCTCACCGAGGTCGGCGACGCGGTCACCATTCTGCGCCAGCTCGCCCCGGATGCCGTCGACGCAGTCCTGCGCGACGCGACGGCCGATGACGACCTCGACTTCGATCTTCTCGGAGCGCGGCTCGAGCGCGACCCGCGACCCGACCCGGTCGAGATGTTCCGCCGGGTCCTGTCGCTCGTGCTCGCCACCCTGCGCAACCGGATACTCGCCGAAACCCTCGAATCGGTGCAGCTGCGGGTGCTGCGCTACCTCAACCTGTGTCCCGGGGCGGCATCCGCGGTCCACATCGACGGGCTGACAGCGTTCACCCGCGCCCTGAGCGCGCACGATGCCCGCGCGCCGGGCCTGATGCTCGCCATGCTCGACGAGATCGCCGCCCGGGTGACCGACGACGCAGCTGCCAAACCCGACTCTGTCGTGATCGCCGGCTGAACCTCAGAGTTCCCGTCGGCGCAGCCTGGCGAGCACCGAGCGCGGAAACACGACGAGGAGCACGACCAGAACCAGCACGACGGCCACCCCGGCGATGAACGCGGCGGCCCGATTGACGGTCACGTCGAAGACGAAGAAGACGACCCCGGCGGTCAGCATGGCCACCAGGACGAGCGTCGCACGCAGTAGGCGATTCGCAATGGAGACGGTCTGCGTCTTGTCGTGGTGGCGGAAGAGCTCTCGATGCAGCGCCACCGGCGCGAGACCGAGAGCCGTGCAGGAGGCGGCCATCAGCACGAGCACCAGATAGAAGGCCACCTGGAACGAGTCGAGTTGCGTGAACCGCTGCTGAAAAACGATGGCCAGCAGAAAGCCGCTGATGATCTGCGTCCCGGTCTGGGTGACGCGCAGCTCCTGGAGGATCTCCGACCAGTTGCGGTCCGCGCGCTGCGTCGCGGTCTCGGTGCGGCCGTCGGCGGGATCGGCGTCGGCGAACGGTTCGCTCATGCGCCCAGCAGGAACTCGAGCAGCACGGGGGAGAGTGCGTTGTCGGCGACATTGTGGGTCTGGCCGGGAAGGACCCGGGTGCTGACCTGCGGGATGCTGCGGGCGGCCTCGGCGGCCGCATCCCGGGCCCACGGCGCGCTGTCGCCGCCGACGAGCAGCAGCACAGGGGCTTCGATGCGCGCCAGCGTCGCGGAGGGCGGGCCGTCGTCGGTGAGCGCGAGATCGTAGGGAAGGGTGTTCGCCAGCGCGACCAGGCCCGGCCACCAGGGCTGGCCGGCCATGGCATCCACGTCGGCGCCCGTTCCGGCGAGAAAGGCGCGTGCGGCCGCATCGCGGTCTGCGGCGGCGAGGGCCCTCAGCACGGTCTGCGTCATGCCGCCTGACTCCGCTCCGCGTGGACCCTCGGTGGAATAGGGGGGCTCGTATCCGACGACACGGGTGATCGCGGTCGTGCCGGCCGCCGCCGCCAGGGCGAGGGCGGCGCCGGAGGAGTGGCCGTAGAGCATCGCCCGCCCGCCGACGGCGTCGACCACCGCACGCACATCCGCCACTTCACGGGCGATCGCGCCGGGATGGTCGGAGGTGTCGGGAAGAGGGAACCCGCCCTCCCCGGGGTGGATGCGGAGGCGTCGGTGCTGTCGCCTCGGCCGCGTCGGTCGAAGGTGACGACCGTGAGACGGTCGGTGAGCAGTGGAACGAGGCCACCCGGCGAGTGTCGCGTGTTGAACGCGCCGCCGACCACGACGAGCACCGGGCCTCGCCCGGCGCTCTCGAAATTGATCGAACTGCCGTCGGCGCTGATCGTCTCGGCCATCACTGCCTCCCGGAGGGTCTGCGCTCCATGGTGCCCGCACTTGGCCGACGCCGCAATGCCGCGCGGTAGAACCGCACCATCTCGGCGGCGGCCGGCCTCACCCGGGTCGGCGCGGCGGAATTCGATCCGCTGGAGGCCAGGTGGCGGCGCCACGACTCTTCGGCGCAGCGATGGTCCCAACCGGCGGCGGCCGCCGCCTCCAATGTGCGGCACCACCCGATCAGCTCACGGTCGGTCGAGCGCGGTGCGCCGGTGACGACGCGGAACCAGACCTCCGGCCGTCTCGGATCGCCGAACACGAACCGTCGCACCACCGCGTAAGGCACGTCGGTCGGGTTCTGACGGAGCAGCCATTCGGCCGGTTGCGCGTCGGCGACGGGATGCCACGGGGCCACTGCTCTCCTCCGTTCGGGTTCGCAGCCCGGCCCGCTGCACTCACAGGCTACGAAGCGCCCCCGACACCGCGTGCGCTGGAAGGGATCGTGGCGAAGAGACGCCCGACGAGATCGGCCGCCGTGTGCTCGGTGAGGGTCCAGGGCTGGAAGATGACGCGGTAGATGATGGGGGCGACCACGTGGTCGACGATGTCGTCGGGGGTGACGCCCACCGCATCCGCCCGCGCCACGAACATCGTCGCCTCCGCGTGACGGTTGCGCAGGCAGTCGGAGGTGCGCTCGCCGGCATTGGCGGCGCCGCCGCGGAGCAGCGCGGCATTGACCGGCTTGCCGTAGTGCCGCACGATCTCGCTCGCCCAGGCGGTGAGGTCGCCCTGCAGGGTTCCGCTCTCGGGCAGGGGGCGCTCCGGGTCGAGCCGGTAGGTGGCGATGTCGTTGAGCAGGGTGGGGAGATCGCCCCAGCGGCGGTAGATGCTCGTCGGGTTGACGCCGGCGCGCTCGGCGATCATCGGAACGGTGACGCGTTCGCTGCCGCGCTCCTTGACGAGCTCTTCGACGGCGGTGCGCACATTGTGGATGACCGCGGCGCTGCGGCCGCCCGTCCTCTTCGATGAGGTGGTCGGTGTTTCCATGTCGCCCAGCTTAAAGCAAAAACTGTTGCTTTTGTAGGGTTGACGGGTCTAGCATCCCTAAAGCAACGATTTTTGCTTTAGGAGAACTGATGATCACGCTCGAAGAGACCGGCTCGCTCCCCGCCCTCCACTCGACCCGGCGCGGCCTGCGGCCGATGGCCGCCTTCGTCGGCTCTGCGTTGGCGTTCGTGGCGGTCGCGTTCTCGGTGGGAGCCCCCAGCCCGCTGTTCGTGCTCTACCAGCACGAGTGGGGGTTCGCCGACGCGATGCTCACCGTCGCCTTCGCGATCTACGCGGTCACACTCCTGGTGACGCTGCTGATCGCCGGCTCGTTGTCCGACCACATCGGCCGGCGCCCGGTGCTGATCGCCGCGCTCGCGCTCGAAGCCGCGGCGATGCTGCTCTTCCTGTTCGCGCAGGACATCGGCTGGATCGTCGTCGCGCGTGCCGTGCAGGGCGTGGGAACCGGAGCCGCGATGGCCACCTTCTCCGCCTCGCTCGTCGAGCTCGCGCCCGAACGGCACAAGAAGCTCGGCGCGGTCATCGGCAGCACAGCACCGATCGGCGGCATCGCGCTCGGCGCGATCGTCACCGGCGTCGTGGTGCAGTTCGCGGCACAGCCGACGGTGTGGATCTTCTCGGCACTCGTGCTCGTGTTCGCGGCCGGGCTGCTCGTCGTGGTGGGGTCGCACGAGACCGTCGAACGGCGTCCGGGTGCGGTGCGGTCGCTCATCCCGCGCCTGATGATCCCGCAGGCGGCACGGCGCGAGTTCGTCGGAGCGCTGCCGCTGCTCGCGGCGGCGTGGATGCTCTCCGGCCTGTTCATCGGACTCGCGCCCTCCATCGTGCGCGGCGTCTTCCACCTGGAGAGCGGTCTTGTGAACGGCGCGGTCGTCGGGCTCGCACCCGCGACAGGCGCAGCGGCCGGACTGTTGCTGAGCCGGTACCCGGCGCGACTGTCGACGATCGGCGGCACCGTCGCCATCCTGGTGGGCGTCGGGTTGACGGTGGTCTCGGTCACCGGAGATGCGCTCTGGCTCCTCTTTGCGGCGTCGGCGGTGGGCGGCGTCGGATTCGGGGCGGCCTTCTCGGCGGTGATGCGCATCCTGGCGCCGCTTGCCCCAGCCGAGCAGCGGGCCGAACTGTTCGCGGGTGTCTACCTCGTGAACTACCTGGCCTACGGATTGCCGGCACTCGTGGCGGGAGAGCTGATCGCCGTGGTCGGCCTCGTTCCGACGGTGGCCTGGTACGCCGGTGTGATCGGCGTCGTGGCGATTGTCGCGATCGTCGCTCAGCTCATGCTGACCAGGCCGCGCCCGCTCACGGCAGGTCGATGAGGGCCTTGCCGACGAGGCCGTTCTCGACGGCGTCGTGGGCCGCAGCCGTCTCGCTGAGCGGAAACCGCGTGATCGGAAGCCCGTGCGCCGCGCCCACCGGCAGGGCTCCGTCCGCGACGGCGGCCGTGACGGCACGTACCGCTGCGTCCTTCGCCTCGGCAGGGGTGGTGTAGGTGAGGACGAACTGGTACCGCAGGTTCTTCGTCATGCTGGGACGAACGGGGACGGCGAGGGCGGCGGGCGAGTCGGCGTAGATCGCGATGGTGGCGTCCGCGGCGGCCACCCGCACGTCGAGCTCGGCGTTGGCGCCCGGGTTCACCTCCACGATGATGTCGATGCCGCGCGGGGCGAGAGCGCCGATGGCCTCGGCCGCATCCGTGTCGCGATAGTCGACGACGTGGTGGGCGCCGGCGGCCTCGGCGAGACGGGCCTTCGCCGGGCTGCTGACGGTGGACACGACGGTGGCGCCCGCCCACACCGCGAGCTGGATTGCTGCATGCCCGACCGCGCCTGCGCCTCCCGCGACGAGCACGGTGCGACCGGAGAGGGAACCGGGGGTGAGCTCTCGAGGGCCGAGCTCGTGCGTGGTCAGCGTGCGATGCGCGGTGAGCGCCGGGATACCGAGGGAGGCGCCGAGGTCGAAGTCCGCGGTGTCGGGCAGGGCCACCACCTGGCGCACCGGCAGTACGACGAGCTCCTGCGCTGTTCCGTTCGGGCGCTGGTACGCCGCATCCCACACCCAGACGCGGTCACCGGGGGCGAAAGCCGTGACACCGGGGCCGATCTCGTCTACCACACCCGAGCCGTCCTGGTTCGGAACCTGAGGCCGGGGCAGCGCCGCTGCGCCGCCGCCGCGCCGCGACTTCCAATCGGTGGGGTTGACGCCCGAGACGTGGATGCGGACGCGCACCTCCCCGACGCCGGCGTGCGGCTCGTCTCTCTCCTCGAGCGCGAGAACAGAGGAGGGTCCCGTTGATGTGTATGCGACAGCCTTCATGTCTCCAGCCAACCACGCCCCGCCCCGCTCTGTTCCGTTCGAGAGGGTCGGATGTCCCTCGAGCCGGGCTCAGCCCGTGGCGCAGCCGCCGGTGCCGATCGGTGCGGCGCCGACCGAGTTGAGAACCGGCCGCAACTCGTCGAGGGTGAGCGCGTATCCGGTGTCGGGGTCGATGGTGGAGCGCGCGAACACCACACCGACGACCTTGCCCTGCGAGTCGAGGAGGGGGCCTCCGGAGTTGCCGGGCCGAACCGAACCGCGCAGCGCGTAGATGTCGCGGTCGACGGATCCGCTCTGGTAGATGTCGGTTCCTCGGGCGATCATGCGGTCGCGCACGCGTTCGGGGCTCACGGTGTACGGGCCGTTTCCGGGGTAGCCTGCGGCGTACGCCTGGTCTCCCGTCGAGAGGTCTTCGCCGATCTCGAGCGGGGGCGCGGTGAGCCCGGTCACGTCGAGCACGGCCAGATCCCGCTCCGGGTCGAAGGCGATGAGGGATGCGCGCATGGGCTGATCGGTCGACGGATCGCGCACGACGATGGCCGACGCGCCCGCCACGACGTGGGCGTTCGTGACGACGCGCCCCTGGGAGACCACCCAGCCGCTGCCCTCGGAGTCCACTCCGCACTCCGGCTTGGAGGCGAGGACGGTGACCACCGACCGTTTCGCCCGATCGACCGCGGCAGGGACCGACGGGTCGGGGGCCTGCACGGTCTTGATCGCCTCGCCACTCTCGAAGACCTTCGGCAGACCGGCGTCGGCGAGGGCGTCGTCGACCGCACCGACCACGGTCGACGAAGGGATGGGAGCGAGGGCGTCGAGGGCGGCGACCACCTTCGACGAACCGGCGGCCTGCACGACCGTAGCGAGGTTCGTGGCGAGCGCGAACCCGGCGACGAGCCACACCACGACCGCCCAGGTGAGCAGGCCGAGCGCGGCGCCGACCAGTGAGTCGAGCCAGCGCACCGGACCGTGGCGCACGAGCTTGCCGATGAGGGTGGCCAGGCCGGCGGCGATCGCATAGGCGACGGCGGCACAGGCCAGGATGACGATGGCGGCGACGATGGACCGCTGCGTGGCGCTTCCCCAACCGGCGGCGGCGAGCCAGCCGACCACCATCGGTGCCAGGCTCAGGCCGCCCCAGAGGCCGAGGCCGAGACCGACCAGCGAGCCGGCGGCCCGGATGGCGCCGTGCCCCCAGCCGACGGCGATCGCGATGACGGCGAGCACCACCAGCACGACATCGACCACGAGTTCCACGCCTGCCACCCTGCCTCACCAGCCTGGGCGCAGGCTCAACCGTTCATGAACGTCGGCTGCCCGCTTGCTCAGAGCCGGGCAAACACCGACGAGGCCGACGGGCCTCGCGTCAGACGCGTCCGTCTTCCTCGTCTCCGTCGTCGACGGATGCGGGATCGGGCAGCAGAGCGGGAGGCCGTTCCGGCTCGAACGCGACAGGGTGCTTGTTCTGGGCGTCTTTGTCCATGGGGCGACCGTACGCTCCGCGCACTCCGCTGCCAAGTCGCCGCCGGCGCGACCCTGTGAGTGTGGCCGGCCCGGCGCTCCGCGGGGAAACGCCGGGCCGGTGTCGACGTATCGAGATGCTGCTACCCGTCGGCGGGGTTCCGCTTGTCCGCTTCGTCGTCGTGCGGGTCTTCGGGGGTGGCGGTCGGCGGTTTGCGGCGGCCGGTGAGCACCACGACGAGCACGCCGGCGATCGCGAGCACGACGATGCCGATCGCGATGCCGATCACCGGGCCGAGGTTGCCGGAGTCGGCCGACGGCTGGGTGGGTGCCGCGCTGCCGGCGGTCTCCGTCGGCGGCGCGGCCGGCGCCGTGGCCGTGTCGGTGGCCACCGCGTCGCCGCCCTTCTTGCCGCAGACCGTTCCATCGCTGCCCGCCGCGGCGACCGTTCCGGCCGGAGGCTGGTAGGTGAACCCGAGCGAGTTCGACACAGTGTGACCGTCGGCCGACACGATCTGGTAGGTGATCGTGTATTTGCCGGCGGAGCCCAGCGAGACCGGAGCCGAGACCACGGTGTCGGCCGTGGTCGCGCATCCCGTCTCGAAATGCCGGGAGTCCGGCCCGGTCACCGTGACGAGCGAACTGGATCCGTCGCCTGACAGGTCGAGAACGCGGTCGTTGAAGGTGAGCGTCACCCGCTGAAGCGGCTCTGTGACGACGGAGTCGGCGGCCGGACTGCTGTTCACCAGGTAGTCGTGCGCCGAGGCGCCCACCGCTGGCAGCAGTGCGAGCGCCACGGCGCCGGTTGCCGCCAGCGACGCGGTCAGAACCCGGAGGCTTCTCATGCGTCCACCTTGGCACGGCTTCGACGGGTCGCCGCGAAGACGGCGACCACGAGCGCGATGGCGCCGAGGGCGAGGCCGCCGATGCCGAGACCGATGGCGACCGCATCCGCCGCCGGGTCGGCCGTGGGCGCCGCCGGTGCCGGCGACGTGGTCGCGACGACCGGGTTGGCCGACTCGCCGGCCGGAACCGGGTCGTTCACGTACAGGGTCGGCGCGGGGTGCTCCGGCTCTTTGCCTGAGGCCGGGGTCTTGTCGGCCCAGTTCACGACGGTGCCGTCCGAGTACGTCTGGTGCGCGGGCAGCAGCACCTGGCCGGTGTTCGGCACGGCCCCGGCCGAGATGGTGAACAGCTGGAACTGTCCGGGTGCGATCTGCACGCCGCTGTCGGCGGTCCAGGTGACGCGCACCGGGGCTTCGGTGATGGTTCCGTCGTCGGTCTTCACCGGCTTGGCCAGCTTCTCGGTGTCCACCGTCGTCGTCCAGCCGGCGAGTGGCTGGTAGGTGACCGAGGTGAACGGCGTGTCGGTCGGGAGGTCGACCACCAGCTTCACTGTTCCCGCCGTGGCCGACTCGGTCGGCACCTTGAAGCTGAGGGTGGCGTAGCTGCCGGCCGCCGCGGAGTCGGGGTCGATGCGCACGTGCGCGCTGGCGGCGAGCGGCGCGGCGAGGAGGAGCAGGGCGGTCGTTCCTGCCGCGATGGACGCGGCGATGGTGCTTTTCTTCATGAGAGTCCTGTCGAAAGAAGTGTCGTGGATGCTGATGATCCGAGGGGATGCGAGGGCGCGCGCGACGAGCGTGACCCACGGCATCCGTGGCACGACGTCAGAACGCGCTGGCGACCAGCGGGGGCCCGCGGTGACGCAGGCGGCCGAGCGGGATGCCGAAGTCGCGCAGCCGCGACGGCTCCGACTCGACGGCGCGGGCGGGCGGGAAAGCCAGGGTGACGGGCGCGAGCACGACCAGCTTCGAGAGCAGGGCGAACCCGGAGTCGATGGCGAAACGAGTCGAATCGAACAGGCCCCAGAACGCGCGCTCGCCGAAACGGAGCGCGATCACGGTGACGAGCACGGCCGAGGCGTGGCCGACCCACATCGCGGCATTGGTGGGCAGCGCACCCATGCCGGCGTGGGTCGCGTCGCCGACGGCCATCAGCAGGTGCGATCCCGGGTGCAGGTGCACCATCCCTCCGCCGTCGACGGCGCTGAACGTGGCCGAGCCGCCGCCGAGGCTGAACAGCAGGTGGAAGAGGAACTGGCTGAGCGTCACCGACACGGTCAGTCGCCAGAGTGACAGCCGACGACCCGTCAGGGCGATCGAGGCCAGGGTGGCGAAAGCCAGGCTCAGGACGATCGGGACGGCCCCCGGAGCGCCGCCGCCGCCGGCGACGTGGAACAGTGCCGCAACGAAGATGGCGACGCCGGACGCGAGAAGACCGCGCGCGACGCGGGCCCACCTCGATCCCATCTGGTCATCCCTCTCGTCACCGGTGGTTCGGACCAAGTCTACGGAACGGATGGCGACAGCGTGGGTCGTCGGTAGTCTACGAATGCCGCAACGATACGGTCGAGGGAGGAGAGCCCATGCCGAGAGGCGCGAATCTTCCCGTGATCGCCGCCTTCAACGAGACCGTGCTGCTCGACGCGATCCGGCGTTCCGAGGGTGGGCTGAGCCGGGTGGAGTTGGCGCGCAAGACCGGACTCTCGGCGCAGACGGTGACGAATGTGAGCCGTCGGCTGCTCGCCCAGGGGCTCATCCGCGAGGGCGGAAGCCGGCAGATCGATGGTCCGGGCAAGCCGCGCACCATGCTGCTGCTGGAGCCGACCGGCTCGTACGCGATCGGCGTGCACCTGGACCCGACGGTGATCACCTGTGTTCTGCTCGACCTGGAGAGCACGGTCGTGGAGCACACACGCAGGCATTCGCCGGTCTCCGGGGATGCTGCCGAGACGGTCGCGCTCGCCGTCGACGCCGTCACGGAACTGCTGGAGATCTCGGGTGTCGACCGCGGGCGGGTGAGCGGCATCGGTGTCGCAGCGCCGGGGCCGATCGACGCCGAGACCGGTGTCGTGGTGCGGCCGCCGCTGGTGCCGGGGTGGACGGACTTCCACCTGCGCGACGAGCTGACGGCGGCGACCGGACTGCCGACTCTGGTGGCCAAGGATGTGACGGCCGCTGCGGTCGCCGAACGCTGGCGCGACCCCGCGGGCGCGAGCGGCAACTTCGCGTTCGTCTACTACGGCACCGGTGTCGGTGTCGGCCTGGTGCTGGCGAACGATGTGTACACGGGTGCCTCGCAGAACGCAGGAGATGTCGGCCACTCGATCGTGGATCCGACCGGACCCCCGTGCTTCTGTGGGCGGCGCGGATGCTACGGGGAGTCCGTGCGTCCGCATCGATTGGTCCTCTCGGCCATCCGCGACGGTGTGATCGCGGCGCCCGACGGCGTGCTGGTCACCCCGGGCGCCGACGGACCCGAAGCTGTGCTCGATGTCGAGACCGTCGACGAACTGTTCACCGAGCTCGTGCGGGCAGCGGACGACGGCGATGCGGCGGCCGAGCGCATCCTCGACCGGTCGGTGCGGAACACGGCGATCTACGTCTCGAATCTCGCTGCCCTGCTCGACATCGACCGGGTCGTCTTCGGCGGCCCGACCTGGAGCCGGGTGGAGCAGCGGTATCTGCGGCTGCTCCCGCTCCGGTTGGCCGAAGCGGATATGGGGATCCTGACCCATCCGGTGTCGATCTCCTCGAGCGCGGTCGGTGACGATGTGGCCGCGGTCGGCGCGGCCTGTCTCGTGCTCGACTCGACATTCTCGCCGAGGGCGACCCTGCGCTGAGCCGGGGCGTTGGATAGTGTCGAGGGATGCCTGCACCCTCGGACTGGATCGAGCACCGTCGCGGCGACGGCGAGCTCGTCGGCTGGATGCGCCCGGAGGGCGACGGCTTCGTCGTCTTCGATCTGCTCGGGCGCCCGCTGACCGATGCGATCGACTGGCTCGCGGCCGAGGAAACGCTCGACGGGCTCGGAATCGGGTATCTCGCCGACCCGTTCGAACTGCTGCTCGATGACGGCCGGTGGCTTCGCGTGCGGCTGACCGAGGTGTCGCCCGATCACATCCGGGTGAAGCGGGAGGATTGGGGTGCGATCGATATTCCGTTGCTGGAATACACCGTCCCGTTCCCGCTGCCTGCGCGGCTTCGCCCGTTCGTGGCCGCCTAGGGTCGGCCGTTCTGTCGCGACCGCTTCGCGGCGCGTGAGCCCGCCGGGTTCATCACGTCTTCTGAACGAATGTTCTGACAACCATTGCGGAATAACTCAAACTGTTTTATAAATTACGGCAGGGTCCGGGACGAGGGCGTGAAAAAGCCCACCGGAATCGAAGCAAGGGAGCATCGATGAAACGCAGCAGAGTTCTGGCCGCCGTAGTGGCCGCATCCACTCTCGTCGCATTGGCGGGATGTTCGTCCTCCGGAGCGGGCGACGGCAAGACGATCAAGGTCGCCTATCAGGACTTCGGGTCCAACCTGATCGACAACCTCATGAAAGACGCGAAGAAGGACTTCGAAGCCGCGAACCCGGGGGAGAAGGTCACCCTGGTCCCGATCAAGGCGGCCGAGAACGACTACTACACCAAGCTCTCGCTCATGAACCGGAGCGCCTCGACGGCCCCGGACGTCATGTGGGAGGACACGTTCCTGATCCGCTCGGATGCCCAGGCCGGCTACCTGGAGCCGCTCGACTCCTACGCGAACAAATGGACGGACTGGTCGCAGTTCTTCGACAACGCCAAAGACGCCGGCAAGGGCGACAACGGCAAGATCTACGGGATCCCGATGGGGACAGACACCCGCGGGCTCTGGTACAACAAAGACATCTTCGCGAAGGCGGGACTGCCCACCGACTGGAAGCCGAAGACCTGGAACGACGTGCTCGACGCGGCGAAGACCATCAAAGACAAGGTTCCCGGCGTGACGCCGCTGAACATCTTCTCCGGCAAGGCCGCCGGTGAGGCGAGCTCCATGCAGGGCTTCGAGATGCTGCTCTACGGAGCGAGCCAGGACGGCCTGTACGACAGCTCGTCGCAGAAGTGGATCGTCGGATCCAAGGCGTTCACCGACTCACTGAACGTGCTCAAAGAGGTCTACCAGGGCGGCCTCGGGCCGGCGCAGGAGATCACCAGCGACACGAACTACCAGAACATCGTCGGCGCCCAGCTCATCCCCCAGGGCAAGCTGGCGATCAACCTCGACGGCTCCTGGCTCGGGAACACCTGGCAGAAGGACGGCGCGACGCCGTGGCCGGCGTGGAGCACGGTGATGGGGGTCGCACCGATGCCGACGCAGGACGGCCAGAAGCCGGGAAGCATCAGCATGTCGGGCGGCTGGACGCTCTCGATGGGGGCGAAGAGCAGCTCGAAGGATGAGGCGTGGAAGTTCATCGCCATGGTCAACGACAAGGAGCACGCGCTCAAGACGGACAAGACGCTGAGCTGGATCCCGGTGCGGAAAGATGTCGCGGCCGACCCCTCGTACGCCGAGGGCAACCCGACCGCCGCCTTCTTCTCCTCGCTGGTCGACGTCACCAAGTTCCGGCCCGCGACACCCGACTACTCGAAGATCTCCAACGGTATCCAGGTGGCGATGGAGTCGGTGATGACCGGCCAGCAGTCGCCGTCGGAGGCCGCGAAGACCTACGACGACACGGTCGTGGGCATCGTCGGAAAAGACAAGACGAAGTCGGAGTAACACCGTGACGTCGACTGTCGACGCCGTCGGAACCGACGCGCGCGGCCGAGGGGTGCCCACCCCTCGGCCGCCGCGCCCGGAACCCTCGGCCCGTTCGCGCAAGGTGCGGCGCTCCGTGGCCCGGGCTGCTCCACTGGTCCCGGCCATCGGCCTGCTGCTGGTGTTCCTGGTCGGACCGATCCTCTCGTCGTTCTACGGCTCGTTCACCAACTCGTCGCTCACCGGCGCCGCGGCGGCCCAGAGCCAGTGGATCGGCTTCAAGAACTACACCGACCTCTTCGCCAGCCCCGACTTCCCGGTTGCGGTCGTGCTCACCCTCGTGTTCGTGATCGGCTCCGCCGTGATCGGCCAGAACATCGTGGGCATGGTGCTGGCCCTGCTGATGCGCTCAGGCGGGCGGGTGATCGGAGCGATCGTCTCCACCTTCGTCGTCGGAGCCTGGGTGCTCCCGGAGATCGTGGCCGCGTTCGCCTCGTACGCGTTCTTCAGCTCGAAGGGAACCCTCAACGCGATCCTCGGCCTGTTCGGGATCACCGGGCCCGCCTGGCTCTTCGCCTTCCCGATGCTCGCGGTCATCCTCGCCAACACCTGGCGCGGCGCCGCCTTCTCGATGCTCGTCTACTCGGCGGCGCTGCAGGAGGTGCCGCCGGAGATCACCGAGGCGGCCGAGGTCGATGGCGCCAACGGGGTGAAACGGTTCTTCCTCATCACCTTGCCGATGATCCGCCGCAGCATCTCCACGAACATGATGCTCATCACGCTTCAGACCCTCTCGGTCTTCACGCTCATCTATGTGATGACCGGCGGCGGCCCGGGCAACAAGAGCATGACTCTGCCGGTGCTGGCCTACCAGGAGGCATTCAAGTTCTCCGAACTCGGCTACGGCACGGCCATCGCGACGATCCTGCTGCTCGTGGGCGCGGTCTTCGCCGTGGTCTACGTTCGCGCCCTCAGAACGGAGAAGGACTGATGCGACTGTCCTCACCCAATGGAACGGCCCTCAAATGGACCGCCAACATCCTGCTGCTCCTCATCGGCGTCGTCTTCGTGCTGCCGATCGTCTGGGTGGTGCTCGCCTCGTTCGACGGTTCCGCCACGCTGGCGGTCGGCTGGCCGAAGCAGTGGACGCTCGAGAACTTCCAGAAAGTGCTCACGCCCGATCTGGCGTTCGTTCCGCTCTGGAACAGTCTGCTGCTGTCGGCGGGCTGCGCGTTGCTCACGGTCGTCGTCGCGATCCTCGCGGCGTATCCGCTGTCGCGCTACCGCAATCGGTTCAACAAGCCATTCCTCTACGCGGTCCTATTCGGAACGTGCCTGCCGATCACGGCGATGATGGTGCCGGTCTACAGCCTGTTCGTGTCGCTCAATCTGATCGACTCGATCGGTGGGACCATCCTGTTCATGGCGGCCTCCTCCCTGCCGATGGCGATCTGGATGACCAAGAACTTCGTCGACGCGGTTCCGATCTCGCTCGAGGAGGCGGCCTGGGTCGATGGCGCGTCCAGCATGAAGACGCTGTGGACCGTGGTTGTCCCGCTGGTGCGGCCAGGCATCGCCGTGGTGTTCATCTTCGTATTCGTGCAGGCGTGGGGGAACTTCTTCGTTCCCTTCGTGCTGCTGCTCAGCCCGCAGAACCAGCCGGCCGCTGTGAGCATCTTCACCTTCTTCGGGCAGTACGGCGCCGTTGCCTACGGACAGCTCGCGGCGTATTCGCTCATCTATTCGGTGCCGGTGATCGCCCTGTACGTGCTCGTCTCGCGCGTGCTCGGCGGTTCGTCGGCCCTGGCCGGCGCGGTCAAAGGCTGACCGGCCGCATCCCTCTATCGACAAAAAGGCTACAAAAGGAGTCCCGTTGTATCAGGAGAACCAGCTCGTGGAGTTGCGCGTCGACCGTTTCGTGCGCGAGCGCCTCGACCCCGCGGTGGAGCGTGCGAGCGCCCCCGTGACGATCGAGGCGTGGGAGGTGCCGGATGAGCCGGTGCCGTTCGCCCAGGCCGTCACCAACGCGTTCGAGCCGTTCGCCGTGGGGCGGCCCTGGGGGCGGCCGTGGGGAACCGTCTGGTTCCGGGTGACGGGGACCGTTCCGGCCGAGTGGGATGCGGAGCCGGATGACGTGGAACTGTTGGTCGACCTGGGCTTCTCCTCGGGTCAGGTGGGGTTCCAGGCGGAGGGACTCGTCTACGCCACCGACGGCAGCATCCTGAAAGCGATCGAGCCGCGCAACGGCTACGTGCGGCTTCAGGCAGCGCCCGGCGACACCTTCGAGCTCTTCGTGGAGGCGGCGGCGAACCCGGATGTGGGAAGCGAGTTCGTCGACTTCGTCCCGACGAAGCTCGGCCGCAAGTCGACCGCGCCCGACCGGCTGCTGTACGCGCTGCGCCGCATCGAGGTCGTGCACCGGGATCGCGAGGTCTGGGAGCTCATCCAAGACGTCTGGACGGCCCGCGGTCTCGCCGCGGAGCTACCGGCGTCGTCGCCGCGTCGGGCCGCCCTCTTCGCCGCCCTCGATGCGGTAGTGGACACGGTCGACCCGTTCGACGTCGCCGCCACGGTCGGCGCCGGCCGGGCCGCGCTGGCACCGGCCCTGGCCTCCCCGGCCGCCGCGACGGCCCACCGCGTGTTCGCTGTCGGCCACGCGCACATCGACTCGGCCTGGCTGTGGCCGGTGCGCGAGACGATCCGCAAATGCGCGCGCACGTTCTCGAACGTGCTCGACCTGATGGACCAGGACCAGGACTTCGTGTTCGCCTGCTCGTCGGCGCAGCAGTTCGCCTGGATGAAGCGGTTCTACCCCGAGTTGTTCGAGCGCATCCGCCTGCGCGTCGCCGAGGGCCGGTTCGTGCCCGTCGGCGGCATGTGGGTTGAATCGGATACGAACATGCCGGGCGGCGAAGCATTGGCCCGCCAGTTCGTGGAGGGCAAACTGTTCTTCCTCGAGGAGTTCGGGTTCGAGCCCAAAGAGGTGTGGCTGCCCGACTCGTTCGGGTACACCGGCGCGTTGCCGCAGATCGCGCGCGCGGCGGGAGCCGACTACTTCCTCACGCAGAAGATCTCGTGGAACGAGGTGAACCGCTTCCCGCACCACAGTTTCGACTGGGAGGGCATCGACGGAACCCGCATCTTCACGCACTTCCCGCCGGTCGACACCTACAACTCGCAGCTCTCCGGCGCTGAGCTCGCTCACGCCGAACAGAACTTCGCCGACAAGGGTCGTGCCAACACCTCCCTGGTGCCGTTCGGGTTCGGCGACGGCGGTGGCGGCCCCACGCGTGAGATGGTGGCGGCGGCGCGCCGCACCGCATCCCTGGAGGGGTCCCCGATCGTGCGGGTGGCGACACCGGCGGAGTTCTTCGCCGTCGCGTCGGCGGAGTTCGACCCGGCGCCGGTCTGGGCGGGTGAGCTCTACCTGGAGTTCCACCGCGGAACGTACACCTCGCAGGCGCGTACCAAACAGGGGAACAGGCGCAGCGAGCATCTGCTGCACACCGCAGAGCTGTGGGCGACGACAGCGGCCGTGCGCACGGGGGCGGCGTACCCGGTCGCCGCATTGCGCGAGGCGTGGCAGACGGTGCTGCTGCAGCAGTTCCACGACATCCTGCCCGGATCGTCGATCGGCTGGGTGCACGACCAGGCCGAGGAGAACTATGCTCTGGTCGCCGCGTCGCTGGAGGAGGTCATCGCCTCCTCTCTGGGAGCATTGGCCGCCGCCGCGGTGGGGGCCGAGGGCGGCACGTCCGTCGAGTTCAACGCCTCGCCATTCGCGGTGCGCGGCGTCCCCGCCTACGGTGCTGGGGTTCCGGTCGGCGGCGGGGATGCGCGGATCGTCGCCGACGGCGGCGGGCACGTGCTGTCGAACTCGTTCGTTCGGGTGCGGATCGACGAAGCCGGGTTGATCACCTCGCTGCTCGACACGACGAATGGCCGCGAAGCGCTCCCGCCCGGAACGCGCGCGAACCTCCTGCAGCTGTTCCGCGACACCCCGACCCAGTGGGATGCGTGGGATGTCGATGTCGAATACCGACGGTCGGGGGAAGATCTCACGGCGCTCGACAGCCTCGACGTGGTCGCCGACACCCCCGAGCTCGTCTCTCTGCGGATCGTGCGTCGGTTCGGGGCGTCGACCGTGACGCAGACCCTGAGCCTGGCGGCGGGCTCGCCGGCTCTCGACATCGAGACCCTGGTCGACTGGCATGAACGGCAGCGGATGCTGAAACTCGCCGTTCCCGTCGACGTGCACACCGCGTCGGCCCGATCCGAGATCCAGTTCGGGCACATCGATCGCCCGACCCACACGAACACCAGCTGGGACACCGCGCGTTTCGAGACGCCGGCCCACCGCTGGGTGCACGTGGCCGATGCCACCTTCGGTGTGGGAGTGGCGAACGACTCGACGTACGGGCACGACATCACCCGCCACGCGCGCGACGGCGGGGGAACGTATTCGCTCGTTCGGCAGACGCTGCTGCGTGCGCCCCTGTTCCCCGACCCCGAGGCCGATCAGGGCGAGCACATCCTGCGCACGGCCATCGTCGTGGGGGGCGTCGACCGCGCCATCGAGGCCGGCTATCGGCTCAACCTGCCGTCGCGGCCGGCGGTCGGTGCACCCGTGCAGCCGTTGCTCGCGTCGTCGAACCCGGCCGTCGTCGTCGAGACCGTCAAGCTCGCCGAAGACGGCACGGGCGACATGGTGGTGCGCCTGTACGAAGCGAGCGGCGCCCGCTCCACGGCGACGATCGTGACGACGTTCGACCACCACGGCGTGCAGGAGACCGATCTGCTCGAACGCGAGAGTGCCCCGGATGCGGTGACCGACGCCTCCGAGACGACGGTCGTTCTCACCCTGCGGCCGTTCCAGCTCGTCACGCTGCGCTTCGCGCGCGGCTGACGCAACACCGTCCGCCCCGGGCCGCGCGAACCCCGGGCGGACGACCCTCCGTGCGAACGGAGGCAATTCTCAGGGCGATCTGACAACCTGGTAACGAACCTGTAACGTCGTTCGTGACACGAAACCGCGTCGACGAGAACCCCCTCTGAAGGACCCCTAGCTCTTTGCCCACGTCTCACGCCCCGCTGCGCTCCCGTCGCACTTACCTCCCCGCCGCGCCGGTGGAGGGTCTGGAGACGGAACCGGAGGGGCGGCAACGGACGGGTCGGGCGGCACTGCGGGAGCTCCGGGGGAGGCGTTCCGCCTCGCACGTCGCCGCGGTCGTGCCGCCGCGCGCACCACGCAGTGGCCGCCGCCGGTGGGGCTTCCGGGCCGTTCTCTTCTTCGTCGTGACCGGCCTGGTGGGAACCGCCGCGCTCCCGGCCTACGCCTCGTCTGACACGGGTTCGGCGAACGGCGACCAGCGGGTCGCCCTCGCCGTGCAGACGCTCACCGGCGGATCGGCCTCAGCGGCAGTTCCGGCCGCGACCCGCGACGACTACTCGGTCGTCGAGTCCAGTTCCTCGCTCGACTCGACCCTGAACACGGTCGTATCGCCCACCGTGCAGGCCTTGGCAACGAAACTCATGGCGGCGGTCGCCGCCGGCCGACTCGTCGGATCGACGCCGAACCACATCCCCGAGATCGCCAACCTCGCGGCCGGTCGCGCCGTTCCGGGTTGCGGTGTCGACTATCGCGTTCTGCAGGCGATCGACATCGCCCTGCAGAACTTCGGACAGGTCGGTGTCAGCGATATCAACCGACTGTGCACCGGCCAGATCGAGGGCGCCGGAGTGGACTCGGCCCACTACACCGACGGCGGCGGCCACGCCGTCGACTTCTACCTGCTCGATGGTCAGGCGCTCACCGGTGGCGATGCGCAATCCGTGAAGCTCATCCGCGCTCTCGACCCGCTCGTTCCGAGCGGTGCCGGCCTCGGTCAGGTCGGCTGCCGCGCCTCGATCAGCCTGCAGAACTTCGTGCCGTTCGACGACACCTGCAACCATCTGCACATCGACTTCCTCAACGCCAAAGGCGCCAGCCTCAAAGACTAGGACCCGAACTGGGGTGGGCTGCCGCGCCGAACCGGCCCCGCCGCCGAGCTATCCTGTGGATCGTGGTGGCGGGCGAGTGGACACGGCGAGCCCTGGTGGTCGAAGACCACGCATTGATGCGCTCGCTCCTCACCGCTGCCCTGCGAGGCCGGGGGTTCGTGGTCGACGATCACAGTGACGCCGCCGGAGCCCTCGCCGCACTCACCGGATTCGATCCGGATCTGCTCGTGACCGACATCGACCTGGGCGTGCGGCCCAACGGTGTCGAGCTCGCCTCGATCGTGCGCGCGCGGGCGCCGCACGTCGCCGTCGTCTTCCTCACCAATCTGCCGCGCGAGACGGTCGCCGCCCAGGATCGAGAACTCGCGGTGCTGGCGTCGTTCGTGAACAAGGGGGCTGCCGAGTCCATCGACGACATCGTCGACGCGATCGAGGCGGCGCTCGCCGACCGACCGCTGTCGAACGATCTCCCGCTCGGGGATGCACGCGCAGCCCTGCTCCGGCTCAGTGCGACACAGCTCGACACCGTTCGGCACCTGGCCGCCGGTGCGTCCAACGCCGAGATCGCGCGGCGACGCGGCGTCTCGGTGCGCGCGGTGGAGAAGAGCGTCGAGCGGATCTTCGCCGCGCTCGCCCTCACCGCCGATGAGGCGGTGACACCCCGGGTGGCGGCCGCCGGCCTGTACATCGCGACGTTCGGGCATCCGGATCCGCTCCGCGCGCTCGCCCGATCATGACCGTGCAACGCCTTCGTCGTCTGGTCGGCCGTCTCGGCGGGCCGGCCGCCGTCACCGTCTGGATGTGGCTGGTCACGATCCCGTTCGCCCTGACCGTCATGTCCGGCGCGCAGTACCTCGCCCCGGGCGAACCCATCTGGTCGGCCGGGCTGGTGGCCGCCGTGGCGCATCTGGCCGTGGGTGCCCTGCTGCTCGCGGTGAAGGGACTGCTCGCACTCGTTCCCGCTCGGGCACGGCTGGTGCGGGCCGCCCTCGCGATCTCGGCCTTTGCCGCGATCGGCGCGGTCCGACCGTTTCTCATCGTGGCGTCCGCGCGCCTGCTCGATGTGCGGGCCGAGCTGGGTGACATCGGCACGAGGGTCGCCCTCAACGTCGTGGTGTGCGTCACAGTGTTCTCGCTGGTCGCGGTCGCCGTCGACCTCATCCGGGATCACCGCGGCGTCTTCCGCCGACTCCGCGCGGTGCAACGGGCGGCGGTGGCGGATGCGGACGCGGGCCGCCGCCGCATCGACGAACTCCGCCGCACCGGTACCGCCGATCTGCTCGAAGCTATCGAGCAGGAGGTGGAGCCGGTCATGCTCGGCGGACTCGACGCGGCCACCGCCTCCCGGCTGCTCCGCTCCATCGCCAACGACATCGTGCGACCGCTCAGCCATGAACTGTTCGACGCGAACGAGACCCCGGCCGCGCTCGCGGGCGAGGCCTCTCCGCCACCCCGCAGACGGGACTGGCTCGCATCTGTCATCGGCGGCATCCGCCCGGCGCCACCGCTGCTCACGGCTATTTTGTTCGTTCTTCTCGCCACCCCGTACGCACTCGGCAACTTCGGTTTAGGGGTCTCGGCAGTGCAAGCGGTGCTGGCGACGCTGATCCTGTTCGGCGGCAACCGGACGGCGGCCGCCCTGGCAGCGCGCGCCGCCACGTCGGCGGGTCGGGTATCCGTGATCGTCGTCGGCGTCTGGCTCACCGGAATCGTGCTCGCCGCCGAGAGCACCCTATTGCTCAGGACGTTCGGCCTCACCGTGTACGGCGCCTGGCTTCAGGCGCTGCTCTTTCCGGTGATCGCGCTCGCGCTCGCGTTCGTCGACTCCCTGTCGGCACGCCTGCGCTCCGACCAGAAGGAGCTCGAGGAGTCCGTGCTCACGAGCGTCACAGCGGCCGCGCGCATCCGGAGCGACTACGACAGAGAGCGGAGCCGTCTTGCACACCTGCTGCATACGGCGGTGCAGGCCGACCTGATCGCGACCGCGCTCTCTCTGCACGCTGACGCGGGGCGCGACGCGACGGGGGCGGTGCGCGAGGCCGTGGACCGCATCCGCGAACAGCTTGCACGCGCGCCGCGCAACCGGCCGGATCCGCGTGCGCAGCTCGGCCGGTTGATCGAGACGTGGGCCTCGGCGATGCCGTTGCGAGCGCACGTCGAAGAGACGATCTGGCCGAGTCTCATCGACC
Organism: Leifsonia poae; assembly: GCF_020009625.1. Classification (NCBI taxonomy): domain Bacteria; kingdom Bacillati; phylum Actinomycetota; class Actinomycetes; order Micrococcales; family Microbacteriaceae; genus Leifsonia; species Leifsonia poae. Next base: position 2,458,486 of record NZ_JAIHLP010000002.1, read on the forward strand.
CGGCCCGTTGCGACGCGGTGATCGATGCGGTCTCGGAAGGACTCGCGAACGCCGTCCGGCACGGGGACGGCACGGAGGTGGGGCTCGCCCTGCTGCCCACCGAGGTCGGCGGCGTGCAGGTGATCGTGGCCTCCGGCGGCGTGGTCGCCGGGGAACGGCGGGGGATCGGCCTGCGCGATCTCGCACGGAGTGCCGATGTGCGTCTCAGCCAGGTGGCGGGCGGCGTCGAGCTCGCCGTCTCCATCCCCTGACCGCGTGGATGTCGTAGCGGCCGTACCCGCCCGCTCCGGGCCCGCTCGTGCGAACTATCGTCGACTATTGCCCATCCCGCCCGCACGGGGTGGAACGTACGGCACCGGCGCCGCCTTCTGCGCGACCCGAACGCGCGGAAGGCGCCCGGCCCCGCTGTAGGCCGTCCTGGTACCGCGAGAGTCGGTGTGCAGGTGTCCGCTGTCGATTCAGAACGGGTTCACCGTCGATCTCGGCGGCCGAGTACGGCGCGGCGAAGAAGTGCACCCGCTCGCTCACCGATCCGGGGCTCATGTACAGATCGAACAGGTGGCGAAGCTCGCTACCGCGGGCGGCGGAGCTCACGCGCGGCGAGGATGTCGGCGGCCTGCTTGTCGGCGGCCTTCACGATCGCCTTCGACGACTTCAGCGGGAGTTGCAGTGTGGTCTCGGCGTCGATGCCGCTCAGCAGCTGCCGGGCGCGCTCGACCTCCGCATCCAGCTCGGCACCGAGCAGCAGGGCCACATTGGCGATCCAGATCCAGAGCAGGAACACGATGATGCCGGCCAAGGAGCCGTACGTCTTGTCGTAGCTGCCGATGTTCGCCACGTAGAGGGCGAAGAGTGCTGAGGCGATGCCGAGCACGACGATGGCGGCGACCGAGCCGGTCGTGAGCCAGCGGAAGCGACGCTGCCGCACGTTCGGTGTCGCGGCGTACAGCAGCGCCACCAGCAGCACGAGCGCGAACACGAGCACCGGCCATTTGGCGATCGACCAGGCGAGCTGCGCCGCGTCGCCGACGCCGAGGGCATCGCCGACGGCGGTCGCGATCGGTCCCGAGACGACGAGGAGCACGCTCACCACGGCGAGCAGCAGCAGCGAGGCGAGGGTGACGCCGAACTGGGTCGGTCGCAGGGTGAGAACGGTCCTCCCCTCGGCCACGCCGTAGACGCGGTTGAGGGCACGGCCGAATCCGCCCACGTAGCCCGACGCCGACCAGACGGCGCCGACGATGCCGATACCCAGGGCCCAACCGCTTGCGGGCGACGCCGACAGGGCTTCGAGGGGGCCCCTCACCGCGTCCAGTGCCCCGGGCGCCACCTGCTCGACGATGCCGAACAGGGCGTCGACACCGGCTTTGCTCTGTCCGACCAGGCCGAGGATGCCCGCCAGGGCGATCATCGCAGGGAAGAGCGACAGCACGCCGAAATAGGTGAGGCCGGCGGCGAGGTCGGTCGCGGCGTCAGCGGAGAAAGCTCGGAGCGTGCGCTTGAGGATGAACCTCCACGGCAGCCGCATCCACGGAACCGGGACAGCGGCCTCCCGTTCAGCGCCCACGCGACCGCCCCGACGCCGGGGCACGCCCGGCGTTGAAGCGGACGACAGCCGCCACGACCGCGCCGACCGCTGCGAGGAAGAGGCCGGCGAAGAGCACCGGATGCGAGCGGATCTGGACCCCCGGATTGAATGTCGCGAAGAGGTCGTCCAGGGTAACGGCGACCTCTTCCCGTGTCTGCTGGAGGTCGAGCTGCCGGCTGTGGATCCCCGCGTCCCTCGGCAGAGCCGCGCGCTCGGTCCGGCCGCCGGTCACGGTCGCTCCCCTTTCAGTGCGCTCAGGTCGTCCCTGAGCTCCTGCCTGAGGTCGTCGGGCACGGGCGGCAGACCCCGCATCAGGCTCGCCCGACCGACAACGGCGAGCGCGCCCGCCAGCAGAAGCAGGATGGCACCCACGATGAGGGCGGCGAGCCAGGCGGGCAGGATGAGCGTGAATGCGAGAACGGCCGTTGTCACGAGCGCGCACACGGCGAAGAACACGACGGCCACGGCGCCCACCAGTAGGCCGACGCCGATTCCGGCCGCCTTCGCTTTCGTGAGCATCTCCGCCCGGAACAGGGCGATCTCCCCGACGACGAGCCGGCGCAGCTGAGCCACGAGATCGCGGGTCAGCTCGGGCAGCGGGCGCAATCCCCGGGTCGTCCGGCGCCGCTCGCGCGGCAGGGGCGGCTTCTCGAAACTCATGCGGGCTCCTTTCCGGCCGTCGTCAGCGACCGTACCCCTGCATCCACGCCCGGCCAAGGGTGCGTGCCGCTCTGGACGCCGCGGGCCGCGGGCCGCACACTGGAGACATGAGCGAGAACGACAGCGGTCATGGTGGGGTGCTGGTCGCCGTCGTCGCCGGCCAGCCGGTGACCGTTCTCGAGCAGGCGGCGCGTCTCGCCGACGATCTCGACGTGCCGCTGGTGTGCGCGAACGTCGACCCCAACCGATACCTCGTCTCCAGCTATGTGGACGGAACCGTCGTCGCTCTGCCGTACGACCCCGACCTGCCCGAGACCGAGGACGAACCGTTCGACTCCGAGCTGGAGGCGCACATCCGTGCTGTGCTGGCTCCGCTCGGACTGCGGTTCTCGCTCGAACAGCTGGCCGGCGATCCGTCGTGGGCCTTGGCGCGTCTGGCCGAGGAGCTGGATGCACGCTACATCGTCGTCGGAACGCGCGAGGCCGGCGTGCGGGGGAGCCTCCGGGAGTTCTTCAATGGCTCGGTGGCGGTGCATCTGGCACATCGGCAACACCGACCGGTGATCGTGGTTCCGCTCGCACCGGTCGACGGGAGCGGCAGACTGCCGTGGGAGGATCCGCCGGTATAGTGGGCGAACGGTGATGGATCTCGCCGGGGCGCCGAGCCGCCCGAACCGCGCCGCAAGCTGATAGTTCCTACGCTTCTTCTCGAAGAGTGGATTCCCTTTTGCCTGTACACCTGCACTGGCGCTCGATCGTCCTGGTCTTCCTCGGCGGCGCCATCGGAACGACAGCCCGCTTTCTCGTGTCGGCGGCGCTCCCTCCGATCGTCGGACTGCCGGTCGGCACCTTCGCGATCAACATCGTCGGTGCTTTCGTGCTCGGCATGCTGCTGGAGTGGCTCGCACTGCACGGCCCCGACGTCGGTGCGCGCCGCTCCCTGCGTCTCTTCATCGGCACCGGAATTCTGGGTGGCTTCACGACCTACAGTGCGTTCGCCGTGGACGCCGACGGGTTGATCGCCGCCCAGAACCTCGCCGGGAGCATCCTGTACGCCCTCGCGACGATCGTGGTCGGCGCCCTCGCCTCGTTGGCGGGCATCGCCCTCGCGGCCCGGATGGGACGCGCGGCAGCGGCCCGGGGTGGCGCGGGAGCGCCTCCCCACGACCCGCCGGTGATCGGCGACCCGCACGTGATCGGCGACCCGCACGTGATCGGCGACCCGCACGTGACCGGCGACCCGCACGTGACCGGCGACCCGCACGTGACCGGCGACCCGGGGGCCGGGCGTTGAGCCCGCTGCTGGTGCTGGCCGTCGCGGTTGCCGGCGGTCTCGGCGCGGTCGCCCGCCTCGTGCTCGACGGTGTGCTGCGCAGCAGGATGGTCGTGAACTTTCCGCTCGGCACGACCGTCATCAACGTGACCGGCTCGTTCCTGCTCGGGCTGGTGACCGGTCTCGCCCTCGCGCACGGCCTGCCGACCGAGTGGCGTGCCATCCTCGGCACCGGGTTTCTGGGTGGCTACACCACCTTCAGCACGGCGAGCTTCGAGACCGTGCGGCTCGCTCAGCAGCACCGCTACCGGGCCGCGCTGGTCAACGGGTTCGGGATGATGCTGCTCGCGCTCGCCGCGGCCGGTCTCGGCCTGTGGGTGGGGGCGCTGTAGCGCGGCTACTCCGCGCTGTCGCCCTGCTCCATCCACCACTCCGTGAACTCCTCGGCACGTCCGTCGGGTGCGAGGCGCACCAGCCACAGGTTGCTGTAGGTGGGGCCGTCGCGGTACTCGGTGAGCCCTTCGACGAAATAGGTGGCGCCATCGCGCCCGGCGAGACGCCATTGGAAGGTGGCGCTGCCCGGATCGTCCTGGGCATCGAGCCAGCCTTCGACGATCTCGAGATGACCGTCCCACGGCTCGGCGAACGGTTCGGTTCGGTATGACGCCTCTTCAGTGAAGAGTGCCCGGATGTCGTCGGGTTCGTTGGTCTCCCACGCCCGGCGGTAGAGGTCGATCCAGGTCGTGATCGCGTCGCTCATGGGACCGTTATACGCCTCGCGGCCCGCCCGGCGCCAGAGCGTTGTCTCCGGAACGCGCGGCTCGAGCGCGAGCGGCGGGCGGAAGGAGTTCGGGGGAGTGCGTCGGCCGGGTCAGTGGGTCAGCGCGAGTTGGGGGAGGACCGAGATGAGGGCGGCGAGCTCCGGAACGTCGCCGGCGTCGGTGAGGGCGCGTTCGAGGGCCTCGTCGTGCACCGGTCTCGCCTGGTCGAGGAGGTGGCTGCCCGCCGCCGTCAACTCGGTGTAGATGCCGCGCCGGTCGTCGTCGCAGAGCACGCGAGTGAGCAGCCCGCGGTCTTCGAGGCGGTTGACCAGTCGCGTCGTCGCACTCGGGCTGAGGGCGCTCGCGCGGGCGAGCTGCTGCATGCGCATGTGCCAACCGTGCTGCCTGTTGAGGGCGTCGAGCACGGTGTACTCGACGACGGACAGGTTCGCCTGTCGTGCGAGCGAGCGTTCGAGCTCGTTCCCGATGAAGTCGTGCAGCGCGGTGAGAGTGCGCCAGCCCTGGGCGCGGACTTCGAGTGCATCGTCGGCGATTCCCATGTCCGTCCTTCCATTCGTCGGTGCAGCGAGGGGTTGCGTGAAGTAGTTGCATGTGCAACTATTTATGACGCGTCTGCAACTATTAGAGTACGCGTTCCGGTGCCCCGTCGCACCATCCCCATCCGGACCATCCAGGGAGTACCCATGCCAATCGGCCTCATCGCCCTCGCCCTCGGCGGATTCGGCATCGGTCTGACCGAGTTCGTCATCGCCGGCCTGCTGCCCGAGGTCGCGGCGGACTTCCATGTCGATGAAGCCGCCGCCGGCTGGCTCATCTCCGGATACGCCCTCGCGGTGGTCGTGGGTGCGCTCGGCCTCACCGCCACCGTCACCCGGCTGCCGCGCAAGACCGTTCTGCTCGGGCTCATGGTGCTCTTCATCGTCGGAAACGCCGTGTCTGCGCTGGCGCCCAGCTACACGGTGATGCTCACCGGACGGGTGCTCGCCGCGCTCTGCCACGGTGCGTTCTTCGGAATCGGTTCGGTGGTGGCCGCCGGGATGGTCGCCCCCGAGAAGAGGGCCCGCGCGATCGCGATCATGTTCACGGGTCTCACGGCCGCGAACGTGCTCGGCGTCCCGTTCGGCACTCTGCTCGGCCAGGCCCTCGGCTGGCGCTCCACGTTCTTGGCGATCACTGTCATCGGCGTCGTCGCGCTCGCCGGGGTGGCGCTGCTCGTGCCGCGCGCAACAGAGGCGCCGCACAGCGACGGACTCCTGCGTGAGCTCCGGGCATTCCGCTCCGGGCAGGTCTGGTTGTCGATCGTGGTGACCATCCTCGGATTCGGCGGGATGTTCGGCGCCTTCACCTACATGGCGTACACCCTCACCGAGGTCTCCGGGTTCGCCTCATCGGCCGTGCCGTGGCTGCTCATCCTGTTCGGCGTCGGGCTCTTCGCCGGCAACGCACTCGGCGGCCGGTTCGCCGACCGGGCCCTCGACACGAGCCTCGTGGTCATCCTCTTCGCACTCGCCGTCGTCCTCGCCGTGTTCGCCCTGGTGGCCGGGAATCCGGTCGCGACCGTCGTCGCACTCGTGCTGCTGGGCTTCTTCGGCTTCGCGACGGTTCCGGGGTTGCAGACCCGGGTGATGACGTACGCCGATCGCGCCCCGACCCTCGCCTCGGGGGCGAACATCGCCGCGTTCAACCTCGGCAATGCCCTCGGCGCGTGGATCGGCGGCCTCGCCATCACCGCCGGGCTGGGGTACACGTCCCCTCTCTGGGTGGGCGCCGTGATCACGGCCGGGGCGGTCGTCGTGATGGCGGTGGCGGCCGCACTCGCCCGGCGGTCGAGTCTGAAGATCGAAGAAGATACCGGGCGACCTCTTCCGGTGGCGTGACGAGGGGCGTACAGTGCGTTCTATCTGAGTGCAGGGGGTGACCTGGTGGAAGAGGCAGCCGTCGAACGGCCGAGCTTCCTCACGCCTGCCCGTCTCGTGGTCGGGTCCCTGGTCGGCGGTGCGGGAATCGCACTGCTCGCACTCTTCTTCGGGGGTTCTGCGGCGCACGCGGCCGAGCCGGCTCCGCCGCCTCCGGCGCACTCGCTGTTGAGCGGTGTCGGATCCCTGGTCTCGGGCGTCGACGACACCGTCTCGTCGGTGGTCGGTCACGTCGGGACCACGCTCGGTGCGGTCACCGCACCGGTCGCGACCGTCGTTCCGGCCCCGGTGCAGAACGTCGTCTCCACGGTCACGACCCCGGTCACGGATGTGTTGCACAACGTAGCCGCGGCCACGCCGGTCTCGCATATCGTCACGCCGGTCACGTCAGCGGTTGACTCCGTTTTGAACGCTGTACCGGTCACGCATCAGCTCCTCGGCGACAACCCGCTCGGCACCATCGTCAACCCGGTCGCAGCCACCGTCGACAACACGGTCGGTGCGGTAGCGGGTTTGACGCACGATGCGGTCGCCCCGCTCGGAGGGCAGCCCGCCGCGAGCGGCGGCGGCACAGGAGGACCCGGTTCGGGCGAGCCGGGGGGCGGCGTGATCGCCGGGCCGCCGCTCGTCTCACCGAATGACGGCACGTCATCGCTTTCACCGGGCGTCGCCACAGTGATGAACGCTGGTGCGGTGCTCACGGTCGGCGGGCCAGCGTGGTCAGCCGTGCATCCCGTGCCCGGTACCGCCGCGGTGACCGGCAGCGACCCGAGTGGTGCGCCCGGCGCACCGTTCGACCCGAACGGGCGCGGCCCGCTGGCTCAGCCTGCGACGACCGGTGGCGGCGCGGCCGGCCCCGGATCGGGCGCGGCCGGCGTCGGCTCGGCCCTGCCCTCTGACATCTTCGCCCTGTCCACCGCCGCGAGCGGCGCACAGGGGCCCTCGACGGACGACCGCTTGCCGTCGTCGCCCGTCGCCGACAACGACTCCAGCCCCGACTGAGTGGGTCGCCTCTGCCCTTTTTGGGCGGAAACGCGACCAAAGTCTCCCGTTCCGGGAGCGAACAGCACTCAATCGAAGGGCTTTCCTCATGAACAAATACGTGTCGAGGGGGTTGTGGTTCACCCTCTTCCTCGGCGGTCTCTCACTGGCCGGAGTCGGAGTGGCCAACGCCGCCGAATCCAGCGGCAGCGACGGGGTCGCCTCTGGCGACCAGGCGGCCGTCAGTGTCACCGTGCCGATCAGCCTGAGCGGCAACGGCATCAGCCTGCTGGGCACCTCCTCCAGTTCTGGCGCCCACACGACGACACCGGCCGCGGCCCCCGCCGCAACACCATCGGTCGCCGTGTCGAGCTCCGGACTCGGGGGCGTGCTCTCGGGCGACCAGGCACTGCTCCATGTGAGCGTGCCGGTCACCGTTTCGGGCAACTCCATCAGTGCCGTCGGCGACAGCACGAGCAGCGGGGCGACGACCGCCGCTCCCGCCGCAGCCCGGGCGGCGACGCCGGCGGCCGTGCCGACGACATCCGGCAGCAACGGTATCGCCTCCGGTGTCCAGGCGCCCATCGGCGTCTCGGTGCCCGTGACTGTCGGCGGCAACGCGATCAGCGTGCTCGGCGACACCTCGTCGACGGGCGCGTCCACGAAGACGCCGACGGCTCCCGCCGGGGCGCCGACCGGCGCACTGAGCACCTCGGGCGAAGACGGTATCGCCTCGGGCGCGCAGGTGCCGATCAGTGTGGGCATCCCCGTGACGGTCGGCGGCAATGCGATCAGCCTGCTCGGCGACTCGCACAGCACTGGCGCCGCCACGGCCACTCCGGCCGGAACGACGGCGGCCCCGGGAGGATCCGGGTCGACCACATCGGGCTCCGATGGCATCGCTTCGGGGATCCAAGCGCCGATCGGCGCGGCTGTGCCGGTGACGGTGGGTGGGAACGCGATCAGCCTGCTCGGCGACTCGAAGACCACCGGTTCGGCGACGACCGGTGGCGGAACCCAGGCGGCGACACCGGGCGGTGGTTCGACGACCTCGGGCACAGGCGGCCTCCTCGGCGGTCTGCAACTGCCGATCGGCGCGGCGATCCCGGTGACGGCGGGCGGCAACGCCATCAGCGCGGTCGGTGATTCGACGAGCTCCGGTTCATCGACCACCGGCGGCTCCGGTGGGGGAACCGGTCTCGGCCTCTCGACGAGTGGCGGGGGCGGGCTGCTCGGCGGTCTGCAGCTGCCGATCGAGCTCGGCATTCCGGTGACGCTCGGCGGCAACGCGATCAGTGTGATCGGTGACAGCACGACGGACGGATCGACGACAACGCCCACGACGCCCACGACGCCGACCACGCCCACGACCCCGACTACGCCCACGACCCCGACCACCCCGACCACCCCGTCGACACCGGGGTCCGACACGACGGTGGCCGGTGCCGGCCCGGTGACAGTGCTCGCCTCGGGGAGCGCCTCGGCGCTCGCAGAAACCGGGTCGAACACCGCGGGCGCGTCGAGCCTCGGCGTGATCGCGGCCATGCTGGCGCTGGTCGGCGTCGTGCTGCTGTTCGGAGCGCGCAACCGCGCGACCCGGCACGCACGCAGGCTGCGGAGCACCCACCGCACGCACTGAAAGCGGGCGGCCGTGCCGCCGGGCCACGCGCCCGGCGGCACGCCGTGCTGCCCGGGAGCGGAAACGGGAGCGGGCCGTCAGGCCACGCCCACCGCGCTCCATTCCGCGACGACGTCTCCACGGCCTGCGGCGCGGAAGGCGAGGATCGCAGCCCCGATGCGGCCCGCATCCCCGCCGAGCTCGCTGCGCACGACGCGGGGCCGTTCACGCCAGGCCAGACCCTCGGACATGCGGGCCGTAAGCGGCACGAGAAGAGCGTCGCCGGCGCGGGAGAACCCGCCCCCGAGGACGATCACGTCGGGGTCGAGCAGCAGAGTGAGGGTGTTGAGCCCCTGGGCGAGCACGTCGACGGCCTCGGACCAGACGCGGTCTGCCACCGGATCGGCACCGAGCCTGCCGACGATCTCGCGCGAGCTCAGGGGGTCGCCACCCGCGGTTGCGTAGCGCCGCGCGAGGCCGGCGCCGGAGACGTAGACCTCCAGGCATCCGCGCTGACCGCAGGTGCAGAGCTCGCCCCCCGGCACCATCGGGATGTGACCGAACTCGCCCGCGGCACCCGTGGCGCCGGTCACGATGTCGCCGGCGGTGACCAGGGCGGCCGCCACGCCTGTGCCGATCGGGACGAGCACGAAGTCGTCGGTGCCACGCGCCGCCCCGATGAGGCGTTCGGCGAGCCCGGCCGCCCGCACATCGTGGCCGAGCGCCACGGGCACATCGAGAGCCTCGCGGAGCGCATCGAGCAGGGGCACATCGCGCCAGTCGAGGTTGGAGGCGTACAGCACGACGCCGCGCTCCTCGTCGACGATACCGGGCGTCGCGACGCCGGCGCCGATCACGCGGCAGTCGAGCTCGGTCGCCCGGGCGTGCAGGTCGTGGAACAGGGCGATGAGGGCGGCGACCACGTCGCTGGCCGGAGTCGGCCGGGTGAGCTCGGCGACCGTGCGGCCGAACTCGGTGACGATGGCGCCCTTCATGGCCGTACCGCCGAGGTCGACGGCGAGAACGGCTGCGGATCGATCGTCGCTCATGCGGCGGCACCGCCCGCGAGCGCGTTGATCAGCTCGGCGACGATCGCCTCCGAGGTCGCGATGCGAACGCCGGAGTCGTAGGCGGACGGTGTGTCCGCAACGGTCGGCAAAGCCGCGCTGGGAACGGCCGCGCCGGCGCGGAGGTGAACCTCCGCAACACCCGTCCGGCGAACCAGGTCTGCGACGTTCGACGGCCGCACACCGCCGCCGGCGAGGATGACGATGCGCCCGGCGGCGCGGGTCACAAGCTGTGCGAGCCTATCTGCTCCGTCGGGCGCGGTGACCGCCCCACCGGAGGTGAGGATGCGGCCGACCCCGGCCCGGATCAGCACGTCGAGGGCGGCGAGCAGGTCGGGCGTCTGATCGAACGCTTTGTGGAAGGTGACCGGGTGCTCGCCACAGGCGTCGATCATCCGTTCGAGAGAGCTCGAGTCGATCGTGCCGTCGGGGCGCAGAGCGCCGATCACGAACCCGAGGGGGACACCGGCCGGATTCGGCAGCTCGCGCACGGCGCGGATGTCGGCCACCATCGCCTCGACCTCCGCCGTGCTGTAGACGAAGTCGCCGGCCCGTTGACGCACGAGCACGTTGATGCCGATGCGCGTCGCCGTGCGCAGGGCCACGGAGATGGTGCCGATGCTGGGGGTCGTGCCGCCGTCGCCGAGCGAGGCGCACAGCTCCACCCGGTCGGCACCGGCATGTTCGGCCGCGAGAACGCCGTCCAGGTCGTCGAGGCACACCTCGACGGCGGTCACGCGGAGGCCCCGAGGGCGGCGGCCAGGTCGCGACCGACGGCGATCTCGCCGACCGGCACGCCCCCACCGAGTACGGGAAGCGAGGTCAGGACGGTGGCGCCGGAGATATCGGTGCCGAACGCCTCGAGCACCTTGAGGGCGACGAGCGTGGTGGCGCGCGGGCTTCCGTCGACGATCTTCATCGACACGGCCGTGCCGTCGGCCGCGGCGACCCCGATCACGCCCTCGGCGCCGCCCTTCGCGAGAGCACCGGGAACGGTCTCCATCAGGGTCGAGTTCTGGTGCCCCGAGCCGCCGACGTAGAAGGGATGCTCGCGCATGGCCGCGGCCACCTGGCCGGCCGGTGAGGCCGGGTCGGCCTGCACAAGGGAACGGAAGGATTGGGCGACACCGCGCACGGTGGTGCCGAACAGCGGTGCGCCGCAGCCGTCGATGGCGTCGTGGCCGACCGGAACGCCGGTGAGCTCGGCCATCGTGGCGCGCACATGCTGCTGCAGCGGGTGGTCGGTGTGCAGGTAGTCGTGGGTCGACCAGCCGTTCACGGTACAGGCCAGAAGCATGGCGGCGTGCTTTCCCGAGCAGTTCATGCGGATGCGCGCCCGAGGCTCACCCGCCCGCACCAGGCGCTCGAACGTGCCCTCGTCTTCCGGGCGGTCGACCGGGCAGCCCAGGGCGCTCTCGTCGAGGCCGGCCCGTTCGAGGATTTCGCGTACGACCCGCACATGCTCGTCTTCGCCGGTGTGGCTGCCGGCGGCGATGGCGAGTTCCGGCCCGGCCAGCGGAGCACCGGCCGTGAGGCAGGCGAGCGCCTGCAGGGGCTTCACCGTCGACCGGGGCAGCACCACCGCATCCGGGGTGCCGAGCTCGAGCAGCGCGGCTCCCGACGGATCCACGGCCACCAGCGAGCCGAAGTGGCGGCTCTCGACGAGGCCGGACCGGATCACGGCGGCGAGCTCGGCCAGGTCGGCGACGGCCGGTTCGGCAGCGGCCGGTTCGGCAGCGGCGGGGGTGGGCGGGAAGGGCGACTCAGACATTCGCGGCTTTCGTGTGATCGAGCGCCGGCAGCGCCGGCAGGGGTGGTTGCTTGGCCGGGCGTCGACGCGAGCCGCGTTGCAGACGCGACGCCAGGAACGAGAGGCTGCCGTTGACCACGAGGTAGATCGCGGTCACGGCGATGTAGGTCGGGATGAGCAGGTGCAGGTAGGAGGCGAGCACCTGACCGCGGTACAGCAGCTCGGTGAAGGCGACGATGTACCCGAGCGAGGTGTCCTTCAGCAGGCTCACCAGCTGGGTCACCAGTGACGGGGCGACATTGCGGAACGCCTGCGGGAGCACCACGAAACGCATCGCCTGCGCCGAGCGCATCCCCAGGCTGAGGGCTGCCTCGCGCTGACCGCGGGGCAGACTCGCGACGCCGGCGCGCACGATCTCGGCGAAGACGGCCGAGTTGGCGATGGTGAGCGGAACGACCAGCTTCCACAGCGTCGGCAGGTTGATACCGATCTGCGGAAGCCCGAAGAGCATCAGGTAGATCATCAGGAGCACCGGAATCGTCCGGGCGATCTCGATGTAAGCGGAGCAGAGCCAGCGCAGCCAGCGCTGGTGGCTCATCCGGCCGAGGGCGAGCAGCACGCCGAGCGCACCGCCCAGCACCGCGACGATCGCGGCGGCCTCCAGGGTGCCGAGCAGGCCGACGAGCAGGTAGCTCCAGATCGCCCAATCGGTGAAGGGTGCCCAGCGTTCCGGATCGAGCTGGCCGTGGGCGGCGAACTGCCAGAGACCGAGGCCGAGCACGACCACGATGACCGCACTGCTGACGATCGAGCCGAGCAGGATGTTCCGGCGGCCGCGCGGGCCGGGCTTGTCGTACATGAACGAGGAAGCGTATTGCCGCTTCGGCTTGCGCGGGCGGGCGGGTGCGGGACGGTCGGGGATGAGCTGGGCGGTCATCGGACGATCGCCACCTTTCGTTCGACCCATCCGGCGGTGAGGCCGATGACGAGGGCGATGGCCATGTAGATGAGGCCGGCGCCGGAGAAGATGAGGATGGGCTGCGCGGCCACGAGGTTGATCTTGTTGACCGTGGCGGTGAGCTCGACGACGCCGACCGCGGCCGCGAGGGCGGTGTTCATGGCGAGGGCGATCATCACATTGCCGATCGGCTGCACGACCGCGCGCAGTGCCTGCGGGATGATCACGAACCGCAGCGACTGCGAGAGGGTGAACCCGAGGGCGCGGGAGGCCTCGACTTGCCCGACCGAGACGGTGTTCACCCCGCTGCGCACGGCTTCGGCGACGTAGGCGGCCTCGTACACGGTGAGCACGATGATCGCCGTGGGGGTGAGGGGGAGCAGGAGTCCCGCATCGGGGAGCGCGAAGACCGCGAGCAGCAGCAGTGCGAGCAGCGGGACGTTGATGAAGAACTGCACGTAGACGAAGGCGGCGCCGCGCAGGATCGGGATGGGGCTCACCCGCGCCACCGTCACGAGAACACCGAGCACGATCGAGCAGACCCCGGCGATGAGCGCCATCATCAGGGTCGTGCCGAGTGCCTGGGCGATCAGCCCGAGGTTGTCGATCAGGGGGTTCATTGTTCACTCATTCGGAAAAGGGGCAGGGACGTGAGGGCCGGGGCGCGCGCGAAGGAACGATGGGCACTCCGCGCGCGCCCGAGCGGTCAGGAGCCGGGGACCGAGCCGATCGCCGGCGGGGTCGGGATGGCGGAGTCGGTCACGGTGCCGAGCGTGGTCTTCCACGCCTTGCCCCACTGGCCGTCCTTCTGGATGGTCTTCAGCCAGGTGTTGATGAACGACTTGAAGTCGCTGTCACCGTGCTTGAGGCCGATGCCGTATGGCTCCTTGGTGAACGGCTCGCCGACGACCTTGATCTGCTTCTCGCTGGCCGCGTCGCTCGCGAGCAGGGTGTAGTCCTGCACGTAGGCGTCGCCGCGGCCCTGAATGAGCGCCTGGACGGCGGCCGGGTCGGTGGCGAAGGCGGTGATCTTGGCGGTCGGGACCTGCTTGGGCACCTCGGTGACGGCGGGGGTGTTCGCCCCGACGATCACGTTCTTGCCGGCGAGGTCCTTGATGCTCTTGATCTTGTCGTTGTCGCTCTTGACGGCGACGGCCAATCCGGATTCGAAGTACGGCCCGGCGAAGTCGATCTGCGTCGCGCGCTCCGGTGTGATCGTGTAGGTGTTGAACACGACGTCGACCGTGCCGTTTTGCAGCATCGCTTCACGGGTCTCCGAGGCGGGCGGCACGATCTCCACATTCGGCTTGCCGAGGATGTAGATGGCGAGCAGCTTGGCGAGGTCGGCATCGAACCCGGTCACTTGGTCCGGGTTCGTCGGGTCCTGCTGCGAGAGCAGCGGGGCATCGAGCGCCTCGGCGACGATGAGCTTGCCGCGCTTCTTGATGGCTTCCATCGTCGAGTTCGGCAGGATGAGGTCGGCCTTCGCGACCGGGGCGTCGGCGAAGACCGAGGCGGCGTTGGTCGAGCCGGCGCTGGAGCCGCTGCCGGGCAGGGCGGTGTTGCTGGAGCAGGCGGTGACGGCGAGTGTCACGGCGGCCAGCATCATGCCGGCGGCCATCGCCTTCTTGCGGGGGAATCGGGTCATGGGTACTGCGTCCTTCCTCAGGGGGATGTGTGGTGCAGGGGTTACCTTCCGTGCACTTAGTGCGACAGGACGGAAGCCAGGAACGAGCGCGCGCGCTCGGATCGGGGGGCGTCGAAGAAGTCGGCCGGGGCGGCCTGCTCGACGATCTGTCCGCGGTCCATGAAGACCACGCGGTCGGCGGCACGGCGGGCGAAACCCATCTCGTGGGTGACGACGATCATCGTCATTCCGTCGTGGGCGAGCGAGGTCATCACCTCGAGCACCTCCCCGACCATCTCGGGGTCGAGCGCGCTGGTGGGCTCGTCGAACAGCATGACCTTGGGGTGCATGGCGAGTGCGCGGGCGATCGCCGCGCGCTGCTGCTGGCCGCCGGAGAGTTGCGCCGGGTGGCTGTGCGCCTTCTCGGCGATGCCGACCCGGGCGAGCAGCTCCATAGCCTCTTTCTCGGCGTCGGCCTTCTTGGCGCCGCGCACCTTGATGGGTGCGAGGGTCACGTTCTCGAGGATCGTGCGGTGTGCGAACAGGTTGAACGACTGGAAGACCATGCCGACATCGGCGCGCAGCCGCGCGAGCGCGGCCCCTTCGACGGGGAGCAGTTCGCCGTCGACACGGATCTCGCCGGCGTCGATGGTCTCGAGGCGGTTGATCGACCGGCAGAGGGTCGACTTGCCCGAGCCGGAGGGGCCGACGACGACGACTACCTCTCGGGGCTGCACGGTCAGCTCGATGTCTTTGAGCACGTGCAATTCGCCGAAGTGCTTGTTGACCGCGTGCAGGCTCACCATGGGCTGGGTGCGTGCATCCGTTGCTGTCATCGGGTTCCTCGCGTCATTGTCGATCGTTCTGTCGGTCGGGGCCGGTGGGGGCAGGCCTCGATCGGGGTTGCGGAAAGCGTACTAAGTCTTTGCCGTTTTACGCAATCATGGAGTTACTTTCTGCAAATTCGAATAAAGTCGATACAGTATCCTCGACCCAAACGTCTTCAGAGTGGAGTGGCACGGCGCGATGAACAGCACCACGGACGCCCTGCAGGGCCACGGCTCGTCGGCCGGCGCCATCCTCGACCTCATCCGGTCGGGGCGCTCCCGATCGCGGGCCGAGATCGCCCGCTCCACCGGACTCTCGCCCTCCACCGTCGCCCAGCGCATCGACGCCCTGATCGGCGCCGGCTACGTGAGGGAAGCGGGGGAAGGTGTCTCACAGGGAGGCCGCCGCCCGCGCACGCTGGAGGTCGACCCGTCCACCGGCGTCGTCTGCGCCGTCGACCTCGGCTCGCACCACGCCACCTTCGGCCTGCTCGACCTCTCCGGGCGCCTGATCGCAGTGCGCAACGAAGGCATGGACATCGGAGACGGCCCCCGCCGCATCCTCACCTGGATCACCGCGGTTGCCGACGAACTCGTGGCGGAGCACGGCCAGCCCGGCCAGCGGATGCGCGGCTACGGCATCGGGCTGCCCGGCCCTGTCGACTCCGCCGGAGTGATGGTCTCGCCCTCGCGCATGCCCGGCTGGAACGGCGTGGACGTCGCCGCCATGATGACCGCGCTGAGCGGACTCCCCACCGCCATCGACAACGATGCCAATCTGATGGCCCTCGGCGAGCACGTCAGCCTGCGCGACGATGTGAAGCATTTCGTCTTCGTCAAGGCCGGCTCCAGCATCGGCTGCGGGGTTGTCGCCTCGGGCGACCTCTACCACGGGTTCCACGGCATGGCGGGGGACATCAGCCATGTCACCGTTCCGGGCGCCCCGCCCGTGCTCTGCTCCTGCGGCCGCACCGGGTGCCTGGATGCGGTGGCCGGCGGCGCCGCCATCGTTCAGGCACTCCGCGACGCCGGTGTGGCGGTGGAAGACACCAGCGAGGTGCTGGCGCTCGCCCGTGACGCGCATCCGCTCGCCACCCAGATGCTGCGCGAGGCCGGAACCCGCGTCGGCGGGGTGCTGGCCACCATCATGAACTTCTTCAACCCGCAGCGTCTCGTGCTCGGCGGCATCCTGGGCGAGGCCGAGGCCTTCGTGGCCGGGGTGCGCTCCACCATCTACTTCGAGTGCCTCCCGATGGTCACCGACACGCTCGACATCGCGGTGAGCGTCGCGAAAGACCGCGCCGGCATCCTCGGCGCCGGCCGGCTCGTGCTCGACCTGCTCTTCGACACGCACGAGATCAACCGCGTGGTGCGCTGAGTGCACCACCGCATCGCCGTGGTGGGCGCGGGGCGCATGGCACGCGCCCACGCCGGTGCGTGGGCGCGTCTCGGCCTCGAGGTCGCCGTCGTCGTGTCACCGCGTCGCCGGCCCGAGCTGCCCGAAGCTCCGAACGCCCGGTGGGCCACCTCCCTCGACGACGTGCTGGCCGACCCCACGCTGACAGTCGTCTCGGTGTGCACGCCGACCCCCAGCCATGCGTCGATCGCGATCGCTGCGCTCGACGCGGGGAAGAACGTGCTGCTGGAGAAGCCGATCGCGCTGACGGTCCCCGACGCGCTGTCGGTGTCGGCGGCCGCCGAGCGGAGCCCCGGCGTTCTCATGGTGGCACAGGTCGTGCGCTTCTTCGCCGGGTACTCCGACCTGGCCGATCGTGTGGCTGCGGATGCGATCGGCACGGTCCGTGCGCTGCGCGCCTGCCGCCTGTCGGCGACGCCGGAGTGGGCGCCGTGGCTCGCCGACGAGCAGCAGTCCGGCGGCATGATCGTGGACTTCGCCATCCACGACTTCGACCAGGCCAACCACTTTCTCGGCACCCCTGTCGCGGTTCGCAGCGTGCGGGGGCCGGGCACGGGGATCGGCGCCGGCTTCGGCACCCCGGTCGAGACGACGATCGAGTACGCCGACGGTGGGGTCGCACAGGTGCTCAGCGTCGCCGACCTGCCGGCCGACTATCCCTTTCGCAGCACCCTCGAACTGGTCGGCTCGCGGGGAACGGATGCGGTGCACAGCGATGCCGGCGACGCCTTCCTCGCGCAGGCGCGCAGTTTCCTGTGCTGCGTCGACGCCGGTCAGGATTCGCGACGCTCGCCGACCGCGGCGGCGGTGGACGCCCTGCGGGTCGCCCTCGCCGCCCGCGACTCTCTGCACTCCGCTGCGCGCATCGAACTCCCCGCCCTCCCGGCCCGCTGACCCGACACCGGGATCCGCGTCACCGGGATCCGCGACACCGGGATCGTAACGGGGTGGGAACCGGGCGGCGCGATCCGGCAGGATGAACGTATGAGCCTTCTGCGCGCGGACGACCGCATCCTGTTCATCGGAGATTCGATCACGGATGCGGAGCGTGTGCGCACCGACCCCGCCGATCTCGGCCAGGGCTACGCCCGGGTCGTGGCGGAGTCGCTCGCCGAGACGCGCCCCGAGCTGGCGATCGAGGTCATCAACCGCGGCATCAGCGGCGACCGCGCCGTCGACCTCCAGGCGCGCTGGGAGGAAGACTGCCTCGATCTGACGCCGACCGTGGTCTCGCTGCTCGTCGGCGTCAATGACACCTGGCGCCGGTTCGACTCGAACGACCCCACGTCGACCGAAGCCTTCGAGACCTCGGTGCGCGACCTGCTGACCCGGGCGCGGGAGTCGCTGAACCCCCGGTTCGTGCTGCTCGAGCCGTTCACCCTGCCGGTCGGCCCGGTGACCCCGGAATGGCGGGACGACCTGGAACCGCGCATCGTGGTCATCCGTGCGCTCGCAGCCGAGTTCGACGCCGTGCTGGTGTCGACGGACGAGCTCTTCGCCTTCTGGGCGACCGAGCGCCGCGCGGCCGAACTGCTGGGGGATGGCGTGCACCCGACCCCGCTCGGTCACGAGCTGATGGCACAGGCCTGGCTCGGCGCAGCGGCCTGATCGGCCGGAACACGGGCATTTCAATTGGCGCTCCACGCCGATAGGTTGATGCCATGAAGATCGTGCGCACCACCGTTCTCGTTCTGGCCATCGCGGCCGCGGCCTCCCTCACCGGATGCGCGGCGAACTCCCCGAGCGCGAGCCCCACCCCGACCGCATCCGCCGACTCGTCGGTGTCGGTGTTCGTCGGCTCCTGGGGGGACGACGCCCAGGGGCAGCCGTCGCTGACCATCGCCGCCGACGGCGCCTTCAACGGGTCGGATGGCTGCAACGCGATGGCAGGCAAGGCGACCTTCGTCGGCGACAAGCTCGAGTTCGGGCCGTTCGCCAGCACGCTGGTGGCCTGCGAGGGTGTTCACCCCTGGCTCTCCCTGGCCTCCACTGCCACGGTGTCGGGCGACACCCTCACCGTCTTCAAAGCGGATGGCGACAAGATCGGCACGCTGGCGAAACGGTGACCGCTCGGCGCGCATCCGCTCGCCCGCCTGCCGTGCCGAATCGGCGAACGGGCTGGAACCGGATGCCCGACGGCGGCACTATGGAGAACGGGCGTGCCCCGTCGTGCCCCAGCGAAGGAGAACCGAATGGCTGAGTCCACCCAGGTGCTGTCCGGCGCCGGCATCGGTCAGGGCGTCGCGCTCGGTCGGGTGCTGCGGATGGCCGACCCGCTGCCCGACCCGGTCGACGAGGCGAGCAACCGTACGCCCGACGAGGAGCGCGCCCGCTCGGCGTCAGCGGTGACGATCGTCGCCGCCGATCTGCGCGAGCGTGCGGCGCGGGTCTCCGGCACGGCCGCCGACGTGCTCGAAGCGCAGGCGATGATGGCCGAGGATTCGTCGCTCGCCGATGACGTATCGGAGCGGATCGCGACGGGGAAGACCGCGGAGCGTGCGGTGTTCGAGGGCTTCGCGGTCTACCGCGACATGCTCGTCGGCCTGGGCGGATATCTCGGTGAGCGTGCGGCCGACCTCGACGATGTCGCACGCCGGGTGATCGCCGCCATCGCCGGGCGACCGGCTCCCGGTGTTCCGGAGTCCGAAGAGCCGTACGTGCTCGTGGCGCACGACCTTGCGCCGGCCGACACGGCACTCCTCGACCTCACCAAGGTGCTCGGACTCGTCACCCGCGAGGGCGGGCCCACGTCGCACACGGCCATCCTGGCGCGGGAGAAGGCGATCGTCGCCCTCGTCGGCGTTGCCGGAGCCGACGCCATCCCCGCCGGTGCCGAGGTCGTGGTGGATGCTGCGGCAGGCACGGTCACGGTGGCCCCCGACGAGACCGCCCGCACGGGGCGCTCCGCCGCATCCGGGAACGCGAGCAGGCGCTCTCCGGCGGCAACCGGCCGGGCGCGCTCGCCGACGGCACCGCCGTCCCCCTGCTCGCGAACCTCGGCTCGCCCGACGGCTTGCAGCGGGCGCTCGACGCGGGGGCGGAGGGCGTCGGCCTGTTCCGCACCGAGTTCCTCTTCCTCGACCAGCGGCTCGCCCCCACCGTGGATCAGCAACGTGAGCAATACACCGCCCTCCTCGACGCGTTCCCCGAGAAGAAGGTCGTTGTTCGCGTGCTCGACGCCGGCGCCGACAAGCCGCTCGAGTTCCTGGGCGACGGCACGGCGGAAGACAACCCGGCGCTGGGGATGCGGGGGCTGCGGTCGCTGCGAGCCAATGAACCCCTGCTGCGCGACCAGCTGACCGCCCTGGCCGAAGCCGACGCCGCGACGAACGCGGACCTGTGGGTGATGGCGCCGATGGTGGCCACCGTGGAGGAGACCCGCTACTTCGTCGAACTCGCCACGGCGCTCGGGCTGAAGACCGTGGGCGTCATGATCGAGGTGCCGTCGGCAGCACTGCTGGCCGACCGCATCCTGCGTGAGGCGGCGTTCGCCTCGATCGGCACCAACGACCTCACGCAGTACACGCTGGCGGCCGATCGGCTGCTCGGGTCGGTCGCGGGCTATCAGGATCCGTGGCATCCCGCTGTTCTGAAGTTGATCGGCGAGGTCGGTCAGGCGGGGAGCGCGGCCGGCAAACCCGTCGGCATCTGCGGCGAGGCGGCGGCCGATCCGCTGCTCGCCGTCGTCCTCGTCGGGCTGGGCGCCACGACGCTCTCCATGTCGCCGGCCGCGATCGCCGATGTCCGGCTTTCGCTGCGGCGGTTCACCCTCGATCAGGCGAAACGGCTGGCGGCTGTCGCGCTCGCTGCCGACGGTGCGGCCGAGGCGCGGGATGCGGTGCGCGCGGCCGTCGCGGAGTCCGTCTGAGCCGAACGCTCAGCGCGGCACGATCGGGGTCGCCGGGTCGAGGCACCAGGCCTCCACGGCCGGCCATGCGCCGTAGCCTGCCGTGCGTTCGAGGTGACCGCCGCCGGGGACGACCGTGACCGGCAGCCCGAACGGCGCGCCGAATACGGCGGTCGCACCCGCGGGGCAGAACGGGTCGTCGTCCGAAGCGGCGATCAGGGTCGGCGTCGCGCCGGCGATGAGTGGCAGCCGCGCGAACGCGGCGATCGCGGGGAAGCCGGCCACCACCTCCGGTGAGGGCGGGGCGACGAGCAGCACACGCTCCACCGACTCGTCACCCGACAGGGTCTCCGTGCCCAGCCAGAGCAGGCAGGCGAGACTGTGGCAGAGCACTACGACATGGGCTTCGTTGCCCGAGGCTTCCGCAAGCGCCGCTCCGGCCGCGTCGCGCCAGGCGTCGACCGAGGGGCGTGCGGCATCCGGCAATTGGGGGTAGACCACGCGCTCGCCGCGGGAACGGAGCGCGGTCGCGAGCTCATGCTGCCAATGCCCGGGCGGCCGGAAGTTGTCCCACCCGTGCAGGATGAGGAAAGATCTCGTCACACTGCATTCTTTCGCAGGGCCCGCCCCGGCACCTGGTCGGTTCGCGTCGAGTCGGCGATCACCGGGCGCCCGGCGATGAACACCCAGGGGATGCCGACGGCGGGGCGCCGCGGGTCGGCGTCAGTGGCGCGGTCGGCGACGGCGTGCGGGTCGAACAGCACGAGGTCGGCGACGGCGCCCGCCCGGATGCGCCCTCGGTCTGTGAGCCCGAGCCGGGCGGCGGGACGCGCCGACAGGTGCACGATCGCGTCTTCGAGGGTCAGCACGCCCTCCTCGCGCACATAGTGCCCGAGGTAGCGGGGGAACGTACCCCAGGCGCGGGGGTGCGGCTTGGTGCCCACCAGGATGCCGTCGCTTCCGCCGGTGTGCCGCGGATGCCGCATCATCGTGCGCACGTTCTGCTCGTCGCCGACGTGCTGCAGGATGCTCGTGCCGAGCCGGTCGGCCGTCAGCAGATCGAAGTACACGTTCGATGGGGGTGCGCCCCGGCGCTCGGCCAGCGCCGCGATCGTGTGACCGACGGCCGGGAGCAGCGCCGGATCGAGCACACCGGCGATCTCGACCGTGCCCCACTCCACGGGGACGCCGTGGCAGCCGTCCGAGCCGGTCACTTCCAGTTCGTAGGCGATCCGGGCGCGGTCGGCCGGGTCGCGCAGCCGCGCGAGGGTCGCCTCCGGGCCCCCGGCGGACGCCCAGCCGGGCAGCAGCGCCGACAGCGTCGTCGACCCGGAGAGGTAGGGGTACGTGTCGATGGTGATGTCGAGTCCGGCCGCGAGACCGCCGTCGATCAGGGCGACGAGTTCGCTCGCGCGGCCCCGGTTGACGGCGAAGTTCATCGTGGCGTGGGTGAGATGCAGGGCGCATCCGGCCTGCGCGGCCACGTCGAGCATCTCGGCATAGGCCGCCAGCGCGCCCGCGCCATAGGAGCGCTGGTGGGGTGCATAGAAGCCGCCGTGCTCGGCGACCACGGTGCAGAGGGCGACGAGCTCGGCGGTGTCGGCGAACATCCCGGGCGCGTAGGTGAGGCCGGAGGAGAGGCCGAACGCGCCGTCGCGCATCCCGTCGGCGATGAGTCTGCGCATCTCGCGGAGCTCGTCGGGGGTGGCGGTGCGGCGCTCCGAGCCGACGACGGCCATCCGCACGGATCCCTGCGGGATGAGGTAGGCCACGTTCGTCGCGGTGCCGTGAGCGTCGACGGCGGCAAGATAGTCGGCCACGCTGCGCCAAGCGAAGTCCAGGCCCGGTCCGGTGCCGTTCCAGCCGGCGATCTGTTCGCGCAGCATCGGCATGGTCTGCTCGGTGGCCGGCGCGTAGGAGAGGCCGTCCTGCCCGATCACCTCGGTGGTGACGCCCTGCGACACCTTGGCGAGGTGGGCGTGATCGGTGAGCACGGCGAGATCGGAGTGCGCGTGCATATCGATGAAGCCAGGGGCGACGGCGAGACCGTCCGCGTCGAGGATTCGCCCGCCGACGGGGGCGTCGAGCCGGCTGGCTGCGTTCACTCGGCCCACGGCGGCGATGCGTCCGCCCTCGACCAGGACGTCGCCCACGAAGCCAGGCTCGCCCGATCCGTCGAGCACCAGGGCCCCGCGGATGAGTGTGCTCCCGCCCTCCGGCACGGTCATACTCCGTGGACGGCGGCCGAAAAGGTCTTCGCCTGCTCGCGGATCGCCTGCCACTGTCCCGCCTCGATCGCCGCCGCGCTGACGACGCTCGATCCCGCCGTCACGGCGAGGGCTCCCGCGGCCACCCAGTCGGCGGCCGTGCCCGCGTGCACCCCGCCGGACGGGACGAAGGCCACATCGGGGAAAGGGCCGCGCAGGTCTTTGAGATACCCGGGCCCGACGAGGGAGGCGGGGAAGATCTTCACGGCGGCCGCACCCCACTCCATGGCCCGCATGACCTCGCTGGGGCTGAGCGCGCCGAGGAGGAAGGGGATGCCCGCCTCGCGTGCGACGGCGGCGACGCCCTCGTGCAGCCCGGGCGTCACCAGAAAGCGCGCACCCGCCGCGATGGCGGCCTCGGCCTTGGCTTCGTCGGTCACGGTTCCGACGCCGACGACGGCCCCGTGATCGGCGGCCGTGGCCACCGACTCCGCCACGATGCGCTCCACCTCCGGCGTCGTGAACGTGAACTCGACCGTGCGGATGCCGCCGCTCGCGAGCGCACGACAGAGGGCGGCGGGGTCTTCGATGCGGGGGGCGCGCACCACGGTGAGCGCGCGATCGGCGCGGAGGATGTCGAGGATCATGGTTCTCCCGGTTCGCGGCGGTCAGCCGAAGGTGGTCTCGAGCAGGCCGATCACGCGGGGGTCGGCCGCCTCCACATCGTCGACGATGGCGAGGGCGCGCCATTTGTCGAATGTGGTGCACGGATGCGACAGCCCGAAACGCACGACATCCCCCACGTCGAGCGCCAGCCCGGGCGGAACGCTCACGAAGCTGTGCTGGTCGTTCATCGCGGTGACGACCGCATCCTGGATCGGGATGGTGGTCGTGGAGCCTCGGCGGCGGACGGCCTGGGGTACGGGCAGACCTTCGTCGTAGGGGAGGTCGCGTTTTCCCGCATCCACCAGCGCGAGTCCGGGTTCGGGGCGGGAGACCACCGTGGCCCAGCCGTGGATCGCGGCGTGGAACCCTGCGTTCGATTCTTCGCGGTCGAGCGGGGTGATCCCGTGGTAGAAGCCGTCGTCGTGCGTGATGTAGGCGCCCGAGCGGAGCAGGACCTCAACCACGCGACCACGTGCGCCGACGGGGTCGTGACGCGCGGCGAGGACCTCCGCGACGATGTCGAAGTAGGCGCTGCCACCGGCGGTCAGGATCGCCGTGCCGCCGGCGGGGTAGAGCCCTTCGGCTTCGATCGCGTCGTGCAGCGCGACGAGGGTGCGCAGGTAGTCGCGCACAACGGACAGTGCTGTTTCGTCGCCGGTGTGCGCCAGTGCTCCCTCATAACCGCTGACGCCGGCGAGGGTGAGGGCGGGGGAGGTCGTTACGGCGCGGGCGACGGCGAGGGCTTCGCCCTGCGTTCGAGCCCCGGTGCGGCCGCCCGCGCTGCCGAGCTCGACCAGCACGCCGAGGGGCGCGGGGGCCCGGGCGGCGCTCAGCGTCTCCTGCATGATCTCCACTGCGGCGACCGAGTCCGCCCAGACCAGCACCTGACCGGGTGCCCCCTGCCGGGCGGTGAACCGCAGCGCATCCGGCTGCACGAGGGCGTTGGCGAGCATCACGCGGGGGATGCCCCACTCCAGCGCCACCGAGAGCTGCCAGGGCGTCGCCACGGTGATCCCCCACGCCCCGGCCGCGAGCTGCCGTTCCCAGAGCGCGCGGCTCATGGTCGTCTTCCCGTGCGGCGCCAGACCGACGCCCGCCCGGGCGCACCAGGCGGACATCGTGTCGAGGTTGTGCTGCAAAGCGGCTTCGCTCAGCGTGACGAGCGGGGTGGGGAAGGTGTGCAGCGCCGGTCGCCTGCTCGCCAGGGCGGTGACGTCATCCGCGGTGGAACCGAGCGGCATGGCCTTCGAGGTCTGCATGGCATCTCCTCCTGTGCGTTGCGCATAGCGCAACGGGCGTTGCAGATTGTGTTGTGCCTGTTCTACCATGCAGGATGACGCCGGCGAAACCCGAGAACACGGCATCCGGACGAAACGAGGCGGCGGTGCAACGGGAACCCGTGCAGGTCACGACGATCGGCGAAGCCATGATCGCGCTGTTCCCCGATACCCCGCTTCCGCTCGCGGAGGCGCACACCTTCGGTTCCGATGTGGGCGGCGCCGAGTTCAATGTGGCGAGCACGCTGGCCCGCATGGGCATCCGCACCGCGTGGATCTCACGCCTCGGCGCCGACGGGTTCGGCGACCGCATCCGACGCACCGCGGCCGAAGCAGGTGTCGACACCGCCGCGGTCGAGACCGATGACAAGCGTGCGACCGGTCTCTACGTGAAAGAGACGGCATCCGGGCTGAACGGGACACGCACCCGGATGCACTACTACCGTCGCGAATCGGCCGCCTCGGCGATCGGCCCGGCCCTGCTCCGCTCCGAGGCCGCCGCTGCGGCGCTGCGCGAGTCGCGGATCGTCCACACCTCCGGGATCACGGCCGCCCTCTCGGTCTCGGCCGCCGAAGCCCTCGCCGGGCTGCGCGATGCCGTCGGGCCGCACGCCATCGTGAGCGTCGACCTCAACTACCGCCCGTTGCTCTGGCGCGACCGCGCGACCGACCCTCTGGATGCGCTTGTCGCCCAGGCGGACGCCCTCTTCGTGGGCGTCGACGAGGCCGGCGCCCACTTCGGCCACGCCGACGGGGAGCGACTGTTCGCCGACCACCCCCGCCTCAGCCGGCTCGTGCTGAAAGACGAAGCCATGCACGCTTCCACGCTGCGTCGGGACGGAACGCAGATCCGTGTCCCCTGTCTCACAGTTGAGGTGGTGGAACCAGTCGGCGCGGGTGACGCCTTCGCCGCCGGCTATCTGGCGGCCCTGGTGGAGGGGCGCGACGAGACGACCTGCCTGCGGCTCGGGCACGCACTCGCGGCGCTCACTCTGATCGGCTCCGGCGATCGTCCCGTCACGGTTCCGGATGCGGCGGAGCGCGACCGCATCGCCGCCGCCCCCGACGAGGTCTGGGCAGCGTGGCGTGTGCACCCCGGCGAGATCCCCTGGCGGCGGTCATGAGCCAGTCCTTGGCACGCGGCCTCGAACTGCTCGACCTCGTCTCGCGCGGGGTCGACTCGCTCGACACCCTGGCGGCGGCCACGGGCGTGCACAAGACGACGGTGCTGCGCCTGCTGCAGACGCTGGAATCGCATGGCTACGTCACCCGCGACGTGTCGTACCGCTACCACGTGGGTTCGGCGGTCTTCGGGCTCGCCCAGACCGCCCTCGACACCCGGGATGTGCGTCGCGTCGCCGCCCCCACGCTGCGGGCGCTCGGCGCGACGACCGGCCAGACCGTGCACCTGGCCGCCTTCGACGGGGAGACGGTGATCTACATCGACAAAGTCGAGTCGCGTCAGCCGTTGCGGATGTACTCCCGCATCGGGCTTCCCGCCGCCCTTCACGCCACCGCGGTGGCGAAGATCCTGCTCGGCGGACTCGACGACGCCGACCTCGACCGTGTGGCCGCGGCCGTCGACTACGAGCGGTTCACCGGGTGCACCATCGCCGGCCCCGACGAGCTGATCGCCGAGGTGCGCCGCTCCGCCGCCCGCGGCTGGGCGCAAGACCACGAGGAGCACGAGACCTTCATGAACTGCGTCGGCGCCCCCGTCTTCGGCGCCGACGGACGGGTTGCCGCTGCCGTGTCGGTCTCGGTTCCGAACGTCGTGCTTTCCTACGCCGGTGTGCTCGACCTGCTTCCCGCGCTGCGAGAAGCCACTGCGGCGATCTCCGCCGAGCTCGGGTTCGTGGGCGAAGCGCCCTTCGTGCTTCCGCCCGCCCTCCCCACCCTCCCCACCATCCCCACCGTCTGACCGTCTCGAAAGGACCACCATGGCCGACCGCACCGCCCTGAGCACCCCCGACGCCCCCGCTCCGGCGCACACCTTCTCGCAGGGGGTCCGCCGTGGACCCTTCGTGCAGGTCTCGGGGCAGGGCCCGGTCGACCCGGCCACGAACGAGTACCTGCACCCGGGCGATGTCGCCGCCCAGACGAAGCGGACCCTGCAGAATGTGGAGGCCATCCTCGCGGCCGGCGGCGCCACCTTCGACGATGTCATGATGCTGCGGGTCTACCTCACCAAGCGTGAGGACTTCGCCGTCATGAACGAGGCGTACGGGGAGTTCGTCTCGGCCCGGGTGAGCTCGGGCGTGCTGCCGGCCCGCACCACGGTCTTCACCGGATTGCCCCGCGAGGAGATGCTCGTCGAGATCGACGCCATCGCTGTCACCGACTGATCCCGGGCACGCGGCGGCCTGCGTTCAGCGCGGGAATCGAATGCAGACGTTTTGCGCGGGGGTGCGCTCAGATAGATTCGCCCCATGAGTGACATCGCGGTGACGATGGTGATCCTCGGCCTCGCGGTCGTCGCGTTCGTGAGCGGGAAGGTGCCGACCGGTCTCGTCGCGCTCGGTGCATCCCTCGCCCTGCTCGCGACGGGCGTGCTCGATCTGCCGCAGGCGTTCGCCGGTTTCGCCGACCCCGCGGTGGTGCTCATCGCCTCCCTCTTCGTGGTCGCCGAAGGGCTCGACGCCTCCGGCCTCACCGGGTGGGCAGGGCAGCAGCTCGTGAGTCGGGGCGGCACGAAGGCCGGGGTGCTCACGGTACTCGTCATGCTGGTGGTCGCCGTGCTCTCGGCTCTGATCAGTGTGAACGGTGCCGTCGCCGCCCTCCTCCCGGTGGTGGTCGTGGTCGCCTCGCGCATCTCGGTGGCGCCGTCGCGGCTGCTGCTCCCGCTCGCCTTCGGCGCCCACGCCGGGTCGTTGCTCACCCTCACGGGCAGTCCGGTGAACGTGATCATCTCCGAGCTCGCCGCCGAGACCGGCCACGGCGGTTTCGGGTTCTTCGAGTTCACCGCGGTCGGTGCGGTGCTGGTGGTGGGTACGGTGCTGATCACCGTGCTGTTCCGGCGCTGGCTCATCCCGGAGCGGATGCCGGCCACCATGCCGCGTGACCTCAGCGACCACGCTCGCACCCTCCTCCGGGAGTACGCGACGCCGCAGCCCTTCGCCCGTGTGCGCGTGCGATCCAACTCGCCGCTCGTCGGCCGCTCGGCGGGGGAGGCGCGCCTCGGCGAGCTCGCGCCCGTTCAGCTGATCGCCGTGCAGGGCACCGACCGGCGTCCCGCGGGCGAGACGATCCAGCCGGGCGATCGCCTGCTGGTGCGAGGTGAGACGACGAGTATCCGCATCCTGAAGAAGGAGGCCAAGCTCGCCGGCCTCGGCGCGAACGGCTCGCTCGGGCGCACGGACGCCCTCATCGACGCGACCTACGGGGTGGCCGAGGTCGTCGTCTCACCGCGGTCGAGCATGGTCGGCGAAACGGTGTTCCCGGGCATGATCACCGACAGCGGCGACCTCGTCGTCCTCGCCGTGCAGCGCGCGGGCGAGGCGATCGACTCGCAGACCATCGTGCTCGAGTCCGGCGACATCCTGCTCGTGCAGGGGCGATGGGATGCGCTCGACCTGAACCTCGCCGACCCCGACCTCCTCGTCGTCGACCAGCCCGATCAGTTGCGCCGGCAGGCAGCTCCGCTCGGCATGCGCGCCTGGGTGGCGCTCGCCATCCTCGTCCTCATGGTGGCCTCGCTGGCGACCGGGATCATGCCCCCTGCTGTCACGGGCCTCCTGGCCGCGGCGGCGATGGTGCTCACCCGCGCCGTCACCGTCGAACGGGCACACCGCTCGATTTCGTGGACGACGCTGCTGCTGGTCGCCGGCATGATCCCGATGTCGACGGCCATCACCAAGACGGGCGCCGCGGAGCTGATCGCAACCGGTCTCGTCGACACGGTCGGCCACCTCGGCCCGCTCTTCGTGCTGCTGGCACTCTGCGTCGTCGCCCTCGTCTTCGGTCAGCTCATCAGCAACACTGCGACCGCGCTCATCATCGCGCCGATCGCGGTCTCCGTGGCCGTCGAGCTGCACGTCTCGCCGTTGCCGTTCCTGATGGCGGTCGCGGTCGTCTCCGCCGCGGCCTTCCTCACCCCGGTGGCCACCCCGGCGAACTTCATGATCATGGGGCCGGCCGGTCTGCGCTTCGGCGACTATTGGCGGCTCGGGCTGGTGCTGGTGGTGCTGTTCCTCGCCGTCGCCGTGCTGCTCGTGCCGCTCCTCTGGCCGTTCTGATCCGGCCGTCGTTTCCGGCAGGATGGGGGAGTGACGGACGCGACGAGAACCATTCTGAAAGCGGAGGGCGTCGCTTTCGTGCGCGGCGGCCGCACCATCCTCGACGACATCGACCTCGAGGTTCGGGCAGGGGAGCACTGGGCGCTGATCGGGTCGAACGGTGCCGGCAAGAGCACGATCCTCAGCATGCTCGGCGCGGTGGTGCACCCGACGAGAGGCACCGTCGACGTTCTCGGCCGTCGTCTCGGGCGGGTCGACCTGCGAGAGCTGCGCGGCCTCATCGGTCACGTGAACCCGAGGCACCAGGTGCGCTCGCCGCTCACCGTGCGGGAGGTCGTCCTCACCGGTGCCACCGGCACGACGGAAATCATGATGCGCTGGGAGCCGACAGCAGAGCAGTCGGCGCACGCTGACGAACTGGTCGACCTGCTCGGGATGCGCGACCTCGCCGAGTCGACCTGGCCCACCCTCTCCCAGGGTGAGCGCGGGCGCGCGCTCATCGCCCGGGCGCTCCTGGCCGACCCGCACCTTCTGCTGCTGGACGAGCCGAGCACCGGGCTCGACATCGCGGCCCGGGAGCATCTGCTCGATCGCATCGACGGGCTACGAGCGCAGCACCCGGACCTTGCGAGCGTGCTCGTGACCCACCACCTGGAGGAGCTGCCCGCCAGCACCACCCATGCGGTTCTGCTGCGCGACGGTCGCATCGTGGCGCAGGGGCTCGCCGACGAGGTGCTGACGAGCGAGCTCATCAGCCGGACGCTCGACTACCCCTTGGCCCTCACCCGCACCGACGGCCGCTGGTCCGTTCGCACGGCCGGGCGCTGACGGCACAGGCATCCCGGATGCGCGCTCGCCGGGAATCGGGGGCGAGACGGGGGTGCGACCCCGTGGCGGTGGTACGTTGCGGAGGTGACCCGAATCGTGGCGGTGGCGCCGGTGGTGCCAGCGCGGAGCTACCCGCAGACGGAGATCACCGCGGCGCTTCTGACGATGATCACCTCCGACCCTGGCCGGCAGGCCGTGATGCGCCGCGTCCACGCCTCGAGCGGAGTGGAAACGCGCAACCTGGTGATGCCGTTGGAGCGGTACAGCGCCCTCGCCTCGTTCCAGGAGTCGAACGACTACTTCATCGCCGAGGGCACCACGCTGGCCGAGCGCGCGCTCACCGCGGCCCTCGCGACGGCGGGCCTCGCGCCGGCCGATGTCGACTTTCTGCTGTTCACCTCGGTGACCGGCATCGCCGCCCCGTCGATCGACGCCCAGCTCGTCGCACGCATGGGCCTGCGCCCCGACGTGAAACGCCTGCCCAGCTTCGGTCTCGGCTGCGTGGCGGGCGCCGCCGGAATCGCCCGCGTGCACGACTACCTGGTCGGACACCCGAACGAGGTCGCTGTGCTGCTCTCGGTGGAACTGTGCTCACTGACGGTGCAGGCGAGCGACGACTCGATGGCGAACATCGTGGCCAGCGGCCTATTCGGTGACGGCGCCGCGGCGGTGATCATGGTGGGCGATCGCCGCGCCCAGCAGCTCGGCCTTCCCGGGCCTGAGGTCGTCGACACCCGCAGCCGCATCTACCCGGACACCGCCGATGTGATCGGCTGGGACATCGGAGGCACGGGGTTCCGCATCGTGCTCAGCGCCGGCGTCCCCGAGGTGATCGACCGCAACTTCGCCGGGACGCCGCCGGGTTGCTCGCTGCGCACGACCTGACGATCGCCGATGTGGGTGCGTGGGCCGCGCATCCGGGTGGTCCGAAAGTTCTGGAGGCCTTCGCCCGGGCGCTCGACCTGCCCGACGGCGCCCTCGACGCCAGCTGGCGCTCACTGGCGAAAGTCGGCAACCTCTCGTCGGCGGCCGTGCTGCATGTGCTGGCCGAATTGATGGATACGCAGCCTGCGGCCGGCACCCATGGGCTGCTGTTCGCGCTCGGACCCGGTGTGACCGCCGAACTCGTGCTGCTGCGCTGGGCGGACGGCGCCGACTCCGAGGCGTCGGGCCCGGCTGAGATCGGCACGGCCGCGTGATCCTGTACACGGTGCTGGTGCTCGCCACCGGCGTCGAGCGCCTGGTCGAGCTCGTGGTCTCCGCGCGCAACGCCCGGTGGTCGTTCGCCCGGGGCGGCATCGAGTTCGGTCGGGGGCACTTTCCGCCGATGGTCGCACTGCACACCGGGCTGCTGCTCGCCTGCTTGGCGGAGGTGTGGTTCGGCGGGCGGCCGTTCCTCCCGTGGCTCGGCTGGCCGATGTTCGCGCTGGTGCTGGCCAGCCAGGGCCTGCGCTGGTGGTGCATCGCGGTGCTGGGCCCCCGCTGGAACACCCGGGTGATCATCGTGCGAGGGCTGCCGCTGGTGAATCGTGGACCGTACCGTTGGCTCCGTCACCCCAACTATGTGGCCGTCGTGGTCGAAGGTTTCGCGTTGCCGCTCGTGCACACCGCCTGGATCACCGCGCTCGCCTTCACTGTGCTGAACGCGATCCTCCTGCTCGCCGTGCGCATCCCGTGCGAGAACCGCGCGCTCGCGACGGTGATGCCGGCCCGGCCATGACGGCGAAAGACGCCGACCTTCTCGTGGTCGGCGCCGGCCCGGTCGGGCTCGCGGCGGCCATCGAGGCCCGCCTCGCCGGACAGGACGTGCTGCTCGTGGAAGCGCGGGAGGGCCCGATCGACAAGGCCTGCGGCGAAGGGCTGATGCCGGGAGCCCTGACGGCGCTGCGCCGGATCGGCGTCGACCCGGCCGGCCACGACCTCGCCGGGATCGCGTACCTGAACGCGGACCATCGAGTGGAGCATCGCTTCACCGGCGGAGGCGGACGCGGGGTGCGGCGAACCGTTCTGCAGGCCGCGCTCGCGGCCCGAGCCGCGGACCTCGGCGTGCGCTTCGTGCGCGGCCGGGTGACCGGGGCAGAACAGGGGGGCGGGAGCGCGTCCGTGCGGATCGCCGAAGGGGGAACCGTGCTCACCGCGCCCTGGCTGATCGCCGCCGACGGGCTGCACTCGCCCATCCGCCGCCACCTCGGCCTGGAACGGGCGCCGCAGCCGGAACGCCGCCGCCGGTTCGGACTCCGACGGCACTACGCGCTCGCACCGTGGACCGATTTCGTCGAAGTGCATTGGGCGGGTGCGGTGGAGGCGTACGTCACGCCGGTCGGTCCGCAGACGGTGGGCATCGCGGTGCTCGGTCCGCGGAACCTGCGCTTGGACGAGGCGCTCGCCGGCATCCCGCAGCTCGCCGAACGTCTGGGCGCCGCGGACGCGTCGACTCCGGTGCGCGGAGCCGGTCCGCTGCTGCAGCGGACGAGCGCCCGCACGCAGGGCCGGGTGCTGCTGGTCGGTGACGCCTCCGGATACGTAGACGCACTCACCGGCGAAGGGATGCGCGTCGGCTTCGCGCAGGCCCGCTCCGCCGTCGACGCGGTGCTCGCCGGGCGGCCGCAGCAGTACGAGCGGGCCTGGCGCACGGAGACCCGAGACTTCCGGCTGCTCACCACGGCGCTGGTCCGGGTCGCCCGGTCGCCGTTGCGCGGCCGGATCGTTCCCCTCGCGGCAGCATGCCCCGGCCTCTACGGACGCGTCGTCGAGCGCCTCGCCCGCTGAGGCCCCACTGGCGCCGGGGCAGGGCTAGCCATAGAGTATGTGAAACAGTCAACGATCACATGCAATATATTGCGAGGTCCCCGTGGGTAGTTCTCTTTCGGCCGAAAGCCACGATCCCGACCCCGGCACTTCCGTCTCGCCGGATGCTCAGGGGCCTGTGGGCGCGCGCGAAACCGCCTCCGAGTTCCGTGCCGCACGCAGCTCCGTCGTCGGCGCCGCGGGAGCAACCGGCCCGATGCGACGGACGACGATCACCTTCTACATCACCGAAGGTCTGCGCGACCGCGCCCGCGGTGCCTACCGCGCCACCTCATTCTTCGAGCAGGACAGCAGCTGGTCCGAGATGCTCAACAAGGCGCTTCTCGCGGAGGTCGAGCGTCGGGAGCGGGCGCACAACGCGGGGGAGAGATTCGCCGGAAACGGGAAACCGCTCGCCCCCGGGCGGCCGATCGGATTCTAGGCGGTGTTCCTAGCCGAGAAGCAGCGAGCTGAGCTGGTCGGTGGAGTGAACCACGGCGATCGCCCCGACGGCCTCCGCGGGCGAGCCGTAACCCCATTCGACGAGGATGGTCGGCAGCCCGTTCTCCGCGGCCCCCTCCACATCGAAGGCGCGGTCTCCGACCATTACTGTCTGTGCGAGGTCGACGCCCTGTTCGGTGAGACGACGGAGGGCCTCGGCGACGACCTCCGATTTCGCGCTGCGCGACTCGTCTTCGGTGGCACCGGCGATCACATCGAAATGCCGGGCGAGGTCGAAATGCTCCAAGATGCGCTTCGCCTGCAGTTCGGGCTTGCTGGTGGCCACGGCGAGCGGGATCCCCGCCTCGTTCAGGCGCGAGAGCAGCCCCCGGATGCCGGGGAAGACCGCGCTGTCGAAGGCGCCGTGCTCATGGTACGAGGCACGGTAGACGGTGAGCGCATCGCGAGCCTCGGCCTCGGTCAGACCGGCGAACTGCTGCAGCGAGTCGAGCAGCGGCGGCCCGACGTATTCGACGAGTCGGGCAGGGAGGGAACGGGCAGCCCGAACGTCTCGAACGTCGAGACGAGGGAGGCGGTGATGCCGGGTGCGGAGTCGGTGAGGGTTCCGTCGAGGTCGAACAGGATGCAGGTCCAGGTTCGCGTGACGGTGGGGGTCGGATTGGTCATAACCGTCCAATGGTAGGTGAGGGTTCTCGAAGAATGCTCGGTGTCAGCCGAGTGCGGCCTCGATGTGGGAGCGGGCGACCACCATCGTCTCGTCGGCGCCCGGGTTGAACTGGACCGCCACGAAGTCGGCCGAGGCGATGAAGCCGAGCGCCTCGGTGGCGGGAACGATCACGGCCTGTACCGGAGCCCCCTCGCCCGCGGCGGTGTTCGCCACCGCACCCTGAAGGACCTTCATCGAGGTGAACAGGGGGAGCACCGCTTCCCCCGTCGTCGACGAGATCGTGCGCAGGGTCGTGTTCTCCGGCGTCGATCCGGTGACGTCGACGACCAGGCCGCCGGTGACGGCGGCGGCGAGCAGTGCATCCAAGTTCTCGCGGCTCGGCTCGGCGACGATCGCGGTGAGCGCCTTGCGCACCGGCACGTTCTCGTAGCTGGCGGGGAACCGCGGCTTCGGGGCCATCAGAACAACCTGCTGTCGCTGTCGTCGAGCCCGCGCATGGCGTCGTAGTCGAGAACGAGGCACCGGATGCCGCGATCCTCGGCGAGAGTGCGGGCCTGCGGCTTGATCTCCTGGGCGGCGAACACACCCTGGACCGGCGCGAGGTGCGGGTCGCGGTTCATCAGTTCGAGGTAGCGGGTGAGCTGCTCGACCCCGTCGATGTCGCCGCGGCGTTTCAGCTCGACGGCGACCGAGCCGCCCGTCTCATCCCGAGCCAGGATGTCGACCGGCCCGATGGCGGTCATGTACTCGCGGCGCACCAGCACGTGGCCGTCGCCGAGGAGGTGGATCTGTTCCGCGAGCAGCTTCTGCAGGTGGGCTTCGACGCCGTCTTTCTGCAGGCCGGGATCGACACCCAGCTCGTGCGCCGAATCGTGCAGCACCTCGTGGATCGAGACGACGAGCATATCCGCCGTCTTGGCCTGGGTGACCTTCCAGACTTCGGTCACCCCGGCGGCGGCCTGGGCCTCGTCGGGCTCGATCACCGAGAGGGTGCAGGGCGGGCTCATCCAGTTCAACGGCTTGTACGAGCCGCCGTCGGAGTGCACCAGCAGGCTGCCGTCGGACTTCAGCATGAGCAGCCGGTTCGCCAGCGGCAGATGCGCGCTGAGGCGTCCGGCGTAGTCGACGGAGCAATGGGCTATGACGAGACGCACCGGACAATCCTAAACCGTGGCGGGGATGCGTCCCCGGCCGCTGGCAGGATGGGCTCATGACCCGCGATCTGCTCATCGGCACGTACACCGAAACCCTCCCGCACGTCCACGGCCGAGCGGATGGCATCCTCACCGCCCGCTTCGACGGCGACCGGGTCACAGACCAGGAGGTCGCCGCCGTCGTGACCAACCCGTCGTGGGTCACCGCCACCGCCGACGGTTCCCGCGTGTACAGCGTGATCGAAACCGCGCCTGCGGGTGGGGTCGCCGCCTACGCTCGGGATGCGGTGGGCGCGCTGACCCCGTTGGGCGAGGTGGCGGTCGTCGGCGCGGAACCCGCCCATCTCGTGCTCGACCCGAGCGAGCGGTTTCTGCTGGTCGGCGCCTACGGGGGCGGTTCGTTCTCCGTGTTCGCGCTCGACGCCTCCGGTGCCATCGGCCGGCGCACGGCGTTCGTGCAGCACGAGGGGAGCGGATCGGGCCTGGAACGGCAGGCGGCCCCGCATGTGCACCAGCTCCAGTTCGACCCTCGCACCGGCGACCTCGCGGTCGTCGACCTCGGCCTCGGCGCGGTGCTCTTCTTCGCGTTCGGCGACGACGGAACGGTCACAGCGCTCCCCGACGCGACCGTTATCACCGGTGAGGCCGGCCCGCGGCACCTGGCCTTCCACCCGAGCGGTGCTCACGCCTTCCTGGTGAACGAGCTCGACAGCACCCTCACCCTGCTGCACCGCGTGGGCGACCGGTTCGAGATCGCGGGAAGCGCATCCGCTCGCCCCGACGAGGCCTCGGGCGAGAGCTTCGCCGCCGCCGTGCGCGTGTCGGAGGACGGGGGCACCGTGTTCGCGACGAACCGTGGTGACGACACGATCGCCGTGTTCGCCTTCGACGTCGCGACCGAAGCGCTCACCCTGCTGACGGTGGTGCCGACGCAGGGTGCCGCGCCGCGCGACCTCATCGTGGCGCCGGGGGCGAACGGATTCTCGTGGCGAATCAGGACAGCTCGTCGATCGCCGTGTTCTCGTTCGACAGCGCGACGCGTTCCCTCGACGTCGTCTCGCTCACCGAAGTGCCCACTCCCGTCTGCCTGCACCTCCTCTGACCAGCCCCTGCCCCCCTGCCCCCCCCTCCACCCCTTCGCCCTCGGCGCGAACATTTGCGCCACATGTGGAGAGTGCCGTCGCCGGAGGCGACATTTGTGGCAAATGCGCGGGCGCATTGCCGGAGGGGTGGGGTGGGGCAAGGGCGGGATGAGGGGCGGGTTAGACGCTTTCGGAGGAGGAGGAGGGCTCCGGTGCGGTTTTGCGGGAGCGGGAGGATTCGCGCACCGCCGGTGCCGCCAGGAAGGCAGCGATGAGCAGCACCAGGATGAGGTAGAGCGCGTTGAGCAGGCCGAAGTCTTTGCCGAGGAAGCCGATCAGAGGTGGTCCGACGAGGAAGGCGCAGTAGCCGATGATGGCCACGGCGCTCACCCGAGCCGCCGGGTTGGCGGCGCCGTCGGCTGCGGCCGACATTCCGAGCGGGAAGCCGAGGGAGACGCCGAACCCCCAGAGCACGGTGCCGACGATGACCAACCAGAGCGGTCCGCCGAGGATGAAGATGAGCAGCCCCGCGGCACCGAACCCGGCCGTGATGCGGATGGCGGTCACCCGGCCGATGCGGTCGACGAGCGGCCCGCCGAGCACGCGGCCGAGCGTCATCGCGGTCACGAAGAACCCGAAGACCAGGGCGCCGGTCGAATTGTCTTGGCCGTGCCCGTCGACCACGGCCAGGGAGATCCAGTCGTTGGCCGATCCTTCCCGAACGACATGCCGAGCATGACGACGCCGATCAGGATGAGGCGCCAGTCGGCCCACACGGCGAGGTTCTCGCGCATCCGTTCGCGGAAGGGCACCGCCGGCTTCTCGCCGACCTCGTCGCCCAGGTCGGCCTCGCGCGGGATGAACCGCACGGCGATGATCGCGACGACGACGATCACGATCGCGGTGCCGGTGAGATGCCAGGACACGGCCACGTTCAGCGCGGCCATGGCGACGCCGATGCCCGCTCCGATCACGGTGCCGAGGCTGAAGCAGGCGTGCATCAGCGGCATCAGCGTTTTGCCGATCTCGCGTTCCACGGCGGTGCCTTCGACGTTCATCATGACGTCGACCATGCCGTTGCCGAAGCCGAGCAGGATGAGTCCGGCGGCGACGACCGGCACCGAGTGGGCGACCGATGCGCCCAGCCCGATCAGCACCATGCCGGCGGCGACGATGGCCAGCGCCGAAACCATGCCCTTGTGGGGGCCGAACCGCACGAGCACCGGTGACGATGCGGCGAGGCCGACGATGGCACCCACTGACAGTCCGAGGATGAGCAGGCCGATCGACGATGGGTCTTTTCCGAAGCCGAGGTCGTCGCGGACACCGGGGATGCGCGCCACCCAGGTGGCCATGGCGAGGCCGCTCAGAATGAAGACCATGAAGACGGCGTTGCGCCAGGCGGTGAGCTCTCGGCGGCTGCGGGGGTGGACGTGGTCGGCTGCGACATCGTGGTTCCTGCGGTGCTCGGGTCGTGCTTGAAAAGGGGTCGAATCGTTTCGATCGAAACGATTCGACTAAGCTATCACACGTGAACGACACGAGCACCACCCCCACGCGCCCGACGCTGGCGGCCGTCGCACGGCTCGCCGGCGTCTCCAACTCCACGGCATCGCTGGCGTTCAGCGGCACCGGGCCCGTCTCCGACGCGACCCGCGACCGGGTGCTCGCCGCCGCGAAGGAGCTCAACTACGCCGGCCCCGATCCTCGCGCGCGCTCGCTGCGGCGAGGGCGGTCCGGCATCGTGGGCGTCGTGATGGAGGAGCGCGTGCGCGAGGCGTTCCACGACCCGATCAAGATCGCCCTGCTCGACGGTATCGCCCAGGCCATCGCCTCCATCGAGGCGGGCCTGCTCATCCTGACCGACGCGGGCGGTGCCGCCCAGCGCATCGACGATGCCCCGATGGATGCGGTGGTGCTGATCGGCTGCAGTCCGCGCCTCGACGAGTCGGTCGCCCTGCTCCGTCAGCGCGGCATCCCGCTCGTCGCCATCGAGGGCGACCCGGACGACGATGTGCTCAGCATCGGCCAGGACAACCGGGAGGCCACCCGGGTCGCGGCGCAGCATCTCTACGATCTGGGCCACCGGGAGGTCGCGCTGGTCACTCTTCCGTTCGACCGGGACCGCACCCGCGGAGAGCTCACCGCCGAGCGCATCGCCTCGGGAACCTCGAACACGTCGTCGGAGCGGCTGGCCGGCGCGCGCGACGTCTTTCCGCAGGCCCCGGGTTATGTCACCCGGGGCTCGTTCGTCGAAGAGGGCCTTCTCGCCGGTCACGCCCTCCTCGACGACCCGGCGGGGCGGCCGACGGCGGTCATCGCGCAGAGCGATCTTCTCGCCGCCGGTGTCATCCGTGCGGCCGAGGAACTGGGCCTCACCGTTCCCGACGACCTCAGCGTCGTCGGTTTCGACGGTGTGCGCGTCGACGGTCTCTGGCCGTACGATCTCACCACGCTCGTGCAGCCCGCGGTGGACAAGGGTCGGGCGGCCGGCGCCGCCATCGTCGACATGCTCGAGGGTGTCGTCGCGCATCCCGCCACGTTCACCAGCGTCTTCCACCAGGGGAACACGACAGCCCGGCCGTCCCGCTAGTCGGGGATCGCTCGGGTTCCGCCCGCCGAGTCCCTTGCCCGCCGCCCGAACGTGCCGCGGGTGACGGTGGAGAACGATGCACCGACGATCTCTGCGAGCACGTCGAGATCGATTGCCGCGAGGTTCTTGAGATACAGGCATCCAACGCCGGTCGTGTGCGGGCCGAGCCGTTCGAGTCGGTCGGCGTGCGCGCCGACACCGTCGGGGAGGTACACCGTCGTGGCCGCCGCGCGGGGCGCGAACCCTGCGGCCGCCGAGTCGCCCTTCCTGCCGCTGGCGTACTCATAGTGGTACTCGCCGAACCCGATGATCGAGCCGTGCCAGACCTGCGGTGCCGCTCCGGTGGTCCGGCCGAAGAGGTCGAGCAGCGTCTCGGCGTCTCGTCGGCGCACGGGATGTTTCACCCGGTTCAGGAGCGCTCGCACCGCAGCCGGCCCCTCCGTCGCCGCGCGGGCCGCCTCGTCGCCGCTCATGCCGGCTCGTCGCCGCTCATGCCGTCTCCTTCGTCGCTCCGATGCTGACAGCTCCGATGCTGGCAGCTCTCATGCTGGCACGGACCACGCCTAGGCTGGGATCATGACCGATCTTGAAGCCCTCTACCGCGACCTGCACCGTCATCCCGAGCTCTCCTTCTCTGAACATCGCACCGCCGACATCGTCGTCGACAAGCTCGTTTCGCTCGGTCTCGAGGTCACCGCGGGAATCGGCGGCACCGGCGTCGTCGGCGTTCTCGCGAACGGCGTCGGCCCGACGGTTCTGCTGCGTGCCGATATGGATGCGCTGCCCGTGCTGGAGGACACCGGCCTCGAGTGGGCGTCCACCGACACCGGTGTCGACCACACCGGCAGGACGGTGCCGGTGATGCACGCCTGCGGTCACGACATCCACATCACCTGCCTGATCGGAGCCGTCGAGTCGCTCGTCGCCGAGCGTGCGGAGTGGAGCGGCACCCTCGTCGCGCTGTTCCAGCCCGGCGAGGAGCACGGCGGCGGCGCCCGGGTGATGGTCGACGACGCCCTCTACGAGAAGGTGCCCACTCCGGATGTGGTGCTCGGCCAGCATGTCATCCCGCTGCCCGCCGGCACCCTCGGCGCCCACTCCGGGGCGGCCATGGCGGCCGTGGACACCATGGAGGTCACGCTGCGCGGCCGGGGCGGCCACGGTTCCCGCCCCGAGACCACGGTCGACCCGGTGGTGATGGCGGCCGCGACCGTGATGCGCCTGCAGACCGTCGTCTCGCGCGAGGTCGCCCCGCAGGAGACGAGCGTGGTCACCGTCGGTTCCCTCCACGCGGGCAGTGCGAACAACATCATCGCAGCGGAGGCGAAACTGGGTATCAGCGTGCGCAGCTTCAGCGAGGAGGTGCGTGCCCGGATGCTCGACGCCGTGGAGCGCATCGTCACCGCCGAGGCGGCCGCCTCCGGCGCGACAGAGGTGCCCACCATCGAGTTCGGCGAGCAGTACCCGGTGACCGTCAACGAACCGGCTGCCACCGCGCGCACCACCGCCGCATTCGTCGCCGAGTTCGGCGCTGACCGCATCGTCGACCCGGGTGCGCTCGCGGGCAGCGAAGACGTCGGGAATCTCGCCACCGCCGCGGGCGCGCCGCTGGTCTATTGGATGCTCGGCGGTGCAGACCCCGAGACCTTCGCCTCGGCGCTCGCCGCGGGAACCCTCGACGCCGACATCCCCTCCAACCACTCCCCGCATTTCGCCCCCCTCGCGCAACCGACCATCGACACCGGGGTGCGGGCGCTGGTCGTGGCGGCGCGGGAGTGGCTCGACTAGAGGATCGCCCAGGCCGGTCGCGCCGTCGACCCCGATCACGGGGTCAAGACGAACCGTCCGAACACGTCACCGGCGTCCATGCGCCGGTGTGCGTCGGCCGCCCGGTCGAGCGGGAGCACGTCGTGCACGACCGCGCGCAGTTCGCCGCGCGCCGCCGCGGCGAGTTGGTCGGCCCGAACCCGGTTGCGGGCATCGATCGGCACCGTGTTCAGGCTGAAGGTGGCGAACGACAGCGACCGCTGGAACGACCGCAGGAGCGACATCCCGAAGTCGGTCGGCGGGTAGCCCGCGACCACCCCGACCGACACCAGCCGGCCGTTCGGGGCGAGGCGTTCGATGAAGTCCGGCAGTGCCGCGCCGCCGACGATGTCGAGCACGACGTCGAACTCGGCGGCCTCTCCGTCAGCGGGTGCGTCGGCGGCCGCGCCCGACCGGTCGAGCACATGGGTCGCACCGAGCTTCCGGAGCCGTTCTCCCCGCTCGGCGCTGGACGCCGTGACGGCGATCGTGCCTGCGCCCCGGGCAGCGGCGATCTGCACGGCCAGGATGCCGATGCTCCCGGCGGCGCCGCGGATCAGCAGGGACTCGACCGGGGCGAATCGGGCATGGTCGAGGCCGAACCGGGCGACCGGGCCGGCACTGCCGATGGTCACCGCGTCGACGCTCGTGAGCGTCTCGGGTAGCGGCGTCACATCGTCGACCGCGGCGACGGCACGCTCGGCATATCCGCCGCTCGTTCCGGTGAAAGCCCAGACCCGTCGGCCGATCCAGGCCGTGTCGACGCCGTCGCCGACCCCGATCACGTGGCCGGCGACCTCGCTGCCGGGGACGAGCCCGACCGGGAACCCCGATCCGAGCGTTCCGCGGCGAATCACCGCGTCCACCCCGCCGACGCCGATCGCCTCGACCTCGATGAGTAGCTGCCCGGCCGCCGCGACCGGGTCGGGGAGTTCGGTCACCGTCATCCCGTCGGCGTCGCCATACGCCAGGATCGTCACAGCCTGCATCGTCGTCTCCCTTTCGGGGCCGGTCGTGTGCCCCGGTCAGGACGTTAGTGGACGCCCCCGTCCGTTTGGCTAAAGTGAGAGTCATGCCCGACCGTTTGCCTCACCCGCTGAGGGCCGATGCCGAAGACAACCGCGCGCGCATGGTCGACGCTGCCAGAGAGCTCTTCTCCGAACGGGGACTCGAGGTGCCGATGCGAGCGATCGCCCGCCGGGCGGAGGTGGGGCCCGCGACGCTCTACCGGCGGTTCCCGACCAAGCAAGCGCTCATCGACGAGGCGTTCCGCGACGAGCTCCGCGCCTGCAGGACAATCGTGGACGAGGGGTGCGCCGACCCCGACCCGTGGCGGGGGTTCACGACGATCCTGCTGCGCCTCGGAGACCTGAACGCCCGCAACCAAGGCCTCACCGACGCGTTTCTGGCGACGTTCCCTGATGCGGTCGATATCGGCGCCCACCGCGAAGGGATGCTGCGGTCGCTGGCCGGGCTCTGCCGGCGAGCCCAGGACGCGGGCGCCCTCCGGGCCGACTTCGTGCTCGACGACGTCGTGCTGGTGCTGATGGCCGGGCGCGGGGTGACAGCGGCGACGGCGGATGCGCGACTCGCCGCATCCCACCGCTTCTCGGCCCTCGCGATCGAGGCCTTCCGGGCGTCTGCATCGTCGGCTCCGCTGCCGCCGCCGGCGCGGGTCGCCGCATCCGCCCTGGTCGCTCCCTGACGCGGAACCGCTCCGCTGGTTCAGGCCGCCCCGGCACGCATCCATCGTGTCGCGCGCGCGCGGAGGCCGAGGGTGACCGCACGCGCGCCGATGTAGCCGAAGGCGAAGGCCGCCGTCAGCCAGGCGAGTCCGCTCGCGTCGTGGCCGGCCCAGGCTCCCACCGCCAGAGCGAGGGGGATGAAGACGGCGACGTTCGCCAGGCCGGTGAGCGCGAGGTAGCGGGCGTCGCCGGCGCCGATCAGCACCCCGTCGAGAACGAAGACGTAGCCGCCGAGGGGTGCGCCGACCCCGATGATCGCGAGGGCGACGGGCAGAAGGGCGGTCACGGCGGGGTCGGTGGTGAAGAGCAGAGCGGCGAACGGGCTGGTGAGCACCACCACCGCTCCGAACACGACGCCGGCGCCGACGCCCCACTGCAGACAGCGGCGGAGGACGGCGCGCACCTGCTCCAGATCGCCGGCCCCGAGGCCCTTGCCGATCAGAGCCTGCGCGGCGATGGCCAGAGCGTCGAGGGCGAAGGCCACGGTGGCGAACATCGTCATCGTCACCTGGAACGCAGCGAGCTCATCCGGGCCGAGACGCGTCGCGGTGAACACGGCCAGCAGCATGGCGGCGCGCAGGCTGGCGGTGCGCACGAACAGCCAGCCACCGGAGCGGGCGCTGTGCCCGAGGCCGCCGCGGTGGGGGAGCAGCGGCGCGCTGACGCGGCGGGCGTGACGGGCGACGATCACGAGGTAAACGGCGGCCATGCCCCACTGGGCCACGACGGTGCCGATGGCGGAGCCGGCGATGCCGAGACCGGCCAGGTAGATGAAAGCGAAGTTGAGGACGATGTTGGCGGCGAAACCCGCACCGGCCACGGCGAGCGGGGTGCGGGTGTCCTGCAGCCCGCGGAGCAGACCGGTCGCCGCGTAGACGAGGAGCATTGCGGGGAGCCCGAGCATCGAGAGTTCGAGGTAGCGCGTCGCGGCCGCGGCCACTTCCGGGGAGGCGCCGAACAGGGTGACGAGCGTGGGTGAGGCGAACCAGCCGGCCGCGGCCAGGGCGACGCCGAGGCCGAGCGCCAGCCAGCATCCGTCGACGCCGGAGGCCACCGCGCCGCGTTCATCGCCCGCGCCGAGCCGACGTGCCACCGCCGGGGTGGTGCTGTATGCGAGGAAGACCATGAGCCGACGATGGTCTGCAGGATGGCGCTGGCGATGCCGAGGCCGGCCAGCGGGGTGACGCCGAGGTGACCCACCATCGCCGAGTCGGCGAGCAGGAAGACCGGTTCGGCGATGAGTGCGCCGAGGGCCGGGACGGCCAGGCGCAGGATGTCCCGGTCCACCGGGCGACGGTTGAGAAGCTTCACTGGGGCACCACGCTATCGCGAGCCGCCGATGCCGCCCGACGGGCCCCTCCCCTCCGCGCCCGGTACCATCGCCGCATGAAGGTGACAACGCTGGGCAGCGCGACGCCCTACCCTCGCCCGGACAACGGATGCTCGGGGTACCTCGTCGAGGCGGAGGGGACGGCGCTCTGGGTCGATGCCGGCCCCGGAACGCTCGCAGAGCTGCAACGGCATGTGCCGTTGCGCGGCGTCGACGGAATCTGGATCTCCCACACCCACGCCGACCATAGCTCCGACCTGCTCACGGCCTTCTACGCCTTCCGGTTCGGCGACCTGCCGCCCGGGCCGCCGGTTCCGCTGTTCGCGCCGCCGGCACTGCGCGAGCGCCTCGTCGCTTTCCTCGGCGGGAGTGCGCGGGAGGGCATCGACCGGGCGTTCCGGTTCGTCGAGCTGGCGGCGGCCGATTCCGCGAGGCTGGGAGCGCTCGACCTGCGGTGGCGGGGTGTCGACCACGACGTTCCCGGTTTCGCGCTGCGGGTCGACAGCCCGGCGGGTTCGCTCGTCTACTCGGGTGACAGCGCGCCGTGCGCCGACCTGGACCAATTGGCGGAGGGATGTGATGTGCTGCTCTGCGAAGCAGGCGTCGACGCGCGGCAGCCGGGGGAGCATCCGGCCCACCACACCCCGGAGGAAGCCGGTGCGACGGCAACGCGTTCGGGCGCACATGCGCTGGTCGTCACGCACATCGCCCTCGGAGTGACGGAGGAGGAAGCCGAGTCGCGGGCGCGTACGGCCTTCGCCGGGCCGGTCTCAGCGGCCCGGCCCGGGGTCGCCTTCACGGTCGGCAGCGCAGAGAACGCGGCGCACGGTGCGCGCCGGCCGCCCGGCCGTGGCAGTCTGGATTCCGAGACCCGTCACCCGATCCGTTCCGGGGCCGGCGTCGATCGCCCGCACCGTCCTCAGGGAGAGACCATGACCACCCCCGCCCCCGTCGCCGCCCGCCCGGTGTACTTCGACTGCGACACCGGCATCGACGACTCCCTCGCGCTCGCCTACCTGCTGGCCTCGCCCGAGATCGAGCTCGTCGGCATCGGCACGGTCAGCGGAAACGTGAGCGCGGAGCAGGCCGCCGACAACACGCTGCGGTTGCTCGCCCTCGCCGGCCGGGAGGACATCCCGGTCGCCGTCGGGGCACACGACTTCCTCGCGGCCGAATTCGACGGCGGCGCCACGCATGTGCACGGCGACAACGGCATCGGGGGCGTCGAGCTGCCGGAGGCCGCCGCGCGGCCCGTGGAAGAGGATGCCGCCCACTTTCTGGTGCGGCTCGCGCGGGAGCACTCCGGACGCCTCACAGTGATCGCGGTCGGCCCGGCGACCAATCTCGCGGTGGCGCTCGCGCTCGACCCGGCGCTGCCGACGCGCGTCGCGGAGGTGGTCATGATGGGCGGTGCCGCCCTGGTGCCGGGAAATGTGACGCCGGTCGCCGAGGCGAACATCTGGAACGATCCCGAGGCGGCGGCCGAGCTGGTGGCAGCACCGT
Source organism: Leifsonia poae (assembly GCF_020009625.1). Classification (NCBI taxonomy): domain Bacteria; kingdom Bacillati; phylum Actinomycetota; class Actinomycetes; order Micrococcales; family Microbacteriaceae; genus Leifsonia; species Leifsonia poae. The sequence goes on from NZ_JAIHLP010000002.1 coordinate 2,503,139, forward strand.
GGCCGGTCACCCTCGTACCGCTCGATGTGACGATGGAGAACGTGTTCGAGGAAGCCGACCGGCAGCGGCTGCTCGGCTCGGAGCTTCCGCTCGCCCGCGCGGTGGGTGCGATGCTCGACTTCTATTTCGACTTCTACGTGGATGTCTACGGTCACCGCAGCTGCGCGCTGCACGACCCGCTGGCGGCCGCGATCGCGGTCGGCGGCGTGCGTCCCACCGTCGCCCCGGAGGTCGATGTGGTCGTCGACGCCACTGGCGGTCCCGGCCGCGGGCAGACGATCTGCGATCTGCGCGGGCAGCGTTCGGGCGCGGCCGACCAGCCGGAGCACATGTGCGCGTCGTGCTCGGCACCGATCGACCGCTCGCGCCCCATCTGCTCGGCAGGCTGCTCGGCCCGGCCAGCTAGCGCCCATTCCGCCTCGCCAGGGACCGGTGGCTCGGGATGACCCGGGCTCAGACGGAAGCGATCGCCTTCGCTGACGTGCTTCCCGGGGCTCCGGCGTAGGCCACCCGTGTGGTGCGGCGGCCCGGCCGGAGGGTCTCGGGCGGCCAGCCGTCGAGGTCGAACACCGCCGTGGTGCCGCTGGGCACCTCGGTCTCGACGATCAGCTCGCCATCGTCGAGGCGCCAGGAGATGGCGACGGTCCCGTACGGCGACTCGTGCCGGGCGGCGGCACGGGTGAGGCCGCCACCGGGCCGCGGGGCGAACCGGATCTCCCGGTAGCCCGGGGCTGCAGGGGAGAGCCCGGCGACCACCCTGTGCAGCCAGTCGGCCACCGCGCCGAGGGCGTAGTGGTTGAACGAGGTCATCGTGCCGGGGTTCACGCGCCCGTCAGGCATCTGCGAATCCCAGCGCTCCCAGATCGTCGTCGCGCCCTGGGTCACGGGGTACAACCACGAGGGGCACTCCCGTTCAAGCAGCAGGTCGTACGCCGTGTCGAGGTGACCGGTCGATGAGAGCGCGTCGCTGATCAGCGGCGTTCCGACGAAGCCGGTCGCGATGGTGTTGCCACCGGCGGCGACGAGCTCGGCGAGCCGGTCGCCGAGTCGCGCCTTGAGGTCGTCGTCGACGAGGTCGAAGGTGATCGCCAGCGCGTAGGACGTCTGCGCATCATCGGTGGTGCGGCCGCCGGGGAGCAGATAGGCCGTGGCGAAAGCGTCGCGGACGGCCGCGGCGAGGCCCGCGTAGTGCCGGGCGTCGTCGGTGCGGCCGAGGGTCTCCGCCATCTGCGCGACGGCGCGAGCCGAAGCTGCGAAGTGGGCTGTCGCCACGAGGTATTTGTCGGACTTCGCGTCGGCGGGGTCTTGTGGCGGCGCCGTCGGGTCCAGCCAGTCGCCCAGCTGGAACCCCTCGTTCCAGAGGTGGTCGGGGCCGGCCAGGCGGTCGAGCAGGTCGACCCAGCGGCGGGCGCTCTCGAACTGCGCCGCCGGGATGCCCGCGTCCCCGAATCTCTCGTAGAGCACGGCCGGCGTGAGCGCGGCGACATCGCCCCAGGCGGCGCCCGGGCGGATCGGCGTCCACATCTGGTGGGCCGGGATGACGGGGACATACCAGGGCACGGTCCCGTCGGGCAGCTGGTCGGCCGCGACATCCTTCAGCCAGGAGGAGAGCATGCCCGAGACGTCGTAGAGGAAGGATGCCGTGGGCGCGAACACCTGGATGTCGCCGGTCCAGCCCACGCGTTCGTCGCGCTGGGGGCAGTCGGTGGGCAGGTCGACGAAGTTGCCGCGCATGCTCCACACGACGTTGTCGTGCAGTCGGTCGACGAGCTCGTCCGACGACTCGAACCAGCCGGTGCGCTCGAGGTCGGTGTGGTAGACGCGGGCCACGACATCCCCAGCCGTCACGGCGGCGTCGAGGTCGCCCGGCCACCCTTCGATCTCGGCGAAGCGGAAACCGTGGAACGTGAACCGCGGCTCCCACTCTTCGGCCTGCGCTCGCCCGGCGAGCGTGTAGGAGTCGGTGGAGCGCGCATCCCGCAGAGGGCGGGTGTAGAGCTCGCCGTCCTGCATGACCTCGGCGGTGCGGATCGTCACGACCCGGCCTGCATCTCCACGCACCCGGATGCGCACCCGGCCGACGAGGTTCTGGCCGAAGTCGAGAACGCGCCGCCCGCTCGGCGTGGTCAGCACCGCCACCGCGACGACTTCCTCGGTGCAGCGCACGGGCGGACCCTCCGGTGCCACGAGAGTTGCCGGGTCGCGCTCGGCCAGCGAAACGGCACTCCACCCGCTGTCGTCGAACGCCGGTCTGGACCAGCCGGCCTGCTCGTCGCGTGCGTCGTAGTCTTCGCCGTCGTAGTTGCCGGCGCGCACGATGGGACCGGTGGAGGCACGCCAGCTCTCGTCGGTGGCGATCGTGACGAGGCGGCCGTCGGAGTAGCGGAGTTCGAGTTGGGCGATCAGCGAGAGGTCGCTCCCGAACAGGTTGCGGAAGCCGCCGCGCCAGCCGAGGCGCCCCCGGTACCAGCCGTCGCCGAGCCAGGAGCCGATCGCGTTGGCGCCGGGCCGGAGCAGGGCGCTGACGTCGTAGGTGGAGTAGCGGAGCCGCTTCGGGTACACGGTCCAGCCGGGGGCGAGGGCGTCCTCGCCGACCCGCTGGCCGTTCAGCTCCACCTCGAATAGTCCGTGAGCGGTCACGTAGAGGCGGGCGGAGATGGGGTCGCCATCGACGACGAACTCGTGGCGCACGATAGCCGGCCGGCGGTCGTCGGATCCGGGGTCTTCCGGCCAGGACGCGCCGATCGGCCGTGCCGCCCAGTCGCCCGGTTCGAGGAGACCCGCCTCGAGAGTTGTCTTCTCGCTCCAGGGGCCGGTCGCCCCGTCTTCGCCGGTCACCCGCACTCGCACGGTGGCGCTCTCCCGGGATGCGAGCGGAGTTCCTGGCCACGGGACGAGGATCTGTTCGGCGCCGTCGACCCGATAGTGCCGCACCTCGTCGGCGCGGTCGAGTTCGAGCTCGTAGCCGGTCTGACGCCAGTCGCCGGGTGCTGTTGTCTTCCATGACAGGCGAGGGCTGCTCTGCCCGATGCCGAGCGGTTCGCGGTGGTGCTCGACGGTCGGGGCGGACGGACGCGCTGTGCTGGCACTCATGGGGACCTCGTTGCTTCGATCTCGCGGACCGGCCTCAGCGCCGATCTTCTGACACGTATCAAGTGAACGATACACACGCCCTGATCCAAAGGGAACAGACTGTTGACACGTGTCAAAATCTGCAACAGGATGTGAGTACCACGCTCCGGACACAAGGATGTGCGCGCGTCCGACGCGCCGAGGAGGAGACCCCGCCATGACCCACCGCCCCACTGTCGCCCTCGTGGGCACTCTCGACACCAAAGGCGTCGAGTATCAATGGATCGCCGAGCAGGTGGAGCGGCACGGTGTCGCCGTCCACATCGTCGACGCGGGCATCCGCGAACCGCACGGCTTCGACCGGTCCATTGACACCGATCAGGATGCTGTCGCCGAGGCGGCGGGCACCACCATCGACGCGCTACGGTCGGCCGACGACCGGGGTGCAGCCGTCACGGCGGCCGGCGAGGGAACGGCTGAGGTTCTTGCCGCGCTGCACGCAGCGGGCGGGCTCGACGGGGTGCTCGCGGTCGGCGGGTCCGGCGGATCGTCCATCGCCGCCCGCGCCGTACGCGATATGCCGATCGGGCTGCCCAAACTCATCGTCTCCACCATGGCCTCCGGCGATGTGTCGCCGTACGTGGGGGCGAGCGACGTGACCCTCATGTACAGCGTCGTCGACATCGCCGGTATCAATCAGCTCTCGCGCGCGGTGCTCGGCAATGCGGCAGCCGCCATCGCCGCCATGGCCGTCGAGCACAGCACCCGCCGGTCGGCCGAAACGCCCGACGACCGACCGCTGATCGCCGCTTCGATGTTCGGGGTGACGACCCCGGCCGTGGATGCCGCCCGCGAGCGTCTCGACGACCTCGGGTACGAGGTGCTCGTCTTCCACGCCACCGGTTCCGGCGGCCAGGCTCTCGAGTCGCTTGCACGGTCGGGGATGCTCGCGGGCGTGCTCGATCTGACCACGACCGAGCTGGCCGACGACCTCGTCGGGGGAGTGCTGAGCGCCGGGCCGGAGCGGCTCACCGCCGCGGGGGCATCCTCGGTGCCGCAGGTCGTGAGCCTCGGTGCGCTCGACATGGTCAATTTCGGACCGCGCGAAAGCGTGCCCGCCGCGTTCGAGGGTCGCGACTTCTTCGTGCACAACCCGACCGTGACGCTCATGCGCACGACGGCGGACGAGTCGGCCGAGCTCGGCCGCCGTGTGGCGGCGAAGCTGGCGGCGGCAGCGGCGCCAACGGTGCTGATGCTTCCGCGCGGTGGGGTCTCCGCGCTCGACGCCCCCGGCCAGCCGTTCGCAGACGCGGAGGCCGACCGGGCGCTGTTCGCGGCGGTCACCGACGGGGTGGCCGGTTCGTCCGTCACCACGATCGACCTTCCCGACCACATCAACGATGCGTCGTTCGCGGTACGGGCGGCCGACGAACTGCACACCCTGATCACCGCCCAGAGAAAGAGGAACTGACCATGGAGCGATCCGTCGCCCTCGACCGCCTCCGTGCCACCTCCGCGGCCGGACGGGCCATCATCGGCGCCGGCGCCGGAACCGGCATCTCGGCCAAATCGGCCGAGGCCGGCGGCGTCGACCTGATCATCATCTACAACTCGGGGCGCTACCGCATGGCCGGCCGCGGCTCGCTGAGCGGGCTGCTCGCCTACGGCGACGCCAATCAGGTCGTCGTCGAGATGAGTCGCGAAGTGCTGCCGATCGTGCGCGACACTCCCGTGCTGGCCGGCGTCAACGGCACCGACCCGTTCCGGCTGCTCGGCCCATTCCTCGACGACCTCAAGCGGATGGGTTTCACCGGGGTGCAGAACTTCCCGACGGTCGGGCTCTTCGACGGCGTATTCCGGCAGAACCTGGAAGAGACGGGGATGGGCTACGACCTCGAGGTCGAGATGATCCGCCTGGCCGCTGAGCGCGACCTCCTCACCGCGCCGTATGTGTTCGACGTCGAGTCGACGATCGCCATGACCGAGGCCGGCGCCGATGTGCTGGTCCCGCATATGGGTCTCACCACGGCGGGGACCATCGGTGCGCACACCGCGCTCACCCTGGAGGAGTCCGCCGCCCGCGTGCAGGAGATGCGGGATGCCGCGGTGAAGGTCAATCCCGACGTCATCGTGCTCTGCCACGGCGGACCGATCGCCGAGCCGGAGGACGCCGCCTACATCCTCGGGCACACGACAGGAGTCGCCGGGTTCTTCGGCGCCTCCTCTGCCGAGCGTCTGCCCACCGAACGTGCCATCAAGAAGCAGATCGAGGACTTCAAAGCGATCCCCACCGCCTGAGACCCGCCGAACGACAACCGAAACCAGGAGCAATCATGACCATCGCATCCGCTACCGCCCAGTCGGGCCGCCGCCCCGACGAGGTCCCCACCCGCGTCTTCGATTGGGGCACCATCAAGTGGCTCGTCACCCCGCATCTCGACGGCGACGTCGGCCTCACCACCGGCGAGGTGATCGTCTACCCAGGCAAGGGCCACGACCCGCACACCCACCCGGGCGAGGAGGAGGTCATCTACGTGGTCTCGGGCGAGGGCCTGCAGACCGTCGGCGACGGCGAAGCGTTCCCCATCCGCGAAGGGGACGCGCTGCACATCCCGAAGGGCACGGTCCACTCCACCTACAACACCACGTGGCGTCCGTTGCGGCTCGTCGTCGTCTACACTCCGGGTGGCGGGGAGACCGGGCTCGACGGCCTGCCCGACGCCCGCATCCTCGAGCCCGGCGTCGTGCCGACCTGGGCTCAGGACAGGAGCTGACCCGGTGCCCGTCTTCCGCCCCGGATCCTGGCTCAACCCGGAAAGCCGCCCAGACGGATGCGGCACCGCGACGGCGGGTCGCTTCGCCGTCCCGCTGGCCGGCGGCCGTTTCGACCGGCACTTTCACGACGACGACGAGTTGTGGTTCTTCACCGCGGGCAAGGCGAAGATCCTCCTCGATGGGTCCGAGCAGTACGTGCAGGCCGGCGACATCGTTCTCTCGCCCGCGGGCGCCCCGCACGACATCGTTGAGGTCTACGAGGAGGTGCGCGGCTTCTTCAGCGAGACCGGGCACCCCGTCGGCGGCCGGGTGGGGCATCTGCACACCTCCGAGGAGGATGCGGCCGGGCACGTCGTGCCGGCGCGTCCGCTTCCCGCCGACTTCCCTAGTCTCTGAGTGAGTGCCCTTTCCCCGCCCACCCCGACTCCAGGAGGAGCCGCCATGAGAATCGCCGTCACCGGAAGCAGCGGAAAGCTGGGTTCGGCCACCGTGGAGCGTCTTCGCTCCGAGGGGCACGAGGTGGTCGGGTTCGACCTCGCGGGAGCCCCGGGTGCCGGCTTCACGCGGGTCGATCTGCTCGACTACGGTCAGACGCTCGACGCGATGCTCGGTGTGACCGCCCGGCACGCCGGCCTCGACGCGGTCGTGCACCTCGCGGCGATCCCGGTCAACGGGCTCGTCCCGGATGCGACGACCTTCCACAACAACATGACGGTGTCGTTCAACGTGCTGTTCGCCGCGTTCCGGGCCGGAGTGCGCACCCTCGTCACAGCCTCCAGCATCACGGCGATGGGGTTCCCGTTCGAAACCCCTCCGCCGTCGCTGCCGGTGGACGAGGAGTACACCTCGGCGAACAACACCTACGGCCTCGTCAAGGTGATGGAGGAGGCGATGATCGGCCAGCTGGTCGGCTGGGACGACCGGATGAGCGTGACTGCCCTGCGGTTCACCAACGTCGTGGCGCCGGGCGAGTACGCGACCTTCGCCCGCGCCGGCGAACCGGACTACCGGCGCGACCTGATCGGCTCATACGTCGATTCGCGCGACGGTGCGCTGGCCGTCTCGCTCGCCCTGGCAGCGTCCGAGCCCGGCTTCGAGCTTTACACGATCGCGGCGCCGGACTCCGGTCTCGCGATCCCGTCGTCCCGGCTCGCCGAGCTGTGGTTCCCGGGCGTTCCGGTGCGGGGCGTGCTGGGCGAGCACGAATCTCTGCTGTCGACGCGCAAGGCGCAGGAGGGTCTCGGCTTCCGCGCCGAGCATCTCTGGCGCGACGAATACCGGAGCTGAGCGCGCGGAGCCGGCCGCCGCAGGGCGGGCCGGCTCCGGCGGCGTCAGCGTTCGGCGGTGTCAGCGTTCGGCGGTGAAGGTCAGCCGCAGGGTCGCCGGTTCCGACGGAACCCGGTACCGCTCGGGCAGGGCCGGACCGCAGGACGACGAACCGAGCCCCTGTTGGCGCACGTCCAGGTTCAGCCAGACGCTGCCGGAGTCGCTCAGATCGTGAGGGTGGCGCGCGTTCTCGAGGGCCTCCGACGTCCACCGGCGCGCGGTGAAGTCGAACAGGGAGATCTCGGGATCGGTGGCCGCGATCCGCAGGGTCGGAAGGCCTGGTCCGAGGATGCGCAGCCACCTCGTCTCCACGTGGTTGCCGTTCTCCTCGGGCACCGGGTATGGCACCTGGAAGCTGTCGATGCTGGCGGCGAAGCGCCCGATCCGTGCCGCGGCCATGCTGTCGACATAGGACTCTCCCGGACCCCGCCCGAACCATTCGACCCGGTCGTAGCCGCCGGGCAGGGCCAGGCGCAGGCCGAGCCGCGGGGGTGTCACGTCGTAGTGGCCGTGCGGGGTGTCGCTCCACCGTCCCGTGAAGGCGAAGTCGGCGGTGAGGTCGATCCGGGCGTCACCGACGGTCCAGGTCTGCTCCCAGAGAACCGCGAGGGTCTGGGTCGCGGGGCCGCTGCGCCCTCGAACGACGGTGGTCGGCCCGACGGTCGCACGGGCATCGGTGCGGTGCGTGAAACGGTCGAGTCCGACGGCCTTGCCGTCGGCGGCCATCGTGTTGCTTGAGCCCTGGCCGCGGTCGTTCTCGGTCGGGGCGCGCCAGACATCGACGGTCGGGCCGGCGATCCCGACCCCGAACAGGGAGCCGAGGGCGCCGGTGAGCGGGTCGAAGACGGGCTCGGGACGCACCGGGTCGCCGACCTCCTCACTGCGCGCTGCGGGACCTGCGGACGCGGGTGCGCTCCCGACGGTTTCCCAGCGCGCCTGGCCGACCGCCACTTCATGCCCGCGCGGAGCCCAGTCGGTGGCGTCGGCGAGTGCCGCCGTGACGGTGAGCCAGACCTCACCGTCGGCCGCCTCGACAGGGGGGACATCGTCGAGAACGATCTGCACGCCGGAGCGGGGGCCGACCGCCGGCACGTCGATGGGGCCTTCGGCGATGGGGAGCCCGTCGACGTCGAGACGCCAGCCGAACACCAGAGCGGAGAGGTCGGCGAAGTCGTGCTTGTTGACGATCCGCACGGTTCCGCTCGCCGCATCCGGTTCGAGTGCGACCGGCGCGATCGCCGCGGCGAGCTCGAAGTAGGCCGGAGACGGGGTGCGGTCGCTGAAGAGCACGCCGTCGAGGCAGTACCTCCCGCCGTTCGGACGGAAGGCGATGTCGCCGCCGTGGGCGGTGAACGGCCGGCCTGCGGCATCCCGCGCCGCGAACCCGTGGTCGATCCACTCCCAGACGAAGCCACCGCAGAACCGTTCGTGCGCCTCCAGGATGCGCTGATAGTCCACCAGCGACCCCGGGCCGTTCCCCATCGCGTGCGCGTACTCGACCAGCAGGAAGGGCAGCCCGCGCCGCCGCACATCGTCGGTCGATCCAGGTTCGACCCCCTCGGGCGTCGGCTCCTCACGGCGGCCGATCCGCTCGAGATCCTCGAGCGAGGGGTACATCAGGGAGTGGAAATCGGAGTCGGCGTAGGAGGGGTCGCGCTCGTAGAGCACCGGCCGTCCCGGGTCGGCGTCCCGGATCCACTGGCGGAGCTCCCGGAAGGTGTCGCCCGTCCAGCTCTCGTTCGCCATCGACCAGACCACAACGCTCGGTGAGTTCTTGTCGCGCTGCACCATCCGCCGGATGCGATCGTGCAGCGCGTCGCGCCAGACCGGCTCCGCCGGCGGGTTGCCTTCCCATGCCGCGTAGATGAACCCGTGGGTCTCCAGATCGCACTCTTCGACGACCCAGAGGCCGTACTCGTCGCAGAGGCGGAGAAACTCGGGGTGCGGCGGGTAGTGGCTGGTGCGCACCGCATTGATGTTCGCCCGCTTCATCAGCTCGATGTCGCGCACCATTGTCTCGCGGTCGAGCGACCGCCCGCGGTGCTCGTCGTGCTCGTGCCGGTTCACACCGCGGAAGAGGATCGGCGACCCGTTGACGAGCAGCCTCCCGCCGTCGATCGTGACGGTGCGGAACCCGACGACGAGGTCGATGCGCTCGCCGCCGGCCGTCAGCGTTCCGCGGTAGAGCCGCGGCCGCTCGGCGCTCCACGGGTCGACCTCCGGCACCGCGATCGTCTCGCCGGTCGCCGCGCGGACGCCCAGCTCGGGGATCTCCACCATGCCCGGCCGGTCGGCATCGACCCGCAGGCGGCCCACCCCGGTCGTGTGGTCGTAGTCGGCGACGATGTTGAAGTCGTCGACGGCGTCGACGGGCCGTTCGATGAGCTCGACATCGCGGAAGAGGCCGGGCAGCCACCACATGTCCTGGTCTTCGAGGTAGCTGCCGGCCGACCAGCGGTGGACGCGGACGGCGAGCACATTGCGGCCGGCTCGCAGCAGGTGGCCGACCGCGAACTCGACCGGCAAGCGGCTTCCGGTGAACCAGCCGAGCTCGACCCCGTTCAGCCAGACGGCTGCGCAGGAGTCGACGCCCTGGAAGCGCAGCACCGTCGCACCCTCGCGTCGGTCGGCGACCTCGTCCGCCGGCAGCTCGAACTCGAGACGGTAGTCGCCCGTGGGGTTCTCGGTGGGTACGCGGGGCGGGTCGATCGGGAACGGGAAGGCGGTGTTCGTGTAGAGCGGGCCGGTGCCGTCCAGACGTGGCGCGGATACCCGGGGCTCATCGGCCCAGGGAACCGTGATGTCTTCGAGCACCCAGTGCGCGGGCACCCGGATGAGGTCCCAGGCCGCGTCGTCGTAGCCGTCCCGCTCGAAGCCGGGCCCGGTGCCGGCCGGGGTGGGCGAGAGCCGGAAGCGCCACCGGCCGTTGAGCGAGCGGAGGCGCGCGGTCGAGGTGGTCCACGGCCGCGGTGCTCTCGCGCCGGCGCTGCCGGCCGTCGACTCCCAGTAGCGGTCGAGCATCAGTCGGTCGGTGAGGCCGGCGGCGTGCCCAGGCCGCTGAGCGCATCCCAGAGGCCGGCGGGAACGGTGGTCGCGGCGAGCTCGGCGAGACCGGTCAGGCGCTCGGTCGTCGAGACCCCGACGACGGTCGAGTGGATGCGGGGCTCGGCCAGCGAGAACTGCAGCGCCACCGCAGGAACCGGCACCTGCCAGTGGGAGCAGACTTCTCCGAGCCGGTCGATGTACGCGAGGAGCTCCGGTGACGCCGGGCGGTAGCCGTAGGTGGCGCCCCGGTGCGACGACCCGGCAAGGATGCCGCCGCCGAACGGTGCCGCGTTGAAGACCGCCATGCCGCGTTCGGTGGCCAGGGTCAGGACGGTCTCGGCCGTGCGGTCGACAAGGGTGTACCGGTTGTGGGTGAGGACGGCGTCGAACGCATCCGTGCGCACATAGTCCTCGACGAGACCGCGCGGGCCCGCTGCGATTCCGACGGCGTCGATGACGCCCTCCTCGCGCAGCCGGACCAGTGCTTCGACCGCGCCGCCGGGGGCCATGGCCTCGGCCACGGTGATCGTGTATGGGTCGTGCAGGTGGAGCACCGGAAAGCGATCGACCCCCAGCCGGGTGATCGATTCGTCGACCGACCGACGCACTCGGTCGCCGTCGAACCGTCCCGTGACGGGGTCCTGATCGACCTTGGTGAACAGCGACAGCCCGGGCTCGAGACCACCGGCGCGCGCGATCGCCCCGCCGAGGAGTTGCTCGCTCCGCCCGCCGGCGTAGGCGTTCGAGGTGTCGATCTGGGCGAGCGGCGAGGCGACGATGGCGTCGGCGAGAGCTGCATCCGCACCCTCGCGCTTGCCGAGGCCGCTCGTCCCGATCGTGATGGGTCGCACCGTGAGGCGGTCGAACACTCTCACCCCTTCACCGAGCCGGCCGCGAGACCGGCCATGATCTGCTTGTTCAGGAAGAGGTACAGCACACCGATCCCCAGCACATTGATGCTGATGGCGGCGAAGAGCGGACCGTACTGCGTCGACCCGTATTGGTCGCTGAAGTTCAGGAGGCCGACCTGCACCGTTTGCAACGAGTCGTTCGTCGTGAACGTCAGGGCGATCAGCAGGTCGTTCCAGACGCTGAAGAACTCGACGAGGGCGATCGTCACGATGGCGTTGCGCATCATGGGAACGCCGATCAGCCAGAAGCTCTTCAGCATCCCGGCGCCGTCGATCGTCGCGGCCTCGAAGATCTCGCGCGGGATGGCGCGGAAGTACGCCGTCAGGAGGAACACCGTGAGGGGGAGGCCCATGACCGTGTACGTGATGATGAGCGGCCAGAGCGAGTTGGTGAGGCCGGTGCGGAAGTACACGGTGAACAGCGGAACGAGGATCATCTGGCCCGGGATCATGATGCCGGCGACGAAGGCGAGAAGGATCGCACCGCGCCCGCGGAACACCATCACCTCGAGGGCGAACGCCGCGGCGACGCCGAGTGCGATCATCAGGGCGAGCGCCGGAACCGTCACGAGCACGCTGTTGAGCATGTTGTGCGCGAGGCTGCCGGTCGTCCAGGCCTGCACGTAGTTGGCGAAGTCGAAGTGCTGGGGAGAGCCCAGGTGGGTTGCGAGAAGAACTCGTTCTGCGTCTTGAAGGAGCCCATCACGAGCCAGAAGATCGGGTAGAGCTCCACGATCACGAGCACGGTGAGCAGGATGCGCACGGGTAGTCTGCGCATCCCCCTGGTGAACCCGGAGGCCCGTCCGGGCGGCTTGCGGGCACCTGTCGTCGACGGGAACCCGGTGGATACGGTTGCGGTGGTGACGACCATGGCTCAGACCCTCGTGTTGTCGCGGCGTGCGGAGCGGAAGATGAACAGGGTGACGAGGAAGCACATGATCGTCAGCACCAGGGCGATCGTGCTGCCGTACCCGTAGTCGGAGAACTGGAAGACCGTTCGATACATGTACAGGGTCAGCGGCGTCGTCGAGCTTCCCGGGCCGCCGTTGTTGAGGGCGAGCACGGTGTCGAACACTTTGAGCGTGTTGTTGATGCTGAAGATCACCGACGAGAGCAGCACCGGCAACGACAGCGGCACGACGATGTGGCGCACGAGTTTCCAGCCGGTCGCCCCTTCGAGGCGGGCCGACTCCAGGGTCTCCTCAGGGATGTCGAGGAGGCCCGCGTAGAGCAGTACGGCGAAGAATCCCATCGAGCGCCAGAGTTCCATGATGATGGCGACGATGAAGGTGCCGGTTCCGGTTGAGAACCAGTCGACCGACGGCATCCCGAACGCCTGCAGCGCCGCGTTCACCGGTCCTTCCTGGGTTCCGGTCGCGAACAGGCTTTTGAACAGCAGCGCGACGGCCACCGTCGGCAGCACGGTCGGGAAGAACACGACGGTGCGGACGAACGTGGATGCTTTGCGCAGCACGAAAACGTAGAGCAGGGCGAGCAGGTAACCGAGAAGGATCTGGCCGACCGTGACGACGACGGCGTATTGCACCGTGAACCACAGGGCGTTCAATGCCTGCGGATCGTGGAAGAAGCGGACGAAGTTGCTCACGCCCGCGAAGGTGAACCCGCTGAGCGGGTTACCGGTGAAGAAGGTCAGGCCGAGCGACCACGCCACCGGGACGAGCTTGATGAGCGTGTAGACGAGCAGGGCCGGCCCCAACAGGATGAGGATCGCCTTCTTGTCACCGAGGACGCTGTTCACAGGGGTGCCTCACAGGGGTCGTGGGTGGTGGAGCGGGGTGCCGGCCGGTAGGCGGCCGGCACCCCTGTGCTTGATCGGTTCCGGCTCAGCCGGCGGCCGCGTCCAGGTCGGACTGCAGCAGGGCCATGTAGTCCTTGGCCGACATCGATCCGGTGATCAGGTTCGCGACGTTGGTCTGGGCGTCGGATGTCGTCTTCGCGTCCATCCGCGCCTCGAACCAGAGCACCGTCGACGAAGCATCGTTCACGATTCCCTGCACCGTGGAGGTGAGCGGCGGAACGTCCTTGACCTCTTTGTTCACTTTGAAGCCGGAGATGACGCCCTGGTCGGAGAGCGCGGCACTGCCGTAGTTCTTCGCGATGCAGGAGAGCCAGTCGCCGACCTTCGGGCCGTACAGAGCCGTCGAGGTGGCTGTCGCCGCGCCGGCGTTCGCCGGCCAGTCCTTGCTCGACCCCGTGCCGCCGGTCACATCGGGGAAGGGGATGAAGCCGACCTGGTCGACGCCGATCTTGTTCTGCGCCGGATCGTTGAGGTTCGCGAGGAACCAGGATCCGTTGTAGGTCATGGCCGCCTGACCGTTCAGGAATTGGGCGTTGGCGGTGTCGGTGTCGCGCGAGGTGATGCCGGCGCCGAAGAGCCCGGCGGTTCCGAAATCGGCGATCTCCTGGGCGGCCTTCACGTACCCGGGATCGGTGAGCTTGGCCTTGCCGTCCTGCACATTCTTCATCGCGTCGACGCCGAGCGAGCGGAAGATGTAGTTGCCGAGCAGGCGCGTGATCGGCCAGCCCTGGCTGCCCGCCTCGGTCATCGGGATGACACCGGCCGACTTGAGCGTCTTCGAGTCGGCGACCAGGTCGTCCCACGTCGTGGGCGCTTCGAGGCCGTTCTTCTTGAAGATCTCCTTGTTGTACCAGATGCCCTCGATGTTGTACTGGTACGGCAGCGAGACCATGCCGCCGTAGACGTCCTTGATCGTCGAGGCGGCGGCGGGGAGGATGTCGTCCCAGACGCCGAGCTTCTTGAGGGTCGCTTCGTAGTCGAGCACCATCGTGTTCTTGCCGAGGTCGCCGTCCGGCTTCACCTGAGCGGTTCCGGCGACGAATTGCACCGGAAGGGCGTTCTGGCTGGCGAGCAGGGTGATCTTCTGCACCACATCAGCCTGGGCGACCGTGCTGGTCTTCAGGGGGAGTGCTTTGTTCTCGGCCGTGCACTGGTCCTTCGACAGGCTGGTCAACTGGGTTCTGATGATGGCGTTCTCGGCCGGGGTGAGGAGACTGAACTCCGTGGCCTTGTCCGTGCCACCCGAAGCGTCGCCGCCTGGGGTGGATGCTGCACAGCCCACGAGGGCGAGTGCTGCTGCTGTTCCGATGGCGAGCCCGGTTGTGATCCGGCGCCGCCGTGGCGTGATCGACACATTTCCTCCTTGAAAGGTGTTGCGTGGGATTGACACGATTCAAGTGCGAGGGTAATCAACCGGTTGACCGGTGTCAAGCGCCCGGAGAATAAAGGAGCTCGTGCCTTCACCCTTGTCGCTCGCCTATGTTGACACGTGTCAAGCATCGGGACACACTTACTCTCGTCCGCCCGCCCGGACACGCCGCCCGTCGGAGACGGTCGCGCGCCGGGCATCCCCGATATTGGAGAAGAGTCGAAGACATGAGACTGCAGGGAAAGCGCGCCATCGTCACCGGAGCGGCCGGTGCACTCGGAACGGTGATCGCCCAGACGCTCGCCCGCGAAGGCGCGGACGTGGCCGGTATCGACCTCAATGCCGAGGGCCTCGAGCGCACGGCCGACCTGGTGCGCGCCGAAGGGCGCCGCGCTCTCTCGGCCGCCGCCGACCTCTCGGACTTCGACGCGGTCGGGACGGCCGTCGCCTCCATCACCGACGAGTGGGGAGGCGTCGACATCCTCCTCAACGGCGCCGGCGGCGGCGCGGTCAGCTGGTTCCACGAGATGACCACCGAGACCTGGCAGACCCAGCTCGACCGCAACCTCACCTCCGTGTTCAACGTCACCCGGGCCGTGCTCCCCTCGATGCTGGAACAGCGCTCGGGCCGCATCATCTCGATCGCCTCGATCGCCGCCGTCTCCGGCGGCCGGCTCGTGCGAGGAGCAACAGCGTACGCGGCGGCGAAGGCCGGTGTGATCGGTCTCACCAAGGCGCTCGCCATCGAGGTGGCGGAGCAGGGCATCACCGTGAACGCCCTCGCCCCGGGAGCACAGGCCACCCCCGGCCGCGACAACGACACCCCTGAACGACGCGAGGCCCTGCTGGCGCAGATCCCCACCCGCCTGCTCGGAGATCCGGCGCATCTGGCCCAGATCGTCGTCTTCCTCGCCGCGCCGGAATCCGAGAACATCACAGGACTGGTGCTGCCGGTCGACGGCGGACACTCCATCTGAGAGACGGGAAGAACACCATGACGGAACGCCTCGAGACCGGCAAACGCTGGTTCAACAATGTCTACGGGGAGGGAAAGGCCGATGGGCTCATCGAGATGCAGACCGGGCTCGCTCAGGATCTCGCCCGCTTCGGCATCGAGTTCAACTTCGGTGACATCTACTCGCGGCCCGGCCTCACTCTCGCCCAGCGGGAGCTGCTGTCGCTCGCATCCCTCGTGACGATCGGCGGACTCGAACCGCAGCTGCAGGGTCACACCCGCGGGGCGATCAATGTGGGATGCACACCCACCGAGATCCTCGAGACCGTCATCCACACGGTGCAGTACAGCGGCTTTCCGAAGGCGCTCAACGCGATCCGGGTCGTCACCGATCAGCTGCTCGCCCTCGGGCTCGAGGTGCCGCCTGCGCTCGGACCGGACGGACGCGGCTGAACACCGGGCACGGCCGGCCCCGTCGTGGTGCGGATGCGGTAGAGACTCGTCGTCGCCGTGATGTAGAGGTCGCGTCCGTCCGGGCCGCCGAAGCATACGTTCGACACCGTCTCGGGAACCGGGATCACCGCGATCCGTTCTCCGCTCGGCAGGAACACCTGCACCGAGTCCCGGCTCGACGACCAGACCCGGCCGGCCGCGTCGACGCGGAATCCGTCGGCGGCGCCAGGGCGCACTTCGGCGAACACCCGCGGCGCGCTGCAGGCGCCATCGGCCACCTCGTAGGCTCGGATCCAGCCGGGGGCGTCGTCGTTCCACAGGTAGCCGGTGTCGGCCACGTAGAGCGTCTTCTCGTCCGGCGAGAAGGCGAGTCCGTTCGGGTGCACCATGTCGGTGACGACGGCGCGGAGGTCGCCCGTCGACTCGTCGTAGCGGAAGACCGAACAGCCGCCGTATTCGGGCTCGCCCGGGTGCCCTTCGCGGCCGCTCTCGTGGATTCCGTACGGCGGGTCGGTGAACCAGATCACGCCGGCGGAGTCGACGACGACGTCGTTCGGCGAATTGAACCGGTGCCCCTTGAAGCGGTCGACGATCATCTCGACGTGCCCGCCCGCATCCCGTTCGACCCGGCGGCGGCCGTGCGAACACTGCACGACATCGCCGGCACGGTCGAGGGTGCGTCCGTTGACGAACTCGACGCCGTCGGCGTAGACACCGGTCTCGCCGGTCTCGGGATCGAACTCGAGGATGCGGTCGCCGACCACATCGCTCCAGCGCAGCCGGCCGGTGGCCGCGATCCAGCACGGGCCTTCAGCCCAGGTGCTTCCGCTCGCAAGGTGTTCGAGGGTCGCATCGGTGGCGAGCACGCCGTGCGGGTCGTGGATCGTGGACGGGTTCATCTGACCAGGATGCCAGAGGCCGGGCCTGAATTGACACGTGTCAGAATCTTTTCGCCGCGCAATGCGGCCGACCAGGCCCTCGCCCGGTACCGTTGGCCTACCAAGGTGGCGTGGGGCAGGTGCCGCGACGAGAGGGGATAGCGGTGGCGAGAGTCGGAATGCGGGAGGTCGCGGTGCTCGCCGGGGTCTCCCACGGAACGGTGTCCCACTACCTGAACCACCCCGACCGGGTGTCGGCAGAGAAGGTGGAGCGCATCCAGCGTGCCATCCAGACGCTCGGCTTCGTGCCGAACAACGCCGGCCGTCAGCTGCGGCTGGGCAGCAGCACGGCGATCGCCTACATCGCCCCTGATGTCAGCAATCCCTATTTCGCGACGATCGCCGAAGGCGTGGAGCAACGAGCAGCAAAGAGCGGCCTCTCGGTGTTCATCGCGAACTCGAACCGCAGCCGCGCCCGGGAAGACGCCTATCTCGAACTCTTCGAGCGCCACCAGGTGCGCGGGATGCTCGTCGCCTCCCATGAGGGCGTGGAAGACAGGCTCGCGGCTGTCCGCCAGCGCGGAACACCCAGCGTTCTCGTTGGCCAAGCGGCGGCCTCGCCGGATCAGCCGTCGGTGTCGGTCGACGACGTCGCGGGCGGGTTCCTCGCCGCACAGCACCTGATCGGCCTGGGGCGCCGACGGCTCGCGTTCATCGGCGGTCCGCTCGGCATCCGCCAGCTCGGCGACCGTCTCGACGGGGCGAGCGCCGCGATCCGCGAGTCCGGATCGGCGACGCTCGAGGTCATCAACCTCACCGAACGCACCATCGCCGGTGGTCATGCGGTGGCGAAAGCCCTGCTGGAGCGCCCCGCCGCGCTCCGGCCGGACGGTGTCTTCGCCGCGAACGACCTGATCGCCCTCGGCCTGCTGCAAGATCTGGTGCTGGCGGGTGTGCGCGTTCCCGACGATGTGGCACTCATCGGGTATGACGACATCGAGTTCGCGGCGTCGTCGATCATTCCCCTCAGCTCGATCCGGTCGCCTCACGAGGCCTTCGGCATCGCGGCGGTCGAACTGCTCCTGGCGGAGATCGCCGGTGAAAGCGCGGAGCGGCACCAGATCTTCCCGCCCGAGCTCGTGGCACGGTCGAGCACGGTCGGCGGCGGACGGCGCTGACGCCCACGCCCGTCGAAGCGCGCGGGCGCTGGTGGCCCGGGGCCGCGGTCAGTCGGCGGTCGGCGTGATGGTGAGCCGCAGCCGCGCGCCGGCCGTGTCCATGTGGCGTGTCATCGCCGCCGCCGCCGCCCGCGGGTCGCGCGCGCGCAGGGCGGCGAGCACCTCCGCATGCTCGGCGAGGGCCGCCTGCGCCTCGTCGTCGGAGCTGAGGCCGCGCTCAACCCAGATGCGCAGCAGCGAGCGGATGCTCCGCAGCAGATCCGAGAGCACCTGGTTGCCGGCGCTCGCGGCGATCTCCAGGTGGAACTTGAGGTCGGCCTCGATGAACCGCACATGGTTGCCGAGGGAGTTGTGCATTGCGGTCAGGTGGCGGTCGAGGCGCGTGAGAGCGTCGTCGCCGATCTGGGTCGCGGCGAGCTCGGCCGCGAAGATCTCGAGCCGCCCGCGCAGGGCGATCAGCTCATCCGTGCGTGGCTCGCCGAGCATGAGCCCCCAGCTGAGCGTCTCGGGGAGCAACTCGGAGGCGGAGCCGCGCAGATAGGTTCCGCTGCCCGGTCGAACGTCGATGATCCCGAGGATTTCGAGGGCGGCGAGAGCCTCGCGCACCGCTGAGCGCCCGATCCCCAGCGACTGTGCGAGCTGTCGTTCGGGGGGCAGACGGGCGCCGCGGGGGATGGCGCCGCTGGTGAAGAGCTCGAGCAGGCGCTTCGCGACGGCCGAGACCGCCGTTCCCGTGGGAACGCTGCCGAGCGCCGCGGTGATGGTGTCGGTGGGCTGATCGGGGAACGCTGGCACGGGTTCAGAGTAGCAACCGGGCGGCCGGATTGGTCAACCGGTACTGGAACTGGTCAACCGGTTGATGTTATGGTGGCGATCAGCCCTCCACCGGAACGGGCATCACCGACCCTTCGAACGAGAGAGCAGCAATGATCGGTCTCGGAAGCTACGCCTTCTTCTGGCAGGGGTCCGACCGTGTCAGCGCGCCCCTGACCCTGACCGACCAACTGCGCCGCACCCGCGAACTCGACGTCGACCTGTTCCAGATCTGCGACTACGCACCCCTGCTGGAGCTGTCGGGCGCCGAGCGGCATGAGGCGAAAGCTGTTGCTGACGAGCTCGGGCTGACGATCGAGCTCGGCACGAAAGGCATCGCACCTGCGCACCTCGCGAGCATGCTCGACCTCGCCGCTGTCTTCGACGCCCCCCTGGTGCGCAGCATGGTCCACGCGCCCGGGTCGCGCCCGACGCTCGACGAGGCTGCCGGGATGCTGAGGGCGAGCATCCCCGCGTACGAGGCGGCCGGGGTGACCCTCGCGCTCGAGACCTACGAGCAGCTGCCGTCCGTCGACCTGGTCTCGCTCGTGGAGGAGGTCGGCAGCCCCCGGCTGGGCATCTGCCTCGACCCGGCCAACACCGTCGCCGGGCTGGAGCATCCCCGCGACGTCGTCGCGCTCTGCGCTCCGCACACCGTCGCGATCCACGCCAAAGACTTCGCCTTCCGCCGCCGTGACGGCTGGGTCGGGTTCACGCTCGAGGGCGCAGCGTTCGGAACCGGATTGCTCGACTACCCCCACCTGCTCGCTGCCGTCGATCCGGCCGGCCGCGGCGTCAACCAGGTCGTGGAGCATTGGCTGCCCTGGCAGGGCGATGAAGCCACGACCATCCGACTCGAGAACGACTGGACCGCGGCCACGCTTGCCGCAGTGAGGAGTAGCACATGACGGACACCACGACCAGGGCCATCGCGATCGCGATCATCGGCGCCGGCGGCAAGATGGGGATGCGCGTCTCGGACAACCTCGTCAAGACCGCCCACGATGGCCGCTACAGCGAGACAGGGGCCGCCGGCCGGGAGCGCGTCGAGGCGGCCGGTCGCCGGCTCACCGACACGGCCTCGGCCGTCCGCGACGCGGATGTGGTGGTCCTCGCCGTCCCCGATCTCGCACTCGCCGCGGTGTCGGCCGAGGTGGTGCCGCTGATGAAAGCGGGGAGCGTGCTGCTCACCCTCGACCCGGCGGCAGCCTATGCCGGGTTGCTCACCCGTCGCGCTGATGTCGTGCAGGCGGTGGCGCATCCCTGTCACCCCTCGATCTTCCTGCAGCGCAGCACCCCGGAGGAATGGGCGGATACGTTCGGCGGAATCGCCGCACCGCAGGACGCGATCCTCGCGGTCGAGAGCGACGACCCGGCCACGCGCGCCCGCGTCGAGGAGGTGGTGCGCAGCCTCTACGCCCCGGTGATCGACGTGCACCACGTGACGGTGAAGCAGCTCGCGCAGCTTGAGCCGACCCTCGTGGAGACGATCGCCTGCATGATCGGCGGCCTGCTCAAGGAGGCGCTGCATGAGGCCGTGAACACGATGGGTGTTCCCGAGGCGGCTGCCCGGTCCATCCTGCTCGGTCACACGCAGGTCGCGCTGGCCAACTCGCTCCGCGGCGACAACCCGTTCAGCGACGCCTGCCTGATCGCGATGGACTACGGTCGCGCGAACATCGTCAGAGACGATTGGAAGAAGGTCTTCACCGACGCCGAACTCGACAAGAACCTCGCGGCGATGCTCCACTTGTCCGCGATCGGGCGCTGACCGTGACCCGCCTGTTCAACGAGCCCGCGGCTTTTGCAGACGAAATGGTCGCCGGCTTCGTCGCGGCCAACCGGTCGTATGTGCGGCCGGTCTCCGGCGGCGTCGTGCGCCGCTCGCCGGCAGACCCCGGCTCGGTGTCCGTCGTCATCGGAGGAGGCTCCGGGCACTATCCGGCGTTCGGCGGACTCGTCGGTCCGGGTCTCGCGCACGGCGCCGCCCTGGGCAACCTGTTCGCCTCGCCGTCGGCGCGCGCCGTGCACAGCGTCGCCTCCGAGGTTGCGGGGGAAGGCGGGGTGCTCCTCACCTACGGCAACTATGCGGGCGACGTGCTGAACTTCGACGCCGCTCAGGAACAGTTGAGGGCGGAGGGCATCGCGTGCGAAACCGTCACGGTCACCGACGATATCTCCAGCGCCCCGAGCACCGAGCGGGAGAAGCGGCGGGGTATCGCCGGCGACCTGACCGTCTTCAAGGTCGCCGCCGCCGCGGCCGATGCCGGCTACCCGCTCTCCGAGGTGGCGAGGGTCGCGCGTCTGGCCAATGAGGGCACCCGTTCGTTCGGTGTCGCCTTCACAGGATGCACGCTGCCCGGGGCCCAAGAGCCCCTCTTCTCCGTTCCCGGCGGTCGCATGGCGGTGGGCATGGGAATCCACGGCGAACCCGGGATCGACGAGGCCGACATCCCCTCGGCCGCCGAACTCGCGACGCTGCTCGTCTCCTCCCTGCTCGCCGAGCTGCCCGACGGAATGGACTCGGTGGCCGGGCGACGAGTCGTCCCCCTCCTCAACGGGCTCGGTTCGGTGAAGTACGAGGAGCTGTTCGTGGTGTTCGGAACCGTCGCGCGCCTGCTCGACGAGGCCGGCGTCGTCACGGTCGACCCCCAGGTCGGGGAGTTCTGCACCAGTTTCGACATGGCGGGCGTCTCCCTCACGCTGTTCTGGCTGGATCCCGAGCTCGAGACCCTGTGGTCAGCCGCCTGCGACTCTCCCGCGTTCAAGCGTGGGTCGCGCGACGACCTCCGGATCGCGCCGGCCGGTTCGGAGGCAGCGGCGCCCCGCGCCGTCGTTGCCGAGCCCGAGCCCGCCCCCGACCCCGAGCCCGAGCCCGCCGACCCCGCCTCGATCGAGGCCGCGGCCCGCATCGTCCACCTGCTCGAGGTCGTCTGCGCCACCATCGACGAGAACGCCGACGAGCTTGGCCGCATCGATGCGGTCGCCGGCGACGGTGACCACGGCATCGGCATGCAACGCGGTGTCCACGCGGCGCTCGACGCCGCACGCAGCGCCGCCGAGGGTTCCGGCGCCGGCTCGGTGCTGACCCGTGCCGCGCATGCGTGGGCTGATCGGGCCGGCGGCACATCCGGCGCGCTCTGGGGGGTCGCGCTGCGCCGCCTCGGCGAGACGATCGGGGATGCGGCGGCACCGACTGCCGCGACGGTGAGCGCCGGGGTCACTGCTGCCGTCGACGGGGTCGTCGGCTACGGCAAGGCATCTTTGGGCGATAAGACGATGGTGGATGCGATGCTCCCGTTCCGGGATGCTCTCGCCTCCCACATCGCTGCCGGGCTCCCGAGCGCCTGGAACATCGCGGCCGATGTCGCCGTGGCTGCCGCCGCCGCGACGGCCGATCTGCTTCCGCGGTTGGGGCGGGCCCGGCCCCACGCTCTCAAGAGCGTGGGCACCCCCGACGCCGGCGCGCAGTCGTTCGCATTGATCGTGTCCGCCATCGCGCGGCATCTGAGCACGGGGAAGGGATGACATGACGAAGCCTCTGCGCCTCGTCGTCGGCAGTGACGATGCCGGCTTCGACTATAAGGAGATCCTCAAAGGCGACATGCGGAACAGCCTGCTCGTCGAGTCCGTCGTCGACGTCGGCGTGGACGACAGCGGGCACACGTCTTACCCTCGGGTTGCGATCCGCGCCGCCGACCTCGTCGCCGCCGGCGAGGCCGACCGTGCACTGCTGGTGTGCGGAACCGGGCTGGGGGTGGCCATCTCGGCCAACAAGGTGCCGGGCATCCGAGCCGTCACCGCTCACGACAGCTTCTCCGTCGAGCGGGCCGTGTTGTCGAACAACGCCCAGGTGCTGTGCTTCGGTCAGCGCGTGATCGGGATCGAATTGGCCCGCAGGCTCGCGGGCGAGTGGCTGACCTACCGCTTCGATGAGGCGAGCGCGAGCGCGGAGAAGGTGGCCGACATCGACCGCTACGAGTCCGCCGGAAGCTGCTGAGTCGCTCCGTGAACAGAGGAGGAGCGGGAGCGGGAGCCCGACGCCTCACTGTCGGTGTGAGCTTGAAGATGTATTTCGGGCTCGAACGTACGCGTGAGTACTGCCGCGCGGTCGCCGAATTGGCCAGCCGGCATCCGGCTGTGGTCTCCGGCGCGATCGAGCTGTTCGTCATCCCGAGCACCCCGTTCCTGACCGAGGCCAGGCTCGCTCTGGGCGACACCCCCGTTCGGCTCGGCGCACAGAATCTGCACTGGGCCGACGAGGGTGCCTTCACCGGCGAAGTGGGCGGCCCGCAGTTGGTCGAGGTCGGCGCAGAACTGGTCGAGGTCGGCCATGCCGAGCGCCGCCGCCTGTTCGGCGAGACGGAGGAGGTCGTCGCCCTCAAGTCCGCCGCCGCGCTCCGGGCCGGCCTCGTTCCGGTGGTCTGCGTCGGTGAGCCCGAGCGGGCGACACCGGATGCGGCGGCCGCCGTCGTCGGGCGGCAGGTCCGCTCCGCCCTGGCCGACGCCGGCCCGGGGCGGGTGATCGTCGCCTACGAGCCGGTGTGGGCGATCGGCGCCGCCGAACCGGCCGAGGCCGGGCATGTCCGTGCGGTGAGCACGCACGTGTCGACTCTGCTGGGCGGGCTTCCCGGTCGCACCGGGAGCACGGTCGTCTACGGCGGAAGCGCAGGCCCCGGCCTGCTCGGGGAACTCTTCCCTCATGTCGGCGGCCTGTTCCTCGGCCGGTTCGCCCACGACCCGTCCGGCCTGCACCGCGTGCTCGATGATGCAGCGGATTGTCTGCGCATCCCACGCTGAGCCGTCCGGGCTTGTCACCTGTGATGATTCCGTTAGGAACTTTCACAAATTTGTGAAATGAGCGTAGAGTCCCGCTCATGAACACAGTGATTGAGGCCGTCGGCCTCGAGAAGCGCTTCGGCCGTGTGCGGGCCCTCGACGGGCTCGACCTCTCCGTCACCGCGGGGGAGGTTCACGGATTCCTCGGACCGAACGGTGCGGGGAAGTCGACGACCATCCGCATTCTGCTGGGTCTGGCGAAGACCAGCGGCGGCACCGCCGCCCTGTTCGGGCGTGACCCGTGGAAGGACGCGGTGGAGCTGCACCGCCGCCTCGCCTACGTTCCTGGCGACGTCAACCTGTGGCCGAACCTCTCCGGCGGCGAAGCGATCGACCTGCTCGCCCGGCTGCGCGGGGGGACGACCGACAAGGCCGTGTACGCCGAGCGCAAGAAGCGGCTGGTGGAGGTGTTCCAGCTCGACCCCTCCAAGAAGGGCCGCGCATACTCGAAGGGGAACCGGCAGAAGGTGGCTCTGGTCGCCGCCTTCGCCACCCCGGCCGACCTCTACATCCTCGACGAGCCGACGAGCGGACTCGACCCGCTGATGGAGGCGACCTTCAACGCGGAAGTCGCCCGGGTGGCCGCCGAGGGCGCGACGGTCCTGCTCTCCAGTCACATCCTGTCCGAGGTAGAGCTGCTCTGCGACCGCGTGAGCATCATCCGTTCGGGCAAAACCGTCGAGACGGGAACCCTCGCCGACCTGAGGCACCTCACCCGCACCGAGATCGCGTTCGCGTCCGAAGGTGTGAGCGAGGCGCAGCTCGCGAGCATCCCGAACGCGCACGACCTGCACACCGACAACGGTCGGGTGCGCTTCACGGCCGACAGCGACAAGCTCCCCGGAGTGCTCTCGGCGCTCGCCGGCCTCGAAACGCAGGGTCTGACGGTGGCGCCACCGTCACTCGAAGAGCTGTTCTTGCGCCACTACGGCGACGAACTGGCGGAGGCGAACGCACGATGAGCGCGACCGTGCAGGCGCCGGCCGCGCGCCACGAACGAGAACGGGCGACCGCCGGCGGCGGAACGCTCACAACGCTGAGCGTCCTCCTCCGGCAACGGTTGCGCCGCGACCGCTGGCAGCTGCTCATCTGGCTGCTGTGCATCGCGCTGCTCGCCGCGTTCTCGGCGGCCAGCATTCAGAACACGTACGGGGATGCCACGGGCCGCGTCGAATTGGTGCACCTCGCCATCGCGAACCCCGCCATCCTCATGCTGCGAGGACTGCCGCAGGGCACCGGGCTCGCCTCCGTCACCTTCTTCGAGATCTTCACCTTCCTGGCACTGCTCGCCGGACTGATGAGCACGTTCCTCGCCGTGCGGCATTCGCGCGCCGAGGAGGAGACCGGGCGGGCCGAACTCGTGGCCTCGACGCCGGCCGCGCGCATCCTTCCCACTGTGGCCACCCTCGTGCACGGCGTGATTGCCAATGTGCTGCTGGCCCTGTTCACGGCGCTCGGCTTCATGGCCGCCGGGCTGCCGGCCGCCGGGTCGTTCGTGGCGGGGGCCGCGACCGGCGGCGCCGGCATCGCCTTCCTCGCGGTCGGCCTGCTGCTGGCGCAGCTCATGATGACCTCGCGTGGAGCCAACGGGTTCGCCTCCGCCGTCGTTGTGCTCGCTTACCTGTTTCGCGGAATCGGGGATGCGACCGGAACGGTAACCGCCGACGGCACCCACATGATCAGCTCCTGGCCCTCCTGGCTGAGCCCGATCGGCTGGGGGGAGCAGACCGCGGCCTACACCGCGAACGACGGCCGCCCGCTGCTGCTCGACCTCGGCCTCGCCGTGGTGCTGATGGCCATCGTCTTCGCCCTGCAGTCCGTGCGCGACAGCGGTGCCGGCCTCATCCCCGAGCGTGCCGGCCGGCGGGATGCGCGCGCCACCCTGTCGGGTCCGCTCGGCCTGGCCTGGCGGTTGCAATGGCCGACCATTCTCGGCTGGACGGTCGGCGGCCTGTTCACCGGCCTCCTCGCCGGCGCGCTCGGCAGCGTCGTGAGCTCGTCGATCGCCAACGATCCGAGCCTGGCCAGCATCCGCAAGGCTCTGGGGGCGATCGGCTCGGGCGGCACCGGTCCGCTCACGCAGATCTTCATCAGCGCCATCTTCTCCATCGTGGGAGTGCTCGCCGCCGCCTGCGCGACGCAGATCGTCATCCGACTGCGCCAGGAGGAGTCCGCCGGCGCCGCCGAGGTGATGATGTCCACACCGCTCTCCCGAGTGCGCTGGCTGTTCTCCTTCCTGTTCATCGGCCTCGTCGCGATCGTTCTCGTGCTGCTGGCGGCCGGGCTCGCCTCGGGCCTCTCGGCGCTGTCGGCCGGCGAGAGCGCCTCGGTGCTCGGCGACTCGTTCGCGGCGGCGGCCGCTCAGCTCCCGGTGGCGCTCGTCTATCTCGGCGTGCTCGCACTCGTGTTCGCCGCGGTGCCGTCGTGGACGGTCGGGCTCTCCTGGAGTCTCCTCGGCCTCGGCGCCTTCTTCGGTATCTTCGGCTCCCTGGTCGGGCTGCCCACGTGGTTACACGACCTCTCGCCGTTCAGCCACGCACCCGTCGTGGCGGGCACGCCCGACTGGAGCGGCGGCTACTGGATGTTCGGCATCGCCATCGTGGCCGCCGCCATCGCCGCGGTGCTGGTGCGCCGCCGGGACTTCGCAATCGGGTGAACGGACGAACTGAAAGGATGGCGACATGGCCGAGAACGAGCAAGCGCTGAACGATGTCGTCGAACGCTCGGCCGCCATCCTCACCTCGGCCGGCTTCCCCAAGATGCCGGCCCGCGTGGTGATGGCCCTCACCGTCGAGGAGAGCGGCGGCCTCACCGCCGTCGAGCTGAGCGAACAGCTCGGCGTGAGCGCGGCCGCCATCTCGGGTGCTGTGCGCTACCTCCAGCAGATCGGCATCGTCCGTCGCGTTGCGCAGACCGGCAGTCGCCGCGACCGCTACGAGCTCCCCGAAGACCCCTGGTACGCCGCCCTTGCCAGCAAGAACGAGATCTACGAGGTGCTGGCCGCCCAGGCGGATGCGGGGGCGGCCAGCATCACCGACCCCACCTCCATCGCGCGCGCACGCCTGCTGGAGATGGCTGATTTCTACCGCTTCTTCGGCCGCCGCGTGCCCGAACTCCTCGAAGAGTGGGAACAGCTGCGCTCCGACCAGGCCGACTGACCCCCCCCAACTCCCCCCTCCCTCCATGCGAGCTGGGAAGTCTTCGTAACCTCTCAGCTTGTGGGAGGATGGCTCAACTCAGACGCCAGAGCAGTTCTCGACGGCCGCTGCAGAGTCGCAGTGGGAGGGTCGCCGGAGGTCGCTCGGCGTTCCGGCGTTCTTAAAGGAGAGAACATGACGACGACATCGGCGCCCGCGACCGCTTCGGGGGCACGGCTGAAGCGGAATCTCGGGTTGTGGGCGATCGTGGGCCTCGGGCTCGGCTACATGACGCCGACCGTCGTCTTCGACACGTTCGGGATGGTGTCGCGGGACACGAACAATGTCGTTCCTTCCGCATATCTGGTTGCCCTCATCGTGATGATGTTCACGGCGGTGAGCTACGGCAAGATGGCCGGTGCCATCCCGAGCGCGGGGTCGGCTTACACCTATGTGCGTGAGTCCGTGCATCCGAATGTCGGGTTCATGGTGGGCTGGACCTCCCTGATCGACTACGTGCTGCTGCCGATGGTGAACTGCCTCATCATCCGCAGCTACCTGGGGGCGCTGTTCCCCGAGGTTCCCGGCTGGATCTGGGTGGTCATCTATTGCGCGGTCGTCACCACCGTCATCTACCTGACGATGCGCGGCACCTCGAACATCAACATGATCCTCCTCGTGTTCTCGATCGTCGTGATGGCCGTGTTCGTGGTCATGGTCATCGCCCAGCTGATGCGCGGCGAGGGTCAGGGCACCGTCGCCTCCGTGCAGCCGTTCTTCCACGATGCGGTCACCCTCGGCGCGGTTCTCACAGGTGCGACGATCGTCTGTTTCTCGTTCATCGGGTTCGACGCGGTCACGATGTACGCCGAGGAAGCGAAGAGCCCCAAGATCATGCCGAAGGCGATCCTCTACACCGTCATCATCGGCGGCGCGATCTTCCTCATCACCGCCTACTTCACCCAGCTTCGGTTCCCGTCATCGAGCGCGTTCCCTCAGGAGGCGATCGAAGACAGCACCCTCCCCGAGATCGGCTTACAGGTCGGCGGCCCCACGCTCCAGGCCGTGCTCACGGCGGCCGGGTTCGCGGCGACACTCGCCTCCGGTCTGGCGTCGCACGCGTCGGTGTCCCGGATGCTGCTGGTGATGGGCCGCAACAACGTGCTGCCCCGTAGGTTCTTCGGCCACATCAACGCGAAGACGCACACGCCGACGTTCAACATCGTGCTCGTCGGACTGATCAGCCTGCTGGCGGCGGCGTTCACCCTGGAGATGATCGCGGCGTTCATCAACTTCGGCGCTCTGATCGCGTTCACCTTCGTGAACGTGTCGGTGATCGCCTGGTTCGCCATCCGCAAGGGCCGCCGTCACACGGTGAAGGACATCTTCACGTTCATCGTCCTGCCGGGGATCGGCATGCTGCTGACCGGGGTGCTGTGGGCGAATCTGCACGTAGACGCATTGATCGGCGGCAGCATCTGGATGGGCATCGGCCTGATCTACCTGCTCGTGCTCACCAGGGGCTTCCGCCGCAAGGTCGCCGCCTTCGACGAGAACCAGCCTGTCACCGGCTTCAGCAAGGCCATCAAAACCGACGAGAAGTAGGGGAACGGCGAGCCGGGCGGGCCGGGGGACAGGCATGTGACAGGCTGGCCCCGGCCCCACGAACGGCGGGGCAGCACCACCAGGGGGCCCCTCATGCGTTTCGTGTCGGTCGGTCAGAAGACGATCGTCGTGGGGGTGCTCCTCGGCGTGAACCTCCTCCTGATGCTTCTGCTGAACGCGTTCGGCTGGGAGCCGGGGTCGATCGTCCTCTCGCTCCTGCAACTGGCCGGCTGGTATCTGGCCTCGCGGATGTTCCGGGGCGCCGGCGAGGATGTCGCGCGGGCAAGGCCGTGGTGGCGGATGACGGCGAAGCCCCTGCTGAGCGGAGTGCTCGGCGCCGGCTACGCGCTGCTGGCCGCCGTGAACCTGGTCTTCTCCCTGCTCGGCTACGGCAGCGCATCCGGAACAGTGTCGGTGCTCGTGCAGGCGGCGCTCGCAACGCTGTTCCTGAACTCGTACCGGCGGTTGCGGCGCGGCGACGGCACCCACGACGCGCGGCCGCGCCAGGCGGCTGCGGCCGGGCCCTCGGCCCGAAGGGTGTCCAACCCGTAGGCTGGCAGGATGACTGACTCCGCCACCACCTCCGGCATCGAAACCGCTGAACTCGATCCTTCCGTGCGGCCGCAGGACGACCTGTTCCGGCACGTCAACGGCACGTGGATCGCCCGCACCGAGATCCCCGCAGACAAGGCCCGCTGGGGCTCGTTCATGATCCTCGCGGAGGAGGCGGAGGCGGCCGTCCGCGACATCATCCAGTCGGCCCAGGATGCGCCGGAGGGCACCGAGGAGCGCAAGTTCGGTGACCTCTTCGCCAGCTTCGTGGACGAGGAGCACATCGAGCAGCTCGGTGCGGCGCCGATCGAGAGCCAGCTGGCCCTCGCGAGCGACGTCGACAGCATCCCGAGCCTGCTGAGCACGATCGGCACGCTGGAGCGGCACGGCCTCGCCGGTTTCTACCAGCTGTTCGTCGACAACGACCCGGGCGACCCCGAGCGCTACCTGGTGTTCGCCGAGCAGGCCGGCATCTCGCTGCCCGACGAGTCGTATTTCCGCGAGGAGACGTTCGCGCCGGTGCGCGAAGCGTTCGTGGCGCACATCCAGCGGATGTTCGAGCTGGCCGGCCTCGACGATGCCCCGCAGCGCGCTCAGCGCGTGTTCGATCTGGAGACGGCCATCGCGAGCCATCACTGGGACAACGTGAAGTCGCGCGACTCCGAGAAGACGTACAACCTGTTCACCTGGGCGGAGGCGGCCGAACTGTTCCAGGGCGCCGCCGGCGACGGCGCCGACCTCACTGTGTGGGAGCAGGCCCTCGGCGCTCCCGAGGGCGCGCTGGCCGAGCTCGTGCTGCGTCAGCCGTCGTTCACCGCCGGGCTTGCGAGCCTGCTCACGGCCGAGCGCCTGGAGAGTTGGAAGGACTGGCTCGCCTGGCAGATCATCCACGGTGCCGCGCCCTACCTGAGCGGCGACTTCGTGGAGGCGAATTTCGACTTCTACGGTCGCACCCTCACCGGCACTCCGCAGATGCGCGCACGCTGGAAGCGCGGGGTCTCCCTCGTCGAGGGTGCGATGGGTGAGGCCGTCGGCCGAATCTACGTCGAGAAGCATTTCCCGCCGACCGCGAAGCAGAGCATGGATGTGCTGGTCGGCAACCTGATCGAGGCTTACCGTCAGAGCATTCGCACCCTTGAATGGATGGGGGAGGACACCCGCAACCGCGCCGAGGACAAGCTGGAGAAGTTCACGCCCAAGATCGGCTTCCCGGTGAAATGGCGCGACTATTCCGCCCTCGAGATCGACCCGACCGACCTGCTCGGCAATGTGCGCGCCACCAGCACCTTCGAGTTCAACCGCGAGCTGGGCAAGATCGGCAGACCGCTGGACCGCGACGAGTGGTTCATGACGCCGCAGACCATCAACGCCTACTACAACCCCGGGTTCAACGAGATCGTGTTCCCGGCGGCCATCCTGCAGTTCCCGTTCTTCGACGCCGCACGGGATGACGCGGCCAACTATGGTGCGATCGGCGCGGTCATCGGCCACGAGATCGGCCACGGGTTCGACGACCAGGGGTCCAAGTATGACGGCGACGGCCGCCTGCAGGACTGGTGGACGGAGGCCGACCGCACGGCGTTCGAGAAGCGCACCAGCAGCCTGATCGAGCAGTACAACGCGCTCGCTCCGGCCCAGGTGCCCGACCACCATGTCAACGGCGCGCTCACGATCGGCGAGAACATCGGCGACCTGGGCGGTCTCGGCATCGCCTGGAAGGCCTACCGCATTTCGCTCGGGGGCCAGGAGCCGCCGGTGGTCGACGGTCTCACCGGTGCGCAGCGGTTCTTCCTGTCGTGGGCGCAGGCCTGGCAGCAGAAGGGCCGGGATGAGGAAGTCATCCGGCTCCTCGCCATCGACCCGCACTCCCCGAACGAGTTCCGCTGCAACCAGATCGTGCGCAACATCGACGCCTTCTACGACACCTTCGGGGTCATCGAGGGCGACGGTCTGTGGCTCGCGCCCGAGGAACGCGTCACCATCTGGTGATTCGGTCTTCTTCCGCGGAGGGCGGGGCGCAGGTCCCCCTTCCGCGGGGTAATATCGAGCGTATTGTGCCTTCGGTCGTGCCGCCCGAACGCATGCGGACCAGGGGGACCGCGCCGAACGCACCACCATCGGACGAAGGACTTACCCCCGCCGTGACGATCCAGACGCAGGAACCCGAGCGCCGCAGCCGGCACAGTGCCGCGCGGCGCAGCCGCCACCGAGGTGCCGACACGACCGGCAATTTCAGTCGTGGTTTCGCCGCGCTCGGTCAGCTGGCACTGAACGGCGTGCAGGTTTCGGCTCGTGCCACCGATCTGGCGACGGGCGCCGTCCTCTTCTCGGTCGACGATCATGTGGTGATGCCGACCGCGAGCATCGGCAAGGTGCTGCTGCTGGTCGAGGTGGCGGCCCGGTTGCAGACCGGTGAGCTGAGCCCGTTGACGTTGCTCGACCGTTCGCCGGCCGATGCGGTGGGCGATTCCGGTATTTGGCAGCATCTGCAGGCGCCGTCGCTTCCGGTCGCCGATCTTGCCGCGTTGGTGGGTGCCACCAGCGACAACCTCGCCACCAATGTGTTGTTGCGCCGGGTGGGTTTGGATGCGGTGAGTGCGCGTACGGAGGCGCTCGGCCTGACCCGCACCGCCTTGCTCGATCTGGTGCGTGATCATCGCGGCCCGGATGACGCACCGCAATTGTCGGTCGGCAGCGCCAACGAGCTCACCTGGTTGTTTTCGGCTTTGGCTCGTGGTGAGATCGTGGACCCGCCGACCAGTCAGCGTGTCATCTCGTGGCTGTCGTTGAACAGCGACTTCTCTCTGGTGTCGAGCGCGTTCGGTTTGGACCCGCATTCGCATCGCGCGGCCGAGCACGGCATCCTGCTCGTGAACAAGACGGGCACGGATGCGGGCGTCCGCAGCGAGGTCGGCGTGCTGCGCGGTCCCCGCTCCGGTGTCACCTACGCCGTCTCAACCTACTTCGACGACTCCGCCCTGTCTGCCCG
Source organism: Leifsonia poae (assembly GCF_020009625.1). Lineage (NCBI taxonomy): Bacteria > Bacillati > Actinomycetota > Actinomycetes > Micrococcales > Microbacteriaceae > Leifsonia > Leifsonia poae. The sequence goes on from NZ_JAIHLP010000002.1 coordinate 2,534,855, forward strand.
TCTCGCCGTCATCGACGGGATGCGCACCCTCGGCCTCGACCTCCTCGAGCACGTCTTCTGACCCTCCCTCCTCTTTTGGCCTCTCGCCGTCGGGCTCTGCCGTCGTTGGGCGACGGCATCAGAAGGCCCGGGCGAGGGCGGCGTCTGCACCGGCGAAGGCGGAGGCCGCCACCGCCGGGGCGGCTGCGACGCTGCGCAGCGCGTCGAAGACGAGTTGGGCTCGGCGGCTCTGCTGCGCTGAGCCGCCCTGCAGGGTGGAGGCGACGGTCGCTGACCCGATCGTGCCATCGGCCGGTGCGGTGAGCGCGGGCGTGAAGAGCACGGAGGGCGCAGACGCGGTCAGGCGCGCGGCGAGCTCGCGCAGCAGCGAACCGTCCACGACGAGCTGGGAGTCGTTCATTCGAGAAAGAATCCGGGCGAGCTCAGCGGCCGAGGCGCGCGGCGAGCTGGGCATCGACATCGCCGAGGGCTTGCGCGGCCGTGCGCAGGAACCGGGCGAGGTCGTCGAGGCCGCCGATGGTGTTCTGGGCGCCGGTGGTGAAGCGGGTGTACGCGTCGGAGAAAGCGCCCGAAGACTTGTCGGTCGTGAACCCGGCGGTCACGAGGGCGGAGATCTGGGATTGGAGCCTCGACAGGGTTGAGTTGATCTCGTCGCGACCGGCGACGAGACGGTCGGCGTTGCCGTTCAGTTCCTGGAACGAGACGTTGATGTTCGACATGGTTTCCCCCGATGAAATGCGAAATGTGTCATCGACGATACCGAAGGGACAGAGTGCGGGGAACCCTTCGGCGGGCCAATGAAGGCATTTGCGCAGATTCGTTCGAGCCGCCCGATAGGGTCATCGCATGGCCAAACGAACCCGCAAGCGGTGGTATCAGAGCGTCGTCACCGTGGCCCTGATGGCACTGTCACTGGCGGTCGTGACGGTGCTCATCGTCGGGCTGGTCAATCCGTGGCCGAGTGCGCTGCTCATCCGGGCACTGTTCGAGCAGGGTGCGCGCGAAACGGTCGCCGAGATGCAGCCGTACGTGCCGAAGAGCGGGATCGAGGCGCGTCGGAACATCGCGTACGGCGATGCCGGCTCGGACACCTCGCTCGACGTCTTCGCCCCCACCGGAACGGCGAAACCGCTCGCAACCGTCGTCTGGATCCACGGCGGGGCATGGATCTCGGGTGACAAGGACAATGTCGACCCGTACCTCCAGATGATCGCGTCGCACGGGTACACGACCGTCGGGCTCAACTACACGGTCGCGCCCGAGGCGACGTACCCGACTGCCCTGAAGCAGCTCAACCAGGCGCTGGCCTTCCTGGTGGCGCACGCGGACGAGTACGGCATCGATCCGACCCGCATCGTTCTCGCCGGCGACTCCGCAGGGGCGCAGTACGCGTCGCAGATCGCCGTGCTGGCGACGAACCCGGACTACGCCCGCCAGGTCGGGGTCGAGCCGGGGGTGAGCAAAGACCAGCTTCGCGCCGTCATCCTCAACTGCGGCATCTACGATGTGCGGGGCATCCCGGATGCGCCCGGCATCGGCGGCTGGGGCTTCCGCATCGCACTGTGGTCGTATCTCGGCGAGAAGAACTGGTCGACGAGCGCGGGAGGCAAAGCGATGTCCACGATCGAATACGTGACGAAGGACTTCCCGACCACCTGGATCTCCGGCGGGAACGCCGATCCGCTCACCCCGGTTCAGTCGAAGCCGATGGCGACCAAGCTGCAGGGTCTCGGAGTCGATGTGACCACGGTGTTCTACCCCGAGGATGAGAAGCCCGGCCTCCCGCACGAATACCAGTTCCACTTCAAAGATGCGGCCGCCCGCTCGGCGCTCGCCTCGACAGTGGCGTTCCTCGACCGCGTCACCGCCTCGTGAACCGCGCTCGACTCGGATGGGCGTCGGCAGCGATAATCCGTCTGTGACCTCTGGCCCTTGTCCTCCGCTCCCACCGAGCGGCTGGTATCCCGACCCGCAGCCCGTACCGCAGTACCGGTGGTGGAACGGCTTCGCGTGGACGCCGTACGTTTCTCCGCCGCGCGAGGTCTGGGCCCCGCAGAGCGGGCCGGGCGGGCTCGCCGTGGGCGCCGCATCCGAGAGGGGAGTGGCGTGGCAGGGTTCCTCTTCCGCTGTCGTCGCACCGCGCAGACGCACGTGGCTGGGACGTTTCGGCGGGTTCATCATCGTCGGCGCGTGTGCCGGCATCTGGGTCTGGCTGATCGGCCTGAGCGTCATTCTCGCCGCGCTCACCCCGCCCGGGCACGACGAGGGGCCGTCGACGCTCTCGCCGTACTTCCTGGTCACCGGCAGCGTGACCGTCGCCGCCGCGATCCTGTACACGATGGCGTACCGGCTGAGACCAGAGGACGGGCTCAGCGCATCCCGCCTGCTCATCATCGCTCTCGTCGGCGGCACCGGCGCCACTCTGCTGGCGCTGCCCCTGAACTCGCTCATCGACATCGCCGGCGGGGGCACCGCGACGAAACCGAGCGCCCTCGCCCTGGGGCTGGCCGGTGTGGTCGAGGAGTTCGCGAAGATCCTGTTCGTGGTGCTGCTCTCGCTGCATCTGCCGGTGAAGAACGCGCGGACGGGTCTGTTCGTCGGTGGAGCCGTCGGGTTCGGGTTCAGCGTCGTCGAGAACCTCGGCTACCTGCAGCAGGCCTTCGCCCTGGGAGCGGAGAACGGCAACGCGTTCGGCAGTTTTCTCGGCACGATGATCGTGCGGGAGCTGACGGGGCCCTTCCTGCATCCCCTTTTCACCGCACTCCTGGCGGCGGCGGTGTTCGGTGCGGCCCGTAACGGACGGTTCCGTCTCACGATCGGCGTCGTCGGCACCTATCTCGCGGTCGCGGCGGCACACGGGCTGTTCAACAGCCTGGCCGGTCTCACCTCGCTCATCCCGGGCCTCGGGCGGCTGGATGGGCTCGTCTCGTTCGCGTTCAGCGTGCTGCTGCTGCTGGCCGGAGGGTTCGTCTGGCTGTTCGTGGCGCGCGCGGCCAAACGGTCGGCGTTCGCGGTCAGCGGCCTGTGATGCGCTCGGCCAGGAAGGCGTCTTCGGCCGGGTATTCGAACCAGGTGTCCGCCTGGTCGGCGAGGGCGGGGAACAGCCGCTGCCAGCTCCCGCCGTGCCGGTCGGCCGCGTCGACTGCGCGCACCATCCAGTCGATTGCTGCCGCAGCCGCATCCGCGTAGCCCACCGGCTGGTGATAGCCGAGTTCGACCGTCGCGGCGGCCATGCTGAGCAGCAGGGGATGCGCGACCGTCCACGGCGTCGACCCCACCGACCCGATCGGCGGGCCCGGGAACGCGACGATCTCCACCTCGCGGTCCAGCGCGGTGAACACCGTGCGGGCGATCTCGGCGACGCTCAGAGCGTCGTCGTCGACGGCGTTGAGCACACGCCGTCCCGGCTTGTCGGCGCAGAGCGCGACGAGCTCGGCCAGGTTCACCGTGGCCGAAGTACTGAAGCGGTTGGAGCCGTCATCGGAGAGCACCACACGTTCGCGGCGATCGAGCGCCCGTTTGATGAAGAACCACTCACGCAGCCTCGGGCTGAACGGGCCGTGGACGGCGCCGGGGCGCAGGATGCTCACCGGGAGGTCGTCGACCGCGAGAAGCCGACGCTCCATCGCGGCCTTCAACGGTGAGTAGGTCTTCTCGGCGTTGTCGACGACCGGGTCGGTCTCACGCAATGGCAGCGGGAAGTCGGGGAAGTCTTCGGGGCCGGTGACGATGTCGAGGTATCCACCGTCGGCGCCGGTGTAGACCGACCCGGTCGAGACGACCACCAGCGAACCGACATCGCCCGCGAGCCGAGCCAATTGGTCGGCGTGCCGCGGCTCGTAGGCCACGGTGTCCAGCACGAGGTCGTGGCCGCGGGCGTGCGCGAGCAGCGATTCGGTGTCGTCGCGGTCGAGGCGGATGGTCGTGACGTCGAGGTCGGCGAGTGCCGCATCCCCGGCATGCTCACCGCGGTGGGCGATCAGAACCGACCAGCCATCGTGGGCGAGGCGCCGGGCAGCGGCCACGCCGATCTGCCCCGTGCCGCCGATGATCAGTGCCGTGCGCGTGGTGTCCGCCTGCATGGCACCAACCTACGCCGGCTCGGCGGGGGTCAGACCTCTTTGAGGTGGCGGCTCAGGTAGGCGTCCAGCTGGTCGAGCGGGATGCGCTCCTGCTTCATCGTGTCGCGGTCGCGCACCGTCACGGCATTGTCTTCGAGCGAGTCGAAGTCGACCGTGACGCAGAACGGCGTGCCGATCTCGTCTTGCCGACGGTAGCGTCGGCCGATCGCACCCGAGTCATCGAAGTCGACGTTGCGGCGCTTGCGCAGCGAGTCGGCGAGCGAGCGGGCGAGCGGCGAGAGCGCCTCGTTGCGGGAGAGGGGGAGCACGGCCACCTTGACCGGCGCCAGTCGCGGGTCGAGTCGCAGCACTGTGCGCTTGTCGGTGCCGCCCTTCGCGTTCGGCACCTCCTCCTCGTGGTACGAGTCGACGAGGAACGCCATCAGGGCGCGGGTCAGGCCGAACGACGGCTCGATCACGTATGGGGTGAACCGCTCGTTCTTGTTCTGGTCGAAGAAGCTCAGGTCTTTGCCGGACGCCTCAGCGTGAACGCGCAGGTCGTAGTCGGTGCGGTTGGCCACACCCATCAGCTCGCCCCACGGGTTGCCCGTGAACTCGAACTTGTACTCGATGTCGACGGTGCGCTTGGAGTAGTGGGCGAGCTTGTCTTTGGGGTGCTCGAACCAGCGGATGTTCTCCGGGGTCATCCCGAGGTCGACGAACCAGTCCCAGCAGAGGTCCATCCAGGTCTGCTGCCACTCGTCGTCGGTTCCCGGCTCGACGAAGAACTCGATCTCCATCTGCTCGAACTCGCGGGTGCGGAAGATGAAGTTTCCCGGCGTGATCTCATTGCGGAACGCCTTGCCGATCTGGCCGATGCCGAAGGGCGGCTTCTTGCGGGAGGTCTGCAGCACGCTCGCGAAGTCGGTGAAGATGCCCTGCGCCGTCTCGGGGCGCAGGTAGTGCAGTCCGGACTCGTCGTCGACGACGCCGAGGAAGGTCTTGAGCAGCCCGGAGAACTGGCGCACCTCGGTCCACTGGCCGACCTTGTCGGGATGCTCAGGGTCCGGGATGTCGGCGAGACCGTTCTCCGGCGGGTGACCGTGCTTCTCCTCATACGCCTCGAACAGGTGGTCGGCACGGTAGCGCTTGTGGGTGATGAGGGATTCGGTCAGTGGGTCGCTGAACACTTTGACGTGCCCGGAGGCCTCCCACACGGCGGTCGGGAGGATGATGGCCGAGTCGAGCCCGACCATGTCGCCGCGCCCGCGCACGAAAGCGTTCCACCACTCACGTTTGATGTTCTCTTTGAGTTCGACACCGAGAGGGCCGTAGTCCCAGGCCGATCGCGTTCCGCCGTAGATGTCGCCGGAGGGGAAGACGAACCCGCGGTGCTGTGCCAGCGTGATTACCGAATCGAGTTTCGACTGCTCAGCCAATTGCTGCTCCCTGTATTGCCGTTGTCCCAGTGCCTCGGGCGCACGGCCCGCCCTCCCAATGTTACTGAGGTTGTCGGGCCCCCGATTCCCGCGGGTCGACCGGCTCCGGGTGCATCCCGGGCTCAGCGCGCGCGGTACTCGTCATCGAGGATGCCGTAGACGGCGGTGTCGCCCCATTCCCCTTTGAAGATCTCGTTCTGGCGCAGGTGGGCCTCCTTGCGCATCCCGAGACGCTCGCAGAGGCGGGAGGAGGCTTCGTTGCGCGGGTCGAGCTGGGCGAAGACGCGGTGCGCGCCCACAATGTCGAAGCAGATCTTCAGCACGGCTTCGGCAGCCTCGGTGGCGTAGCCGCGGCCGTGGACGGCGGGGTGGAAGACCCAGCCGATCTCCACCTGGCCGAACTGGGCGTTCTTGAGGAAGATGCTCATATCGCCGACGACCCGCCCGTGCCCGCCGGCCGGGTCGGGGAGTTCGACGGCGTAGATGAGGCCGTCGCCGTCTTTCGACAGCTGCCTCATCGCGATGCGCTTCTTGAGGTGCTCCGCGGATTCCTCGTGGTCGTGCACCTCCCAGTAGAGGTAGCGCACGACGTCTTTGAGCTTCTGGTACTCGTGCACATCGTCGAGGTCACCGGCGTTGAGGGGGCGCAGCAGCAGACGCTCCGTCGCCACCTCCTGTGCACCGTAGGGGAGCCCGGTGGCTCCGTGCGGGGCGTCGTTCGCTTCGTTGCTCACGGTCTTCCTCGGGTCGGTGGTCAGGATGCGGCGGTTTCGTCGGTGATCGCGCGCAGACGGCGGGAGGTGGCGGGTGCGTCGGCGATGTCGAGACCGAAGAGCGTGTTGGCGGCGTCGACGACGGCCTGGGCGTCGCCTTCCCGAGCGAGCCGGCGCGCGCGCACCGAGGGGGTGTGGAGCAGCACGCCGGCGAGGTGGCGCAGGGCCGCCTCGGTCTGCTCGCTGTCGTCGCGGCCACGGGAGCGCTCGATCTCGGCGTCGAGGATGTCGAAGACGTGCGTGCGCAGGGCCACGAGAGCGTCGGTCACCGACTGCTCCGCCGACTGTGCGGCGAACTCTGCGGCCGCGGCGCCCACGATGAGGCGGGCGTCTTCGGTGGCGTTGAGCTCCTCGAGCGGGGCGTGGCGGCTGATCGTCTCGAGGTCGAGCAGCTCGGCGCCGTGCAGTTCGGCAACGGCGGGGTCGACGTTGCGTGGCAGCCCGAGGTCGATCACCAGGCGGCGCTCGAGGGCTCCCGGCCGGTTCATCGCCTCGGCGAGCTGGGCACGGCTGAGGATGGGGTCGGTGGCGGCGCTGCAGGTGACCACCAGGTCGCATTCGGCGAGCACCGCGATCAGGTCGGCGCCGTCGATCGGCTCGATGTCGTGGGAACGGGCGAACTTGGCGGCGCGGCCGGAGGGGGAGAACACCCGCACATCGCTCACGCCGCGGTCGCGCAGGGCGGCGAGGCTGGCACCGGCGTATGCGCCGGTGCCGACGAGCAGCACGCGGGTGGCCGCCCAGTCGGTCACGCGGCTCTCGGCGAGGTCGAGGCCGAGTCGCACCATCGAGCGGCCTGCCGTCGTGATGCCGGTGCGGTTCTTCACCCCGCGCGAGGTTCGCGACGCGCCCTGGAAGAGTCGTTCGAGGTCGCTTGTGACAGTCCCGGTGGCACGGGCCGTCTCCAACGCGCGGCGCACCTGCCCGGCGATCTCGCCCTCGCCGACGACGACGGATTCGAGACCGCTCGACACCGAGAAGAGGTGCTCGGCGACGCCGTGGTCGCAGATCACTTCGCTCGAGGCCCGCAACTCGTCCGCGTCGATGCCGGATGCGGCGCTCACAGCCTCGATGACGGTCTCGGCCGAGACGGCGCGTGCCGCGGTGAGCGGCTCGTCCACATCCAGGTAGGCCTCGAAACGGTTGCAGGTGGCGAGCACCACGGATCCGCTGATGACTTCGGTATGCTCCGCGAGTGCAGCTTTCACGGCCGGAGCGTGACGCTCGAGCCGTTCGAGAAGGTCGAAGTCCGCAGTGCGGTGACTCGACGAGAAGCACAGAAGCACGATGAGGAGCCTACGCTTGCCGTCGCCGAACCTCGAATCGGCGGCAGGTGTTCTGCGGCGCTCAGCTTTCCTTCCCGGTGCTTTGACAGAATCAGGGGGTGAACATCCTCGACCCGTCGCACCCGCTGAGTGCGGGACGCACCGCATCCGCTCGCCTCGTCCGTGCCTATCAGGGCGTGCGGCAGGAGGTGGCACCGGTCTGGTTCATGCGCCAGGCGGGCAGGTCCCTTCCGGAGTATCGCGAGCTGCGGGTGGGAACACGCATGCTGGACGCCTGCCTCGACCCCGCGCTCGCCAGCGAGATCACCCTGCAGCCGGTGCGCCGTCACGGCGTGGACGCGGGCATCTTCTTCAGCGACATCGTGATACCGCTGCGTCTGGCCGGTGTGGACGTCGACATCGTTCCCGGCAAAGGCCCGGTGCTCGGCAGCCCGGTGCGCACCGCCGACGATGTGGCGCGGCTCACCGAGACCGACCCCGCCTCGCTCGATGCGTCTGCTTTCGCCCCCATCGTCGAGGCTGTCGCCCTCACGATCGCCGAGCTGGGTGAAACCCCCTTGATCGGTTTCGCGGGCGCGCCGTTCACCCTCGCCGCCTACCTCGTGGAGGGCGGCCCGTCGAAGGATCACATTCGCGCCCGCACCCTGATGCACGCCGATCCCGCCGCCTGGGCGAAGCTCATGGCGTGGACGGCCGACGTCACGGGCGCGTTCCTGCGGGCGCAGATCCTCGCCGGCGCGAGCGCGGCCCAGTTGTTCGACTCGTGGGCGGGCGCCCTGTCGCTCGGCGACTACACCGAGCATGTCGCCCCCGCCTCCACCCGCGCCCTCTCGCATGTTCGCGACCTCACCTACGACGTGCCCGTCGACGACGGAATGAGCGAGACGCGCAATGTGCCGATCGTGCACTTCGGGGTGGGCACAGGCGAGCTGCTCAAGGCGATGCACGAGGTGGGTGCCGACGTCGTCGGCATCGACTACCGCATCCCTCTCGACGAAGCGAGTCGGCGGCTGGGGCATGTGGTTCCGCTGCAGGGCAATATCGACCCGGCGATGCTCGACGCGCCGTGGCCGGTGCTGGAGGCCCACGTCGCCGATGTTCTCGCCCGCGGCGCTGATGCTCCCGCCCATGTGGTGAACCTGGGGCACGGTGTTCCGCCCGAGACCGATCCGGCCGTGCTCACCCGGCTCGTCGAATTCATCCACTCGCGGTGACCGACGTGCCGGAGAACACCCGCCCCGCCGTCGACGATGAGGTGCGTCTCGCGGTCGACTCCGCGCCGACGCGCATCGTCGTGATCGGCGGCGGGATGGCCGGCCTGGTGGCCGCCCGCGACTGCGCGCGGCCCGGTTTCGCCGTGACACTGCTGGAATCGTCGGATCGGGTCGGCGGATCGGTGGCGCCGCTCCCGCTCGACGGCGGCGTGATCGTGGACGCCGGAGCCGAGAGCTTCGCCACGCGGGGCGGTCACGTCGCCGCGCTGATCGAGGAGCTCGGGCTCGCCGACGATATCGTGACGCCGAACGCCGCCGGCGCGTGGGTTCGGTATGGAACGGCCTCCGTGCCGCTGCCGAAGGCCGGTCTGTTGGGCATCCCGAGCTCACCGCTCGCAACCGACGTCGTGCGTGCCATCGGCTGGGGCGGGGCGCTGCGCGCCTATGCCGATCGGCTTCGTCCCGTGCTCAAGATCGGTCGTGAGCGCAGCCTCGGCAAGCTCGTGCGTCAACGGATGGGGCAGAAGGTCCTCGACCGTCTCGTCGCGCCGGTGGCGACGGGGGTCTACTCGGCCGACCCGGATGATCTCGACATCGAGGTGGTGGCCCCGGGTCTCAACTCGGCGCTCACCCGCCTCGGCTCGCTCTCCGGCGCGGTGGGCGAGTTGCGTGCGTCGGCCACGGCGGGCAGCGCCGTCGGCGGCATTCGCGGCGGGATGTGGCGGTTGCCGGAAGCGATCGAGGCCGACCTGCGTGAACGCGGCGGGTTGGTGCGCGTCTCGGCGCCGGTCGTCGCCGTCGTGCCGTTCGTCGCCGCAAAGGGGGAGTCCGTCGGTGCCGATTACGAGGTCGACGGAACCGACGCCGCTGAGTCCGACATCGCTGGACCTGCGCCGTCGCAGCCCGAGAGCGCGCGCTGGACCGTGCGGCTGGCTGACGGCGATGAGATCCCCGCCGACGCGGTGATCGTGGCCGCCCCGGCCGAGGCGGCGCTCGCCGTGCTGGGCACGGCATCCGCGTCGCTCGCCGGTCTCTCCGACCTCGACTGGCCGCCCGCCTCCAGCGTCGAATTGGTGACTCTGGTGCTGACCGACGACCGGCTCGCCGCCGCGCCGCGCGGAACGGGTGTGCTCGTCGCCGACGCCGAGGATTCCGACGTCACCGCCAAAGCGATGACGCACTCCACGGCGAAATGGGCGTGGCTCGCCGACAGTGTCGCCGCCGGTGAGCATGTGGTGCGGCTCTCGTACGGACGCGCCGGCAAACCGTCGGAGACGGACGCCCTCGGTGACGACGAGCTGCGCGAGCTGGCGATCCGGGATGCTGGCAGATTGCTGAATATTCCGCTGACGGCATCCGATGCGACCGGCTTCGCCCGAACACGCTGGACGAATGCGCTTCCCTACGCGGCTCTGGGCGAACGCGAGCGCATCGACCGTGTTCGTGCGGATGTCGCGGCCGTGGAGGGGCTCGAGGTGACGGGTTCGTGGCTCACCGGCACCGGTCTTGCCTCCGTCATCCCGGATTCCCGCGAGGTGGCGACGCGGGCGAGGGGTCTACGCTGGAAAGCACTGACCGACAACCTTTGACGAACGGGGGCTGACAATGCGGGGAAAGATCCTCTTCGTGGCCGGGGCGGCGGTGGGCTACGTGCTCGGCGCCCGAGCCGGACGCAAGCGATACGAGCAGATCAAGTCGACGGCGACGAAGGTGTGGGAGTCGCCCGGCATTCAGAAGCAGGTCGTCGCGGTCGAAGACTTCGTCGCGGCGAAGGTCGGTGACCTTCCCGGCGCGGTGTTCGACGGTGCGAGAAAGCTCGTCGTCCTCGTCGTCGGCCGGCACCCGGAGAAGACCCCGGTCGCTGAGCCCGCGGAACCGCGCGAGAAGCCGGCGACCGCCTCCGCCGTCGCGGCGAAACCGGCCGCGCGCAAGGCCCCGGCCAAACCCGCCGCTCGAAAGGCCCCGGCCAAGCCGGCCGCCGGCGACGCGGAAGCTTGAGCGGCACGCACCGAGGAGTACGGTGGCCCCTATGACTGACGACGAACGCGCACGCTCGCGATCGCTGTTCGCGCTGATCGGCGACCTGCCGCGGTTGCTCATCGCCCTGCTCAAGGCCGAACTCGATCATCTCAAGACAGAGCTGGCCGCCAAGGCGAAATATGCCGGAGTCGGAATAGGCCTGTTCGCCGTCGCCGGTGCGCTGCTGTTCTTCGCACTCGGCGTGTTCGTGGCGGCCGCCGTCCTCGGTCTGGCCGTCGTGCTGCCGGCGTGGCTCGCGGCGCTCATCGTGGCCGTGGCGCTCCTGATCATCGCCGCCGTGCTCGTGCTGATCGGCGTCTCCTCGCTCAAACGCATGAACGGGGTCGCGCCGCAGCAGACGATCGCGAGCATCCGCGAAGACACCGAGGCGTTCAAGGGGATGGGCAAGTATGACAACTGAACCGACCGATGTGGAACGGGCCCGCGCCGACCTCGCCGAGGCCCTCGACGCCATCGAATACAAGCTGAACGTGCCCAAGCGAGCCGCCGAGCGTGTGCAGAATCTGCGGCGAGACAATCCGCTCGCCCTGGTCGGCATCGCCGTCGGAGCCGCCGCTGCGGTCGGCGGGGTCGTCTGGCTCGCGATCCGCGCATCGCGCAGGAAGTAGTCCGAGAAGGGGTTGTGCATGGCCCCCGCTTTTGGCTCTCACAGCTTTCAGAGGGAGACTGTGGGGTATGACTAACCCGGCTGTCCCCCCGGCAGATTCGAGCTTCCCTGAAGAAACACCGAACGGCTTCACCCTCTGGGCCGTTCTCCGCCGGGATCCGGCGCGACCGGACGACCTCGACGGCACGGATGTGCCCCGCGCGGTGAAAGAGCTGGAGGGCGTGATCGCCGACCTCGAGCTGCAGAACGTCACCACCCGCGGCCTGTACGACGTCTCCGGCCTGCGCGCGGACGCCGACGTGATGATCTGGGTCCACGGACCGGAGGCGCACACCCTGCAGTGGGCGCTCCGCCAATTGCGACGCACTCAGTTGCTGAAAGCGCTGCTCCCGACCTGGAACGCAATGGGCGTCCACCGCGACGCCGAGTTCAACAAGGCGCATGTGCCCGGATTCCTGCGTGGCAAAGAGGCGAAGGAATGGCTGACCGTCTACCCCTTCGTGCGCAGCTACGAGTGGTATCTGCTCCCGGATGAGGAGCGTGGCCGAATGCTCTCCGAGCACGGCCGCAAGGGGGCCGCATTCCGCTCGGTGCTCGCCAATACCGTCGCATCGTTCGCTCTCGGTGACTACGAGTGGATCCTTCCGCTCGAGTCCGACGAGCTCACCGACCTCGTCGACCTGATGCGCGATCTGCGGCAGACGGATGCGCGCCGTCATGTGCGCGAAGAGGTTCCGTTCTTCACCGGTCGCCGCATCGCCCCGGCCGAGCTCGTGGAGGTGCTGCAGTGACCGAGGTCGACACCTCGACAGTGCGAGTCCTCGGCGCAACCGAGGCCGCCGCATCCGGCCCGGAGCACGTCACCGAGCCGGTCGCTTACGACGCGATCCTGCTGGCCGGTTTCGGCGGGCCGGAGGGGCAGGACGACGTCATCCCGTTCCTGCGCAACGTCACGCGCGGCCGCGGCATCCCCGAGGAACGCCTCGAAGAGGTCGCCCACCACTACCGTCACTTCGGCGGTGTCAGCCCCATCAACGATCAGAACCGCGAGCTGAAGGCGGCGCTGGAGGCCGAACTGGCTTCGCGCGGCATCGACCTCCCGGTGCTCTGGGGCAACCGCAACTGGGATCCGTATCTGCGGGATGCGCTGGCCGAAGCGGAGGAGCGCGGCCTGAGGAAGATCATCGCGATCGCCACGAGCGCGTACTCCTCGTATTCGAGCTGTCGGCAGTACCGCGAAGATTTCGCGATCGCGCTCGAGGAGACCGGTCTCGAAGGAACCATCCAGATCGACAAGGTACGCCAGTTCTTCGACCACCCCGGCTTCGTCGAACCCTTCATCGAGGGGGTGCGCGACGGTCTGGCCGACATCGAGCGGAAGCTGCCCGGGATCGACCCGGCCACCGAGGTGGAGCTGCTCTTCACGACGCACTCCATCCCCTCGGTCGACGCGGCCAAGTCGGGGCCGGCGGAGCGCAGCTTCGGCGAAGGCGGCGCGTATGCGGCCCAGCATCTGGCGGTGGCCGAGGTCGTCGCGCAGGCGGCGACGGATGGCGTGGTCGCCTGGCAGCTCGTGTACCAATCGCGCAGCGGCCCGCCCTCGATGCCGTGGTTGGAACCGGACATCAACGATGCCATCGCCGCCCTCCCGGCGAAGGGCGTCCGCGCGGTGATCATCGTGCCGCTCGGTTTCGTCAGCGACCACATGGAGGTGCTCTGGGATCTCGACAACGAGGCGATGGAGACGTCTGACGAGCACGACCTCGTCGCCGTGCGGGTTCCGACCCCCGGCACGCACCACGCTTATGTGGCAGGACTGGTCGACCTCGTTCTCGAACGCCGCGACGGCGTTCCCGTCGCGGAGCGCCCGGCGATGACGAAGCTCGGCCCCTGGTACGACGTGTGCCGTCCCGGATGCTGCGAGAACGCACGGCTCGGATTCAAGCCGGCCGCTGCGGGGCTCGCACCGTGAGCGCGACGGTGAGCCGGGCCTCCGGGCCGTCGCCGCGCCGCGACGGCGTGCTCCGGGTCGGCACCCGGGGCAGTGCGCTCGCGGTCGCGCAGACCACCACGGTCGCCGAGCTGATCGCCAAGACGACCGGCCTGGATGTGGAGATCGTCACCGTCACCACGCACGGCGACACGTCGCGCGAATCCCTCTCGGAGCTCGGGGGACGGGCGTGTTCGCGAGCGCCCTGCGGGACGCCCTGCTCGCCGATGAGTGCGATCTGATCGTCCATTCGCTCAAAGATCTGCCCACCGGGGAGGTGCCCGGTCTGGTGATCGGCGCCGTTCCGAAACGTGCGGACGCCCGCGACGCCCTCTGCGCCCGCGACGCGCTCACCCTGGAGAGCCTTCCGGTCGGCGCCCGTGTCGGCACCGGCTCCCCGCGTCGGGTGGCGCAGCTGAAAGCTCGCCGCCCAGACCTCGACGTCGTCGACATCCGAGGCAATGTCGACACCCGGCTCGGCCGCGTCGCCGAGGGCGACCTCGACGCGGTGGTGCTCGCGGTCGCCGGTCTCAAACGTCTCGGCCGCTCCGATGCAGTCACCGACAGCTTCCCGCTCTCCGAGGTGCCGACGGCGCCGGGTCAGGGCGCGCTCGCGATCGAGGTGCGTTCCGGCGACGAGAAGGGTCGCGGACCGATCGCCAAGGCGGTCACCGCCGTCGATCACGCCACCACCCGCGCCTGCGTCACCGCCGAGCGTGTCGTGCTCGCCGGGCTCGAAGCGGGATGCGCGGCCCCCATCGGCGCCACCGCCATCGTCGACGACGGTCTGCTCTTCCTCACCGCCACGGTGTACCGCCCCGACGGGACGGCGCAGGTGACTGCATCCCACGCCGCCACCCGGACTCGATGAGTCGGCACGACCTCGAGGTCGCCGCCCACGACGTCGGCCGGCGCGCCGCCGCCGAACTGCTCGCCGGGGGTGCGGCCGACCTGGCGCCGCTCGGGGCCCACGGTGAGCGCGCAGTCGGGCTCGATCCCCGCGCCGGCGAAACCGCTCGCCGGGTGGCGCGTGCTGGTGCCGCGGGGCGGTCCCTGGGGCGATTCGGTGGCTGCCGATCTGCGCGCCAAGGGCGCTTCGCCGGTCGTCGCCGCCATGATCAACTTCGCGCCGACAGCTGACGCGCCGGCCCTCGAGGCGGCGCTCGCGCGGCTCGCCGACGGCGACTTCGACTGGATGACCGTGACCAGCGCCACCACGGTCGATGTGCTCAGCGCCCAGCGCGTCGTCGTGCCCCCGAGCACCCGGGTCGCCGCTGTGGGCGAGACGACCGCCGCGGCGCTCGTGGCCGCGGGATACACGGTGGATCTCGTGCCGTCGGAAGACAATTCTGCTCGCGGGCTGCTCGCGGAGTGGGAGGCGGCGACCGCCGGCGTCGTGCCGCTGCGTGTGCTCACCCTCCGCTCCGAGATCGCCAAACCGCTCCTCACCGAGGGGCTGAAACGGATCGGGCACGATGTCGAATCCGTCGTGGCCTACCGCACGATCGGTGTCCCGGTGCCCGAGTCGGTCGTGACGGATGTCGCGGACGGTCTCGTGCAGGCCATCCTCGTCACCAGTGGTTCGGTCGCCGAGCAGGTGCAGGGCCAGCTCGGGCCCATCCCCGGTACCACCCTCGTCGCCGCGATCGGACCGCAGACCGCCCGCGATGCCCGCTCTTTCGGCCTCCGCGTCGATGTCATCGCCGCGGAGCGTACCGCCGCCTCCCTCATCGCCGCCGTCGTCGACGCGGCCTCCAGCTGACCCGGCCCTCCGCCAGTCGGAGAAACGGCCCGCTCCCGCGGAAGAATCCGTCGGCACGGACATTCCTTCGGCGGGTCGTGCGATCCTTCCGTCATCCTGGGAGCGCGCGCAGGCTGCCTACCGCGGGCGCGCGTAGGCTTGTCCGGTGACTGACGTGACGCATCCTGTTGTGAGACCACGACGGCTGCGGCAGTCGCCGGCTCTGCGCCGGCTGACCGCCGAGACCCGGCTGCACCCGAACGAGCTGATCCTGCCGATGTTCGTGCGGGAGGGGACACCGGAGGCGCTGCCCATTCTGTCGATGCCCGGTGTCGTGCAGCACAGCGTCGATTCGCTGAAACGGGCGGTCGCCGAGGCGGCCGAGGCGGGCGTCGGCGGCGTGATGCTGTTCGGCGTTCCAGAGACCCGGGATGCGATCGGTTCCGGTGCCACCGACCCCGACGGCATCCTGAACGTCGCGACCCGTGCCGTCGCGGCCGAGGTCGGCGACGCGCTGGTGCTGCAGACCGATCTGTGCCTCGACGAGTTCACCGACCACGGCCACTGCGGCGTCCTGGATGCGTACGGTCGCGTCGACAACGACTTGACCCTGCTGCGCTACCGCGACATGGCGGTCGCACAGGCGGCGGCGGGCTCCCGATTGCTCGGGCTGAGCGGCATGATGGATGGTCAGGTGGCCGCAGTGCGTGATGCGCTCGACGCGGCCGGGCATACCGACACCGTCATCCTGGCGTACGCCGCGAAGTACGCCTCGGCGTTCTACGGTCCGTTCCGCGAGGCCGTCGACTCCCAGCTCTCCGGCGATCGCCGGGCCTACCAGCAGGATCCCGCGAACCGTCGCGAGGGCCTGCGCGAGGCGCGGCTCGACCTCGAGGAGGGCGCGGACATCCTCATGGTCAAACCCGCCCTCAGCTACCTGGATGTGCTCTCGGATGTCGCTGCGATCAGCGATGTTCCCGTGTGGGCTTACCAGGTGTCGGGGGAGTACGCGATGGTGGAGGCCGCCGCCGCGAACGGCTGGATCGACCGTCGCCGGATCGTGGAGGAGACGCTGATCGGCGCTCGTCGTGCGGGGGCCGATGCCGTGATGACCTACTGGGCGACCGAAGTGGCGAGGTGGCTGCGGTGAGCGGCCCCGACGCGAACTCCGCTCTGTTCGAGCGCGCCCAGCGGGTGATCCCGGGCGGGGTCAACTCTCCGGTGCGGGCGTTCCGTTCCGTGGGTGGGACGCCGCGGTTCATCGTGTCGGCCCGCGGACCTTACATCACCGATGCGGACGGGCGCGAATACGTGGACCTCGTCGCCTCGTGGGGGCCGGCGATCCTCGGGCATGCGCATCCCGCCGTGGTCGCGGCCGTGCAGGAGGCCGCGGCGCGCGGTCTGTCTTTCGGCGCGTCGACCCCGGCCGAGACCGAGTTGGCAGAGGCCGTGCTCGCTCGCGTGCCGTTCGTGGAGAAGCTGCGTCTGGTGTCCACGGGCACCGAGGCCACCATGACGGCCATCCGCCTGGCGCGCGGGTTCACCGGACGGCCGCTGGTCATCAAGTTCGCCGGGCACTACCACGGTCACTCCGACGGGTTGCTCGCTGAGGCGGGTTCGGGGCTCGCGACGTTGGCGATGCCCGGCTCGGCCGGCGTCACCGAGGCGACCGCGGCGCAGACGCTGGTGCTGCCCTACAACGACCTGGCCGCGGTGCGCGCCGCATTCGAGGCCCACGGCCCGGACATCGCCGCGGTGATCACGGAGGCCGCCGCCGCCAATATGGGTGTGGTTCCACCGGAGCCGGGTTTCAATGCCGCTCTCATCGAGCTGGCGCACGAGTTCGGTGCGCTGCTCATCCTCGATGAAGTGCTCACGGGTTTCCGTGTCAGCGCGGCCGGCTTCTGGGGGCTCGACCGCGGATACACGCCCGACCTCGTTACTTTCGGAAAGGTCATCGGCGGCGGCATGCCGCTGGCGGCGCTGGGCGGGCGGTCTGAGCTGATGGACTTCTTGGCGCCGACCGGACCGGTCTACCAGGCGGGAACTCTGTCGGGGAACCCGGTCGCGGTGGCCGCGGGCCTCGCGACCCTCGCCCACGCCGATGCGGCCGTGTACGATCGCCTCGACGCCGTGGCCGGCACCGTATCGCATGCCGTCTCGGATGCGCTCGCCGCAGCCGGTGTCGCGCACCGCGTGCAGCACGCCGGCAACCTGTTCAGCTTCGTCTTCGGCGACTTCGCTTCACCGCCGCGAACGTACGCCGAGGTGCAGACGCAGGAGGCGTTCCGGTACCGGGCGTTCTTCCACGCGATGCTGGACGCCGGGGTGTCCCTTCCTCCGAGCGTGTTCGAGGCATGGTTCGTCACGGCCGCGCACGACGATGCGGCTGTCGACCGCATCCTCGCCGCCCTTCCGGCCGCCGCCGAGGCTGCCGCCTCCGCCCGCCCCTGACACGCGCGAGGGCCAGGGGTCAGAGGCCGGAGGGCCAAACGCTAGACGTCGGGGTCGGCGGCGTCGCGGGTGACGGATTCGACGTACGAGTACGTCGCTTCTGTCGGCCAGCCGTCGGCGTCGACGAGAGCGTACACATCGAAGGTGAGTTGCCCGCCCCCGCCGGCGGCCCGCCGCAAGGTTCGGGGCGGGGTGTCGGATGCGGCGCGCACCGTGACCGTCTGCGGTAGCGCATCCCGTCGCAGCAGGCGGGCGTGGAAGGTCGTCGTGCGGGTCACCCCACCAGCCTCTCACGCCCGCACGGTGGCCGCTCCGGTCGGGTGCGCCTGGCCGAGAGGTCGCACCCGACCGGAGGGCCGGTTCTTCGTGGCGGCTTCGCTAAGCCTGCCCGTGCGAGGCACGAGAGCGACGAGAGAGCGAGTCGATGATCACAGCGAGCAGGGTGACCGCTCCGGTGATCATGTAGCGCACGGAGGAGTCGAGGCTGAGCAGGGTGAGCCCGCTCGAGATCGACTGGATGACGAGGATGCCGAGGAGCGCAGACCAGGCGCTGCCGCGACCGCCGAAGAGGCTCGTCCCACCGATGACGGCGGCCGCGATGGCGTTCAGGTTGGTGTCCGTTCCGCCGCTGGACGCGCTCGCCGAGGCGAGTCGGGCGGCGGCGAGGAGTCCGCCGAGTGCGGCGAAGGTGGAGCACAGGATGAAGACCGAGATGTAGATCCGGTTCACCTTGATGCCCGCGCGGCGTGCTGCCTCGACCGAACCGCCGACGGCGAACACCGACCGCCCCCAGCGGGTGCGGGTGAGGAAGAAGTTCATCACGACGACGAGAACCACGAACAGCACGAAGGAGGCTCCGACACCGCTGTCGGTCGCGAGGTACCAGGTGACCGCACAGAGCGCGACCAGGAGCAGGGCCGCTTTGACGGTCGCGACGGTCATCGATCCGACCGAGAGCCCGGCCGCCCGGCGTCGCACCGAGCGGCGCCAGTCGGAGACGAAGAGCCCGATCGCGGCGATCGCCGAGAGGGCGTATGCCGCCCACGGGGGCAGGAAGGTCTGCTGCGAGAACGTCACGAGCCAGGAGTTGAACGGGATGTTGATGGAGCTGTTCGGCCCGAGCACCCACAGCTGCAGCCCGAGGAATCCGAGCAGACCGGCCAGCGTGATCACGAAGCTCGGCACGCCGAAGCGGGTGAACAGCAGACCATAGATGAGCCCGACGACGGCACCGGCGGCAAGGGCCGCGAGCGCGGCCACGACGAGCGGCCAGTGCATCTGGACGAACCCGACTCCGAGGATCGCCGCCGAGAGCCCGCTCACCGATCCGACCGAGAGGTCGATCTGGCCGAGCAGCAGCACGAGCACGATGCCGATGGAGATCGTGCCGACGGCTACGCACTGCAGGGTCAGCTGAACCAGGTTGCTGGCCGAGAGGAACAGCGGGTTGAGGATCTGGAAGACGGCCCAGATCACGATCAGCCCGACGACAACGGGCAGCGAACCGAGGTCGCCGCCGCGCACGCGCCGGCCGAATCCTCTGATCGCTCCGCCGAGGCCTTCTGAGCGGATGAGTCGTTCGTCCTGGAGGTCGGCCGCCTGCTGGGCGGTGGTCTCCGGCGCGGAGTCGGTCATGCCTCGGCCTTTCCTTCACTCGTACGTTCGGCCCGGCGGGTGACCACATTGTCGGTGGCGCCGGTGATGGCCGAGATGATCTCTTCGTAGCTGACGTCCGGCACGCGGAAGTCGCCGTTGTTGCGGCCGAGTCGCAGCACGAGCACGCGGTCGGCGACGGCCTGGACATCGGCCATGTTGTGGCTGATCAAGACGACGCCGAGGCCGCGCTCGCGCAGCCGTTCGATGAGGTTGAGCACCTCGGCGGTCTGGGCGACGCCGAGCGCGGCGGTCGGCTCGTCGAGGATGACGATGCGCGGGTCGCCGATCAGCGATCGCGCGATCGCGACGGTCTGGCGTTGCCCGCCCGAGAGGGAGGCGACGGCGATCCGCACCGATGGGATGCGCGCCGAGAGCTGCCGGAGCAGGCTCCACGAGCGCTGTTCCATCTCCTCTTCGTCGAGGGTGCCGTGGGTGATCTCCCGCCCGAGGAAGAGGTTCGACACCACATCCAGGTTGTCGCAGAGGGCGAGGTCTTGGAAGACCGTGGCGATGCCGAGCTCGCGGGAGACGGCCGGCGAGGGGATGCTCACCTGGTCGCCGTCGAAGCTGATCGTGCCCGAGTCCTGCGGGTGCACCCCGGCGAGGATCTTGACGAGTGTCGACTTCCCTGCTCCGTTGTCGCCGACGATGGCGACCACCTCGCCGGCGTAGACGTCGAGGTCGATGCCGGTGAGCGCTTGTACGGCGCCGAACCCTTTCGAGATGCCACGCAGGGTGAGCACGGGTTGACGCGTCGCGGGTTCGGGTTCGGCGACGGCGGATTCCATCGTCACGGGGTTCTCCTTCGAACGGGTGGGACTGGTGTGTCGGTTACAGGGTAAAGCGCCGGTCGGGGGATGCGTGGGCATCCCCCCGACCGGCGTCGGGTGCTACTTGATTCCGTACTTGGTGCAGGCCGCCTGGTAAGCGGCGGTGCAGATCTGCGAGACGCTGTCGGCTCCGTAGAACTTGTCTTTGACGACGGTGGTCTCGATGTTGTCGGTGGTCACAGCGACCGGCTGCAGAAGGAAGGACTGGATCGCCGCCCCCTTGGCCGTGTTGACCGTGGTGTCACCCTTGGGGCTCTTGCCGTTCGCGAGGTCGATGGCCAGTTGGGCCGCCTTCTCCGCTTCGGGCTGGATGGCCTTGTAGACCGTCATGTACTGGTCGCCCGCGAGGATGCGCTGGATGCCCGCGAGTTCGGCGTCCTGTCCGGTCACCGGGGGGACCGGGTTGACGTTCGCGGCTTTCAGCGCGGCGATGGCGCCGCCGCCGGTTCCGTCATTGGCGGCGTAGACCGCCTTGATCTGGCTGCCGAACTTGGTGATCTGGCCGGAGACCCAGTTCTGTGCCTGTGCCGGGTCCCATCCTGGTGTGTCGTACTCGGCGAGGACCTTGTAGCCGCTCGAGTCGATGACCGAGTGGGCACCCTTCTTGAACAGCGTCGCATTGTTGTCGGTGGGCGAGCCGTTGACCATCAGGATGCCGCTGCCGGCGGGCACATTGTCCTTCTTCAGCTTGTCGACGAGGGCGGTGGCCTGAAGTTCGCCGACCTTCTCGTTGTCGAACGAGATGTAGTAGCTGTCGTCCGGGCTGTCGATGAGGCGGTCGTAGGAGATCACGGGGATCTTCTTGAGCTTGGCCTCGTTGACGATCGAGGCGGCCGCTTCGCCGTCGAACGGGTCGAGCACGAGGACTTTCACGCCCGAGGTGATCATCGATTCCGCCTGCTGCTGCTGTTTGCTGGCGTCGCCGTCGGCGTTCGCGTACAGCACCGTGCAGTCGGGGCAGAGCGAGGCGACCTTCGCCGTGAAGAACGGCTTGTCCGCCGCCTCGTACCGGGCGGTGACGGAGTCGGGAAGGAGCAGTCCGATCTTGGCCTTGCTCGCATTGCTCGACGATGTGCTTCCGGAGCTTCCCGATCCGTTGGAACAGGCTGTGAGTGTTCCGGCTGTGAGCAGGATCGCGGCCGTCGCGATGACGGCTCTCGTGGTGGCGATCTTCATTGAAAAACCTCCGATTCGAAACCGCCATCGTTGGCGGCTGGGTTGAGTGTTGCAGGTGCGACTCTTGGCGTCAAGTATTGAAGACAACGGTTTCGATAACGGTTCGACCGTCAGTGCACTCGGCGCTCGGCAGTCGTCAGAGCGCGAGGTCGTCGGTGGCGATGCTCACGCAGTCGATCGCGTAGGCGACCGCGCCGAGCGTCGCCGCCCGGTTGCCGAGCTGGCCCTGCACGATGTCGGGCATCAGGTCTTCGTTCACGATGATCGAGCGTTCGACCGCGTGCCGCATGGGGCCGAGCAGCAGTTCGCCGGCCCGTGCCAGCTCTCCGCCGACCACGATGCGCTCGGGATCGAGCAGATTGCACAGATTGGCGGTGGCGATCCCGATGTGCTTGCCGGCGTCGGCGATGGCCCGGATGCAGCGTGCATCCCCAGCCATCGCCCGGACGACCACGTCGCCCAACTTGAGGCTGCCGAGATGGTCGCGCAACTCGTCGAGGATGGCGGGGCCGCCGGCGATGGCCTCGAGGCAGCCGCGATTGCCGCAGCGGCAGAGCGGGCCGTTCTCGCGGATCGTCGTATGCCCGAACTCGCCGGCGACCCCGTTGTTCCCGCGATAGAGCTGACCGTTGAGGAGCAGTCCGGCGCCGATGCCGTCGCCGATATCGAGAGTCAGCGTGTTGCGCTTCCCGCGCGCGGCACCCAGCCGGGATTCTGCCAGTGCCGAGAGATTCGCGGCATTGTCGACGAAGACCGGGCGTTTGACGCGACGCTCCATGACCTCGGCGACGGCGACGCCGTCCCAGCCGCGCATGATGCCGCTGCGGGCGATCGTCCCCGACGCCCGGTCCAGCGGCGCGGGGAGCGCGATGCCGAGCGCGAGCACTTCCTCGCGCGTGGCGTCGACCGAGTCGAGCATGTCGTTCAGCAGCAGCGAGACCTTGTCGAGCTCGTTGTCGGCGCGGTGGTCTTTGGCCAGCGGCATGTGGTTCTCGGCCACCACTGTGTTGGCGACGTCTGCCAGCGCGATGCGCATGTGGCGGGTCGAGAAATGCACGCCCACCACGAGCCCGAGGCGGTGGGCGAGCGTGACCTGTTGCGCTCGACGGCCGCTCCGGATGCTCTGCGTGGTGTGCAGCACCCCCGACGTCGAGAGCTCCTTGACGATGTTGGAGACGGTGGCCGGCGAGAGGCCGGTCGCCCCCGCGAGCTCGACCTGCGTGAGCCCTCCGTGCTTCTTGATGGCATCGACGATTCGAGCTCGGTTGGCTTCACGAAGTGAAGTCTGAGAGCCGGGGGTGCGTCTCTGGGTTGCCACGATGAGCAGGATACATGTCTGCACATCGAGCGCTCATTGTGAGCATTCGACGCGCGCGGAAGGGGCTGGACTTGGCAGGATAGGGTCATGGCCGATTTGCACGTTCACCCCGACCGCCTGGAGATCCACCTCACGGCGGCCGAGAAGGTGCTCGCGCTCAAACGGGAGAACCTCGTCGTGCCGCGCGAGAGCATCCGGTCGGTGGCGATCACCGAAGACCCGTGGATCTGGATCCGCGGCATCCGTGCCCCGGGCGCCGGTGTTCCGCTCACGCTCGCCATCGGCACCTGGAAATTCCACGGCGGCAAGGACTTCCTGCTCATCAAGGGCAAGCAGCGCGCGGCCGTCGTGCTCGACCTCGAGGGGGAGGAGTATTCGCGCATCATCGTCTCCACCCCGCACGCGGCGAAGCTCATCGAGACGCTGCGACTCGACGCCGACGAGACCGCCGCCGGTGGAGAACTCATCGACTGAGCACGATCGACCGGCACGACCGTGTCGACCGAGCCCGACTGTGCCGATCAGCGCATCAGCGCCTCAGCGCATCAGCGCCTCAGCCGAGCGAGAGCAGCACGAGCCCCGCGAGTGGAAGCACGCCCTGCACGAGGGCGGCGCGCAGATACAGGCGACCGGTGGTGAGCAGCACGACGGCGGCGAGCACCATGCAGGTGGCGCTGAAGAACACCAGACCGAAGCCGACGTGCCGCAGCGTCGTCCAGTAGAGCACGAGCCCGACGGCCGCGCCGCCGGCGAGGAACAGGTTGTAGAAGCCCTGGTTGTAGGCCATCGGGCGCACGGTGTCCGCATCCCGCTGGGTGGCGATGCCGAAGCGGCGCCATACCGTCGGCGATGACCAGAGAACGCTCTCCATCGCGAAGATCATCAGATGCACGACGGCCGCCGCCGCGATCAGAATCGATCCGATGATGGCCATGCAGGTGAGCATACGCTTGCTGCCATGGAAGCTCTCGACACCTCCTGTGTGATCGTCGGCGGTGGTCCCGCCGGCATGATGCTCGGTCTGATCCTCGCCCGCGCGGGTCTCGACGTCGTCGTGCTGGAGAAGCACGCCGACTTCTTCCGCGACTTCCGCGGTGACACCATCCACCCGTCCACCGTCACTCTGCTCGGCGAGCTGGGGTTGCGCGAGCGGTTCCTCGCGCTGCCGCACACGAGCATCCGCACGCTCGACGTCGTGGTGAACGGTTCTCGGCTGCATCCGATCGATTTCGGCCGTCTCGGCGCTCCGGACGACTTCCTCGTGCTCGCGCCGCAATGGGATTTCCTGTCGTTCCTCGGGAGCGAGGCGGCGGTCAACCCGGGCTTCCACCTGCTGATGGAGACCGAAGCGAGCGACGTGATCGTAGAGGACCATGCCATCCGCGGTGTCGTCGTCCGCGGTCCGGACGGCGTGCGGGAGGTGAGGGCCCCTCTCACGGTCGCTGCCGACGGCCGTGACTCCCGCATCCGCACTGCCGCCGGGCTGCTCCCGCGTCGCTTCGGGGTCGGTATCGACGTGCTCTGGTTCCACCTGCCCAAGCCCGCTGTCGCTCCGCCGAGCACCCTCGCCTACGTGGATGAGGGCGCAATGGTCGTCACCATCGACCGCGGCGACTACTACCAGACCGGGCTCATCATCCCGAAAGGCGGCTTCGACGCTCTCAAGGCCAGCGGGCTGGAGGCGTTCCGGCAGCTACTCGCGACGACGGCCCCGGTGCTCGCTCCCGTGGCCGGAAGCATCACCGATTGGGAGGCGGTGAAACTGCTCTCCGTTCAGATCAACCGCCTGGAACGCTGGTACCGCAGCGGCCTGCTCGCCATCGGCGACGCCGCGCACGCCATGTCGCCGGCGTTCGGCGTCGGGGTGAACTACGCCGTGCAAGATGCGGTGGCTGCGGCGAATGCGCTCGCCGCCCCGCTGCGGGCGGGCGCCGTCGACCTGCGGGTGCTCGACGCCGTGCAGCGGCGTCGTCTGCCACCGGTCGCGCGGATGCAGTCCCTGCAGATCGCCGCCCACGCGCGCATCGCTCGCCCCGGGGGCACGACACTGCTGCCGGACCCGTTGCCCGCCCCGGCCCGCTGGGGGCTGGATGCGGCCATGCCGCTGGTGCAGAGACTGACCGCGCGGGTGATCGGCCGCGGGTTCCTGCCGGAGTCGCTGGCGCCCGAACTGCGGGAACCCGGCAGCGGCCTCAGGCGAGGAGCATCAGCACGAAGCCGATGAGAGGCAGGATTCCCTGCACCAGCGCCGGCCGGAGGTAGCCGCGCCCGGTCGTCACGAGCACCACGGCGGCGGCGACCATGCTCGCCATCGTGAACAGGATGAGCGCGAGCCCGGGCCCGTGCATCCCGACCCCGAACAGGATCAGCCCGACGATGGCGCCGATCGCGAGGAAGAGGTTGTAGAAGCCCTGGTTGTACGCCATGGGTCGAACCGTGTCGGCGGCCTCCTGGCTGGCGACGCCGAACCGTTTCCAGACGGCGGGCCGGGCCCAGCCGACACTCTCCATCAGGAAGATCCCGATGTGCAGGGCCGCTGCCAGGGTGACCATCACGGTCGCGAGGACGATCATGGCCACAGCCTACTGTTCTGCGCGCGCATCCCGTCGCGCCGACCGCGCGAACATTTGCGCCGACCGCGCGAACATTTGCGCCATATGTCGATTCCGACCCGCTCCGATGGCGGGATTCGGCGCGAATGTTCGGCGGAAGGGTGGGGAGCGAAGGGGAGGTCAGGCGCGCACGTCGATGACGGTGCGCCCGTGGAGGCGGCCGGCCAAGATGCTCTCGGCGGCGGGGATCGCCTCGGCGAGGGCGATCACCGAGGTCATCGACGCCAGGGCGTCCGTGTCGAGGTCGGCGGCGAGGCGGCGCCAGGCCGTCTCGCGCAGTGCCGGTGGCGCCTCCACCGAGTTGATGCCGACCAGCGTGATGGCGCGCAGGATGAAGGGCAGCACCGTGGCGGGCAGGTCAGCGCCCTGAGCCAGCCCGCAGGCGGTGACGGTTCCGCCGTACTGCGTCTGGGCGAGCGCGTTGGCGAGCGTGTGGCTGCCGACCGCGTCGACGACACCCGCCCAGCGCTGAGTCTGCAGCGGGCGTCCCGGGTCGGCCAGTTCGGCCCGGTCGATGATCGCGGTCGCACCGAGAGCGGTGAGGTAGTCCGACTGCTCGGTCACCCGGCCGGTGGAGGCGGTCACCGGAAAACCGAGCCCCGCCAGCAACCCGATCGCCACCGAACCGACGCCGCCGGCCGCACCTGTGACCAGAATGCTGGAGCCGGAGGCGCGTACGGCATCCGGGTCGATCCCCGTGCGTTCGAGGGCGAGCACCGAGAGCATCGCGGTGAAGCCGGCCGTTCCGATCGCGGCGGCCTGCTCAGAGGTGAAGGTGTCGGGCACGCGCACCAGCGCATCGCCCCTGACCCGCGCGCGCTCCGCGAGACCGCCGTGGTGGGCCTCGCCGATGCCGTCGCCGTTCAGCAGCACCCGGTCGCCGCTCCGCCACCGCGGATCGTCCGACCCGGTGACCGTCCCCACCAGGTCGATGCCCGGGATGAGCGGGGAGACCCGGGCGATCCCCGGCCGGCCGGCGATGGCCAGCCCGTCTTTGAAGTTGAGGCCGGAGTATTCGACATCCACGGTGACATCACCGGGCATCAGGAACGCATCGGTGACCCGTCTGACCTCCGCCGTGTGGGCGAGGATGCGCCCGGACTCGGTCTCCTGCTCGATCACGATCGCTCGGAAGTCGCTCATGCCTTTCACCATACTCAGGCCCTCGGTCGAGCCTCCCGGCTGCGCGGCGCGTCTGGCCTTCGACCCGTCAGGCCTTCGACCCGTCTGGCCTTCGACCCGTCAGTTGAGCATCCGGGTGCCGCTCGGGATGCCGCCGCCCGCGTACAGCTCGGCGGCGGTCTCCTGCAGCGCGGTCAGCGCCACGCGCTGCGACCACGGCCCGTAGGAGACGCGCGCGACACCGAGTTCCTGCAGCCTGGCGGGCGCGACGGAGACGGGCGAGCCGATCACGCTCAGCGTGCGCTCGCCCAACCCTGCGACGAGCTGTTCGATCGTCGGCTCGTCGAGCCGGCCGGGCACGAACACGCACACGGCCCCTTCGGCGAGATAGGCACGGCCGCGCTCGATCGCCTCGGCCGTCTTCTCGGCGTCCGTGCGCCCTTCGCCGAGCAGGAAGGCGTCCGTGCGAGCGTTCAGCACGAACGGCACTCCCTCCGCTTCGGCGGCCGAGAGCGCGGCGCGAACGGCGGCGACCGAGTCGGCGAACGGCGGCGACCGAGTCGGCGAACGGGCGCATCGCATCCTCGAGGTTCGCGCCGACCACACCGATGCCCACGGCTCGGCGCACGGTCTCCCCGGCGTCGCCGTACCCGGCTTCCAGATCGGCGGTCACCGGCTGCTCGACGACGGCGACGATTCGCGACACCGCGTCCAGCATCAGGTCGAGGGGGATGCGTTCGCCGTCTTCGAATCCGAACGACGCGGCGATGGAGTGGCTTGCCGTCGCGACGGCCCTCGTCTGCTCAAGGGTGGCGATGGCTCTGGCGCTCGCCGCATCCCACACGTTGACGAGCTGCAGCAGCTCGGTCGCCTCGTGCAGCCGGCGCAACTCGTCCGCCCGGTTCCGGATGCTCTTCCCGCGTTCGTCGCTCATGCCCCCACCCTACGCAGCCGCTGCCCCGCCATAGGATGTCCCCATGCCGCAGACGACGGTGCCCACCACGGCCGTGCCCAAGACGCGGTCGACCACCGGCCGCCGCCGGTCGGCCAACGTGCTCGTCGACAATGCCTTCTTCATCTTCGGCGGGGCGGCCGCGGTCTGGCTCGCCTGGATAGCGCTCACCGAGAGCTTCGCCTGGGGCTGGTTCCTCGTTCTGTTCTTCGTTCTGTTCTGGCTGCTGCTCGCCTATCTGGTGCTGCCGCGGTTGCACCGCATCCTCACGACCATCTACGTTCCCGACTACTTCATCGGCCGGGCGCGCACAAGCGACGGCCTGCTGGGCGACCCGATCAATCTGGCCGTGCTCGGCTCAGAGGCCAAGCTCGACGAGGCGATGACCCGCGCGGGGTGGACCCGTGCCGACGAAGTGACACTCGCCTCCAGCTGGCGCATCGTCGCGTCGACACTGCTGCGCCGAAGCTACGACGAGGCGCCGGTGAGCCCGCTGTTCCTGTTCGGCCACCAGCAGGACATCGCCTACCAGCAGGAGGTGAAAGGCAACCCGGCCAAGCGGCACCACGTGAGGTTCTGGCGCTGCCCGGACGGCTGGCTCCTCCCCGGCGGTCACCGCGCCGACTGGATGGCGGCCGGCACCTTCGATCGCGCGGTGGGCTTCTCGCTGTTCACCCTGCAGGTGACGCACAAGATCGACGCGAACACCGACATCGAGCGCGACCACATCGTGTCGAGCCTCACCGGCGCCGACATCGGCGTAGGGGTCGACGTCATCCGCGATTTCTCCTCCGGTTACCATTCGCGCAACGGCGGCGGCGACAGCATCGAGACGGATGGCGACCTGCCCGTTCTCGACGTGCGCCCGGTCGCGGTCGACGAGACGTCGGTGGCGGTCGCCGACCACGCCGACAATCGTCGCGCCGCCCTGGCCGAGCGTCGGCCGGTGCCGACCGTCCTCGGCTTCCTGCTCATGCTGCTGCGGGTGGTGGCGGGCGGGATCTTCATCCTGCTCACGGTGCTCGAGTGGCGCACGTTCGTACAATCCGTGGTGATCGACCCGACGACAGGCAGCATCGACCCGACGTCGCTCCAGGTCGCCGAGGTGGTTCTCGCCGCGGTCATGGTGATCATGGGGATCGGCCTCTTCGTGTATCTCGCGCTGGCCGTCTTCGTCTACCTGGGCCACAACTGGGCGCGCATCGCCGCGATGGCGTTCAGCGCCTTCCTCGTGGTCGCGGCCGCCATCAACTACTTCGAGGGCCACGGGTACGTACCGCTGCGCAACAACCTCCTCGGTCTTCCCCTCGACATCCTCGTCGTCCTCGCGCTGTCGTCGCAACGGTCCAGGCTCTGGGCGCGACGCGTGCGCCCGCGGCCGGGGGATGCGGGCGCCGCCACCGAGAACGCGGCGGCCGACGAGACGACCACCCGGTAAGCCGCTTCCGCCCCGTTCACTCTCGGCGGAGCGGTCTTCACTGTCTGCGGGAACCATTGCCGCCCGGGTCGCGTTGCGGCCATCATGAACAGCATGGATCCGGTCGCCACCATCGTCTGGATCGTGTCGTTCGTGCTCGTGACGGTCACGGTCACCGGTCTGTCGCGCCGGGCGGGCTGGTCGGCGCCTGTGGTGCTCGTGGTCGTGGGCGCGATCGTGTCGTTCATCCCGGGCATTCCGCATGTGGAGCTGGAACCCGAGCTCGTGCTCTACGGGCTGCTGCCGCCGCTACTTTTCGCGGCGGCCATCCAGACCTCGTTCGTGGATGTGCGGGCCCGCCGCGACGGCATCCTCCTGCTCTCGGTCGGCCTCGTCGCGTTCACCGTGATCGTCGTCGGCTTCGCCACGTGGCTGGTGGTGCCGGCGCTCTCGCTCGCCGCCGCGTTCGCCTTCGGGGCGGTGGTGGCGCCCACCGACACGGTGGCGGTCACGGCCATCGCCGGCCGGCTCAATCTGCCTCGGCGTCTCGTCACCGTGCTCGAGGGCGAGAGCCTGCTCAATGACGCGACCGCCCTCGTCGCCCTGAATGCCACGATCGCCGCGATCGTGAGCGTGGTCAATCCGTGGGCGATCGCCGGAGACTTCGTGCTCGCGGTCGTCGTGGGCGTCGCCGTCGGTCTTGCGATCGGTTTCGCGTTGGCGTTCATCCGCAAACAGCTGCGGGCGCCGGTGCTCGACACCTCCCTCGCGCTGATCACGCCCTACCTGGCGTTCATTCCCGCCCAGTTCTTGCACGGTTCCGGCATCCTCGCGGTCGTGGTCGCCGGGCTCTTCCTCGGTTACCGGTCGCCCACCATCCAGACCGCCGAGGCGCGCATCGCCGAGACCATCAACTGGCGCACGATCCAGTTCCTGCTCGAGAACGCGGTCTTCCTGTTCATCGGGCTGGAGCTCGCGGGCATCCTGAACGGGGCGTTCCGTTCCGGGATCACGGTGGGTCAGACCGTGCTGATCAGTGCGGTGGTGCTCGTCGCGCTGTTCCTCGCCCGGTTCGTGTGGATGATCCTCACGACCGCGATCTACCGATTCGGGCCCGAACGCCTGCGGGAGCGCGGCTGGAACTGGCCGACCGGCATCGCGGTCTCTTTCGCCGGCATCCGCGGCGTCGTCACCCTCGCCGCTGTCTTCCTGCTGCCGGCGGCGACACCGCACCGGGAGTTCCTGCAGTTCCTCGCGTTCGTGGTGGTGGTCGGCACCCTGCTCGAAGGCCTGGCGCTGCCGTGGATCATCCGCCGACTCCGGCTCCCTCCGCCCGACTTCGCCCAGGAGGCGAGTGAGATGCAGCGCCTGCTGGCCGAGGCGCAGACGGCCGGGCTCGGCCACCTCGAGACCCAGGTGACCGGTGACGAAGACGAGCGTGTCATCGAACGCCTGCGGATCAACGCGGTCTTCCTCTCCGATTCGCTCGAGAACCCGACGGGCGACGAGAACACCGATGTGCCCCTCGAATACCAGCGGCTGCGCCGGTCGATGATCAAAGCGGAGCGGGAGGCCGTGCTGACGGCGCGGTCGGAGGGGCGTTACCAGGAGGTCGCTGTGCGCTCCGTGCTCGCCTTCCTCGACGCGGAGGAGTCCGCCCTCAAGTCGTCCGGTCCGCGCAAACCGCTCACCTGAGGGCGCCGCTCAGGCGGGGATGTGCTTCGCGCAGAACACGTCGGCCTCGGCCACGCACATCACGAGCTGCTCCCGGCACGACGGGTCGGCGCAGTTGCGCATCCGGTTCGTCTCGGCGCCGCAGCGAACGCAGCGGCCGAGCACGGCCGCACGGTCGCTGAAGTCCATCGAACCGCGCCCATCGAAGACGTACAGCGAGCCCTCCCACAATCCGTCGTCGCCGAACGTCTCCCCATAGCGGGCGATGCCGCCGTCGAGCTGGTACACCTCCCCGAATCCTCGGGACTTCATCAGGCCGGAGAGCACTTCGCAGCGGATGCCGCCAGTGCAATAGGTCACGATCGGTCGGCCTTTGAGGTCGTCGTATCTGCCGCTGTCGAGTTCGGCCACGAAGTCGCGGGTGGTGGCGACGTCGGGCACCACCGCATCCCGGAACCGGCCGATCTCGGCCTCGAACCGATTGCGTCCGTCGAAGAAGACGATGTCGTCGCGCTCCTCCACCAGCGCGTGCAGCGCCGCGGGATCGAGCTTGATGCCGCCGCCGACGACGCCGGCCTCCGACACCTGGAGCTCGCCAGGGGCGCCGAAACTCACGATCTCGTCGCGCACCTTCACCGACAGTCGCGGGAAGTCGAGGCTGCGTCCGTTCTCGTCGAGACCCGTTCCTTCGCTCCACTTCACGTCGAGGTTCGTGAACGCGGGATAGTCCTTCGTCTTGCGCAGGTACCGTTTGAGCGCCGACAGCTCACCGCCGACGGTTCCGTTGAGGCCGTCGCGCGACAGTAGGATTCGACCCCGCAACCCCAGCGACTCGCACAGGTCGCGTTGCCACAGCCGCACCGCGTCCGGGTCGGCGAGCGGGGTGAACACGTAGTAGAGCAGGATCTTCGGAACGGCCACCGCCCCATGGTAGGTCAGCCAGTCTGTACGCTTTCTCCGGCAGCAGGGGCTGCTCGGTTTCCGGTCGTTCACCGAAATCGGGGATGCTAGAGGCGTAAAGTGCGGTTCGCGCAAGAAGGAGGTGGGTTCGTGAGCACCCTCGTGATCATCCCCACCTACAACGAGCGGGAGAACGTGGCCTCCATCGTGGCGAGGGTGCGCGCCTCCACTCCGGAGGTTGAGATCCTCGTCGTCGACGACAACTCACCCGATGGAACAGGTGCGATCGCCGACGCGCTCGCCGCGGAGGATCCGAACGTGCATGTGCTGCACCGACCGGGAAAGAACGGTCTCGGCGCGGCCTACCGCGACGGCATGCGCTGGGCGCTCGACGCCGGCTATGGGCGCATCGTGGAGATGGACGCCGACGGCTCCCACCGGCCGGAGCAGCTTCCGCGACTGCTCGGCGCTCTGCGCACCGAATCGGCGCAGCCCGGGTCGCCGGCGGCTTCCACCACCCCTGGCGGAGCGGATGTCGTGCTCGGTTCGCGCTGGGTCGCCGGCGGTGGCGTCGAGAACTGGCCGGCACGGCGTCGACTGCTCTCCCGCGGCGGCAGCGCGTACTCGCGGATCGCGCTCGGTGTTCCGGCCCGCGACGTGACCGGTGGGTATCGGGCGTTCACCGCGGACGCGCTGCGCCGCATCCATTTCGCCGATGTGGAGAGCCAGGGCTACTGCTTCCAGATCGACATGCTGCGCCGCGCGTACGCCGCCGGCCTCCTGGTCGCCGAGGTTCCGATCACGTTCGTCGAGCGTGAGCACGGTGCCTCCAAGATGACCGGCGGTATCGTCGCCGAGGCGATGCTGCGGGTCACGGGATGGGGCCTGACGGGCCTGCCGACGCGTTTCCGTCGTCGGGCGGCGCCGGTGGCGAGCCTCGAACAGCCCGTCGAGCCCTGAATTCGGGCTGCCGTCATCGGCCGGCAGGCGTAGCGTGGCGGCATGACCGCGATTGACCCGCTGGAGCGTTTCGGCGCCGTCCCCCTGTTCACCCTGACCAGCAACGATGTGGCTGACGACCGGCCGCTCGCCCGGGCCCAGTGGGGTGCCGGTGGTGGGGGCGGCGATGTCTCACCGCAGCTCGCCTGGAACGGTTTCCCGCCCGAGACCCGCAGCTTCGCCGTCACCATCCACGACCCGGATGCGCCGACCGGCTCCGGCTTCTGGCACTGGGCGGTCTACAACATCCCCGCCGACGTGACCGCGCTCGCCTCCGGCGCGGGCGCCGAGAGCGGGGCAGCGCTCCCGCGGGGAGCGGCGATGCTGTCGAACGAGCTGCGTTCGAAGAGCTTCACCGGCGCCGGCCCCCCTCCCGGAACCGGCACCCACCACTACTTCGTCGTTGTGCACGCCCTCGACGTGGAGCGACTGGACCTCGATCCCGAGTCGACGCCCGCGGTGCTCGGATTCAACGCCCATTTCCACACGCTCGCCCGGGCTGTTCTCGTGCCGATCGCCACCGCCGGCGACCTCGAGTAGCTCCTCGACGAGGGGCGGTGAGGGTAGGTTTGTTGTGTGATGCTCCACAACGTTCGTGTGCACCGAAGTGATGAGAACCTCTCCCGGCACGGCCAACTGGCCTGGGCACTGGCGGAGGTCGCGGCCGACCCTGTCGAGGTGACGGATGCGGTGGCCGAGATGGTGGTCAACCGCGTCATCGACAACGCGGCGGTCGCGGCGGCGTCGCTCACACGTCGCCCGGTAATATCGGCCCGCTCGCAGGCTGTCGCCCATCCGGTTCCCACTGCTCAGCTGGCCGAACTGACTGTATCGCGCGAGCATCCGCAGGACGGCTCGACCGTGTTCGGCGAGGCGCCGTCACTGCGAGTCAGCCCGGAGTGGGCGGCGTGGGCGAACGGCGTCGCCGTGCGTGAACTCGACTATCACGACACGTTCCTCGCGGCGGAGTACTCGCACCCGGGCGACAACATCCCGCCCGTGACCGCAGTTGCGCAGCACGCGGCAGGTGCTTTCGGCCTGACCGGGCGCGACCTCGTGCGCGGGATCGCGACCGGGTACGAGATCCAGATCGACCTGGCGAAGGCGATCAGCCTGCACGCGCACAAGATCGACCATGTCGCCCACCTCGGCCCGAGTGCCGCAGCGGGGATCGGAACCCTGCTCGGCCTGCCGGTCGAAACCATCTTCCAGGCGATCGGCCAGGCGCTGCACACCACGACGGCGACCCGTCAGTCCCGCAAGGGGGAGATCTCCAGCTGGAAGGCCCACGCCCCCGCGTTCGCCGGCAAGATGGCGGTCGAAGCGATCGACCGGGCGATGCGCGGCGAGACCAGCCCCACGCCGATCTACGAGGGGGAAGACGGCGTCATCGCCTGGCTGCTCGACGGACCGGACGCGAACTACGACGTCCCGCTGCCCGAGCGTGGCGAGGCGAAACGCGCGATCCTCGACAGCTACACCAAGGAGCATTCGGCCGAATACCAGGCGCAGGCCTGGATCGACCTCGCCCGCCGGCTGCACCGCGAGCATCCCGAGACCGCCGACCCGTCCCGGGTGCAGAGCATCCTCATCCGCACCTCTCACCACACGCACTACGTGATCGGTTCGGGGGCGAACGACCCGCAGAAGTACGACCCGACAGCCTCACGCGAGACCCTCGACCACTCGATCCCGTACATCTTCACCGTGGCGCTGCAGGACGGCGGCTGGAACCACGTCGGCTCCTATCTGCCCGAACGGGCGGCCCGGCCCGACACCGTCGAGCTGTGGGGCAAGGTCACCACCACCGAAGACCCGGAGTGGACCCGCCGCTACCATTCGCTCGACCCCGCGGAGCAGGCGTTCGGCGGCCGGGTCGAGATCCGGATGGCCGATGGTTCGGTGATCACCGACGAGATCGCGGTCGCCGACGCGCATCCGCTCGGCGCTCGCCCATTCGCCCGCGCCGACTACATCGCCAAGTTCCGGATGCTCGCCGCCGACGTTCTGGAGCCCGCCGAGATCGACCGCTTCCTCAACGTCGCCGAGCGGCTCCCCACCCTGACCGCCGCGGAGCTCGGCGGGCTCACCATCACGGCGAAGCCGGGGCTGTTGGCGTCGCTCCCGACCCCGAAGGGGCTCTTCTGATGCTCTACTCCTCAGTTCCGGCGCACGCGAAGCGGGCCGCCTTCCGAGCTCGCCTCGCCACCGGCGAGCTCGTCCGGATGCCCGGCGCCTTCAATCCGCTCTCCGCCCGCCTGATCGAACGCAAGGGCTTCGAGGGCGTCTACATCTCGGGGGCCGTGCTCAGCGCCGACCTCGGCCTGCCCGACATCGGGCTCACCACGCTCACCGAGGTCGCCGGCCGCTCCGCGCAGATCACCAGGATGACCGACCTCCCAGCCCTCGTCGACGCCGACACGGGTTTCGGCGAGCCGATGAACGTCGCCCGCACCGTGCAGACCCTCGAGGATGCGGGGGTCGCCGGTCTGCACATCGAAGACCAGGTCAACCCCAAGCGCTGCGGCCACCTCGACGGCAAACAGGTCGTCGACACGAGCACCGCGCTCAAACGCATCCGTGCCGCCGCCGATGCCCGCCGCGACCCGAACCTGCTCATCATGGCGCGCACCGACATCCGTGCCGTCGAGGGGCTCGACGCGGCCATCGACCGAGCCAAAGCACTCGTCGACGCCGGCGCCGACGCGGTCTTCCCCGAGGCGATGCGCGATCTCGGTGAGTTCGAGGCCGTCCGCAACGCCATCGACGTCCCGATGCTCGCCAACATGACCGAGTTCGGCAAAAGCGACCTCTTCACCGTCGATCAGCTGCGCGACGTGGGCGTGAACATCGTGATCTGGCCGGTCTCGTTGCTGCGCCTGGCCATGGGGGCCGCCGAGCGCGGCCTCGACCAGCTGCTCGACACAGGGACCCTCGAACCCAAGCTCGGCGAAATGCAGCATCGCGCAGACCTCTACGACCTGATTGACTACGAAGGCTACAACGCGTTCGACACGTCCGTCTTCAACTTCGAGGTCGGGCGCTGAGCCTGACCACCCACCGGAAGCAGTGCGATCCCTGCCAGCAGCGAAGGAGCAGCAATGACCGACCGTGAGATCCACAAGGGCCTCGCCGGTGTGGTGGTGGACACCACCTCCGTCTCCAGCGTCAACCCGGAGACGAACTCTCTGCTCTACCGGGGGTACCCGGTGCAGGAGCTCGCCACGCACTGCTCGTTCGAGGAGGTCGCTTTCCTGCTCTGGCACGGAGAGCTTCCCGCCGCCGACGAACTCGTCGCATTCGAGGCGCTCGAACGGTCGTTGCGGGTGCTCGACGCGCGCACCAGGCGTGCGATCGACGATGTGCCGGTCAGCGCGCATCCGATGGATGTGGTGCGAAGCGCGGTCAGCCAGCTCGGCGGTCTCGACGACACCCTCACACGGCCGAACGGTGTGCTCGACCCCGAGCTCAACGACGGACGCGCCCTCTACCTGCTCGCGCAGCTGCCCACGATCGTGGCCTACGACCAGCGTCGTCGTCACGGCCTGCCGGCAGTCGAACCGCGCGACGACCTCGACTATTCGAGGAACTTCCTCTGGATGACCTTCGGCGAGATCCCCGATGATGTCGTCGTCGACGCGTTCCGGGTCTCGCTGGTGTTGTATGCGGAGCACTCTTTCAACGCCTCGACGTTCACCGCCCGCGTCATCGCCTCCACCCTCTCCGACGTCTACTCCGCCGTCACCGGCGCGGTCGGTGCCCTCAAGGGACCTCTGCACGGCGGCGCCAACGAGGCCGTGATGCACGCCTTCGACGAGATCAAGACCGCCGACCGCGCCGAGGCGTGGCTCGACGAAGCCCTCGCCGCCAAGCGCAAGATCATGGGCTTCGGTCACCGGGTCTACAAGAACGGCGACTCCCGCGTGCCGACGATGAAAGCCGCCCTGGAGACGCTGGTCGAGCACTACGACCGTGCAGACATGCTCGACCTCTACAACGCGCTCGAGAAGGCGATGGGCGACCGCAAGAATATCAAGCCGAACCTCGACTACCCCTCCGGTCCCGCATACAATCTGATGGGATTCGACACCGAGACGTTCACACCGTTGTTCGCGGCCGCCCGTGTCGTCGGCTGGACGGCCCATGTCTTCGAGCAATATGCGGCCAACTCGCTCATCCGCCCGCTCTCCCGCTACATCGGCCCGGCCGAACGCCATCTCGCCGTGTCGCCCCGTTCCTGACCCCGTTCCCGTTCCTGACCCCGTTCTTGACCTGTTCCTGGTCCTGACCCCGTTCCCGTTCCTGTTTTCAGGATTCGGCGGCCAACACAGACCGTCTCATCCTGTATTCAGGACCGCACGGTCCCGCGTCGTCGATTCTTCCTGAGAACGGACGCACCGACACTGCGCGGCGGCTCCCGTGAACAGCCACACCCTCATCGCGACAGCAGCAATGCCTCACCCTGTCCGCCACCGCCGCACAGCGCGACGGCGGCCTTCCCCGACCCGCGCCGGGCCAGTTCGTGCGCGGCATGCACGGCGAGCCGGGCACCGGATGCGCCGATCGGATGCCCGAGTGCGATCGCGCCACCGTGGATGTTCACCCGCTCGGGGTCGAGCCCCAGGTCGGCCATCGACTGCAGTGCGACCGCAGCGAACGCCTCATTGATCTCGACGAGGTCGAGATCGTCCGTCGCCCACCCCGTCTTCGCCAGCGCCGCCGCGATCGCATTCGAGGGCTGCGAGTGCAAGGAGTTGTCCGGGCCGGCCACCTGACCGCTCGCTCCGACGACGGCCAGCCAGGTCAAGCCCAGCCGTTCCGCGTTCTCGCGGCTCGTGAGCACGAGGGCCGCGGCGCCGTCGCTCAGCGGTGACGAATTGCCGGCCGTCAGCGTGCCCCCCTCCGCGAAGCTGGGCCGCAGCCCGGCCAGGGTCTCGGGTGTCGACTCAGGACGCACCCCCTCATCCGCCGTCACCACGACCGGGTCGCCTTTGCGCTGCGGGATGCTGACCGGCGCCAGTTCCGCATCGAACGCCCCCGAGACCGCGGCGCGGCCGGCCCGTTGGTGCGAGGCGGCGGCGAACGCGTCCTGCGCTTCCCGCGTCAGCCCGAGCCGCTCGGTGTACTTCTCGGTCGAGGCTCCCATCGAGATCCCGTCGAAGGCGTCGGTCAGGCCGTCGTGGGCGGCGGAGTCGAGCGCGGTGATCGAGCCGTAGTTCCATCCCGTGCGCGAGCCGGGCAGCACATGCGGCGCGTTGGTCATCGATTCCTGACCGCCGGCCACCACCACCTCGGCCTCGCCGGCACGGATGAGCCGGGCCGCGTCGATCACCGCCGCCAGCCCGGAGAGGCACACCTTGTTGATCGTCACGGCCGGAACGTTCCAGCCGAGTCCGGCGGCGATCGCCGTCTGGCGCGCCGGATTCTGGCCCGCCCCCGCTTGCAGCACCTGCCCGAAGATCACGGCTTCCACCGCAGCGGGTTCGACCCCCGAATCGGCGAGGGCCTTCTTCAGGGCGACCGCGCCCAGGTCGACCGCGCTCAGCGACGCGAGAGCACCCTTGAGCTTTCCCTGGGGGGTGCGGGCGGCAGACAGGATGACAACGTCTCGTGGACCGTTCATGGCGACTCCTTCGTGGCCGTTCGGGCGGCTTGTGGCCGGGTTCCTTTCACCATCTCACAC
The DNA here is from genome assembly GCF_020009625.1 of Leifsonia poae. Lineage (NCBI taxonomy): Bacteria > Bacillati > Actinomycetota > Actinomycetes > Micrococcales > Microbacteriaceae > Leifsonia > Leifsonia poae. The sequence goes on from NZ_JAIHLP010000002.1 coordinate 2,572,799, forward strand.
CCGGGGCTCCACGGCGACGGGCGCCTCCCGGATTGTCCACACCCCGGCGGTTCTCCACAGATCGGCCTGCGGCCGGCTCCGGGTTCCTCGGGTCTCCCTATCGTGGGGGCATGTCAGACCACGAAGAGGAGGAGCCCCTTGCGAACATCCCAGCCCACGATCGCCCGCGCGAACGGATGCGGCGCCTCGGAGTCGGCTCGCTCACCGACGACGAAGTGCTGGCACTCGTGCTCGGCTCCGGCCAACCGGGGCGCAGCGTCATCGCGTTCGCGCGGTCCATCCTCCGACGCACCGGCGGCTTCCCCGGCCTTGCGACGATGGACTACGCCCGGCTCGAGACCCTCCCCGGCATCGGGCCGGCGACCGCCGGGAAGCTGGTCGCGACCATCGAGATCTGGCGGCGGGCCGGAACCTCGTCCGCTTGGACGCGGCTGGTCGACCACGAAGCGATCGCGAAGATCGTCAAGCCCGAGCTTCTCCACCGCGACAATGAGCGGTTCGTCGTCGTCATCGCGGATCGCGCCTCTCGGCCGATCGAGATCGTGCTGCTCCGCGACGGCGGCGTCGACCAGGTCACGATCGAGCCGGCCGAGGTGCTCCAGGCCGTGCTCACCCGGGGTGGCCGGTCATTCGCGGTCGCGCACAACCATCCGAGCGGCATCCTCGACCCGAGCGTGGCCGACATCGCCGTCACCCGTCGTCTCGACCAGGCGGCGGTCACCATCGGCCTCCGGTTCCTCGGGCACATCCTCGTCGCCGGAGACGGCTGGGTCACCCTTCCCGCGCGCGGCTCTACGGCAGCAGGCGGGTCGGTCCGCGGAAGAGGTAGGTCGTCTCCCGCAGGTTCGACAGGTGCAGCATGAGCATCAGCACGCGGCCGAGACCCATGCCGAAACCACCGTGCGGCGGAACGCCGTAGCGGAAGAAGTCGAGGTAGAAACCGAGCTCGGCCGGGTCCAGACCCTTCTCGCGGGCCTGCGCCTCGAGGATTTCGACGCGATGCTCGCGCTGGGCTCCGGTCGAGATCTCGACGCCGTTGAAGATGAGGTCGTAGCTGTTGGTGATGCTCTCGTCGGCCGCGTTGCGCATGTGGTAGAACGGCCGGATGCTCGCGGCGTAGTCGGTGAGGAAGACGAATTCGTGGCCGAACGTCTCCTTCACATATGCGGAGATCTGTCGCTCGCCCTCCGGGTCCATGTCGTCATCGTGGCGCGGAACCTCGTAGCCGCGCTCCGCCACGATCCGCTTCGCCTCGGCGAGGGGGATGCGCGGGAACGGCGTCGACGGCACCTCGATGTCGACGTCGAACAGTGCCTTGATCTGCTCGCCGTGCTTCTCTTTCACGGCGGAGAATCCGGCAACGATCAGGTTCTCGTGCAGCGCCATCACGTCTTCGTGGCTGTCGATCCAGCTGATCTCTGTGTCGACGCTGGTGAACTCGGTGGCGTGACGGCTCGTGAAACTGGGGTCGGCGCGGAAGGCCGGACCGATCTCGAAGATCTTGCCGAAGCCGGCCGACTGGGCCATCTGCTTGAAGAACTGCGGGCTCTGCGAGAGGTACGCCTTGGTGTCGAAGTAGTCGACCTCGAACAGCTCTGCGCGCGACTCGCTCGCACTGGCCATGAGTTTCGGCGTGTGCAGCTCGATGAAGTCGTGGTTCACCCAGTACTCGCGCAGGGCGTGCTCGAATGTGGTCTGCACTCGGAAGATCAGGTTGTTCTTCGGCTCGCGCAGGTCGAGGAAGCGCCAATCCATGCGCTTGTCGATCCCGCTGTCGGCAGCGATCGGCGTCTCGGGGATGGCGGCCGTCTCCACGGTCAGCGTGCTGAGCTTGATCTCGATGCCGCCGAGCTTCACGCGCTCGTCGTGCTTGAGCTCGCCGGTGGCGGTCACGAAACTGCCCTGGGCGAGGCCCGAGATCGTGGTGGCCGGCTCATCGGCGACGACGACGCCGTCGGCGTCGACCGTGCGCGGATTCACCAACTGAACGGCACCGCTCTCGTCGCGCAGAACGACGAACTGCACCTTCTTCTGGTCGCGAACGGTCTCCACCCAGCCGGCGACGGTCACGGGGCCGTCGGGGGAGGCGGCCAGGTCTTTGATCAATACTCGTTCGGTCACGATCCACTAGCCTACCGTCCGCCCCTCCCGCCGGCGCGGGCCGTCGGGAAGCCGTCGACGGGGGCGCACAGTGAATTCAAGGCAAACCCCTCCGTAGACTGGGGTCGTGGTAGCAAGCCAAGTCCACCTCGTACGTCATGGCGAGGTGTTCAACCCCGACGGCATCCTGTACGGCAGGCTGCCGGGCTTCGGCCTCTCCAAGCTCGGGCACCGCATGGCGCAGTCCGCCGCCGACGACCTCGGCGCCCGCGGACGCACGATCGCTGCCCTCCGCGTGTCCCCGTTGCAGCGCACCCGCGAGTCGGCTGCTCCCGTCGCCCGGATGTTCGGCCTCGAGCCCCGCATCGACGACCGCATCATCGAGCCGACCAACCACTTCGAGGGCACCGTGATGGCACGGGCCCTCCGCAACCCGGTGAACTGGCCGTTCCTCGTCAACCCGGCACGGCCGAGCTGGGGCGAGCCGTACAGGAGCATCGAGGCGCGGATGCGCGCCGCGATCGACGATGCGTTCGACTCGGTCGACGAAGGCGACGTCGTCCTCGTCAGCCATCAGCTCCCGATCTGGGTCACCCACCTCTCGGTCGCCGGGGAGCGGTTCTGGCACGATCCGCGCAAGCGCCGGTGCGCGCTCTCCAGCATTACCACCTTCGAGCGCACGACGGTGCCGGCCGCGCAGCCGAACCCGGAGGCCGCCGCCGCAGAATCTTCTTCCTCCTCCATCGAGGTCCCTCAGAACGGAGCACCCCCCGTGCGCATCATCGAGGTCGGATACGTCGATCCGGCCGCCGCCCTGAACGCCACCGCCACCGATGTGGGGGCCGTGTGAAGCGTCGAATCCGCCTCCTCCTGTCTGCCGCCGCCCTCGCCGCCTCGGCGGGCCTCGTGCTCTCCGGCTGCACGACGGACAAGCTCGCCGAGCAGTACCGGTCGGGCTCCGGCCAGAACTACATCGCCGGCGACGGCACGGTCAGCGAGTTCGCCGTGAACAACCGCGGCGACGCGGTGACCTTCTCCGGCAAGACCGGCACCGGCGAGACGGTGTCGTCCATGCAGTATGCGGGCGACGTCCTCGTCGTGAACTTCTGGTACGCGGGATGCCCCCCGTGCCGTGTCGAGGCGCCTGAGCTCGAGAAGCTGTACAAGAAGTACCAAGCACAGGGCGTCGGATTCCTCGGAGTCAATCTGTACGACTCGGAAGCCACGTCGGCGAGCTTCGAGAACGAGAAGGGGATCACCTACCCGTCGGTCCTCGACCGCGACACCGGCTCCGTGCTCCTCGCGTTCAGCAAGACCGTTCCGCCGAAAGCGACGCCCACCACTCTGGTGATCGACAAGAAGGGGCGGGTCGCAGCCCGCATCCTCGGAGCGCTCCCCGACCCGAGCATCCTCGACACCCTTATCCACGACACGCTCGCCGAGACCGATTGAGGTGACCGGACTCGCCGACATCGTGTTCAGCGGCCAGCTTCTGCTGGCGCTGCCCATCGCCGTGCTCGCCGGTCTCGTCTCGTTCGCGTCGCCCTGTGTCCTGCCCCTGGTGCCGGGCTACCTGGCGTATGTCGGCGGGTTCAGTGAGCCGGGCGCCAAACGGGAACGGTCGAGGCTGCTCACCGGGGTCTCGCTCTTCATCCTCGGCTTCGCTGTCATCTTCGTCGCATACGGTGCGGCGTTCGGTGCGCTCGGCTCCTGGCTGTTCCGGTGGCAAGATCTGGTCATCCGCATCCTCGGCGTGTTCGTCATCGTGATGGGGCTCGTCTTCATCGGTCAGTTCTCGTTCCTGCAGCGCACCATCAAGCCCAGCTGGCGGCCGGCCACCGGGCTCATCGGCGCTCCTCTGCTCGGAATCGTGTTCGGCCTCGGCTGGACGCCGTGCATCGGCCCGACCCTCGGCGCCATCAGTGCGCTCAGCGTCGGTTCGGGATCGCCGTGGCGCGGCGCCCTGCTCGGGCTCTTCTACTGCATCGGCCTCGGGATCCCGTTCCTGCTCGTGGCGCTCGGCTTCGACTGGGTCGCCGGTTCGGTCGCGTTCCTCAAGCGGCACATCCGGCTGATCAATATCATCGGCGGCGTTCTGCTCGTCGTCATCGGCGTCTTGATGGCGACCGGACTCTGGAGTGACCTCATGTCCCGATTCTTGGCGGTGATCGTAGGCTTTGAGCCGGCCATCTGACCACATCGATTCCGCGCCACCGCGAGTCGACCCCGACGTCGTCCAGCCCAAGCTGGGCCCGATGGGTTGGCTGCGCTGGTTCTGGCGACAGCTCACGAGCATGCGCACGGCGCTGTTCCTGCTGTTGCTACTCGCGGTCGCCGCCGTGCCCGGTTCACTCGTGCCGCAGCGCAGTTCCGACCCGAACGGCGTTTCCAAGTACTTCGTCGACCACCCGGACATTGCCCCGTTCCTCGACAAGCTGCAGGCGTTCGACGTCTACACCTCGGTGTGGTTCTCGGCCATCTACCTGCTGCTGTTCGCCTCGCTCATCGGGTGCATCATCCCGCGCACCAAACATCACCTGGACGCGCTGCGGGCCAAGCCGCCACGAACCCCGGTGCGGCTGACCCGCATGGCGGGGTTCCAGGCGCGCCTGCTGCCCGCCGATCTGGCTCGAGATGCGCCGGAGCCGATCGCGGCCGCCCGCGACATCCTGCGCAAGAGCGGCTACCGCGTCGCGCTGTACGAAGACGCCCGATCGACGTCCGTCTCAGCGGAGCGCGGCTACCTGCGCGAGACCGGCAACCTGGTCTTCCACACCGCGCTGCTCGGCATCCTGCTCGCCATCGGGTTCGGCGGTGGCTTCGGGTTCACCGGGCAGAAGATCGTGGTGGAGGGGCAGAGCTTCGTCAACAGCCTCCCTTCCTACAACTCGTTCAACCCGGGGCGGTTCTTCTCCGATTCGTCGCTGCAACCGTTCTCGATCCGGGTCGACAGCCTCAAGGTGGCGTACGAGACGAAGAACAAGAATGCGCTCGGCGAACCGATCGACTACACGGCGAACGTGACGACGACCGGGCCAGGCGGCGCCACGGGAACGACGACGATCAAGGTGAACGAGCCCCTGGCCATCGGCGGCACCAACGTGTATCTGCTCGGTAACGGCTACGCCCCGACGATCACGGTGCGCGACCCGAAGGGTCACGTCGTCTTCACCGACTCGGTGCCGTTCATCCCGCAGGATTCGCAGCTCACCTCGCTCGGCTACATCAAAGTCCCGGACGGTCTCTCGCAGCAGCTCGGCATGATCGGCTTCTTCTATCCGACCGTCGGGAAGAGTCAGACGGCCGCCGGTGCTCTCACCTCCATCTATCCCGGCCTGCGAGATCCAGTGCTGAGTCTCAACGTCTGGGCCGGCGACCTCGGCGTCGACAGCGGCGTGCCGCAATCGGTCTACAGCCTGAACACCGACTCGCTCAAGCAGCTGGCAGGCCCGCCGACCAAGAAGGCCGCCCTCCAGGTGAAGCCCGGGCAGACGATCGAGCTCCCGAACGGGATGGGAACGCTCAGCTTCGACAACGTCAAGCGCTATGTCTCGCTCGACGTGCACCACGATCCCGCCCAGGTATGGGTGCTCGTGTTCGCGATCCTGATCCTCGCCGGCCTGCTCACCTCCCTGTTCGTGCCACGACGCCGCATCTGGGTCAAGTCCGTCGACAACGGCGACGGCTCCCACACGCTGGAGTACGCTGGCCTCGCCCGAGGCGAAGACCCCAACCTCATCGCCGCCGTCACCTCGGTCGCCGACGAGCATTCCGCCGTTCTCACCCGCATCCGAAACACTTAGGCTGGCATCGTGACCACAACTCTGGCTCAGCTCTCGACCGTGTTCATCTACGCGGCCATGGGCATTTACGCTCTCGCGTTCATCGCCTTCGCGATGGACCTCGCGCGGCGGGGGGCCCGCGCCACGGCCGAGGAGGCCGCCGTCGTTCCGAGTGCCGTCACCCGCAGGGCGGAGGCGGGCGCCCCGGCCTCGGCCGGAGTGACGACCATCACCACGGCGGAGGCGTCCGGCGGCTCCGAACGGAGCTCCGGCACCTCCACCCTCACCCGGCTCAGTGCCCGCATCAGCTCTCGGGTGGAGGACGAGGTCACGAACGGCGGTTCGGTCTCCGTCGCGATGCGCACCGCGTTCACGCTCACCATCATCGGCTTCACGTTCCACCTGGTCTCGACGGTGCTGCGCGGGGTCGCGGCCGATCGCGTCCCCTGGGCGAACATGTGGGAGTTCTCCATGACGGGCACGCTCGTCATCATCGGAGTCTTCCTCCTGGTGAATCTCCGGTTCGACGTGAAGTACCTCGGCACCTTCGTGCTCGGTCTCGTCTGCATCCTGTTGATGATCGCCACCGTGCGGTACTACGTTCCGGTCGTCCCCTTGCCGCCGGCCCTGCAGTCGTACTGGTTGGTCATCCACATCATGGTCGCCATCCTGGGAACGGCGTTCTTCGCACTCGGCTTCGCGCTGTCCGGTCTGCAGCTGCTGCAGGCGCGGCGCGAGCGGCAGGCCGAGGAGTCGAGGCCGCAGCAGTTCAAGTTCCTCGCCACCCTTCCGGGAACCAAGACACTGGAGAACCTCGCTTACCGGGTGAACATCATCGGCTTCATCTTCTGGACGTTCACGCTAATCGCCGGCGCGATCTGGGCCGAGAAGGCCTGGGGTCGGTATTGGGGCTGGGACACCAAGGAAGTCTGGACCTTCATCATCTGGGTGATCTATGCCGGATACATCCACGCGCGGGCCACCCGCGGCTGGCGCGGATCCCGTTCAGCGTGGCTCGCCGTCATCGGGTTCTCCGCGGTGATGTTCAACTTCGGCATCGTCAACGTGTTCTTCCACGGACTGCACTCGTACTCAGGCCTGTGATCCGTCGCAATCCGCTCCGCTCAACGCCCCCGATCCCGGGGGCGTTTTGCGTTGGTCCTGCGGGGCGAACGGGGCCACTGCCCCGTGATCACGCGGAAGTAGCCCCGCGACACGCCCGGGCTGCAGGCCGAATTTGCGAGCCCTCCAGGACCTGCGTAAAGTAATCACTTGTCACCCCAAAGGTGCGGAAAGCGGAAGAGCTTCCCGGCCTCAAGAGGGACCAAATCCTAAGCCTAACGGCACAATCTCAACTTGCTTGAGAGCGCCCGAAATGCTTAGGATATAAACCCCACTCACTGAGCAGGTCTAACCGACTCGGATCGTGTGAAACGGTTGCGTCCAGATAAGGACCGCCGCGATAACGCGAAACGGCCGACTTGACAAACTGACTGAGAGTGGTAAGGTAGAGAAGTTGCCCCAGAGAGACGGCCGGGAGGTCAGAAACTGGGAGCGTCCGATCCTTGAGAACTCAACAGCGTGCACAATGTCAAATGCCAAAAACCTCGACACTTAGCTTCGGCTAGGTAAGAGATTCCTTTGGAAACAGATTAAAACAACAAAGCAAGTCAGTAATGATTTGTTCTGTCAGTTTCAAACTTGCTGAGGTGTTCACCCATTCCGGTGGCCCGAAGCACTAGATGTGCCGCAGCGCTTGCGTTGCGTGCAATCAAACATTTACGGAGAGTTTGATCCTGGCTCAGGACGAACGCTGGCGGCGTGCTTAACACATGCAAGTCGAACGATGAACCCGGAGCTTGCTCTGGGGGATTAGTGGCGAACGGGTGAGTAACACGTGAGTAACCTGCCCTTGACTCTGGGATAACCTCCGGAAACGGAAGCTAATACCGGATACGACGTACGGAGGCATCTCCTGTACGTGGAAAGAACTTCGGTCAAGGATGGACTCGCGGCCTATCAGGTAGTTGGTGAGGTAACGGCCCACCAAGCCTACGACGGGTAGCCGGCCTGAGAGGGTGACCGGCCACACTGGGACTGAGACACGGCCCAGACTCCTACGGGAGGCAGCAGTGGGGAATATTGCACAATGGGCGCAAGCCTGATGCAGCAACGCCGCGTGAGGGACGACGGCCTTCGGGTTGTAAACCTCTTTTAGTAGGGAAGAAGCGAAAGTGACGGTACCTGCAGAAAAAGCACCGGCTAACTACGTGCCAGCAGCCGCGGTAATACGTAGGGTGCAAGCGTTGTCCGGAATTATTGGGCGTAAAGAGCTCGTAGGCGGTTTGTCGCGTCTGCTGTGAAATCCCGAGGCTCAACCTCGGGCCTGCAGTGGGTACGGGCAGACTAGAGTGCGGTAGGGGAGATTGGAATTCCTGGTGTAGCGGTGGAATGCGCAGATATCAGGAGGAACACCGATGGCGAAGGCAGATCTCTGGGCCGTAACTGACGCTGAGGAGCGAAAGCGTGGGGAGCGAACAGGATTAGATACCCTGGTAGTCCACGCCGTAAACGTTGGGAACTAGATGTGGGGACCATTCCACGGTCTCCGTGTCGCAGCTAACGCATTAAGTTCCCCGCCTGGGGAGTACGGCCGCAAGGCTAAAACTCAAAGGAATTGACGGGGGCCCGCACAAGCGGCGGAGCATGCGGATTAATTCGATGCAACGCGAAGAACCTTACCAAGACTTGACATATACGAGAACGGGCTAGAAATAGTCAACTCTTTGGACACTCGTAAACAGGTGGTGCATGGTTGTCGTCAGCTCGTGTCGTGAGATGTTGGGTTAAGTCCCGCAACGAGCGCAACCCTCGTTCTATGTTGCCAGCACGTAATGGTGGGAACTCATAGGAGACTGCCGGGGTCAACTCGGAGGAAGGTGGGGATGACGTCAAATCATCATGCCCCTTATGTCTTGGGCTTCACGCATGCTACAATGGCCGGTACAAAGGGCTGCAATACCGTAAGGTGGAGCGAATCCCAAAAAGCCGGTCTCAGTTCGGATTGAGGTCTGCAACTCGACCTCATGAAGTCGGAGTCGCTAGTAATCGCAGATCAGCAACGCTGCGGTGAATACGTTCCCGGGCCTTGTACACACCGCCCGTCAAGTCATGAAAGTCGGTAACACCCGAAGCCGGTGGCCTAACCCTTGTGGAAGGAGCCGTCGAAGGTGGGATCGGTGATTAGGACTAAGTCGTAACAAGGTAGCCGTACCGGAAGGTGCGGCTGGATCACCTCCTTTCTAAGGAGCATCTGGCACTCTTCGGAGTGTCCAGGCGCCAGATCGAGACACACGTTCTCGCTGGTAGCTCATGGGTGGAACATTGACATTGGTGCGGAGCTGAACGGCTCGAGATCAGTACGCTCTTCGGAGAAGGAAAACCTCGAACCACGAAGCACCGCACATGCACGCTGTTGGGTCCTGAGGGACCGGGCCGGCCTTGAGCCGAACTGGACCTCTGGACCTTTTCTTGTCGGCATGACTTGCCGTCAGAGAAGGTACCGCCCGTACTTTGAGAACTACACAGTGGACGCGAGCATCTTAGATTCGAGTCGAGCCGGTTTCGGCTGGCGAGTCTCGGATCACAAAAGATGATCTGATTTATTAGATCATTGGTCAATTTTTCTAAACGAAGAATCGATTCAAACTCATGTGATTTCAAATTTCTAAGAGCAAACGGTGGATGCCTTGGCATCTGGAGCCGAAGAAGGACGTAGTAATCTGCGATAAGCCTCGGGGAGTTGATAAACGAACTTTGATCCGAGGATTTCCGAATGGGGAAACCCCGCTGGGCCCGTAAGGTGACCCAGTGACTCCCGCCTGAATATATAGGGCGGGTAGAGGGAACGTGGGGAAGTGAAACATCTCAGTACCCACAGGAAGAGAAAGCAAAAGCGATTCCGTTAGTAGTGGCGAGCGAAACCGGAAGAGGCTAAACCGATCATGTGTGATAGCCGGCAGGCGTTGCATGGTCGGGGTTGCGGGACTTTTCTGCTGATTCTGCCGAACAGCAAGCGTTACAAAGGAATATAGACGAATGGCATTGAAAGGCCAGTCATAGAGGGTGCCAACCCCGTAGTCGAAATGTTCCAATGGCGCGAAGAGTATCCCAAGTAGCACGGGGCCCGAGAAATCCCGTGTGAATCCGTCAGGACCACCTGATAAGCCTAAATACTCCCAGATGACCGATAGCGGACAAGTACCGTGAGGGAAAGGTGAAAAGTACCCCGGGAGGGGAGTGAAATAGTACCTGAAACCGTTTGCTTACAAACCGTTGGAGCCTCCTTGTAGGGGTGACAGCGTGCCTTTTGAAGAATGAGCCTGCGAGTTAGCGATATGTGGCGAGGTTAACCCGTGAGGGGTAGCCGTAGCGAAAGCGAGTCTGAATAGGGCGATTCAGTCGCATGTCCTAGACCCGAAGCGAAGTGATCTATCCATGGCCAGGTTGAAGCGACGGTAAGACGTCGTGGAGGACCGAACCCACTTAGGTTGAAAACTGAGGGGATGAGCTGTGGATAGGGGTGAAAGGCCAATCAAACTTCGTGATAGCTGGTTCTCTCCGAAATGCATTTAGGTGCAGCGTTGCGTGTTTCTTGCCGGAGGTAGAGCTACTGGATGGCCGATGGGCCCCAAAAGGTTACTGACGTCAGCCAAACTCCGAATGCCGGTAAGTGAGAGCGCAGCAGTGAGACGGTGGGGGATAAGCTTCATCGTCGAGAGGGAAACAACCCAGACCACCAACTAAGGTCCCAAAGCGCGTGCTAAGTGGGAAAGGATGTGGAGTTGCACAGACAACCAGGAGGTTGGCTTAGAAGCAGCCACCCTTGAAAGAGTGCGTAATAGCTCACTGGTCAAGTGATTCCGCGCCGACAATGTAACGGGGCTCAAGCACGCCACCGAAGTTGTGGCATTGACATTATTGGTAGGCCTTCGTGGTCCAGCCGTGTTGATGGGTAGGAGAGCGTCGTGTGGCCAGCGAAGCGGCGGTGTAAACCAGCCGTGGAGGCCACACGAGTGAGAATGCAGGCATGAGTAGCGAAAGACGGGTGAGAAACCCGTCCTCCGAAAGACCAAGGGTTCCAGGGCCAGGCTAATCCGCCCTGGGTAAGTCGGGACCTAAGGCGAGGCCGACAGGCGTAGTCGATGGACAACGGGTTGATATTCCCGTACCGGCGAAGAACCGCCCAAACTAATCCAGTAATGCTAAGTGTCTGAATCCCCTTGATCGAAGCCTTCGGGCCTAGACGAGCGGGCCTAGCACACGACCCTATGCTGGTGCGGTTAGCGTATTAACAGGTGTGACGCAGGAAGGTAGCCGAGCCGGGCGATGGTTGTCCCGGTCTAAGTGTGTAACCCGAGAGATAGGCAAATCCGTCTCTCATGAAGGGCCAGGCACGATGGGTAGTCTTAAGTGACGAAATCGGTGATCCTATGCTGCCAAGAAAAGCATCGACGCGAGGTTCCAGCCGCCCGTACCCCAAACCGACTCAGGTGGTCAGGTAGAGAATACTAAGGAGATCGAGAGAATCGTGGTTAAGGAACTCGGCAAAATGCCCCCGTAACTTCGGGAGAAGGGGGGCCTGAGGCGTGTAGGAATTTACTTCCGAAGCGTTTGAAGGCCGCAGAGACCAGTGGGAAGCGACTGTTTACTAAAAACACAGGTCCGTGCTAAGTCGCAAGACGATGTATACGGACTGACGCCTGCCCGGTGCTGGAAGGTTAAGAGGAAGGGTTAGCTTCGGCGAAGCTCAGAATTTAAGCCCCAGTAAACGGCGGTGGTAACTATAACCATCCTAAGGTAGCGAAATTCCTTGTCGGGTAAGTTCCGACCTGCACGAATGGCGTAACGACTTCCCAGCTGTCTCAACCGCGAACTCGGCGAAATTGCACTACGAGTAAAGATGCTCGTTACGCGCAGCAGGACGGAAAGACCCCGTGACCTTTACTACAGCTTGGTATTGGTGTTCGGTGTGGCTTGTGTAGGATAGGTGGGAGACTTTGAAGCTTGGACGCTAGTTCAGGTGGAGTCATTGTTGAAATACCACTCTGGTCACTCTGGATATCTAACTTCGAACCGTAATCCGGTTCAGGGACAGTGCCTGGTGGGTAGTTTAACTGGGGCGGTTGCCTCCCAAAAAGTAACGGAGGCGCCCAAAGGTTCCCTCAACCTGGTTGGCAATCAGGTGTCGAGTGTAAGTGCACAAGGGAGCTTGACTGTGAGACTGACAAGTCGAGCAGGGACGAAAGTCGGGACTAGTGATCCGGCAGTGGCTTGTGGAAGCGCTGTCGCTCAACGGATAAAAGGTACCTCGGGGATAACAGGCTGATCTTGCCCAAGAGTCCATATCGACGGCATGGTTTGGCACCTCGATGTCGGCTCGTCGCATCCTGGGGCTGGAGTAGGTCCCAAGGGTTGGGCTGTTCGCCCATTAAAGCGGTACGCGAGCTGGGTTTAGAACGTCGTGAGACAGTTCGGTCCCTATCCGCTGCGCGCGTAGGAAATTTGAAAGGATCTGACCCTAGTACGAGAGGACCGGGTTGGACGAACCTCTGGTGTGTCAGTTGTTCCGCCAGGAGCACCGCTGATTAGCTACGTTCGGGATGGATAACCGCTGAAAGCATCTAAGCGGGAAGCCGGCCTTGAGATGAGATTTCCATGCCTTCGGGCGAGAGGCTCCCAGCTAGACTACTGGGTTGATAGGCCGGATGTGGAAGTGGGGACTAAAGACCCATGGAGCTGACCGGTACTAATAAGCCGATAATTTGATAATCATTACTCTCATACTGTTGTAAGGCTGGTATGAGGGGCCATGAGAATGCTTGCGTCCACTATGTGGTTCTCGATGTACGGTCGAGAACCGAATCAATCAGCAATGATTGTTCGTTCACTTTGATACATCAATAGTGTTTCGGCGGCCATAGCGAGAGGGAAACGCCCGGTTACATTCCGAACCCGGAAGCTAAGACTCTCTGCGCCGATGGTACTGCAGGGGGGACCCTGTGGGAGAGTAGGACACCGCCGGACTTCTTTTGTGAAATGGCCACCCAGCAATGGGTGGCCATTTCGCGTTTAACACGCATTCACTAGCCGAACGGGCTAGCCACCAAAACTATTCAACAGAGCGCGGACTGCAGAAGCATCGTCGAAGCTGTGCACTTCGTACCGTCAGCAGACAGGAGACGTCGTGAGCGAGACACCAGCAGATGACCGGAACGACAACCGGAGCACGGGTCGGGGCGAGGGCTCGGGCGGTGCGGGCTCACGGGGCGACGGAAGTCGTGACCGTTCACAGCCCGGCCGCACTGGACACGACCGGAGCAGCGACCGTCATTCCGGCTCTTCGCGTGGTGGTGCCGGCGGCGGACAGTTCCGCGAAGGTCAGGGCGGCGGGTACCGGCGCGATGGGGGCTCGCGCGGCGACTCTTCCGGCGGCTCGCGCGGCGACTCAACCGGCGGCTACGGCCGCGGGGGCCAATCGGGCGGCGGGCAGCCGAGCGGCGGCCGGTCCCGCGACGGCGAACGCCGCGACGGGCAGTCTCACGGCGGCCGGACGCGGGACGGTCAGGGTGGTGCTCCGCGCTCAGGACAGTCCGGCGGGTATCGTGGCGATGCGACTGCTCGTGGTGGTCAGGGAGGCCGCGGCGGTGCTCCGTTCCGTGAAGGGCAGGGCGGCGGATACGACCGCGGCGATCAGAGCAGCGGACGTCGTGATGGCGCCCCCCGTGATGGCCAGTCGGGTGGATACCGGGGCAACTTTGGCGGCCGTGATGGCGCTCGCGACAGCCAGTCGGGCGGATACCGGGGCAACTCTGGCGGCCGTGATGGCGCTCGCGACAGCCAGTCGGGCGGATACCGCGGCAACTCCGGCGGTCGTGACGGCGCTCGCGACAGCCAGTCAGGCGGATACCGCGGCAACTCCGGCGGCCGTGACGGGCAGTCGGGCGGATACCGCGGCAACTCCGGCGGCCGCGACGGCCAGTCAGACGGGTATCGGGGTGGCGCCGGCTCGCGTGACGGCCAGACCGGCAGCGGGTACCGTGGCGCCTCCGGAGGAAGTCGTGGCGGCGCCGGTGGTCGTGACGGCCAGTCGGGCGGGTACCGCGGGGGTGCGGGCGCTCGTGACGGCCAGGGTTCGCGCGGCGGCGAGTCCGGTGGATACCGGGGAACCTCGGGCGCCCGTGACGGACAGCAGTCGGGCGGGTACCGCGGTGCAGCGGGCAATCGTGACGGCCAGGGTTCGCGCGATGGCGCACGCGGGGGACAGCGCGGCGGGTACGAGCGCGATGGCGCGCGCGGCGCATCCGGTGGTCACGGGCGGGACGGTCAGCGCTCGGGCGGGAACCGGGGCGGCCGCGACGAGAAGCTGTGGACCCGCGACGGAACTCCGGCGCGCGGTGACCGGGACGCGCGCGACCGCGAGCGTGAACTCACCGAGGAAGAGCGGATGGCGCGAGAGCTGCGATCCGTTCGGACCAGGCACGACGACCCGGAGCTGCCGGCGGATGTCGAGCCGCGCGACCTGGACAAGGCCGCGCGCGTCGAATTGAAGACGCTGAGCAAAGAGAACGCCGACTGGGTGGCCTGCCACCTGGTGATGGCGGCGCGCCTGATCGAAGATGATCCCGAGCTCGCGCACCAGCACGCGATGTCGGCAGCGCGACGGGCTGGACGCATCGGCATCGTGCGTGAGACTCTGGCGATCACGGCCTACGCCACCGGCGACTTCGCGCTCGCGCTCCGAGAGCTGCGCACCTACCGGCGGATTTCCGGCTCCAACGATCAGCTGCCGTTGATGGTCGACAGTGAACGCGGCGTGGGTCGGGCCGATCGTGCGCTCGAGCTGGGTCGGTCGGTCGACCGGACCACGCTGCCGAACGACGTGCAGGTCTCGCTCGCCATCGCGATGTCGGGTGCGCGTCTCGACCTCGGACAGAACGAGGCGGCGCTGGCCGAGCTGGAGATCCCGCAGCTCGACCCGAATCGTGCGTTCAGCTGGAGTGCCGACCTGTTCCACGCCTACGCGTATGTGCTCGAAGAACTCGGTCGTCACGAGCAGTCCGAGTCGTGGCGGGAACGCGCCGAACGGGCGGAAGAGGCGCTCGGCGTATCGGCCGGCGACGACGAGCACGAGACGGTCGACGTCGTCGAGGAAGAGTTCGAACTCTTCGACGTCGAAGGGGAAGACAGCGTGACGCTGGCCGAGCCCGACGACGAGAACGAGGCCGAGAACGAGGCCGAGAACGAGGCCGAACCGGACGCCGAGGTGGCGGATCACGACACTGTCGAATCGGAGCCGGAGCCGGAGCCGGAGGATGAAGACGACGTCGATGAGAGCGACGAAGACGCGAGCGACGGCGACGACTCCGGCGCGGGGCCGGCCGTGACCGCCGGGGATTCGACCACGTCGGTGGTGTTCGACGACGGAACCGAGAACGGGGAGGACAGCACCGATGGCACTGTTCCGACGGAGCGCTAAGACCGTGACGCCGCTGGACGGAGTGGATGTCGTGCTCGCCGACCTCGACGGGGTCGTCTACAAGGGGGCCCAGGCCATCCCGTTCGCGGTGGAGAGTCTCAATGCTGCCGCGGATCGGGTGCGTGTCGGTTACATCACCAACAATGCTTCCCGCACGGACGCCTCCGTCGCCTCGCACTTGAGTGAGCTCGGATTGCGGGTGCAGCCGTCTGATGTCGTGACCTCGCCGCAGGCCGCGGTCCGCCTGCTGGCGGCGCACGTCTCGGCCGGGTCCACGATCCTCGTGGTCGGTGGCGACGGGCTGGTGGATGAGGTGGAGAAGGGCGGGTTCACCGTGACCCGCTCGGCCGACGACGACCCGGCTGCGGTCATCCAAGGGTTCGCCCCGGAGGTGGGCTGGACGGAACTGGCGGAGGCCGCGTTCGCGCTGCAAGGCCGCAGCGAAGAGGAACGACCGTGGGTGGCGACCAACACGGACTGGACGATTCCGGTCGCGCGCGGGATCGCACCCGGCAACGGAACGCTGGTCTCGGCGGTGCACACCGCGATCGGACGGTTGCCATTGGTGGCCGGGAAGCCCGAAGTCGCGATCTTCGATGAAGCGGTGGCGAGGTTCGGTGCGTCGAAGGCGCTTTTCATCGGCGACCGGCTGGACACCGACATCCTCGGTGCGAATCGCGCGGAGATCGACTCGGCGCTCGTGCTGACCGGGATCGATGGAGCCAAACAGCTGATCGCGGCGGATGCGGGATCACGGCCGACCTACATCCTGGACGATCTGCGGGGGCTCTCCCAGCCGTACCCGAAGACGATGTTCACCAAAGACGGCCTCACCGCGACGGTCGGCGAGGCCACGGTGCGGATCGACGGAAACGATGTTCTGATCGTGGCGGAGGGGAACTCGGAGCTCAATCTGCTCCGGGCCGCCTGCGCGGTGATCTGGACGTCGGGGCGCGCGATCTACGGGCTCGAGGTTCCGGAGCGACTGTACAGCTGAGGGGTCAGAGCGCGGTCGCCCGCTCGACGACGCGATAGCAGCGGCGAAGGCGGTCGAGCCACCACTGGCGACGGTCGGCATCGGCGGCGAGGGCGTTCAGCCGTTCGGCCGAGACGGTGGGCCGACGAACGGGGATGAATCCGTCGACCGGAAGCAGAGGCTCGTCGGCCACATCGTGCACGAACATCGCGACAGTCCCCAGCCCGCAGTCGAACTCCAGGTTCGGAACGGCCGCGGCCAGATGTGCCCCCATCGCGATGCCGACGGATGTGTCGATCGCGCTCGACACGACCACCGGCAGGCCGGCGGCCGCGACGATGCGGAGGGCCGAATGGATGCCGCCCAGCGGCTGGGCTTTCACGATGAGCAGATCGGCCGCGCCCGCCTGAGCGACGGCGAGCGGGTCGGCGGCTTTGCGCACGCTCTCGTCCGCGGCGATGGGCACGCCCATGTACGCGGTGCGTCGACGGATCTCGGCGAGCTCCTCCACCGTCGCGCAGGGCTGTTCGACGTACTCGAGGTCGAATGGCGCGAGCGCGTGGATGGCGTGCTCAGCTTCATCGACGTTCCAGAAGGTGTTCGCGTCAACGCGGATGCGGCCCTCCGGTCCGAGATGGTCGCGCACAGCGCTCACGCGAGCGAGATCGTCGGCGAGGGTCTGACCAGGCTCGGCCACTTTCACTTTGGCGGTGCGGACACCCGGATACCGGTCGAGGATGGCGGCGACGTCGGCGGCCGCGACGGCCGGGACGGTGGCGTTGACCGGGATGCGGTCGCGGAGCGGCTCGGGGGCTTCGCGCCAGCCGAAATCGATCGCGGCGTGCAGCCACGCGGCCGACTCGTCGTCATCGTATTCGACGAAGGGCGAGAACTCGGTCCACCCCTGCGGCCCCTCGAAAAGCACCGCCTCGCGCACGGTGATGCCGCGGAAACGGGTCGTCATCGGCAGTGCGACGACTCGTGCAGTTCTCAACAGCTCAGCCAGGTCGGGCAACATTCCACAAGTCTGTCACGCGCCGGTTCACGGAGCCCGGTCGAACCGTAGGCTGGTGGCATGGCAAAGGCGGTTTCAGACATCTTCGATGCGAGCGCGTGGCGCGAGGTCCCCGGTTTCGATGAGCTCAGCGACATTACGTACCACCACGACACCGCCGGTCGCGTCGCGCGTGTCGCCTTCGACCGGCCGGAGGTGCGCAACGCCTTCCGCCCGCACACGGTAGACGAGCTGTATGCGGCGCTCGAAGACGCTCGCACGAATCCGCGAATCGGCGTCGTGCTGCTGACCGGCAATGGGCCGAGCCCGAAAGACGGCGGCTGGGCGTTCTGCTCGGGGGGCGACCAGCGCATCCGGGGCCGCGATGGCTACAAGTACTCCGACGGCGAGACCGCCACCGGCATCAACGCGGCGCGCGGCGGCAGACTCCACATTCTGGAGGTGCAGCGACTCATCCGGTTCATGCCGAAGGTCGTCATCGCCGTGGTGCCGGGGTGGGCGGCCGGCGGCGGACACTCCCTGCACGTGGTCTGCGATCTCACCATCGCCAGTGAAGAGCATGGACGCTTCAAACAGACGGATGCCGATGTCGGGTCGTTCGACGCCGGATACGGCAGCGCATACTTCGCCCGGCAGATCGGGCAGAAGTTCGCGCGCGAGGTGTTCTTCCTCGCTCGGGAGTATTCGGCGACGCGAGCCTACGAGATGGGCGCCGTCAACGCCGTGGTCCCGCACGCCGAGCTGGAGAGGACCGCGCTCGAGTGGGCGAACGAGATCCTCACCAAGTCGCCGACCGCCATTCGCATGCTCAAGTTCGCCTTCAACGCCGTCGACGACGGGCTGGTCGGGCAACAGGTCTTCGCGGGCGAGGCGACACGCTTGGCGTACGGAACCGACGAGGCGGTCGAAGGCCGCGACTCGTTCCTCGAGAAACGGGAGCCGGACTGGTCGGCGTTCCCCTGGCAATACTGAGGGGTGGGCATGACGCGACGCGTGCGCGTAGTCGACTCGAACCGTCCCGATGAGGTGTTCGCCGCGCTGCGTGAAGCCCTGGCCGACGGCGGAGCGGCGGTGATCCCGCGCGAGCCGGCGACAGAGCCCGGAAAGCGCGGAGGCGCGGGGTGGCCCGCGCCCGAAACCACGGTGGCACAGAACGTCGCCCTGGTGATCGAGACATCCGGGTCGACCGGGTCACCGAAACGCGTGGCGCTCTCGGCCGACGCGCTCCTCGCCAGTGCGGCCGCCTCGGCCGGCGCGATGGGCGGCCAGGGGCAATGGATGCTCACACTGCCGGCGCACTACGTGGCGGGTGCGCAGGTGTTGGTGCGATCGATCGCGGCCGAAACCGTTCCCCTGATGTACGGTCCGGGACATTTCGACCCCCTTCGGTTCGCCCGGGCGGCCTCCGAGATGGTGCACGATCTGCGGTTCGTCTCGCTCGTTCCGGTGCAACTGTCCCGGCTGATCGACGCGGTCGAGAGTGGCTCGGCCGATGTGGCGGCCGCCCTGCGCCGATTCGACGGGATCCTCGTCGGCGGGCAGGCGCTCGACGACGGTTTGCGCGAGCGGGCGCTTGCCGCCGGGTCGCGCATCCTGTCCACCTACGGCTCCAGCGAAACCGCGGGGGGATGCGTGTACGACGGAACGCCGATCGGTTCGACGCTCGTGCGTGAGGTCGACGGCCTGCTCGAGATCGCCGGACCGGTGCTGGCAGACGGCTACCTCGACGACCCGGACCGCACGGCGGCGGCGTTCCATGAGGCCGACGGACAACGCTGGTACCGAACCGGAGACCTCGGCCGGGTGACGGCGGAGGGCCGGGTCACGGTGACGGGCCGCGCCGACAACGTGATCATCTCCGGAGGCGAGAAGGTGCTGCTCGACGCCGTCGAACGAACGGTGCGCACGCTGGCCGGGTTCGAGCAGGCGATCGTGATCGCGGCGACCGACGCGGAATGGGGGCAGGTTCCGGTGGTGGCGGTGGCCGGGCACCCGACGACAGCGCTCGCCGACCTCCGCGGAATCGTGGCCGGTCGGCTGGGCCGTGCGGCCGCGCCCGCACGGATCGTCGAGTTCGACGCGCTGCCGCATCTGAGCAGCGGCAAGCCCGACCGGGTTCAGCTGACGAGGCTGGTGGCGGAACGCACGGCATAGCCGGTGTCGTTACAATTCGCACTGTGATGAGTCAGAACAAGCCACGAATGCAGCGGATGACGCCGGCGCAGCAGCGCGGGCGCAGCGGACGGCCCGGAGTCGCCAAGGTGAAAGTGAAACCGGCCACAGCCTCCGACTGGATCGCTGGTGCGCGGCTGCGCACCCTGCCGCTCGCCATCGCACCGGTGATCATCGGTGTCGGCGCGGCGAAAGTCGCCGACGGCGCCGGTGTCTGGCATCCCGTGCGGTCCCTCCTCTGCCTGGCGGTCGCCGTCTTCCTGCAAATCGGCGTGAACTACGCGAACGACTACTCCGACGGCATCCGGGGCACGGACCAATTCCGTGTCGGGCCGAGCCGGCTCACCGGTTCCGGTCGCGCCGCACCGAAACGGGTCCTGACCGTCGCGCTCGTCTTCTTCGCGCTCGGCGCGGTGGCCGGCATCATCCTGGTGCTGCTCACCCAGCTCTGGTGGTTGCTGATCGTGGGTGCCGCGGCGATCGTCGCGGCCTGGTTCTACACCGGAGGCAAACGCCCCTACGGCTACTTCGGGCTCGGCGAGGTGTTCGTCTTCGTGTTCTTCGGCCTGGTGGCGACCGCCGGCACGACATACCTGCTCGCAGGTGTGGTCAACCAGGAGGCCTGGTTCGGCGCGGTCATCGCGGGCCTCATCGCCTGCGCTGTGCTGATGGTGAACAACATCCGTGACATCGAACCCGACAAGGCCGCCGGCAAACGCACGCTGGCCGTGCTGCTCGGCAACGTCGCCTCGCGCATCGTGTTCTGCGTGCTTCTGCTCGTGCCGTTCGGCATCCTCGCTGTGCTCGCGCTGCTCTACCCGATCGCCTGGCTCGGGATGTTCGCATTGCTCGCCGCACTGCCGGCGTGCGTGATCACCCTGTTCGGCAAGACACCGCGTGAGCTCGTGACCGCACTGCAGCTGACAAGCCTGACCGGACTGCTCGTTGCGGTCGCCCTCGGCTGCGCCTACGCGTTTTGAGCTCCCGACCCGACGAAAGGGTCGAAACACGCCGCGTGAACCCGTGGCCTGACGCCGCAGGTGGACAGGCCGCTAGGCGGCCGGGTGCTTCGGATCGGCGGGCGTCTCGTCGAGACCCGCCCGAGGGTGCGCAGGATGATCGGCGGCGTCGACGGCCGCATCTTCGTCGTCGTCGTCCGCCGTGGTGGCGGGGGTCTCACGGTGGCGCACCGCATACAGATCACGGGCGACCGCATCCCGCGGCTTGCGCAGAATGATGTATGAGAGGCACAGACCGATGAGCGCGGCCGCGATGACAGCGATCCACCAATCGATGCGCAGCACAAGGAGGATCGCGAGAGGGATCGCGAACAGGAGGAGCCGCAGCACCGTATAGGTGACCCAGGAGGGAATGCCTTTCACCCTCCCAGCTTAGAGACACTCTCTGAGAGTTACGATTGACCCATGGTTCGCCTCTGGATAGTCCTCGGCGTCGCTGCCGCGGTGTTCTACATCTATTCGGTGGCAGACTGCGCCTTCTTCGATCGGTCGAGGGTGCGTGGGCTTCCGAAGCCCCTCTGGATCATCGTGATCGTGCTGTTCCCGGTCATCGGCGGCCTGCTCTGGTTCTTCATCGGCCGCGGTCGGCGGCGAGACAACGGCGCCCGGCGAACGGTGGCCCCGGATGACGACCCGGAGTTCCTGAAGCGACTCGGCCGCGACCGCGACCAGGAGGAGCGCATCCGTCAGCTCGAGAAGGAGCTCTCGGACCTCGACGACAACGGACCAGACGACCAAACCGGCCGCAGGGATGCCTGAGCGCCCCCACGAGGCCGCCGGCGGGAACGACGAGAACGGCGCAGCCCTGACCGACGTCGGCTTCGATCTGCGCCAGGCCGCCACGGGCAACCCGGCCACGGACTCGGCGATCGCCCTGCTCGGTTCGATGGCGGGAGCAGGGGTTCGGGATGTGGTGGTGAGCCCCGGTTCCCGCTCACAGGCGCTGGCGCTCGTCGCCGCCGAGCTGGAACGTTCGGGCGCGGTGCGACTGCACGTGCGGATCGATGAGCGGGTCGCCGGCTTCCTGGCGCTGGGCCTCGCTCGGGAGAGCGGCCGGCCGGCCGTGGTGGTAACGACGAGCGGCACCGCCACCGCGAACCTGTACCCGGCGGTGCTGGAGGCCCACGAGTCGGGCGTGCCGATGATCGTCGTCACCTCCGACCGACCCGCCGAACTGCGCGGCATCCGCTCGAACCAGACCACCCGCCAGACCGATATGTATGGCACGGTTCCGCGCCTGTCGCGAGACATCGCGGCCCCCAGCGGGGAAGCCGGCGAGTCGGACGCCGCTGCCGCGCTCGCGGTCGCAGCCGTGCGTGCCGCGGTCGGGGCAGACACGGCCGACCCTGGGCCCGTGCACCTCAACATGGGATTTCGGGAACCGCTGTCGGTCGCGGTACCGGCTCTGGAGGTCGAGCGCACGTCGGATGCGCCGATCATCGCCGGCCCCGTCGCGCTCGACCGCCCGACCCTCGAACTCGAACCCGGACCGCGCACCGTCGTGGTGGCGGGTGCCGACGCCGGCGAGCAGGCGGAGCTCCTCGCGCGCGAGGGCGGATACCCGCTGCTCGCGGAAGTCTCCAGCAGCGCACGCTTCGGACCGAACCTCGTCGTGGCCTACCGGGAACTGCTCGCCGATGAGACCTTCGGTGGCCGCGTCGAGCGCGTGGTGGTGTTCGGGCACCCGACGCTCAGCCGGGAGGTTCCGGCGTTGCTGACGCGAGACGGGGTCGAGACGATCGTCGTGGCGCCACGGGGTGCGGAAGCGTACAACCCGGGTCGTCGTGCCCGCGTGGTCGGGGCGGTCGTTCCGCCCGTATCCGTCGACCTGCGCTCGCCGGAGGTGCGGGGATGGGTCGGAAGCTGGGTGTTCGCGAGCCGCCGGCTGCGCGAGGCTGCGGAGGCCGCTGCCGACGCCGGCGCGACGGCCCCGGATGTGGACAAGTCGCGGTCGTTCTCACCCGCCGATGCGCTGGCGTTCGCGAAAGCGGAGCTCGCCGCCGTGCGGGCGCCGATCACCCGGCCGCTTCTGGCGGAGGCGCTCTGGCGGTACACCTGGCCGCACGACCGGTTCGTGCTCGGCGCCTCGCGGCTGATCCGGGATGCGGACAGGATCGTTCCCGGCAAGAAGATCAGGGTTCATGCCAACCGCGGTCTGGCCGGCATCGACGGTACGGTCGCGACGTCGATCGGGATCGCTCTGGCCAGCGAGGCCGCCGCGACCGACGCCGGAACACCGATCGGCGTGACCCGGGTGCTCCTCGGCGACCTGGCTCTGCTCCACGACGCGGGCGCACTGTTCTTCGGCGCCGGCGAAAGACGGCCGCACGTGCAGGTGGTGGTGGGCAACGACGGTGGCGGAACCATCTTCGACGCGCTCGAGGTGGCGGCCACCGCTCCCGCGACGGCGTTCGACCGGGTGCTCTACACCCCGCAGAGCGTCGACCTGGCGGCGCTCGCCGCAGCCTACGGCTGGGGGCACCGTGTGGTGCGCACGAAAGGCGAACTCGACCAGGCCCTGTCGGTGCCGCCGGCCGGCGTCAGCATCGTAGAGGTT
This sequence comes from Leifsonia poae, assembly GCF_020009625.1. NCBI lineage: Bacteria > Bacillati > Actinomycetota > Actinomycetes > Micrococcales > Microbacteriaceae > Leifsonia > Leifsonia poae. Next base: position 2,595,958 of record NZ_JAIHLP010000002.1, read on the forward strand.
CCACTGACGCGGTGATGCGGTCGGTGCGGTGACGCGGTGATGCGGTCGGCGCGACGACGCGGTGACGCGGTGACGCGGCGACTGTGAGTTGACCTCGCAATTCGATACGTCGAACGTGGGCGTGGAACTGCGGAGCAGGCTGATCGAGGTGCCCGGGGTCGCCCAATTCCAGCGCGGCTCAGAAGGGTGCAGGTGGGGGCGCCACGCCACGCGCGTTGCCCACGGCCGGGGATTGCCCCAGGTGCGCGCGCGTCGGATCGCTCGCCGCGCCGACGCCGAGGCATCGTGAGTTCCGTTCGTCGCGTCGAATAGGGTCGCCAGGCGGAGCGGAACCGTCGTTGAATCCGCCAGGTTGTTGCTGCGCGGCCAGATCTGCGCGAACGTCTGCGCGCCATCTACGACCGCGCAAACGCCTTCGAAGACCGGGCCGACGAGGGGCGTGCATCGTCGCCGCGCGCCGCCCGCGGTTTGGCGCATTCGCGGGGTTGACAGGGCGGCGACGAGTACTCATACTAATTCGGCTTGAGCGCAAAATCGTTTTATATAAAACGATTCGAATTGAGGAGACAGCGGAGTCATGTCGCTAGAAGTGGTTCTAAAAGATGTCGCGCTTTTGTCTGGCGTAAGCCCGGCAACTGCGTCGAACGCCCTCTCGGGCACCCGCCCTGTGTCCGAGAAAACTCGGCAGAGAGTCTTTGCGGCCGCCGAAGAATTGAACTATCGCCCCAACCTTGTCGCCCGCGGTCTCCGCAGGCAAGAGACCCGCACGATCGCTCTCCTCGTCGCCGATATCGCCAACCCGTACTACCCAGCCGTGGCGCGCGCCATTCACGATCGAATCGGCAGCCACGGATACGTATCATTCATTGGCAACACGGACGGCGACCCGGACACCGAGGTGCGCGTGCTGGAGGAGATGCGGTCGCGCAGCGTCGACGGCGTGATCATGAGCACGATGGCGTTGTCGCCGGAGCGGATCCGAAACGTAGTCGGTCCGACAACGCCGCTAGTTCTGCTCACTGGCGAATGGGTTGAGTCCTCCGGTCATGAGGTGCGCAGACTGCGAGCCGATGAGGTCGGCACCGACGACGCTCCCGGAATCAGGGAAGCAGTCGAGCATCTTCACAGCCAGGGCATCTCTGAAATTGGCTTCATCAGCGGGCCGGCGGGTTCAGTACCCGGTGCAGGCCGGCTTCAACGATTCCGAGACGCGATGGCGGAGGCGGGTCTGCACGTCAACTCGGCCTGGATCGAGAACGCCGACGGTTACACCCTCGAGACCGGGTACGACGCCGCCGACAGGCTCCTCTCGCGTCCAGATCGTCCAGCCGCGATCATGTGCGCAAACGATCTCATCGCCATCGGCGTCCTCGAAGCGGCGCGCGACAACCGTCTGACGGTGCCCGCTGATCTCGCCGTCATCGGCTTCGACGACATCCCCACCGCGAAGCACGTTAGTCCGCGGCTCACGACGATCATCAACCCGGCCACACTCGTCGGGTACGCCTGCGCGGACGCCCTCATGCGTCGGATCGAGCTCCCCGACACTCCGTTCGAGCACACCGCCCTAGCGACTCATCTCGTCGTGCGCGGTACGGCCTGACCTTCCCTTCCACAGAAAGAAGCAATACATCGTGACAAATACCGGTATCCGGCCTCGCGTCGAGCTCACACCCGACTTCCAGTCCGTGTTCTTCAACGCGCTCTCGCCCATCGACCTCCTGCACGACGAAGTCGTTCAGCGCCGAGAGACCGGCTACGACGTCGATGCGTTCGTGGAGGAGGCGAACCGCACAGACCGCGACGACACCGCCGCGATCCTCGACATCGTCGACCGGATGGAGTCTGCCGAGCGGCTCCCCGGATGGGAGTACGTCGAACCGGACTCGCTTGAGGGGATCGAAGCAACCCTGGGCGCCCAGCAGCCCGAGCGAACGATCGCCGAAGCGACGCTGCGTGACAAGATCAACGCCGCGTGGCTCGGCCGAATCGCCGGATGCAACGTCGGGAAGCCCGTCGAGTGGGGCAGCCACTGGACCGCCCAGCACATTCGCGAGTACCTCGAGCTCGCCGACGCGTACCCGCTCCGCGACTATGTGCCCGTGCTCGACCCGATGCCCGCCGGGTTCCAGCTGACCGAATGCTGGCCAGAGACCACGCGTGGCAACGTCAAAGGATCGGCGCGCGACGACGACATCGACTACCCCATCCTGGCGCTCCACCTCCTGGAGACCCACGGGTTGGCGCTGCGCACCGAGGACGTCGGGGCGGCCTGGACGCGGCTCTTCCCGATCGAGCAGGTGTTCACCGCCGAACGCGCCGCATACGTCAACCTCGTCGAGGGGTTCGCCGTTCCCGAGGTCGCCCGCCGCCGCAACCCGTATCGGGAGTGGATCGGCGCGCAGATCCGCGGGGACGTCTTCGGGTATGTCTACGCAGGGCGCCCGTGGGAGGCGGCGAAGCTGTCCTACCGGGACGCGGCGCTGTCGCACGTCGGCAACGGCGTCTACGGCGAGATGTGGGCCGCAGCCCTCGTTGCCGCGGCGTTCACCGCGTCCTCCGCACAGGATGCCGTCGAACAGTCACTCGCAGTCGTTCCGCCGCAGTCGCGGCTCGCCGAAGCCCTGCGCCACGTCCTCCGACTGAAGGAAAGCGGCGTCAGCTGGGATACCGCCCTCGCGGAGCTGCAGGCAGCCTACGGCCACTACTCGTGGGTGCACACCATCAACAACGCAGCCGCTGTCGCGGCCGCCCTCCTCTGGTCCGACGACGACTTCGTGACCGGGGTCGGACGCATCGTGATGAGCGGATGGGACACCGACTCCAACGGCGCCACGGTTGGCTCGGTGCTCGGCGTCCTTACCGGCACTCAGAACCTTCCCGAGCACCTCATCGCCCCGCTCGAGAACCGGACCAGGTCCGCTCTCTTCGGCTTTGACAACTCCGTGATCTCCGACCTGGCCGAGCGGACAGCACGGCTCGCACTCACCGGCCTGAAGTAAACCCGAATCAAGAGAAAGAGACGAAGATGCCTCACACATTCCGTACCGCCCGGAGCCGCGCCCCGCGGCGCCGGCTCTTCAAAGCGGGGGCAATCGCGGTAGCGGTTGCCACTGCGCTCGCAGCCTGCACGAGCGGCGGCACAGCGGGCAGCACGTCCGGTGAGCCGACCGGCACGTTGAGCTACTGGTTCGCGCCGTACACCCCCGACGCGAAGGGAACTGCCCAATTCCTTCAGTACAACATCACTCCGTTCCAGAAGAAGTACCCGAAGGTCGACCTGCAGGCGATTCAGAAGAACGTCAACACCATCAACCAGCAGGTTCAGGTCGCCCTGGCAGCTGGCAAGGGACCGGATCTCGTCACCGCATCCGGTATCTCGAACCAGATCACCTACGCCAAGGCCGGCTATCTCACCGATCTGACCACGTTCGCCGATGAGAACAAGTGGAGCGACACGCTCCTCCCGTGGGCTCAGGAGGTCAGCAAGGTCGACGGCAAGATGGTGACGTTGCCGCAGGGATATGAGACGTTGCTGCTGTTCTACAACAAGTCTCTGTTCGAGAAGAACGGCTGGACCCCTCCGACGAACCAGAAAGAGGTTGAAGACCTCGCGGCGAAGATGGAAGCCAAGGGCATCACTCCGTTCGCTGCGGGTAACTCCGACTACCCGGCCGGTACGGAGTGGCTGGTCAGCGCGTTCTTCAACGACGTGGCTGGCGCCTCGAAGGTCCACGATGCGCTCACCGGCTCGATCAAGTGGACGGACCCGGCGTTCGCTGATTCGATCAACCGGTTGAAGGAATACTTCGACAAGGGCTGGTTCGGCGGCGGGGTGAACAAGTACTTCTCGACGACCGATCCGCAGAAGTACACCCAGTTCGCCAGTGGCCAGGCCGGAATGTACATCTCCGGATCGTGGGAGTTCTTGACCCTCCCCGACTACTTCAAGAAGACGAACAGTGAGTTCGATTGGGCTCCGCTACCGTCACTGGCCGATGGGGTACCGATCACCTACCCGCTGTCGCTGGGTAACGTGCTCTCGGTCAACAAGAACACGAAGAACGCGCACGCAGCGGAAACGTACCTGGACTGGAACCTCAAGGACACCAAAACCATGTGGGACCAGGTCGCCTCGATCGGTGCTGACGCCATGCCAGTGAACATCAACCCGGCGGACATTCCTTCCAATGTCGACCCGAAGATCGCTCGCCAGTACACGGAGCTCTCGAAGGCAAGCGAGGAAGGTGCTGTGGGGTACACCACCTGGACATCGTGGGGTGGACAGGCCGACCAGTACATCATCGACAACACGGACAAGGTCCTCAGTGGCAGCCTGTCAACGACGGACTACCTGAACGGGCTGCAGGCTGCGTACAAGGGTGATGCGGCAAAGGGCACCATCCCGACAATCTATTCGACAGGGAAGACCGCGGGATAATGAGCTCCACTCTCATGACCGGACCTGGTGCGGTTCAAACCGCGGGCGGAGCGTCTAGCTCCGCCCGCGGGCGCCGCCGCTCGAAACGGCGCAACGCGTGGATCGGGCTGTTGTTCATGGCGCCCGCGTTGATGCTGAACCTTGTGGTGATCGGTGGTCCGTCGATCTCGAACCTGTACTACGCGTTCACCGATTGGTCAGGTCTCGGCCCAGCCAAGTTCAACGGATTCGACAATGCGATCCGGCTCGCTCAGGACCAGTCGTTCTGGAACGCCCTCAGTCACAACTTCATCTACATGGTCTTCTTCCTGACCGTGCCGATCGCGATGGGCCTGTACGGTGCGTTCGCGCTGTCCAGGGTTCGACGAGGGGCGGTACTCTTCCGCGTCCTGTTCTTCATCCCGTATCTGATTGCGAGTGTCGTCAACGCGGCGATCTGGAAGAACATCCTCGACCCGCAGGCCGGTCTCGCGGCAGCGCTGAACAAGATCGGCATCCACTGGCTGGACAACGTGTACTTCTTCGGCGACCCAAAACTGTCGCTCGGCAGCGTCATGTTCGTGGACAACTGGCACTTCTGGGGCTTCCTCGTCGTACTGTTCCTCGCCGCGACAACGAACATCGACAGTGCGCGGTACGAGGCCGCCCGCATCGACGGTGCGAACGCCTGGCAGGAGTTCTGGCATGTCACGCTCCCGGGCATCCGACCGACGCTCGCCTTCGCGTTGACGATCATCTCGCTCTGGTCGTTGCTCGCATTCGACTACTCCTACGCGCTCACCGGCGGTGGGCCGGCCGGCTCCAGCGACCTGGTCTCCCTCCTCGTCAACCGCACCGCATTCGGCGCCAATGAAGCCGGCTACGCCGCCTTCATGGGACTCACCATGTCCGCCCTCGGCGGGATCATCGTCGTCATCATCGGACTGCTGCGTCGCAAGGAGGACGAATCATGACCGCGACACAATCCACCAACACAACCAACGTGCTTGCCCAAGACTCCAAGCGGCGGCGCCGGCGTTCCCAAAACTCGCTCGACTCACGCCCCGGAGGCTTGAAGCGCGCACCGATCTCAGTCATCGTGCTTGTCCTGCTTGCGCTGTTCGCAATTCTGCCGGTTCTGGTCCTCTTCTTGAACGCGTTCAAGTCGGACACGGAACTGGCCACCAACCCGATCGGTCTGCCGTCAACATGGGATCTCTCGAACTTCTCCACCGCGTGGACGCAGGGAAACCTCGGTCAGGGTCTCGGAAACAGTGTCATCCTGGTCGTCGGCACGATTATTGGGGTGTGGATCTGCGCGGGTATGGCTGCGTATGCGCTCGCCCGGCTCCGCGTTCCGTTCAAGCGAGGGATCTCCCTCTACCTGCTCATCGTCATCTCGCTGCCGGCGCAGATGTTCCTCGTGCCGTTGTTCTTCCTCTGGACAAACCTCGGCCTCTACGACAACCTTTTCGGCCTAGTTCTCATTTACACAGCGTTGAACACCCCGTTTGCGACGCTACTGCTGGAGACGTTCTTTGTCGGAATCCCGAAAGAGCTCGACGAGGCTGCGCGGCTCGACGGCGCGAACGAATGGCAGGTCGCGACGAAGGTCATGCTTCCGCTAGCTCGGCCAGGATTCCTCACCGCCGGCCTCGTCGTTGGACTTGCCGTCTATGGTGAGCTGTTCTTCGCGACGATCTTCATCTCCTCACCCGACAACCTTCCGATCTCCACCGCGTTCCTCGCTTTCCAGCAAGGCTTCACCCGGCTCTACGGCGTCACAGACGCTGCCGGACTGATCATGATCATCCCCGTGATCGTGCTGTTCCTGCTCATGCAGCGGAACTTCATCAGCGGACTTGCTTCCTCCGGAGTCAAAGGATGAGTGCCCGAGTCACCGTTGTCGGGAGCGCCAACGTCGACCTTGTCACCCGCGTCGATCGAATCCCAGCTCCAGGCGAAACGGTCACAGCAGAATCATTCGCGGTCTTTGCTGGCGGCAAGGGGCTGAATCAAGCAATTGCCGCCCGCCGCGCTGGCGCGCAAGCCCAGCTAATCGCAGCGGTGGGTGACGACGCGTACGGACAGCTCCTAGTGGACACAATCGCGACAGAGGGGATGGACAAAAATCTACTCCGACGTGAGGGCGGAGCGACCGGAACCGCGTTCGTCACCACAGACGCGACAGGCGAGAACAACATTGTCATCGTCCCCGGCGCGAACAGACTGCTTCGACACCTCACCGACGAAGAGCGCGAACTCGTGTCCGAGTCTGACGTCCTCATTTGTCAGCTGGAAGTGCCCGACACTGTTGTGGAAGACGCGGTGACAGCCGCCTGGAAATCGGGGACGAAGGTGGTCTTGAACCCGACTCCTGTGCGCCACGTTCCCGCCGCGATTCTCGCCGCCGTCGACGTTCTCATCGTCAACGAGCATGAGGCACAGCAGCTACAGGTAGATAAGTTGCCGGTCCCGTGTGTGCTCACGACACTCGGTTCCAAAGGATCCACCCTCCAGGTCCGCGGTGGCAGAGCAATTCACATACCAGCCAGAAAGACGATCCCCCTCGATACGACCGGTGCGGGCGACACGTTTGTTGGCGCCTTCGCCGCTGAGGTCGCGCGGGGCGTCGAATACGAAGCAGCAGCGCAGTGGGCCAGCATCGCAGCGTCGCTGTCCGTAGAGGAGCCGGGAGCTGTCCCGTCCATCCCAACCAGGCGAGCCGTCGACGACGCGCTCGGCCCGAAAAGAGAAGAGAACCAGTGAACGAGGAAACACGGAATCGAATCCGTGGAGCGGTGCTTGGACAAGCGATCGGTGACGCACTCGGCGCCCCGACGGAAGGCATGAGTCGCGCCGGAATCCGAGAAAAGTACGGTCGCGTGACCGACTTCGTGTCGGAGGACCCGGCCGGAACGGACGACACGGAGTACGCGGCCCTGACGGCGCAGATCTTGCTGAAATACGGCCCGGCAGTAACAACCGACGACGTCGCTAACGAGTGGACTCTTGCGCTTGTCGACCAGGCGACGCCCTTCGACGGCGGTGGGTTCTCCGAAATGGACGCGATCCACAACCTCGCCAGGGGACTGCGTCCGCCGGCGACCGGTTCTGACAATCATGAGCTGTGGAGCGACGGCTCGGCGATGCGAGTAGCACCGATCGGCGCATTCGCCGCTGGTGACCCGATCGAAGCGGCCCGGCTTGCCGGCATCGACGCGCAAGTCAGTCACGCCCTCGACGGCATCTGGTGCGGTCAGGCTGTCGCTGCTGCGACGGCGGCAGCGATCACCACCAACGACTGGAAAGTTGTTGTCGAAACGGGACTCAACGCCACTCCCGAGGACTCATGGTCTCGGCGCATGATCGAGAAGGCACTTGCCGTTGCAGCCGGTCCCGGATCGTCGGAGCAGCGGTTGGATGAACTGGAACGCCGAATCGCGATCTTCCACTACCCCTGGGCGGACGTGGCCCCTGAGGCAACGGCGCTCGCCTTCGGAGTCTTCGCAATCGCCGAAGGCGACTATGTGGAGTCTGTACTCGGAGGCGTCAACATCGGCCGGGACGCAGACACTATCGCCGCGATGGCTGGCGCGATGTCGGGTGCGCTCAACGGAGTCGATGCGATCCCGGAGATGTGGACGAAGCGCCTCGGCCCGCTGCGTGGCAGCTGCATCGCCGCGATGGCAGGGGTCGACCTCTGGAACCTCGCGGACAGCATCGCCGACTCTCTCGACGCACGAAAGGCCCTCACCAATGTCTGACCTTCTTTCCCGCGCAAACGGCGCCTTCCTCGGTCTCGCCGCTGGGGATGCCTCCGGTCTCCCGTCGCGTTACCACCAAATGACCCGCGCATCATTTCGGCGCAGCTTGATGTGGATGCAATCAGCTGAAATGGACGATCAGCACATCAATAAGCTGCCGCTGCCGAACACCCACTCCGCACCTCTTGCCGAGCAGACTTTCTCCGCGACAGACGACGCCGAGCAGGCTGCCCTAGGAAGCGCCATCCTCCTGCGTGCACATCAGAATCGTGCGGTCGCGTCGGATGACGCGCCTGAAGTCTGGGAGCTTTTCGCTGCTTGGCAACAGATCGTTCTCCCACAGGCAGACGAATACTGGGGATCAGTGGCCGACCGGTCGGCGATTCTGAACAGCGAAGAGGGACTCGTTCCTCCGGCGACAGGCACTGACAACCCCCACTTCTTCGATGACTCTGCTGTGGCACGATGCCTGCCTGTCGGTGTTGCATATGCGGGGCAACCTGCAGAAGCCGCTCGGGTCGCGCGACGGCTAGCGTCTATCACCAACGCCGGCGTCGGAATTGACGCGGCCGCTGCTTTTGCAAGCGTCATCGCGTCGACAGTAGGTGGAAGTACCGTCCGCGACGCGATTGTTGGCGCCGAAGCAGAAATTGACGCCGATTCGTGGCTTGGTCGAAAGTACAAGCTCGCGGAAGCCATTTTCGAAGAAGCAGGCTCACTCGTTGCGGCTGTGCCCGCCTGGAACGACGACGTGGCTAACCTCGAGTACAACTTCGGCAATATGGCTGCGGAGACGCTCCCGCTAGCGCTGATCATCGCTCGTGAATCTACTTCGTTTGTCGAAGCAATTGGTGTCGCGAACCTGATTCCCAAGCAGGCGGATACGATGCCGGCGATGGTGGGTGCCATTACTGGAGCAGCGCACGGGCTGTCGGTCATTCCGGCGACATGGCGCGACCGGGTGAGCACGCTTCGCGGCTATTGCGTCCCCTCAACGGCGGGTCAGCAGCTGCAGGAAATCGTCGACGACCTTGTGAAGATGGCGCGAGTCGCGTCGTGAAATGCTCCTATGTGGCGTGCCCTAGCTGCACGCCAATACCGGGTTGGGATCGATGAAACGGAAGTAGTCGGTTCCAGTGGTGGAGTCATCGCCATCGCGTCATGGGGACCGTGCATTGCGCGGTCCCCATCAGCGTTCCCGACGTGAAGATCGTCCTGCCGGCCCGTCGCGGCGTAGTGCGCAGTTGCCCGCAGTGCCGACGTGGCGGGAAATGCTCGCGTTGCACTCGATTGTCGAAAGTGTTTCTTGGCCAAGAAGCTTTGAAGCGCCCCAAGTCGCGTTCCGTCAAGGTCGAGCAGATTGGTCATCGCCCCGGGGCGACCCGGACCAGGACAGCAAGCTCTTTGGCACAACCCTCCGAGGGTACGAGGCCGCTGGTGTACTGATCGATGAGATGACCGCGAGTTCGACCGACGCAAGTGTTTCGCTCAGTTTGGGTGCCCACAATTGCGGCCATGCGAGCGACGCTTCTCGCGTTAGTGACGAACGCCGGGGCGACCGAGCCGAAGAGAGCGCTCAGGCGATAGTTCGCCTGTGCCGGCGCACGTTCCTGCAGTTCGTTGAGTCGAAATGAATACAGCTTGACAGCTAACGACCAGCCGTGCATACTTTTGCGGCTAACCTCCAAAATCGTTTTATATAAAACGATTCGGCACCGTATAGGACGAGGAAGTCATGTCTCTGGAAGTCGAATTCAGGGAGGACGCACAGCGCGCAAGTGTCAGCCCAGCGACCGCGTGTGCTGCGCTCTCCGGAGCCTGTCCTGTTGCGGAAGCCACCAGACAGCGCGTGTTTGAGTTCGTCGAAGCGCTGGCCGGCGCACTAAACGGAGCCGACAGCATCCCTGACGCACGGAAAGACCGTCTTGGACCGCTCAGCGGAAGCTCAATCCCGGCGATGACCGGAGTCGACCTCTGGGAGCTCGCAGATCAGATCGCCCACTCAGTCGACGAGCGAAAGGTGCTGAGCAGTGTCTGAACTTCTTACCCGCGCACACGGGGCGCTCCTTGGACTAGCGGCAGGAGACGCGTCCGGCTTCCCCTCGAGGTACCACCGGCTGACGCGAACATCCGCCTCCTTCCGCCGCGGGCTCCTGTGGAGCCAGGCAGCGGAAATGGACGAAAACCAGATCAACACGTTCCCGCTCCCATTCACCCTGTCCGCGCCGCTCGATGGTGAGACCTTCTCCGCCACCGACGACGCCGAGCAGGCAACGCTGGGTGCGGCTGTGCCTATCCGAGCGTTCGGCATCGCGAACCTGGTCCCGAAGCAGGCCGACACCATGCCTTCGATGGTGGGTGCGCTCGTCGGTGGTGCCCACGGCACCTCTGCGATTCCCGAAACATGGCGGATCAAGGTCGAGAGGCTGCGCGGGTACGGCGTTCCATCCACGGACGGCGTGCGTCTCCGTGACCTCGCCGAACAGCTCGTAACTGCAGTCCACGTGGCTTCCTAGATTTCGGCCCCGGGGAGTGCTGCTTTCACTCCCCGGGGCCGAAAGACCAAATGAAACTGTCCGATTCGAACAAAGAAGTGAGAATGACATGCGACGTTTGAAGTTACGCACAGCAATAGCCGCTGGGGTCACTGCGGCGCTCATCGCAACAGGAGCTGTTGCAGCGATTGCCCCGGCGTCTGCCGAATCCCATTCCATCGTTCAAGCCAACAAGCCGAAGCGGGGCAGCACCGACTTCCAGAACCTTAACGGGTTCATGTGGTTCTACAACAGCTACTTCGGCAATAAATACAAGGACATTACGAAGGATCTCGACCATCTGAAAGCGAGCGGGATCCGCGTCCTGGGGTTCTTCAGCCCGTACAACGGAGATAAGACCCTCTGTGCCGGCTGCGACCCGGTCGACTTCTATTCGGTGTCGCCACAGAACGGAACCATTCAGGATTGGAAGACCCTCGTCGCCCAAGCCCATCGGAAGGGGATGAAGGTTGTCACCTACTTCGTGAATATCTACATGGACGCGAACTCTCCCTACTTCAAGAAGGCCGAACAGGAGTACGCCGCAGGCGACCGGACTTCACGCGAGGTCAGCTCGTTCACGTGGACGACCAACCCCAACGACCCGCTTCCGTCGCTGCAGATGGCACCCCCGACGTGGACAAACTGGGAATGGAGCCCGACCGCGGGCGCGTACTACTGGAAGCTGTGGTTCGGACCCGGATTCAACTGGGACCAGCCCACCAGTGTCGCGGAGGTAAAGCGAATCGAGAAGTTCTGGCTGGACACCGGGGTCGACGGCTTCATGTGGGATGTCGGCCGGCTTGACCCGCGGTTCCAGGAAGCCGCGGTCACCCTTCCGAAGACGTACACCAAGACCGACAAGTGGGTGACGTTCGAGGGATCTGGTGCCCCGAATGCGCAGGCTCTGCACGACTTCGGGCTGACCTCGTGGTTCAACTACAAAGATCAGGGCGATTGGACGAACGACTACACCCGTCTCGTCAGCGGTCAGATCGACGTCAACGGGCTCGAAGCGGAGTTGAAGAACTCCGACTACGCCCGTTCCGTCGGAGCAACCACTCACGCATGGACGATCGCGGCCGATGAGGACGAGAACCTCGCCAATCACGACTATCCGTCCTATCCAAACGACGAGGTCCAGCGCGTTCAGGAGGCGGCGCTGCTGGCCGGCTCCGGAATCCTTTACGGCTCGCCGATGTACGACCAGTACATCCGGTGGTCGCCCACCCTGCGTGCGAATTGGGATCGGGTTCTGAGCACCGTCAACAACAACAAGGCGTTGTTGCCCGCCGCTAGCCGTAACCGAGTTCCTGCCGGTCCGGACGGCACAGCGTTCGCTGAGCGACGCACAAGCGAGAACGGTAAGCAGACGGCGCTGCTGATTTACAACTTCAGTGCTGGGCCGAAGACCGTAACTGTTGACCTCAGCGGGACAGGAATCGACCTGAAACAACAGCCGAAGGACCTTTATCACGGTGGTAAGGGCGCGAAGATCAGCGGCTCCGCGTATTCGGTCGAGCTGCCCGGTTATGGATTCACCATGCTGGAGGTGAAGACGAAGTAGCACCACGGGGCAACGCGGTCCGGTGAGAGTTGCCGCATCGCGTTGCCCTACTGACAGCGCCCCATACCGGCAACATTTTGGCTCGGCAGGCCAGGTTCAGAGCACCGATCTGGGTGCCGCGTGGACCGTCGCATCGTCACCGCTGACCGCGGGGAAACTCGCGCCACGAAACTCCGGTCACCAACAGTTGTAGAGTCCGAACGGCTCGACTGAGTTCGCCAGCGCTACAGGCTCAACAGCACAGACGGGTACGCGCCGACCCGCCAGCGCCCGAACGCATGCGGCGTGCAGGAGTCAGACTGCGGGGCCGTCTTTCCCAAGCGCATCCGTGGCCGCATCAGTGAAGACGTCCGTTTCGCAGGATTCGGTTCTGCTCTACAAGGTCCAGTTGGTCAAGGAGCTCTCCGATGTCCGGAAGTGCCATGCCAAACGGACGCCCCAGATCTACCACGTACGCATTCGTGTCAGGCATGGGTGAAGTGCTGAAGACGCCAGCGGACACGATGCGCTTAAGCGCATTGTTGACTGATTCGGCGTCGGTGACGCTGGTGGATGTCCCGACGCCGTGAAGCACCGTTCCGTCGCCGTCCAAGACTCGCTGGAGGGTGAAAACGTTGAATCGAACCGAAATGGAATGCGGGCGCCCCGACGCGCGGAAAGACATCCTGCGGAAATCACACGTAGGATTCCCGACCGACCGATAACCTCTTCCGTCCGACATTTACAGGGCGACCTCACAGCGCGGTGACGCACAAACGGAGCGGCGGCGCGGGGCGACGGGTTGGAGGCTCTCCACAACAGAAGTGAGGGGGCGTTGGCAGATGGCTAGCATGACCGGGTGCACATGATCTTTCGGACGATGCTTCACGCCCTGCTCTCCCGGTTCGGACCGCGCCTCGGGCATTTCGATGTGGCGTTCACCAAGTTCCGGGTGCTGCCCACAGACCTCGACATCCTGAAGCACATGAACAACGGAGTGTACCTCTCGATCGCCGACATCGGACGGTTCGACCTCCTCACTCGCAGTGGCGTGTGGGCGATCTTCAAGAAGCGCGGCTGGTATCCGGTAGTGGCCTCGGAGACGATCACATTTCGCAAGTCACTGGAACTGTGGCAGCCCTTCATCGTCGAATCGCGCATCCTCGGGTTCGACGAGAAAGCCGTGTATGTGGAGCAGCGGTTCACCGTGGACGGCGAGATCTACACGCAGGCGTTCATCCGCGGCCGCTTCCTGAAACGTGCCGGCGGAATTGTGACCATCGAGGAACTGCTCGACGCGGTCGGCCCCGCGCCGACGGAGGTCACTGTGCCCGAGTGGCTGACCCAATGGGGCGCGGATGCGGCCCTGCCCCCGACGAAGGCCGACGCGCCCAGCGTGTGGAGCGACTGACCCCATACGGCATCACGTCAGACGAATCCCACGCTCGGCCGAGAGAGTCCGTCATGACGGACGTCACGAGTGCGCGTCGCGGAAAGCCTGCTGAGTCGAGGCTCTTGAGTTGAGCCTCCTGAGTTGAGCCTGCTGAGTTGAGCCTGCTGAGTCAAGACTGCGGACCGAATGCAAAAACGCCTTCCGGGTCTCGTTCGGCCCGGATGACGGCGAGCCGGTCGAGAATCGCCGGAGGCCAGGTCTTCTCGAAGGCGGCGCGATCGACGAGCCCGGCAGACCAGTTGACGTTGGTGATCTCGGCGAGCCGGTCGGCGAACGCCTCGCGGATCGCCGCCTCCCGCACCGGGGCGAGCTCGTCGAACACGGCGGGGTCGCCCGAGATCAGCGAGACGGTGAACGCGCCGTCACGGCCGCCGACGGCGGTTCCGTCGGCGGTGTCGCGGGAGGTGACTCCGCCGAGCTGGCGGATTTCCGCCGCCACGAACGGCGAGTCGGTGCCCGGCCCGACGAGCGCGAGGAAAGCGGCGGCCGCATCCCGATCGAACGAGTCGAGCATCAGCCCGCGGACCCAGTCGGGACCGCCCACTTCGGGGTCGTTGTGGATGGTGCCCACCGCGGTGGTGGGGATCTCGGCGACGAAATCGAGATACACCGGTGCCGCTTCGCGCAGGGGCGCCAGGAGTCGAGCCCCCTCGGTGGCATCGCCGGGGAAGGCGAAACGCACGCTGAGCAGCGAGCGGCCGCGCAGGGGCGGCGGCGGACCGTCGACGTCGGGGATCTGGAGGAAGACGGCCGAGGTGGTGGCCTGCTCGGGCAGCTGGGCCGCCCAGTCCGCCCAGCTGTGGAAAGCCGTCTCGACCGCATCGCCCTCGAAGAAGAGGCTGCCCGCGTAGAGCGTGGCGAGCGGGATGAGCTCGATGGTCATCTCGGTGACGACACCGAAGCCGCCCTTGCCGCCACGCAGCGCCCAGAAGAGGTCGTCGTTGGTGGTGGCATCGGCCGTGACGACCTCGCCGTCGGCGGTGACGACACGGAACCCGCGCACCCAGTCGGCGGTGAACCCGTGGCTGCGGGCGAGCGGGCCGAGACCGCCGCCGAGCGTGTAGCCGACGGCTCCGACGCTGATGGACGATCCCGTGACCGCGGCGAGCCCGTGTTCGGCGGTCGCGGCGATCACCGGGGCCCACCGGGCGCCGGCCCCGATGATGGCCAGGCGGGCCTCCGGGTCGACCGTGACGGAGTCGAGGGCGCGCGTGGAGATGAGCACGCCGTCGGTGACCGCGATGCCGGCCGCGCCGTGCCCGGTGGCGTGGACGCGCACGCGGAGGTCGTTCTCGCGCGCGAAGCGCACGGCCGCCGCGATGTCGCCCTCCGACCGGGCGGCGACGACCAGGTCGGGGTCGTGGAGGATCGTCGGATTGAAGCATTCGACCTCGGCGGCGAGGCCCTCCTCACCGCGGAGGTGGACGGTGCCGGTGACGGTTTCGCGCAGCTGCGCGACAGTATCGGTTGCCAGTGCTGTTCCCATGGGCCGAGCGTAGAGGAAGCCGGTGACATCGGGAGGGCGCTGTTCGTGAATCCTTCGGGGGCTGACGTAGCATTCCAGCATGACCGCCGTGACTCCCGCCGACAGCGCGAGCGTGAGCGTCGCCGCCCGGACGAAACCGGTCACGACGGTCTACTCCCCGGCCGAGCCGGTGGATGTGCGGGCCACACTGAGCGTGCTCGGCCGCGGTCCGCACGATCCGACGACGCGGTGGGATGCGCGGGGGGTGTGGCGCACGTTCCGCACCCCGCACGGGTCGGCGACCGTGTGCATCCGGGTGCCCGCCGGCTCGCGGGGCAGCGCCGTGGAAGCAGCCGCGTGGGGGCCGGGCGCCGAGTGGGCGATCGCTTCGGTTCCTGAGCTGCTTGGCCGCGGCGACGATTGGAGCGGGCTGGATGTGGGCGGCACACCCTTGCTGCGCGAGAGCCGGCGCCGCAACGCCGGACTGAAACTGATGACGACGGGACGGATGCTGGAGGCCTTGGTCCCGGCCGTCGTGGAGCAACGGGTGACCAGCCTGGAGGCGTACCGGTCGTGGGCGCGGCTGCTTCGCTGGTACGGCGAACCGGCTCCCGGTCCGGCTCCGGACGGGATGCGCGTCGTGCCGACCTCGGCACAGTGGCGGGGCATCCCGTCATGGGAGTGGCATCGGGCCGGGGTCGATCCGGGTCGGGCCCGCACGGTGCGTGCCGCGATGGTGGTGGCGGGGTCGCTCGAGCGGGCGACGGATGCCGCGGAGACGCCGGACGCCGCCGCTCGCGCGCTGCGAACGGTCCCGGGGATCGGAGCGTGGACGGCCGCCGAGACACTGCAGCGCTCCCACGGCGACCCGGATGCGGTGAGCGTCGGCGACTACCACCTGGCGCACTACGTGGGCGAGGCTCTGATCGGGCGACGCGTCGACGACGACGGAATGTTGGAGCTGTTGGAGCCGTGGCGCGGCCAGCGGCAACGGGTCATCCGGTTGATCCTCGCCAGCGGGCATCCTTTCGAGCGCCGCGGGCCGCGGGTCGCTCTGCAGGACCACCGGTGGCACTGAGCGTCGGGCGGGGCTGCGCGCGCCGATTCGGTGAATGCCCTGTTCGCAGGCGTTCGCGGCCGGCGGTCGCCCGCTAGCCGAGGGTGCCGGTTCGGCGGAGCTCGACGGCGTGCAGTGCGGCCTGCTCGATCCGGAGATCGTGGTTGAGCTCGCGGCAGAGGCTCTGGTAGTGCTCGATCATGGCCGGGTAGTAGTCGTTCCACTCGGGCATCGCCTTGCCGCTGCGGGCGGCGATGAGCCTGTCGAGGTAGTAGTCCCAGCTGACCCCGACATCCGCTTCCTCGGTGAGTGAGCGGAGACGGCGAGCGAACGTCAGTGTCGTGTGTCCGCTCGCTTCGGTGAGATGCCAGTAGACCCGCCACGAATCTCCGGCAGGGCCGACATCTGCGGCGAAACGGTGCGGCGCCGCGCATTCGAGGATGGAGACGTTGCCCCATTCGGCGTTCTCTTCGGCGTTCATCCGGAATCGGACAGCCCCGGTTGAAGGGAGACCGGTGTACTCGCCGATCCACTGCGCCAGTCGTGGTGACCGGGTGAAATACGACCAGACATCGTCGATCGGAGCCTTGAAGATCCTGTCGAGGACCACGTAGACCCCGTCATCTTTGCGGACGAGTCGTCCTGTTGGTTGCGGCATCATTTTGCACCTCCCGCTGTTCCTCACCATAGTCACGTGGTCGAGGATGCGGCAGTGCGAACCGTGCGAGTATTCTCAGGCCCCTCGCGAAGTGCACATCCGTGTTGCAGGATGCCTTTCGCGTCGAGCGGGACGAGGCCCTGGGTCAGGATTCGAGCACGGCCATGGCCGCGTTGTGTCCGCCGAGACCACTCACCGCGCCGCCCCGCCGGGCTCCGGCGCCGCAGAGCAGGATGCGCTCGTGCCGGGTGGCGACGCCCCACCGCTGCGCCGGCGTCTCAAGCGGGTCGTCGTCTTCGGCGAACGGCCAGGACAGCGGCCCGTGGAAGATGTTGCCGCCCGGCATGGCCAGGGCATGCTCGAGGTCGCGGGTGGTCTTCGTCTCGATGCAGGGCATGCCGTTCGCATCGGTGAGCAGGAGGTCTTCGATCGGTTCGGCGAGCACCGAATTGAGGGACGAGAGCACGGCGGCCTGAAGCCTGTCGCGGGTGGCCTCGTTGTTCTCATCGTTGAGCCAACGATCGGGTGTGTGCAGCCCGAACACGGTGAGTGTCTGAGCACCGGTCGCAGCGAGCTCGGAGTCGAGGATGCTCGGATCGGTGAGCGAGTGGCAGTAGATCTCACAGGGGAGGAGCTCGGGCATGACTCCACGCACCGCACCGGCGAATGCCGCCTGTAGCTGGGTGTACGTCTCGTTGATGTGGAACGTTCCGCCGAAGGCCGCCGCCGGATCGACCGAAGCGTCGCGCAGGCGCGGAAGACGTTCGAGCAGCAGGTTCACCTTCACCTGTGCGCCCTCGGCGGGTGGGCGGGCCGGGTCGGGTTCGTCGCCGAGGAGCCGGTCGAGCACGTCGGGGGCGACGTTCGCCAGCACGTGCCGGCCGACGACGCGGCGCTCGTGGTTCTTGCGACGGTAGTCGACGATGCCGTTCGGCGAGACCGCCGTGACCTCGGCGTTCGTCACGAGGCGGGCGCCCGCCTCGCGTGCGGCCCGCGCGAGCTCGGAGGTGACCGTTCCCATGCCGCCGATGGGCACATCCCAGTCGCCGGTTCCGCCGCCGATCACGTGGTACAGGAAGCAGCGGTTCTGCGCCAGACCCGGGTCGTCGAGACGTGCGAAGGTGCCGATGAGCGCATCCGTGGCGGCGATACCGCGCACCAGGTCGTTGCTCAGGCGCGATTCGATGAACTCGCCGATCGGGTTCTCGATGAGTGCGTTCCAGAGCTCCTCGTCGCCGACGAGCGCCTTCGCCTCGCTGCGGGTGAGCAGTGGTTCCGTCACGGTGGGCCAGAGAGACCGCGCCACTCGGGTGGTCGCGGACGAGAAGCGGGTGAACGCCTCGGCATCGGCGGCGGCGCCGATGCGCCTGAAGGATTCTGCGGTCGCGGCCGGGTCGGCCGTGTCGATGAGGAGACCGATGCCGGTGGGGTCGCTCGGAACCGGTGTGTACGAGGAGTAGCGGCGCCGGGCGAGGCGGATGCGCAACCCGAGATCGTCGATGATCCGCTGCGGAAGCAGACTGACCAGGTAGGAGTAACGAGAGAGCCACGCGTCTACCCCGTCGAACGCTTGAGCGCTGACGGCCGCCCCGCCCACGGTGTCGAGGCGCTCGATCACGATCACGCTGAGCCCGGCCTTCGCCAGATAGGCGGCAGCGGTGAGGCCGTTGTGGCCACCCCCGACGATCACGACGTCGTGGGTGGGCTCCGGATCGGCGTCGGTGGCGGTGACTTCGGTCATACCCACACCCTAGGTCTCCGGATGGCGATCGTTCGAGGGGTCCGGCCGAACAGTGGAGAAGGGACCGAAGCGTTCGCCTGTGGAGGAGTCGTCGGGGCCGGCGCTAGGCGGTGGGGACGGCGCGGGCAAGCGCATCCCGGACCGCGACGAGACCGGGCCTGGCCGCGGAGGCCCGCCTCGCCGACGTGAAGATGGTGCGCTGAGGTGCGCCGGGAAGGTCGAGCAGCCGAACGCTCGGGCGCTCGCCCGCCCAGACGAGATCGGGGAGGAGCCCGACCGCGTTCCCCGAACGGATGAGCCGGATGTGGGCGATGAGGTCGGCCGTCTCGAACCGCACATCCGGTTCGAATCCGGCGGCGCGGCACAACTGCACTGCCCAGGTTCGCGCTGCTGTGCCCTGCGGCTCCATGACCCAGGGGAGAGTCTCGGTCTCCCGCAGGGAGGTCGCACGCACGCGTGCGTCGCGGTCGACGGAGGAGGCGAGACGGATGGTGTCGGTCGCCATTTCGATGCGGTCGAGGTCGGGATGGATCCCGCGGGTGCTGCCGGGGTACTGTTCGGCGATCGCGAGGTCGAAGTCGCGGGCCGACACTTCGAAGAGCCCGCGTTCCGGCTCGCGTTCGGTGACCTCGACGCGCAGGTCGGGGAACTCCTCGGCCAGGATGCTCAGCGCGCGCGGGACGATGGCGTGCGAGGCCGACTGGAACACGGCGACCCGCACCATGCCGGTCACCGTGGTGAGCGAGGCGGAGAGTTCCGCCTCGGCCTCGTCGAGAAGATCGAGGATGGTGGCGGTGTGCTCGACGAGGATCTCCGCCTGCGGCGTGAGCTGCACCCTGCGCCCCGCCTTCTCGAGCAGGCGCACGCCCGACTCCCGCTCCAGGGCGGCGAGTTGCTGTGAGACGGAGGATGGACTGTAGGAGAGGGCTTCGGCGACGCCGGTGACGGTGCCGCGCACCTTGAGCTCGCGCAGCAGGCGGAGTTTGCGCACGTCGAGCATCTCGCTCCTTTGTTCAGCTGAACCGAATGATATCGTTCGAAAACATTCGCTTTTACTAACGAAAGAATAGCCTCACACTGTTCTGCACAGGCGCAGTTCCCCACAATTCGATCGGACCTGAGGCCTCCCCCCACGAGCGAGGAATACAGTCGTGAGCATGGTCAATCACACGGATGGCGTCGAACTCCGGCCGTCGCAGCTCGCGGTCGACGCGGTCGAGTTGGTGCGCACTTGGCTCGCCGTGAGTTCGCCCGCGGATGCGACCGGTGCGAAGCCCCGGGAAGACCCCGCCGCCGCGCGACTCGCAGGCGTGCTGAAAGACCCGAACGGGCTCGATTTCGTGGTGGGCTTCGTCGACGGAGTCGCCCGCCCGCAAGACCTGTTCGTCGCCGGCTACAACCTGCAGAAGGTCGCCAAGAACATCCCCTCCTTCCTGCCGTGGTACATGCGTCTCGCCATCTGGCTGGGTGGCGTCTTCGGCCCGGTGCTGCCGTGGCTCGTCATCCCGATCGCTCGCCGTGTGCTGCGCCGGATGGTCGGGCACCTCGTGGTCGACGCGACTCCGCAGAAGCTCGGGCCGGCCATCGCGCACCTGCGCAAACCCTCCGACCCGCAGGGCCACGGCGCCCGGCTCAACCTCAACCTGCTCGGCGAGGCGGTGCTCGGCGAGAACGAGGCGGGGCGGCGACTGGAAGGTACCCGCACACTGCTGGCCCGGGATGACGTGGACTACGTCTCCATCAAGGTCTCATCGATCGCCTCGCAGCTGTCGATGTGGTCGTTCGACGAGACGGTCGAACGCGTGGTGGAACTGCTGACACCGCTCTACCAGCTCGCCGCAGCGTCGCCCACGCCCAAATTCATCAACCTCGACATGGAGGAGTATCGCGACCTCGACCTCACGGTCGCGGTGTTCGCCGGCATCCTCGGCAAACCGCAGTTCGCCGGGCTCGAGGCCGGGATCGTGCTGCAGACCTACCTGCCCGACGCCCTCGACGCTCTGCAGACCCTCACCGAGTGGGCGACGCAACGACGCATGGCCGGCGGTGCGCCCATCAAGGTCCGTGTGGTCAAGGGCGCCAATCTGGCGATGGAGCGGGTGGATGCGGCGATCCACGACTGGCCGCTCGCCACCTACGAGAGCAAGCAGGCCACCGACACCAACTACAAGCGCGTGCTCGACTGGGCACTCACCCCGGAGCACACCGCGTCTGTGAAGATCGGTGTGGCCGGGCACAACCTGTTCGACGTGGCCTTCGCCTGGCTGCTCGCCTCCCGTCGCGGCGTCACAGACCGGATCGACTTCGAGATGCTTCTCGGCATGGCGACCGCCCAGGCCGAAGCCGTGAAGAAGACCGTCGGCGCGCTGCTGCTCTACACGCCGGTGGTCGATCCGGCCGAGTTCGATGTCGCCATCTCATACCTGATCCGCCGTCTCGAGGAGAACGCGAGCCAGGAGAATTTCATGTCCGCGGTCTTCGAGCTGGAGACGAACGCGACGCTCTTCGAGCGCGAGAAGCAGCGGTTCCTGCTGTCGATCGCCGACCTCGAAGCGGATCGCAGCCCGCGCGGTGTGGCGCCGCTGCCCAACCGGCGACAGGACCGCGCGCGCGAATGGGAGGACGCCGAAGCCTTCACGCGCCCGCCCGCCGAACCGCAGAACGAGACGACGCCAGACGCCGGACTCACCAATGTCGTGCTGGGGCTGACCCGCGGGTCGGCCGGGCTCGAGACGCCGTCCGCGACAGGCTTCCGCAACGCGGCGGACACCGACCCGTCGCTTGCGGCGAACCGGGTCTGGGGGCGCAAGATCCTCCAGCGCTCGACGGCGACGGAGCTCGGACGCGAAACGATCGCGGCGGCTGCAGTGACCGACGCGACGGCGCTCGAGGCGCTCATCCGCACCGTGAAGGTGAACGGCGAGGCGTGGGGGCAGCGCAGCGGATTCGACCGCGCGGCCGTGCTCGACCGGGCCGGCCTCGCGCTCGCGGCCAACCGTGACCGCCTCATCGAGATCATGGCGGCCGAAACCGGTAAGACCATCGCGGAGGCCGACCCCGAGGTCAGCGAAGCGATCGACTTCGCCCACTACTATGCGAAACTCGCCCGCGACCTCGACACGGTTCAGGGCGCACGGTTCGTACCCTCCGCGCTCACCGTCGTCACACCGCCCTGGAATTTCCCGGTGGCGATTCCCGCCGGGTCGGTGCTCTCGGCGCTCGCCGCGGGAAGCGGCGTCATCATCAAACCGGCGCATCAGGCCAAGCGCACGGGTGCGGTGATGGTCGAAGCGCTGTGGGAGGCCGGCATCCCGCGCGAGCTGCTCGCCCTCGTGGATGTGGCCGAGAACGAACTCGGGCAGCGACTGATCGCCGACCCACGGGTCGATCGGGTGCTTCTGACCGGCGCTTACGAGACGGCCAAACTCTTCCGATCGTGGCGGGCCGACCTCCCCCTGCTCGCAGAGACCAGCGGCAAGAACGCCATCATCGTCACGCCGAGCGCGGACTACGATCTCGCCGTCTCCGACATCGTGAAGAGCGCCTTCGGGCACGCCGGGCAGAAATGCTCGGCTGCCAGCCTCGTCATCCTCGTCGGGTCGGTGGCGAGATCCGAACGGTTCCGCAACCAGCTCATCGACGCGACGACGAGCCTGCGCGTGGGTTACCCCCACGACCCGACCACGCTGATGGGGCCGCTGATCGAGCCGGCGAGCGGCAAGCTGCTGCACGCCCTCACGGCGCTGGGCGCCACCGAGGAATGGCTCGTGCAGCCCAAGCAGCTCGACGACACAGGGCGACTCTGGTCGCCCGGCGTGCGAGCGGGGGTCGCCCCGGGATCGTACTTCCACCTCACGGAGTTCTTCGGCCCGGTGCTCGGCATCATGACGGCGAAGAACCTCGACGAAGCGATCCGCTACCAGAACGCCATCGAATACGGACTCACCGCGGGGCTGCATTCGCTCGACACCGACGAGCTCGCGCACTGGCTCGACACGGTGGAGGCCGGCAACCTCTACGTGAACCGAGGCATCACCGGCGCGATCGTGCAGCGGCAACCGTTCGGCGGCTGGAAGCGCTCTTCCGTGGGCGCCGGCACGAAAGCCGGAGGCCCGAACTCTCTGATGGGACTCGGCTCATGGGAGCCCGAGACCGGCACATCGAGCGCGAGCCTCCACCTGCGCGGGCTCGACCGCAAGGTGACCCAGCTCATCGAATCCGGGCAATCTTCGATGGACTACACGGCATTCGACCTCGTGCGGCGGTCGGCGCTCAGCGACACCATCGCGGCGGCGACAGAGTTCGACACCGTCAAAGACGTGTCGGGCGTCGGTGCGGAGCGCAACCTGTTCCGCTATCGGCCCGTCCCGGTCGCCATCCGCCTCTCAGAAGGAGAAGACCTGCCGCCCCTGCTGCGGATCCTGGCCGCGGGAACGGTGGCCAAAGCCTCCTTCACCGTCAGCAGCGCGATCAAGCTACCGCGCCCGGTGCACCAGGTGCTGCGGGAGCGGGACATCCCCGTGACGATCGAAGACGACGCGAAATGGCTCGGCCGGGTCGGCTCGGGAACGGTCGGAACGCACCGCATCCGGCTCATCGGCGGAGACAAGGTCGCGCTCGCCGAAGCGCTGGGTGGCACACCCGACGTCGCGGTCTACGCCAACCCGGTCACCGCGTCGGGCCGCGTCGAAATGCTCACCTTTCTGCACGAGCAGTCGATCTCGATCACCGCGCACCGCTTCGGCAACCCGTCCCGGCTCTCCGACAGTGTCATCTGACCGGTTTCGTGCGGCCGACGCGCCCCGTAGCCTGAAAGCATGACGATCCCCTCGATAGCCCTCAACAGTGGAACCCGCATCCCCCAGATCGGCCTCGGCACCTGGCCGCTCGACGACGCAGAAGTCGAACGCGCGATCATCGAAGCGGTGACCATCGGCTACCGGCACGTCGACACGGCCGCCAAATACGGCAACGAGGTAGGCGTCGGCCGCGGAGTGCGCGCCAGCGGGATCCCCCGCGAAGAGATCTTCGTCACCACCAAACTCGACGGCGGTTACCAGGGCGACGACCGGGCCATCGCCGGGCTCGACGCCTCACTCGGCCGGCTCGGGCTGGACTATGTGGACCTGCTGCTCATCCACTGGCCGCTCCCCGAACGCAACGAATACGTGTCGACCTGGCAGACGTACGAAAAGCTCCTCGCCGCCGGCAAAACCCGCGCGATCGGCGTCTCCAACTTCAAACCGGCGCACCTCGACCGGCTGAACGCCGAAACCGGAACGGTGCCGGCGGTCAACCAGATCCAGCTCAGCCCCGCCATCACCCGGCAGGAACAACGCCGCTACGACACCGAGCACGGCATCGTCACCGAATCGTGGAGCCCGCTCGGCGCCGGAAGCGACTTGCTCGACGCACCAGTGCTCGCCGAGATCGCGCGCAAATACGAGAAGACCCCCGGTCAGGTCGTTCTCCGCTGGCATCTCGACAACGGTCTGGTGGTCATCCCCAAGACGAAGACGCCGCAGCGCCTCGCCGAAAACCTCGACGTCTTCGACTTCACCCTCGACGCCGACGACCTCGCGGCCATCGCCACTCTCGACCAGGGCGACCAGGCCGGCGTCGACTCCGACACCTCCGGACACTGACACCCCCGCGAGGACGCTGACACCCCGAGGACATTGACACCCCCGAGGACATTGACACCCCAAGGTCGCTCGCGCACCCGGCCGAGCGGGTACGGCGGCGGATGCGGCACGAACCGACGCGCGCATCCGCCCATAAACTGGGCGACATGACCCGGTCGGACACAACGGAACAGAATCCGGCCGTCCGCCACCTGCTGCTCAACCCCTGGGTGTGGGCCGCCCTCCTCCTCGCGGCCGCGACAGTACTGGTGAGCGACGACCCGCGAGTGGGCTTCCTCGCCTACCTGCTCATGCTCGCCGGTGGCTGGCTGTGCGGGTTCGGCTTCGTGAACTTGACCGGACGCATCCGGAAACGGCGGGTCGGCATGCTCGTGCACCTCACGGGGGCGGTGCTGGCCGGGCTCCTGCTCTGGCTGATGGTCACGGCGGGGGCCGACATCATCGGTGAACTGCCGCAAGCAGCGAAGGCCGCATACGTGGTCGCGCAGCTCGCGGCGGCGCCGGCGGCCGGATGGGTCTGGCTGGCGCTGATCGGACGCGTCACCACCATGCTCGGCCGCCGTTCCGCTCCGAAAGTCGCGCCGGCGCCCCCGGCATGGGAGCTCTCGACGGAGCGCTCGACGCTGCGCTTCTCCGCTGTGCCCCTGCGGATGCGCACCCTCGGGCTCATGATCGCGCTGATGGTCGTCATCGTCGGCGGGATCGGTGCCCTGCTGATGATCGCCACCGGCGACCTCGCGGAGCGCCTGGGCGCCCGCGTGGTGATCATCGCGCTCGGAATCGTGCTCGGTCTGCCCACGTACATGCTCCTTGTGTCGGCGATGCACCGTCGAACCGTGGACTGCGTGGTGTCGTTCGACTCGGATCGCCTGCGGGTGGAAGCCGGACCTGTGCGCGTCGACGTCGCCTTGAGCGAGATCGATCTCCTACTCTGGCGTTCCGACAGCGACTACGCACGAATCGAGCTCCGCAGCGGCACGACGGAGCTCTGCCTCATCGCCGGGCTTGCGCGAGCGCCGAAAGGGGTCGCACCACAGCTTCCGCCGCTTCCGAGGCACATCCGGGGGAGTCTCGAGTCCGAAAAGCTCACCGAGAGGCGGTCGCGCCGCGGCGTCACCACCTACCAGAAGCCCGAGGATGCGCGACCCTAGCCGCGTGGTGCCTTCCGGAAGCGCACCCTTCCGGAAGCGCGCCCTTCCGGAAGCGCGCCCGTGCGGAAGCGGGGCTGTCAGCCGGGCCGGCGGGCTTCGAGCGCGGCACGGGCGAGCGCGAGCGCATCCGCTGTGCTGAAGCCGAGAGTGGTGACCCGGTCCGCGAAGGCGGAGGCGGCCACGGCGGCCTCCTGAGCGGCCGGGTTCGTCGCCGCGATGAAGGTGCCGGCCCGGCCGTGGGTCGCAACGACACCCTCCTGCTCCAGTTCGCGATACGCGCGGGCGACGGTGTTCGCAGCGAGGGAGAGCGACTCTGCCAGGGCGCGAACCGTGGGGAGCCGCGTGCCGACCGCAAGCTCGCCGGTTCTCGCGGCTTCGGCGATACGTCGTCTCAGCTGCTCGAAGGGCGGTGCCGTCGACGCCGGGTCGAGGGGCCGCATCAGGGGATCCGTCATGCGCTGTCGTCCGTCCGTCCATCGAGGAGCGGGAGCACGACGGTCACGACGAGGCCACTCTCCGTCTTCGCGTTGGCCAGCACGACCCCTCCTCCGGCAGAACCGGCCAGGGCTCCCACGATCGCGAGCCCGAGCCCTCCGCCGGAGTGGGCCGTTCGCGAGGCGTCCGCCCGGGTGAACCGGTCGAGGGCGACCGGGATGAACTCGTCCGGCATCCCGGGGCCGCTGTCCCGCACCGTCAACACCACTTCGGCGTCGGTGGCGGTCAATTCGGCCGTGATGGAGCCTTCGACCGGTGCGGACGCTTCGACCGCCGCGGGTGCATCGGCGACCACGGCCGTCTCGCCTCCCGAGGATGCCCCGTCGGGCCCGGACCCGGCGGTGCCGGACCCGTCGGTGCCGGACCCGTCGGTGCCAGCCCCGGCGGTGGAGGGCGGTACCGCTATCGTGGCAGTGGCAGTGGCAGTGGCAGTGGCAGTGGCAGTGGCAGTGGCAGCGGCAGCGGCAGCGGCAGCGGCGCCGGTGATCGCGGTGACCGCGTTTCCCAGCAGATTGTCGAGGATGCGGCCGAAATCCGTGGGAGAGAGGGCGACGCTGACCCGGGGCGCGTGCCGCTCGCGGGGTCGATAGTCGAAGTCGATGGAGATCTCGGGAGCGACCCCGTCGTCACCGGCACGGGAGGCGAGCAGGCGTGCCCGGTCGATGGCGTCGGCCAGCTCATCCGTGAGGGTGCGCCAATCGGTGCGGCCGCTGGAGGGTCCGGCCTCGATGCGAGAGAGTTCGAGCAAATTGTTGGCCAGCTGGCCGAGCCGCAGTGCCGTGGCATGCGACGACCGGATGTCGGTGAGCAGCGCGTCGGCATCGCCCGAGTCGAGTTCGGCCAGCTCCAGCTGACCCCGGAGCACGGCGAGCGGTGTGCGCAGCTCATGGCTCGCATCCGACACCATCTGCCGCTCGCGGTCGGCGGAGGCGCGCAGCCGCCGGATGAGGTCGTTGAGGGTGGTGGCGAGCTCGGCCAGCTCGTCGCGGGCCGGCCCGACCGGGAGCAGACCGGTGGAGGCGACGTCGGCGATGCGTTCGGCCTGCTCGCGCATCCGACTCACCGGGCGCAACGCGGCGCGGGCGAGCAGCCAGGACGCCCCGCCGAAACCGAGCACCAGCACGCCGGCGCCCACTGAGAGCGCGGCGGTGAGACGGTCGAGGATGAGGTCGGTGGTCTCGGCGTTGCGCGCGGCGATCACCTGGATGTTCCCGGCGCTGGTGGCGACGGTGCGCACGAGCACGAGGTACTGATCGTCGCCGAGTTGCACCGTGGTCGGCTCGTCGCCGAAGCGGGTCAGCCGGGGGACCTCCGATTCGAGTGCCGCGGGCAGGGTCGAGGCGAGGACGATCCCGTGCGGGGAGACGATGGCGAGCTCCTGCCCGCCGCCGGGAAGCTCGAACGGGCCGGTGGGATTGTTCTTGAGGGCCGCGATGGGGGCGGCGACGTCGTTGTCGAGCAGGGTGACCGTGGCGTTGTGCAGGATGGCGGCCACTCCGAACCGGACCACCCCGACGGCCACGAGGCCGAAGAGAGCCGCAACGATCAAGCTGCCGATGGTGATGCGGGCGGTGATCGACAGCCGGCGCAACCAGCTCACGCGAGACCCGGTCGCGCGCTCACGGCGTCGCAGCCTCGGCGTTCTTGGCGTCCAGACGGTATCCGCGGCCGCGCTCGGTGACGATGGCGAGACCGGCGCCGGCGATCTCCAGCTTCTTGCGCAGGTAGGAGACGTATTGGTCGATCACATTGGTGCCGATGTTGTCGCTCGTTCCCCATACGGTCTCGAGGATCTCCGAACGGGCCAGCGTCTTGTCGGGGTTCGTCGCGAAGAGGCGCAGGAGAGTGAACTCGCGTCGACTGAGGGGCATCTCGTGGCCGGCGACGAGCGCGCGGTGCTCGTGCGAGTCGATGGTGAGGCGTCCGACGGTGACCTGGGGGCGCATCCCGCTGGGTTCACGGCGGAGCAGGGCGCGCACCCGGGCGGCGAGCTCGGCGAAGGCGAACGGCTTGGTGAGGTAGTCGTCGGCGCCGGAGTCGAGGCCGTGCACACGGTCTTCGATGGCATCCCGGGCGGTGAGCAGCAGGATGGGCATCGGGTTCGCGGCTTCACGGATGTGTCGGCACAGTTCGAACCCGCTCATCCCGGGCAGCATCACATCGACGGCGGCGGCCGAGAACGGCTCCCCGCGCAGGGCGATGAGCGCGTCGACACCGTTGGTGACGAGCGTCACGTCGTATCCTTCGGCGGTGAGGCCGCGCTCGACGAGGCCCCCATGTCTGGATCGTCTTCCACCACGAGCAGTTTCATGGGTTCATCGTGCCACCGTTTGCCGTGGCGGTGCTCGACGTGGGGCCCTCCGGTCTGGGTGTTTGCTGTATGTTCTCGCAGAGTGGCTTGATCTCCTCCGGTGTGCGGCGCCGCGTACGGCGACTACCAGCGCCGGATCACACCGGCTTTCGGGCCGGCCACCAGGGCCCTCTCGGGCACATCGCCGGTCACGATCGCGCCGGCGGCGACCACGGCGTCGCGGCCGATGGTGACACCGGGCAGGATCATCGCGCCCGCGCCGATCCACACGTTCTCGGCCACATCGATGGGTGCGCCGGTGAGGAATTCGTGCCGCTCCTCCGGGTCCACCGGATGACCCATCGTGATGAAGGTGGCCTTCGGGCCGACCATCACGCCGTCACCCAACCGGATGCCGGCGTAGTCGAGGAACGTGCATCCCTGATTGATGAAGACGCGTTCGCCGAGTTCGAGCCGCAGACCGTGATCCGTGTAGAACGGCGGATAGATCGTGAGCCGCGGCGGAAGGGTGCGGCCCAGGATCTTTTCGAGCAGCGCCGTCTTCCCGGTCTCGTCGTCGAAGGGCAGCACATTCAGGCGCGAGGTCAGCTCGGTGGCCTGGAGGACGCGCTCGCTCATCGCGCGGAAGTCGCGGCCGAGAACCCGTTCCCCTTGTGCGAGGAGATCGGGATCGTGGATGGGAAGGAAGTGGTCGGACGTCATCCGACCATCTTCGCCGGTGCTGCTCGCCGGGGGAACGTCTGCGTGGATCGCCGGGCGACGGGATGAGTGGGGCGACGGGACGAGTGGGCGACGGGACGAGTGAGACGATCCTCAGTCGTGACCGCGGTGGATCAGGCGCGAGAGCACGATGGCGCTGCGCGTATGGTCGACGTTGGGGGCCAGGCGCACCTTCTCGAGGGCGGCTTCGAGGCCCGGGATGTCGCGAGCGCGGATGTGGACGATCGCGTCGGCGCTGCCGGTGACGGTTCCGGCATCGACGACTTCGGGGACGGCCGAGAGGATGCGGAGCAGCTCGTCGGGGGCGACGGTGCCGCGGCAGAAGAGCTCGACATACGCTTCGGTGCTCATCCCGTCGATCGTCGGGTCGACCTGGATCGTGAAACCGCGGATCACGCCATCGGCGACGAGGCGGTCGACGCGGCGTTTCACGGCCGACGCGGACAGCCCGACGACGGAACCGATGTCGCCGTAGCCTGCGCGCGCGTTCTGGCGGAGCAGGTCGAGGATGCTGCGATCGAGATTATCCACGGCGCAAGCATACGGCGGATCGTTGCGTGGATGCTGGGTGTTACGCAGTATTCGTGCGCGACGTTTCCGTGCGCGGGGGGCGGCCGTGAACTGGCCGGTGCAGGATCGACCGTGATCGCTCGTCGCACAGAATCGCCGTCGGCGCTCCGATCTGCGGCGATTACATGCGCATAGAGATGGATACATGCTGACATTCGTGTGTGACACTATCCACATGTCGATGATTCACGAGGATCCTGAGACCCGAGAGGCTCGTCCGGTGCGCCGGTCGACCCCTCGCGCGGTGCTGATGTGCCGGCCCGAGCACTTCACCGTGGTCTACCGGATCAACCCGTGGATGGACCCGCAGGTTCCGACCGACACCGATCTCGCCGTGCGGCAATGGGAGCAGCTCTACGGCATCTACCGCGACCTCGGCTACGAGGTGCAGCTGATCGACCCCATCGACGGGCTGCCGGACATGGTTTACGCGGCGAATGGCGGATTCGTCATCGACAACATCGCGTACGGAGCCAGCTTCACCTACCCGCAACGGCAGCCCGAAGGACCGGCCTACATGAGCTGGTTCCGCGACCACGGCTTCCAGGTCGCGGTGCCGCAGAACATCAACGAAGGCGAAGGCGACTTCCTGCTCGTCGGCGACACGATCCTCGCCGGAACCGGTTTCCGCAGTGCGAGCGGCAGCCGCGAAGAACTCGGCCGGCTCTACGGGCGCGAAGTGGTGACCCTGCGTCTGATCGACCCGAGCTTCTACCACCTGGACACCGCGCTCGCCGTGCTCGACCCGACACCGGGTCAGGAGCACATCGCATACCTGCCGGGCGCTTTCGACGAGGCGAGCCTCGGCATCCTCCGCGCCCGGTACCCCGATGCGATCATCGTGAACGACGAGGATGCGGCGGTGCTCGGTCTCAACTCGTTCTCCGATGGCTACAACGTGGTCATCGCCTCCCGGGCGGCCGACTTCGAACGCCAATTGCGCGGGCACGGATACAACCCGATCGGCGTCGACCTCTCCGAACTGCTGCTCGGGGCGGCGGAGTCAAATGCTGCACCCTCGAACTGCGACGCTGAAAGGACAGCGCATGACGAACGACACCGTCGGATCGGCGGCCGGAACCGATGCGGGCACAGTGGCGCACCGCATCCACGCCGAAGCGGGGCCGGCCACACCGCGCCAGGCGGAGGCGATCGAACGGGAAGACGAGCACACCGCGCACAACTACCACCCGCTCCCCGTCGTCGTGGCCGAGGGCGACGGGGCCTGGGTGACCGACATCGACGGACGCCGCTACCTCGACTGCCTCGCCGCATACTCGGCGGTCAACTTCGGACACTCCAACCCGGTGCTGCTGGATGCGGCCCGAGCCCAGCTGGACCGCATCACCCTCACCAGTCGGGCGTTCCACAATGATCAGCTCGGCCCCTTCGTCGAGGCGCTCTCCGGCCTCGCCGGGAAAGACATGGTGTTGCCGATGAACACCGGCGCCGAGGCCGTGGAGTCAGCGATCAAAGTCGCCCGCGCCTGGGGGTACCGCGTGAAAGGCGTTCCTGACGGGTTGGCGAACATCGTCGTGATGGCCGGCAATTTCCACGGGCGCACGACGACGATCGTCAGTTTCTCAGACGACCCCTCCGCACGCGACGGGTTCGGCCCGTTCACGCCGGGATTCCGCACGGTGCCCTACGGCGATGCGACAGCGCTCGCCGCGGCCGTCGACGAGAACACCGTCGCGGTGCTGGTCGAGCCCATCCAGGGCGAGGCCGGCATCATCGTTCCCCCCGCCGGATACCTGCCCGCGGTGCGCGCACTCTGCGACGAGCGCCGGGTGCTGTTCATCGCCGACGAGATCCAATCGGGTCTCGGCCGCACCGGCGCCACGTTCGCCTGCGATCTCGTGGGTGTCGTCCCCGACCTCTATCTGCTCGGCAAGGCGCTCGGCGGGGGGATCGTGCCCGTCTCCGCGGTCGTGGGCAACCGGGACCTGCTCGGCGTGCTCCGCCCCGGCGAGCACGGTTCGACCTTCGGGGGGAACCCCCTGGCCGCCGCGGTCGGCCGGGCAGTGGTGGGGATGCTCGCGACCGGCGAGCTGCAGGAGCGGGCACGGCTGCTCGGGCAACGATTGCACGCCGGGCTGTCGCGACTGATCGGCCACGGGGTGCTCGAGGTGCGTGGAGCCGGTCTGTGGGCGGGGATCGACATCGACCCGGCGCTCGCGACCGGGCGCGAGGTGTGCGAGCTTCTGCTGGAGCGTGGACTCCTGGCGAAGGATACGCACGGTTCGACGATCCGGCTGGCACCGCCACTGGTCGTCGACCCTGCCGATCTCGACTGGGCGGTCGAACAGCTCGAGGGGGTGCTGGGCGAGCTCTCGGCGCGGTGACCCCACCCGCGCCGGATTGTGCGGATGCACGACGAACCCGCTGCCGCGCATCCGCCGTGTGCACAGACTCCCGTTGTCCACCGATTTCGGCACAACAGTTCCCTAGACCGGCACGGGGTGGAAGCATCCTGATATGACGAACACGACGGAGCGATCCGAATTCCGTGCGTCCGGGGGCGACAAAGGGTTCTTCGGGCAGCCACGGGCGCTCGCCAACATCTTCGGCGTGGAGATGTGGGAGCGCTTCTCCTTCTACGGGATGCAGGGCATCCTGCTCATCTACCTCTACTACTCCGCGGCCAAGGGCGGGCTGGGTATCGACCAGGCGACGGCGGCCGGAATCGTCGGCGCCTACGGCGGCGGGGTGTACCTCTCCACGATCCTGGGGGCGTGGCTCGCCGACCGCATGTTCGGGTCGGAGCGGGTGCTGTTCTGGAGCGCCGTCGTGATCATGGCCGGGCACATCGCCCTCGCCCTGCTGCCGGGGGTCTCGGGCGTGGTCGTGGGCTTGATCCTCGTGGCTTTCGGCAGCGGAGGTCTGAAAGCCAACGCGACGCGCATCGTCGGCACCCTCTATGACGAGCACGACCCGCGCCGGGATGCGGGGTTCTCGCTCTTCTACCTGGGCATCAACCTGGGGGCGTTCTTCGGCCCCCTCCTCACCGGGCTGCTGCAATCGACGCTCGGCTTCCACTGGGGGTTCGGGCTGGCCGCGGTGGGGATGGCCTTCGGCCTGATTCAGTACTCGTTCGGGCGCAAACGGCTTCCCGCCGCGTCGAGGGAGGTGCCGAATCCGCTGCCCGCTTCCCGGCGCCCGCTCGTGTTGGTGCTCGCCGTGGTGGCGGTGATCGTCGCCGTGGTGCTCGTCATCACCGGGGTGATCACCGCGGGCAATTTGGCGCTCATCGTGATCGGCCTGGTGGTCGTGGCGGCCGTAGCCTACTTCGTGGTCATCCTGAGCTCGAAGCGGCTCGACGGCACCGAACGCAGCCGTATCGTGGCGTTCATCCCGCTGTTCGTCGTGAACGCCGCGTTCTGGACGCTGTACCAACAGCAGTTCACCGTTCTCACGATCTACTCCGACGAACGCCTCGACCGCAACCTGTTCGGTTGGGAGTTCCCGGTCTCGTGGGTGCAGTCGATCAATCCCATCTTCATCATCATCCTGTCAGGTGTGTTCGCGGCGATCTGGACGAAGTGGGGTGACAAGCAACCGTCGACGCCTCTCAAGTTCGCGGCGGGAACGGTGGTGATGGGGTTGGCGTTCCTGCTCTTCCTCTTCTGGGTCGGTGGCGGCCCGAACAGCACGCCGCTGCTGGCGATGGTGGGCATCCTGCTGGTGTTCACGATCGCCGAGCTCCTCATCTCGCCCGTGGGGCTGTCGGCCTCGACCAAGCTCGCCCCGCACGCCTTCCAAGCGCAGATGGTGGCGCTCTACTTCCTGTCGGTCTCCCTCGGAACCGCGATGGCCGGCCAGCTTGCCAAGCTCTACGACCCGGCGACCGAGGGGGTCTACTTCGGAGTGATCGGAGGCGTCGCGATCGCGATCGGCGCGGTGCTCGCCCTGCTCAGTCCGTGGGTGCTCCGCCTCATGCGCGGGGTGCGATGAGATGGACCGGTGGGGGGCGGAGTCACCTCTGGAGCGAATGAACGACGGTCGACTCAGTCATAGAATCGCTGAATGGAACTCCGACAGCTCGAGCACTTCGTCACGGTCGCGGAAGAACGGCACTTCACGCGGGCGGCCGAATTGCTGCAGATCTCCCAGTCCGGGCTCTCCGCCTCCATCCGGTCGCTGGAGCAAGAGCTGGGAACATCCCTCTTCATCCGCAGCACCCGGCGCGTGGAGCTCACGACGGCGGGTCAAGCGCTGCTCGGCGACTCGGTGCGCACCCTCGCCAGTGCCGCGGCCGCCCGCAACGCGGTCGCCGCGGTGCGCGGCCTGGTGCGCGGGCGGCTCACGATCGGAGCCGAACCCTGCCTCGGCTCCGTCGACCTGCCGGCCGAGCTCGCCTCGTTCCGCACGGCGAACCCCGGTGTCGAGGTGCGATTGCGCTACTCGGGGTCGGTCGACCTGGTGGATGCGGTGGGCGGTGGGCGCGTGGACGTGGCGCTGGTCGTCGACACCGGCCACACGCCGGCCGGTGTGCAGCTGCGACCACTGGACACCCAAGAGATGCTGGTGCTCTGTCATCCGGGGCACCGGTTCGCGGCCCAGGGCAGCATCCGGCTCGACGAACTGCGCGGCGAACCGCTCGTCGGGTTCCAGGAAGGGTGGGGTGCGCAGGCCCTCGCCCGGCGCGCTTTCGCGGCGGCCGGTTTCGACTACCGCGCCGCGATGGAGGTGAACGATGTGCATCCGCTGCTCGACCTGGTGGGGTACAACCTCGGGGTGGCGATCGTTCCGGCGAGTTTCGCCCGAAAGCGCCCGGATCAGCTGGTGGCGGTGAGACTACTCGGCGACGTGCCGTCGTGGACGGTGGCCGTGGCGGTCTCCGATGAGCCCAGCCCGGCGGCGGGCGCCTTCCTGCGTCAGCTGCAGACGGCCTGACCCGTGACGGCCTCCTCGCGCCTCCTGCCCGCCCCTCTCTCGGTGACCGAGTGGGACGGTGAGTTCGTGGTGACTCCGCGCACCCGGATCGTCGGCGTGGAGGGCACAGAGGGTGTCGCCGCCTGGCTGCGGACGACCCTCGAAGCCTCCACCGGTTTCGTTCTCGGCAGCGCCATCGTCGCCGACCCCGACGATGGCGACGCCGCCGACGCCGGCCGGAGCGATGCGGCACGCAGCATCCGGCTCTCGCTCGACCCCGCAACGGCGGCGGAAGGGTACCGGCTCAGCGTCACCGAGGCGGGAGCGCGGATCGCGGGTGGCGATGCCGCCGGGGTCTTCGCCGGCGCGCAAGCGCTGCTCCAACTGTTGCCCGCCGAGGTCTACCGCCGTTCGCGGGTCGACGGGGTCCGCTGGGCCGCTCCCTGCTGCGAGGTTCGGGACGCGCCCCGCTTCGCCTGGCGTGGCGTGCTGCTCGACGTGGCCAGGCACTTCCTGCCGAAACACGAGGTGCTGCGGTTCGTCGACCTGATGGCGATGCACCGGCTGAACGTGCTGCACCTGCACCTGACGGACGATCAGGGGTGGCGCATCCAGATCCGGCGCTACCCGAAGCTCACCCAGGTGAGCTCCTGGCGGCGGGAGTCCCAGGTGGGCTACGGGCCGGATGCGCCCGGCGACGGTCGCCCGCACGGCGGCTTCTACACCCAGGACGATCTGCGGGAGATCGTGGCCTACGCCGGGTTGCGGGGGATCACAGTGGTTCCGGAGGTCGAGTCGCCCGGGCATGTGCAGGCGGCGATCGCCGCGTATCCCGAACTCGGGGTGGGCGGCCGGCCGCTCGACGTCGGCACACGGTGGGGGATCATCCCGAACGTGCTCAACCTCGAAGAGAGCACGGTGGAATTCTTCACGAACGTGCTTGACGAGGTCGTCGACATCTTCCCCTCCCCGTTCATCGGGGTGGGCGGTGATGAGTGCGTGAAAGACCAGTGGCGCGCCGACCCTCGCACGCAGGAGCGGATGCGCGAACTCGGCGTGACGTCGGAGGAGGGTTTGCAGAGCTGGTTCATCTCTCGCCTCGACGACCATCTGACCAGGCGGGGCCGCCGGCTCTTCGGCTGGGACGAGATTCTCGAGGGTGGCCTGGCG
This sequence comes from Leifsonia poae, assembly GCF_020009625.1. Classification (NCBI taxonomy): domain Bacteria; kingdom Bacillati; phylum Actinomycetota; class Actinomycetes; order Micrococcales; family Microbacteriaceae; genus Leifsonia; species Leifsonia poae. The sequence continues at coordinate 2,631,536 of NZ_JAIHLP010000002.1, forward strand.
CCCGGGGCCACGGTGGCCTCTTGGCGCGGTGAGACCGGTGCGATCGCCGCCGCCCGCGCTGGGCACGACGTCGTGCTCTGCCCCGACCACACGACGTACCTCAACTACCGGCAATCGGAGCGGCCCGACGAGCCCATCCCGCTCGTGGTTCCGATCACGGTAAAGGACGTCTACCGGTTCGACCCCGTGCCGACCGAGCTGAGCGGGCCAGAACGCGCGCATGTGCTCGGCGGCCAGGCGAACCTGTGGACGGAGTACATGGACTCGCCGCGTACACTCGACTACTTCGCCTTCCCGCGCCTGTGTGCGCTCGCCGAGGCCCTGTGGAGTTCGGCGCCGAAAGACTACGACGCGTTCGCGGAACGCCTGCGTCTGCACCTGGAACGGCTCGACGCGGTCGGTGTGGAGTACCGGCACGAAGACGGACCGTTCCCGTGGCAGACCAGGCCGGGCATCCCGGGACGGATCGACACCCGCGAGCAGCGAGCGGCTGTCGTCGCCGCCCTCGTCGCGAACATCTGAACCGCATCCCCGCCCCGCCTCACGCCGACCCGTTCACGGGCCACGAGCGAGGCGGGGCAGGGCGGGCCGATCAGGCGGCGTCGAGGGAGGAGAACTCCTCGGCGGTGAGCTGCAAGTCGACGGCGGTGGCCGAGTCGCGGATCGACTCCGGTCGCGAGGCGCCGGGGATCGGGATCACATGCGGGCTCTTCGCCAGATGCCAGGCCAGCGCGACGACCTGCGGGCTGACTCCGCGCGCATCCGCCACCGTCTGGAACGGGGCGAACCGGTCGCCGAGGGCGGCCGCCGATCTGATGCCGCCGAGCGGGCTCCACGGCAGGAAGGCGACGCCGAGCCGGTCGGCCAGCACCAGTTCGGTCTCGCTGGAGCGGAACGCCGGCGAGAACTGGTTCTGCACCGAGGCGAGACGCCCGCCCAGGATGTTCTGCGCCAGCTCGATCTGCGCGGGGTCGGCGTTCGAGATGCCGGCGAGGCGGATGATGCCCTCGTCGAGCAGCTCCCGGATGGCGCCGACCGAATCCTCGTAGGGCACGTTCGGGTCGGGGCGGTGGAACTGGTAGAGACCGATGGCGTCTCCGCCCAGCCGGGCGAGGGAGGCTTTGGCGGCCTCCTTCAGATACTCGGGGCGGCCGTCGACGTTCCAGCTGCCGTCGCCCGGGCGCAGGTGGCCACCCTTGGTGGCGATCAGCACACCGGAGGTGTCACCGCCCCAGCGTGCGACAGCCTTCGCGATCAGGGACTCGTTGTGGCCCACCTCGTCCGCGTGCAGGTGATAGGCGTCCGCAGTGTCGAAGAACGTGACGCCGGCGTCGAGTGCCGCGTGGATCGTCGCGATGGAGCGGGCCTCGTCGGGGCGTCCCTCGATCGACATGGGCATGCCGCCCAGGCCGATCGCGCTCACCTCGACATCGGCGATTCTGCGTGTCTTCATTGTCTGCTCTCTGCCGGTCACCAGGCGTAGTCTTCGGGCGCGGTCTTGTGCCCGGGGAAGATCGCGTCGAGGTGGGCCAGCGCGGCGTCGTCGAGCGTGACCTCGAGGGCGCGCACGGCCGCATCCAGCTGCTCGCGGGTGCGCGGGCCGATGATCGGGGCGGTCACGGCCGGCTGGTGCAGCAGCCAGGCAAGGGCGATGTCGCCCGGCTCGTGGCCGAGCTCATCGGCGAACGCCTCGTAGGCTTCGATCGCCTCACGGTGGGTCGCCAGAGTCTCGGCGGCGCGACCCTCCAGGCGGCGCTTTCCCTCGTTCTGCTTGCGGATGACGCCGCCGAGCAGACCGCCGTGCAGCGGCGACCAGGCGATCACGCCCACGCCGTTCGCCTGGGCGGCGGGCAGCACCTCCAACTCCACCTGGCGGGTGAGGAGGTTGTAGATGGACTGCTCGCTGACGAGGCCGGTGTAGTTGCGGCGGCGCGCCTCCGCCTGAGCAGTGGCGATGTGCCAGCCGGCGAAGTTGCTGGAGCCCGCGTAGAGGATCTTGCCCTGCGCCACGGCGACCTCCATCGCCTGCCAGATCTCGTCCCAGGGGGTGTCCCGGTCGATGTGGTGGAACTGGTAGATGTCGATGTGGTCGGTCTGCAGCCGCGTGAGGCTCGCATCCAGGGCCTGGCGGATGTTCAGCGCCGAGAGCTTTCCCTCGTTCGGCCAATCGCCCATGTTCCCGTAGAGCTTGGTGGCGAGCACGGTGCGCTCGCGGCGGCCGTCGCCTTTGGCGAACCAGTCGCCGATGATCGACTCGGTGGCGCCGCGCCCGCGGTGCTGGCCGTAGACGTTGGCGGTGTCGAAGTAGTTGATGCCGTGCTCGTGGGCGGCGTCCATGATCGCGTGCGAGTCTTCATCGCTGGTCTGGGGGCCGAAGTTCATCGTGCCGAGAGCGAGTCGAGAGACAGTCAGGCCGGAACGGCCGAGGTGTGTGTACTCCATGGTCTCAGCCTCCGCCCGCCGGAGTCACCTGTCCAACAGGAAGAATGGATGGCATTGTGCGTCTCGGCTTCTGAGTGGCTGGAGCGGTCGACCGGTGGGATGCTTTCCTCATGCGAGAACTCACTCCCACCGTCTTCGCCCTGGAGAAGACCGCCGGCGCCAACGGGTATCTGGTGGCCGGGGAGGACTGCAGTGTGCTGATCGACCCGGGTCTCGCATCCGGCGCCCGATCATCGCTGGCGGAACTCGCTGGGGCGCGCCGTCTCGTCCCGCCGGTGACGGATGTGGTGCTCACCCACTACGACCCCGATCACTCGGGCGCCGCGCCGGCCGTTCAGGAGGCGCTCGGCGTGAGGGTATGGCTGGGGCGCGAGGATGTTCCGATCCTGCGCGGCGAGACGGAGCCGCCGACGAGGGCGCGTCGGTTCCTGAAGCTGATCAATCCGATGCACCCGCCCGTCGCGTTGAGTGAGATCGTCGAGCCGACCGAGATCATCCCTGGGCTGTCGGTGCTTCCGGCGCCCGGGCACACACCGGGTCACGTGATCGTCAGCTGGCGTGGCGTCGTGTTCGTCGGTGATGCCGCGATGATGCGCAGGGGGCGTCTGGTGCAGCTTCCGGCTCCGCTCATCAGCGACCGGGATGCGGCGCTCGCGACCACGGATCTGATCGCCTCGCTGCGTCCGCGCCTCGTCTGCCCCGGCCACGGCCGCCCCGATCGTCTCAGCCTGTCCGACTGATCGCTTTCGCGAGGCCGGGAAGGGCCAGGAAAGGGTTAGCGGGCGGCGAGGGCGGCTTCGAGGTCGGCGTCGGTGGGCTCGACGAAGAAGGCTCCGTCCGGGAAGACCACGACGGGGATGTTCGTGCGCCCGCTGATGGCCTTCGCCCGCTCGGCGCCGTCGGCGACCGATTCGAGGTCGATGTAGTCGTAGTCGGTGCCGAGGCGCTCGAACAGGGCCTTCGAGCGGCGGCAGTCGCGGCACCATTCGGCGCCGAACATGGTGACACGGTCGAAGGTCTCGGGTGCAGAAGTCATGGTTTCAGCATAATCCGCCGACTACAGGGCGAGCGCGGTGCGCCCGGCCGCGAACCCTTCCTCCCGCCCGTCGGAGTGCACCAGGGTGCCGGGAACGGGGGAGTCGACGGTCACGGTTCCGTCGGCGACGCGCACCACCACCGACCCGTGCGGGGTCGGCACCGCCCCCTCGGCCCAACCGAGGGTGCCGAGCGCCGGCGCGACCCGCACCGTGGCGAAGCCCGGCTCGCCCGGCGTGACACCGAGCACGTACTGCACCAGGTCTTTCGTCGGCGTGCTGCTCCACCCGTGCACCGGGGTTCCCCAGCCCCAGCATTCGCCGAAGGTGTCGTACCCGTCGGTGAGGAAGGGCGACCAGCGGCGGATGAGGGTGACCAATTCGCCGGCGTGACCGGCCGCTGCGACGGCATCGTGCACGAGGTAGCTGAAGAACGGTTCGGCGATCACGATCTGGCGTTCGGCATCCCAGTCGATGCGCTGCACACCGCGCATCTGGTCGGCGATCTTCTGCACATCGTATGAGCCGTCTTCGCCGCCGATCCATGAGCGCACCACGAGCGTGGCGGGATCGGTGACGGTGCCGACGATACGACCCCACCGGCTCTGCGGGGCGAGCCCCGAAACGATCGCGGTGGCGCCTGCCGCCTGCGATGCGGCCGGTAGCGCCTCGCCGTTCACGATGTGGTCGCGGTAGGTGCCGCGCGCCTCATCCCAGAAGTCCTCGAAACCGTGGGCGGCACGGGCGTGCAGGCCGTCGGCCCAGGTGGCCGCACCGGAGTTCCCGACGAACAGGCTCAGTTCGGCGAACTCCCGCAGCCCTCGGGCCCAGAGGGCGGTGAGGATGCTGCTGCGACCGGTGACGAAGACGCTCGACCAGTCCACGAGGTTCCACTCGGGCACGTCGGCGATGGTGCCACGGCCGTCGACGTATGGGAGGTACCAGCGCAGCACCCGCTCGACCGTGGGAAGCAACGCGCGAATCTCCTCGGCATCCCCGAGGTAGCGGTAGAGGTTGTGCACGCCGTGCACCCAGTGCAGCGACCAGTCGGGGATGGTGTACCCGGCCGACGATTCGATCTCGCCGACGACGCTCATCGGCAGGATGCCGTCGGAGCGCGGCGAGTCGCCCAGGGCCACATAGTTGCGGGCCAATCGCCAGTCGCCGTTGGTGGTGAGGTGCACGAGCTGGTGCACGACGCCGTCGCCCACCCAGGCGCGCTGCTCGCGGGTCGGGCAGTCGGTGTACGCGTCCTGCGCGTTCGCCTGAACGGTGCGGATGCCGGCACGGTAGAGCGTGTCGATCTCGGGGTCGTCGGAGCGGAAGTAGGACTCGCCCACCTGCGGGTAGAGGCGTTCGCGCACCTCGAACGACTCGATCACGGTGTCGCCGGAGACGAGGAGGTGGGCGTAGCGCATCCCGTTGACCTCGTGCGCGTCGAAACGGTCGTCGGCGCCGCGCGCGATGTAGCGGGCGCCGGTCTTGGGGATGGAGAAGCTCTCCGCCTCGTCGGAGCGGTGGGGTCGCTCACGGTAGAGGATGTCCACCACGGTTCCCGTGGCGGCACTCAGGCGGAGGTGCACTGTTCCGACGACGACGCGCCCGAAGTCGAGGGTGACGACGCTGCCGGCGGCGACCGGTGCGGGAAGGGCGGTGATCGCATCCGCTTCGACTGTGTGACCGTCGAGTGCGGCGCGCACACCGGCGACCGGATGTTCGGCGGGGGTCGCACCCGTGGCCACCGGGGTGCTCACCCGCACAGTGGCCGGGGTCTCGGTCGCGCCCCCGACGGCAGCCGTGCCGCGGGGGAGCAGCGCGCCGTAGGGATCGGTCGGCGGGTGGGTGCGGCCGAAGCCGCCGATGTGCGCGGCGGGGCGCAGCTGGGCGGCATCCCAATCGCTGTCGTCGAAGCCGGGCTGTTCCCAGCCGAGCGGCATCTGCCGGGCGTCGACGAGCTCGACAGGGACCCCGTCGAGGCCGTCGAGCGCGGGGGAGGTCCAGGCGGTGGAGCGGCGCACGCGCCAGTCTCCGTCGCTCACCAGCCAGCGGGAGCCGAGCCGCGCCTCGAAGGCGAGCACCGCATCCAGGCCGAGGCCGCCATTCGCCACGGCCGGCTGCCAGAAGGCGGTGGGGTTCCCGTAGTAGGTGACGAGAACAGCGACCGTGTTCTGGCCGGCCCGGAGGAACGGGGCGAGGTCGTATTCGTCGAACCGCAGCCGCCGGGGCTGGGATCGGGCGGGGCCGCGACCCACCTCGACGCCGTTGACGTAGAGCACATAGCGGGAGTCGGCCGTGACGCGGGCGGGCACGCCGTCCGGCACGGTGTCGACGGTGACGGTGGAGCGGAAGAAGGTGCGGTGGAACGGGGCGCGTGGGCCGTCGTTGCTGAACGCTTCGGTGGAGATGGCGCCGACGCCTTCGGCGCCGATCCAATGGGCATGCCAGTCGATGCCGGGGAAGGCTGTGGGGGTGGAGGCGGTGATCGCGCGCGTCGTTGCGGCGGGGGCGGAGGTCATTGTGCGGCTGCTTTCGGATCGGAGGGTGGAGGGAGGGTGATGCCTGTCGGTGTGCCGGTCAGGAGTATTCGGGTGTCTTGGTGCGGTAGCGCCAGGCGAGCTCGTTGTCGAGCACGAACGTGGAGAGGGTCTGTTCGTGAGGCAGCACCGAACCGGTGAACGATTCCAGACTCGACAGCAGCGCGCCGCCCGTGGCCGGGTTCGGCTCGCTCAGCAGCGCGCTGATGAGGTCGTCGAAGCCGTCGGGTTTGCGGTCGAGCTCCGCGGTCAGCTTCGCCAGGTACTTCGGTCCGGGGAAACGCCGATGGTTCAGTGCGAGCAGTGCACGGCAGGCCGACGTCGCCAGGTGGACGGATGCGTGCGTGAGCAGCAGTTGATCGCCGGCCGTCCAGGCTTGGTCGAGGAAGTACCCGCCGTGCAGTCGCGCCTGCGCCAGGAACGAGGCGGCGCGCGCCTCCCAATCGGTGTCGGAGGTGGTGTGGATGCGCGCGATGCGGTCGGGGAGGTCGTCGATGCGGCTGAACGCGATGCGCGTCGAGGCGAACGATTCGCGCACGGGGTCGTCGCCGCGATCCGCCGCGTCGTCGAGGTAGGAGAGCGTGGCGAGTTTCACGTCGTAGTAGCCGCCCGGGTAGCCGATGCCGTCGTCTTCGGTGTACATCAGCCGGTTGTGCCGGTGCGCGTCCGCCCAGCGTTCTTCGGTGACGACGAGGTAGAGGTCGACGTCGGATTCGGGGCGCTCGGCGCCGCGGGCGAGGGAGCCGCTCACGATGATGGCGAGGCAGTCGGTGGCCGCGGATTCTCGCTGGACATAGCGTGCGACGGCCTCGTCATGGTGTTTCATCGGGGTCCTCCTGCGTCGTTGCGCCCTCACCATAGCCGAGATCCGTGCGAATTTGAATCGCTTCAATGCAATCGCCCGGAAAATCGTTCGGAAGACGGGGTGCCCGGCGGTTACGAGCTGGAGGCGCGGACGACCAGCTCGGGCTGGTACAGGATCTGCCGTGGCTCGAGCGTCGGGTCGTCGGCCTCTTCGAGGAGGATCTGCACCGCGGTCTCGCCGATCAGCCGGCTCGGCTGCCGCACCGAGGTGAGCGGCACCACCGAGGCGCTGGCGAACAGGATGTCGTCATAGCCGACGAGGGCGATCTCGTCGGGGATCGCGATGCGGCCCTGCATGTAGAGCGCCTGCAGCAGCCCGATGGCGAGGAGGTCGTTGGCCGCGAAGATGGCGTCGGGTCGTGCATCCGCCGGTCGCTCGACCAGTGCCTCGCCGGCCCGCTTGCCCTCTTGCACGGTGAGGGCCGCGAGCGTGATCACCTCGAGCGTGACCCCCGGATGCGCGGCCGCGGCCTGCCGGGCGCCCAGCAGCCGGTCGCTCACCTGGCGGATCTCGGACGGTCCGCCGACGAAGGCGATGCGGCGCCGGCCGGACTCGATGAGATGCGAGACCGCCAGCGAACCTCCGGCGACGTCGTCGACGGAGACCGAGCTGAACGACATGTCCTTGCTCATCCTGTCCACCAGCACCGCCGGGATGCCGCGGTCGCGCATGCGGCGCAGCCGCGGGATCACATTGCCGACGGGGGAGATCAGGATGCCGCGCACCCGAAGCTCCTCGAAGAGTGTGAGATAGCCCGACTCGCGGTCTTTCTTCTCGTCGCTGTTGCCGGCGATCACGGAGTATCCGACCGTGGCGGCCTCGTCTTCGGCTGCCGTCGTCACTTCGGTGAAGAACGGGTTGCCGCCGCTGAGGGTGATCAGGCCGAGTGCGTGGCTGTGGCCGACGCGCAGCTGTCGTGCCGCCTCATTGCGCACGTAGGAGAGCTTCTCCATGGCGAGGGTGACCCGCTCCACGGTCTCAGGCGAGACGATCTCGGGTCGGTTCAGAACATTGGAGACCGTTCCGATCGACACCCTCGCCAGTGCGGCGACATCCTTGACGCTCGATGAGACCATGGCCGTCCTCTCCGCTTGGCATTCTAGGGCGAGCGACGATTGAATCGATAACCTGTGCGCTGGCTTGTCGCCGGCCGCCCCGAATCCCCTCCTGTGTCGAATTGAATCGCGAGACGGGCTCGATCGATCGTATTTCGCTGCGGAACGGCGCGTCATCAGCACCGTTGCTGAATCGTTACAATCGGTCATTGCGGTTGTCGCATCCGCCGTTTATCTTCAAATGAAGCGTTTCAATGCTCACCCGAATACCCGCGGGCGCTACAGCGCTAAATACAAGGAGGTATTTATGTTCTCTCGACGGACGGCAACTCGCACGGCCGCCATTCTCGGTGGGGCGGCCCTCGCCGCCCTCACCCTCGTCGGATGCTCCACCAGCAGCTCGGGCGGCGCGACCACCATCAGATTGATGGCTGGCGGAAACGACCCGGTCGCGACCAAGTTCGCGAACACCATCGCCGACGGATTCCACAAGGCGAACCCGACGATCACCGTCAAGGTCGACACCCGCCCGGGCGGCACCGACGGCGACAACCTGATCAAGACCAAGCTCTCCACCGGGACTATGGACGATGTGTTCCTGTACAACTCGGGATCGCTGTTCCAGGCGCTCCACCCCGACAGCCAGCTCCAGCCGCTCACCGACGAGCCCTGGGTGAAAGACATCACGCCGGACTTCAAGGCGGCGGTCAGCACGTCCAAGGCCACGTACGGCGCCCCGTGGGGCACGACCTTCGACGGCGGCATCATGTACAACAAAAAGGTCTACGAGAAGCTCGGGCTGACCGTGCCCAAGACCTGGGACGAGTTCATCAGCAACAGCGAGAAGATCAAGGCCGCCGGGATCACGCCCGTGCTCGTCTCCTACGGAGACACCTGGACCAGCCAGCTGTTCGTCCTCGCCGACTTCGCCAACGTGAGCGCGCAGGACCCGAGCTGGGCAGCGCAGTACACGGCCAACAAGAAGAAGTATGTGAACCCGCCGGCGCTCGCCGGCTTCACCCACACACAGGAAATCTTCGACAAGGGTCTGATGAACAAGGACTACGCGTCGATGACGAACGTGAACGCCCTGAAGGCCCTGGCCACCGGAGCGGGCGCACAGTACCCGATGATCACCGCAGTGATCGGCAACGTGGTGCAGTCCAACCCGGACCAGGTGAACGACATCGGCTACTTCGCGATGCCGACCGAGAGCGGCGACCCGCACGCCACCGTCTGGGAGTCGAACGGAGCGTACATCCCGAAGACGACCACGGGAGACAAACTGACCGCCGCGAAGAAGCTCATCGCATACATCAACTCGCCCGCCGGCTGTGACGCGCAGAACTCCGTCGGTGTTCCGGCCGGTCCGTTCGCCATCAGCACCTGCAAGCTTCCGAGCGACGCTCCCGCCCTCGTCGCGGACGAACTGAAGTACCAGGAAGCCAAGAAGACGGGCCTGGCGCTCGAATTCATCTCGCCGATCAAGGGCCCGAACCTGGAGAAGATCCTGATCCAGGTCGGCTCGGGCATCACCAAAGCCCCCGCCGGAGCCGCCCTCTACGACAACGATGTGAAGGCGCAAGCCCAGCAACTCGGGCTCAAAGGCTGGTAGACCAGCCAACATCGGGCGCCCCAGGCGACCCGCAATGCGGAGCCGATGGCACCGGGTCATCGGCTCCGCATTTCGCACCAACGCACCGAACTCGACGAGGAGCAACCAATGTCGACTGCCACCCCCGTGACCGCGATCCGAGCAGGCGAAGCCGCCCGTGAAGCGCACCCTCCCGAGAAGAAGCCACGAAGGTCGATCAAGTCGATCTACCCGACCTGGTTCTTCATCCCGGCCCTCGTGCTCTACGTCGTCTTCTTCGCGCTCCCCACCTTCTCGTCGTTCTACTTCTCGCTGACACGCTGGTCGCTCTTCGACTCGACGTTCATCGGGTTCGCGAACTACGTTCAGTTCTTCAGCGACCCGCAGCTCTACACGAGCTTCATCCACACGCTGATCTACGCCGTCATCACCTCGGGGGCGAAGGTGATCATCGGGTTCTTCCTGGCGCTCCTCCTGACGTCTCCGATCATCGGGCGCGGATACCTCCGGGCGGTCGTGTTCTTCCCCGTCCTGCTCTCGACGATCGGGGTCGGGATCATGTGGAAGTCGCTCCTCGATCCGTTCCACGGAATGGTCAACGCAGTGCTCGGGTTCTTCGGACTGCCGCAGCCGGGCTGGCTGACCGACCCCAACCTGGCCCTCTACAGCATCGCCGGCATCGACATCTGGAAGGGCGTCGGCATCGCGACCCTCATCTTCATGGCCGGCATCGTCGCCATCCCGAACGAGTACTTCGAGGCGGCGAAGATCGACGGCGCCGGGAGCGGGAAGATCCTGCGCCAGATCACGGTGCCGCTCACCCGAGGCGCGACCGCGACGGTGATCATCCTCTCTCTCATCGGCGGGCTCCGGTCGTTCGACATCATCTGGGTCACGACCGGCGGCGGCCCCGGCTTCACCAGCGACGTCCTCGCCTCCGTGATCTACAAGCAGTACCAGGCCGGGTTCTTCGGCCTTTCCACGGCGGGCAACGTCGTCCTCTTCCTGCTCGTCACGGTGATCATGGTTCCGCTCTCGTACTTCCTCAACAGAAAGCAGGTGGAACTGTGACCCGCGAGCGCCGCCGCGCCTGGATCGTCGGCAGCATCGCGATCCTCGTCTCCATCGTCGTCTTCCTCGTCCCCTTCGCCTTCGTGCTGCTCCAGGCGGCGAAATCACCGGCGGATGCGTCGAACCTCCAGTTCTCCTGGCCGACGCAGTGGCAGTTCTTCCAGAACTTCGTGGACACCCTGAACTCCAATGACGGCGTCATCTGGCGGGCCATCATCAACAGCACCGTCCTCACGGTCGGCTCGGTCCTGCTGATGGTCGCCATCGGCGCGATGGCGGGCTACGTCCTTGCCCGCAAGCGGAGCAAGTGGGGCCCCGTCGTGAACTTCTTCGTGCTCGCCGGGCTGATCGTTCCGCCTGCCGTGGTGCCGACGATCTGGGTGCTCCAAGGGCTCAAGCTGTTCGGGACGATGCCCGGGATGATCCTCATCGAGGCCACCTTCGGGCTGTCGTTCTGCATCCTGCTCTTCCGCGCGTTCGTCGGGAACATCCCGCGCGAACTCGACGAGGCCGCCGTGCTCGACGGAGCCGGTCCGATCCGGTTGTTCACCCGTGTCGTCCTGCCCCTGCTGCGTCCGGTGATCGTGACCGTCGTCGTGGTGCAGGCGGTCTTCGTGTTCAACGACTTCGCCGGCCCGCTGTACTTCCTGCCGGGCGACCAGGTCACCGTGCAGCTCGCGCTGTACACCTTCTCAGGTCAGAACCTCAGCTTCTACAACCTGCTCTTCATGGCCATCTTCATCATCACCATCCCGCCGCTCATCGCCTACATCTTCTTCAATCGGCAGATCGTGGGCGGTATCACCAGCGGAGCGGTCAAAGGCTGATGCCGCAACCGACGACACCAGCGGGAGCGTTCGCCGCCCCCGCCATCCGAGAACGAACGACACACACGGGAGAAACCGCAATGGACTGGCACGCTCGCATGATCGCAGCCGACGACGATTTCGACGGGGCGCCTCTGCTCCGCTCGGAGTTCGCCCTCGACCAGGGACACGGTGCGGTGACCGGGGCGACACTCACGCTCACCGCCCTCGGCGTGGTCGAGGCCTGGCTGAACGGGCGGAAGGTCTCGGACGACCTTCTGACGCCGGGCTGGAGCAGCTACGAGTGGCGGCTCCGCTATGCGAGCTACGACGTGACCGCGTTCGTCGACACGACGAGCGTGCTCGGGCTGGCTCTCGGCAACGGCTGGTACCGGGGGCGCCTCGGCTGGTCGGGCCGTTCGGCGTTCTACGGTTCGGAGCTCGGCGCATTCGCTCAGCTCGAGGTGACCTTCGAGGATGGCAGCACCCAGACCGTCTCCACAGATGCCGGCTGGACGGCGGGGCCGAGTGCGGTGCTCGCGAACGACCTCTACGACGGTGAGACGATCGATGCCCGGCGCCGCAACGACGCGTGGCTCGCGCCCGGCTTCGTCGGCGAGGGGTGGGTCGGCGTGCACACGCTCGACTTCGACACCGCGATCCTCGAACCGTACGTGGGCCCGAGCGTCAAACGCTGGAACGAGCTCGCCGTACAGAAGGTGTGGACGTCGCCCTCCGGCACGACACTCGTCGACTTCGGCCAGAACCTGGTCGGGTGGGTGCGCGTGCAGGCGAGCGGCCCCGAAGGCACGGAGATCACGCTGCGCCACGCCGAGGTGCTGGAAGACGGCGAGCTGGGCACGAGACCGCTGCGCTCGGCCCTCGCGACCGACCGGTTCATCCTGAGCGGTGGCGCGGATGTGTTCGAGCCCACCTTCACCTTCCACGGCTTCCGGTATGCGGAGATCACGGGCTGGCCGGGCGAATTCGACGCCGCTGCCATCACCGCCGTCGCGATCGGATCGGAGCTCGAACGGATCGGCACCTTCCGCACCTCCGACCCGCTGCTGAACCAGTTCCACGAGAACGTGGTGTGGGGAATGCGCGGCAACTTCGTCGATGTCCCCACCGACTGCCCGCAGCGCGACGAGCGTCTCGGCTGGACGGGAGACATCGCCGCGTTCGCGCCGACGGCCGCCTTCCTCTACGACGTGGATGCGTTCCTGTCCGACTGGCTGATCGACCTCGGTCTGGAGCAGAAGCACCATGACGGCATCGTCGGATTCGTCATCCCGGATGTTCTGAAGTACCTCGGCGGCGACGCTCCCAGCGAGTTCGGAACGGTCGACTCCACGGCGATCTGGAGCGATGCCGCGGTGTGGGTGCCGTGGACGCTCTACGAGGCGTATGGGGACGAGTCGGTGCTGCGCCGGCAGTTCGGTTCCATGGCCGCCCACGTGCGCCACGTGAAGTCGCTGCTCTCGCCCGCAGGGGTCTGGGACGGCAACTTCCAGTTCGGCGACTGGCTCGACCCGGATGCGCCGCCGGAGAACCCGGCCGAGGCGAAAGCCGACAAGGGCGTCGTCGCCACGGCCTGCGCCTACCGTTCGGCGACCATCGTGGCCCAGACCGCCGCGCTGCTCGGCCTCGCTGCCGAACAGAAGGAGTTCGAGGCCATCGCCGCCGGTCTCCGCGCGGCCTTCACCGAGAACTACGTCACCGACGGCATCGTGCTGAGCGATTGCACCACCGTCTACGCTCTCGCCATCGTATTCGGTCTCCTCGATCAGGAAGACGAGGCGACCGCCGGGGCGCGTCTGGCCGAGCTCTCGGCCGCGGCAGGCTACCGCATCTCCACCGGTTTCGCCGGCACCCCCTTCATCACCGACGCCCTGACGAAGACCGGCCACGTGGATGCCGCCTACCGGCTCCTGCTCGAGCGCGAGTGCCCGTCCTGGCTCTACCCGGTGACCATGGGCGCCACCACCGTGTGGGAACGCTGGGATTCGATGCTGCCGGACGGCACCATCAACCCCGGTGAGATGACGTCGTTCAACCACTACGCGCTCGGCGCCGTGGCCGACTGGATGCACCGGGTGGTCGGCGGGATCGCGCCGCTCGCCCCCGGCTACGCGAAGGTGCTCATCGCACCGCAACCGGGCGGCGGTCTCACCGAAGCGGAGACCGAGCTGAAGACTCCGCACGGCCGCGTCGCCGTCGCGTGGACTCTCGTCGGCGACACCCTCACCGTCGAAGCCGACATCCCGTCTGGCGTCGACGCCGTTCTCCGCCTCCCCGGACAGCCCGAGCGACCTCTGGAGGCGGGCCACCATTCCACCACTGTCGTCATCCCCGCCACGGTCCCCGTCGGCCGCTGAGCACCAACCCGCTACAAAGAAACGATTGAGCACTGACATGACTGACCTTCACACCATCGCCCCGGCGCTCGCCGCGCAGGCGATCGAGCTTCCCTCGTGGGCGTTCGGCAATTCGGGCACCCGGTTCAAGGTGTTCGGTTCGCCGGGCACACCGCGTGACCCGTTCGAGAAGGTGTCGGATGCGGCGCAGGTGCACAAGTACTCCGGCCTGGCTCCGACGGTGGCGTTGCACATCCCGTGGGATCTGGTGGACTCGTTCTCCGATCTGCGCAAGCATGCGGAGGACAGCGGGGTGTCGTTGGGGACGGTGAACTCGAATACCTTCCAGGACGACGACTACAAGCTGGGATCGGTCACGCATTCCGATCCGGTGGTGCGGCAGAAGGCGGTCGATCATCACCTGCGCTGTATCGACGTGATGAACGAGACGGGTTCGCGGGATCTGAAGATCTGGTTGGCGGACGGCACGAACTACCCGGGGCAGGACGACATCCGCGCGAGGCAGGACCGTTTGGCCGACTCTTTGGCGGCGATCTACGCGGGTCTCGGTGACGACCAGCGACTGGTGTTGGAGTACAAGTTCTTCGAGCCGGCGTTCTATCACACGGACGTCCCGGATTGGGGGACCAGCTACGCGCACACGGTCGCACTGGGTGAGAAGGCGCTGGTGTGCTTGGACACCGGGCACCACGCGCCCGGGACCAACATCGAGTTCATCGTCGCGCAGCTGCTCCGTCTCGGAAAGCTCGGCTCGTTCGATTTCAACTCGCGGTTCTACGCCGACGACGACCTGATCGTCGGAGCGGCCGACCCGTTCCAGCTGTTCCGCATCCTGGCGGAGGTGATCCGCGGTGGCGGGCTGAACAACCCGGACGTCGCTTTCATGCTCGACCAGTGCCACAACATCGAGAAGAAGATCCCGGGCCAGCTCCGCTCGGTGCTGAACGTGCAGGAGATGACGGCGCGTGCTCTCCTGATCGATCGGGGGGCCTTGTCGGCGGCGCAGGCGGCCGGCGATGTGCTCGGTGCGAACGGGATCCTGATGGATGCGTTCTACACGGATGTGCGCCCGGCGTTGGCCGAGTGGCGCGAGTCGCGCGGTTTGCCGGCCGACCCGATGAAGGCGTATGCCGCATCCGGGTATCAGGAGAAGATCGAGGCCGACCGTGTCGGCGGCGTTCAGGCCGGATGGGGGGCATGAGCGTGACGAACCCGGTAGCGGAAGAACTGATTGCTCGTTCGAATCGGTTGGGTTCCGATCCGCGGAATACGAACTACGCCGGCGGCAACACCAGTGCGAAGGGTGCGGGGATCGACCCGGTGACGGGGGAATCCGTGGAGTTGTTGTGGGTGAAGGGCTCTGGTGGTGATCTTGGCACGCTGACGGAGTCGGGGTTGGCGGTGTTGCGTTTGGATCGGTTGCGGTCTCTTGTCGGGGTGTATCCGGGTGTGGGGCGGGAGGATGAGATGGTGGCGGCGTTCGATTACACGCTGCATGGCAAGGGGGGTGCGGCGCCGTCGATCGATACGGCGATGCATGGTTTGGTGGATGCGGCGCATGTGGATCATTTGCATCCGGATTCGGGGATCGCTTTTGCGACGGCGGTTGATGGGGAGGCGTTGACGGGTGCGGCGTTCGGTGGGCGGGTGGTGTGGGTGCCGTGGCGGCGTCCGGGGTTCCAGTTGGGGTTGGATATCGCGGCGTTGAGGCGGGAGAGCCCGGGGGCGGTCGGCGCTATCCTGGGCGGTC
Organism: Leifsonia poae; assembly: GCF_020009625.1. Classification (NCBI taxonomy): domain Bacteria; kingdom Bacillati; phylum Actinomycetota; class Actinomycetes; order Micrococcales; family Microbacteriaceae; genus Leifsonia; species Leifsonia poae. The sequence goes on from NZ_JAIHLP010000002.1 coordinate 2,647,065, forward strand.
ATGGCATCACCGCGTGGGGTGACACGTCGGAGGAGGCCGAGGCGAACTCGCTGTGGATCATCGAAACCGCCGCGGCGTACATCGACCAGCACGGCAGATCGAAGCCGTTCGGAACCGTCTTGACCGGTTACGAGGCACTGGAGGCGGGGGAGCGGCGGGCGAAGGCGGCGGCGTTGGCCCCGCATCTGCGGGCGATCGCGTCGACCGATCGGGCGCAGGTCGGGCACTTCACGGATGCCGACGTCGTCCTCGACTTCCTGGTGTCATCCGAGCATCCGCGGCTCGCCGCCCTGGGCACGAGCTGCCCGGACCACTTCCTGCGGACCAAGGTGAAACCGTTGGTGCTGGATCTGCCGGCGGACGCCTCCGTCGACGAGTCGGTGGCGCGGTTGGAGGTGCTGCACGAGCAGTACCGGGCCGACTATCAGGCGTACTACGACCGTCACGCGAGCCCGGAGTCGCCGGCGATCCGCGGGGCGGACCCGGCGATCATTCTGATCCCCGGGGTAGGCATGTTCTCCTATGGCGCGAACAAGCAGACCGCTCGTGTGGCCGGGGAGTTCTACGTCAACGCCATCAACGTGATGCGGGGAGCCGAAGCGCTCTCGACCTATGCGCCGATCGACGAGGGCGAGAAGTTCCGCATCGAGTACTGGGCGTTGGAGGAGGCCAAGCTTGCGCGGCTGCCGAAGCCGAAGCCGCTGGCTGGTCGTATCGCATTGGTCACCGGAGCTGCATCGGGGATCGGCAAGGCCATCGCCACCCGGCTCGCGGACGAGGGCGCGTGTGTGGTGATCGCCGACCTCGACGTGGAGAAAGCGCAGGCCGCAGCGGCCGAGATCGGCAACACGGATGTCGCGATCGGTGTGGTCGCGAACGTGACCGATGAGGGTGCGGTGCAGCAGGCGGTGGATGCGGCATTGCTCGCGTTCGGCGGTCTTGACCTGGTGGTCAACAACGCCGGCCTGTCGTTGTCGAAGTCGTTGCTGGAGACAACGGTCGCCGATTGGGATCTGCAGCACAACGTGATGGCGAAGGGATCGTTCCTGGTCTCGAAGGCCGCGGCCAAGGTGCTCATCGAGCAGAAGCTCGGCGGCGACATCGTCTACATCTCCTCGAAGAACTCCGTCTTCGCCGGCCCGAACAACATCGCCTACTCGGCCACCAAAGCCGACCAGGCGCACCAAGTGCGGCTGCTGGCAGCAGAACTCGGTGAGTACGGGGTGCGGGTCAACGGCATCAACCCGGACGGGGTGGTGCGCGGGTCCGGGATCTTCGCCGGCGGTTGGGGTGCCAAGCGGGCTGCCGTCTACGGGGTTCCCGAAGACGAGCTGGGTCAGTACTACGCCCAGCGCACGCTGCTGAAGCGGGAGGTCCTGCCCGAGCACGTCGCGAACGCGGTGTTCGTGCTCTGCTCCTCCGACCTCGACCACACCACCGGGCTCCACATCCCCGTCGATGCCGGCGTCGCCGCCGCGTTCCTGAGATGAGGCGACGCCGATGAGCGGCAGCGGGCCGGGCGGAAGCGGCGCTGTCGCCGCGGTCGACCTCGGTGCCACCAGCGGCCGGGTCATGCTCGGCCGCGTCGGACCGAACACGCTCGAACTCAGCGAGACCGCACGCTTCGCGAACACGCCCGTGCAGCTGTGGGAAGGCGACCGTGCCGGCCTGCACTGGAACGTCGTCGAGCTGTACCGGCACGTGACCGACGGGCTCGGTGCGGCACTCCGCACCGAGCCGGGGATCGTCAGTGTGGGAGTGGATGCGTGGGCTGTCGACTACGGGCTGCTGCGCGGGGGAGTGCTCCAGGGCATCCCGTACCACTACCGCGACGAGCGCTCGCTTCCGGGGGTCGAGCTGACCCACTCCCGCGTGCCGGCCGCAGACCTCTACCGGCAGAACGGCCTGCAGTTCCTGCCCTTCAACACGCTCTATCAGCTGGCCGTGGACCGTGCCGGCGGGCGGCTGGCCGACGTCGACACGATGCTGCTCATCCCAGACCTGATCACGTACTGGCTGAGCGGCGAACGCGTCGCCGAGCGCACCAACGCCTCCACGACCGGTCTGCTCACCGCCGACGGCGAATGGAACGACGCCCTCCTCGACCGTCTCGACCTGCCGCGGGGCATCCTCCCCCCGGTCGTCGAACCCGGAACCCCCATCGGAGCGCTGCTGCCCAGCCTCCGTTCCCGGCTGAACGTCGATGGCGTCGGGCCGACGGTCACCACGGTCGGCTCGCATGACACCGCCTCGGCCGTCGTCGCCGTGCCCATGGTCTCTCCGAACGCCGCCTACATCTCCTGCGGAACGTGGGGCCTCGTCGGCGTCGAACTCGAGCATCCCGTCGCCACGGAAGCCGCACGCAACGCCAACTTCACCAACGAGGGCGGTGTCGACGGTCGGGTCCGGTTCCTCCACAATGTGATGGGGCTGTGGCTGCTGAGCGAATCCATCCGCACCTGGCAGGCGCGCGGGATCGACGTCGACCTCGTGACGTTGCTCGACCAGGCCGGATCGTTGACCACACCGGTACCCGTGTTCGACGCCGACGACCCCCGCTTCCTCGCCCCCGGCGACCTGCCCCTCCGCATCGCCGAATGGTGCAACGAACACGGTGTCGCCGCCCCGACCACCCCCGTCGAGTACGTGCGGAGCATCGTCGAAAGCCTCGCGGATGCGTTCGCCGGCGCCGTCCAGACCGCCGCCGACCTCTCGGGCCGGGTCGTCGACACCATCCACATCGTCGGCGGCGGAGCACAGAACCGTCTGCTCTGCCAACTCGTCGCCGACCGCAGCGGACTGCCGGTGCTGGCCGGTCCGGTCGAAGCGACCGCGATCGGCAATGTGCTCGTTCAGGCCCGGGCGCAGGGGCTGGTCGGCGGCGACCTGGAAAGCCTGCGCGCGCTCGTCGCCCGCGTGTTCGCCCCCACGCTGTACTCGCCCGCTCGCGTCGCTCGCCCGCTGGCGTAGCGCGCGGTCGCGATCTGCGCCAAATGGTGGCTACGTCGCGCTGATTCCAACGATGTGCGCCGAATGTTCTGCCGTCGTGGGGGATGACGTGGCGAGTTGGTCGGCCAGGTTGAAGACCTCGTTCAGGTGGGGCGCATCCTGGTCGGCACGGCCGTCGACCGAGAGGAAGAATCTGCCCATCGCGGCCTCCCATTCCGCCGCCACCGCCGATTCGGCGAGGTAGCGTGCGCTCGCCTCGGGGGAGTCCGCTTCGTAATAGCCGATGAGCAGCCCGTCCTCGGCGAGGAACAGCGTGTAATTCCGCCGCCCGGACGCCTCGATCTCGCGCAGCATCGCGGGCCAGACCGCCTCGTGAGCGCGCCTGTACTCGTCAAGCAGTTCGGGACGCACCCGCACCTGAAAGCACACCCGTTGACCGCCTGTGCCCACCGCCGCCTCCTCGCACTATGAATCGTTTCAAGCCTACCGCGACTCCGCCGCCGCCCGTCCGCCCCGCCCGCCCCGCCCCGTCCCGCCCGGTCCCGCCCCGTCCCCCGCCCCGCCCCGCCCCGTCCGCCCCCCACCCACCCCGAAGTGGCACGCGAGTCCGCGAAGAATCCGCGGACTCGCACGTTTTCGGGCGACTTTGAGTGGACTCGACTGCTGGGGTGGGGTGGGGTGGGGTGGGAGAGGGGGGCGGACGGGACGGGGCGGGAGGGGTGGGGAGGGGGGGGGGAGGGGCGTCAGGATGCGCGGGTGGCGGTGGCCTCGGTGTCGGCGAGTTCCTCGCGAACCTCTTCGCGGGCGTCGACGGTGAACCGGGGGCGCCAGGAGGTGAAGCGCAGGCGAAGGTTGCGGTATTTCACCAGGTAGATCACACCGACGAGGGCGGCCGCGAAACCGGAGGCGGCTCCGACGCCCATCGCCCAGCGCGGCCCGAAGGTGTCGGCGACCCAGCCGACGATCGGGCGCCGATCGGGGTGCCGCCCATGAAGATCGCCATGTAGATGGCCATGACGCGACCGCGGAGGTGCGGGTCCGTCGTCATCTGCACGGTGCCGTTGGCGGTCGTCATCAGGGTCTGCGACGAGATGCCGATCACGATGAGGGCGAGGCCGAAGAGCCAATACTCGGGCATGACGGCGGCCAGCGCGCATCCGAACCCGAAGAACGCGGCGCCGGCGAAAAGGAGGGCGACGCGCGGGCGTTCCCGACGGGCCGAGAGCAATGCGCCGACCACCGAGCCGATCGCCATGATCGAGGAGAGGAGCCCGAATTCGCCGGCGCCCTTGTGGAAGACGCTGACCGACATCGTCGAGATGAAGATGGGAAAGTTGAGCCCGAACGTTCCGATCAGGAACACCATGACGAGGATGACGAGGATGTCAGGACGCCGGCGCACATAGCGGAAGCCTTCGGCGAGACCGCCGCGCTGCTTCTTCGCACGCTCGGAGCGGTAGAGCTGGCTCACCCGCAGGAACTTGAGCGAGAGCAGCACCGCACCGAATGTCGCCGCGTTGATGAGGAACACCCAGCCCGCGCCGACCACCGCGGTGAGCACGCCGGCGACGGCCGGGCCGATCATCCGGGCGGCGTTGAAGGACGCCGAGTTGAGGGCGACGGCGTTGGAGAGGTTGGGGCCGGCCACCAGTTCCGAGACGAAGGTCTGCCGGGCGGGGGCGTCGAAGGCGGCAACGCAACCGAGCAGCGCGGCGAACACGTAGACATGCCAAAGCTGCACGAAACCGAAGACGGTGAGGAGGCCGAGTCCGAGGCCGAGCGCGCCCATCGCCCCCTGCGTCGCCATGAGGAGCTTGCGGCGGTCGAGATGGTCGGCCGCCCATCCGGTGACCGGGAGCAGCAGCAGCTGCGGCGCGAACTGCAGCGCCATCACGACGCCGACCGCCGCGGCGTTGTTGTGGGTGAGCTGGGTGAGGACGATCCAGTCTTGCGCCGTGCGCTGCATCCAGGTGCCGACGTTGGAGACGATCGCGCCGGTCGCCCAGATGCGATAGTTCACTCCGGCCAGCGACCGGAACATCGCACTCAAGAATCGGCCAGCTCTCGCAGGATGGTCGCGGCCTCGGCCAGGGTGGAGCGCTGCTCGGGGGTGAGCGTGCGCAGGCGCTTGTTCAGCCAGGCGTCGCGACGGCGGCGGGTCTCGGCGATGAGCTCGCGGCCCGACTCAGTGGCGACCACCACCACCTTTCTGCCGTCTTCGGCGTCGGGGGTGCGGCGCACGTAGCCGGCGTCTTCGAGGTGGTTGACGGTGCGGTTCATCGACGGCGGCGTGACCCGCTCGTGTTCGCTGAGCTGGCCGATCGTGCCCGGCCCTTCTCGCACGGTGAAGGCGAGGACGGAGGTCTGGGTGTCGCTCAGCTCGTGGTCGGCCTTTTCGGCGCGCAGCCGGCGGGAGAGCCGGGCGACGGCGATGCGCACAGCCGTGCTGAGATCGTGGGTGCTGAGGCGTTGAGACATACATTGTTAGCCTAACAAATTAGTCTCGCTAAATAAATCCCATTCTCGGATGCGGTGCGCCAGAATGAGCGCGTGCCTACCTATACAGACGCCACCGGCGTGGAGATCACCTACGATGTGTGGCCTGTCGAAGCGCCGCGGGCCGTGGTGCAGGTCGCGCACGGCGTCGGGGAGCACGCCGGTCGCTATCGTGCCCTTGCCGAACACCTGAACGCCGACGGTTACACGGTCTACGCCGACGACCATCGCGGACACGGTCGCACCGGCATGGCCCAGTGGGGCGACCCGGCCAAGCTGGGCCGGCTGGGGCCGGGCGGGCTGCGGGCCGCGGTGGATGCGCTGCACGACTTCAGCACGCTGGTGCGTCGCGAGAACCCCGGCCTCCCGCTCGTGTTCTTCGGGC